>NZ_JBIRTH010000010.1:195777-288244 GCF_044334565.1 Micromonospora sp. NPDC020750
GGTCTCGTGTACGACGGGTTGGGGGATCGGCGGCGGGCTCTCGGCTTCTACGATCAGGCGCTTCCCATCCGGCGGGAGGTCGGCGACCGGGCCGGCGAAGCTGTCACCCTCAGCAACATCGGCCTCGTGCACGGCAGGTTGGGGGACTGGCGGCGGGCTCTCGGCTTCTACCACCAGGCGCTCCCCATCTTGCGGGAGGTCGGCGACCGGGCCGGCGAAGCCACCACCCTCAGCAACATCGGCCACGTGCACGTCGGGTTGGGGGATCGGCGGCGGGCTCTCGGCTTCTACGATCAGGCGCTTCCCATCGTGCGGGAGGTCGGCGACCGGGCCGGCGAAGCCGCCACCCTCAGCAACATCGGCCTCGCGCACGTCGGGTTGGGGGATCGGCGGCGGGCTCTCGGCTTCTACGATCAGGCGCTTCCCATCGCGCGGGAGGTCGGCGACCGGGCCGGCGAAGCCGCCACCCTCAACAACATCGGCCACGTGTACGACACGTTGGGGGATCGGCGGCAGGCTCTCGGCTTCTACGACCGGGCGCTGCCCATCTTGCGGGAGGTCGGCGACCGGGCCGGCGAAGCTGTCACACGCAACAACATCGGCCACGTGCACGCCGGGTTGGGAGACCGGCAGCGGGCTCTCGGCTTCTACAACCAGGCGCTCCTTATCCGGCGGGAGGTCGGCGACCGGGTCGGTGAAGCTGTCACCCGGCACAACATCGCGATGGTCCACCGGGCGGGAGGTGACCTCGACCTGGCGATCCAGGAACTCGAACACGTTGTCGACCTCGCCCGCCAGGTCGACCGCCCCGACCTCGACGCCGACACCGCCGTCCTCGAACAACTCCGCCGACAACGCGCGGAAGACCACGGATCCGAACCGCCCGCAGGGTCGTGATGACGGCTGTCACAGCAGGGAGGCGCGGGCCGAGAAGGCCACGCTGGCCAGGAGGAAGCCGCGGTTGACGATCGTGAACGCCACGATCACCCAGAACACCAGGGCCGGGGCGAACGCCAGCACCAGGCCGGCCACGAAGATCACCGCGCCGTAGTCGCGGACCAGCTTCACCAGCCGTACCAGCAGGCTGGTCGAGGTGACCATGCTGGCCGCGGCCGCTGCGGTCGGCGACGCCGGTCGACCGCCGGCAGCGGCTATCGAAGGTTGCTTTGCCCAGCACCTGGCCGAGACCGACCGCCACGCGCGATGAGAATGGCTCACTGCGTTGGTTACGCTCCCGGCATGTTCCGTGAGGCTCGTCCTGGCGATTTCGAGCAGGTTATCCGCCTCTACGGGCAACTGCACCCCGACGATCCGGTTCTGAAGGACGGATCTGATGCGGAGGCTTTCCAGCAGATCCTCGGCTCTCCGGCGCTGCATCTCTTCGTGCTCGAGGTGGATGGGGTCGTCGTCGCCACGACGTACCTCAACGTGAATCCCAACATCAGCCGATCGGCAGCGCCCTACGCCGTCATCGAGAACGTCGTCGTCGAAGCATCGCGGCGCGGCACAGGTCTGGGTAAGCAGATCATGGCCGGTACGCTCCAAGCCGCATGGGATGCGGGCTGCTACAAGGCGATGCTGATGACGGGCTCGCGAAGGCCTGCGACGCACGCCTTCTACAGAGCCTGCGGGTTTTCGGCCGACGTCAAGACGGCGTACCTGGCGCGACCATCGCCATCGTGACGTGGCGCACCGGCGAGCACACCGGGGCGTTGGGCCCGCTTTTACCGAGGCCGTCCATTTCCCGGGAATTCCGTTCCGCGCCTTAGGAGGGTCGGAGATCTTGGTAGAAAGTGGCCCCTCCAGGGGCCGATTTCTACCAAGATCTCCCGTGGGTTAGTCGTGACGTCCAAATGGCGGGTGGGAAGTCGCTCGGCTGCCGTTCCGCACATCGGGTAGCCCGGCGGCGGAGCGGGCACGTGACACCGGGCGGTGCGCACGACAATGCAGAGATCAGCGATGACTCCCACCAGCACGGGCGCGTCTCCACCGACCAGCCCAAGCCGGAAATCCCCGGAGGACTGGCGGGTCAGCGCAGCGAGGCGCGGGCCGAGAAGGCGATGCTGGCCAGGAGGAAGCCGCCGTTGACGATCGTGAACGCCACGATCACCCAGAACACCAGGGCCGGGGCGAACGCCAGCACCAGCCCGGCCACGAAGATCACGGCGCCGTAGTCGCGGACCAGCTTCGCCAGCCGCACCGGCAGCGAGGTCGAGGTGACCATGCTGGCCGCGTTCGGGCCGGACTGCATCACCGACGTCACCAGGTTGACCATCCAGGTGCCCGCGAAGACGGCGACCAGCCAGGACGGCGTCTCCGGGCGCTGCGCCACGGCCGTGGCGGACAGGGCGGCCACCAGGGCGATCTGGGCGGCCACGTCGCAGAGCACGTCCACCCGCGCGCCGGCCGCGCTGCCCTGCCCGGTCACCCGGGCGAGCTGCCCGTCGGCGCAGTCCAGCGAGTACGCGACCTGCCAGCCGACCAGCGCGGCCAGGCCGACCATCCAGGCCGGCACGTCCCCGGCGGCGACCCGGCCGGCGAGGGCCACCACGGTCACGGAGGTGGCCAGGCCGAGCACCAGGTTGGCGATGGTCAGCGCGGTAGGGCGCAGCCCGAGCCGCTGGGCGACCAGCGCGAACACCGCGCCCAGCCACTGGCTGACCGACTCGCTGAACAGGCCACCGCCCCGGTTGACCCGGTGGAAGTCGGCTACGGAGGGGCGGGACGGCTCAGTCAAGGTGGTCGCGGAGTGCACCGGCGTAGTCTGCCAGCCGCTCCCGCGTCTCGGAAGGCGACATCGCCAGGTGCTCCAGGATGGTGTACCGGTCCGGCCGGGTCCTTGGCGCGAACTGCACCGCCTCGACGAACTGGTCGTCGCCGAGCCCCACGTCGGCCGGCAGCCGGGGCAGGCCGTGCCGGGCCAGGCAGGCCGACATCTCCCGGAACCGGCGCAGGTCTCCCCGCAGCCAGGTGCAGAAGAGCGCGCCCAGCCCGGCCAGCTCGCCGTGCGAGGCGGTGCCCGGGAAGAGCGCGTCCACCGCGTGCATGATCTCGTGGCAGCCGCCGCTGGACGGGCGACTGGTGCCGCACACCGCCATCGCCAGGCCGCTGGAGATCAGCGCCTCGGCGAGCACGGTGACGAACGCGTCGTCGGTCATGTCGCCGGGGTGGTTGAGGACCGCCTCCGCGCCCGCCCGGGCCAGCGAGGCGGCCAGCCCGTCGACCGGTTCCCCCCGGACCTGGCGGGCCAGCTCCCAGTCGGCCAGCGCGCTGATGTTGCTCACCACGTCGCCGATGCCCGCCCGGTTGTGCCGCTCCGGCCCGGCCTCCACGAAGTCCAGGTCGATGATGACCGCGATCGGGATGTGCACCCCGTAGGAGCCCTTGATCCCGTCGGTGATCAGCGAGGCCACCGGGGAGGCGATGCCGTCGTTGGCCAGGCTCGTCGCCACCGTGACCATCGGCAGCCCGCGCCGGGTGGCCGCGTACTTCGCCACGTCGATGGTCTTGCCGCCGCCGATGCCCACCACCGCGTCGTACGAGCGGGCCCGGAGCTTGCCGCCCAGGTCGTCGGCGGCGTCCAGGGTGCCCCCGGCGACGGTGAACACGTCCGCCGAGCGCAGCGACGGGCGGATCAGCTCGGCGATCTGCCCGCCCTGCCCCGGCCCGACCACCACGGCCACGTCGCCGCCGGAGGAGATCCGGCCGTCGGCCAGGATCGCGGCCAGGTCCGCCACCGCGCCCCGCCGCACGTCGATGTGCAGCGGGGTGAGCACCGTGCGGGCTAGCAGCGGCACGCGATCTCCCGCGCCCGGGCCAGGTCGGCGTGGTTGTCGACCTCGACCCAGGAGACGTCGCCGATCGGTGCCGCCCGCACCTCCCCGCCCCGGTCGGCGAACTCCTGGTAGCCGTCCTCGTAGTAGAGGTTCGGGTCCCGCCGCCAGGTCGTCTCCAGGGCGTCGGCGAGCGCGTCGGCCACCCGCGGCTCGATCAGCGTCGCGCCGATGTACTCCCCGTACGCCTCGCCCGGGTCCATCAGCTTGGTGATCCGGGTGAGCTGGCCGGCGGCGTCGAAGGTGGTCTTCATCTCCTCCTCGGCCAGCGCCTTGATGGTGTCCACCGCGAGCAGGATGCCCGGGCCGCGCTCGGCCAGCAGGGTCTTCTCCACGCTCACCGGGTGCACGGTGTCGCCGTTGACCAGCAGGAGGCCCCGGGCGAAGTGCTCCCGGGCCAGCCAGAGCGAGTACGCGTTGTTCCACTCCTCGGCCTTGTCGTTGTGCACGAGGCTGATCGTGACGCCGTGGCGCTTCTCCAGCTCCGCCTGGCGGGAGACGACCGCGTCGGCGGCGTACCCGACGACGATCACCACCTCGGTCAGCCCGACCTCGGCGAGGTTGCGCAGCGCGATGTCCAGGATGGTGGTCTCACCGTCCACCGGCACCAGCGCCTTGGGCAGGGTGTCGGTGTACGGGCGCAGTCGACGCCCCGCACCGGCGGCGAGCACCATACCGATCATGCGACGTTCTCCCTCGTACGACTCCGGGTCACCGGTGGAGGATAGCGCCGGGACGGAACACGCCCGCCGTCAACCGGGGTTCACCCCGGCAGCGCGGCCAGGTCGGCGAGCACGGCCAGCCGCTCGTCGGCGGTCAGCACCGCGTACGGGCCCGCCGCCCGCCGGTCCGTCTCCTGCTCGATGGCCAGCCGTTCCGGGCCGGCCGGCAGCTCGGTGATGCTGAGCGCGGTGTGCCCGGCCGCCGTCCACGCGGCCTCGTGCGCGTCGGCCCGGTGGTAGCGCAGCGTGCCGAGCCGGTTGAGCAGCAGCACCCCCGGCGAGGCGCCGTCCGGCTCGTGCGGGGGTGCCATCACGACGAACGCGTCGCCGGCCGAGCCCGGCTCCTCCTCGGCGGCGACCATCGCGTACGTGAGCAGCCGGCCGAGCGCCTCGACCAGCCGGAGCACCCGGTCGTCGTGCCCGGCCCACAGCTCCTCGGTCACCTCGGCGTGTATCTGGTAGATCTCGGTGAGGAATGCCTGCCCGCGTTCCGTCGCGGAGAAGCAGCCGTCGGGGCGGCGGTGCAGCATGCCGTAGGCGACCTGCTTGTCCAGCGCCCGCTGGCAGGACCCCGGGTCCCGGTACCGGGTCACCGCGGCGAAGCCCGCCGGGTCGACGGTCCCGCCCGGCGCGGCCAGCCGGGTGCGGAACTCGATCAGGAAGCCGGTGGCCGCAGGCCCGCCGTACCGCTGGCTCAGCTCCGCGCCGCCCCCGTCGCGGCCGGCGAGGATGCCGGCGACGAAGACCCGGTCCACCGGCGGGGCGACCAGCCCCGCGAACCGGTGCGGCGCGAGCTCGACGTCGTCGCTCACAGACCGATCGAGCGCAGCGCCGCGAAGGCGTCCTCGGCGATCCGCCGGATCAGCCCGTCGTCGACGTCGCGGTGCTCGTCCAGCAGGGCGATGTCCCGCTCGGCCAGCCAGCGGAACTCCGTGTGCTTGCCCTCCTCCAGTCGGGGCCGGCTCAGGTCGCCGTCGACCCGGACGAGGAAGTCGACCTCGATCCGGTCCAGCCCGTCGGCGCCGGTCCAGCGGTACTCGCCGACCGGGCCGAGGACGTGCGACACGGTCCAGCCGGTCTCCTCGGTGACCTCGCGGAGCAGCGCGTCCTCGACCCCCTCGCCCGGTTCCAGGTGGCCGCCGACGATGTCCCAGGTGCCGGGGAACAGGACCCGCTGCGGGGACCGGCGCTGGACGAAGAGGCGGCTGTCGTCGTCGACGATAAGCGCGCCGGCGCAGCGGAGAGGCTCTGTGGGCACGTCACGACAGTAGCGAGCCGGGGCCGGTACGGCGATGCCCCCGTACCGCCCGACGACCGCCGGTGGGCCCCGCGGGCGGCGGGACGCCGACGGCCCGGCCCCCGCGAGGGGACCGGGCCGTCGGTGGAGACCGGTCGGGCGGGGTCGACCCCCGCCGTGGGACGGCGGTTACGGGCCGGTGAAGACCGCCCGGGCCCGCCAGTCGACCCCGCCGACGGCGGGGCCGCTGCGCACGGTCCAGGCGCCCGAGGGCGCCCCGTTGACCCAGCTCGCCGACGACAGGTTGCCGGTGGTGCGGCTGATCAGGTAGATCCGGGACCCCGAGACGAAGACGCTGCCGGAGTCGGCGAAGCCGGTCGCGCCGGCCACGGTGAACTTGTCTGCCCCGACGGTGCCGCTGTCCGGGTTGAACCAGCGCCAGAAGAGGCCGGCCTGCCCGCTGAGCGTGTAGTAGAGCCGCCCGTTGGTGTAGAACATGCCGGTCACGTTCGCGATCTCCGGGTAGAAGCTCACGGTGGCGCCCCGGAACGTCTGGCCCTCCGGCCCACCGCCGGTCACCACCGTGTCCCACAGCGGGTCGTGGTACGGGTCGACCAGCTTGGGGGTGCCGAACGTGGTGCCGTTGAACGTGCGCCGCCACAGCGCGCCGTTGATCCCGTAGAACAGGGTGCCGCCGACCCAGAATGCGCCCTTGGCCGTCGACCAGGTGGTGCCGTCGGGGTTGGCGACCGAGGCGGCCGCGCCCACGGCGCCCGTCCCGTCGTACGACCGGCGCTGCACAGTGTTCGCCGTGCCGCTGCCGACCCCGGCCTGGTAGACGTTGCCCGGCAGGGCGGCGGTGGCGGTGGAGTGCGGGGCGGCGCCGCCGGCCAGCGGGAAGAACGAGATGCGCTCCCGGCGGTACTTGCGGTTGCCGATCCAGGGCTGGTCGGAGCCGAGCCAGAGGCCCTGCGGGGTGACCAGCAGTTCCGCCACGCCGTACCCGCGCGGGTTCCGGCCCGGGTTCCAGGCCAGCGGCAGGCCGTTGAGCGGGTCGAGCGCGGCGATGCTGGGTCGGGCGACCGCGCCCGGGAGGGCCGAGTCGGTGGCCGAGGTGTTGTTCAACCAGCGGAAGTGCCCGCCGACGTAGACCGCCTTCTCGGTGATGCCCACCGAGAGCAGGGTGTCCCCGCCGCTGTAGTTGACCCAGGTCGGCTGGACGGCGGTGCCGGTGGACGAGGTCTCCCAGCGGGCCGCGGCGTCGCAGAGCGTCCCGGCGGACGGACCGCCCGTGGTGGCGACGACGAAGTAGCTGCCGTCCGGCGAGAAGCTCACGTCCCGCACGTACGAGTCGAACTTCGTCCAGGCGCAGCGCGGCTCGTAGCGGTTCGTGTTCCAGGACGAGACGGTCGCCGCGGTGCTGCCGAGGGCGAGCCGGACCACCTGGTCGTGCAGGGCCCCGTTGGCCTTCTTGAAGTTGCCGATCACCACGAGTTGGGTGCCGTCCGGCGAGACGGCCAGCTTCTCGGCGCCGACGCCGGCCGTCGCGCCGCTGACCCCGTCGTAGTTGTGGTGCTCGGTCAGCTTGGCGGTGAGGTAGTCGTCCACCGCGCCGGTGGTGGCGTTGACCGAGACCAGGCCGCCGCGCGCCTTGCTGGCGACGGTGGTGAAGGTGCCGCCCACCAGCAGCCGGGTGCCGACCCGGGCCACGTCGTTGACCAGGCCGTTGAAGGCCAGGTTGGGGAAGCTGGTGACCAGGCTGCCGTTGGAGAGGTTGACCAGGGCGAGCTTGCGGCGGGCGGTGCTGTTGACGTTGTTGAACTGGCCGGCGAGGTAGACGGTGCCGGCGGTGGGGCCGGCGAGCACGTCGTAGACCTCGCCGTCGACCGCCGGCACGAACGTGGTGTCCACCTTGCCGGTGGCCTTGTCGAAGGCCAGCACGTACTTGCGGGCGACGGTCACGTCGGAGTCGCGGTCCTGCACCCCGGTGAACGAGCCGCCGACGATCACCTTGCTGCCGGCGTCGTGGATGGCGAAGACCGTGCCGTCGATGATGTCGGGGGTGAGGGTGGACGGGACCGCTCCGACCACGGTGGTGTGGTCGGGCGCGGCGGGTGCCGGGCCGGCGACGAGCACGCCGGTGGCGGTGAGTGTGGCGGTCAGGACCGCGAGCGGTCGGCGGGTGAGCGCCGGAAGACGGGTCACGGGCAACTCCGGAGGAACGGCGGAGAACTGATTTGGGAATGCCTCCGTGACCGGGCGGACCCGGTCGGTCACTGCCGGTCGGGGAGGCGACGACCGGCGACGAAAAGTCTGAGGACACGATGGCGCATCGAACGCGCGGCGTCTACCCCGGGGTGTCCGATGTGCCTGTCGTCATTGTCGCTTTTTCCGGGCCCGGCCGGCCCGGCCGGGCGAGCCGGACGGCGTCACTCGGTACGGGGGCCGTGCACCGGGACCGGCGGGGGCGGTGCGGCGAACCACGGGTCGGCGGTCAGCTCCCGGTACGCGGCCAGCCCCTCCGGGTCGTCGTTGAACGTGCTGTCGTACACGGGCTTCGTGGTCTGCTTCGCGGCGAAGTAGACCACCGCCTTGATCTGCGGGTGCTGCTTGACGTAGTCGCGGGCCTCGCTCAGCCAGGCGGCGCGCTGGCCGGGCCCACCCGGGTACGTCACCCCGAACTCGCCGATCACCACCGGCCGGGGGTGCTTGGCGGCGAAGGCCATGAAGGTGTCCATCTGCTCGGCGAAGCCGTCGAACTCCTTGCCCGGGTACACGTCGGTGCAGAGCCAGTCGACCTGGTCGTCGCCCGGGTAGTACGCGGCGGCGTTGCGCTTCTCGTCGACGAAACCCTGCACGTGCGGACACCAGACGAAGCCGGCGTTGGTGGCCCCCACCTCGGTGAAGATGCCCCGGATCCGCTTCCAGGCGGCGACGTAGTCCTCCGGGGAGTGCACGCTCTGGGTCAGGTTGGGGCGGTCCATCTCCCACCGCCAGCGCAGCAGCAGCGGCACCCCGAACTGCTTGATCTTCTCGGCCCGCTGCCGGATCAGCTGGTCGTACACCCCGTCCCGGATGGACCGGGTGTCGGCGCCGGACCAGGAAATCATCTGGAGCTTCCCGGCCGCCTGGAACGCGTGCTCGGTGGGGCCGGGGAAGTCGTCCTCCCAGTCGTGGAACATGTGCGCCAGGACGACCTTGCCGCGGGTCTGTTCCCCGAACGCGGTCAGCGCCTCGACCCGGCCCTCCGGGGTCTGCCAGTCCGGCTTCACCCAGGCGCCCAGCCAGACGCCCTCCCCGGGCAGTTCGGGGCCGCGCCCGGTGGTGCGCAGGCCGTCCGCCGGGCGGGGGCCCGCGGCCGGCGCGGTGCCGGTCGGTGTGGCCGGCGGCACGAAGTCCGGAGCCGGCTCGGAGCACGCCGACACGGCCAGCGCCGATCCGAGCAGGAGCACCACCGCCGTCTGGAACCGCTTCATCGTTGCCGTACCTTCCCCGTGTGCTGAGGCCACCGGCGTGCCGATGGCGGACGTTCAGTGGACAGGCCCGTGGTCGGGACCTCAGCGCCGCCGACCCCGGCGCAGCGCCCGCAGCGCGTCGAGTTGGAGCACCCGGCGCAGCCGCCACACCCCGGCGGCGTACCCGGCGGCGCCGAGCACCGCCAGCACGGCCAACGTGACCGGCCCGGCGTCGACCACCGTGCGGGCCAGCAGCGCCGGCACTCCGAAGCAGGCCACCGCCAGCCCGGCGGCGGCGAGCGTGCCCCGACCGAACGGGTGCAGCCGGTACGCGTGGTGCAGCTGGGCCAGCGGCACCAGGTTGGTGATCAGGATGGACGCCGACCAGGCGACCGCCGCCCCCATGATGCCGAAGCGCGGGATGAGCAGCACGTTGAGCACCACGTTGACGACCGTGCCGGCCAGCGCGTTGTAGAACGTCCAGGACGTCCGGCCGGCCATGTTGAGTACCGTGTCGACCATGCCACAGCCGGTGGCCACCAGCATGCTCAGCGCCAGGAAGACGGTCACCCGCTGGCCGGCGGCGTACCCGTCGCCGAACAGGTGCAGCATCGGCTCGGCGAAGACCGCGAAGAGCAGGTACGCCGGCCAGGCCAGCAGCACCAGCCACCCCGTGGCGGCCTGGTAGAGCCGGCCGGCGGCGGCCCGGTCGTCGCGTACCAGGTGCTCGGCCAGCCGGTGCTGCACGGCGGTGGACAGCGCCTGCCCGGAGAGCTGCCCGAGGGCCAGGAACCGGGTGGCCGCCGTGTAGAGCGCGGCCTCGGACAGCCCGCGCAGCGCGCCGATCAGCACGATGTCGAGCCGCTGCACCGCCATCTGGGCCAGCCCGCTCAGCGCCCGGGGGCCGCTGTAGCGCCAGTACGGCCAGAACTCGTCGCGCAGCGACACCGGTGGGGCCTGCGCCCCCCGCTCGGCCCGCCGGACCAGCCGAGCCAGCCACACGGTGCCGAGCAGCGCTGCGGGCAGGTAGGGCAGCGCCCAGGCCAGCGGCAGGGCGGTGGTGGC
Organism: Micromonospora sp. NPDC020750; assembly: GCF_044334565.1. Classification (NCBI taxonomy): domain Bacteria; kingdom Bacillati; phylum Actinomycetota; class Actinomycetes; order Micromonosporales; family Micromonosporaceae; genus Micromonospora; species Micromonospora sp. NPDC020750. The sequence goes on from NZ_JBIRTH010000010.1 coordinate 206,090, forward strand.
GGAGAGACCGAACAGGGCGACCAGGCCCACCCCGACCAGTTGCAGCCCGGTCCGACCGAGCCGCTCGACCAGCAGCAGCGGGCGCATCTTGCCGAACCCCCGGCAGGCGGCCAACGCGAAGTCGCAGAGCGCGGCCACCGGCACGAAGACCAGCAGCACCCGCAGCGCCCGCACCGCCCCGGGCACCGGCTCGTCAAAGGTCAGCGCCACGATCTGCGGGGCGGCCCACCAGCCGGCCAGCGCGATCAGCGTGCCGAACAGCACCACCGGCAGCAGCCCGACCAGCACCGACGCGCGGATGCGCTCCGGCTGGCCGAGGGTGCGGTAGCGGCTGAGGAAGTAGACCGAGCCGACGCCGGTGCCCAGCCGGGCCGCCGCGTACGCGATCATGAAGGCGCTGGTGGCGGCGAAGAAGAGGCCCGCGTCCGCCATGGACCAGGCCCGGGTGACGACGATGTTCAGGCCGAACCCGGCGACCGCCGCGACCGTCACCCCGAGCAGGTTCGCCACCCCGTGCCGGGCCGCCCCGCCCAGCTCGCCGCCCGGTGACCGGGCCGGCGCTACCGTCGCCACGACGGCACGCGTCCCCACCAGGCGCTCAACCGCTCGTCGTACGGGGCGAAGTGCTCCTCCAGCCGGGCCCGCAGCGCCGGGTCCATGGGCGAGCGGGACCGGGCGTTGTGCTTGCCGAACGAGATCTCCGCCCAGTGCGGCAGGCCGAGGAAGTCGCAGACCGCGTCGAACGCCGGCCGGGGGTCGGCGAAGAAGTCGTCCGCGTCGACCACGTGCAGCCGATCCCGACCGAAGATCGACTCCAGCCGTTCGATCTGCTCGACGTAGCGCCCCCGGGTCAGGTAGGCGTTGTGCTGGTAGTGGTGGCTGTGCGCGGTCGGGTCGGCGAGCAGCCGCTCCCGCTCCCCGGCGATCCGCTCCTCCTCCAGCTCCAGGGCGCGCTCGAAGCCCTCCGGCTCGAAGCCCCGGGCCGCCTCGTGCGAGTGCGCCGAGTACGCCCGCTCCACCGGGTCGCGCAGCAGCACCAGCAGCCGCACGTCCGGCAGGTCCCTCGCGATCCGCTCGCCGGCCAGCGGGTGGAACATGTAGTACGGGCTCGACTCGCCGGTCACCCCGCGCACCCCGGCCCGCTCCCGGGCCGCCTCGGCCTGGCGAACCGTCGGGAAGTGCCCCAGATACCAGTCCATCCCCCGGTCGTAGCCGGTGTCGAAGTAGTGCACGCCCTTGTGGTAGTTCGCCGGCAGCACCGCCGGGTGCTGCGAGAGGGTCTTGAACAGCGACGTCGTGCCGCACCTCTGGGCGCCCACGATGAGGAAGTCGGGGGCGAGCCGCGACCCGGCGGTCCACCGGCCGTACGTCCGACTCACCGACCGCACCGCGCGCCGCGCCTGTGCCTTTACCAGCGTCACTTCGCCACTCCTCCCGCGCCCGGCCGACCGGCCAGGTGATCCTCCACCGCCGGCAACAGCCAGGCGGCCACGTGTCCCAGCCGGGCGCCCGCCTCGGCCTGCCGGTCGCGCAGGTACCGCGCGGCCAGCTCGACCAGGTAGAGCACCGCCACCAGATCGGCCACCCCGGCCGGCTGCCCGAACTCCGCCAACGCCCCGGCCGCGTCGGCGATCAGCCGCCCGGCCGCCACCCGCGGCTCCACGCCGGCCCGGGTGATCGCCGTCTGCACCCGACGGTGCAGGGCGTCGAAGCCGACCGGCACGTCGTCGGCGAACCGTTCCCAGTCCCAGACCAGCACCCGGCCGTCGGCCAGGGCGGCGCTGTTGCCGCCGTTCCAGTCGCCGTGCCAGGCGCCGAGGTCGAGCACCGGGTCGGCGCGGCGGACCTCGGCCAGCACGGCGCGTAGCCGGGCCGCCTCCGGGCGGTCACCGAGCGCCGCCAGCTCGCCGGCGAGTCGCCGGGCATGGGCGCTCTCGGCGTACGGCCGGCGGTCGACGCCGACGCAGCGGCTCACCGCGACCATGGCGGCCCGCTCCGCCTCGGCGGCCCGAGCGGGGGCGGCCCGAGGCAGGCCCACCGGCAGGGCGCTCTGCACCAGCAGGGCGTGCCCGCCCCAGGTGCCGTGGTGCAGCACCTCGGCCGCTGCGATTCCGGGCAGGTCGAGCGTCGCCAGCCGGCCCAGCACCGCCGCCTCGGCGTCGACCAGGGCCCGGGTGAGCGGGTCGACGCCGAGCTTGGCGTACCCGATGGGGTCGCCGACGGCGTCGAGGAGCTGGACCACCGGCTTGCGGTTGGCCCGGGCCGGACCGATGTGGATGCTCAGCAGCGCCGGCCGGCCCAGCACGGCGGCGAGGTGCGCGTCGAGCGCGTCGGCGGCGGCGTCGACCACCAGCCGGTCCCGGAACGCGAGCCGGCCCAGCCCGGTGCGGAACGCCGCCGCCAGCACCGCGCGGCGCAGCCGGGCCTTCGCCCCCTGCGCCTCCGTGGAGTGCCGGACCGCGCCCGCCGCGGCCCGCCGGGAGCCGGCCGGGACCAGCAGCCGGGGTCGCGCGGCCGACGGGACCACCGCGAAACCGGCCCGGCCGCCGCGCCGCAGCGCCGGTCTGGCCGGCGCCGGCCAGACCACGCCGGCCAGCTCGGGCAGGTACGCGCCGCGCGCGTCCGCGCCCGGGGGTGGGGTGAGCATCAGTGGGACCGCCGTTCCGGCCACGCACGCGGGCCCGTCGTCTCCAGTGCGGCGAGCCGGGCCTCGCGGCGCAGTTCGCGCAGGTGCAGGTCGTTGCGGGCGAGCAGCGCCACGCTGATCAGCCCGTACGCCAGGGTGGTGTTGAGCGAGCCGTAGAGGAACTGGAAGAACAGCATCAGGATCAGCACCAGGCTGCCGGCGATGCCGATCGGGGTGTGGTCGTGCCGGAACCGCCACAGGCACCAGAGGAAGAACGCGCTGTAGCAGAACGCGCCCACCCACCCCTGGCCGGTCAGCAGGTTCCACAGCTGGCCGTTGCTGCCCAGCTCCCGGTTGCCGCACTGCTTGCAGTCGGCCGACTTGCCGATCGCGATGGACCGGTTGCTGCCGATCAGCGCCCGGTTGCCACCGTAGCCGAGCACCGGTGAGTGGTTCGCCGCCTCCACCGCCCCGTTGGACAGGGTGGACCGGATGTCGTCGCTGTGCCCGTTGGCCATCCGCTCGTTGAGCAGGGCACCCAACGGCGAGGCGAGCACCGCCACCCCGACCAGGCCGGTGGCCAGCGCCAACCCGACCAGGACGACGATCCGGCCGCGCAGCGCCATCCGCACCGCCACGTACACCGCGCCGATCACCAGGCCGATCCACAGCCCCCGGTTGAGCGAGTAGACGATCGGGAAGATGGCGGCGGCCACCACCAGGTACCCGGTGAGCCTGCGCGGCCCCCGGCCGAGGACCACCCAGCCGACGATGAACCAGATCAGCAGGATGGCCATGTTCTCGCCCCAGGTGTTGGTGTACTCGAAGGGGGCGGCCGGGCGGGGCGAACTGGCTTCCCCGGCGAGCACCTCCTGCACCTGGGCGACCTCGACGTGCATCAACCGGTTGACGAACGGTTCCTTGGCGATGGCGGCGGGGAGGAGGTAGTTCAGCGGCGCGACGAACTTGAGCTGGGGAAACAGCGCGCCGACGTACCCGCCGACGACGGTGATCACGGCCATGAAGCCGAACAGCCTCACCAGCCGCTTGCGGGGCAGTTCGCGCTCGCTGAGGTTGAGCACGTACAGCATCGTCACGGTCAGCGCGGTGTAGTTCATCACCCGGATGCCCCAGCCGATGTACCGGCCGGACCCGTTCGGGGTGAGCGTGTTGGGGGCGGTGATGTCGAGCATCAACCCGGACAGCACCACCCAGGCCAGCAGGATCAGCCAGAGGCCGAAGCCCGGCGGCACCCGCACGGCGCCGCGCCGGTAGAGCTGGAAGCCCATCGGGACGGCCAGGATGGCGAAGATGAACGAGGGCAGGCCGAGCGCCCACCACAGCGGGTACAGCACGAAGAGCGCGGTCACCGGCCAGGCGACGGGCAGCCGCAGCGACCAGCGGCGAGCCCCGCCGGCCGGCGGGCTCTGCGGCGGGTCGGCCGGACGGTGACCGGCCCGCGCCGGCTCCGGCCCGGGGTTGGGCCGGAGCGGGGCGGCCGTGGTCATGTCACGCTGACCTTGGCGGTCTTCGGGGCGTAGATCACCCAGGCCGGTCCGGGCTGCGGGCGGATCTGGTAGCCGGCCGTGTCGGTGACGTTGCAGACCAGCTTCTGCCCGGGCTTGCTCCACTGCGCCTTCGCGCTGGACGGCCCGGACACCACCACCGCGGCCCCGGACCCGTACACGTTCGCCCCGGGCAGGGAACGGGGGCTGGGCTTGCGGACGTCGATGGTGCGGTACTCCATCGTCAGCACGACCACCGAGGCGACGCTCACCGTGGCCTTGCCGACCCGGCCGCGCCACGACGAGCTGGCCGCGTCGTACGTCCAGGTCTGGCCGGGGTGGCCGGGCGCGGTGACGGTCAGCTTGCCGGCCGGGGTGACGCCCTGGCTGGCCAGCGCAGTTCCCGGGGTGGCGTGGTCGAAGACGCGGGTCGGCGCGGGGCCGCCCTTCGGGGCCGCCTGCCGCAGCGCGGCGACGGACGCCTGGCCGGACGGGAACGCGGCCGAGCGCTGCGCCGGGGTCACCCCCGGCAGGTCCGCCGCCTCGAACTGGCGGAGGAACCCGGTGGGCCCGCCGGCGTAGCCGACGAACGGGCGCAGCACGCCGACCGTGCGGATGTCCACCGGCCGGATCTCGGCGACCGGTCCTACCCGGGCGGCGTCCCGGGACTGGTAGACCGCAGTCAGGTGCAAGCTCTCCGACTCGGCGAACTCCTGGTAGACCAGGTCGGCCTCGGCCAGCCCGGCCGGGCTGGTGCCGGCGGTCACCCGCAGCGGCACCGCCACGGCCTGGCGGGCGGCCGTCGCCGCCGCGACCGGCTTTCCGGACAGCGGCGCGGCCGGCAGGCTCGGGGTGGGGCTGGGCCGGGGTGCCGGGGAACCCGGGTCCACCACGTTCGTCGCGCCGGGCGCCTGCTCCTCGGCGCAGCCGGCGCCGAGCGCGGCGACGAGCACGACCGCGAGCGTCGTGCCCAGCGCCCGCCGGCGGGTCACTCCCGCTCCTCGACCGGGTCGAGGGCCATCGAGTACCGGCTGGGGTCGGGGCCGTCGGCGTCCCGGGCGGAGCGGTAGACGGTGGACTTGCCGGTGGGCTTCTGCTGGGCCGCCGGCTTCGGCGGCCCAGGCGGCGGGGCCTGGACCGGGCCGGACTTGGCCATGCCGGGCGGGACCGGGCCGGACTTGCCCATGCCGGGCGGGACCGGGCCCGACTTGCCCATGCCGGGCGGGGCGGGGGCCGGCCTGGCGGCGGTGTCCCGGGCGCCCGCGCCGGCTCGGGGCAGGATCATCGTGGACTCGAAGTTCGGCGCGCCCGGCTGGGGCCGCCCGGCGGGCGTCGGCCGCGGGCGGGGCGACGGCGGGCCCCCCCGGCGGGCCGGCGAGGTGGGCGGGGCCGGCCGGACCGTCGGGCCCCGGTCGGTCAGCCGGGGGGTCAGCACCGCGCCGAGGACCGGTGCGTCGACCTGCTCGAACTGCCGCATCGCGGCGGTGATCTCGCTGCTGCGGGTCTGCCCGCCCTCGACCACCAGGATCACGCCGTCCACGTGCCGGGCCAACGCCTGCGCCTCGACCGCCGCCGTCGGCTGGGCCGTCTCGATCAGCACGTGGTCGAAGCGGGCGGCCAGCTCGGCGAGGATCTCCAGCATGGTGGCGACGGGCAGCTCCACCTCGGTGTCGAGGTTGCCCGGGAGCAGCACCCGGAGCTGGTTCAGGCCGGGGGCCGGGGTCAGCGCGGTGAGCGCCGAGACGTCGTGGCGCAGCACGTCGGCGAGGGTGTGCCGGGGCCGGACCCCGTCGAGCATCCCGGCCAGCGGGGAGTCCGGCTTGGTGGTGACCACCGCGACCTGTGCCCCGGTGCGGGCGTACGCCGCGGCGAGGTTGCCGACGACGAAGCCGGCGGCCGGGCCGGGGGAGGTGTCGGTGAGCAGCAGCAGACGGCCCCGCCCGGGCCGTGATTCGGGCATGGTGGACTGCAACACGTTGCGCAGCCGGCCGAGCTCCCGGGAGACCTCGTGGGCCGCCGGCAGGACGGTCAGCCCGGTCGGCCGGGGCGGCAGCTCCAGCAGCATCGGCAGGCCGAGCCGCTCGGCCACGTCCCGGCCGCGCCGGACCCGGGTGTCCAGCCGGTCCAGCACCAGGGCGACCACGATGCCGAAGAGCAACCCGGCGCCGAGGCCGCTGGCCAGGTTGAGGGTGGTGTTCGGGGAGCTGGGCTTTCGGGGCAGCGCGGCGTCGGAGATGATCTCGCCGGGGTCGAGCGCGATGCTCAGCAGCGGGCTCAGCCGGCTGTTGAGGCTGGCGAGCTGGTTGGTCAGCACGTTCCGCTCGGCCTCGGCGCGGGCCCGCTCGACCGAGTTGGACGGGGCCCCGGCGATCTTCCCGGCGACTACGGCGAGCTGCTTGTTGGTCTCGGTGATCTGCTGCTTGAGCGCGGTCGTCTCGTTCTCCAACGACCGGGTGGCGGTGGCCAGCCGCAGGTCCAGGTACGCCTGGGCGAAAGAGTGTGACCCGGCCTGCGCCGCCTCGGGGCTCTGCGCCTCGTACACGATCTGGAGCACCTGACTGTTCGGCGGCACGGTTACCGACAGTGAGCGGACCAGGTCGTCCGGCGGGATGGCCGTCTTCAGCAGGGCCCGAGCCCGTTCGGCCACCACCAGGGAGCGGACCACCTGGGCCTCGGTGTCCAGATTGACCTTGGTGCCCTGGTTGGCGTCCTGGCCGACCTGGCGGACCAGCAGCGACGTCGTCGAGACGTATGTGCGGGTCTGCACCTGGCTGACCAGCATGCCGGCGCCCGCGCCCAGCAGCGCGGCCACCACAAGGATCCACCACCGGCGGCGCAGCCACTCGAGGTAGGTCATCAGTGTGGGACCGTCTGAATCGCGCAGATCGGTGTGGTGAGGCGAGGGCATCGGGCTGTGTCGCTTCCTGTGGACCGGGACCGGCCAGTCGGCCGCAGCGGCGGCACCATGGCGGAACCCTGAGTCTCCCCGATCCGGGCGGTGAGGGGAAGCCGACGAAGGTCCGCTTCTCCGCAGCCGGGTCCGGGAGGCAGGATGGGTGGGTGCGGTTTTGCTACCACATCCAGAGCCACCGGTCCCCCGAACAGATGAACCGGCTGGTCCACGCCGTGAAGCGGTACAGCCCGGACAGCGTGGTGCACATCAGCCACGACGTCAACGGCCCCCCGCTGGACCTCACCGAGCTGCGCTCGCTGCCCGACGTCGTCGTGCAGACACACGAGGGCGGTTATGGTGACTTCAGTCATGTGGACCGCTACATGGCTGCCGTGGACTGGCTGAAAGACGAGGGGGTCCAGGTCGACTGGCTGGTGAACATCACCGGTCAGGACTACCCCCTACGGCCGCTCGGCGAGTGCGAGGCGGAGCTGGTCGACTCGGGCGCGGACGGGTTCATGGAGTACTGGGACGCGTTCGGCCCGGACAGCCACTGGCCGAGCCGCCGGGTCCGGTCCCGCTACCACTTCCAGCACCGCCGACTGCTCCCGCTCACCCCCCGGGGCAAGAAGCTGCTCCGCCCGATCCAGGCAATCAACCGGGTGCAGCCGCTGGTCCGGGTGCACGTGTCGTACGGGCTGGCAGTGGGCCGCCGGGCCCGCACCCCGTTCGGGCCCGACCTGCGCCTGCACGGCGGGTCGGCGTTCACCTCCCTGAGCTGGCCGGTGGTGGCCTACCTGCGGGAGTACTTCGACCGGCGGCCGGACGTGGTGTCGTACTTCCGACGCTGCCTCTCCCCGGTGGAGGCCGTCTTCCAGACCATCGCGTGCAGCTCCGGCCTGTTCAACCTGGTGCCGGACTGCAAGCGGTACTTCGACTTCCGGGACAGCACCTTCAACCACCCGAAGTCGCTGACCGCCGAGGACCTGCCCCGGGCGCTGGCCAGCGGGGCGCACTTCGCCCGCAAGTTCGACTACGAGCGCGCCCCGGAGCTGCTGGACACCCTGGACGCCCACCTGGCCGCCGCCCGCCCCTGAGCCCGCCGCCCGGCCGTGCCGCGAACGGGGTAGGCGGGGAGCGGCGGGCAGGTCAGCGGTAGTCGTAGCGGCGGCGCAGCGGCCAGGTCAGCGCGCCGACCAGCCGGCGGTGGCCCGGGGCGTACTCCCGGCGCCACTTCTCGTCCAGCGCCAGGGTGATGGGGCCGCTGCGCATCCGGATCCGGCCACCGGCGACCGCGTGCGAGCCGGCCTGGTCGAACTCGTTGTCCCGCAGGAACTCCAACGGGTCCACGACGCCGGTCACGTCGGCGGTGAGCGCGGCGATCCGGCCCAGCTCGGCGCGCGGGTCGCGGACCAGGTCCTCGTACCGGACGGTGACCCGGGGGACGCCACGGCTGGCCAGCGCGGCCACCATCGCGTTGACGGTGACCCAGCGGCGGGCGGTCAGCCGGGCCGAGCGCTGGTTCATCCGGCCCTTCGTCGAGGTGCCCTCGGGCAGCTCGACGACCTGGCTCCAGGAGTACGCCACCCCGCGCGGGTCGCGCAGCACGTGCACCAGCCGCAGGTCGATCTGCGGGGCCCGGGCCAGGATGTACGCCAGCGAGGGGCGCTTGGTCGAGTCCACCACCACCTTCGCCCCGGACACGTCGGCCACCGCCCGGTAGAGCTTCGTCAGCAGCTCGGTGTAGCGGTCCAGGTCCCGTCGGAACGCCGGGGACATCCGGGAGTTCACGATCAGCGGCAGCTTTCCGGTGGCGTCGACCCGGCGTTGCAACGCCCGCACGTCGGCCACGTCGACCTGGGTCCACCCGCCGTACGCCCGCCGGCCGACCTCGCCCCAGAACGGGCAGGCGTCGAAGTGCTCCCCGCAGGCGCAGCGGAAGTTCCGCTCGACGCCGGACTGCCACAGGTAGAACAGCTCGCCGACGTCGCAGTGCCCGACGAACTGGCCGAGCATCAGGTCGAGCAGGGTCGAGCCGCTGCGCGGCATCCCGCAGACGTACAGGACGGTGACCGCCCGGCTGCCGCCGCCCTGCGCCGCCTCGGCCGTGTCGGTCATCCGCCATCCTCTCGCCCGGGTTGCTGTCAGCAGGCAGTCTAGGCACGGGACGGTGGAGTGAGGCACTGGCGGAAGGGCCGCAGCCGATCATCCGACAGGTCCGATGATGGTGAGAGCCACTTATGTTCCCGGCCGGGTGGCCGATACATTGTTGCGGCGTCGTGCCGTCCGGTCGACCGCCCCGTCGGGCGTGTCCCGGGGCGCGGCCGGGGCCGTGGGAGGCGGGTGACATGGAGTCTGGTGAAGTCATGCTCGTCGGATCCAGCGGCGGGCACCTCGCCCAGCTGGTGGCGCTGCAACCGTGGTACCGCGACCGGGCCCACTCCTGGGTCACGTTCGACACCCCGGACGCCCGGTCGCTGCTCGACGGCGAGGACGTGGTCTGGGCACACCACCCGACCACCCGCAACGTGAAGAACCTGGCCCGCAACATGTGGCTCGCCGTCCGGGTGTTCCGCGGGCGGGACGTCGCCGCTGTGGTCACCACCGGCGCCGGGGTCGCCGTGCCGTTCGTGGTGGTGGCCCGGCTGCGCCGCATCCCCACCGTCTACATCGAGGTGTACGACCGGATCGACACGGCGACGCTGTCGGCCCGGCTGTGCCGGCCGTTCCTCTCCGCGATGCTCGTGCAGTGGGAGGAGCAGCGCCGGCTCTACCCGAAGGCGACCGTAGTGGGAAACCTGCTGTGAGCCTGCCGATCCCCCGCCAGCGCACCAACTCCCCGGCCCGGCGCACCGTGCTGGCCATGGTCGGCACCGACGTGCACCGGTTCGACCGGCTGGTCGAGTGGCTGGAGCGCTGGCACGCCGGCCGCGACGCCCTCGCCCCCGAGGTTCGCCTCGTCGTCCAGCACGGGCGCAGCCGCGCGCCCCGGCTCGCCGACGCGGCCCCGTTCCTGGCCCACGACGAGCTCCAGCGGGCGATGACCGAGGCCGACCTGGTGGTCTGCCACGGCGGGCCGGCCACCATCACCGAGGCGCGCCGGCACGGGCACCTGCCGATCGTGGTGCCCCGGGACCCGACCAGGAACGAGCACGTCGACGACCACCAGCAGCTCTTCTCCCGCCGCCTCGGCGTGGCCGGGATGGTCCGGCTGGCCGAGTCCGAGGCCGACCTGGTCGCGGCCCTCGACCGGGGGGTGGCCGACCCGAGGGCGTACGCGCTGTCTGCCGACCCGGGCCGGCCCGACCCCCGAGTTGCCGCCGCCACGGCGGTGGGCCGGATCGTCGAGGACCTGGTCCGGACCAGCCGGGAGCCGGGGCGGCGCAGGTGGTGGCGGTGAACGCCCGGGTGCTGTTCGTCGGCGGCCTCGGCCGCAGCGGCTCCACGCTGCTGGAGCTGATCCTCGCCCAGCACCCCGACGTCTGCGCCGTCGGCGAGGTTGTCCACCTGTGGGAGCGGGCCCTCGGCGGCGACGAGCGGTGCGGCTGCGGGGAGCGGTTCACCGCCTGCGACTTCTGGCAGCGGGTCGGCGAGCACGCGTTCGGCGGCTGGTCGGCCGTCGACCGCGACGACGTGCTCGCGCTCAAGGCCACCGTCGACCGGACCCGGCACATCCCCCGGCTGGCCCGGGGCGACCTGCCCGCCGCCGAGCTGGCCCAGGTGCGCCGCTACGCCGACTTCTACACCCGGATCTACGCCGCCGCGATGGCGGTGACCGGGGCGCAGCTCGTGGTGGACTCCAGCAAGCACGCCTCGACGGCGTTCGCGTTGCGCTGGGCCGACGACCTCGACCTGCGGGTGCTGCACCTGGTCCGGGACAGCCGGGCGGTGGCCCACTCATGGGCGAAGCAGGTGCGCCGGCCCGAGGTGGTGGACGCCGAGGCGTACATGCCGACGTTCTCGCCGTTCACGGTGAGCAAGCTGTGGACGGCGCAGAACGCCGCGTTCCACCTGCTCGCCACCCGGGCGCCGGTGATCCGGCTGCGCTACGAGGACTTCACCGCCGACCCGCGCGGCACCGTCGCCCGGGTCCGCCGCTTCGCCGGCCTGGCGGACACCCCGGACGCGCTGCGGGTGCTCGACCCGACGCCCACGCCGCTGGTCCGGGCGCACAGTATCGCCGGCAACCCGCTGCGGTTCAATGCGGGGCCGCTGCGGGTCCGGCAGGACGATGCCTGGCGCACGGCCCTGCCCTCGCGCAGCCGGGCGGTGGTGAGCGTCGCGACGCTGCCGCTGCGGCTGCGGTACGGATACGTCGGCCTCGGCCGCCCGGGCTCCACGGAGGCACCATGACCGAGCCGTTGAACGAGCACCCGTCGGTGACCGCGGTGGTCCCCACCCGGGACCGCCCGGAGTTGCTGCGCAAGGCCCTCGACGCGATTCTCGGCCAGGAATACCCCGGCCCGGTCGACGTGGTGGTCGTCTACGACCAGTCCGAGCCGGATCGTTCGCTGGCCGACGACCCCCGGGTCACCGTGCTGGTCAACCAGCGCACCCCGGGCCTGGCCGGCAACCGCAACACGGGCATCCTGGCCGCCACGGGCGACCTGGTGGCGTTCTGCGACGACGACGACGAGTGGCTGCCCGGCAAGCTCGCCGCGCAGGTGGCCGCGCTGCGCGCCGCCCCGGACGGGGCGTTCGTGAGCTGTGGCATCCGGGTCGACTACGACGGCCGTCCCCCGGTCGACCGGGTGCTCTCGGTGGACCGGGTGCCGCTGGCCGCCCTGCTGCGGGACCGGCACACCGAGCTGCACCCGTCGACGTTCCTGATCCGCCGGGACGCGCTGCTCGACGGGATCGGGCTGGTCGACGAGGAGATCCCGGGCAGCTACGCGGAGGACTACGAGTTCCTGCTCCGGGCCGCCCGGCACGCCCCGCTGGTGAACGTCGTCGAGCCGTACGTGACGGTGCGCTGGCACAAGCAGTCGTTCTTCGCCCAGCGCTGGGAGACCATCGCCACGGCGTTGCAGTGGCTGCTCGGCCGGTACCCGGAGTTCGCCACCGTGCCGGCCGGCGAGGCCCGGGTCAGCGGGCAGATCGCCTTCGCCCAGGCGGCGATGGGCAACCGGGGCGAGGCGGTCCGCTGGGCCCGGCACACGCTGTCCCGCAACCCCCGGGAGCCGCGCGCGTACCTGGCCCTCGCCGTGGCCAGCCGGGCCGTCGACCCCGACCGCGTCCTGCGTACGCTGCACAAACGCGGCCGGGGGATCTGAGCCTCAGGAGGCGGCGCACCAGGCTCGCCACGCCTCCTGGCTCGGCGCGTCGGTGAGCCGGAAGTCGCCCCCGGCGACCTGGTAGTCGTAGTAGGCCACCCACAGCGGGCGCTGGCCGTCGAGGTACCGGCTCATCGCCCGGATCCACGCGGCCCGCCCCGCGCCGCTGTCCCCGGCGATCCGGAGGCTGCCTGTCTCGGCGAGCCCCCACGGCTTTCCCAGCGCCTTCGACTTGGCGATCATCGGGGTGAAGACCTGCGCCGGGTCGGTGTACCGGTTGAACTTGCCGCCGCTGTTGTAGCAGTCCCAGCCGAGCACGTCGATCGCGTCGCCGCCCGGCCAGTAGTCCTCGAAGGTGCGGCGCGAGCTCGGGTTGAGCGTCCAACACATCAGGATCAGCGTGGCCCGCAGCCGGGCGTTGCCGGCCCGGTCGGCGATCCCGGCGAGCCGCTGCCATGCGGCCCGGAACTGCGCGGCGGTGTACGAGCCCTGGGCGATGTCGTTCTCCGGCTCGTGGAAGTACGACCAGTAGACGTCCAGGTTGCGGGGGACGGAGCGGAACCAGGCGGCGAGCCGGGAGTCGTGCCGGCCGGCGACCACCTCGCCGGGCGGCGCCTTGAACGAGACCACCACGGTCCGGTCGGCGGCGTCGGCGCGGCTGCCGGACCAGGACGGCGGCAGGCCGGGGTAGAAGACCCGGACCATGCGCAGCGGCCCGTAGCTGCGGTCGGACCGGGCCAACCCCGCGGCGAAGTTCTCCCCGTCCTTGAGATGGATGCTGGCCCCCGGGAGGGTGTTCCGGCCGCCAGGGAACCCGCCGGCCTCCGTCCCGCCGCTGGTGCTCGGGCTCGGCGAGGCGGACTTCGGGCTGCTGCCGAAGCCCTCGTCCCCACTTGGCGTCGGCCGGGTGCCGGGGGCGGCCGGGCCGAGGCCCGCGCCCTCGGACGCGGCGTCGGTGACCGTCGGGGCCGGCCGCCCGGGCAGGTCCCCGTTGGTGGCCAGGGCCACCGTGGTGCCCAGCGCTACCGCGCCGGCGGCCACCGGGAGCAGCAGCCACCGGCCGAGCCGGCGGCGCGGGCCGCTGGGTTCGGCCGGGGCAGGGGGCAGGGCGGGTGCGGTGGTGGGGCCGGAGCTCATGACCCTCCTCGGGTCGGCGGTGTCGATGGGACCGGGCGGGAGCACCACGACCGCGCCCGCCGGGCGGCGGATCCGTCGGTCAACGGTGGCGGTCGATGGCCGCCAGCAGGGACTCCGCGTGCTCCGGGCGGCAGACCAGCAGGTCCGGCAGGCGCGGGTCGTCCCGGTTGTAGCGCAGCGGCGAGCCGTCGATCCGGGACGCGTGCATGCCGGCGCCCAGGGCGACCGCGACCGGGGCCGCCGAATCCCACTCGTACTGGCCCCCGGCGTGCACGTACGCGTCGACCTCGCCGGTCACCACCGCGCAGACCTTCACCCCGGCCGAGCCCATCGGCACCGCCCGGGCGCCGATGCCCTCGACCAGTTCGCCCACGAACGCGGGCGGCCGGCTGCGGCTCACCGCGATCCGCAGCGGCCCGGCCACGGCGGGCGTGGCGGGTACGGCGGTGCCCAGGACCAGCGGCGTGCCGTCCGACGCGGTACGGGCCGGCATGCCGACCGCGCCGGCCACCAGCGCGCCGTCCGGGCCGGCCGAGCGCTGCCAGAGCGCCACGTGCACCGCCCAGTCGTCGCGGCCGGACTCGGAGAACTCGCGGGTGCCGTCGAGCGGGTCGATGATCCATACCCGGTCCGCCTCTAGCCGCGCGGGACGGGCCCCGGCGGACGGGTCGCCGGCCCAGGCGTGCCGGCTGTCGGCCTGCTCCTCGGAGAGCACCGCGTCGGCGGGCCGCCACCGGGCCAGGGCGGTCGACATCAGGTCGTGGGAGACCTTGTCGCCGGCGTTCTTGAGCGCCGCCGGGTCGGCGAAGCCCTGCTCCGCGCGCAGCGCGGTCAGCGCCCTGCCGGCCGCGCCGGCCAGCCACTGCGCGAAGGCCTGGTCGTCGAGCCGACCCGTACCGTCCTCGGTCACGTGAACCTCACCACTCCTTCGGTGCCGGTGCCGGTGCCCGTCGGCCCCGCGCGGACGCCCATCCTTCGGCGGTCGCGGGGGCGCGGCCAGGGACCGGTCCGATAATCGACACCTGAGTGTCGCGCACCTCCGGCCGCTTCCGCGTCGGCCGTTCCGCCGTCCGTCCGCTGCCCGCATGTTGAACTTGGCGTGTATGCCGGTCGGATCGCCGGGGCCAGGCCCTAGGCTCGTCCGCATGACCGCCGAGCAGCTGATCTCCTTCGCCCGTGGGGCTCCCTCGCTGGACATCGTCGATGTCGAGGGGCTCAAGGCCGCCGCCGTCCGTGCCTTCGACGCCGACCCCGCCGGGGTCACGGCCTACGGCACCTCCGTCGGCTACCCGCCCCTGCGGAAGTGGATCGCCGAGAAGCACGGCGTCGGGGCCGACCAGGTGCTGGTCACCAACGGTTCGCTCCAGGCCGACGCGTTCCTGTTCGATCACCTGGTCCGCCCCGGCGACGCGGTCGTGGTCGAGCGCCCGACGTACGACCGGACGCTGCTCAACCTCCAGCGGATGGGCGGCGAGATCCACGGCGTGACGATCCAGCCGGACGGCCTGGACATCGCCGAGCTGCGCAAGCTGCTGGAGTCCGGGGTCCGCCCGAAGCTCGCGCACGTCATCCCCAACTACCAGAACCCGGCCGGGGTCACGCTGTCGTTGGAGAAGCGGCGGGAGCTGCTCGACCTGGCGGCCGAGCACGGCTTCATCATCTTCGAGGACGACCCGTACGCCGACATCCGGTTCCGGGGCGAGCCGCTGCCGTCGATGCTCTCGCTGGACACCCGGGGCGTGGTGGTGCACGCCTCCAGCTTCACCAAGACGGTCTGCCCGGGGGTGCGGGTCGGCTACCTGATCGGGGCGGCGGACCTGATCGCCGACATCGCGAGGAAGGCGACCAGCCTCTACATCTCGCCCGGCATGGTGTCCGAGGCGATCGTGCACCAGTTCTGCGTCTCCGGCGACATCACCCGCTCGATCGAGACGGTCAGCACCGCGCTGGGCGAGCGGGCCCGGGTGCTCGCCGAGTCGCTGCGCCGGCACCTTCCCGAGGCCCGGTTCGTGGAGCCGGACGGCGGTTACTTCCTCTGGGTGGAGCTGCCGGAGGACGTGCTGGTGGACCGGCTCGCCCCGGCGGCGGCCGAGCGGGGCGTGGCGGTGGTCAAGGGCAGCGACTTCGTGCTCGACGGCGGTCAGCACGCGCTACGGCTGGCGTTCTCGGCGGTCACCGCGGATCAGATCGACGAGGGCGTTCGTCGTCTCGCGGAGGCGGTGGCGGCCGTCCGAGGCTGACCTTCTGTCGGATTCCTGACAGAAGGGCGGTGCCGGTCGGGTCGGGTCTCCCGCCCGGCCGGTTCGCGGCCCACAATGCTGCGAGCACCACTCACGTCGCCCGGCCGACCTGCCCCGATGCTGGCCTCGGCCACCCGACCGGTGGTGTGCGCAGCACAACCCCCGCCCCAAGGGCGCCGGGTGGGCCGTGTCGTCCCTCACCCCCCTGACGCGGCACGGCCCGCCCCGGCGCCGTCCCCACTCCGGGCCCGGGGCGCCTGTCGGCCACCCGCTGAGGCGCCGGCCGACGCCGGCCGGTCCGCGTCGGGTGCGGGCGTACCCTGCAACCCGCGACGGCGTGCTGCTGCCGCGACAGCGTGGGGAGGGGGTCGCCATGTCGGACCGGGCGGAGCGGAGCCGGGCCACGTCGCCGGACGGCGGGCGGGTGATCAAGCCACGGGCCTGGGCCCCGGTGCGGGTGATGACCCGGATCCTCAACCCCGACGAGGGCCAGCACGTCCCCGAGCCGGTCGGGCCGGGGCGCAGCGCGGTGATGGACTGCGGGCTCTACGTCGACGGCAGCCGGCAGCCCGGTGAGTGGCACTACGCGGAGGCGCTGGCCGCGGCCCGCCGCGAGCGGGGGTTCGTCTGGGTCGGCCTGCACGAGCCCGATCTGGCCGAGATGTCCGCGATCGCCGATACCTTCGGCCTGCACGAGCTGGCCGTCGAGGATGCGGTCAAGGCCCAGCAGCGGCCCAAGCTCGAACGCTTCGGCGAGGTCACCTTCCTGGTGCTGCGCACCGCCCGGTACTGCGAGCACGACGAGCTGACCGAGAACTCGGAGGTCGTCGAGACCGGGCAGGTGATGCTGTTCATCGGTCCGAACTTCGTGATCAGTGTCCGGCACGGGGACGCCTGCCGGCTCGCTCCGGTCCGCGCCGACCTGGAGGCCAGGCACGAGCTGCTGGAGCACGGCCCCTGGGCCGTCGCGTACGCGATCACCGACCGGGTGGTCGACCTCTACCTGGAGGTGGCCGACCGGCTGGAGGACGACCTGGACGTGTTGGAGGCCGACGTCTTCGACCGGCAGAGCAGCGGCCGGATCCAGCGGATCTACCAGATGAAGCGGGAGTTGGTCGAGTTCAAGCGGGCGGTGGCGCCGTTGCAACGGCCGTTGATGACCCTCACCGCCCAGGTCAACCGGGAGGTCCCGCAGGAGGTGCGGCGCTACTTCCGGGACGTGCAGGACCACCTCAGCCGCACCGTCGAGCAGGTCAACTCGTACGACGACCTGCTCAACTCGATCCTCCAGGCGCGGCTGGCCCAGGTCACGGTCGACCAGAACAACGACATGCGCAAGATCGCCGCGTGGGCCGGTATCGCCGCGGTCTGGACCGCGATCGCCGGCATCTACGGCATGAACTTCGCGAACATGCCGGAGCTGAAGATGACGTACGGCTACCCGGTCGTGCTCGCCCTGATGCTGGTCGTCTCGCTGTCCCTGTACCGCTGGTTCCGCCGCAACGGCTGGCTCTGAGCCCGCCGCCCGTCACCCGCCGTCACCGGCCTGGCCCCGGCTGCGACGGACAGGCGCCCGGAAACGCCCGCGGCGCGGGACGACGGGGGTCGTCTCCGCGCCGCGGGCGATGGCCCGAAGGGGTCAGCGCCGGCCGCCGGACCGAGCCGTGTGCTCCTTGCCGAGGGCCGTGGTGAGGTCGTCGGCCGGACGGCCGGAGACGTCCCGGGCGCCCTCGGCGACCGAGGGCACCTTGTCGTTCGGGTGGATCACCGGCTGGGTGTCGAGGGTGCTGGTGGAGGCGCTGTCGCCGCCGGCCACCGCCGAGCTGCCGGCCCCGGTCGGCCCGCCGGCCACCGGCGAGCCACCGGACATGGTGGACGAGTCGGCCACCTTCGCGCCGTTCGCCGACGGGGTCTCCACGATCAGGGTGTCCACCTCGTCGCGGGCCGGCTCCAGGGTGCGGGCCGGGGCGTACTCGGTCCACTCCTGCTGCTCCCGGCGGCGGCGCATGGCCATCGCGCCGGCCAGGCCGGCGACCGTGCCGGCGGCCAGCAGGCCGACCATCGTGCCGCGCGACGACTTCTTCTGCTTCCTCCGCGTGACCTTCAGGCTCTTCGCCTTGACCTTCTTGCTCAGCGCGGCCTGCCGCCCGGCGGCGGCCTTCTTGCCGGCGACGGCCTTGCCGGCCGCCTCGGCCTGGGCGTTGCGGACGGCCAGGGCCAGCGGCGCGAGGGCCGCGACCGTCGACGCGAGACTGCTCGACGCCCGGTCCCGCACCACGAGGGCGGTCGGCGCGACTGCGCCCCGGGCCGCCTGGACCCGCGGGCCGACCGTGGCGCCGGCACCCCTCGCCGCGTACGTGGCGGCCTGCTTCAGGTGACCGATGCCCTGGTTCAGCTCGACCTTGGCTCGCTGCCCCTGGGTCTTTCGCCGCCCGATTCCAAACACGGTCCCACCTCCTGGGAGTTGTTCCTCCGTCATCCTCCACCTTCGGATGCCTCCGCACTGCCAGATCGGGCACATGGGAGGATCCGCATGGAACTGACCAACGACTGAGGAGTACCCGTGGCCGAGGCTGTCTACGCCACCTTGCACACCAACGCTGGCCCGATCCGGCTGGAGCTCTTTCCCAACCACGCGCCGAAGACGGTCCGTAACTTCGTGGACCTGGCCGAGGGCAACAAGGAATACACCGACCCGCGTACGGGTCAGCCGGGCAACGGGCCGTACTACGACGGCACGATCTCGCACCGGGTGATCAGCGGCTTCATGATCCAGATGGGTGACCCGACCGGCACCGGTCGCGGCGGCCCGGGCTACAAGTTCGGTGACGAGTTTCACCCCGAGCTGCGCTTCGACCGGCCCTACCTGCTCGCCATGGCGAACGCCGGGCCGGGCACCAACGGCTCGCAGTTCTTCATCACCGTGGGGCCGACCCCGCACCTGACCAACCGGCACACCATCTTCGGCCAGGTGGCCGACGAGGCGTCGGCGAAGGTCGTCGACTCGATCGCCAGCACCCCGACCGGCCCGAGCGACCGCCCGATCTCCGACGTCGTCATCGAGCGGGTCGAGATCGAGCGCACCCCGGCCTGACCGGGTGGCGATGTACCTTTGCTCGCATGACTGAGCGCCCCGCCGGCACCGGGAGGCAGCGGCCGTGAGTGAGTCCCCACCGACCACCCCGGTCTGCTACCGGCACCCCGGCCGGGAGACGTACGTCCGGTGCACCCGCTGCGACCGGCCGATCTGCCCGGACTGCATGCGGGACGCCTCGGTCGGGCACCAGTGCCCCGAGTGCGTGGACGAGGGACGCCGTAGCGTGCGGCCGACGCGTACCGCCTTCGGCGGCGGTACCGTCGGCCGCCACGGCTACGTCACGAAGACCCTGATCGCGCTGAATCTGCTGCTCATGGTCCTGTCCATCGCCTCCGACCGGGGCGGGGACGCGGTGGCGGGCGGCTCCGGCTTCGGTGGCCTGATGGGCGGCAGCACGCCGCTGACCGACTGGGGCTCGGTGCTCGGCCAGGCCCTCTTCCCCGACGGCAGCGTGCACGGCATCGCCCAGGGCGAGTGGTACCGGCTGGTCACCGCGATGTTCCTGCACTACGGCGTGATCCACCTGCTGCTGAACATGTGGGCGCTCTGGGTGCTCGGCCGGTCGCTGGAGGCCAACCTCGGGCCGCTGCGCTTCCTCTCCCTCTACCTGGTCGCCGGGCTCGGCGGGAACGTGGCCGCCTACCTGTTCAGCGCCGAGAACTCCACTACGGCCGGGGCGTCCACCGCGGTCTTCGGCCTGTTCGCCGCGTTGATCGTGATCGAACGCCGGATGGGGCGGAGCATCTCCTCGGTCCTCCCGATCCTGGTGATCAACCTGGTCTTCACCCTGACCGTCCCGGGCATCTCCATCCCCGGCCACCTCGGCGGGCTGGTGATCGGCGGGGTGATGGCCCTGCTGCTGGCGTACGCGCCCCGGTCCCGGCGCGGGCTGTTCCAGGCCGCCGGCGCCGTGCTGGTGCTGGTGGCGCTGATCGGGCTCGCGGTGGTCCGCACGGCGTCGCTCACGGGCTGACCCCCGACGCGGGGCCGGTCCGCAGCGTGGTGTCAGGGGGTCTCGCCGTGGGCGGCGCGCAGCGCCTCGGCCACCTCGCCGGGCGGGGCGTCCAGGTCGTACCGGCCGAACAGGTGCAGCGAGTCGCCCACGTCGATCTCCAGGATCTCGGTGGACAGCCCCAGCCGGGGTCTACGGTCCACGGTGATCGCCTCGACGGTGTCCCAGGCGAGCCGGCGTCGGCCGGCGAAACCCCGGACCACCGTGATCCCCGCCGGGCCGACGGCGAGCCGCACCGGCACCAGCAGGTCGCGCGCCGCCCAACCGGCGAGCCCGACGGCGGCCGCCGCGGCCAGCACCAGCCGCACCCGGTCGCCCTCGGCGAAGAGCAGCCCGAGCCCGACCAGCGCCGCCGCGCCGAACAGCTTGACCACCGGCACCGAGGCCGGCACCCGCCACTGCCGCTCCGCCGTCGACGACTCCGGGATCCGCTCTGGCCGCATGCGTACAGCATGCCCTGCCGGGACCGCCTCGGCCGGCCGGGACCGGCCGGTGCGGGGGACGGCCGGCCGGGACAGGACGTAGTATCGAGGCCCGCCAAGTTACCGGGGAGTAAACATGAGTGACGCGGTCATCGTCGGTGCGGTACGGACCCCGGTCGGGCGGCGCAAGGGCGGCCTGGCCTCAGTGCATCCGGTCGACCTCTCGGCCCACGTGCTGCGCGCCCTGGCCGAGCGCACCGGGATCGATCCCGAGCAGGTCGACGACGTCGTCTGGGGTTGCGTGTCCCAGGTCGGCGAGCAGTCGTGGAACGTCGCCCGCAACGGCGTGCTGGCCGCCGGCTGGCCGGAGTCGGTGCCCGGCACCACGCTGGACCGGCAGTGCGGGTCCAGCCAGCAGGCCCTGCACTTCGCCGCCGCCACCGTCGCGTCCGGCCAGGCCGAGCTGGTGGTGGCCGGCGGTGTCGAGTCGATGACCCGGGTGCCGATGGGCTCCAGCGTCGGCGACGCCGCACCGTTCAGCGACCAGGTCCGCGACCGCTACCGGGGGGTCGAGGGCTTCGCCGAGGACTCCCCGCTGCCGTTCAACCAGGGCGTCGGCGCGGAGCTGATCGCCGCCCGCTGGCGCTTCTCCCGCGCCCAACTCGACGAGTTCGCCCTGGCCAGCCACGAGAAGGCCGCCGTCGCGCAGGACGCCGGGGCGTTCGATCCCGAGCTGGCCCCCGTGGTCCTGCCCGAAGGCGGGAGGTTCGCCGCCGACGAGGGCATCCGCCGGGACACCACGCTGGCGAAGCTCGGCGAGCTGAAGACCCCGTTCCGGTCCGACGGCGTGGTCACCGCCGGCTCGGCGTCCCAGATCTCCGACGGTGCCGCCGCGCTCGCCGTCACCACCTCCGAGTGGGCCGGCCGGCACGGCCTGCGCCCGTTGGCCCGGGTGCACACCGCCGTGGTCACCGCCGACGACCCGGTCGCCATGCTCACCGCCCCCATCCCGGCCACCGCGAAGGCGCTGCGCCGCGCGGGGCTGGGCATTGAGGAGATCGGCGTGTACGAGGTGAACGAGGCGTTCGCCCCGGTCCCGCTCGCCTGGCTGGCCGAGACGGAGGCCGACCCGGACCGGCTGAACCCGCGCGGCGGGGCGATCGCCCTCGGGCACCCGCTCGGCGCGTCCGGTGCCCGGATCATGACCACGATGCTCCAGCACATGCGGGACAACGGCATCCGATACGGCCTCCAGACAATGTGCGAGGGCGGCGGCATGGCCAACGCCACCATCGTCGAGTTGCTCTGACCGCCCAGCCGGCCCGGCGGGCCGCCGGAACGTGGAAGTTCCGCAAGTCCGCCGTGACCCATGTCACGCCGCCGCCCCTGTCGTTGGGCAGGGCATGGACGTCTTCTCCCGAACGTTCCTGCCCGCAGCCGCCGACACCGGGCTGGCGGCACAGACCGTCAGCCGGCACATGCCGATCTTCCGCCGCTGCGTCGGCGCGGGCGACGCCACCATTCTGGTGACCCGGTGCAGCCGGCCGCAGCGTCCGGTCGGCGAGTACCTCCTGCTGCTGACCCACCGGCGACTCGTCGTCATCCGGCAGACGCGGGTGCTGCACCGTCTGTGCCTGCACCTCAACGCCGAGCTGCGCGAGCTGACCGACGTCACGTGGAGCCCGGACCCCCGGCTGCCCTCGGTCGAGCTGGCCGCCACCGCCATCGACGGCGTCCGGGAGCGGTTCCTCATCCGGCCCCAGCACCCGAGGCAGGTGTGGCAGCTCGACGCCCTGCTGCACCACGCGTTCCGGACCCGGCTCCGGACGGCCCGGGAACGGATCGTGGCCACCATCGGCGACGCCCCGGCCACTGCCCGCCCCACCGCGTTGCGGCCCGTGGTGATCCGCTGAGCGGGTCCTTACCCGATTCGAACACGGCCCGGCTCGTCCCGGGCGTCGAGGTTCGGCAATCATGAGCCGATGCCGACCTTCGGCCGCCGCCCGGGGCGTAGCCACCGCCGTTGCCCGGGCGTCCTGATCAGGTGGGCGGGAGGGCGTAGCCGACGTAGCCCCGCCAGGTCAGCGTCCAGCCGGGCGGCACGAGCTTCACGCAGGCCGCCCGGCTGCCGGTGCAGACGATCGCGTCCGTCGAGGCGGGGTCGGCCGGCGGGAGGTCCGGCAGCACCGACTCCAGCGCCACCAGCTCGGGCGGGCGGCCGTCGGCGTCACGCAGCAGCAGCCACCATGGGTACTCCCAGTTGTCGTTCTGCTGCACCAGCCCGATCCGCCGCGCGCCGGACGCCCGCACCGCGTCGGCGGCCCCGCGGAACTCGTCCGTCCACTGTGGCCGACGCAGGAAGCGGGTGTCCCACTCCGAGGTGGTGAAGACCGATCCGGCGCCGACCAGCCGGCGCGGGAAGCCGTACGACAGGGCGAGCACCCCGGCCAAGGCGGAGGTGGCCAGCACCGTGGCGGCCAGGCCGGCGGCCACCGACCGTCGGCCCGGCGCGAGTCGGCGGCGGAACAGCGCGTCCAGCCACAGACCGGCCAACGGGGCCGCCAGGATCAGGGCGTACAGCAGCAGCCGGTTGCCCCACGGCTGCCATTTGATCATCGCCGTGTGCAGCAGGACGGCGGCCACCACCACGACGGCGTACGCCCGCAACGCCCCGGCCGCGGCCGGGGCGACCCGGGCCGGCCGGGCCAGCGCCAGCACCGCACCGATTAGGGCGAGCGCGCCGGCCAGCGGGAACGCCACCCGGTCCTCGTCCGGGTACCAGGCCGGCACCGGGAACACCTCCCGGCCGAAGGTGATGGCCCGGTCCTGCGGGTCCACCCCGATCGCGCGGGACCCCGCCATGATCGCTTCGGCCGCGCCGTCGCGGACCGGGGCGAGCGGCGTGTCCAGCGCGGTGTGCCCGATGCGCAGCGCGTTCACCAGGACCGACGCCGGGTCGTGTTGCTCCATCGGGATCGACTCGCGCAGCCGGGGCGGGCCCAGCGGGTGACCGAACTCGGCCTGCACCCGGGCCAGGAACGGCCCGACCACGGCCAGGGCGACCAACAGGACCAGCAGTGATCCGGCCGCGGTCCGGGCCAACCGGGTCACCCGGGCCGCCCGGGACGGTCCCGCCGGGCGGCCCGTGACGCCGCCGCGCACCGCCGGCCCGGCCGTGGCCGCCGGGTGGTCCCCGTCCTCGACCGCCCTCGCACCGCCGGCTGCCCCGTCCTCGACCGCCCCCGCACCGCCGGCCGCCCCGACCCCGACCAGCACCGGTCGGCCCGGGGTGCCGCCGGCCGCCCGCACCGGTCCGCCCAGGTACGCCAGCCGGAGCTGGCCGATGCCCCAGAGCAGCAGCAACGGGCCGACCCCGATCAGCCCGCTGGTCTTCGTCACCGCGGTCAGTCCGGTCGCCGCGCCGAGCAGCAGCAGCGTGCCGGCCCCGGTCCGCCGGCGCAGCCCGTCCAGCGCCAGGGTCGCCACGCAGGCCACCCAGGCGGCGCAGACCAGGTCGGTCTGGGTGCTGGTCGCCTGGAGTGCCACCATGGGGGTGGTGGCCAGCACGAACGCGGTGAGTAGCTGGGCCCGCCGCCCCCCGCCGAGCTGGGCGGCGATCCGGGCGGCGACCAGCAGGCAGCCCACCCCGGCGGCCCACTGGACCAGGTTGTGCAGCGCGTCGCCGCCGGTGAACAGCCGCAGGTGCAGCAGCAGGTACTCCGCGCCGGGCGGGATGGTCACCTGCCGGTGGATCGCGGTGGGCCAGAACTCCAGGCCGCGCTGGGCCACCCAGTGCTCCACCTTGGGCAGGTGGTAGGTCTGCGAGTCGAAGTTGTTGGGCTCGGCCAGCAGCGCGATCAGCAGCTCCACCAGGACCAGCCCGCCGAGCGTGCCGGCCAGCAGCCGCTCGCCCCGCCCCGTCGTACGCCACCGGCCGGCCAGCCGGGCGAGGCCGGCGCGGGCGGCGGCGGCCGGGGCCCCCGGCGTCCCGTCGCGGCGGCGTCGCCAGCCGGCGGCCCCGGCGGCGACGGCGAGGAAGATCAGCCAGGCGACCGCGAAGGCGGGCAGGGTCAGCAGGCGCAGCGCCCCGAGCAGCTCCACCGTCAGCACCGCGAACGCGCCGGTGACCACGGCGGCTCGGATCACGGCCAGGCGCAACGGGGCGACCTCGTCGGTCCCGCGTGGCCGCAACGCCACGGTGAGCGACAGGACGGCGGCGAATGGGGCCGCCACGAGCAGGAAGCCTGCTGCCGACATGGCGCGAAGTAAACACCATCAGACTGGATACGTTGCCCCCCACGCCCGACGGTGGGGAATACCGCCGGGTTAACTGCCAGGCTAGGCTGGGGCCGACGTGTCGCCGCCACCGTGGAGATTTCCCGTGAAGCTCTCGATCCTGATGCCGGTCTACAACGAGGAAGAACGCATCGCGGATGCGCTCAAGCAGGCGCTGGCGGTCGACTACCCGTGCGAGATCGAGATGCTCGTGGTCGACGACGGCAGCCGCGACGGCACCGGCGAGATCCTCGGCCGCGCCGACGACGCTCGGCTGAGGGTGATCACCCACCAGCGCAACGCGGGCAAGGGCGCGGCCATCAAGACGGCGGTCGACAACGCCGACGGCGAGTACATGGTCATTCTCGACGCCGATCTGGAATACGACCCGCAGGACATCCCCAAGCTGCTCGCCCCGGTGCTCGACGGCCGGGCCACGGTGGTCTACGGCAACCGCACCTTCGGCAGCCACAGCGCGTACAGCTTCTGGTACGTGATGGGCAACAAGGGCGTCACCATGGCGGCCAACGTGCTGTTCAACTCGTACA
This sequence comes from Micromonospora sp. NPDC020750, assembly GCF_044334565.1. NCBI lineage: Bacteria > Bacillati > Actinomycetota > Actinomycetes > Micromonosporales > Micromonosporaceae > Micromonospora > Micromonospora sp. NPDC020750. Next base: position 231,118 of record NZ_JBIRTH010000010.1, read on the forward strand.
TCGGCGACCTGGAGACCTGCTTCAAGCTGATGCCGGTCGCCCTCTACCGGTCCCTCGACGTCCGCTCCCGGGGCTTCGGCATGGAGGCCGAGGTGACCGGCAAGCTGCTGCGCCGGCGCATCCGCCCGTACGAGGTGCCGATCAGCTACCGGGCGCGGGGCCGCGAGGAGGGCAAGAAGATCACCTGGAAGGACGGCGTCGAGGCGATCTGGATCCTCGGCCGGGAGCGCACCCGCCGCCGTCCCGTCGACACCCCGCGGCGCTGACCCGGGTCAGCGCCCCGCTTCGAGGAAAGCGCTGACCGACCGGCGCAGGCCCGCCGCGTCCAGCCCGTGCCAGCGGGTGTGGTCGGCAGCGGAGCCGTACCGTCGCAGCTCCTCCCGGCCCACGCCCAGCGACAGCAGCCGGTGCGGCCGGTCCACCAGGGCGTCACCGACCAGCCGGGCGGACGTCCCTGCCAGGTAGGGCTCCACCAGGATCACCTCGGCCCCCGCGAGGGCCCGCAGCCCGGCCACGTCGAACGGTCGCGGCCGGTGGGTGTACGCAACAGTCACCTTCAGGCCGGCCATCGCCGCCAGCGCCGCGTCCAGCACCGGCCCGACCGCCACCAGCAGCGGTGCTCCCGGCCCCGCGTCCCGCACCACGGCAAGCGATCCGTCCGTGCCGTGCGGCCGGTCGTTGCCCAGCGTCGACAGCCGCAGGTACGCCGGACCGTCTCCGGCCACCGCCGCGTGCAGTAGGGCGGACACCTCGTCGGCGTGCCCGGGCACGTGCACGGTCCAACCGGCCAGGGTGTCGATCAACGCGACGTCGGCCGGGGACAGGTGGGTCCGCCCCGCGGCGGCCCGGTCGTACGATCCGCCGATGCTGACCAGCACCGCGCTCACGCCCTGGTGGTCCAGGTCCAGCTTGATCTGCTCGTACGCCCGCTCGACGAGGAACGGGGCGTAGCTGTGCACGATCGGCCGCAGCCCGGTCAGCGCGAGCCCGCCGGCCACCCCCACCATCAACTGCTCCCGGATACCCACGTTGAGCACCCGGTCGGGGTGCCGCCCGGCGGCCGGGGCGAACGACTCGGCCGAGATGTCGGCGAGCACCAGCGCGGTGCGCGGCTGCTCGGCCAGCAGCGCCGTGGTCGTGTCGACGAAGGCGTCCCGCATCATCGTGGTCACTCTCCCTCCCGGACGACCGCGACGACCACGTGCGGCCGGTTCCCGTGCTGCCCGGTGAGGGCGTCGTGCAGGGCGTCGTGGTCGCGCCCGTCCACGGTCGCGGCGGTCCACCCGTTGACGGTGAACCGGGTGGCGATCCCGCCACGCCAGCCATGGCTGGCCGAGTCGTTGTCGATCACCACGGCGGTCAGGTTCGCCAGCCCGACCGCGCCCGCGTACGCGATCGCCTCGTGGTTGGACCCCTCGTCCAGTTCGGCGTCGCCGAGCAGGACGTACACCCGGGGGTTCGTCAGGCCCTGGGCCCGCAGCCCGAGCGCGGTGCCCGCGCCCAGGCCGAGGCCGTGGCCGAGCGAGCCGGAGCCGATCTCCACCCCGGGGACCAGCAGCCGGTCCGGGTGTTCGCCGAGCAGGCTGTCCGGGCCGCCCTGGTCGTCGAGCCAGTCGACGGGCACGAAGCCCTTCGCGGCCAGCACGGCGTAGTAGCCGGCGACGGCGTGCCCCTTGGAGAGCAGGAACCGGTCCCGGTCCGGGTCGTCGACGGTCGCCGGGGTGATCCGCAGCACCCGGTCGTAGAGCACCTGGAGGACATCGAGGGTCGAGTACACGTTCGGGTCGAACTCCCGACCTGCCCGGACCCGTTCCAACAGGGTCCCGAGCGGTGCGGGTGGGTCGCCTTCGGCGGCCCGCGTGGTGGCGCTCATGATGGTCATGCCGCTAGCCTGCAAGTTGAAGTCCCCTTCAACTCAAGGCGACGTGATGCAGGAATCCCTGACTATCGGCCAGCTCGCCGCCCGCAGCGGCGTCGCGCAGTCGGCGCTTCGCTACTACGAGCGCCTCGGCCTGATCCGGGCCGACCGCACCAGCGGTAACCAGCGCCGGTACGCCCGCACCGAGCTGCGCCGGGTGGCGTTCGTCCGGATCTCCCAGCAGGTCGGCATCTCGCTGGAGGAGATCCGCGACGCGCTGGACTCGCTGCCCGCCTCCCGAACCCCGACGGCCGCCGACTGGGCGGAGCTGTCGACCGCGTGGCGGGCCCGGCTGAGCGAGAAGATCCGGCTGATGATCAAGCTCCGCGACGACCTGGACGGCTGCGTCGGCTGCGGCTGCCTGTCGTTGCAGCGCTGCACCCTCTACAACCCGGAGGACAAGCTCTCGGGCGAGGGCCCCGGTGCCCGGCTCATGCTGCCCCCCGCCGAGCAGGCACCGCCCGCCGGGTGACACGCCGGGGTCACCCGAGGGTGAGCAGCACCTTGCCGACGTGGTCGTTGGACTCGACCAGGCGGTGTGCGTCGGCGGCCTCGGCCATCGGCAGCCGCCGGTCGACGACCGGGCGGACCGCCCCGGCGGCCACCAGCGGCCAGACCTGCTCCCGTACGCCCGCGACGATCGCCGCCTTCTCCGCCAGCGGCCGGGACCGCAGCGCGGTGGCCGCCACCGAGGCCCGCTTCGCCAGCAGCGCGCCCAGGTCCAGCTCCGCCTTCCGGCCGCCCTGCATGCCGATCACCACGAGCCGGCCGCCGGTGGCCAGCGCGGCCACGTTCCGGGCCAGGTAGGAAGCGCCCATGATGTCGAGGATGACGTCCGCGCCCCGGCCGTCGGTGACCCGCCGGACCTCCTCGACGAAGTCCTGCTCCCGGTAGTCGATCGCGTGCGCGGCACCCAGCTCGCGCAGCCGCTCGTGCTTGGCCGACCGGGCGGTCACCACGACCGTCGCGCCGAGCGCCGTGCCGAGCTGGACGGCGAACGTGCCGATTCCGCTGCCCCCGCCGTGCACCAGCAGCGTCTCGCCCTTCGCCAGCCCGGCGAGCCGGACCACGTTCGACCAGACCGTGCAGGCCACCTCCGGCAGCGCCGCCGCGTCGACCAGGTCGACGCCGTCCGGCACCGGCAGGAGCTGCCCGGCGGGCACGGCCACCCGCTCGGCGTACCCGCCGCCGGCCAGCAGCGCGCAGACCTCCTGGCCGACCGCCCACCCGGTGACGTCCGCGCCGATCGCGTCGATCACCCCCGAGCACTCCAACCCGGGGTACGCGGGCGCGCCCGGCGGCGGTGGATAGTGCCCCTGCCGTTGCAGCAGGTCGGCCCGGTTCACCGCGCTGGCCCGCACGTGCACGACCACCTCGCCGGGGCCGGGCTCCGGATCGGGCACCTCCGCCCAGACGAGTGCGTCGGGTCCGCCGGGCTCCGGGATCGTGATCGCGCGCATGGCCCAGTCTTACCCCATCCGGCCCACCGTCCACGCCCGGACGGGGATCGGGCTGGCCGTGTCCCCTGGTGGCGGCTCGGCGGTGCCCTGCCGGAGGCGGCCCGCACCGCCGCAGGCGCACCGATCGGGGGAGCGGGCGGGTCGGCAGCTCGGCCACTGTGGACCTCGCGCGGCGGAGATTCCGCTGCTCAGCACGGCGGGCAGGGGTGCCCGCATCCGGCCGCCCTGCCAACCAGGGTGGGATGGCGGCTCGCCCGTGCACCGGCTTCTGGCAGACTAGGCGGCGGGCGCGTCCTGCGGGGCGTGGTCCGGGAGGGTTCGCCTAGTGGCCGATGGCGCTGGTCTTGAAAACCGGTAAGGCAGCGATGTCTTCGTGGGTTCGAATCCCACACCCTCCGCTCCCCGAACAGCAGAAATGCCACAGGGGGCATGCCTGTGGCATTGACCCGGTCCCACTGGTTCTCGCCAGGGGCCCCCATGACGCCGGACGGGCAGCCCTGCCTCTAGCGACGGCGGCTTGCCCGGCTCACCAGGAACCAGACGAGGCCGGCGAGCAGCGCTGCCGACGTGACGAGACAGCAGAGCGTGGCGATGTGCCACGGCTTGAGTGCGCCCATGCTGCGGCACTGTACCGGCGGCTGCCCACGGCCACCGGCCCCTGCCGCCCGGTCGGCGGCGAATGAGCGGCAACCAGTCTTCGTGGGTTGGGTTCGAATCTCGCACCCTCCGCCCCCGAACAGGAATCTGTTCCCTGAACAGGGAAAACGCTGGTCAGGGGCCTATCGTCTGCTGGTGGGTCAGTCTCACTGCTTGCCAGGGACGTCACAGCCGCCACCTAGGCTCGGCGCGACGAATGCTGGCCGCCTAAGGAGAGTGACCATGCTCGACAACGAGACGCGGGGGTTCATGCGCCAGGTCGCCGGCCTTGCTCCTGAGACGTTGGCCCGGATATTCGATCGTGCCCTCGATCTGTGGCAACAGGGCGGGCGCGACGCCAGCAGAGCAGCCAAGGTTTCCGCGTCCCAGAACTCCGAGATCCGTAGGACCGTGCTCACGAGCTTCCGGCCGCGTGCGGAGGAACTCGATGCCCACCAGCCTGAGCTGTGGTCGAGTGCGATCAGCGGCACGGTGATCGCGGCGCGCGGCGTGCTGAAGCGCGACCGTTTGACGGCTGAGCAGTACCACGTGCTGATGGAGCCGTTCGTGTCCGCGGGCATGGTCACGCCGGAGCATCCGAGAGCCGGGATCATGTCGGATGACACCGCCACCTCGGCCGATGACCGGCCGGGGCACCCTCAGGACTCGACGGACGACCACGTGGCCGTCGCCGAGCAGATGCGGGCCCGCGGTCTTTCCACCGGTTCCGACTACTGGTTGTACGTCGCCGGCGAGCCGGCATCGGCCACGACGACGCCGGTCGAAGCAGGCGAGCGTCACCACCCTCCCCAGTAGGGCCGGCCCCTACCCCGTAGGCCCTTCGCGCCGATCCGACGTGCCGGTGGTCGATTGGCGGGTCGTGGCGGGGTAAGAAGGGCGGCAGGAAACCACGCTCACCGGAAGGACCGTCCCCGATGTCCCTGGAACGACCGATCGCCCCGGACCCGTACGAGCTGCTGCCGACCGTTGCGTCGTTCACCCTGACCAGTGACGACGTGCACAACGGTGAGCCGATGGACGCCCGGCACGCCCACGGCAGCGTCGGCGGGGGGAACGTCTCGCCCCAACTCGCCTGGTCGGACTTCCCCGCCGAGACGAAGAGCTTCGTGGTCACCTGCTTCGACCCGGACGCGCCGACCGGCAGCGGCTTCTGGCACTGGGTGCTGGTCAACCTTCCCACCTCGGTGACCGAGCTGCCCCGGGGCGTCGACGAGGCCGCCCTGGGCGACGCGTCCAGTGTCCGCAACGACTACGGTGCGACCGGTTTCGGCGGCGCCGCCCCGCCCGCCGGCGACCGCCCGCACCGGTACGTCTTCGCCGTGCACGCCGTCGACGTCGAGCGCCTCGACGTGGGCCCGGACGCCACCCCCGCGTACGTCGGCTTCAATCTTGCCTTCCACACCCTGGCCCGCGCGGTCATCCGCCCGACGTATCAGGTCAAGGACTGAGCCACCCGCCCGCGATCTTGCACTTGCGGCCCGCGTCTTGCGGCACTTGCCCGGATTGTCCGGGCCGGAAATGCAAGATCGCGGGGCCGGTGGGGGTGGGGGTGGGGGTGGGGGTGGGGGTTAGGCGGGGACGCGGGCTACGGCGAAGACGGACTGGCCGAACGGGGGGCGGACCAGTTGCTCCGCCGCCTTGGTGGCGGGGAGGACGAGGGTGTCGTAGACCTTCACCATCGGGCCCTCCTTCGGCATCAGCCGGAAGACCTTGGTCGCCATGAAGTAGCCGATCAGGCCGAGCGCGTTCGCGTAGTGGATCTTCTCCACGGTCAGGCCGGCCTCGGTCATCGCGGCGGACAGGGTCTTCTTCGTGTACCGGCGGACGTGGCCGGTGGCGATATCGGCGGGGCCCATCGCGAACTGGAACGCCGGCACGATGATCACCACGGCGCCGCCCGGCCGGACCAGGTCGCGCATGCTGGCCAGCGCGCTCACGTCGTCCTCGATGTGCTCCAGCACGTTGTACGACACGGCGGCGCTGTAGTCCCCGCGCTCGGAGTGCGGCAGCAGCATCTGCCGGACCTCGATGTTCGGCTGCGCGGCGAGGCGCTCCTTCAGGGCGACCAGCCGGTCCGGGTCGGCCTCGGTGGCGGTGAACCGGGGAAAGTGGTCCGCCCACGCCAGGGCGTAGTCACCCAGCCCGCTGCCGATCTCGATCGGGTTGTCACCGAGGTGCGGGACGGCCAGTTCGACGAACCACCTACGGTGGTTGACCGCCGTCGCGAGGCCTTCCAGCACCTCGGACTGGACACGCTGATCCCCAGTGATTTCTGCCATGCGTCGATTCCTCACGGTATGACTCGACCTGCCCCGGGACCGACAGAGTGAACCATCCGAAGCGGACGGTGGGGAAATCGGGGCGTCGTGGTGGCCGAATTGCGGTCGGGGGTGGGCACGAGATCGGCGGTCGGCGAACCCGGCACATAGTACGCCAGTCCCCAGAAACATGTCACGTCAGCGCCATACGGTGACTACTCTATGAATTGCCATGACTACTCCTCAATCGGACCGCCCCGATGGCGAGCCCGGGGGCGGCGAGGCCGAGCCCCGGGTGACGGATGTGTCTGACGAGGGGGCGGGCAGGGCCGCGGCGTCCCGGCGGGGGCGCTGGACGGACGTCCTCGCCGTGCTCAGCTTCGCGCTGATCGCTTTCTGGGTGACCGTCCGGCTCTGGGTGAACCCGGCGCACGGGGTCCGGGACAACCGATCCGACCAGGCGCTCTTCGAGTGGATGATGGCGCACGGCGCGCGCGTGCTGACCGATTTCGCCTATCCGTTCGGCTCGGACCGGATGAATGTGCCGGACAGCGTCAATCTCATGGCCAACACGTCCGTATTATCCATTTCTCTGCCAATGACGCCGGTCACCGTCCTGTTCGGGCCGCGTACCGCTTTTCTGGTGTTTCTCACCGGCGGCATGATCGCCACCGCGACCGCCTGGTACTTCGTCCTCTCCCGGGTGCTGGTCGGCTCCCGGGGGCCGGCCTGGCTCGGGGCCGGGTTCTGCGCGTTCGCCCCGGCGATGGTCTCGCACGCCAACGCCCATCCCAACATCGTCAGCCAGTTCGTGGTGCCCCTGATCGTCTGGCGCACCCTGCGGCTGCCCGACGGCGGCCGGTGGCTGCGCAACGGCGTACTGCTCGGGCTGGTGATCGTCTGGCAGGCCTTCATCAACCTGGAGATCCTGCTGATGACCGCCATCGGGCTCGGCGTGGTGGTCGTCGCGCTGGCCCTGGGCCGGCCCGAGCTGCGCCGGCGGGCCCGGCCGTTCCTCGCCGGGCTGGCGGTCGCCGCCGCCCTGGCCGTGGTGCTGCTGGCGTACCCGCTGTACGTGCAGTTCTTCGGCCCCGGCGCGTACGAGGGCCTGTCCGAGCTGATCCGCGGCTACCGTACCGACCTCGCCTCGTTCACCGCGTTCGGCCGGGAGTCGATCGCCGGTGACCCGAAGGCCAACCTCAGGCTGGTCAAGAACCCCACCGAGGAGAACGGCTTCTTCGGCTGGCCGCTGGTCGTCCTGGTCGGTGCACTGGTGTGGTGGCTGCGGCGCAGCCCCGTGGTGCTCGGCCTCGCCGCGGTCGGCCTGCTCTTCGCGGTGCTCTCCCTCGGCCGGGAGATCCAGTTCGAGGGCCGGGCGACCGGGATCGCCGGGCCCTGGGCGGCCCTGGAGAACCTGCCGATCCTGCACTCGGTGGTGCCCACCCGGTGGGCGCTGGCGACCGTCCCGGTGGTCGGGGTGCTGCTCGCGTTCGGCGCGGAACGGGCCCGCCGGCTGGCCCGGGAGCACCCGGCCGCCCGCCCGCAGATCCGCTTCGCCACCGCCACCATGCTGACCATGGCGCTGCTCCCCGCGTTCCCCACCCCGTTGCCCTCGGTACGGCTCGACCCGGTGCCCGAGTTCGTCACCTCCGGCGCCTGGCGTCCGTACGTGGCCGGCGGGCGCAGCGTGGTGACCCTGCCGCTGCCGGACACCGACTACCCCGATCCGCTGCGCTGGTCGGCGACGACCCGCCTGGACCTGCCGCTGGCCCGGGGCTACTTCCTCGGGCCGGACACCCGGCCGGGGGCACCTGAGGGGCGGATCGCCCTGTTCACCGCCCCGCCCCGCCCCACCAGCAGCTTCTTCATCACCATCCGGCGCACCGGCCAGGTCCCGCCGGTCACCGCGCCGATCCGGGCATCCGCGCTGGAGGACCTGCGGTACTGGCGGGCCGGGGTGGTGCTGCTCGGCCCGCACGAGCACGCCGACGCGCTACGCCGGGGGATGACCGAGCTGACCGGAATTCGCCCCACGTACACCGGGGGGGTCTGGGTCTGGGACGTCCGTCCGCTGACGGACTGAGCCCGCCGCTGGCGGACCAGTCCGTGTCAGCGGAGGCAGCAGCCCTGGCAGACCTTCGGCTTGGGCAGGGTGAAGGCCAGGCAGCAGGTGCGACGCTGGACTGTCGGCTCGCCGGCCGGGCCGGGCACCAGCTCGACCAGGTCCGCCAGGTCGAGGGCGTGCAGCAGCGTCTCGACGTGCCGGGTCGCGGGGCCGGGCAGCACGTCGGCGGCCCGCAGCACGCCGTGCGCGATGCCGGAGGCGACGGAGCCGAGCAGCGTACGGGTGCCGATGCGGACCTCCGCCTGGATAGCGGTGACCAGCGGGGCGAGGTGGGCGTCGAGCAGTGAGGCGCGGAGCACGGCCAGCAGCGCGGCCTCGTCGGCGACAACCCGGACCTCCGGTAGCCCCGCCAGGGCCAGCGGGTCGCCGGGGAGCACCGCGACGGTGGTGGACCGGCGAAGCCCGAGGGTGACCAGCGGGCGGTGGTCCTCGAAGTGGATCAGCACGTCGGCCGGGTCGAGCAGCGGCACCCGGCGGGCCGCCGCCCAGCCGAGCACGGCCGGCAGGGCGACCCAGTAGCTGTACGACTTCCAGGCCAGCGCGGCGCAGGCGTGCGGGGTGCCGCCCCAGAGCAGGGCGGCGGCGTGCAGCAGCTCGGGCAGCCGGGTCCCGTCGACCAGGGTGGTGGCCGGGGCCCAGCCGAACCGGTCGTCGGTCACCAGCAGGCCCGGCGCGAGCCCGGGCAGGTCGTCGGTGCCGAACATGGCCCGCAGGGTCGCGGTCACGGGGGCGAGGGGCGTCGCGGTTTCCCGCGCGGGCATCACCGCTGTCACCGCATCTCCCCTCGACCGAAGCTCCGAGCCGTGAACTAAGGCTAGCCTAACCAACGCTTCGGGGATAGGGAAAGCCCCGATCTGCGGCGACCGGGAGGCGGCCGTCACCCTGGCGGGCTCCACGGCCTCGGGGGCGTGCGGGGGCGGTACCCGGCCAGGACCGGGGAGAACCCGGTCGGCCGGGGCGGGTCGGGCCGCCGGCGGTATTGACGTTCATGCGTGGATTGTCAAGCCGAGTGTCGACAAGATGCCAAATCCGTGCGCGTTCACGTACGGAAAGTGAAACTGATACTCCCCGGCGTTGAGGAAGCTGATGACGACCTCTCCCATCGAGCGGGCCGCTGACTCGTTCGCGGCCGAACTCGCCCGGCAGCGGACCGAGCGGGGGATGTCCAAGAAGCAACTGGCCACGCTGATGGGCTTCGACCCGTCCTACGTCAGCCACGTCGAGGGACGCCGGCACCGGCCGACCGAGGACTTCGCCCGCCGGGCCGAGGCCGTCCTGGCGGCCAGCGGCGCGATCTGGCAGCGCTTCCGGGAGTACGACGAACTCCGGCACGGCCGCCCCACCCCGCCCCATCGCGACCACCCCGCCCCCGGCCAGTGGATGCCCCCCGGCACCGGGCTGATCGTGGAGGGCGAACTGGCCACCCTCACCCACACCGACGAGGGCTACCGGTGCGTCATCCGCCGGGAGCTCTACAACGCCGGTACCGAACCGGTGACCCGCTACCTGGTCCGGGTCGCCGTCGACCGGTACCCCAACGACCCCGGCCGGTCGAACCGGCACCACCGGGAACACCCGCTCACCTTCGCCGAGCTGCAACTGCTGTCGTACCGGTACGACGGCGGAGAGCCCGAGCCGATGCACTGGCGGGCCAAGCACGACCGGGACGCGTTCAAGGAGATCTGGCTGCTCTTCGAGAACGACGAGGGCCGCTTCCCGCTCTACCCCGGCGAGCGGGCCACCATCGAGTACGCGTACCGGGTGAGCCGGGAGAAGTGGGGCCCCTGGTTCCAACGTGCCGTACGCCTGCCGACCCGGCACCTGGCGGTCCGGCTCGACCTGCCCACGGACCTGGCCCCCCAGGTATGGGGGGTGGAGACCTCGCTCTCGTCCGAGGAGGGGCCGCTGCGCCGCCCGATCAGCCGGCACGAGCGCGGCGGCCGGGCGATCTTCGACTGGGCCACCGAGGACCCGCCGCTCAACGCCCGGTACCGGTTGCAGTGGCGGTTCCGCAGCCGCCCGCCCGAGTCCGACTCCGGCGGGCCGGTCGGCGGCCGGGTCCGGGCCAGCGACCGGATGCGAGGGCTCGGCATCGTGCAGCGCGGCGCGGACCTGCTGCGCCAGCCCAGCCGCCAGTTCAACCTGCCCGCCGACGAGGCGTCCGCCCGCGACGTGGTCGACCGGCTCAGCTCGGCGCTGGTCCGGCTCGACGAGCTGCACCCGTTCAGCAAGGGCGTCGGCATCGCCGCCCCCCAGCTCGGCCTCGCCTGGGCCGCCGCCGTGGTCCGCCCGCCCGACCGGGGTGCTGATCCGGTGATCCTGCTCAACCCCCGGGTGGTCGACTCGTCCCCGGACACCGACGAACAGTACGAGGGCTGCCTCTCCTTCTTCGACCACCGGGGGCTCGTGCCCCGGCCGCTGCGCATCGACGTGGAGCACGCGCAGTGCGACGGCGGCCGGATGATCACCTCCTTCGAGTTCGCCATGGCCCGGCTCGTCGCGCACGAGATCGACCACCTGGAGGGCCGGCTGTACGTCGACCGGATGACGCCCGGCGTGCCGCTGGTGCCGGTGGAGGAGTACCGCGAGACCGGCAACCCCTGGCGGTACTGAGAGACGAGCGAGGGTGCGGACCGGGTCGCGTGCCCCAGGGGGCGGAGGCACGCGACCCGGTCCTTTTCGGGGGGAGGAAGGTCTTCGTCCGGGCGTCCCGGCGCGTTCGCCGAACGCCGAACGGCGTCGTGCTACAGCTCGCCGAAGGTGTCATACCGGATGTTCGGAGGCGGCACGTCGTCCCCGGCGAGCGCCCGCAGGGTCGCCCGGACCATCCGGGCCGAGCCCGAGACGTAGCAGTCGTGGGCGGTCCACGGGCCGTACCGGGCCACCACCTCCGAGATGTCGCCCCGCTCCCCGTCGAAGTCCGGCTCCGCGCTGCACGCCGGGGTGACCGAGAGCCAGGGGTGGGTGGTCACCAGTTCCCGCAGCCCGTCCAGCGCGTACAGGTCGTCGGCGTGCCGGGCGCCGTAGAAGACGTGCACCCAGCGGGTCCGGTTCCAGTCGGTCAACTCCTCGACCAGTGCCTTGACCGGGGCCAACCCGACCCCGCCGGCGACGCACAGGATGTCCCGCTCGGAGGAGCGGTCCAGGGTCATCGACCCCATCGGCGCGGCGACTCGGAGCAGGTCCCCCGGCCTCGTACGGCGCACCAGCGCCCCGGACACCCAGCCCGCCCCCGACGGCGTCCGGACATGGAACTCCAGGACGTTGTCGTCGTTCGGGGCGTTCGCCACCGAGTACGTCCGCCACACCCGGGGCAGGTGCCGGGGGACCTCGACGCTGACGTACTGGCCGGCCCGCCAGGGCAGCGGATGCTGGAGGGCGCGGACGGTCAGGACCGCCGTGTCCGGGCCGTGCCGCTCGTGGGTCAGCACCTCGGCGTGCCAGTACGGCGGGTTCTCGTCCGCCGCCGCCCCGGCCAGCATCTTCTCGACGATTGCCGCGTACGCGTCCCGCCACGCCTGGTCGTACTCCAGGTTCCAGCCGTCACCGGCGGTGCTGCGCAGCGCGTCCAGCAGAGCGACGCCCATGGTCTCGTAGTGCGCCGAGTCGACGTGGTACTTCCGGTGGTCCCGGCCCAGCGAACGCAGGTACTCGTCGAAGCTCTCCGGGTCGTCCACCACCTGGGTCGCCGTGACGATCGCGTCCAGGATGCGGTCGCCCTGGCCGGTCATCGCCGCCGGAAAGAGCGGGCGCAGCGCGGGGTCGAGGAGGAAGAGCCGGGCGTAGAAATGACCGCTCAACCGGCCCCGGTCCTCCTCGACCAGGGTCCAGCTCTCCTTCAGCAGCTGCGCGACGTTGTCCAAGACGCTCCTCCTCCTGACCGGCGGATCGGGCCCCCATAGAATGTCCACGGAGCGTGTGCACCGGTCGCACAGAATGTGCGATCTCCTCATGCCGCCCCTCGGCCCGTTGTCCCGCTGGCCGTCGGAGTCGGGCACAGTGGTGCGGTGACCGTTGAGCTCAACCGGCCGGCGTCCCGCCGGGTCCTCGGCACGGAGACGCTGCTGGTGCTCGGGCTCTCGCTCGGGCAGTCGGCGGTTTACGCGCTCGTGTCGATCATCGCGAAGCTGACCGCCGACGGGCCGCTGTCGAAGCAGACCGCAGCGCTGAACACCTCCCAGTCGGCCCGCCCCTGGCTCGACCTGACGTACCAGCTCCTCGGCATCGTCTTCGCGCTGCTGCCGGTGCTGCTCGCCGTACACCTGCTGGCGCGCGACCCCGGCGACCCCGGCCGTACCCTCGGGGTGGACCTGCGCCGGCCCGGATCCGACCTGGCCCGGGGCGCGGGCCTGGCGGCGCTCATCGGCCTGCCCGGCCTGGCGCTGTTCTGGGCCGCCGCGCAGCTCGGCGTCAACGCCACCCTCGTCCCGGCCGGCCTGCCGGAGGTCTGGTGGGCGGTCCCGGTGCTGATCCTCGCCGCCGTGCAGAACGCCGTGCTGGAGGAAGTGATCGTGGTCGGCTACCTGGTCACCCGGCTGCGCCAGCTCCGGTGGCGGCTCGGCGCGGTGATCGCCGCGAGCGCCGTCCTGCGCGGCTCCTACCACCTCTACCAGGGCTTCGGCGCGTTTCTTGGCAACGCCGTGATGGGCGTCGTGTTCTCCTTCTTCTACCTGCGCACCAAGCGGGTGCTGCCGCTGATCATCGCGCACACCCTGCTCGACGTGGTCGCCTTCGTCGGCTACGCCCTCCTGCCCAGGTCCTGGTTCGACTGGCTCTGACGGGCCGCCCTGCAACCCGACGTCCGCGCCACGCGTCGATTCCGCTCCGCCCGCCCATCCCGGCGGGCGCTGCCGTCAGCGGGCGCGCGGTGGACGGTAGGCGTCGACCGCCCGCGCGGCCAGCCGCTCGGCGGCGGCCGAGCCGCCCACCGCGGCGGCCAGCACCGCCGCGCCCGGCACCAGCCGGGACGCCACCCGCAGCCCCAGCCAACCCCCGGCCTGCACGGCCAGCGGCGCGGCCAACCGCCAGGCAGCCTCAGCCACCCGGGGCCACGGCTGCTCGACCGGGTCGGTCGCCGCCTCCGCCGCCGCCAACGCCACCCGGGCGCTCTCCGCGTCCGGATGCACCCGGGTCAGCACCAGCAGCTCCACCGCCCGTTCCGGGTCGGCCGGATCCCGGCCGTACGCCGCCGCCAGGTGCAGCACCAGGCCGGCCTGCGTCCAGAGCACCGCCGCCAGCTCCGCAACCGGCGCGATCAGGCCAGCGAGCGCCGCCGTCGCCCCGCCCGCCGCAGCCAGCCGGACGAACCGCCGGGTCGCGAGCCGGGCCAGCCCGTCCGGCGTCGCGTCGGGGTAGACGCCCCGGAGGGACGCCGCCCAGTCGCGCGCCCCCGGCCCCAGCGCCCGGACCGCCGCCAGGGCCAGCAGCTCCGGGGCGAAGCCCGGGTGGTCGAGCATCCGCACGGCCGCCGCCCGCAGGCCGCCCACGTCGGTACGCGCCGACGCCGCCTCCGGCGCCCGGCCACCCGCCCCGGCAGCAGCCTCGATGCCTGCGGTCTCCGGACCAGCCATCGAGGGCGCAACTGTCTCCACGGTGACTGTCTCGGGGGTGACCCTCGCTGGGGTGGCCGCCTCCGGGGTCGCAGTCTTCGGGGTGGCTGGCTCCGCTGGGGTGGCCGCCTCCGGGGTCGCAGTCTTCGGGGTGGCTGGCTCCGCTGGGGTGGTGGCCTTCCTCCGGGGGACGGCGGCTTTCTTCGGCTGGGCGACGCCGGTGGTCTCCTTCGGGGCGGAGGTCTCCCTCAGGGCGGCGGTCCGTCCGAGGGTGGTGGTTTCCTCGGGCTCGGTGGCCTTCCCGGGCTCGGACCTCTTCCTGGGCGCGGTGGTCGTCTTCCTTGTCGTGGCGGTCCTCTTCGGCATGGCGGTCCTGCCGGCCGTGGTCGGGGTGGCGTCCTCCTCGGCCGGGGCCCCACTGGCGGCCTCCTTGGCCGCAGTTGCCTTCCGAACGGGGGTCTTCCGAGCTGGGGTTCTCCGAGTGGCCCGTGCCCCGGGGGCCGAGCCGACGGCGGTGACGTCCGTCTCAGTAGCCTCGGAACGGGCGTTGCGCGGGGCGACCGGTTCCGACTCGGCCGCCGAGGGGGATGCGGCGTCGGTGCCGCTGTGTTCCTGATCGTCTTGGCTGGCCGTGCCCGTCGGCGGCTGAGGCGGTTCGGCCGCTTCGGTGGCCGGGACCGGCCGGCCCGCGGCGGATCTGGGGGCCGGTAGCGGAGCCGGTCGGTGGGGATCTGGCGGTTGGAAGAGCACGGTGGGGGCCGCCGCCCGGGCCCGGCGTGGCTGTGGCCTCGTCAGGTCCGGAGGCGGGGCGTCGGCGGGGGCCGCAGCGGGATCGGGAGGGGGGACGGGCGGCGTGAAGGCCGCGCGCGGAGGACGGCGTCGGCGCGTGCCCTCACCAGGCTCGCGGCGGGGCGGGTCGCTTGGCGGCTGCTCCTCCATGTCGATGAATCGTAGCCCTGATCCGGTGTCGCACACCGGCGAATCGCCTGGGTGGGAAGCGGCGACCACGCGGTCCTCCTCAGGTGCCTTCGCCCCGGCTCCGGTAGTCGCTTTGCTCCGGACGGGTGCGGGCCTGTATTCTCGGGCGCGGTGGTCTGCGGGTCACCGAGGAGACTTCGCCTAGTCTGGTCTATGGCGCCGCACTGCTAATGCGGTTGGGGTCTTAAAGCCCCTCCCGGGTTCGAATCCCGGAGTCTCCGCGCGAAAGCCGGTGTGTAGACTGGTCGAGCAGCAAGCGCCCGTAGCTCAACGGATAGAGCATCTGACTACGGATCAGAAGGTTAGGGGTTCGAGTCCCTTCGGGCGCACAGACAGCCCCCTGCCAGCCTTTTAAGGCGGTAGGGGGCTTCTTTCTGTCTAGCCATTCCTGTGAATACCTCCTTACTCTCCGTGCATGACCAGGATCAACACGCTCCAGTGCCGGCGTGGGCGACCACCTCCCGGCCGAGCATGCCGGCCCAGAACCGCGCGAGGCGAGCCGGGTCGTCCGCATCGAGGTGACCGCCAGCAGTCACGAGATCATCGCCTCACCGTAGACACGGCGCAGTGGGGCGACAAGGCGATCTGCCGGGCCAGGACGCGTCACGTGGGTGGCGCAGCGCGGCTGTGCCTGACCAGCGCGACCGGCAGGAGTGAGTGAAAGGCGGGTGCCCCAGGGAGGCACCCGCCTTCGCATCAGCCCTGACCCTGCTGGATCAGGAGCGTTTCTCGGTCAGCAGGGGCCCTGCGAGTCCCAGGGGCCCCACTGCCCGCTGTTGGCCGGGTTGTCGCCCTGCGTCCACCACTTGGCCCGGTAACGGTGTCCCTGGTGCGAGACCTGCTGGCCGCCGGTGTAGACGGTCGTCGGGTTCCACGCAGGGGCGGAGCAGGTGCCGGAGGTGGGGGACGTCGATACCGTGGGCGACGCGGATGCCGTGGGCGACGGAGTGACCGCGCCGCGGGCGTGGTCGGCCGTCAGGGCGTAGGTCTGGCCGCCGAAGCTGAGCGTGAAGTTCGATGGGCCGGCGATCGGCAGGCTGTAGTTGAGGGTGACCTCGGCGAACGAGCCTGGTGCGATGGCCGACGGCACGTTGAGCCGTACCCGGTGGAAGTCGCCCTTCAGTCCGCCGACGTTGCTGCCGGTGTGGCCGGTGGACACCACGGACAGCGCCCACCCGGACTGCTGTCCGAGTGTGCCGGGTGCGGAGGTGGGGTAGTCGAACTCGAGCTGGGCACCGGCGGGGATGGTGGCACCCGAGTTGTTGGTCAGGCGCAGTTCGGGGTTGATCGGGTAGTTGTTGTCGCCGAGCGCGAAGCCGCTCATTGTCGCCGTGACGTTCAGCGTCTGGGTCGGCATGGCGATCTTCGCCTTCCGCTCCCCGTACGGGCTGGCGGTCTGGAACTTGTCGTAGACCAGGTTGGTCATGGTGTTACCCATGTAGTATTCGCCGCGCTGAGCGTTCCACGCGTAGTCGCCGGCCAGCTCCCAGATCATGATGCCGCCGAGGCCCTTGGCCACGACGTAGTCCGCCTTCGAGGCGATCGACTGTTCGTCCTCCGTGGACAGGTAGACCTGCTTCTGGGAGTTCCACAGCCACGGCGCGACCAGGCTCGACGAGTAGTGGCGGGTGTAGCTCCCGGTCAGCACGTCGGTCGGGTCGGTCTGCGGGGTCAGCCCGTACGCCTCCAGGTAGCTGCCGCTGCGCCCGTCCTGGAGGTTCTTCGCGTGCCACATCGGGTTGGCTCCGCCCGCCACCTCGGCACCGTTCTCCAGGTCGTGCCAGACGTTGTCGATGCCGATCGCGCCGTTGCCGCACGGGGTGGTCGATCCGACCGACCCTCCTGTTCCGGCGGGACACTTGGTCTGGTCGGGCAGCGCGGCCCGGCCCCACAGTCCGTTGGTGCCGCCGGTCACGCCCCGCCAGCCGCGCGTGTAGTACGGCACGCCGATGTTGATCCGGCCGGACTGCATCGCGCCCCGGAAGTAGTGGTACGCCCAGTCGGTGTTGAGGTATCCGATGTTCTGGTACGCCCCGTACACGCCGCCGGCGGCGAGTTCGGCGTCCTGCCCGTCGTCGTAGAGGGCGGCGTTCGGGCCGACGAAGTGGTTCCAGGCCCCGTGCAGGTCGTAGCTCATGATGTTGACGTAGTCCAGGTACTGCAACGTCTGGTACGACTCCATGCCGCGCAGCAGCCAGCCGGAGGCGGGCGCGGCGACGGTGAGCATGTAGTACTTGCCGTCGGCCGCTGCGGCGGCGTCGAGCTTCTCCCGCAGGGTCCGCATGAGCACCTGGTAGGAGGCGTTCAGGCCGGCCCGTTTGGCGTCGGCCTGGGCGAAGTCCAGCGGGTGGCCGGCCTTGTTGTTCGACGTCGGGTACTCGTAGTCGATGTCCACGCCGTCGAGGCCGTACGTGCGCAGGAAGGTGACCACCGAGTCGGCGAACGTGTTGATACCGGCGGTGTTGACGGTGTTGCTGCCGGTCGTGGTCATCCGGTAGAAGCCCCCGGAGTCGATCCGGGCGCCGTTGGCGTCGATGTAGCCGCCGGTCTCGGCCCAGCCGCCCACGCTGACCAGCGTCTTCACCTGCGGGTGCTGCTTCTTGAACTTGTTGAGCAGGTTGAAGTGGCCGGTGTAGGAGTACTCCGGATCCATCTCCGCGCCAGACACACCGGGCCAGGTCATGTTGGTGGCCGGGTTGTTGGGCGCGGTGGGCGAACCGATGGAGATCTTGTTCGCCGGGTCAACGTGGGCGAACGCGTAGTTGATGTGAGTGATCTTGTCCCACGGGATCTGGTTCGCCAGGTACGCCGGTGCGCCGTTCTTGCCCGTGCGCCAGCTGGTGAAGTAGCCGATGATCCGTCGCTTGTGGTCGGCGTCCATGACCTCGCGGCCATCGGTGTCGTAGACGTCGCAGTAGGGCGTGGTGACGCCGGGCGTCTGGTAGAGCCCGTCCGGTCGGCACTGCGCGTGGTCCACCGCGGCGGAACTCGCCTGACCTGCCAGTGCCACGACCGCCGGCACCATCAGCAGGCTGGCGGCGGCCGTGGCGATGAGATGCGGTAGTCGCCTCCGTCGCATGGGATGCCCCTCCAACATTCAGTAAAGAAAGTTAACAATAATGCAGCCGAATATATGCCGACATCGATGCCGGCACAAGGGGTGGGTCTGCTGCGTTGGGCGAAAGCATGATCGACTCCGGCTTACCTGGTGTGGTCTGCTTGGCCGGTGTGGTCGTCGTCCCGTGTCCGGTCCTGGTCCCCGCCGTCGTCGGCGTTCGTCGGGTTCCGGTTCCCGCCTGAGGTGATCGTGCTGGCGGTCCGCTGGTACCTGGCGGTTCAACCTCTCGTACCGGGATGTGGAGGAACTGCTGGTCGAGCGCGGTGTCGGGGTGGATCACGTCACGTCTACCGGTGGGTGCAGCGGTTCACCCCGCTGCTGGCCGACGCCGCCCCGGTTCGCTCGTCACTCACCTGGTGACCGCTGGTTCGTTGACGAGACCTACGTCAAGGTCAACGGGATCTGGCGGTACATCTACCGAGCCGTGGACCAGCATGGCCAAGCCATCGACGTGCGCGTCTCGACGCGTCGAGACACCGCCGCAGCCCGGCGGTTCTTTCACCGGGCGCTGACCACGCTGAAGGTCACGCCCACGAACTCCTGCGGTCGGATCGAGTGGACCACCGATCGAGACAACGCGAAGGCGCAGCGCTTCTACGAGAAGATCGGTGTCGCGCAGAACGGCAACAAGCTCTTCTACCGGCTTGAGGGCCAGTTCTTTTCGGCGACAGATGCCGGGTAACGGTGCGTTGCTGACCATGATGGTTGCGGGGACGCGGGGAGATCGCGGAATTTATGACCATGGCGACGACCACGGATGAAGCCAACCGAGGCGCGGAGGTCGCCGTGCTACCGGTGGGCAGTATCGAGCAACACGGCGATCACCTACCCCTGTTGACGGACACGATCGTCGCCTGCGCCATCGCGCAGGTGGTAGCACCGAGTACGACCTGGTGCTTCTGTTGCCGGCGACCATCACTCGTCTTACCGGCATCACGTCCTGGCCGGCGTGCTTCATCCGCTCAAGGGCACGGCTGCCACGGTCGACCATCGGTACGTGTGGTGTTCCCGGTATAGCGCGATCAGTGACACCTCGCTGATCGTCGCCGTCACCGGGGGCAGACGCCGCAGCTCGGCCAGCCGGGCGCGGATTGGGGCGGTGGGTGCGGTTGCGCCGCTATACGCGATCGTGACATGGGGCCGGAACCCGTCGGCCGGTTCGGGGACCGTGGGCCATACCGCGGCGATGGCGGCCCGGATGGTGGCGCGGACCCGTTCGACAGGTTCCCAGGGTTGGACGAGCAGTCCGATGCCTTCGGCGTCGGGGTCGACGGGGCCGAGGGACAGTTCCAGCGGCGGCAGGCCGGCGCACCGTTGGCGGGCTTCGGCGACGATCGCGTCGATGTCGCTGTCGGATACCTCGTCGGTGAAGCCGATGCCCTGCGTGGTCAGGTGCAGGCCGTCGACTGGTACCAGGTCCAACCCAGGCAGTCTGAGCTGCTGTTGAAGGTCGGTGACGTGGTGGTGGAGTGCCGGTTGGTCCTGGAAGGTGAGGTGCCAGGTGTAGAAGCGGCGGCCGGCGTGCCAGCCGGGACGCCAGTACCAGTGTTCGGTGAGGGTAAGCAGGTCCTGGTAGACGGTCCACCGTTGCCGCAGGCTGGTCAGTTCCCGGCTGATCATGTCGGCGATCGTAGGCCCGAGGGCGGCGCCGTGCCCGGGTGTGTGCGTTCGGCGAGGAGGTCCGCGACGTCCTGTATCCGCGGATGGTGGCGCAGGGGGTGCGCGGCGGCGAGGAACTGGTGGGTGCGCTGGTGGACGGATTCGAAGCGGTGCTCGGCGGTGAGGGTGAGCGCCTGCAGCGCCAGCTCGGCTGCCTGGTCGGGGTCTCCGGCGTGCAGGTGGGCGGTGGCCAGGTCGAGGCGGCTGAGCGCTTGGGGGCCGCGTAGCTGGGCGGTGTCGAAGGCGGCGATGGCGGTGGTGAGGTGGCTGGCGACGTCGGTGGTGTGGCCGAGGGCCAGGTAGGCGGTCGCCGCGTTGGCCGCGGCCCAGGTGGGGCAGTAGGGGCCGAGGGTGAGGCTGGTGCTGACCTGCCCGTCCGGCGGGTGCTGGGTGAGAAGGTGAAACGCGTGGTCGACGGCGCGGTCGACGCCGTGCCGGTCGCCGAGGTGGGCGAGTGCGCACGCCTGGCCGTTGACCGCGAGGCGGATCCGGTGTGGGCCGGTGCCGGCGTGGCGTAGGCCGTCTTCGGCGTAGGCGAGGGCGTCGCGGTGGTTGCCGGTGTAGAAGGCGATCAGGCTTTGGGTGGCGCGGGCCCAGGCCTGTGTGTCGGGTTGTTGGGCGGCGTGGGCGAGGTCGAAGGCTTCGGCGGCGTAGGCGTGCGCGACGCGGAAGGCGCGTAGGTCCAGGGCGAGGGCGGCGAGGAGCCCTGACAGGTGCGCGGTGGCGGTATACAGCCGGGCGCGTTGTGGCGGGTGCTGCCGGGCCGTCATCAGCTGGTCGACGCAGGCCCGCAGTGGACGCAGCCGGGCCACGAGGGTCGCCGGTGGGCAGCGTTCGTTGTCGGCGATCGCCTGCCGGACTTCGTGTTCCAGGTGCGCCAGCCGCGCGTCGTCATCGATGGCGGCGCTCAGGGCCGACCGGCGGGTGGTGATGGTGTCCTCGTGCTCCCACCACACCGCCGCGCTGGTGAGGCTGGTGCTGCGGGGTGGGGCCGCCGGGAGGTGGCGGCGGTGGTGGTTCAGGTCGGCGATGCGGTCGTACTCGGCGGTCAGCACGCCGCCGGTGCGTAGCACCTGGTCGCAGCGGGTCCAGAACGGCCGTTCGGGGTGCTGCCGCCCGGTCTCGGTGTTCGCCACCGAGCTGCGCCCGTACTGCACCAGCCGGGCGAGACTGTGCTGGGTGTGGCCGGCGTCCTTACGCAGGTGGGCGAGATGACGGCCGAGCGCACGGCGGGTGGCGGTGATCTCGTCGTGGTCGGCCATCGCTGCCACCCCCGGTCGCCGCGGTCACGATGAGCGAACACCATAGCCGCCGCCGGTGACATCTCTGGGCCGCCGGAGACCGCTCCGTCCGACCGCCGACCGAGGATCGCCCGGGGTCACGGGGCCGTTGTCGGCAGGTCAGGGCGGCGGCGCTGTCGAAGTCGGCGTGGTGTCGGAGTTGGTGTCGGCATCTGCCGACAATGTCGGCGCACGGCGTTGCGGGCGTGTCGCCCCTGCCGCGTCCTACCGTCTCCGCATGCCTTCCGGACACCGCGATTTCACCGTTGATCTGCCTCGTAAGCGGATCGCCGCCGGGCTGCTGATCACCGACGCGGACGAGCGGGTTCTGTTGGTCGAACCCGTCTACAAGGCGGAGTGGGAGATCCCCGGCGGATGCGTCGAGGCCGACGAGTCGCCACACCAGGCCGCGATCCGGGAGTGCCGGGAGGAACTCGGTCTGGACCTGTCGCCGGGCCGGTTGCTCGTCGTGGACTGGGTGCCGGCCCAGGACGGACGCACCGAGGGCATCATGGTCATCTACGACGGCGGCACCCTCGACGCCACCACGACGGAACGAATCGTGGTGCCGCCGGGCGAGTTGAAGGGTTGGGCGTGGTCCGACCCGCCACAGACCGCCCGGCGGTTACGGCCGCTGCTGGCCCGCCGGGTCACCGAGGCGCTGCACGCCCGCGCTGACCGGTGCTGCCACTACCTCGAAAACGGCGTCCGGGTCACCTGACCGCAGGCCACCCGGGCTCTTCCTGACGGGGCACAGCCCTCGGTGGCGCCAGCCGAGATCACCGACGGGGCACCTGCGAGTCCTGCCGTCCTCCATCGAGACACCACCGCCCAGCGCAGTTAAGCCTGCTCACCTTCGGGAGAGGTACCGCCATGCCCAAAGCCGACCACCCTGACCCCACGCCTGCCCGTCCCGGGACGACACCGCGGGATTCGGTGTTGCCGGAGTTGCGGGAGGTGTGGTGGGAGACCGGGGTGCGGGCACGGGCGCAGGCCGGCCTGTTCGCCGTCTTCTCCGAACTGCCCCGGCTGGTCTGGGCCGCGCTCGTGGTGAGCTGGCGCGCCGACCGGGTACGGACGTCGGTGGTGGCGGCCACGACGGTCGGCGCGGGGGTGATGGCGGCGTTCGGGCTTCTCGCGGCGCAGCGGGTGCTGGTGGAGCTGTTCGCCGGCGGACCGACCGCCGACAAGGTGACCGCCGCGCTGCCCGCCCTGGCAGCGCTCGCGGCGGTGACCGCGTTGCGCGCCGGCATGGCCACCGCCATGGGGTACGCGCAGAACGGCCTGACCCCGAAGGTGGACCGGGAGGTCGAACGCGGCCTGTTCGAGGTGACCACGGCGGTGCGGCTGGAGGCGTTCGACGCCGACGCATTTGCCGACGACATGGAACGCGCCTCCCGCGGCGCGAACTCCACCACCGGCCTGGTGCAGGCATCGATGAACCTGCTCGCCGGCCTCGCCGGTGTTCTCGCCGTCGCGGTCGCCGTGGTGGTGGTCCACCCGCTGCTGTTGCTCGCCCTGCTCGTGGCGACGGTGCCGAACGGGTGGGCGTCGTTGCGCGCCGGGCATCTGAGCTACCAGACGTACGCCGCCGGGTCGGTACGCCGCCGGCGGTTGTGGCTGCTGCACCGGCTGATGGCCGAACGTGACTCTGCCCCCGAGCTGCGCTCCTACGGGCTGCGCGGTTTCCTGCTCGATCAGTACGACAGGGTCATGGCCGTCGAGACCGGCATCCAACTCGCCCTGGCGCGGCGGGTCACCACGACCACCACCGTCGGCGCCATGATCGGCGGCGTGGCGACCGCCGTGGTCTACGTCCTGCTCGGCCTGCTGCTCATCGACGGCCAGATCCCCCTCGCCGCCGCCGCGACCTGCGTCATCGCCGTCCAGGCCGCGCAACGCTCCCTGTCCGTGGTCACCTTCCAGATCGACCGGGTCTACACCGAGGGGCAGCACTTCCGCGACTACACCGGCTTCATGACCCGCGCCGCCGATTACCTGCCACCGCACACCGGCCCGGCCGCCCAGACGCCAGCGACAGGCCGGCTGGAGGAGATCGCGGTCGACGCGGTGAGCCTCCGCTACCCCGACCGCGACACCGCCGCCGTTGACCAGGTCACCCTGACCATCGAGGCGGGGCAGACGGTGGCGTTCGTCGGGGAGAACGGCTCCGGCAAGTCCACCCTCGCCACCATGATCGCCACCCTACGCATGCCCACCGGAGGCAGCGTCCGCTACAACGGCCGACCAGTCGACGAGTGGGGCATCGACGCGCTGCGGGCCCGGATCGGGGTCGTGACGCAGGAATACCACAAGTGGCCCTTCACCGCCGCCACCAACATCGCCATCGGCGACATCACCACCACCGCCGAGCAAACCCGCATCGAGGCCGCCGCCGACCGCGCCGTCGCCCACGACATGATCACCGAACTGCCACACGGGTACGAGACGCTGCTCGACCGCACCTTCGCCGGCGGCCAAGACCTCTCCGGCGGGCAGTGGCAACGCATCACCGCCGCCCGCGGGTTCCTACGCGACGCCGACCTGCTCATCATGGACGAACCGTCATCCGCCCTCGACCCCCGCGCCGAGGACGCCCTCTTCCAGGCCATCCGCGACCGGCAAGGACGTGGCATCACCATCCTGATCACCCACCGGCTGGCCAACGTCCGCCACGCCGACCGCATCTACGTCCTGCACCACGGCCACCTCGTCGAGGCCGGCACCCACGACCACCTCATGAGCGCCGACGGACGGTACGCCGAGCTGTTCACCCTCCAAGCTGCCGGCTACGACACCACCGCGTCAGCCGCGACGGTGCCCCGACAGACCGCAACCGCTTGACGGGGCACGTCATGACGACGTCGAACCGCACGAAGCTCGTGCCCCCAACGTTGGTGATCATTCGGGGAAACTCCGGCAGCGGGAAGACCACGGCCGCCCGCGAGGCCCGGCGCTGCTTCGGGCGCGGTGCGGCTCTGCTGGAGCAGGACTACCTGCGGAGAACCGTCCTCCGGGAACACGACAGTGCCAGCATCGACCCGGTTGCCCCGGCGTTCATCACCGCGACCGCCCGCACCGCACTCGACCTCGGCTACCACGTCATCCTCGAAGGCATCCTGCACACCGAACGCTACGCCACCGCGCTGCACCAGCTCATCAACAACCACCCCGGACCGGTCGCCGTCTTCTACCTGGACGTGTCCTTCGACGAGACCGTCCGGCGCCACCTCAGCCGGGCCGAACCCATCCCTGTAACCCCCGACGAGATGCGTCGCTGGTACACCCACCGCGACCTGCTCGACATCCCCGGAGAAACCGTCATCCCCGAGACCAGCACCCTCGCGCAGACCGTCACCACGATCCTGCACGCCAGCGACCTCACCGACGCCTCACCGCAAACGCCCTGCCCACGACGATGCCCGCACTGCGCCCGCAAAGCCGACCAGACGACCGCCGCGACGGAGGCTCCGTGACACCGCGTGTGGTTGCACCTCAGGCCCCGCCCCTGGTCCGCCCGAGACGCTCAAGGCGTACGCCGCTAACAACTCCTAACTAAATGATGTTGGGCGTAACTGGTTGGACGTGAGGGCCGTTCTGTCTGAACGTGAGGAGGGGTGAGCAGCCGCCGTGGATCGTCTCGGACGACTTGTGGGCCGAGATCGCTCCGCTGCTGCCTCGTCCACCACGGCGGCGCCGCTACCCTGGACGTAAGCAAATGATTGCAGGCTTGCCTACGCTTGTCGCTCTGGAACAGAGTCTCTCCGTGCTCGACGAGCTCCTCTCTATGCCCTTCGTAGCTGATGCTCGGGGTGGAGTGAAGCCCCACCATGTCGATGTACGGACAAGCCAGGACTTCTGGGATGATGAGACTCGTGATGAGCTTTTCGGTCCGGTATTCGCGGAGTTCGTGGCGGACCGTGCCCGGTTGGCGCAAGCGATCACCACGCGCTACGGGCAACCCCGGCGAAAGGACCTCAGACCATACTTCGACGGCGGTGTTCCGCCCGATGAGCCAGGCAGATCTCTGTTCGCGTACCTGACAGGCTGGTTCTTTGAGATCGACCTGTGGCAGATAGGCGACCGCGGAATCGTCGTCGAGGTCGGCCATTGGGACAAGGAACTTCCCCTGCAGTTGATGCTTGTCGTGGGTGATCTGAAAAGCTGACGTGCAGCGGAGCCATTGAGTGACCGCCGAGGGAGTGCACGCAACTGCTGCGGTCCGCGCGCGAGGGCTGGCGGCTTCAGTTTAGGTGGCGGGGGCCCGTAGGGTGGGAAGGTGGAGGAACCGTCGGCGTTCGGCGTGCAGTTGATGCGGTTGGCCGAGCTGCGTGGCATCGACGTCGGCGCGCTTACCTGTCGGGCATTCGTGGCTGGAACCGAGGTCACATCGGTACTCAACGGGGGCGAGCCTGCTCCATCACTGCTGCGCCGGTTCGCCGCGGCCCTGGACCTGCATCCAAGCGATCTGTTCGTTATCGCCGGTCGGCAGGTACCCGACGACCTCGCCCCACTGGACACGACCGCGGCCGGTGCCGTCGGCTCGCTGGCCTGGGATTTGACGTATCTGCCACGCGCCGCACCGGAGCTGCACCAGCTCATCCGGTCGATGCCGCAGCAGCCCCGTCCACAGGGATCGTCGCCACCGGCGCCGCCAGCTCGGCGGTACCCCAGCGGCGCCGGCAGCCTGGTGCTGCGCCTGCTGCACAACGGACCTGCCGCCGATGGTGCGCTGGTAGCGGGTTGCAACCCAGTAGCCAAAGCATCTGGGGCCAGGCGTTGCAGTCGTGTGGGCTCGCAGCGTCCTCGTCACTCACATGGTGCCTATGGTGGTGTCGCGCCTGCGGCTTTGAGTAGCGCTTCCGTCTTGGAGTGGCCGCTTCGGGCGGCCCATTCGAGGGGTGACAGTCCGCTGCCGTGGTCTTCGCGGAGGTTCGGATCTGCGCCCTGTGTGAGCAGATCGCGGACGGCGTCGTCGTGCCCCCACGCTGCGGCTCCCGTCAGGGGTGTCCCTTCCTCGCCGTGCCCGCTTTCGACATTCGGGTCCGCGCCGGCATTCAAGAGGATCCGCACCGCCGCACAGTCGTTCCGCACTGCGGCCAGGTATAGGGGTGTGGTGCCGTCATGGTCTGCTGCGTTCGGGTCTGCCCCCGCACGCAACAGCGTAAGTACGGCCGGAAGGTCGTCGCGCAACAGCGACGCCATCAGGCGGGCGGTGAGCTTCTTACGCTGTCGGACGTTCACCAGCATCAGAATAGGCGGTCCGGCTCGTCATGAGCATTCCAGCGCACGGCTCTCGGCATCCGCTCGTAGCCGCGATCCGCGATGACGGCCAGGCCGGACGGTAACCGACCGTAGCTCGTGAGGCGACTCCGCAATGCGACAGCCGACCAACACAAGAGAGAACCCACCTCTGGCACCGCCGATCTAGCGGTGGGCCTGACGCGGTTTGACGGACATCCGAGATCAGGAGCCTGGCGGGCTCCTGGTGGCCCCACCGTGGGTTCTCCCGGGCCAGTCGTAGCACCAGGTCCTGGATTTCGTGGCTGATCGGTGGCCGACCGGGTCTGTTCGGGTAGCACCAGCCGGCGGTGCCAGGCCAGCAACGTCGCCGGTGTGACGATCCGATGTGCCCGCGTAGCCGGCGGGGCAGCAGGCGGCCCAGGGCCGACAGGATCGCCCCGTCCGGCCAGGACAGCCGACCGGATAGCCGCACATGCGTTCCGCCGGAGTTCCGCCGGGAAGTCGTCGCGGTCGCCCGCAAGGAAGGGTGCGGGTCAGCGTCAGCCCGTCTCTGCTCGGATCGCCGACAGCATGACGTCACGGGCCGGCACGGGTGAGTCCTCGGTGATGCGGGTGAGCCCGGCGAGCCCGACCCCAAGCATGAGGATCCGCCAGGCGGCCGTTCGCGCCTGCGCGGCGTCGGAGTCCCCGGCCAAGACCGAGGCGAGGACGTCGGTCAGCCGTGTGAGCGTCTCGACGTAGCTCCTCGCGACAAGGGGACGCTGCTGCGCGTGTGCGTTCGCCTCGGCCCACCGCGCAAGCGCGTGCCCGTCCCCGTCGGTGCTGACGAGGTCGGCGAAGAAGAGCACGAGCGCGTCGTACGCATCGAGGCCGTCTACCTCGTGCTCGTACTCATCGATCTGCTGCGCGGCGTAGTGCCGCCAGGCCTCCCCGGCGAGCTCGTCGGTCGACGCGAAGTGGTGGTGGATCTGACCCTGCGACCCGCCAAGCTCGTCCGCCACGATTCTGGCCGTCACCGCGCTCAAGCCGTCGCGCTCGACCACGGCGGCCGCCGCCTCCACGATCGTGCGGCGCCGCTCGGCACGCGCCAGATATGCCATCATCCCCTCCCTCGTACGCTTCGCGGAGTGCTCGACACCGAGCGTAGGAACGAGACGGTACGCACCCGAAGCCCCTCCCTGCGCGCCTGAATGATTTCGTCGATCGGTGGGCCGAGCGGCCCGACGACGGGCGCGCTGTGCACCTTCGTAACGCAGTCGAGGTCGGTGCATACGAGGATGCCGAGCGTGCTCAGCCGCTGGCGCTTGTCCGCAGAGGGGCGCGGCGCGGCGAAGAGGGCGACCTCGTTGAAGCGGCGCATGAAGTGGCACAGCGAGCACATGACCGCTCGCCCGCCGAGCTCAGCCCGGCTCGGATTCTGGCGGAGCATGGCGCCCGACGCCGTGCCGTCGATGTCGGTGACCAGGTAGGCGCGCAATGGCGCTCGGGGATCTCGCCACCCGAGGTAGTCGAGCTTGTCCCAGGCGACCTCGTCGAACCAGGCCGGCAGACGCACCTTGCTCCCGACCGCGTCAAGGTTCGCGATCGCACCCCGCACCTCGTCCCGGCTCATGGCCCGCACGATGTCACCTCCTGGCCAATCCTGTACACGGTTACAAATTGTAAGTCGATACAAGTTCCTCGTCCAACGATTTCCGGTGCGACCCACCGTCGGAACTTCCCTTCACCGCCCGGTAGGAGCCAACCCCATCGCCCCTGCGCCCCGCCCGCACCCTCAATCCGGCTGCACGGCCTGAGACCGCCGATCGTCTCCGGTCCTGGTCTCCGCCCGCGTCGGCGTTCGCGAGGTTCCGGTGGGGGTAGCGGCGTGGCTGCCTGTCGCGCGGCGGAGGGGTTCGAGGGCCGCGTGCGACTTGTCGCCGAGGTAGTGAGCGCAGCAGTGTTCCGGCCGGGGTCAGGTTTCCGACTCATCGATGGCCGGCACGGACTGTCGGCCGGCACGGACCGGCGGTGGCCGTCGGCAGACACGGCCGATCCACCGCTGCCCATCGACCCGAATCGACCAGGACCGCGCCTACCCTGCCGGAACGCGGCACACCCCCGGCTCGGTCGACCGAGCTCCGATGATTTCCCGCCCCGGGGCCAATCGACGGGGCTGATTCGTAATCTCGGAAAATCAGGCGTAGGTCAGTTCCTGGACAGCGCGCGGGGCTTCCTGTGCGGCGCCGTCACTCGCTAGGGTTCGGGAGCCGCGAGCGCCTGCCCGCCGGTCGCGCCGCGCGGCATTCCCACGTCATCCCGCATCCCACAACCCGAATGGAGTGGTATGGGGTCGGCACTGCTTGTCCCGATTCACCTTGATGCACTGCATCTCACCGGAGATCTCGCGGTCACCGAGGGCGCGGCAGATTTCTCAAAACTGCCCTATTTCGACGGAACCCGCGACATCAATCCCGAGGTCGCCTACCTGAGCGAATCGATTGTCGCGACGCCGTTCCATGACCAGAACCTCATTCTCAAGGCCGGCGTGCATCTGCACTGGGCGCTGCCGGACGCCTTGACGAAGGGGGGACACACAGCGGACGGCACCGCCTTCCCGGCCGTGCCAACCCGCTGGCTGGTAACCCGCAGCAGGCTCGCCGCCAGCGGAGACAGCGTGGTCGAGCAGCGCTGGGTGGTGGAGAGCGACTACCTGCACCCAGCCGGTGAGGGAGCACTGTCGGGCGCCATAGCCTTCCCCGTGCCTGCCCATCTGGACGATTCCGAAATCCACCCGTTCCGGTTCCTGGGGCGGTCCATGCCGCTGACCCAGTGGCTCGATCCGGACCGCGATGCCGGGCGGGCGCCAGAATATCTCGACAAGCTGACCGCAGCCGGATACGGGCACCCCGCCTTTGCCGCCATCTATCCGAACTGCCACAGCGTGTTCGGTTTTCACGACCCCGAGCCGGGACCACTCGGCCCGGATCTGCAGTATGACGTGATCGGCTGGTACCGGGCGTCCGGTAACGACTGTGTCGGGCAACTGGTCCGCCAACTCGCCACCGAACTCGAACTGGCCTCGCCGGCTACGGTCGCGCCCGGTCCGCTGATCGAGAGACTGGCCGAGGAATACGGCTGGACCCCCCGGGTCACCGTTACCAAGGACCAATTGCGTGCAATATCCACGGATCCCGATCCGCTCTGGCGGGAGCTGCTGGCCCGGGACTGGCTGGCACCGGTGGACAACCAGACGGCGCTGGCCACGACTACCAGCTGGCGCGCGGGACGGTTGCTGAGCACGCCGTTCCAGGACGCGGCGGAGCGGGTCGGGCAACTGCTGGACGACGCCGCCGCCACCGCGCTCGGCAACACCCCGCCCGAGCGGGTCGCCTGTCACGCCCGACTGCGGTTCGCCCCGACCAACGCCACCGAGGCTCCCGGCCTGACCCTGGCGGTCGGCAACAGCGGTGCCGAGGCGCTCGCCGCGTACCTGGCGGACGCGGACGCGGCCGGGCCGGACCAGGCCGCCGCCGTCGAGCGGCAGCTCGCCGCGGTGCTGGAGCTGACCGGGGCGCAGCAGCGGGTGCTGGACACCAACGCGAAGCTCGCCGAGGCGTACCACGAGCGCACCTTCCGGCCGGTCGACGGCGAGTCCCGCTGGACGGTCAGCTCGCAGCTCGCGGCCGGCACCGCCGACGCCACGGCCGAGCAGGATCTCGTCGACCTGCCGCCGGACATCTCCGCCGCGCTCGCCGAGCTGAACCACCTCCAGGACGCGTACGACCGGACCCGGCAGCGGATCGAGTCGACCCGCCGCCAGATCTTCTCCGACTGGTACAAGTACCTGCTGTGCAGCTACCCGCCGCACGACGAGGTGGACGACTACCCGGACGCCGACACGGTCCGGGTGCTGATCGAGTCGGACCTCGCGACGCTGGACGAGCAGGTGGTCGCCGCCGCCCGGCTCGACCAGCAGCGGCACCGGGCCGCCGGACAGATCCGCCGGAGCCTGGCCGAGCGGGCCACCGGCACGGACCGGGCCGGCTACACGCTGCGCAAGGTGGCCGGCCCGCGCTACTACCAGCCCAGCGAGCCGGTGCTGCTGCTGGCCGGGGACGCGGTACGCCCCTCCACCCGCTACGGCCAGGACCACCGGTTGCGGCCGGACGACATGCTCGACGCCCGCCTGCTGCCCGAGGTGGACTTCGCCGAACCGGAGGCGCTCTGGCAGACCGTCGACGCGGTGTGGCGGGAACTCGCCGGTGCGGTGTCCGCCGGGCGCGAGACGGTCGGCTTCGCACTCTGGCGGCGGCAGCCCTGGCATCCGGTGCTGCTGGACTGGGAGGTGGAGTTCTTCCCCCGGGCTGAGCAGGTCAACCGCGACGGCGCGTACGACCCGGACTACATCAACACCAACTACCGCCTGGACGGCGACTCGGTCGAGCTGGCCCTGCGCGACGACCGGCAGCACCTCGCGGTCGGCGCCCGGTTCTACAGCGGCAGCAGCATCCTCACCTCGTTCGCCGCCGAGCAGATGCGCACGGTCATCGGCCGGTACCTGGTCGACCTGGTGCTGCACCGCGATCACGAGCAGTTCTTCGCCACGGTGCAGATCGCCGAGGAGGACCGGACCGCCGAGTTCCTGCTCCAGGACATCGACCAGGTGGTCACCTGGTACGCCCAGCGGTACCGCCCGGACGGGCCGGACGACCCGGTCGCCAACGTGGTGGCCGCGTACCGGCGGCTCGGCCCCGACTTCGCCGCGCTGTCGCAGGCGCTGAGCGGGTTCAACGAGGCGCTGCTGGCCCACCGGCAGACCATGCAGCTACCGGTCGCCGACCCGCTGGCCTTCGCCGACGACGCGGACTTCACCCGCCGGGTACGGGCGGCGGTGCAGCGCGGCAACCACAGCGCGCCGATGCCGATGGACGACTTCAACCCGATCCGGGCCGGCGCGCTACAGATCAGCCGACTGCGTCTGGTGGACAGCTTCGGGCAGGTACGCGACCTCACCTGGGACCGGCTGGTCCGGCCGGAGCCGCTGGCCGAGCCGGACAACACCACCTGGATCGGCCTGCCGCCCCGGCTGGTCCAGCCGGCCCGGCTGAACCTGCGCTGGCTGGCCGCCGACGCCGACCATGTCGAGGCCGGCGCGCACGCGGTCAGCACCCCGATCTGCGGCTGGATCCTGCCCAACCATCTCGACGACAGCCTGATGTTCTACGACCGGAGCGGCGCGGCCCTGGGGCAGGTGGACCAGTCAGCGAGCTGGGAGCCGGCGCCGGGCGCGACCGCCCCGGTGAGCCCCGCCCAGGTCCATGACCCGACCTTCGCCGGAATGAACCCGCACCTGCGCCGGGTCGCCGCCCAGCTCACCCGGGCGCCGGGCGCGCCGGACACCGGGCAGACCGGCTTCCTGGCGAAGTTCCTGGACGTGATCGAGTCGGCGCTGGACACCGTCGCCCCGGAGAACGCCGCCCAGCAACAGGGCCTCGGGCTGCTGTTCGGCCGCCCGGTCGCGGTGGTCCGGGCGAGGGTGAACCTGGAGCTGTGCGGGTCGCCGGCGGTCAGCCAGAGCTGGCCCTCCTTCGACCAGGACCTGCGCCGGGGTACCCGGGACTCGCAGGGTTTCACCCGGGTCCGGTTCCCGGTCCGGATCGGCGCCCGGGACCAGTTCGACGACGGCCTGCTGGGCTTCTGGAAGGAGACCGGGGACGGGTACGCCGACAACACGTTCTACGCCGCGCTGGACGAGCCGTCCGACCACGCCCGGATCGTGCCGTACGACAGCCCGGCAGCCCTCGTCGGGCAGGCGATCGACGACCCGCCCGGGGAGCTGACCCTGCTGGTCGATCCCCGGGGCAAGGTGCACGCGAGCAGCGGCGTACTGCCCACCAAGGTGATCGACATCCCGCCGGACCAGTTCACCGCCGCCCTGGCCGCGATCGAGGTCACCTTCCTGACCGCGCCGCTGATCACCCCGCGTGACCAGGTCCGGATCTCGCTCGGCGAGGAGCCGGGGTACCGCTGGTCCTGGCTGGCGCCGGAGCCGGCGCCGAACGGGCCGGTGTGGGTCGAGACCGAGGCCGACGCCACCATCACCCGGACCGCCTTCCTGGCCCACTTCCCCACCGCGGCGGCGTTGTGGACCCAACTGCTCGACCCGCGGACCCGGTGGCTGGTGCCGGCCGGCGCGGGCGGCGCGACCGTGCTGGCGCCGGCGCAGCGCAAGAGCGCCTCCCTGCCCGGTGACTTCGCCGGCCTGGAGCAGTGGGCCGACGAGGTACTCGGCATCGACCCGGCGACCGGTGCGGCGCCGGCCGCCCCGGTCACCCAGGCCCGGCTCGGCGCGGCGCTGCCGGCAGCGGCGGACGTCTGGGCCTACTTGGTCCGGCCGGAGACCGGTTGGCTGACGCCGCTGGACGGCGAACCGGTCCGGGCCAGGATCGTGCCAGCCGACCAGCGACCGGGCGCCGTGGTGGACGCCCCGGCCGAGACCCGGGCCGAGCCGCCGGACCTGGACGGACCGTTCGCCGGGCTCGCCGCCCGGATCGGGCTGATCTTCGACCTGTACCAGTCGGGCATCGCCGCGATGCGCGCCGACGCCCTGTTCACCGGCCCCCAGGAGATCCGGGAAGGCTGGCTCACCCTCCGCCCAGCGCGGGCGCGCAGCGAAGATGCGAGGACACGATGACCGCTCTGGACCGCGGGCTGGCCCTGCACCTGACCCTCACCCAGGACGACAAGCGCACGGTCGTCGACAGCTCCGGCAACGGCAACAACGGTACGGCCCGGGGCACGTCGCAGCCGGTGGACGATCCGACCCTGGGCCGGTGCTACCAGTTCAACGGGACCACCGACTACGTGGAGATCCCGCCGTTGGGTCGCACCGACACGGTGACCGTCCAGCTGTGGGTCCGCGCCGACGTGCTGGACCGGAACCGCACGGTGCTCGCCTGCGCCGACTGGCCGACCGGCAACCTGCTGATCGAGTTCGTCGGCACCAGGTTGAAGGTGAACCTGACCGGAGGCGAGCCGGGGGACCAGGTCTTCGGGTACGCGTTCACGACGAACCGCTGGTACCACCTGGCGGTCACCTACAGCCGCCGGGACCAGCGGATCTCCCTGTACGTCGACGGCAAGCTCACCGAGACCCGGCAGTACGGGAAGACGGCCGAGGTGAACCTGACCGGCGCGTGGATCGGCGGCCGGAAGACCGGCGCCTACTTCCAGGGCCGGATCGGTTCGCTGCGGATCTACCGGCGGGCGCTGACCGAGGACCAGATCCGCCAGCTCATGCAGATCGACCTGGCGAAACTCGTACTGCACCTGCCGCTGGACGAACTGCGCGACAACGCGGCGGTGGACGCCGCCGGCTCCACCCTCGCCGCCCGCGCGACCGGCACCCCCTCGACCGTGCTCGACGAGGTCTTCGGACGTTCCCTGCGGTTCGACGGAACGAACGAGATGCTGACCATGCCCGACGCCGAGGCGCTGCGGCTCGGCACGTACACCGTCTCGATCTGGCTCAAGCCGGACGGCCCGCCGGCCACGCCCTGGCAGGGCATCGTCGGCAAGCCCGGCCGCAACTTCAACATCTGGCTGAACCGCGCCGGTCACATCCACCACCGGTTCAATGCCGGCGGCAACTGGAACACCGGCGCCCCGGACACCCCGCCGAACAGCATCGCCTGGAACGCGTGGAACCACGTCGCGATCACCAACGACGGTACGACCGCGAGCACGTACATCAACGGCGTGCTCGCCGCGGCCGGACCGACGGGTGGCACCCCGGTGGTCAACAACGCCCCGCTGCTGCTCGCCGGCGACCTCGACGGTGCGGCGTCCGGCTACCGGTTCAAGGGCAGCCTGGCCCACCTGCGGATCTTCCGGGCGGCGCTGCCCGCCGAGGCGATCCAGCGCGGCATGGCCGCGGACCAGTCCGCCGTCACCTCGGTCCGGCGTAGCCACCCGCTCGTCTTCGACCTGCTCGACGGCGACGACGAGACGGTACTGCCGATCGACAGCGACCCGACCGGCCACCAACTCTTCCTGGAGATCACCAACAGCGCCGACCAGCCGGTCCTGCTGGATCCGATCACCACCGCGCCGACCGCGACCAACCACCACCTGGCGCTGCGGTTCCGGGCCGGCACGCTGGCCGCGCCCTGCCTCGATCCGGCCAAGCCGCAACAACTGGTCCGGGTCGCCGCCGACGGGTGGCAGATCAGCAAGCCGGTGTCCGAGAACCAGACCGTGGTCTTCTACCTGGCCAGCACCAAGGGCCGCACCCTGGAGCAGGGCCGGACCTGGCACCTCACCCTCGAACACGCGATCGCGGACGTGGCCGGTGGCACCCGCGCCACCCGGGTGGAGTTGCACTACCGACAGTTGCGGTACGCCGGCCAGACCACCGCGTTGGAGGGCCACCGCCGGCGCATCCTGAAGATCGTCAACCGGCTCGGCAAACCGGAGATCCCGTTGCACGCCGGCTTCACCGGCGGCAACTCCGTGCTCAACGACAGCCGCTCCGAGTCGATGCTGGTGCTGCACGTGGCCAACCTCGCCGCCGACGGGCCGATCCCGCTCGCCCCGCGCGACACCAGCCAGAGCCCGACCCGGTTGCGCATCGCCTTCGACCACGAGCCGACCACCCGGGCCACCCTGGACCGGCCGTGGGCGCTGGGCACCGGAAGCGACCTGAAGGACGTCGACATCCCGGCGAACGCCGCGGTACGCACGGGCTGGCAGGTGGAACGGTCCTCGGTCGAGGGCGAGGCGACCGAGCTGGTCCTGACCCCGATCAGCAAGACCAGCCTGGACCTGCGGGAGATCGTGGAGATCCCGCTGGCCCGGATCCGCTCCTCCCTGCCCTCCGGGCCGGCCAACCTCTACCTGCGCTACGAGAACGTTCCCGGCTACCAGGACGGCCAGTTCATCTGCCCAGTGGTCAAGGGCCCGCTGGTGGCCAACGGGTCGTACGTCGGCGTGGGCGTCAGCAGCCCGGCCGCCCCGCTGCACGTGCAGGAGGCGACCGGCACCGGGCACGGCCCGAACAGCGGCTCGTTGCTGATCGACCACGACAACGGCGGAGGCGCCAGCAGCATCGTGTTCCGCAGCCGGGTCAACCGGGGCAGCGACTACGGCTTCATCCAGTACCAGGACGCCGCGGCGACCGGCGGCGCCGGCGAGAGCGCCCGGCTGATCGTCGGGACCAGCAACGACCCGGACGACCACGTGATCCTGCAACCGGCCGGCAACGTCGGGGTCGGCGCCCCGAACCCGAAGGCCAAGCTGCACGTCGACGGCGACTACTACGGGCGGGGCCACCTCTACCTGTACGCCTTCGAGGGCGACGGTCGCGACGGTACGGCGTTCGTGCAGGCCCGGGACGACTCGAACCGGACGTCTCTGGGCCTGCGCCTGCGCACCCAGAACCAGGGCAGGATCGTCGACGCGATCCACATGAACCCGGACGGCAACCTGGCGCTCGGGCACGCCGACCCGCGATCCCGGCTGACCGTGCACGGCTCGACGAACATCAGCGCGGACGGCGCACCGGTCGGCCTGATGACGATGCTGTTCAACGGCCGGATGAACGACGGCGAGAGCCGCACCCACCAGCTCTACAACCTGACCAACCACTGCACGTCGTGGCTGGAGCTGACCGTGCTGATACACGACACCAACTCGAACACCCACCGGCTGCTGACCCGGGTCGAGTACGTCGTGTACCGGGAGTGGACCGAGGCTCCGAAGGTCGAGGTGCTGGCCCAGCCGTACCGCAAGACCGGCGCGCGGAGCATCTACAACGCCGGCGTCGCCGTCGTCGGCAACGACATCCAGGCCCAGGTCAGCCAGAGCGGCTTCGCCACCAACAGCGTCTACAAGGTGCTCGCCCGCTACCTGATCGGCAAGTCGTGAGCCCCGTGGGACACCGGAGGGAGTGGCACCGATGACCTGGAGCCTGGAGATCCACCACATCGACCTGATCGGATCGGGCGACTCGACCCTGATCGTCGCCCGCGACGACGGCGTCGGCGGCGGGCACGCCGCGCAGATCCGGACCGTGCTGATCGACGGCGGCCGGCTCGGCCACGCCACGCGGATAGACGCCTACCTGACCGCCGCCGTGCCCGAGTTCGCGGCCGGCACCGATGATCTCGACGTGATGGTGGTGACCCACTACGACGCGGACCACATGGGCGGCGTCAGGGGGCTGCTGGCGCGGCGCAACACGCAGCTCTACGACAACGTGCTCATCTTCGACCAGGGCGAGCCGGCCAACGCCGACGAGGATCCCTACCTGCTCTACGTCAACGCGATCGCGAGGAGCGCGGGCCGTACCCGGGTGACCCGCAACGTGGCCAGCGACACGACACCGGTGCACAAGCAGCGTGCGGCGCAGTGGTTGTTCGCCGGGCCGGTGCCCGGCGTGCGGACCCCACCGGTCATGTTCGGCGGGGGCGTGCCGGTCCCGTTGGGGGGGAACGCGGCGATCGCGCCGCCACCAGCCCTGGTCGCGCCGGGCGGAGCCGTGATCGCTCCGTTCACCCTCGCGAACTGGTGGCACCCGTACTGGCTGGTCGGCCGGGAGATCCTCTGGACCGATGCGGCCGGCGAGCCGCTCAACTCGCCCACGCCGGCCGCGCCGCCACCGACCGTCACCTGCCTCGCGGCGAACCGGTTCGTCCGCAACGGCGCGGCGACCGCCACCTACCGCAGCGGCGGCATGCTCACCCCGCCCGAGCAGGCCAAGAACGAGAAGAGCCTCGCCTTCGAGGTGCGGTTCGGCAACTTCCGGTACTACATCGGCGGGGACATCGAGTCGATGCAGGAGCAGAACGTCTCGGCGTACCTCAACCCGGCGGACTCGGTTGCCCAGCGGGTGCACATCGTCAAGGCCAGCCATCACGGGGCCAACACCGCGACCAGCCGCGCCTTCGTGGACCGGATGCGACCGGAGGCCGTGATGATCTCCTGCGGCACCAGGAACCAGTTCTCCCACCCGGCCGACCGGACCGTCGGCATCCTGGAGGGGTACGCCGGGGCCACCCCGGCGCCGCCGGCACCTGCGCCGCCCGGGCGGGCGGTGCCGAGCTACCTGACCGGCTACCAGGTCCCGGGCACGCTCCTGGTGCCGCCGCAGTCACGCGGCGGGCCGACCTCGCACACCGCAGGCAGACCGGTCCCGCCAGTCCGGGGCAACCTCCGGGTCGACGTCTCCCAGGCGCAGGCCGACCGGGATGCCCGAGGGCTGTGGGCCGTCACGTTGGCGGAAACGATCCTCGCCACGGCGAACGCGACCGGGCTCGCTGTGCCTGCGCCGCTGGTGCCCAACGCGATACACCGGCTGGTCGCCACCGGCCCGCGCGCAGCCCTGGTCACCACCGTCATCACCGGCGTGCTCGGTGGTCTCGGCGCCGCGGGGGCCGCCGCCCCGGCCGTGGCCGCCGGTACCGCCGTCGCCACGCTGGCCGGCGGCATGGCCGCGGTCCTTCCGGCGGTCTACGCCGCGGCCACCGGTGCCGGCGCCGCCGCGGCCCCCGCCGCGGTCGCCGCCGCGGCCGGCGGGCTCGTCTGTGACCTGGCGTTGGCCGCCGCGGCGATGGCACCGGCCCTGGCCCAGACCGCCACCCAGGCGGCGGCGACCCTGGCCGGCGTCGCGGGCGGGCCCGCCGCCGCCGCCGGTGCCGCCGCCAACGCGGCGGTGGTCGCGGCGGCGCCAGGCGGTGGCCGATTCACGGTCACCTTCTACGACCGCAATGCGATGGGCGGGCCCGGCCAACGAGTCATCACCCACCACTGAGGGGCTACAGATGGACATCACCAGCCTTTCGCTGGCCGAGCTGAAGACCCGGCTCGAATCCCAGGTCGACCAGGGCAAGCTGGCCCTCGCGCCGGACCTGTTGGGTGATCCGACACTGGCCGGCTTCCTGGCCGGCCTGCCCGGTGGGCGGGCCGTGCTCACCGGGCCACGGTTCGACCTGGCGGACACGGCCTGGCCGCAGCGCCTGACCGTCACCGGCCAGGTCGGAACCGCCTGGCCGGTGAGCGCCTTCTCCGCAGACGCCTTCCAGGTCGGCCCGTTCGTGCTGACCGTCACCCGGGCCGCCGCCGGCCGCCCGGCGCAGGTCGGCGTCACCGTCGACGCCACCCTGCGGGTCGGCGCGCTGGCGCTGCCGGTCACCGGCTCGCTCACCCCGGACGGCGCGCTCGCCAGTACGCTCCGAGCCGGCGACCACCCGCCGCAGGATCTCGCCGACCTGCTCACCCTGGTCAGCGGGTCGGCCGGCACCACCGGCCTGCCATCGGGCACCCCGTTCGCCACCGGCCTCACGATCAACGACCTCGCACTGCTCACCCGGCTCGGCGAGGCCCCGCTGACCTCGCTCGTGCTGACCCTGGACAGCACGGTCGACTGGCCGGTGGTCGCCAACCGGTTCGTGTTGCGGTCCATCGGCGTGACCCTGGTCGCCACCCACACCGCCGTCCCGAACAGCTTCTCCCAGGTCGGGTTCGGCGCATCGCTGCACGCCACCCTGCTCATCGGCCGCGAGTTCACGGTCAGCCTGGGCTTCGGCTCCGGCGGCCCGTGGGAACTCGACATCGTCCCGGCCGACGGCGTCCTGCCGAGCCTGGCCGACCTCGCCGGGCTGATCGGCGGGCAGAGCCTGCAGGACTCGGTGCGCACCGGCCTGGCCGCCGTCGGTCTCGGCGAGATCGGCATCGACGGGGTTCAGATCGGCTTCGACCCGCACGCCGGGGCCCTGCGGCACATCGCGGTCGCCGGTCACCTCGTGCTGGCCGGGGTCCGGTTCGACCTGACCGCCCAGCTACCCGGATTCCAGTTCGGCGGGCATCTCGGCGACGGCGAGACGATCGGGCTCAAGCGGCTGTTCGAGCACTTCTTCGGCACCGCCGAAGGATTCCCGGACGTGGTGGTCACCGAACTCGGCCTCACCGCGTACCCGCAGGAGGGCTCGTACGAGCTGGAGCTGACCGTGGAGGACGACGAGTTCGTCCTCGGGCCGGTCGCCTTCCAGCAGCTCAGCGCCACCATCGCCAAGGACGCCAGCGGGTACACCGGGTCGATCAGGGCCGGCCTCACGCTCGGCGGCGCGCAACTGCTGATCGAGGCGAGCCGGCCGGACAGCGGGGGTGTCTGGGTCTTCACCGGCACCACCGGGCCGGGGCAGCAGCTTCGGGTGTCGGACCTGCACGCCGATCTGGGCGCCACATTCGACGCCTTCACCCTGCCCGCCGCCGTGCGGGACCTGCTGATCGACGAGCTGCTGATCCGCTTCGACACCCGGGGCAACTTCACCTTCACCTGTCACACCCGGTTCCCGGTCAGCGACACCGGCAACCTCGACCTGACCCTGGTCATCGACGTGGCCGCCCGGGACGGCGGTCCGTCGGAGATCCGGTCCCGGGCCACGGCGGTGATCGGGGATCTGCACTTCGAGGTCGACTTCGCCCGCACTGAGGGTGCGCTGTCCCTGCTGGCCGCGTACACCGCGCAGCCGAAACGGACCGCCCAGAAGATCACCACCCTGCTCGCGCCGGTCCTCGACGCCTGCCCGGCCCTCGCCCCGCTGATACCGGACAGCCTGGAGATCGAGCTGAAGGACGCGTTCGTCTTTCTGGACCAGGCCCGCCCGGCGACCGGGGGCAGCCCCGCGCGGCCGGGCAGGGTGCTGTTCGGCCTGGACCTCGGCGCGTCGCTCGACCTCGCGCAACTGCCGCTGGTCGGCCGCGAACTGCCCGACGGCCAACGGGCCGGAGTGGACGACCTTCAGATCATCGTCGCCGCCACGGCGTTCACCGCTGCCGACGTGGCCGCGGTCAACGCCCTGCTACCGGCCGGGATCACCCGGCTGCCCGGCACCGCCGGCGACGCGTCGGCCCTGCCCGCCGGGATCACCCTCGGCGCGAAGCTCACCCTCGGCGGCGACCCGTACCCACTCGCCCTGCCGGTGTCACCGGCGCCAGGCGGCAACCCGCCGGCCGCCCCGCCCGCGCCGGTCGGCGGCCAGCCCGTGGTCACCGCCGGCAACACGCAGTGGCTCACCCTCCAGCGCACCTTCGGGCCGCTGCACCTCAACCGGGTGGGTTTCCAGTACGAACGCCAGAAGCTCTGGTTCCTGCTCGACGCGAGCATCTCCCTGGGCGGCCTGACCTTCGCCCTGGACGGATTGGCGGTCGGCTCGCCGCTGAACGACTTCGCGCCCGAGTTCGACCTGCACGGGCTCGGGCTGGACTACCGCAACGGCCCGCTCGCGGTCAGCGCCGGCCTGCTCCGCGTCCCGCTCACCGGCGCCGACGGCCAGCCGTACGACGAGTACGAGGGCTCGGCCCTGCTGACCATCCGAGAGCTGACCGTCTCCGCGCTCGGCGCGTACGCCTACGTCGGCGGATACCCCTCGCTGTTCGTGTACGCCTTCCTGGACTACCCGATCGGTGGCCCGGCCTTCTTCCAGGTCACCGGAATCGCCGCCGGATTCGGCTACAACCGCCGACTACGCGTCCCGGCGATCGACCAGATCGCCCAGTTCCCGCTGGTCAGCAAGGTGATGTCGGACAGCTCCGGCCCGGTGCCGGCTACGGACCCGATGACCGAGTTGAGCACCCTGCGTCCGTACCTCACCCCGTCCGAGGGCGACCAGTTCCTCGCGGTCGGGATCAGGTTCACCTCGTTCAAGCAGATCGACTCGTTCGCGCTGCTGACCCTCATGTTCGGGCAGCGCTTCGAGATCGACATCCTCGGCCTGTCGACCATGAAGGTGCCGGCCGCGCCGGACGTGCCGCCGATCGCCGAGATCCAGATGGCGGTCAAGGCCAGCTTCATCCCGGACGAGGGCTTTCTCGGCGTGGCCGCCCAGCTCACCTCGGCCTCGTACCTGTTCTCCCGCGACTGCCATCTCAGCGGCGGCTTCGCCTTCTACAGCTGGTTCAGCGGCACGCACGGCGGCGACTTCGTGGTGACCGTCGGCGGCTACCGCCCCGGCTTCGTCCCACCGGCCCACTATCCGGTGGTGCCCCGGCTGGGCTTCAACTGGCAGATCGACAGTGAGGTGTCGGTCAAGGGGGACGCCTACTTCGCGCTCACCCCGTCGGTGCTGATGGCCGGCGGGCACCTGGCGGCCACCTGGAACAGCGGCAACCTCAGCGCGTGGTTCACCGCCGGGGTCGACTTCCTGATCGGCTGGCAGCCGTACCACTACGAGGCGAGCCTGTACGTCGGCATCGGGGTGCGGTACACGTACCACTTCTTCGGCACCCACACCCTCTCCGTCGACGTCGGCGCCGACCTCTCCATCTGGGGGCCGGAGTTCTCCGGCCGGGCCCGGGTACACCTGTCCATCATCAGCTTCGAGGTCTCGTTCGGCGCCGGCGCCAACCAACGCCCGGCGCCGATCGACTGGCCGGCGTTCCAGGCCGCGTTCCTGCCCGCCGACTCCGCCGAGCAGCCGATCTGCACCCTCGCGGTGCGGGACGGGCTGGTCCGCGCCGGGGACGGGGACGTCGACTGGGTGCTCAGCCCGCGCAAGTTCACCCTGGTCACCGATTCCGTGGTGCCGGCCAGGACGTACGACGTCGGGGCCGGTCGGATCGACGGCGCGGTACCGGCCGCCACCTTCGGAATCGCGCCGATGGACGTACCCGCGACCCAGTTCGGCTCGACCCACGCCGTCACCATCACCCGGGACGGCAGCACCGA
The DNA here is from genome assembly GCF_044334565.1 of Micromonospora sp. NPDC020750. Taxonomy (NCBI): domain Bacteria; kingdom Bacillati; phylum Actinomycetota; class Actinomycetes; order Micromonosporales; family Micromonosporaceae; genus Micromonospora; species Micromonospora sp. NPDC020750. The sequence continues at coordinate 273,070 of NZ_JBIRTH010000010.1, forward strand.
CGTGACGAACCTGTTCGCCTTCGAGCCCGTGCCCAAGCGGGTTCCCCGCGCGCTGTGGGGGGAGTCGGTCACCACCCGGGCCGACCCCGACCCGCTGATCGCGGACAGCCTCGCCGGCTTCGCGATCACGCCGATCGCCCCGGTGCTACCCGCCGTGGACCCGCCGCAGAGCATCCCGGACAGCCAGGCCGGATACAGCATGGAACAGATCGACCAAGCCTTCGACCTGGTGGACGAGAAGGTCTTCCGCCCCGCCACGGACCAGGGCCGGGACGCCGTCGACCGCGCACTCGGCAGCACCGGACGCGACACCCTGCTGGCCGACCTCGGCATCGACGAGCAGATCACGGTCGGCGGCCGTACCGCCGCCGCGTTCCTCGTCGCGCCGCTGGTCGGCAAACTGATCGGGCAGTGAAGGGAAACGGCATGACCAACGAGACCCGCTTCGTCTCCACCCACCGGCCCGCGCCGCAACTGCGCGACGGCACCTACACCGTGACGGTCCGGCAGGACCTGACCATCCGTGGCCAGGCCAAAAAGCTGCGGGCCGTCAGCAGGCGGTTCGTCGTCGCGGGCGACCACCGGGCCCTGGCCCCGGAGGACGTGGTGTCGGTCTTCCCACCGGAGGGCAGCCTGGGCGACCACGCGAACGTGCTGCCGCACGTGCTGCTGGGCCGGGGCACGCTGCCCTGGGAACAGACCGGCGGCGACGACACCTCCGACCTGCCCTGGCTGGCGCTGCTGCTCTTCGACGAGGACGACCAGGTCGACACGAGGGTGCTCACCCTGGCCGAGATCGCCGCGCTGCCCGGGTTCGGCGACGAACCGTCAATGGTCGGGCAGCGCGACGACGACCGTGCGGTGGTGCTCGGCGTGCCACGCGACCGGCTGGCGGAACTGATCCCGACCGCCGCCGAACTGTCCCTGCTCACCCACGTACGGCAGAAGGTGGTGGCCGGCCGTGCCGACGGTGCCGAGTTGGCGGCGGTGCTGAGCGCCCGGTTGCCGAGGGCGGGGCGGACCAGCACCGCGCATCTCGTATCGGTGGCCGGCCGTTACCGCGACGGCGCGTTCGACCTCGGCACCGGTGATGTGGTCCACCTGATCTCCTTGAAGAGCTGGCGGTTCGCCTGCGTCCAGGACGGCCCCGGCTTCGCCGGCATCGCCGAGTCGCTGGACCGCACCCCGGCCACGGTGAGCCTGCCCGCCCCTGGGCGGCCCTCCGTCGATCCGTACCTCACCCGGGGATTCGTCCCGCTCCCGCACCGCCTGCGCCAGGCCGAGCGCACCGTCTCCTGGTACCACGGGCCGCTCAGCCCGCAGCGCTCCGCCGGCCCCGGCCCGACCGACCTGCTGCCGGTCCGGGCCGCCGACGCGCTGCTGCGGGTCGACCCCGACAACGGCATGATCGACGTTTCGTACGCCTCGGCGTGGCAGCTCGGACGGCTGCTCGCGCTGCGCAGCAAGCGGTTCTCGACCGCGTACGGGAACTGGCGGCAGGCCCGGCGGCGGGCGCACCACGCCGACGGGCAGGTCACCCCGGTACCCGTGCTGAGCGCCATCGGCGCCGCCGACCCGACCCCGCCCGAGGTCGTCGGCACCTGGCTCGCCGACCTCAACCGCCTCACCGACGTACCGTTCAACTACCTCGTACCCGATGAGCGGATGCTGCCGGCGGAGTCGCTGCGCTTCTTCCACCTCGACCCCTGGTGGATCAGGTGTCTGCTCGACGGCGCGCTCAGCCTCGGCCGGGTCACCGAGGGGGACGTCGCCTACGACCGGGAACACCTCGCCGACCTGGCCGCTCAGCGCTATCCGATGGTCAGCGGCTTCCTGATCCGCTCCGGACTTGTCTCCGGCTTTCCCGGCATGCTGATCGACGGGTACGACGTGTCGGTGCCGGAGAACGGCGACCTGACCGGCCTGACCCCGATGACCGCGTTGCCCGCCCGGCGGTTGAGCGAGAACGTGCTGCTCTGCCTGTTCGTGGGGGACGTCAGCACGCTGCACCTGCACCTGCGACCGGAGACCCTGCACTTCGGCGTCGACCACGACCCGCACGCCCCGACCGGCTGGCGCAAGCTGCTGCGCGACGACGCGGGCAAGCCGAAGAAGGGACGTGACGTCCCGGTGCGGTGGCGTCGGATCACCCGCGCCGGGACCGCCCGGCCAGTCGAGCAGGTCGTGGACGTGGCCGCGCTGGCCGGTGACATCGGTAGCCCGGTGACCCCGGCCCGGTTCGCCAAGGAGATGATCGAGGGTGTCCCGAGCGTGCTGTTCCGCCGCTCCTGAATGGCCCGGCTCCACGGCGTGGCCTGCTGACGGCGGTGGCGGTAGACGGCGGGGCGCCCGCCCCGGCGGTCGTCGGTTCTTCCGCCCGCCGGGCGGCGCTCAGGGCCGGGCCAGCAGCTCGCCGTGCAGGATCGAGAGCCAGCCGTCCGGCTCGGCGGCCCAGGCCCGCCAGCCGGCCGCGATCCGCGCCAGCGCTTCCGGGGCGACTCCCGCGGCGAGGGCCTGGTGCGCCAGCGCCGAGTCGACCACCCGCTCCGCCCACAGGTCACCCCACCAGGTCCGGTCCTGCGGGGTCGCGAAACACCACGTGCTCGACGTCGCCGTGACATCGGTCAGCCCGGCGGCGTGCGCCCAGGAGAGCAGCCGACGCCCGGCGTCCGGCTCGCCACCGTTGGCCCGGGCCAGCCGTTGGTAGAGCGCCAGCCACTCGTCGAGTTCGGGTCGGCGCGGATGCCAGGTGAACGCCCCGTAGTCGCTGTCGCGTACCGCGATGTGCCCGCCCGGCCGGCAGACCCGGCGCAGCTCGCGCAGCGCCCGGACCGGATCACCGACGTGCTGCAGCACCTGGTGGGCGTGCACGATGTCGAAGGAGTCGTCCGGGAAGGGGAGCGCGTGCACGTCGCCGACCGCGAAGTCGACGTTTCTCTGCCGCCGGGCCCCGATCTCGGCCCGGGCCAGTTCCAGTGCCCCGGTGGTGATCTCGACGGCGGTGACCCGCCCGGTCCCGTCCGGGGCTGCCACCAGGGCCGCCAGGTCGGCGGTGATGGTGCCCGGCCCGCAGCCGACATCCAGCACGGTCAGCCCGGGCCGCAGGACCGGCAGGAGATGGCCGGCCGAGTTGGCGGCGGTGCGCCAGCGGTGTGAGCGCAGCACCGACTCGTGGTGTCCGTGGGTGTAGACGGCGGAGTCCATGTCCCACATTTTAGTAGCAGTTTCCTGACAGGTGGAAGATTCCCTCGGCCTGGCAGTGCTGCCGCCGGCCCGGCTGCGGACCGCAACCGGATCACAACCGCCGGCTGGTTCACTGCGCGGCACCGGCGGCGGATCGCCGGGGAAAGAAAGTTGGAGGCTGAATTGTCCGAGAAGCTGCGCAGGATCGCGCTCGGTGCCGGCATGTCACTGACGGTGGGTGTGGCACACCTGCTCTGGGCCGCGGCCCCGGCCCACGCCTCGGGCGGCACGGTGCAGGTGAGCGGATCGACGGTGTCCTACGTCGCCCCGACGGGTGTCGCCAACGACGTGACGGCGGAGTCGGTCAACGGCGGTGTCGCGGTCACCGACACCGGGTCGCCGGTGGTGCCGGGCGTCGGCTGCGTGTCGGTCACCAGCAACCGGGTGACCTGCCAGGTGGGCGGGGCGGTGACCGTCGCGATCTGGACCGGGGACCTGGCCGACGAGGTGCACGTCACGGCCGCCGTGATGCTTGCCAGGATCAACCTGGGGGCCGGCGACGACCTGGTCGACCTGCAGGGGGTCCGCGGCACGGCGATCTACGGCATGGACGGCGACGACGTCGTGTACGGCAGCGAAGCCGGCGACACCATCGACGGCGGCAGTGGCGACGACCGGCTCTACGGTCTCGGCAACGCCGACATCCTGCTCGGTGGAGCGGGGGCCGACCTGATGTCCGGCGGCACCGGCACCGACACCGTCACCTACGCCGACCACGCGACGTCGGTCAGCGCCGACGCGGACGGCGTGGCCGGGGACGACGGTGCGGCGCTGGAGGGTGACACCATCCGCGCCGACGTCGAGAAGATCGTCGGCGGCGGCGGTGCCGACCGGCTCGTCGGCACCGGCGGGTCGGACGTCCTGGTCGGTGGTGCGGGGGACGACACGCTCGTCGGCGGCGGTGGGGACGACCTCATCCTCGGTGAGGCCGGGGCCGACACTGTCTTCGGCGACCAGTCGCCCCTTGTGCTCGGCCCGGTCGGGCGGGACGTCTGCGAACTCGGTCCGGGTGGCGGCACCGCCTCCGGCTGCGAGGTCGTCCGCTGACCGGGGGACCAGTCCTCGGCTGACTGCCCGGCGCCGCGGTCGACGTTGGACGGATTCCGGACGGCCGCTTTGCCTGCGGCGCCCCGTCGTGCTCTCCTCCTCCCGGGGAGGGGGCGCGATGGCCACAGAGGTTGGGCCGACGGTGGTGGCGGAGGTCCGGTTGCTCGGGCCGCTGGAGGTGACCACGGGTGCCGGGGGCCGGGTCGGGCTGGGTGGGCCCCGGCAGCGGACCCTGCTCGGGCTGCTGGCCCTGCGCGCCCCGGACGTCGTGTCCCGGGCCCAGTTGATCGACGGTATCTGGGGCGAGGAACCGCCCGCCTCGGCGACCAAGACGCTGCACGCCCACATGGCCCATCTGCGCCGGGCGCTGACCGCCGCCGGCCTGCCCGAGCTGATCACCACCCGGCCACCCGGGTACGCCCTGGCCGCAGGCGAGACCGACGCGCGGCGCTTCGAGGCACTGGCCCGACGGGGCAACCGGGCCCTGCGCTCCGGTGCGAGCACCGAGGCGGCCGAACTACTCCGGGCCGGCCTGCGGTTGTGGCGGGGCGACGCCCTGGCCGACTGCCCGATCGGCGAGTGGGCCCGGGCCGAGGCGGCCACCCTGCACGAGGCCCGGTGGAACGCCGTGGAGGATCTCTGCGCCGCCGAGCTGGCGCTCGGCGAGCACGCCCGGGTCGCCGCCGAGCTGGAGACCCTGGTCGTCCGGGAACCCCTGCGGGAACGGCTCTGGGAACTGTTGATGACCGCGCTGCACCTGGCCGGTCGACGGGCCGACGCACTGGCCGCGTACCGGCGGGCCCGGGGTGTCCTGGTGGCGCAGCTCGGCATCGAGCCGGGCCGGCGGCTACGGGAGGTGGAGGCCGCCGTCCTGGCCGGGGAGAGCGCTGCGCCCGTCGGACCGGCCCCCGACCGACCGGCCCCCGACCGACCGGTTGGCGGCGACGCGGGCCGGGCAGCGGCGGATCCGGCACCGGACGGAGCCGGCCCGTCCGGCTGGCCGACCGTCGCCGGCCCACCGCTGCCGGCACCACTGACCCGACTGATCGGCCGTCGGGCCGAGGCGGCCGAGATCGGCGCGCTCCTAGCCGACCACCGGCTGGTCACCCTCACCGGCATCGGGGGGTGCGGCAAGACCCGGTTGGCCCTCGCGGTCGCCGCGGAACTCAGCGCCGGGGACGACCCGGTGGTCCGGTTCGTGGAACTCGCGGGGCTCGCCGACCCGGACCGGCTGGCGGGCACCGTGGGCACCGCCCTCGGCCTGCCGGACCAGGGCGATCCGTCTCCCGTCGACGCGATGGCGCGGCAGCTGCGCCGGGCCCGGCTGCTGCTGGTGCTCGACAACTGTGAGCACCTCGCCACTGCCTGCGCGGCGCTGGTCGGTACCCTGCTGAGCCGCTGCCCGCAGCTGCGGGTGCTGGCGACCAGCCGGGAGACCCTCGGCCTGCCGGGGGAGCGGGCGTTCCCGGTGGCTCCGCTGGCGGTACCGACCGGCCCGTTCACCGGCGACCTCGCCGAGGCCCGCCGCTACGACGCGGTCCGGCTCTTTCTCGACCGGGCGGCCGTGCCGGTCGTGCGCGACCTGCGGGACGCCGACGCCGACGCGCTGGTGGCGATCTGCGCCGGGCTCGACGGGCTGCCACTGGCGATCGAGCTGGCCGCCACCCGCACGTCGGTGCTCACCCTCCCGGAGATCGCCGACCGGCTGCGTGAACCCGGGCTGCTCCGCACCGGCCCGGGTGGTGCCGGCCGGCCGTCCGCCCTCGACGCCGCCATGTCCTGGAGCTACCACCTGCTCAGCCCGGCCCGGCAGCGGTGGTTCCGCCGGCTCGCGGTGTTCCGGGGCGGCGGCACCCTCGACGCGGTCGAGGCGGTGGCGCCCGGTCCGGCCGAGGAGGCCATCGACGTGCTCGGTGACCTGGTCGCCAGGTCGCTGGTGGTGACCGACCGGCGCCGGGACCGGGCCCGCTACCGGCTGCTGGAGACGATCCGGCACTACGCCACCGAGCGGCTCGCCGAATCCGCGGTGGAGTCCGCCGAGGCGTACCGGTGCCACGCCGTGCACTACCGGCGGCTGGCCGAGGAGGTCGACCGGCAACTGCACGGCCCGGAACTGGAGGTGCTGCTGGACCGGCTCGCGGTGGAGCACGACAACCTGGTCGCCGCGCAGGAGTGGCACCGGCGGCACGGCTCCCGCTCCGAACAGCTCCGGCTCGCCGCCGGCCTGGGGCGGTACTGCCATCTGCGCGGCCGGTACCGGGAGGGCCGGCGGTGGCTCGCCGACGCGCTCACCGGCACCGACGACGCGCCCGCACCCGAGCTGGCCAGGGCCTGCCTCTCCGCGGCGTACCTGGCCCTCTTCGAATGCGACTACGTCGCCGCCACCGGGCACGGCGAGCGGGCGCTGGAGGTGCACCGGCAGCTCGCCGACGACAGCGGGTCCGCCCGGGCGCTGAGCCTCCTCGGCTCGGTCGACCGGGAACAGGGCCGGCTGGACCGGTCGCTGGCCCGGTACGCCGAGGCGCTGACCGTCCACCGGCTCGTCGACAACCGGCGTGGGATCGCGGACACGTTGCTGATGACCGGCTTCACCGCCTGGCTCGGCGCCGAGCTGGACCGGGCCGAACCGCTCATCGAGGCGGCCCTGGCGGAGTTCCACCAGCTCGCTGATCCCGAGGGGATCGCGTCCGCCCGGGTCCACCTGGCCGCCGTGGCGTATCACCGGGGGCAGGACGCCCGCGCCCGCTGGCTGGCCGAGGACGCGTTGTGCCGGTTCCGGGAGTTCGACTTCCAGGAAGGCATCGCCTGGGCACTGAACATCGTCGGCCTGGTCGAGGCCCGCGACGGCGACCGGTGGCGGGCGGCCGGACTGCTCCGGGGCAGCCTGGAGTTGCACTGTGCGGTCGGTGACCGGTGGCGCGGCGCCAGCCTGCTGGAGGCGCTCGCCGCCGTCCTCGCCGCCGACAACCGGCATCCGGCGGCGGTCGAGTTGCTCGGTGCGGCCAGCGCCACCCGCGTCGCGATCGGGGCGCCGGTGCCGGCGCAGGAACACGCCGCACACGCGGCCACCCTCGACCGGGTCCGTCTGGCGCTGACCGAGCGGGCCTTCTACGCCGCCTGGGCGCGCGGCGAGTCGTACCGGCTGGAGGAACTGCCGGCCCGCCTCCGCGAGCTGGTGCCCACCGGGCGGCAAACCGTGCCCAGTGGCTGACGGGCCGGGCCCCGGCGGCTGGCCGGGGCCCGGTCGGGCGTGCTCGGTCAGTTGCTGACCCAGGAGAGGTAGACGTCGCCGTCGCAGGTGTAGGAACCGACGTTCTTGACCGTCCAGTAGATCTCGAGCTCACGGGTGTTGTCGGCGTTCCAGTTCTGCTTGCGCCACTGCCGGGTCACCTCGAGCTGGCAGCTCTGGGTCACGGTGGTGGCGACCGGCCGGACGTCCACGTTGTAGTACCGGGTGGTGGGCGTGTTGTTCCACCCTCCGGAGGTGCTCGAACCCGGCGCCAGCGCGGTCACGTCAGCGATCTTGTAGGCACCCGCCGAACCGACCTCGGCGTCGACGCCGGCGACGGCGGGCGCCGGACCCGCCGCCGCGCTGAGCGCCGCCACCGCTGCGGCGGCTCCCAGCATCGCCCCGATCCGGCGGGCCTTCGTGGTCTTCAACATGTCGTTCTCCTTTGCAGCGGTCCCGGGAACTTCCCGTCGGGGACTGACCCATTTCTAGGCACCGGCGGCTGTGGACCGGTTGTGATCGGGTTGCGGTCGTCCGGTCGCCGGCCTGGTCGGCTCACGGTGAAGCGGTAGTGGGCTGGGCGACGAGCCGCGCTCCGCGGTGCATGTCCCTGGCAAGGTGCGGCTCGCCCCGAAACAGCCGCCAATACTGTGAGCCCCTGCCGGGCGGCGAGAGCGTGTCGGCGCGGCGGGGGAGCAGGAACGGGGTGGCCAGGAGCAGTACGCCGGCGACTCGCGCCCCACCCTCGCCGCACTCCGCCGGCACCTGGTGGCATCACGGCGGTCACCCCGACCGAGGTATGGGTGCCGGGCTGGGCCGGCCTCCACGCCTAACACCGGACGGCATGCGCTCCGGCTGCGGTGAGTTACGCGGTCAGGTCGCGACCGGCGACGGTCCGGCGGGACTGCCGAGGAGCTGCATGATGCCGGTCATGTCGAGGACCCGGCGGACCTGTCCGGCGGCGTTGACCAGGCTGAGGTCCACGCCCCTGTCGGCCGCGTGGTGGTGCGCGCCGACCAGAATGCTGAGCACGATGGAGTCGATGAAGGTCACCCGCTCCAGGTCCACCTCGACCGCCCCGGCCTGAGAGATCGTCTCGTGCAGCAGACCGTCGAGTCGATTGGCTCCCGACATGTCGATCTCACCGAACAGCGTCAGGACCCGGCGGCGGGCGCTGGCGTCGACGCGCCAGTGCCAGGTCTGCTCCGGGGGCATCGTCACTGTTCCTCACCTACGGCCGATCGGGTGGGGAGCCGCGCCGTCACCGAGGCGCTGGTTCCCTGGCCGGCGGTGACGATCATCAGCCCCCCGGTGAGCTGCTGGGCCAGCCACAGGCCCCGATGGCCTACCTCCCCCGGCGCAGGTAGGGCGACGGCCACCTCATCCAGGCCGGGCCCGTGATCGCTGACTTCGCAGGTGAGCATGTCGTGGTGCTGCGACAGCCGTACCTCACCGCTGCCCCCGCCGTGGCGCACCGCGTTGGTGACCAACTCGTGTACCGCCAAGACGAAGTCCTCCAACCCGTGGTCCGCCAGACCTGCCGAGTGAGCAACCGCGGCGACCGCGTGTCGCAACTCGGTCACCCTTGCAGCGGTCACCGATTCCGACAATAACGTCACTTCGCCTCCGATACGAGAGGCGTCCGTTCCCGTACCGGCGTCGTCTGTCCCGCCGCTGCCCATGGTCGGACGCTACACGCGCCGCCGACCAGCCGCTTTCGGGCACGGCCGGCCGCTCGAATGGCGGTGCCCGGACCGCCGGGCCTGGCGGCCGCCCTGTCCTGCGGCACCAGCGGCCCGCCGACGACTTCACGCGAGGGCGCGGCGGTCAGTCGTGCTGCCTCGTCCCACGATGCTTCCGCGTCTCGTTCTGCCGCTGGGCTTCCTCGAGTTGGTCTTCGAGGATGATGATCCGACAGGCGGCCTCCAAGGCGGTGCCCTGGTCGACCATCTCGCGGGCCCGGGCAGCCAGGCGTAGCTGGTATCGGGAGTATCGGCGGTGCCCGCCGGCGGAGCGGTGGGGGGCGATCAGTTTCGCCTCGTCCAAACGGCGCAGGAAGTCCTGCGAGGCGCCGAGTATCTCTGCGGCCCGACCAATGGTGTAGGCGGGGTAGTCCTCGTCGCCGAACATGTCATCAGGGTTTTGCCCCATGCCACCTCCACGTCGAGGGCCCCGGCGCTCACGCGCCGGGGCCCAGGGTTACGGGTCAGAACACCATCTGCCGACATGACCGTCGGCTCGTCGTATCCGCACCAGCCGCAACTGAGGGCTTTGGGTGCGAGGATCGCATAAGCGTGACCGGAGACCACCTCTCTTCGATGGAAACTGCGGTGTCCGCCCGGCCTGGGTTGACGGCCGGCGGCGGGCGATCCAACGGTGTACGGCCCTCCCTTTCCTCTGTTTCTCTTTCCCTTGCTGACGTGCGGTCCGCCGGTGTCGGAGCCCACGCGACTTCTGGCCCCGTACAGGTGCGGCGAACATCAGCTGGAGCCCTGAGACTGCCTGGCCCCACCTGCGGTGCCCCGTCGCACAATCACGTCAGGGCTGGCGTGCTTCTATCGCCGTTCGTGAGGAACGGTGAAACCACTTCTGTTCCTCACTGCCCGTCGTGACCTCACGGCCGGGCGGTCCGTCTGCGTCTTTGGTGACCCTCTGTTCTCGACTGGAGTAAGAGTATGCCGCACCACCGGGAATGTCTAGTCGGTTCGGCATAGATTTTCTACCCGGTCGTCGGCAGGCTCGGCGGCCAGGCGGGGGCGTCGGGGAAGGCTGGTGGGTGGCGCGGTCGGTGGGCGGCGGGTCCGTTGCGGTTCTCGATCTGGACGGCACCGGCCCGCTCGAGATGCTCGCCGAGTCGAAGTACGAGGACATGTGGCAGCAGGCCCCCGGCGAGCCCTATGGCCTCATCACGACTCTGCGACTCGTAGGCCCCAGGAATCTGCACAGCGCTCCGTCGCCGGACCGGCTTCGCCTGGTGTCGGTGCAGCAGCAACGGCCGGCGGACTTCGCGGACTCCGATGGGTGGACCATCCACTTCGGGCGTCGCCTGCTGGGTAGTTGAGCGGCGGACAGGGCCGGGCCAGGGGCTAGGAGCGTGGCAATTGAGGCGCGGCGTCCCCGCGTGTCCGGGTGAGGCGCCCGCTCGCGGTGGCGGCTGAGATCGGGCCCCGGCGCGGGGAGGGACGGGGCCGGCCGGGGCCGGGCCGCCGGGCCCGGTCAGTTTCCAGAGGAACCGAGCTGTCGTGCCTCGGCGATGGCCGCCTCGACGGACTGGCGGGTGACGCTGGTGCGTTGGACGACCAGTGTCAGGACCTGCCTGATGCTCTCCAGGGCCGACAGCATCGGACCGGGTTGCCCGCCCTGGAGCACCATGGTGGCGAGTTGCCGGGTCTCGCCGAGCTGGCCGATGGCCCTGGTCGTGGTGTCGCGGACACCGTCGACGGCGTTCCGCACGGGGGTGAGCCCGGTGATGGTCTCCTGCGGGGTGGCCCGGTGGGGGACCGCCGCCGTGGTCTTCGTCGCCTCGCCGAGGGATGTGGCCAGCCCGTTCAGGACGCCCTGGATTTCCGAGACCGCGGCCTGTACCCGGGTCATGCCGGCCGCGACGGCGGCGAAGCCGGCGGCGGCGGCGCGCAGCGCCACCTCCTGCGCCTGCTTGTGGGTGGCGGCGGCCAGCCCCTGTGCACGCTCGACGCCGGTGGTCAGTGTCCGCAGCTCACCGGTGATCTTTTCGACGTGCGACACGGCGGGCTTCTCTCGATCGGGGGCGGCGAAGAGGTCGGTACATCGACCGTACCGATCAGCCGCCGCCCCCGCTGTCCGCCGGAGGCCCCCGGGGTGTCCGCTGCCGCATCTGTGACCATCCGTGGCGGGTGCTCGGCCCGGAGGCGGGGCACCACCAGAGCAACCAGGACGCGGCGGAGCAGGTGGTGGCGGACTCGCCGACACGGCGGCCATCCTGGCCGCCGTGGACAGCAGCCCTCGCCGGCGACGTCCTGACGCACTGGGACGATGTCGGACCACAGATGCCGGTCAGCCGGCGGTGACGTCGTCCCGCCCGGTGTCGACCGGTTCGATCAGGCGTCGGGGGCCCGGCCCTTCCGCCCCGAGCCGGTCCATCGGATTGATCATCGGGCAGCGGTCCAGCGACATGCACCCACAACCGACGCAGTCCGCGAAGTCGTCGCGGAGCTGTTGCAGCTGGCGCAGTCGGGCGTCGAGGTCCGACTGCCAGCACTCGGTCATCCGCTTCCAGTCCAGCCGGGTGGGGGTGCGGCCGTCGGGCAGCAGCGCCAGCACCGCCGCGACCTTCGCCAGCGGCACACCGACGCGCTGGGCGATGCGGACCAGCGCCACCCGGCGCAGCGCGTCGCGGGGGTAGCGACGCTGGTTGCCGGTGGTGCGTCGGCTGCTGATCAGGCCCTGGCGCTCGTAGAAGTGCAGGGCCGAGACGCTCACCCCGCTGCGGGAGGCGAGCTGTCCGACGGTGAGTTCGGACTGATCGGAGCGTTGGTCAGTCATCGTGGTGTCCCCTGCCGTCGGATGGGGCATCGGGGCCGGGTGGCGGCCCGCCGCCCGGCCCCTGGGCGAGCAGTCCGGAGGTGACGTCGAGGACCGCCCGCTGTTTCTCCTCGGGTCACCGGGCAGGTCCTGCACATCGCGATGGAACCAAAGTAGACGGCCAGCAGAGCGGTGATGCCGCGGACGTTCTGGATGGGGGGCGCGTCCGGCTCGGCGACGGCCTGGACACGTCCGCGGGTGTCCTTGCGGCGCGCGGTCGGCCTCTTCCTTCGCGCCCTTCCCATCGAACTTCCGCTCGACTCGCCCGCTTCGTCCACTGCTGCCGGCTTTCGTGACTATCCGGACCTGGACCTGGTCGGCCCGGCGTGGAACACCTCCGGCGTCTCGGCCGTCGAGCTGTTCGACTGGACATGGGCCGCCCCGGGCCGAGGTCAGTCCCGGTGGGGCTCCAGGACGACCACCGGAATGTCCCGGGTCGTCTCGGTGGCGTACTCGTCGTACTTAGGGAAGATCTTTGCCATCAGCTCCCACAGGCGCGGTTGCTCCTCGGCAGTGGCGAGCCGGCCCGCCGCGGCGAACTTGTCCGCGCGTACCTGCACCCTGACCTCCGAGTCCGCCAAGAGGTTCTGGTACCAGTTCGGGTTCCTCGGCGAGGCGCCGTTGGAGGCGATCAGGACAACCCGGTCGCCGTCCCGGCCGTAGATCAGCGGCGTGCGGATCTGCCGGCCCGTGCGCCGCCCCCGCGTGGTCAGCAGCAGCGTCGGGAAGCCGTAGTAGTCGTGACCGTCGGCCCCGTCGGTGGCCAGGTACCGCTGCACGTGGTTCTGCACGTCGGGCAGAGGGCTGTCGTGCACCCCGTCCGCGTCCGGCTCGCTCGACGGGATCACCGATCCGGTCAGGCTCGGGGCCGTCAGCGCCGCGAACAACACTTCCTCCGGCTGTTCGCCGAGCATCGGCGGGGCACCCTCGATCCGGAAGAGCGGCACACTGGTGATCCCGGCTTCCCGCACGAAACGCAGCGCGGCGCGGACCTCCTCGGTGCCGGAGTCGTCGGGGGTGACGCCGATTTCGGCGGCCAGCCGGGCCAGCGTCCCGGCGTCGCCGATGTTCAACCCGTCGGTGAAGTGCGCGCGGAACAGCCGCTCCACCATCGCCTCCCCCCGGCCCTGGTGGGCGGCCTGGGCGACGAGCCGGTGCGCCCCGAACGTCCCGGTGGCGATGGCCCGGTCGTAGTGGAGTTCCAGCCCGTCCTTCGCCGCCTCGGTGACGAGGTAACCCAACTGCTGCACCGTCTTCTCGCCGAAGCTCTGGGTGAGCGCCTCGATCAGTGGCATCCCCTCGGTGGGCGCGCCGGGCGCAAGCTCGAAGGGGGCGAAGCGGATCTCCACCTCGCCTCCCCCGGCCCGAAACCGCTCGGCGGCCCGGGTCAGTCGGGCGTACCCGATGTACGAGTGCACGCAAATGAGGTCCAACACCATGTCCACCTGGACCTTGGCATCTCCGATCGTCATGTGCCCAGTCTCCGACCTCAACAGCGGTAGAGGTCAATCCAGACCAGGGTCGCCGCCACCACGCCCGCCAGGACGACGAGGGCGCGGTTGCGGATTCGCTTGCCGCGCTGGGGCGGGGGCCCCGACTCGTCGTGGGTGGTCGGCTCCTGGCGCTGATCGGTCATGACTGTCTGCAACCTCGGCTGCGATTGAGGTCAATACGTCGCGCGACGAGTTGGGTGGGCGGATCGAGAGCGAACTGCCTGCTCATGCGCAGGTGCTGATCGCCCCCTTGCTCTTCCTCGCCGCCGCCGCCGAGATGACCGGCGGCCAAGGAGGGGGCGGCCCCGCTCCGGCGCGACGGAGGCGGCCTCACCTCCGTTCCGGGGCGTGGATGCCCGGCAGGCCCTGCCACGGCACCCGGGTGGTCAGCCGTACAACACAACCGGCTGCCCCGGACCGGCCCTTCCGTCCGCAGCACGGGGCAGCGCTCGTAGCCGGCGCTGGACGCCGTGGCTACCGGGCAGGTGACCGGCGAGCTGGTGGAACTCCAGAGTTCGCTCCTCCTCGGCCACCGACCGGATCCGGACCTACGCGTACTGGTGCGGCCGTCGGGCGCATCGACCCCGGCCGGTACGCCCTGCGGCGCGACGGGGCTGGCGTTACGGCGGCGACTGGTCACGGCGGACAGCAGGCAGGCGCCGACCCGGTCGCGTGCCGAAACCGTGTCCCGGGCCCCCGGCGGTGCCGGGCTCCGGGCCGGCGCCGGTACCCGGCCCCTGACCTGCCGCGCGGCGCATCCCGGTACCGCCGGTGCTCCCGCCGATCGCCGATCACGCTGGCATACTGGCCAGCCATGGTGCTGTCACGTGGCTGGGCCCTCTTCCTTGTCGGGGTCGGCGTCTGGACCTGGGTGATCTGGCCCCGGTTCACCGTCGCCATCTGGAACGACCCGCGCTCCTGGGCGGGCGGGACGGTGGGCGAGGGGACACCGACCGGCTTCCTGTGGGTGCACGCGCTGCTGATCTCGGCGTCACTGGCGATCGGCACCACTGTGGGCGTCCTGGGCTTACGGGGCTGGCGAGCGGCCCGTCGCCCGACCAACCGACCGTGAGCTGCCCGTATTCTTGATCGCAGATGGTGTGACGCGGGCCGCTGCGCGCCGATTTGACGATCAAACTCCGGACGCGTAACTTTCTCTCTGCCAGCGCGGAACGGACGAAACAGGGCGAAAGACCTGGAGGCCGGAGCGCGGGACAGGCAAGCCGGCGCTGAGGGATCACGATCCCCCGGAGTCGGACCGGACGGGGCCGACGATTCGCCGCGAGGCGGATTTGGAACGGCGGAACCAACCGGGTAGGGTCGAAGATCGGCAGGGAACTGGGCGAGACCGCGAGAGATCGCGACGGCCAGCCTGCCAAATCCGATGATCACAAGCAGTGGTTCGCCGCTGCGCGGGAACACTCGGTGCGATACCCGTACGAAGCACGACAGACCGGGATACACGGTTTGACACGGCAGAGACGGTGAGGTAACGTAGTAAAAGTGCCCGGCGCGAGAGCGGCGGGTGCGGGTACGGAAAAGCCCCGGACGGGGCCCTCCTGGTGGGGGTTTTCGGATGGTGTGTGGTTGTTCTTTGAGAACT
>NZ_JBIRTH010000011.1:0-275256 GCF_044334565.1 Micromonospora sp. NPDC020750
GAGGAAGTTCGTCAGGTTGTCGTGTGACAGGACGACGCCTTTGGGGGTGCCGGTCGATCCTGACGTGTAGATGACGAACGCCGCCGCCGTGGCGTCCACCACCGGCAGGCCGACCGGTTCGCAGGCCTCCACGGTCGGCCAGTCGTTGTCGAGTGCGACGACTCGGACGCTGTCAGGTGCGGGGATGCGGGGGGCGACCTCACCGACGGTCAACACCACCCGCGCGCCGTGGTCGGCGAGGAGCATCCGCATCCGCTCGGCCGGCCACGACACGTCCATCGGCGTGTAAGCCGCGCCGGCCCGCAACACGGCCAGGGTGGCGACCAGGGTCCACATGCTGCGGTCCAACGCCAGTGACACCACATCACCGACACCGACACCGGCTGACCGCAGGTAGCGGGCCAGCACCCCCGACCGGCGTGCCAGTTCCCCGTACGTCAGCACCTCGCCGTCGGCGACACCCGCGACCGCGTCCGGCGTGCGGCGTGCCCACTCCAACACCAGTTCGTGGATCGGCTCGTTCGGCACCGGACGCACCGGACCCCGACCCCACGCGAGTAGCCGCTCCCGCTCGACCACACCCAACAACGGCAACCGAGACAGCGGAACACCCGGCTCCCGCACACCCGCCCCGGCCAACAACACAACCTGATCCACCAGGCCCCGCACCCACTCCGCCGAAAACCCCTCCACCGCATAATCCACCCGCAGCCCGGAGCCATCCAAGGCCACGGTCACCACCACATCAACATCCACCACCGCCGGCCCCACCTCAGCCACCGGACCATCCACCAAGCCCACCACCACCGGACCCACCACACCCGCACCCGCCACCGGCGCACCCCACGCCACCGGACCCGCCACCGGCGCGGCCCACGCCGCACCCACCCGAGACACCAACTCGGGGAACCCCGGATCACCCGCCACACCCACCCGCACCAACCCGCCACCCGGCAGACCCAGCGCCACCTCCTCCTGACCCGTATACCGGGCCAACACCCCAACCAGGCCCGCCACCACCACCACACCAACCGGCCCCACACCCGCCAGGTCGGGCAACTCCAGCGTCCGCGCCACCGACGCCGCCCGAGCCGGCCACACCAACGGCCGCCGTAGATCCCCGACCAGGTCAAGACCTTCGGCTGATCCGGCCGGTCCGATGTCAATCGCAGCGCCCACGGACTGAGCACCAGCGGACCCGACAGACATGATCAACCTCCGATCGAAAGGGGTGACCGGGAGGCGCGTGGCCGGAGCGGCCGGTCAGCCGATGTTCCGTTTGGCGGACGGCACGATGTGGCGCGATGAATGCCGCGCGGCGTCGAACGCCGCCACCACCCGTCCGGGTGGCCGACCGGGGCCTCTTCGCGGCGGGCCCCGTCGTGTCGGCGGTGCGGCACCTCCCGTTCCACTCGGGCGCCGCGCACCCACGTGCGTCCCACTCCGGTGCGGTGGAGGGGAACGACGACCCGACGGGGCCCGACCCTACGAAGCCCGGTGGAGCGTCGTACACCCCTAGATTCACACGTCGACCCCCTAGGGAGTCTGCGTCGGGCCGACGACCCTTCAGCTCAAAAATGTGCAAAGTAAGCTGACTGCGCACCCCAGATCAGCACTCGACGATCACGCGGTCGGTGACTGGTTAATCACACACCGGCTGTTGGTGTGCACCGCGCCAACGCAGCGCTGACCAAAAGCCAGCCGCGACCTGGTCGGTCCAGCCTGGAACCGCGCTGTTTTCGGTGCACGCGGCACGCCCGACTCTCGCGGCCGAGCGGCCTTCATCAGAACCGGGACGCCACCCGTTCGCCCGCGTTCTCCGCATGATCGTGGCGGCGGTGCTCCCAGGCTTCGTGCCATCCCGAGGCCCTCCATGGGCCGGCATGTCAGGAGATTCAATGTATACGCCTATCCAGGTACAGGTGTTCGCTCACGACGGGGTGGTCCTGGCCCGGCCACCAAGTCCGGTGACGACTGCCAGCAGCCGTTATCTGGCCGGCGCGGGCGCCGGCTTGGACAACGGGCTGGACATGATCACTGGCCTTCACCTCACCCTTCCGCACCAGGCGGCGGCCATCGCCAGCGCCGGCGCCTGCGCGGACAAGTCGCTACGGCTGCTCAGCCGGAGCGGTCTCAAGACGCCGAGCGACCTGCGTGAATTCCGCAACAGCGAGCAGGCGGTACAGCTCGCCCGGGAAGCCGCCGAGCGGGGCGAGCTGCTGGAGTTCCAGTTCCCCCCGCACGACCCACAGCTGCGGGCCGCGCCGGCCCGGGTCTCGCCGGACCTGCTGGCCCGACTCAACAACAAGACCGTCCTGGAGAGCCTGGTCGCACCGGAGTACCTGCCCCGCCGGCAGGTCGCCACCCCCGCGGAGGTGCGACGGATCGTGCAGCAGGACCGCCGGCCGGCGGTCATCAAACCGGCCGGTGCCGAGGTGTACAGCGGGATCGCGATCTTCACCAGACGGTTGCGCGACCGGCTCAACCGGTCACTGTTCAACCAACTGGAGCAGGTGAGCGATCAGTGGATCGTCGAGGAGGAGGTCCCCTTCCGGACAGTCTGGGGACTCCAGTTCGGCGTGACCGAGAGCGGATCGGTGGAATACTTCGGTGCGTCCGTGCACCTGCCGCAGCCCACCTCGACGTGGGTCGGTTGTGTGATGGACGACGACCAACCGCCGGCGGAGCTGATCGAAGCGCTGACCACAGGGGTCCGAAAGGCCAGTGCTCTCGGGTACCGGGGGTACTGCTCGTTCGACGCAGGGATCAGCCGGAACGACGAACTGCGGATCATCGACCCGAACTTTCGGGTCAGCGGAGCCACCTCGTCGCTGCTGCACCGCAGCTCGTTGCTGCGCCAGCATCCGTGTGCCATCACGACGTTCTTCTCCCTCGCGCCCGGTGTCGACGCCGAGCCGATCCTCGCCCCGTTCATCGATCGTGGGCAGCTCGTCGTGTTCATGCACTACGACCCGGCGGAGACGGACAACGGCCCGCACCCGGCGACCATCGTCGGCATGGTCGGCGCCTCGGACCGGTACGCCTGCGGCGTGCTGATCGCGCAGGTCCAACGAGCGCTGAACAGCTGACGGATCACCCCCGCACCGGGCCGCGCCGGTGGACCGGCGACGGCGGGGGTGTGCGCCTGCGGGTGTGGTTGTCGCTGCCCGGGCGACAACAACGCACCCGCAGGCGACGACAGAAAGGGTGCCGGTGCGCTACATCCCGGCGAGGGCGGCGCGGACGGCCGGTTCCGGGACGTCGGCGACCAGGTCGGGGCCGGCCGGCCCGTCCAGGACGAGGGACAGGCCGTCGGTGGCCTTCTTGTCCCGCCGCATCAGCGCGATCAGCTCGTCGTGGTCGACCCCGGCCGGCAGCGCGGTGTCGAGGCCGTAGCCGGCCACCACGTCGTGGTGCTCGGCCACCCGGTCGGCCCCGATCCGGCCGAGGACGCCGGCCAGCCGGCCCGCGAAGACCGTGCCGACGCCGACCGCCTCGCCGTGCCGCAGCGCGAAGTCGGTGGCCCGCTCCAGCGCGTGCCCGAGGGTGTGGCCGTAGTTGAGGATGTGCCGCAGCCCGGCGTCGCGCTCGTCGGCGGCCACCACCCGGGCCTTCAGCGCCACACAGGCGGCGATCTGCTCGGCCACGGGCCGGTCGCGCAGCTCGCCCGCGCCGATGAAGTGGGCCCGGGCGATCTCACCGTAGCCGTTGCGCAGTTCCCGCTCCGGCAGCGTCGTCAGGTGCTCGGTGTCGCAGAGCACGGCGCGCGGCTGCCAGTACACCCCGACCAGGTTCTTGCCCTCCGGCAGGTTCACCGCCGTCTTCCCGCCGACGCTGGCGTCCACCTGGGCGAGCAGCGAGGTCGGCAGGTGGATCACCGCGATCCCCCGGTGGTAGAGGCCGGCGGCCAGCCCGACCACGTCCGTGGTGGTGCCGCCGCCGCAGGACACCACCGCGTCGGCGCGGGTCAGCCCGAACTCGGCGAACGCCCGGCAGAGCTGCTCCACCGTGGCCAGGTTCTTGTCGTGCTCGCCGTCGCGGGCCGGCACCACGCGGTGCGGCACGCCCGGGTCGGGCGTCCACTGCGCCGGCCGGGCCGAGACCACCACGACCCGCCGCGCGCCGATCCGCGCCACCTCCGCCGGCAGCCGGTGGCGCACCCCGGGGCCGATCAGCACCGGGTACGCGCGTTCGCCGAGCGGCACGTTGATCCGGGTCGGCGCGGCGGCGTCGGGAGCGGGACGGCCGGTGTGGGTCGGGCGCATGCGGCTGCTGTCTCCTCTGGGGGCCGGCGGGCGGGGCGAACGGGGGGCGGGCGTCGGCGGCGTCGCCACAACCGTGCCGGCCAACGGGCGTTCCCGGACCATCGACAGCCGCAGCGCCAGCGCGGCCAGCGCGTCGACGTCCGGCCCGATGCCCCACCGCTCGTGGGTGAGCTGGGCGTGGTGCGCCAGCAGGAAGCCGGGCGGCGTCACCGGATGGTCCCGGTCGACCACGGCCGTCACCCGGTCCAGGTACTGCCGCCAGGCGGCGGCCACCTCCCCGGTCAGCGGCAGGTCACCGGCCGTCAGGGCGATCTTCTCCGCCCCGGCGTCCGCCTGCGCGGCCAGGTCCCGCCGCTGCGTGCCGGTGAGCAGCCGGCCACGGTCCTGCCAGTGCAGGAACAGGAAGGTCAGCCGGTCGGCCGCCGGCACCAGCCCGGTCAGGTGCCGCAGGTGCGCCACGGCCAGCGGCAACTCGACCCCGGCCAGCCAGGGGGCGTCCCCGCCGAGCAGGGCCAGGGCCAGGTCGCTGCCCGCGTGCGCTAGCGGGCCGCCCCGGGCGGCGTCGCGCACCGCGTACGGGTCGGCGCGGCAGGCGTCCCGGTCGGCCGCCGGCAGCCGCCGCCGTACCTCGTCGAGCCCGGCGCCGGTCGTGTGGAAGCCGAGGCTCAGCCGCGGCCCGGCCGGAGCGTCGACCCGGTCGAAGAACCAGTCCGCCCGCGGGTCGGCCCGGCGGGCGGCGGCGACCAGTTCGGCGACCACCGTCCCGAGCAGCTCGGACGTCCGCGCGTCCGGGCACCCGCCGGCCGGCACGGCCAGGTGGGTGAACAACCACGAGCGTTCCAACGACGGCACCTCGACTGACGGAGCACGGGCACGACGGTCTGCGGGGGTCGCCCCATCATCGGTCTGCGGCGCGTCCCGCCAGCGGATCGGCCCTGGAACTGGGGACGACTTAGGGGGCGACAGGGGTAGGTCGTCGGCAGGGTGCTCGGAAGACTTGGGCCGTTACGGCGAGCGAGGTCTACGCCGCGGACGAGGAGTCTCGCCGACGGACGGAATGTGGTGACATGCTTCGGAGCGACCTGGTCCAGCCGTTGCCCGATCTGCTGAGGGCCCACGCCGACAGGTTCGGGGACAAGGTCGCCTTCCGTGACGACCGCCGCGCGGTCGGGTACGCCGACCTGGAGGCGCGGACCCGTCGGCTCGCCGGGCACCTGGCGGCGGCCGGGGTCGGGCGCGGCGAGCGGGTGGCCTTCTGCCTCGGCAACCGGGTGGAGACGGTGGAGACGTGGCTCGCCGTCACCCGGGCCGCCGCGGTGGGCGTACCGCTGAACCCGCGCAGTACCGACGCCGAGCTGGCCCACCTGCTCGACGACTCCGGCGCGGTGCTGGTGGTCGTCGGCCCGGAGCACCTCGACCAGCTCGTACGGCTGCGCGCGGACCGCCCCGACCTGCGGGTCTGGGTCATCGGGGACGACCCGGCGCCCGACGGCGTCGCCGCCTGGCGGGACCTGGTCGACGCCGAGCCCGCCGTCGACGCCCGGGACGACCTGGGCCTCGACGAGGTCGCCTGGATGCTCTACACCTCCGGCACCACCGGCCGGCCCAAGGGCGTGCTGTCCACCCAGCGCACCTGCCTGTGGTCGGTCGCCTCCTGCTACGTGCCGATCCCCGGCCTGACCCCCGACGACCGGGTGGTGTGGCCGCTGCCGCTGTTCCACAGCCTCTCCCACATCGGCTGCGTGCTGAGCGTGACCGCCGTCGGGGCCACCGCCCGGCTCATCGACGGGTTCTCCGCCGACGACGTGCTGCGCGCCGTCGACTCCGACACGGCGACCGTGCTGGCCGGGGTGCCGGCCATGTACCACCACCTGGTCGCCGCCGCCCGGGGCACCGGTTTCCGGGCCCCGGCCCTGCGGATGTGCCTGGTGGGCGGGGCGATCACCACGGGCGCGCTGCGCCGGGCGTTCGACGAGGTGTTCGACGCGCCGCTGCTCGACGCGTACGGCAGCACCGAGACCTGCGGTTCGATCGCCATCACCCGGCCGGACTCGCCCCGGGTCGAGGGCTCCTGCGGGCAGCCCGTGCCCGGCGTCGAGGTGCGCCTGGTCAGCCCGCAGACCGGAGTGGACGTCCCGGTCGACGCCGAGGGCGAGGTGTGGGTACGCGGGCCGAGCGTGATGCTCGGGTACCACGGCCTGCCCGACGTGACCGCCGCCGCGCTGCGCGACGGCTGGTACCGCACCGGTGACCTGGCCCGCCGGGACGTCGACGGCAACCTGTTCGTCACCGGTCGGCACCAGGAGCTGATCATCCGGGGCGGGGAGAAGATCCACCCGTCGGAGGTGGAGGAGGCGCTGCGCTCGGTGCCCGGCGTCGCCGACGTGGCCGTCACCGGCCGGCCGCACGAGGTGCTCGGCGAGGTGCCGGTGGCGTTCGTCGTCCCCGGGCCGGAGGGCTTCGACCCCGCCGCCGGGTACGCGGCCTGCCGGGAGCGGCTCTCCTACTACAAGGTGCCCGACGAGCTGTACGAGATCGGCCAGGTGCCGCGCACCGCCTCCGGGAAGGTCACCCGGCGGCTGCTGCTGGACCGGCCGGCCCGGCTGCGCGCCGTCAACGGCAGCCACCACGACCCGCTGAGCACCGTGACCTGGCGACCGCTGGACCTGACCGCCGTGCCGCCGGCCGCTTCCGCCGCGACGGTGGACCCGGCTGCGGACCCGGCCGGCCCCGCGCCGGCACGCCGTTGGGCGGTCGTCGGCACGGGCGGCGAGGCGCTGGTCGAGCCGCTGCGTGCGGCGTCGGCGGGGGACCGGTTCGCCGCGTACCCCGACCTCGCCGCCCTGCGCCGGGACCCGGACGTGCCGGACGTGACGCTGCTGCTCGCCGACGCCGCCCCGGTGGACCTCGCCGACCCCGGCGCCGTGCTGGGCCTCGCCGACCGGCTGCGCGACCGGCTCGACGACGACCGGTCCGCCACCGCCCGGCTGGTGCTGCTGACCACCGGAGCAGTGGACGCGTCCACCCCGGAGCTGGCCGACGACCCGGACCTCGTCCCGGCCGCCGCCGTCGCCTGGGCGGTGGGCCGCTGCCTCCAGGCCGCGTACCCGGGCCGGGTCGTGCTGGTCGACGCCGACGCCCACTCGCTGGCCCTGCTGCCCGCCGCCGTGGACGCCGGCGCCGCGCAGGTGGCGCTGCGCGCCGGCGCGGCCCGGCACCCGGTCCTCGGGCCGGCCCCCGTGCGGATCCCCGCGCGGCCGGCGCGGGTCGTCGACCCGGCAGCCCCGGCCCTGGTCGCCGGGGCCGACACCCCGACCGGTGCGGCGCTGGCCCGGCACCTGGTCGGCGCGTACGGCGCCGGCCGGCTGGTGCTGCTGCCCGCCGGCTCCCCGGACGACGCCGCCCTGGTCGAGCTGGTCGCGGAGCTGACCGCGGCCGGCGCGACGGTCACCGTGCAGCGCCGCTCCGGCGCCGGCCGGCACCGGGCCGACGCCGCCGCGCCCCCCGCCGGCGACGAGCCGGTCGGCGCGGTCTTCCTCTGCCCGTCCGACGCCGACCTCGCGGACCCCGCCGGAACCGCGCGGCTGGTCGCCCTCGCCGAGGCGCTGGACGCCCACGCCCGGCACGCCGCCGTCACCGCGTTCACCGTCCTCGTCCCGGCGGCCCCGCTGCTCGGCGGAGCCGACCGGGAGCGGGCGGCGGCTGCCGTCGGCGCCCTGCACACCCTGGTCGCCCGCCGCCGCGCGGCCGGCCTGCCCGCCCGGATGGTCGGCACGGCGGCCGACCAGGACCGCGCGGCCAGCGCCACCGCCCGGATCGACCTCGCCGCGTTCGACGTCGCGCACGACGGCGACGACCTCGTCCTGCTCGCCCACCCGGCCGCCGCCGCGCACCCCGCCTGGCGGGGCCCCGCCGGGACCGACCCGGCCGACGAGCGGGACGCCGCCGAGCTGCGCCGCCGGGTAACCGCGCTGGCCACCGTGGAGGGCGACCGGCTCCTGCTCGGCCTGGTCCGCGCCGCCACCGCCGAGGTCGCCGGCCTGCCCGGTCCGGGCGCGGTCCGCCCGGGTCGGGCCTTCAAGGAACTCGGCTTCACCTCCGTCGGCGCGGTCGCGCTGCGCGACCGGCTGGCCCGCGCCACCGGGGTACGGCTCTCCGCCACCGCAGCCTTCGACCACCCGAGCCCGGACGCCCTCGCCCGGCACCTCGCCGCCCGGCTGCGCGGCGCCACCCCGGCAGCCGCCGCCCCGGGCGGACCGGCCGGCGGGGCCCCGTCGGACGACCCGGTGGTCGTCGTCGCAATGGCCTGCCGGCTGCCCGGCGGGGTCGCCTCCCCCGAGGAGCTGTGGGACCTCGTCGCCCAGGGCCGGGAGGGGCTCACCGGGTTCCCCGCCGAACGGGGCTGGGACCTCGCCCACCTGTTCTCCGACGACCCCGACCAGCCCGGCACCTCGTACGTGCGGGTCGGCGGGTTCCTGCCCGACGCGGCGGACTTCGACGCCGCCCTGTTCGCGATCAGCCCCCGCGAGGCGCTGGCGATGGACCCGCAGCAGCGGCTGCTGCTGGAGACCTCCTGGGAGCTGTTCGAGCGGGCCGGTATCGACCCCACCTCGCTGCGCGGCAGTGCCACCGGCGTCTTCGCCGGCGTCATGCATCACGACTACGCCGCCAACCTGCGCCAGGCCCCACCCGGCACCGAGGGGTACCTCGGCGTCGGCACCGCCGGCAGCGTGGTCACCGGTCGGGTCGCGTACGCGCTCGGGCTGGAGGGCCCCGCCGTCACCGTCGACACGGCCTGCTCGTCGTCGCTGGTGTCGCTGCACCTGGCCGCTCAGGCGCTGCGCGCCGGGGACTGCACCCTCGCGGTGGCCGGCGGCGTGGCGGTGATGGGCACCCCGCAGGCGTTCGTCGAGTTCAGCCGGCAGCGCGGGCTCGCCCCCGACGGCCGGTGCAAGGCGTTCGCCGAGGGCGCCGACGGCACCGGCTGGTCCGAGGGCGTCGCCGTGCTGCTGCTGGAACGCCTCTCCGACGCCCGCCGCAACGGGCACCCCGTCCTCGCCGTGCTGCGCGGCAGCGCGATCAACTCCGACGGCGCGTCCAACGGGCTCACCGCCCCCAACGGGCCCGCCCAGGAGCGGGTGATCCGCCGGGCGCTGGCCGCCGCCGGGCTCACCGCCGCCGACGTGGACGCCGTCGAGGCGCACGGCACCGGCACCCGACTCGGCGACCCGATCGAGGCGCAGGCGCTGCTCGCCACGTACGGCGCGGGCCGGGGCAACGCCGGTCCGCTGCGGCTGGGCTCGCTGAAGTCCAACCTCGGCCACACCCAGGCCGCCGCCGGCGCAGCCGGGGTGATCAAGATGGTGCTGGCCATGCGGCACGGGACACTGCCGGCCACCCTGCACGTGGACGCCCCGACGTCCGAGGTGGACTGGTCCGCCGGCGCGGTCGAGCTGCTCACCGAGGCCCGCCCCTGGCCGGCGGTGGACCGGCCCCGGCGGGCCGGCATCTCCTCGTTCGGCATCAGCGGCACCAACGCCCACGTCATCGTCGAGGCGCCCCCCGCCGACCCGGAGCCCACGCCCGCCGGCCGCTCGGCCGGGGAGCCCGCGCCCGCCGCGTGCTCGACCGGGGAGCCCTCGTCCGTCGCGCACCGGGCCGGGGAGCCCGCGCCGAGCGGCGCCGGGGACCGCCGCGGGCCGGTGCCGTGGCTGCTCTCCGGGGCCACCGGCGAGGCCCTGCGCGACCAGGCGGCCCGGCTGCTGGGCTGGCTCGACGGCCCCGGCGCGGACGCCGACCCGGCCGACGTCGGGCACGCCCTGGCCACCACCCGTGCCGCCCTGGAGCACCGGGCCGTGGTGCTGGCCGGCGACCCGGCGGCCACCCGGTCCGGGCTGACCGCGCTGACCCGGGGCGACGCGGACCCCGACACCGTCGGCGTGCTGACCGGCCGGGTAGTCGACGGCCAGCTCGGACTGCTCTTCGGCGGGCAGGGCGGCCAGCGCCCCGGCATGGGCCGGGGACTGCGCGCGACGTACCCGGTCTTCGCCGACGCGTTCGACGCGGCCTGCGCCGAACTCGACCGCGCCCTCGCCGGCCACGCCCCGCACCCCGTCGCGGACGTCACCCTCGCCGAGGCCGGCGGGGAACTGGCCGGCCTGCTCGACCAGACCCTGTACACCCAGCCGGCCCTGTTCGCGTTCGAGGTGGCGCTGTACCGGCTGCTGGAGTCCTGGGGCGTGCGCCCCGACGCGGTGCTCGGCCACTCCGTCGGCGAGCTGACCGCCGCGCACGTGGCCGGGGTGTTCTCCCTCGCCGACGCGGCGGCGCTGGTCGCCGCCCGGGCCCGGCTGATGCAGCAGCTCCCCGACGGGGGCGCGATGGTCGCCGTCGAGGCCGGGGAGGCCGAGGTGGCCCCCCACCTCACCGACCGGGTCGGGCTGGCCGCCGTCAACGGGCCGACCAGCGTGGTCCTCTCCGGTGACGCCGACGCCGTGCTGGCCGTCGCGGCCACCCTGCGCGCCGCCGGCCGGCGGACCAGCCGGCTGCGGGTGTCGCACGCGTTCCACTCGCCGCGCATGGAGCCGATGCTCGACGCGTTCCGCGCGGTGGCCGCCGGCCTCACCTACCGCACCCCGCACCTGCCGGTGGTGTCCAATCTGACCGGCGGGCCGGTCGACCCGGCCCGGCTCTGCTCGCCCGACTACTGGGTGGCGCACGTGCGCGGCACCGTCCGCTTCCTCGACGGGATGCGCGCCCTGCACCGGCAGGGGATCAGCACGTTCCTGGAGGTCGGGCCCGGCGGCGTGCTCACCGCCATGGCCCAGGACTGCCTCGCCGCCGACGCCGACGAGCTGGCCTTCGTCCCCGCCGTGCGGACCGTCGACGACGAGCCGGACGCGCTGCTGGCCGCCGTGGCGCGGCTGCACGTGCGCGGCGCCGCCGTGGACCTGGCCGCCCTCGCCGGCCCCGGCCCGCACCGCCGGGTCGAGCTGCCCACGTACGCCTTCCAGCGCCGGCACTACTGGCTGCCCTACTCGGCGGTGGCCGGCGGCCCGGCCGACGTCGGGCTGACCGACGCAGGGCACCCGCTGCTCGGCACGGTGCTGCCGGTCGCCGGCACCGGGCAGGTCGTCTGCACCGGCCGGATCGCCGCGGCCACCCACCCGTGGCTGGCCGCGCCCGCCGACGGCGTACCGCTGCTGCCCGCCACCGCCCTGCTGGACCTGCTCACCCACCTCGGCGAACTCCTCGACCTGCCCACCGTGGCGCGGCTGCGGATCCCCGAGCCGGTGCCGCTGCCCGCCGAGCTGACCGTCGACGTGCAGGTCATCGTCGCGGGGCCGGACGAGCACCTGCGTCGGGTGGCACGCTGCCACGTACGGGCCGCCGACGGCCAGCCGTGGCGGGAGGTCGCCGAGGCGGTGCTCGCCCCGGCGGACCCCGCCGCCGGCCCGGTCACCGCCGTACCGGCGTGGCCGCCCACCGGTGCCCGCCCCGTGGACCTGGACGCCCCGGAGCACCGGGCACTCGCCGGCGAGCTGGCCCGGGGCGCGTGGGTCGCCGCCGACCGGCTCTTCGTCGACGTACGCCTGCCCGAGGACGCCCGGGACTCCGACGCCGACCGGTACGGCGTGCACCCGCTGGTGCTGGACGCGGCCCTGCGGCTGCTCCCGCTCGCCGACTTCGCCACCGCCGGAGCGGACGCCGGAGCCGACGCGGGCGCGGGGGCCGCCGGTCCCGCCGCTCGGCCGATGGCCGTCGACTGGGCCGGGGTGCGCCTGCGCGCCACCGGAGCCCACGCGCTGCGGGTCTGCCTCGCCCCCGCCGGGGCGGACGCGGTCACCCTCAGTGCCGTCGACGACTCCGGGGCGTCGGTGCTCGACGTCGACCGGGTGGTGCTGCGCGTCGTGACGCCGCCGCCCGCCGACGGCCCGCCCCCGCCGGCCGCCCCCGCCGGCCTGTACGCCGTCGACCGGTTGCCCGCCGCCGCCCCGGCGACTCCGGTGCCCGCCTGGACCCTCGCCGATGGCAGCCCTCCGGACGGGCCGCTGCCGCCGGTGCTGGTGCTGCGGGTCGGCGACGGCGACCCGGGACGGCCGGTGCCCGACCGGGCGCACGCCGTCGGCCTCGACACCCTCGCCGTGCTGCGGCGCTGGCTGGACGACCCGCGCGCCGAGACCACCCGGCTCGCCCTCGCCGTGCGCGACGGCGACCCGGTGCACGCCCCGGTCGCCGGGCTGGTCCGGGTCGCCCAGGCCGAGCATCCCGACCGGTTCCTGCTGCTCAGCCTCGACGCGGGCGACGACGCGGCCGTCCGGGTGGCCCTGTCCGCCGGCCCCGACGAGCCCGAGGTGGCCGTCCGCGACGGCCGGGCCCTGCTGCCCCGGCTCCGCCCCGTCGAGCACCCCGCCGCCGGGCCCCTGCCGGCGCTGGCCGGTGGCACCGTGCTCGTCACCGGCGGCACCGGCGGCGTCGGCCGGCACGTCGCCACCCACCTCGCCACCGCGCACGGCGTCACCGAGCTGGTGCTGCTCAGCCGCGCCGGCCGGTACGCCGACTGGATGACCGCGCTCACCGACGCCGGGGTGACCGTCCGGGTGGTCGCCGCCGACGTCGCCGACCGAGCCGAGCTCGCCGAGGTGGTCGCCCCGCTCGCCGACCGCCTCGTGGCCGTCGTGCACGCCGCCGGGGTCACCGACGACGCCCTGCTCACCGGCCTCGACGCGGCCCGCTGGGAGCGGGTTCTGCGGTCCAAGGTGCACGGCGCGTGGCACCTGCACGAGTTGACCGCCGGCCTCGACCTGGCCGCGTTCGTGCTGTTCTCCTCGGCGTCGGCCACCTTCGGCAGCCCCGGCCAGGGCAACTACGCCGCCGGCAACGCGTTCCTCGACGCGCTCGCCGGGCACCGCCGCGCCCACGGCCTGCCCGCCACCGCCCTGGCCTGGGGCCTGTGGGCCGAGGAGGCCGGGATGGCCGGCCGGCTCACCCCCGCCGACCTGGCCCGCCTCGCCCGGGGCGGCACCCGCCCCCTGGACACCGCCGCCGGACTGGCCCTGTTCGACGCCGCCCTGCACTCCGACCGGCCCGCGCTGGTGCCGATCGGGCTGGACCTGGCCGCCGTCCGGGCCTCCGGGGAGGTGCCCGCCCTGCTGCGGGCGCTGCTGCCCCCGCCGCTCCGCCGCCGGGCCGTCAACGCCGACCCCGCCCCCGCGTCCGCCGCCGGGTTCGCCGACCGGCTGGCCGGGCTCGGCGAGCCGGAGCGGGCCGCGCTGCTGCTGGCTCTGGTCCGCGCCCGCAGCGCCACCGTCGTCGGGCACGCCGGCCCGGAGCAGGTCGAACCGCGCCGCCCGTTCAAGGAACTCGGCTTCGACTCGCTGATGGCCGTGGAGCTGAGCAACCGGCTCTCCGCCGTCACCGGCGTCCGGCTCGCCCCGCACGCCGTGTTCAACCACCCCACCCCGGAGCTGCTCGCCGCGCACCTGCACGCCCGGCTGCTCGGCACCGCCGCCACCGAGGTCGCCGACGCGAGCACCGTCGCCCTCGACGAACCCGTCGCGATCGTCGCCATGGCCTGCCGGTTCCCCGGCGGCATCGGCTCACCGGACGAGCTGTGGCGGCTGCTCGACGGCGGCGGCGACGTCATCGGCGACCTGCCCACCGACCGGGGCTGGCCCGACCTGTACGACCCCGTCCACGGCACCCCCGGGCGGACGTACGTGCGCTCCGGCGGATTCCTCACCGGCATCGCCGACTTCGACGCCGCGTTCTTCGGCATCAGCCCCCGCGAGGCCCTGGCCATGGACCCGCAGCACCGGCTGCTGCTGGAGACCTCCTGGGAGGCGCTGGAGGGCGCCGGCATCGACCCGGGGACGCTGCGCGGCAGCCGCACCGGCGTGTTCGCCGGCACCCACGGCCAGGACTACGCCGACCAGATCGCCCCGGGCGCCGTCGCCGACGACGGGGAGACCATCGCCGACGAGGGCCACCTGCTCACCGGCACCGCCGGCAGCGTGCTGTCCGGCCGGGTCGCGTACTCCCTCGGGCTGGAGGGACCGGCGGTCACCGTCGACACGGCCTGCTCGGCGTCCCTGGTGGCGTTGCACCTGGCCGCCCAGGCACTGCGCCAGGGCGACTGCGACCTGGCCCTGGCCGGTGGCGTGTCGGTGCTGTCCAGCCCGGCCGGGCTGACCGGGTTCAGCCGCCAGCGCGGCCTCGCCGCCGACGGCCGGTGCAAGCCGTTCGCCGAGGACGCCGACGGGTTCGGCATGTCCGAGGGCGTCGGGGTGCTGGTGGTGGAGCGCCTGTCCGACGCCCGCCGCCGGGGCCACCCCGTCCTCGCGCTGGTCCGCGGCACCGCGGTCAATCAGGACGGCGCGTCCAACGGGCTGACCGCCCCGAACGGGCCGTCCCAGGAACGGGTGATCCGGGCCGCGCTGGGCGCCGCCGGGCTCACCCCCGCCGACGTGGACGCCGTCGAGGCGCACGGCACCGGCACCGCGCTCGGCGACCCGATCGAGGCCGAGGCGATCCTCGCCACGTACGGCCAGCGTCCCGCCGACGCCCCGCCGCTGCTGCTCGGCTCCGTCAAGTCCAACCTCGGCCACACCCAGGCCGCGGCCGGCGTCGCCGGGGTGCTCAAGATGGTCCTCGCCATGCGCCACGGGCGGCTGCCCCGCACCCTGCACGCCGAGCGGCGCACGTCCCGCGTCGACTGGGACTCCGGGTCGGTGCAGCTGCTCACCGAGGCCCGCCCGTGGCCCCGCGCCGACCGGCCCGCCCGGGCCGGGGTGTCCTCGTTCGGCATCAGCGGCACCAACGCCCACGTCGTCGTCGAGGCCGTGCCCGCGCCGGAGCCGGTCGGGGCGTCGGAGTCCACCGCCGACCTGACCGGGGATCCCGGGGCGCTGCCGTGGCTGCTGTCCGCGCGTACCCCCGAGGCGCTGGCCGGGCAGGCCCGGCGGCTGCGGGACCACCTGGCCGGACGGCCCGACCAGCGCCCGCTCGACGTGGCCTGGTCGCTGGCCACCACCCGGGCCGCGTTCGACTCCCGGGCGGTGCTCGTCGGCGGGGACCCGGACCGGATCGCCGCCGCCCTCGACGCGCTCGCCGACGGCCGGCCCGCCCCCGAACTGGTCCGCGGCGAGGCCGGGACCACCGGCAGGGTTGTCTTCGTCTTCCCCGGCCAGGGCTCCCAGTGGCTCGGCATGGGGCTGGAGCTGCTCGACCAGGCCCCCGTGTTCGCCGAGCGGATGGCCGCCTGCGACGCCGCGCTGCGGCCGTACCTGAACTGGTCGCTGCTGGACGTGCTGCGCCAGGCCCCGGGCGCGCCGAGCCTCGACCAGGTCGACGTGGTGCAGCCGGCCCTGTTCGCGATGATGGTGTCGCTGGCCGAGCTGTGGCGCTCGTACGGCGTGCGACCCGACGCCGTGGTCGGCCACTCGCAGGGCGAGATCGCCGCCGCCTGCGTCGCCGGGGTGCTCTCGCTGCCCGACGCCGCCCGGGTGGTGGCGCTGCGCAGCCGCGCGATCCGGGCCCTGGCCGGGCACGGGGCAATGGCCTCCGTGGCGCTGCCCGCCGACGTGGTCCGCGAGCGGACCGCCCGGTACGGCGACCGGGTGGCGGTGGCCGCCGTCAACGGCCCGGCCGCCGTGGTGGTCTCCGGCGAGGAGGCCGCCGTGGAGGGGCTCCTCGCGGAACTGGCCGCCGAGCAGGCCCGGGTCCGCCGGATCGCCGTGGACTACGCCTCCCACTCCGCCCAGGTGGAGCGGATCCGCGACGAGCTGGCCGAGCTGCTGGCCGGCATCGCCCCCGGCCCGGCCGCCGTGCCGCTGTTCTCCACCACCGACCTGCGCTGGCTCGACGGCGAGGAGATGGGCCCCGACTACTGGTACCGCAACCTGCGCCAGCCGGTCGAGCTGCACCGGGCGGTGCTGGAGCTGGCCGCCCAGGGCCACGACACGTACGTCGAGTGCAGCCCCCACCCGGTGCTCACCGTGGGCATCTCCGAGACCCTCGCCGACGGCGACGGCCCAGCCCTGGTGGTCGGCTCGGTGCAGCGCGACCAGGGCGACCGGGGCCGGTTCCTGCTCTCGGTGGCCCAGCTCCACGTGCGCGGCGTCGGTGTGGACTGGCAGCCCGCCCTGGCCGGCGGCCGGCACGTCGACCTGCCCACGTACGCGTTCGCCCACCGCCGCTACTGGCCCCGGCCGAGCGCCGGCCCCGGCGACGTCGGCGCGGCCGGCCTGGACGCCGCCGGGCACCCGCTGCTCGGCGCGTCCGTGGCGCTGGCCGAGGCGAAGGGGCACCTGTTCACCGGCCGGCTCTCGGCCGCCGCCCAGCCCTGGCTGGCCGACCACCGGGTGCTGGACGCGGTGCTGGTGCCCGGCACCGGCCTGGTGGAACTCTGCCTGCGGGCCGGCGACGAGGTCGGCTGTCCCGTCCTCGACGAGCTGGTCATCGAGGCCCCGCTGGCCCTGCCGGCCGACGGTGCCACCCAGGTCCAGGTGGCCCTCGGCCCAGCCGACGACGACGGCCGCCGCCCGGCCACCCTGCACTCCCGGCCCGCCGGCGGGCCGGCCGACGCGCCGTGGACCCGGCACGCCAGCGCCACCCTGTCCGCCGACCGGACCGCCGGGTCGGACGCGGCGGGGGAGCTGGCCGAGTGGCCGCCGCCGCACGCCCGCCCCGTCGACCTGTCCGGCTTCTACGCCGGGCTGGCCGCCGACGGGTACGCGTACGGGCCGGCGTTCCAGGGGCTGCGCGCCGTGTGGACCAGCGGCGACGAGGTGTACGCCGACGTGGAGCTGCCCGCCGCGCAGCGTGCCGACGCCGACCGGTACGGCCTGCACCCGGCCCTGTTCGACGCCGCCCTGCACGCCGCGCACTTCGGCGGGCTCGCCGAGGCCGGTGCGGGACAGCTGCTGCTGCCGTTCGCCTGGAACGGCGTCACCCTGCACGCCTCCGGCGCCACCGCGCTGCGGGTCCGCCTGACCCAGGTCGCCCCGTACGCCGTCGCGCTGACCGTCGCCGACCCGACGGGCGCTCCGGTCGCCGACGTGGACGCCCTGACGATGCGGCC
This sequence comes from Micromonospora sp. NPDC020750, assembly GCF_044334565.1. NCBI lineage: Bacteria > Bacillati > Actinomycetota > Actinomycetes > Micromonosporales > Micromonosporaceae > Micromonospora > Micromonospora sp. NPDC020750. Next base: position 17,347 of record NZ_JBIRTH010000011.1, read on the forward strand.
GATCGCCGCCGGCGAGCTGACCCGCACCGACGACCGGGCCACCCGGGACGCCCTGTTCCGCCTCGACTGGACCCCCCTGCCGCCCGCCGACGACGCCCCGCCGGTCACCGCCGTGGCGCTCACCGCCGGCTCCCCCGGCACCGAGGGCTTCGCCGGTCATGCCGGCACCGAGGGCTTCGCCGGTCATGCCGGCACCGAGGGCTTCGCCGGTCATGCCGGCACCGAGGGCTTCGCCGGGTGGGCCGGCCTTGACGGCTTCGCCGGATATCCCGGGCTGGACGCCCTCGCCGCCGCCGTCGACGCGGGCCTCGACCTGCCCTCGGCGGTCCTCGCGCCGCTGTCCACGGCACCCGCCGCGCCCGCGCCCGAGGCGGCCCGACACGCCACCGTCCGGGCCCTTGACCTGGTCCGGCGCTGGCTCACCGAGCCGCGCTGGGCGGCGGCCCGGCTGGTGCTGGTCACCCACGGAGCGGTCGCCGTGCACAGCACCGCCGAACTGGTCGATCCGGCCGCCGCCGCGGCGTGGGGCTTGGTCCGCTCGGCCCAGTCGGAGCACCCCGACCGGCTGGTGATCGTCGACGTCGACCGGGACGGGCTCGGGGCCGACCAGCTCGCCGCCGTGCTCGCGGCCGGCGAGCCGCAGGCGGCGCTGCGCGGCGGCGTCGGGTACGTCCCCCGGCTGGCGCGCGCCGGCTCGACGGGCGAACTGACCCCGCCCGCCGCGCCCGCCTGGCGGCTGGACGCGCCGGTGCGCGGCAGCCTGGAGAACCTCACCCTGGTCCCGACGGACGCCGCCGACGCCGTCCTCGGCCCTCTCGACGTGCGGGTCCGCGTCCGCGCCGCCGGCCTGAACTTCCGCGACGTGCTCAACGCGCTCGGGCTCTACCCGGGTGACGCCGGGCCGCTCGGTGGCGAGGGCGCGGGCGAGGTGGTCGAGGTGGGCGCCGAGGTCACCGACCTGCTCCCCGGCGACGCCGTGTTCGGGGTGTTCGTCGGCTGCTTCGGGCCGCTCGCCGTCACCGACCGCCGGCTGCTCGCCCCGATGCCGGCCGGCTGGTCGTACGTGCAGGCCGCCTCCGTGCCGGTGGTGTTCCTGACCGCGTACCACGGGCTGGTGAACCTGGCCGGGCTCCGCCCCGGCGAGTCCGTGCTGGTGCACGCCGCCGCCGGTGGGGTCGGCATGGCCGCCGTGCAGCTCGCCCGCCATCTCGGCGCCGAGGTGTACGCCACCGCCAGCCCCGCCAAGTGGGACGCGCTGCGCGCGCTCGGCCTCGACGACGACCACCTGGCGTCGTCGCGCACCCTCGACTTCGAGGCCCGGTTCCGCGCCGCCACCGGCGGCCGGGGCGTCGACGTGGTGCTGGACTCGCTGGCCCGCGAGTTCGTCGACGCGTCGCTGCGGCTGCTGCCGCGCGGCGGCCGGTTCGTCGAGATGGGCAAGACCGACATCCGCGACCCGCAGACGGTCGCGGCCGACCACCCGGGCGTCGACTACACGGCGTTCGACCTGACCCTGTCCGACCCCGACGAACTCCAGCGGATGCTCGTCGACCTGCTCGGGCTCTTCGAACAGGGCGCGCTCGCCCCGCTGCCCACCCAGGTCTGGGACGTGCGCCAGGCGCCGGAGGCGTTCCGGTACGTCAGCCAGGCGCGGCACGTCGGCAAGGTGGTGCTCACCACGCCCCGCCGGTGGGACCCCGACGGCACCGTGCTGCTCACCGGCGGCACCGGCACCCTGGGCCGGCTCGTCGCCCGCCGGCTCGTCGAGACCCACGGCGCGCGGCGGCTGCTGCTGGTCAGCCGGCGCGGCGCAGACGCGCCGGGTGCGGCCGACGCGGCCGACGAGCTGCGCGCGCTGGGCGCCGACGTCACCCTCGCCGCCGCCGACGTGGCCGACCGGGACAGCCTGGCCCGGGTGCTGGACGCGGTGCCGCCCCGGCACCCACTGACCGCCGTCGTGCACCTCGCCGGGGTGCTCGACGACGGGGTGGTCACCGCCCTCACCCCGCAACGCGTCGACACCGTCTTCGCGCCCAAGCTCGACGCCGCCTGGCACCTGCACGAACTCACCCGCCACCTCGACCTGGCCGGGTTCGTGCTGTTCTCCTCCGGGGCCGGGGTGTTCGGCGTGCCCGGCCAGGGCAACTACGCCGCCGCCAACGCGTTCCTCGACGCCCTCGCGCAGGCCCGCCGCGCCGCCGGACTGCCCGGCCGGTCGCTGGCCTGGGGACTGTGGGAAGAGGCCAGCGAGATGACCGCGAAGCTGGACCGCGCCGACCCCCGGATCACCGCCCGCGACGGGCAGCTCGCCATCCCCTCGGACCTGGGGATGGCCCTGTTCGACGCGGCGCTGCGGACGGCCGAGCCGGTGCTGGTGCCGACCCGCATCGACGTCGCCGCCCTCACCGAGCGGGTCGCCCGACCCCCGGCCCTGCTGCGCGGGCTGGTGCGGCGGGAGCGGCGCAGCGCCCGGTCGGCCACCCCGGCGACGGGCGGCCGGACCCTCGCCGACGAGCTGGCGGCGCTGCCCGCCGACGACCGCCCCGGCCTGCTCGTCGACCTGGTGCGCGAGCAGGCGGCGAGCGTGCTGGGGCACGGCAGCCGGGCGGCGGTCGCCCCCGACCGGGCGTTCAGCCAGATCGGCTTCGACTCGCTGACCGCCGTCGAGCTGCGCAACCGGCTCGGCGAGGCGAGCGGCCTGCGGCTGCCCGCCACGCTGATCTTCGACTATCCCGACCCGACCGCTCTGGCCGGCTACCTGCTCGCCCAGCTCGTCCCGGACAGCGGCCCGGCGCTGCCGCCGGTCCTCACCGACCTGGAGAACCTGGAACGGTCGCTGGCCGAGGCGACCCTGGAGGCAGAGCTGCACGCCCAGATCGGCTCCCGGCTGGAGGTGCTGATGGCCAAGTGGCGGACCATGCGCACCGGGCCGGGGGGAGACCTCGGCCCCGACCTGGACATCGACGGCGCCAGCGACGACGAGATCTTCGACCTCATCGACTCCGAACTCGGACTCTGACGACCGGCCGGCGGCCCGCCCGTTCCGCCGACCGGCCGGAGTCCCGCCCCGACACCCGACCCCCACGCGAGGAACCGATACCGATGCTGATGACCGACGTCCTGATCGTGGGCTACGGCCCGGTGGGCGAGATGCTCACGATCCTGCTGGCGCAGCGAGGTCTCACCGTCACGGCGGTCGAACGGTGGGAGACCCCGTACAACTTCCCGCGCGCCGTCTCCTACGACGGCGAGGCGAGCCGGATCCTGGCCGCCGCCGGGGTCGCCGCCCGCCTCGGCCCGGTCGTCGAGTCGTCCGGGGAGTACACGTTCCGCAACGGCTTCGGCCGGACCCTGCTGCACGTCAAGGTCGCCGGCGACGGGCCGATGGGCTGGCCCGACTCGGTCTCCTTCTACCAGCCCGGCCTGGAGGCGGTGCTCGCCGAGCGTGGCACGGAGCTGCCCGGGGTCACCGTGCTGCGCCCGTACGTGGTGACGGCGCTGACTGAGCACGACGACCGGGTCGAAGTCACCATCGACGGGCCGGAGGGCCCACAGGTCCGGGCGGCCCGCTGGGTGGTGGGCTGCGACGGCGCCAACAGCTTCGTCCGGGAACACCTCGGCAGCACCGTGACCGACCTCGGCTTCACCCACGACTGGCTGGTCTGCGACGTGGTGCCGAACGAGGCCCGCGAGTTCAAGCCCAACAACCTCCAGGTCTGCGACCCGGCCCGGCCCCGCACCGCCGTGTCCGCCGGCCCCGGGCACCGGCGGTGGGAGTTCATGCGGGTGCCCGGCGAGAGCCGGGAGGAGTTCGAGAGCGTCGACAGCGTCTGGCGGCTGCTCGGGCTCTTCGACATCACCCCGGACAACGCCACGCTGGAGCGGTACGGCGTCTACACCACCCAGGCGTGCTCCGCCGACCGGTGGCGCTCCGGCCGGACCCTCCTCGCCGGCGACGCGGCGCACGTCATGCCCCCGTTCATGGGGCAGGGGATGAGTTCCGGGTTCCGCGACGCGCTCAACCTCGCCTGGAAGCTGGACCTGGTGCACCGAGGGCTGTCCGACGAGGCGCTGCTCGACACGTACCAGCAGGAACGCTGCGCGCACGTGCAGCACGCCATCAAGATGTCGATGGACTCCGGAACGGTGATCTGCGAGACGGACCGCACCGCCGCGGCCGGCCGGGACTCGATCATGCTGGCCGAGCTGCGCCGCCGTACCACCCGCGCCCGGACCCGGTCCCTGCTGGAGGCCCTGGTCAGCGGCGTGCTGCACCGGCCGGACGGCTCCGTCGGCCCCGGCGCCGGCGAGCCGATGCCACAGGGCCACGTCGAGGTCGACGGCCGCGCCGGGCTCTTCGACGACGTCGTCGGCACCGGCTTCGCCCTGATCTGCGCCGAGGATCCCGCGGAACTGCTCGACGCTGACGCCCGGGCGTTCCTGGACTCCCTCGGCGCCCGGCTGGTGCGGGTCGTCCCCGCCGGCGCCCCCGCTCCCGCGGCCGGCGCCGGGACGACGGTCGAGGACCTCGATGACGTCTACCTGTCCCACCTGAAGCGGCACGACGCGGCAGCGGTGCTCGTCCGGCCCGACTTCTACGTCTTCGGCACGGCGGCCGACCCGGCCGCCGTGCCCGCTCTCGTCGACGACCTGCGTCAGCAGGTCCGACGCGGCTGATCGACAGCCGACCCATTCCGGAAGGAGCACCATGCTCGACAACCTGAAGATCGCGGCGAGGGCCATCCGAACCGTCTTCACCGCCGACCCCGTCACCCGGGTCCGGCGCTTCTACGAGATCCAGGCCCCCGACGTGGAGTTCGCGGCCCGCCGCACCCACTACATGAACGTCGGCTACTGGGAGGACGGTGTCACAGACATCGACGAGGCCGCCGAGGCGCTGGCCGGCAAGCTCGCCGACGCCGCCGGCCTGAAGCCGGACGACACCATCCTCGACGTCGGGTTCGGCTACGCCGACCAGGACTTCAGCTGGCTGCGCTCGGGCCGCGTCGGCAAGGTCGTCGGGCTCAACATCACCCCGCACCACATCGAGGCGGCCCAGCGCCGGGCGCAGGAGGAGGGGCTCGCCGACCGGACCGACTTCCGGCTGGGCAGCGCCACCGAGCTGCCGTTCCCCGACGCCACCTTCGACCGGGTCGTCGCCCTGGAGTCGGCCTTCCACTTCTACCCGCGCAGCGCGTTCTTCGCCGAGGCGCTGCGGGTGCTCAAGCCGGGCGGCGTCCTCGCCACCGCCGACATCATCCCGGTCAGCGAGAACGTGGTCCGGGCCGCCATCCAGTCGGGCCCGCTGAGCTTCGTCAAGTTCAGCATCCCCAAGGAGAACTGGCACGACCGCGAGACGTACGCCCAGCAGCTCGCCGACGCCGGCTTCGACCGGCCCGAGGTGCAGTCCATCAAGGACCACACCTGGGAGGGCTGGCGGCGCTACATGGCCGACCGGACCAACGACCCGGACTTCCAGGCCGCCGTCAAGCCGGCCGTGCGCAAGAGCATGGCCTCGCACTGGAAGAACCAGGACCTGATGAAGCGCGAGCTGGCCAACCTCGACTACGTGATCGCGGTCGCCCACAAGCGCTGAGCGCGCACCGGGCCGAGGGCCCGCCGACCGGTCGACGGTCGACGGGCCCTCGCCTGACTGAGCAGCATGAGGGCTGACGCCTGATGTCGGACAGCGCGGGTTGCTTCAGCGCACTCACCTGCCGCTGATCGCGCGGTCATGCCGAGAAGCTCGTGTCCAGTTGTGGTCAGGCTCGACGCTCGCCAAGAACCTTGCTGAACATCGCAAGGTAGCTGTCATGAGCCAGGGACAGTTCTCCAAGCGCATCTTCGGTGAACCACGCGATGGCATCGTGTTCGTCCGGCGCGACGTTGACCGGAGACCCCGTCCACGCTTCGATCAGCCAGATCTGCATGTCGAACGTGTCGGCACGAACTTCTTGCACGGGCGGACCCGACGGTGCCGAAATGTCGATGCCCAGCTCCTCTCGAAGCTCTCGAGCAAGTGCCGCGCCGGGCCGTTCCCCGGGCTCCACGTGCCCACCGGGCAGGTCCCAGACGTCGGGATACCAACGGCGCTGGGGAGATCGGTGACAAAGCAGTACTCGGTTGCCGTCCCGCAGCAACGCCGTGACGATGCGAGCCTTGGGAGAGTCTTCCGCGGAGAGCGACACGGGCGCATTCTGCCACCCCCGTAAGCCGACATTGTGCCGTGCCGAACGGCGGCCGACATACTGATCTGCCGCCGAGCGGGCGTCAGGGGCCGCACCTGCGAGACCGACAAGTCAGCCGACCGCTCGTGTCGATGTCCGCTAGTTGCTCCTGGGCGACGGTCTGGAATGCTTCGCCCATGCCTTCCTACCCGCCTACCTTCGCCGACCAGGTCGTCGCACAGCCAGCCCGTGTCCAGTTCGAGGCGTTCCTCGACGAGCACCGCGGCGCGCTCAATGGCTGCTTGGACGGGCTGACAGAGCAACAGGTGCGCCGACCGTTGGTGGCCTCCCGCACCACGCTGCTGGGTCTTGTTAAGCACGCGACTTTCGTCGAGAAGGTCTGGTTCAACGAAGCCGTCACGTGCCGGTCGCGTGCTGAGATCGGCATCCCTGCGACGTCGGACGAGTCGTTCATCCTCGATGACGACGACACAATTGCCACCGTCCAGCACGCACACCGCGAAGCCTGCGAAGCATCACGCCATGCGACGTCATTCCTGGGTCTGGACGACATCCTTCAGGGGCACCGGCGGGGCCCGCTTCCGCTGCGGTGGGTGTATCTCCACGTGCTGCGCGAGCTAGCCCAGCACTGCGGGCACGCAGACATCCTTCGAGAGCAACTCATCAACGAGTAGTGCGCGGACGTCCGCTCATGCCGCTGGCAACGCTCGGAGACGACCGGATTTGCCGATGTGCGTACGTCGGATGTCCGCTGGCAGTCATTGACGTGCTGGTCATAGGCTCGAAGGAGCGGAGCACCAGTTAACTGGGAAGTTCATGTGCACGTGCTCGACGACCCCGACGGTCTGTCACCAAGGGCTCAGGCGTTCCTGTGCCGCGCCGGGACCCGGCAGCCGGATCAGCCTCGACTGCTGACCGACCTTATGCAAGTGCCGGACCGGTCGGGACGGCTGATTGCGGCACCTCTTGAGTTGACCGTTAGGAGGGAAGGCTTCGCCGCTCGTTTCGGCGGGTTGCGCTACGACGTGCGCCGCAGCGTCCGCATTGGCGACGAGCGCCTCGACACCCTCCGCCGCTGGCAATTCGACCTGCTCGACATGGTTCGGGCGGAGCGCAGGGGATGGTCATTTGCGTGGTACGGCGAGCGCGTGTCGTCACCCGTGCTCTACCTCGCGCACACTGACGGCCGATTCGGGGTGAGCGCGGACGGTGCCTTCCTGGAGGTCTGTCCCTCGATCAATCACCTGATCGAGGGACACGCGCTCATGGACGAGCTGTACGACTGGGAGCCTGTGCCGCCCAGTTCGCTGGAGGCGTGGGTCCCCAGCGATATGACCAATGCACACCTTGGCGAGCTCCTCGCCGCACTGCCGCCTGTCCCAGAGACATCGGGACCGTGTGATCGATGGTGGCGCTCCGACGAAGTCGCTATCCGTCTGTTCCAGGGATGGACCGGTAGTCAACCGCGCCCCACCTGGGTCATGATCTGGAGCCGGAACGGCCAGATTTGATGAGCCGGCGACAGTACGCGCTTGATTCGACAGCGGACTTCCGCAACCCCGTCCGCTCACGCCGCTGGTCGGGGGTTCAGTCTGAGGAGCTGTCGCTGGAATGATGTTGCCGTGGCTGACCAGCGAGCAAGTGTCGAACTGCTGGGCAACGACGCCTTGGAGCAGTCGGCGGTGGTGGCCAACTGCACCATGAACCGCGAGCGGCAGCTGTCCGGGGTCAACAGCTACACCCGGGAGCTGGGGTTCAACCCTCTCGACGTTCTCGCCGCCGGTTTTGTCGGCGCCGGCCGGGCCGAACCTTCGGCAGCCGCCGGCTGGTTGGATCTGTGCTGTGGCACTGGTCGGGCGCTGATCCAGGCCGCCGGGGAGCTGCGCCTGGCAGGGCTGACCGAGCGGACAGTCCTCGTCGGGGTCGACCTGGTCGACGCCTTCGATCCCGTACCGGCACCGCCCCTGAACCTGGAGCTGATCTGCGCCTCCGTCGCCAACTGGGCACCAACGCGGACGTTCGACATGATCACCTGTCTGCACGGACTGCACTATCTCGGCGACAAGCTCGCCGTCCTGACCCGGGCGGCCGGCTGGCTAACTCCCACCGGCCGGCTCGTGGCCGACCTGGACCTGTCCAGCATCCGGCTTCCTGACGGGCGACCCGCGCCTCACCGCCCGACTCCGCGCCGCCGGGTTTCCTACAACCCCCGTCGCCGCCGGATCAGTTGCTGTGCCCGGAGGCCCTGGCTGAGCGGCTGCTATCGGGGATCTACGTGCCCGGCGCCAAGACCGGCATTCGGGCGGTCGCCGGATCCGCCGGGCACGATCACGGCGAGGACGACGTCCGCCCGCGCCCGTGTGGTGTCCGGCTGCGGCGCCTGTCCGCAGACGGGCGCCGCGGGTCAGGTAGCGCGATGGTGGCGGATAGCCGCCGGGCGGTCGCCTGCTTTCAGTGCGCTACCGCCGGGCGGCGGCGGCCCGCTGGCGTGCCGATTCGTACAGCACGACAGTCGCGGCGGTCGCCGCGTTCAGGGAGCTGGCGGACCCGAACATGGGGATCCGGACGAGCTGGTCGCATGCCTCGCGCCAGCCGGAGCTGAGGCCGGTGGTCTCGTTGCCGATCAACGTCAGGGTGGGTTGTGTGAAGTCGTACTCGGCGGCGTCCAGGATGCCGCGCTCATCGGTTCCCATGATGCCGATGCCGATGCCGTTGGCGCGGACGTCAGCGACCCAGGACAGAACGGCCTGGTGGGAGGGCACCCGGACCACAGGCAAGGCGAACAGCGAGCCGGTGCTCGCCCGGACCGCCTTCGGGTCGTACACGTCGGCGGCGTGGCCGGTGACGATGACGCCGCCGGCACCGAAGGCGTCCGCCGACCGAACGAGGGTCCCGATATTGCCGGGGCTGGTGGGCCGATCGAACACGACGGTGAGCATGGTCGGACCGACCGGGATACGGCGCAGGTTGTCCTCCGGCAGCGCGACCACGGCCAGCAGCTCTGGAACCGTGTCTGCCTTACCTCCCAGTTCGTGCATCAGTTCACGCGAGACGGCGAACTTCTCGGCCCGGACTGTGTCCAGGGCCTCGCATGCCCAGCCGGACAGCTGAGCGCTGGTGTCGTAGAGCAGCTCCCGGATCTGCCAGCCGTGTTCGACGGCCATGGTGATCGGACGCACGCCCTGCACGAGGAACTCGCCGCGTCGCTGCCGCTTGGTCCGATTGCCGAGGAGAGCTTTCCATTGCTGGAACCGCGCATTGCGGCCACTCACTCGCAGAACCACTACCAACCCCGCCTCCGTCGCACGTAGCCCGCCCATGCCCTGCCTGCCACACTTCACCGGTCTCGGGGCGCTGTGCTGGATGCCGGCCGGGATCCGCCACGTACGCCTTCTTCCGGCACCGCACTGACGACGGCAACCTCACCGGCGCCGCGCCTTGGACCTGACCCTGGCTCCCCGAGGTTCCCGACAAGACCTTCGGCCAGGCGCTCAGGAACGGACGGAGCAAGTCGCCCCGGCGCGGCGGTCGGTGCCGTCCCCGTCCGGACCGAGGGCGTCCTGTCCGAGGCCCCGACGGATCGCGATCTCTACGGGCGAGTACGCGCCGTCGGCCCGCTCCAGTTCGTACGGTGCGGCTGGCATCAGCGGCGGTTGGGCCATGAAGCGAGGCCGCGCTCCGTGGTGCGGTTGCGCCGCGTGCACCAGGAATGGATGGCACAGGAAGACGTCGCCCGGAGATCCGGTGGCGAGGGCGATCGGCCGGTGCTCGGACGCCGCCACCAGGTCGGGCGCAAGGGCCAGTCCGCTCGCTCCGTCCTCCCCGTACTTCTCCAGCACCTTCGGCACGTCGAGGTGTGAGCCGACCCGGATCCGGGTCGGGGCGTCCTTCTCACCGACCTCACTGAACAGGAACAGCATCAGCAGTGCCCGGCCCCGGGAGCGCACATTGGTGAAGTACCAGCTCTCGCCCTCCGGCAGATAGCTGCCCTCGATGTGCCAGCCCGCGTCGTCCGGCTCCTCTTCGTGCGGGAAGCGCAGCGGGAACGTGCCCAGCGAGTAGCGCGGCTCCCAGCGTCCCGCGCCGACGAGCAGGTCGTACGCGTGATGGAGGAACGGGGAGTTGGGAGCGGCGGCGAACGGCCCCTGCGCCATGCCGGGCACCCAGCGCACGGGCTGCGTCCACGTCGCTGGATCGTCCGGGTCGCAGCCCGTCTCCCGCCACAGCAGCCCCGCGCAGTCCGCTGCCACGCGCGGCGCGACGGCGCCCTCCAGCTTCACGAAGCCGTCGCGAAGAAAGCGGGATACCAAGGTCGTGTCATCCATGCCCCCATCGTGCGGCGGCGCCGGTCTCGATCACCCGACATTCTCCGCGCCGCTTTTGTCGGGTGCCCACCGGTGCGCTGCGACCAAGGTTGACGTCGGACGGGGCTTGACGATCTCGGCACTTCGTCTGACCGTCGAAGGGAGCGAACACGTGGACACCCGCATCGTCGACCATCCCGAGTTCCGGCTCGTGGGGCACGCGGCCCGCGTTCGGCTGGTCCGTCAAGGCATCAACCCGCACATCCAGCGGCACGTCACCGCACTGCCGAGGGAGGAGCACCTGCGCTTGAAGGCTCTCGGCAACACTGAGCCGAGCGGCCTGCTCGCGGTCAGCGACGACCTTGACCCCGACTACGCCGAGGGCAGCGAGCTGACCTACCTTCACGGGGTCGCCGTGTCCCCGGGTACGCCGGTCCCCGGCGGCCTCGACATCATCGAAGTTCCGGCCGGCAGATGGGTGGTCATCCGGACCACGGGGCCGCATCCGCAGACCCTGCAGAAGGCCTGGGCCACGGCCGCAGCCGCGTGGTTCCCGTCCAACCCGTGGCGTTTGCGGCCAGGTCCGGAAATCGTCGCGGTGTTTGAGCCTACGAACGACTTCAGCACCGCGACCTGTGAACTCTGGCTGCCCGTCGAACCGGCGTGACGATCTGGCGAGCATCCAGACAGCATCAGGGGTCCGGCCCGGCGGCCAACAGGATGGCCCGGCCGCGGCAAACGAGCGCGAAGATCCGGATCTGCCGCCGATTGGGCGTTGGCATTCGTTGATCAGGTCGGACGGGGTTGCCTAGCCGGTTGCAGACGGTGGGCCGACATGCCTTCGTCTGATGTGTCAGGATTCCGCTGTGGCAGTGATCGAGGTGGTCATGGGTGACATCACGCGGGAGAACGTGGACGTCATCGTCACCGCCGCGAATGAGTCCCTTCTGGGCGGCGGTGGTGTCGACGGCGCGGTCCACCGCGCTGCCGGACCTCGTCTGGCCCAGGCTGGGGGTGCGGTCGGCCCTTGTGATCCGGGTGACGCGATGGCGACCCCGGCGTTCGACCTCGACCCACCGGTGCGGCACGTCATCCACACCGTCGGGCCGGTCTGGGAAGGCGGCGGCCACGGTGAAGCCGAGGTTCTGGCCTCCTGCTACCGCAGGAGCCTGCAGATCGCCGATGAACTCGACGCCCGGATCGTGGCCTTCCCCGCGATCGCGACCGGCGTGTATGGGTTCCCTCCCGACCAGGCCGCCCGGATCGCCGTAGCGACGATCAGGTCCGCACCGACGAACGTTCAACGGGTACGACTCGTCGCATTCGACGAAGAAGCCCGAAAGCACCTACAGGCCGCGATGGCAGCCACAGGCTGAGCCGTCCGGATCTGCCGCGACCCGCGCTCTCGCCGAGCTACACAACCTCGTCGGCTGGGTGGCGCACGATCTCGACGATCACGACATGGCGCGCCGGCACCTCACCCAGAGCCTCGTCCTGGCCCGGTGGACTGCCTGCTGCCGCTGCTGGTTAACACGCTGTATCGCCTCGGGCGGGTCAGTCTGCACCAGGAGCAGCCGGCCGAAGCGCTTCAGCTGTTCGGCCTTGGGCAGCTCGCGGCGCAGCAAGTACCCGCCGTCGAGCAGCTCAGTAGCCAGCTGGACCGAACGTCGTGTGCTGGCCGGGGCCATCCACGGATACCGAGGCTTCGGTCAGTGGGCCGGAGTGGCCGCCAGGGCCGTCGAGATGGCCCGCAGCACCGCGGCCTGCTGGTCGGCCAGGAAGAAGTGGCCGCCGGGGTAGACCTTCAGGTCGAACGGGCCGGTGGTGTGGGTCGACCAGGCGCGGGCCTCGTCGACCGTGGTCTTCGGGTCGTTGTCGCCGGTGAAGGCGGTGATCGGGCAGCTCAGCGGTGGCCCGGGCCGGTAGGCGTACGTCTCGGCGGCCCGGTAGTCGCTGCGGATGGCCGGCAGCGCGGCGCGCAGCAGCTCCTGGTCGCCGAGGATGGCGGCGTTGGTGCCGCTCAGCTTGCGCACGTCCGCCAGCAGGCCCTCGTCGTTGAGCAGGTGCACCGTCTCGTCCCGGGGGCAGGACGGCGCGCGGCGGCCGGAGGCGAACAGGTGGGCGGCCGAACCGCCGTCCCGCTCGATCAGCCGGGCCAGCTCGAAGCCGACGCTCGCACCCATGCTGTGACCGAAGATCGCCACCGGCTCGTCGAGCCACGGCCGCAGCACGGAGTGAACCTCCCGGGCCAACTCGTGGATGTCGTCGATGCACTTCTCCTGGCGCCGGTCCTGCCGCCCCGGATACTGGATCGACAGCACCTCCACTGTGGGGGAGAGGCTGCGGGACACGGGGAAGTAGAAACTGGCCGAGCCGCCGGCGTGGGGCAGGCACACCAGCCGCCTGGTGCCGCTCGGCGCCGGGTGGAAGCGTCGCACCCACAGGCCGTTGTCGGTGTCTGGAGTGGTCATCCTTCTGTGGTCCTTCCGGCGGTGAGATCGCTGACCCGATCGGCACGGACCCGGTCGAGGCGACGCTAATGCGACGGACCGGGGCCGGCCACCCCTAGCTGCCGCTACGCACGGTTAGGGGTTGTCCCACCTTACGCGCACCCAATAACTTCTCCCCGCAGATGGGGATCCTCGTGGCTCTCGGCCGAGCGAGCCGAACGACAGATACAGGTGTCGCCTGAGAACGACTGCGCATTCGTACCGTCGCCTACGTCGAGGCTCCGCCGTGCATCGCGATGGGCTGGGTTGATGGACACCGAAGACAAGCTCCGGGAGTACCTGAAGAGAGTCACCGCCGATCTGCGGCGAACCCGGCAACGCCTACGCGATGTCGAGGCCGAGGCGCAGCAGCCGATCGCCATCGTCGGCATCGGGTGCCGGTTCCCCGGCGGGGTGCGCTCGGCCGAACAGCTCTGGGACCTCGTCGCCGCAGGCGGCGACGCGATCACCTCGTTTCCCGCCGACCGGGGCTGGGACCTCGGGACGCTGTACGACCCCGAGCGCTCCCGGCAGGGCACCTCCTCCGTCCGGGAGGGAGGCTTCCTCCCCGACGCCGCCGAGTTCGACGCCCGGCTGTTCGGGGTGTCGCCCCGCGAGGCCCTCGCGATGGACCCGCAGCAGCGCCTGCTGCTGGAGACGTCCTGGGAGGCCGTCGAGTCGGCGGGTATCGATCCCACCAGCCTCAAGGGCGGCCGGGTCGGCGTCTTCGCCGGCATGACCCACAGCGGGTACGCCCAGCCGCCCGACGCGCCGCCCGCCGGAGTGGTGGACTACCTCGGCCTCGGGAACGTGGGCAGCATCGCCTCCGGCCGGGTGGCGTACACGTTCGGCTTCGAGGGACCGGCGGTGACGCTCGACACCGCCTGCTCGTCCTCCCTCGTCGCGCTGCACCTCGCGGTGCGGGCGCTGCGTTCCGGGGAGTGCGACCTGGCGCTCGCCGGCGGCGTGACGGTCATGCCGACCCCGGCGGTGTTCGTCGACTTCTCCCGGCAGGGCAACCTCTCCCCGGTGGCCCGGTGCCGGGCCTTCGCCGAGGCCGCCGACGGCACGGCGCTCGCCGAGGGCGTCGGCGTACTGCTCGTGCAGCGGTTGTCGGACGCGCGGCGGGAGGGCCGGCGGATCCTCGCGGTGGTGCGGGCCACGGCCGTGAACCAGGACGGCGCGTCGAACGGGCTCACCGCGCCGAATGGTCCGTCGCAGCAGCGGGTGATCCGGCAGGCCCTCGACAGCGCAGGGCTGTCCCCGGGGGACGTGGATGTGGTGGAGGCGCACGGCACGGGCACCACGCTGGGTGACCCGATCGAGGCGCAGGCCCTGCTGGCGACGTACGGGCAGGGCCGGGACGTTCCGTTGTTGTTGGGGTCGGTGAAGTCGAACATCGGGCACACGCAGGCGGCGGCGGGTGTTGCGGGCATCATCAAGATGATCATGGCGATGCGGCACGGCGTGGTGCCGGCGTCGCTGCATGTCGACGAGCCGTCGTCGCACGTGGACTGGTCGTCGGGCGCGGTGGAGCTGGCGACCCGGGCGAGGCCGTGGCCGGGGGTGGACCGGCCGCGCCGGGCGGGGGTGTCGTCGTTCGGCATCTCCGGCACCAACGCGCACGTGATCCTCGAACAGCCCGAGGACGAGCCCGAGCCCGTGGAGGAGTCGGTCCCGCCGGCGCGGCCGGTTCCCGGGCTGCCGGTGCCGTGGGTGGTGTCGGGTCGTTCCGAGCTGGCGTTGGTGGGTCAGGCGGCGCGGTTGGCGTCGTTCGCGCGGAACCGCTCTGATCTGGTGGCGGTGGATGTGGCGTGGTCGTTGGTGTCGTCGCGGGCGGCGTTGGAGCACCGTGCGGTGGTGTGGGGCGCCGGTGTGGACGAGCTGGTGGCGGGGCTGGACGCGGTGGCGGCCGGTGGATCGGCGTCGGGTGTGGTGTCGTCGGGTCGTCGGGCGGTGTTGTTCACGGGTCAGGGTTCGCAGCGGGTGGGGATGGGTCGGGAGCTGTATGACCGGTTCCCGGTGTTCGCGGTGTCCTTCGACCGGGTGTGCGGGCTGATCGACGCCGAGCTGCCGGGCTCGTTGCGGGACGTGGTGTGGTCCGGCGGGCAGTCGGCCACGCTCGACCGGACGGTGTTCGCGCAGGCGGGGTTGTTCGCGGTGGAGGTGGCGTTGTGGGACCTGCTGCGGTCGTGGGGGGTGCGGGCTGATTTCTTTGCGGGGCATTCGGTCGGTGAGGTGACGGCGGCGTACGCGGCGGGGATGTTGTCGCTGGAGGACGCGTGTGTCCTGGTGGCGGCGCGGGGCCGGCTGATGCAGGCGCTGCCGGCCGGCGGGGGCATGCTCGCGGTGGGCGCGCCCGAGGAACGGGTGCGCGGGCTGATCGACGAGCTGGGCGCGGCCGTCGACGTGGCGGCGGTGAACGGCCCGGCGGCGGTGGTGGTGTCCGGCGCGCTCGACGAGGTCGAGACGGTGGCTGCGGCCTGCCGGGACCGGGAGTGGCGCACCAAGCCCCTCGCCGTGTCGCACGCGTTCCACTCCCGGCTGATGGAGCCGATGCTCGACGGGTTCGCGTCCGTGCTGGCCGGGCTGACCTGGCGGCCACCGGCCGTGCCGATCGTGTCGAACCTGACCGGCGTCGTGGCGGACCCGGCGGAGATCGCCGACCCCGGCTACTGGGTGCGTCACGTCCGGCAGCCGGTGCGGTTCGCCGACGCGGTCCGCTGCCTGCGGGAACAGGACGTCACGCTGTTCCTGGAGGTCGGCCCCGACTCCGTGCTCACCACGATGGCGCGGGACTGCGTCGAGGCGACGGACGACGTCCGGTTCGTCCCCACGATGCGGGCCGGGCGGCCCGAGGTCGACACGATGCTCGCCGCGCTGGCCGACCTGCACGTCGCGGGCGCGCCCGTCGACTGGGCCGCATACCTGACCGGGACGGGGGGCCGTCCCCGGCGGACCGAGTTGCCCACGTACGCCTTCGACCACCAGCGGTACTGGCTGAACACCACCGACCCCGCCGACGTCGGAGCACCCGGCCTCGGCGTACGCGCCGTGGACCACCCGCTGCTCGGCGCCGCCGTCACGGTGGCCGCCGACGACGCCCGGATCTTCGGCACGGAACTGTCCGCCCAGACCCACCCGTGGCTCACCGAACACGTCGTCTGGGACTCCGTGGTGGTCCCCGGCGCCGCCCTGGTCGAGCTGGCGATGCACGCCGGCGCCCGGGCCGGCTGCGACGCGCTGGACGAGCTGACCCTCGAAGCGCCGCTGGTCCTGCCCGAGCAGGGCGCCCGGGCCGTGCAGGTGCACCTCGGACCCGCCGACGACGAGGGTCGCCGGCCGGTCACCGTCCACTCCCGGGCCGCCGAGGACCCCGACGCGCAGTGGACCCGGCACGCCACCGGCTTCGTCGTCCCCGCGCCGCCGGACCGGGCCGACGACCCGTCGCCCTGGCCGCCGGCCGACGCCACGGGCGTCCCCGTCGACTCCGTGTACGCCGAGTTGTCCCGGCTCGGCGTCGAGTACGGCCCGCTGTTCCGGGGCCTCCGGTCGATCCGGCGCGCCGCCGACGAGGTGTACGCCGAGGTGGCGCTGCCCGACGGCACGGAGGTCACCGGATTCGGCGTACACCCGGCGCTGCTGGACGCCGCGCTGCACGTCGTCGGCCTGCTCGACGACGACCTCGACGCGACCGGGGTCCGGCTGCCGTTCGCCTGGACCGGCGTCACCCTCTCGGCGGTCGGCGCGACGGCCCTGCGGGTCCGCGCCCGCCGCAGCGGCGGCGGGGTGACCCTGACCCTCACCGACCCGTCCGGCGCCCGGGTCGCCCGCATCGCCTCGCTGGTGTCCCGCCCGGTCACCGCCGACCAGGTCCGCGCCGCCGGCCCGACCACCGACGCGCTGTTCGACCTCGCCTGGCGGGACGTCCCGCCGGCCGACGCCGCGCCGCGCCGGGCGGTGTTGCTCGGCGTCGGCACGACCGGCCCCGCCGGCCTGCCCCGGTACGGCCTCGGCGAACTGGCCGCGGCGGTGGCCGACGGCCGGCTCGACCCGGACCTGGTGCTGCTGCCCGCGTACCGGGACGACGCGCCCGCCCCGGTCCCGGCCGCCACCCGGGCCCTGCTGGCCGACGTGCTGGCCGCCGTGCAGGGCTGGCTCGCCGACGACCGCCTCGCCGACCGGCGGCTGGTCGTGCTGACCCGCGGCGCCGTCCCCGCCGGCGAACCCGGCCGGGTGACCGACCTCGCCGGCTCGGCGGTGTGGGGCCTGCTCCGCTCGGCGCAGGCCGAACACCCCGACCGCTTCGTCCTCGTCGACGTCGACGTCGACGTCCCGGTCGAGGTGCTGGCCCGCGCCGTGGCCACCGGCGAACCCCAGCTCGCCGCGCGCGGCGACCGGGTGCTGGTGCCCCGGCTCGCGCCCGCCGAGCTCGACCCGGCGCTGGGCGCCGAACTCCACCCCGACGGGACGGTCCTGGTCACCGGCGCGACCGGTGCCCTGGGCGGCCTGCTGGCCCGCCACCTCGTCGCCACCCACAAGGCGCGCCACCTGCTGCTGGTCGGCCGGCGGGGTCCCGCCGCGCCCGGCGCGGCGGAGCTGCTCGCCGACCTGGCCGGGATGGGCGCTCAGGCCCGGCTGGTGGCCGGCGACGTGGCCGACCGGGACACCCTCGCCGCGCTGCTCGCCGCCGTGCCCGCCGAGCACCCGCTCACCGGGGTGGTGCACGCCGCCGGGGTGCTCGACGACGCGGTGGTGTCCGCGTTGACCGCCGACCGGATCGCGACCGTGCTGTCCGCGAAGGCCGACGCCGCCTGGCACCTGCACGAGCTGACCCGGCACCTGGACCTGCCGGTGTTCGTGCTGTTCTCCTCGGTCGCCGGCACCCTCGGCGGCCCGGGGCAGGGCAACTACGCCGCCGCGAACGCGTTCCTCGACGGCCTCGCCCACCACCGTCGGGCCGCCGGTCTCGCCGCGACCTCCCTGGCCTGGGGGCTCTGGGCCGAGGCCAGCGGGATGACCGGGAACCTCGACGCCGCCCAGCGCCAGCGGCTCAGCCGCAACGGCCTCAACCCCCTCGGCACCGGCCAGGCGCTCGCCCTGTTCGACGCCGGCCTGCGCGGCGGCCGACCCCACCTGGTGCCCGCGCTGCTCGACGTCGCCGCGCTGCGCCGCCAGTCCGACACCGGCAACCTGCCCGCGCCGCTGCGGGGGCTGGTCCGCGCTCCCCGCCGGGCGACCGGCGCCACCGGCTCCGGCGGCACCGGGCCGTCCTTCGCCGAGCGGCTCGCCGGCACGCCCGACGCCGACCGCGGGCGGCTCGTCGAGGATCTGGTCAAGGGGCAGGTCATCGAGGTGCTCGGTTACCCGTCGTCGACCGTCATCCCGTCCGGGCAGACGTTCACCGGCCTCGGCTTCGACTCGCTCACCGCCGTCGAGCTGCGCAACCGGCTCACCGCCGCCACCGGCGTCCGGCTGCCCGCCAGCCTGATCTTCGACTGCCCCACCCCGGCGGCCCTGGCGGACTTCCTGCTCGCCGACGTCGCGCCGGCCGGCCCGGCGTCGACGCTGCTGGCCGAACTGGACCGGCTGGAGGCCGCGTTCGCCGCCGCCGGACCCGCCGACCTGGAACGGCTCGCCACCGACGAGGAGACCCGCACCGCCGTCGCGAACCGGCTCAAGGTCCTGGCCACCCGCTGGAGCGACGCCACCGGGGGACCCGGCGACGTCACCCAGGCCATCGACGACGCCTCGGACGACGAACTGTTCGACCTCATCGACCAGAAGTTCGGGCGCTCCTGACCACGAATCCGCCGCTTGCCCATTAGCGACAGGTGATCTACCGATGGCGAACGAAGCCAAGCTCCGCGAGTACCTCAAGCGCGTCACCGCTGACCTGCACGAGACCAGCGAGCGCCTGAGGGCCGCCGACGAGCAGAACCACGAGCCCATCGCGATCGTGGGGATGGCCTGTCGCTACCCGGGCGGGGTGCACAGCCCCGAGGCGCTGTGGCGGCTGGTCGAGGCCGGCGGGGACGCGGTGACGCCGTTCCCCGCCGACCGGGGCTGGGACGTGGAGAACCTCTACGACCCCGACCCGGAGGCGCACGGCAAGTCGTACACCCGCGAGGGCGGTTTCCTGCTCGACGCGGGTGAGTTCGACGCCGGCTTCTTCGGCATCTCGCCCCGCGAGGCCCTGGCGATGGACCCGCAGCAGCGGCTGCTGCTGGAGGTCGCCTGGGAGGCCGTCGAGCGGGCCGGCATCGCCGCCGAGTCCCTGAAGGGCAGCCGGACCGGCGTCTTCACCGGCGTCATGTACCACGACTACGTCTCCCGCCTCAACGGCGTGCCCGACGAGGTCGAGGCGTTCGTCGGCACCGGCAACCACGGCAGCGTCGTGTCCGGCCGGATCGCCTACACCTTCGGCTTCGAGGGCCCGGCCGTCACCGTCGACACCGCCTGCTCGTCGTCCCTGGTCGCCCTGCACCTCGCCGCGCAGGCGCTGCGCTCCGGCGAGTGCACCCTCGCCCTGGCCGGCGGCGTCACCGTGATGTCCAGCCCGGACACGTTCGTCGGCTTCAGCCGGCAGCGGGGCCTGTCCCCGGACGGCCGGTGCAAGTCCTTCTCCGCCACCGCCGACGGCACCGGATGGAGCGAGGGCGCCGGCCTGCTCCTGCTCGAACGGCTCTCCGAGGCCCGGCGCAACGGCCACCCCGTGCTCGCCGTGGTCCGCGGCACCGCCGTCAACCAGGACGGGGCCAGCAACGGCCTCACCGCCCCGCACGGCCCCTCCCAGCAGCGGGTGATCCGCCAGGCCCTCGCGAACGCCCGGCTCACCCCCGCCGACGTGGACGCCGTCGAGGCGCACGGCACCGGCACCCGGCTCGGCGACCCGATCGAGGCGCAGGCGGTCATCGCCACGTACGGCCGCGAGCGGCCCGCCGACCGGCCCCTGTGGCTCGGCTCGATCAAGTCCAACCTCGGGCACACCCAGGCCGCCGCCGGGGTCGCCGGCGTGATCAAGATGGTCATGGCGATGCGGCAGGGCGTCCTGCCCCGCAGCCTGCACCTCGACGAGCCGTCCCCGCACGTCGACTGGACGGCCGGCGCGGTCAGCCTGCTCCGCGAGGCCCAACCCTGGCCGACCGCCGCCCGCCCGGCGCGGGCCGGCGTCTCCTCCTTCGGGGTGAGCGGCACCAACGCCCACGTCATCGTCGAGGCCGCCCCCGTGGCGGAGTCACCAGCCGCCCCCGTGGCGGAGCCCTCGGCCGGTTCCGAGGCCGAGCCGCCGGCCGGCGACGTCACCGGCCCCGACCCGCTGCCCTGGGTCCTGTCCGCCCGCAGCGCCGCCGCGCTGACCGCCCAGGCGCGGCGGCTGCGGTCCTGGCTCGCCGAGCACCCCGACGTCCCGCCGGCCACGCTGGGCCGGGCCCTCGCCACCGGCCGGTCCGCCCTCGAACACCGGGCCGTGCTGCTCGGCGCCGACTCCGACGACCTCCTCGCCGAGCTGTCCGCGCTGGCCGACACCGTCCCCGCCGCCACCGTGCGGCGCGGCGTCGCCAGCCCCACCCGCCTCGCCGTGCTCTGCACCGGCCAGGGTGCCCAGCGCGTCGGCATGGGCCGCCGGCTGTACGCCGCGTTCCCCGCCTTCGCCGTTGCCTTCGACGCCGCGCGCACCGAACTGGACCGGCACCTCGACCGGCCCCTCGACGCCGTCCTCGACGGCCCCGCCGAGCTGCTCGACCGCACCGGGTACGCGCAGGCGGCCCTGTTCGCCGTCGAGGTGGCCGCCTACCGGCTCGTCGAGTCCTGGGGCGTCGTCCCGGACTTCCTCACCGGCCACTCCGTCGGCGAGGTCACCGCCGCGCACCTGGCCGGCGTGCTGTCCCTGCCCGACGCCGCCCGGCTGGTCGCCGCCCGGGGCGCCCTCATGCAGGCGTTGCCCTCCGGCGGGGCCATGGTGTCCGTACGGGCCGGCGAGGCGGAGCTGCGCGCCCACCTGGCCGCCGCGCCCGACGCGGCCGGGGCGGAACTGGCCGCCGTGAACGGCCCCGACTCCGTCGTCGTCTCCGGCGCCGAGGACGCGGTGCTCGCCGTCGCCGGGCACTTCGCCGCCCTGGGCCGGTCCACCCGGCGGCTGCGGGTCAGCCACGCGTTCCACTCCGCCCGGATGGACCCGATGCGCGACGCGTTCGCCGCCGTGCTCGGGCAGCTCACCTTCGCCGCGCCCCGGATCCCGGTGGTCTCCACCGTCACCGGCACGGTGCTCACCCCGGAGGAGATCTGCTCCCCGGCGTACTGGCTGCGCAACGTCCGCGACACCGTCCGGTTCGACGCCGCCGTGGCCACCCTGCGCGAACACGGCGTCGGCGCGTTCGTGGAGGTCGGCCCCGGCGGCGTACTGTCCGCTCTGGCCCAGGAGATCACCGGCGACGACCAGGCCGCGTACGCGCCGGTGCTGCGCGCAGACCAGGACGAGGCCGCCACCGCCCTCGCCGCCGCCGCGACCCTGTGGACCCGTGGCGTGCCGGTGCGCTGGACCGCCCTGTTCGCCGGCCCGGCCGCGCCGGTGGACCTGCCCACGTACGCGTTCCAGCGCGACCGCTACTGGCTGCTGCCGCTGCCGCAACCCGCCGACGTGACCGCCGCCGGGCTGACCCCCACCGGTCACCCGCTGCTCGGCGCGGTGTTCCGCTCGGCAGACGGCGACGAGGTCACCCTCACCGGCCGGCTGTCCGTCGAGACGAACCCCTGGTTGGCCGAGCACGCGGTGCGCGGCACCGTGCTGTTCCCCGGCACCGGCCTCGTCGAGCTGGCGCTGCGCGCCGGCGCTGAGGTCGGCGCCGACGTGCTCACCGAGCTGACCCTCCAGGCCCCGCTCACGCTCCCCGACACCGGCGGCGTCGACGTGCAGGTCGCCGTCGAACGCGCCGGCGACTCCGGCGACGCGTGGCAGGTCACCGTGCACGGCCGCCGGTCCGGCACCGACGACCTGTGGGTCCGGCACGCCACCGGCCTGCTCGCCCCGGCCGACGGCACGCCGGCCGCCGACGAACTGCCCGCCCCGGCCGACGGCACGGGGGCCGCCGACGGCCTGCGCACCCCGGTCGACGGCGCGCGGACCGGCCAGGGACTGGCCGACTGGCCGCCGGCCGGCGCGACGCCCCTGGACGTGGCCGAGCCGGCCGCGCGGGCCGCCGAGGCCGGCTTCGCCTACGGCCCGGCGTTCCAGGGGCTGCGCGCCGCCTGGCGGGTCGGCGCCGACGTGTACGCCGAGGTGGCGCTCCCCGAGCCGGCCGCCGGCGAGGCCGACGCGTACGGCCTGCACCCCGCCCTGCTCGACGCCGCCGTGCAGGCCGTCGGGCTGGGAATCGTCGAGGCCGGCGAGGCCCGGCTGCCGTTCACCTTCACCGACGTCACGGTGTACGCCCACGGCGCGGACACCCTGCGGGTCCGGCTCACCCCGACCGCCCCGGACACCGTCACCATGCTGGTCGCGGACGCCGCCGGCGTACCCGTCGCGCGGGTCGGCTCGCTGGCCCTGCGGCCCCTGCCGGCCGGCGACCTGACCCCCGCCGGGTCGCCGTGGCGCAACTCCCTGTTCCGCCTCGACTGGCCCCGGCACCCGCAGACCGGCGGTACCGCCGACGGCCCCGCCTGGGCGGTGCTCGGCGACCGCCCCGCGCCGCTGCCGGCCGGCGCCGCCGCCACCCGCCACCCCGACCTGGGCGCGCTCCTCGACGCCGGGGTGCCGGACGTCGTCCTGCTCCCGGTGACCGGCCCCGCCGACGCCGACGCGGCCGGGACGCACGAGCTGCTCGCCGACACCCTCGCCGTCCTTCAGGGCTGGCTGGCCGGGGACCGGCACACCGACGGCTCCCGGCTGGTGGTCCTGACCAGCGGGGCCGTCGCCGTGGACCACGACGGGGACATCGCCGACCCGGCCGCCGCCGCCGTGTGGGGCCTGGTGCGCTCCGCGCAGGCCGAACACCCCGGCCGGTTCCTGCTCGTCGACGTCGACGACGACGAACGGTCCGCGTCCGCCCTCGCCGGCCTGCTCCGCGGCGACGAGCCGCAGGTGGCGGTGCGTGCCGGGGAGGTCCGGGTGCCCCGCCTCGTGGCCGCCGACCCGGAACCGGCGGTTCCCGCGCCGGCACTCGACCCGGCCGGCACCGTCCTCGTCACCGGCGGCACCGGCGCGCTGGGCGCGCTGCTCGCCCGCCACCTGGTCACCCGGTACGGGGTCCGGCACCTGCTGCTCACCGGCCGGCGCGGCGCCGACGCCGCCGGCGTCGCGGAGCTGCTCGCCGACCTGGCCGACCTGGGCGCGACGGCCCGGGTCGAGGCGTGCGACGCGGCCGACCGCGCCGCCCTCGCCGCGCTTTTGGACGGGATCGACCCCGCCCACCCGCTGACCGGGATCGTGCACACCGCCGGGGTGCTGGCCGACCGCACCCTCACCTCGCTCACCCCCGACACCCTGGCGCAGGTGCTGCGGCCGAAGGTGGACGCCGTCCGGCACCTGCACGAGCTGACCGCCGGCCGGGACCTCGCCCTGTTCGTCACGTACTCCTCGGCCGCCGGGGTGACCGGCAGCCCCGGGCAGGCCAACTACGCCGCCGCCAACGCCTTCCTCGACGCCCTCGCCCACCGCCGGCGGGCCGCCGGCCTGCCCGCACTCTCCCTGGCCTGGGGGCCGTGGGCCGAGTCGGGTGGCGGCATGACCGCCGCCCTCGGCCGCGCCGAGACCGACCGGCTCGCCCGCTCCGGCGCCCGCCCCATCGCCCCGGCCGACGGCCTCGCCCTCTTCGACGCCGCCCTGCGCACCGGCCTGCCGGTCGCGGTCCCCGTGGCGTTGAACGGCCCGGCGCTGCGCACGCAGGCCGAGGCCGGCACCCTGCCCGTGGTGCTCCGTGGCCTGGTCCGTCCGCCCCGGCGGCGGGCCGCCCGGTCCGGTTCCGCCGAGCCGGTCACCCTGGCCGGGCGGCTGGCCGGGCTGGACCGCGCCGAGCGCGCCGCCGCCCTGCTGCGGCTCGTCCTGGACCAGGTCGCGGCGGTCCTCGGGTACGCCGACGCCGCCGCCGTCGAGGCCGGCCGCCCGTTCACCGAACTGGGGTTCGACTCGCTCACCGCCGTCGAGCTGCGCAACCGGCTCGGCGCGGAGACCGGACTGCGGCTCCCCGCGACCCTCGTGTTCGACCACCCCACCCCGCTCCGGCTCGCCGACCACCTGGACGCCGAGACCGGGGGCGGCGCCGACCCGCTGCCGGTGCTGCCCGGCACCGCCGCCACACCCGACGACCCGATCGCGATCATCGGCCTGAGCTGCCGGTTCCCCGGCGGCGTGCGCTCACCGGAACAGCTGTGGGACCTCCTCACCGCCGGCGGGGACGGCATCACCGACTTCCCGACCGACCGTGGCTGGGACCTCGGCGAGCTCTACGACCCGTCCGGCGCTCGCCGTGGCAGCAGCTACGCCCGGGAGGGCGGCTTCCTGGTCGACGCCGGTGACTTCGACGCCGGCCTGTTCAAGATCTCCCCGCACGAGGCGCTCGCCATGGACCCGCAGCAGCGACTGCTGCTGGAGACGTCCTGGGAGGCGATCGAGGACGCCAGGATCGACCCGCTCGCCCTGCGCGGTCGCCCGGTCGGGGTGTTCGCCGGCATGATGTACCACCACCACGCCTCCAGCCTGGTCGACGTCCCCGAGGCCCTCGACGGTTACCTCGGCGTCGGTACGGCCAGCAGCGTGCTGTCGGGTCGGGTGGCGTACTCGTTCGGTTTCGAGGGGCCGGCGGTGACGGTGGACACGGCGTGTTCGTCGTCGCTGGTGGCGTTGCACCTGGCGGTGCAGGCGCTGCGGTCCGGCGAGTGCGACCTGGCCCTGGCCGGCGGCGTGACCGTCATGGCCACCCCCGACACCTTCGTCGACTTCTCCCGCCAGCGCGGCATGGCCCCCGACGGGCGGTGTAAGTCCTTCGCTGAGGCGGCCGACGGGACGGGCTGGTCCGAGGGCGTCGGTGTGCTGCTCGTGCAGCGGTTGTCGGATGCGCGGCGGGATGGTCGTCGGGTTCTGGCGGTGGTGCGGGGTTCGGCGGTGAATCAGGACGGTGCGTCGAACGGTCTCACTGCGCCGAATGGTCCGTCGCAGCAGCGGGTGATCCGGCAGGCCCTTGCCAGTGCGGGGTTGTCGCCGGTGGATGTGGATGTGGTGGAGGCGCACGGTACGGGTACGACGTTGGGTGATCCGATCGAGGCGCAGGCTCTGCTGGCGACGTACGGGCAGGGTCGGGACGAGCCGTTGTTGTTGGGGTCGGTGAAGTCGAACATCGGTCACACGCAGGCGGCGGCGGGTGTTGCGGGCATCATCAAGATGGTCCTCGCCATGCGCGCGGGTGTCGTGCCGGCGTCGCTGCACGTGGACGAGCCGTCGTCGCACGTGGACTGGTCGGCGGGCGCGGTGACCCTGGTGACGGAACCATGCGGGTGGCCGGGCGCGGACCGGCCGCGCCGGGCGGCCGTGTCGTCGTTCGGCATCTCCGGCACGAACGCGCACGTCGTCCTGGAGCAGGGCGACGACGAGCCGGTCCCCGCGACCGCCGGGGACGCGCCCGTCGGTGTGCCGGTGCCGTGGGTGGTGTCGGGTCGCTCCGAGCGGGCCCTGCTGGGTCAGGCGGCGCGACTGGCGTCGTTCGCGCGCGGCCGGTCCGACCTGGCGGCGGCCGACGTGGCGTGGTCGTCGGTGTCGTCGCGGGCGGCGTTGGAGCACCGTGCGGTGGTGTGGGGTTCGGGTGTGGACGAGCTGGTGGCGGGCCTGGACACGGTGGCGGCCGGCGACGCGGCGTCGGGTGTGGTGTCGTCGGGTCGTCGGGCGGTGTTGTTCACCGGTCAGGGTTCGCAGCGGGTCGGGATGGGTCGGGAGTTGTACGACCGGTTCCCGGTGTTCGCGGAGTCCTTCGACCGGGTGTGCGAGCTGATCGACACCGAGTCCGACGGCGAGCTCCCGCCGCTGCGGGAGGTGGTGTTGGCGCCCTCCGCCGAGGCGGGTCTGTTGGACCGGACGGTGTTCGCGCAGGCAGGGCTGTTCGCCGTCGAGGTGGCGTTGTGGGACCTGCTGCGGTCGTGGGGCGTGCGGGCCGACTTCCTCGCGGGGCATTCGGTCGGTGAGGTGACGGCGGCGTACGCGGCGGGGATGTTGTCGCTGGAGGACGCGTGCGTTCTCGTGGCGGCGCGGGGCCGGCTGATGCAGGCCCTGCCGGCCGGCGGGGGAATGCTGGCGGTGGCCGCGCCCGAGGCCGAGGTGCTGGCCGCCCTGGAGGGGCTGGCCGACCGCGTCGGGATCGCCGCAGTCAACGGGCCCACGGCCGTCGTCGTCTCCGGAGCGGTCGAGGCGCTGGACGAGGTGGAACGAACCTGGCGCGAGCGGGGCGTGCGCACCCGCTGGCTGGCGGTGAGCCACGCGTTCCACAGCCCGTTGATGGAGCCGATGCTCGACGAGTTCGCCGCTGTGGTGGCGGGGTTGTCGTGGCGGGCTCCGGCTGTGCCGGTGGTGTCGAACGTGTCGGGGGCGGTGGCGGACCCCCTGGAAATCGCTGATCCGGCGTATTGGGTGCGGCATGTGCGGCAGCCGGTGCGGTTCGCCGACGGGGTGGGCGCCCTGCGGGCGGCCGGGGTGGACACGTTCCTGGAGGTGGGTCCGGACGCGGTTTTGACGGCGATGGTGGCCGATGTCGCCGCCGGTGACGGGGTGCGTCGGGTGGCGGCGTTGCGTCGGGACCGTCCGGAGGTGGAGTCGCTGCTGGCGGCGGTGGGGCAGTTGCACGCGGCCGGAGTGCCGGTGGACTGGGCCGCGTACCTCGCACAGGCGGGGGCGCGGCCGAGGGCCATCGACCTGCCCACCTACGCCTTCGACCACCAGCGCTACTGGCTCAACGCAGCCACCCGATCCCACCGCCCCGCCGGCACCCGGCGTACCGCCGAGGACGACGCCTTCTGGCGCGCCATCGACGCGGAGGACGTGGCAGCCCTCGCCGAGAGCCTGGCCGTCGACGCGGACACCCCGCTCGCCGAGGTGCTCCCGGCGCTGTCCACCTGGCGGCGGCGTCGGGAGACCGAGGCGACCCTCGACTCCTGGCGGTACCGGGTGGCCTGGCAGCCGGTCGTGGACGACCCCACCCGGCCCGAGGCCACGGACTTCCTGCTGGTCGTACCCGCCGACGCCGACCCGTCCGTGGGCGGCTGGGTGGCCGCGCTCGACCCCGCCCGGACCCGCACCGTTCAGGTCGAGGCCGGCTGCGACCGCAAGCGCCTCGCCCGGGACCTGACCGACGCACTGCCGGACCGGGACCGCGCCGGCACCGCCGTCCTGTCCCTCCTCGCGCTCGACGACCGGCCGTACGGGGAGACCGGGACCGTGCCCGCCGGCCTCGCCGGCACGGTCGTGCTCGCGCAGGCCCTCGGCGACGCCGGGGTGGCCGCCCGGCTCTGGATCGCCACCCGGGGCGCGGTCTCCGTCGGCTCCCGCGACCGGCACGTCGACCCCACCCAGGCGATGACGTGGGGCTTCGGCGGCGTGCTGCGCGCCGAGCACCCGCACCGCTGGGGCGGACTCGTGGACCTGCCCGAACGCCCCGACCGGGGTGCCGTCCGGACCCTCCGTACGCTGCTCGCCGGCCCCGGCGCGGAGGATCAGGTCGCCCTGCGCCCCGGCGGCTGCCACGCCCGCCGGCTCGTCCGGGCCACCTACGGCGACGGCGGCCCCCGCGACCCGTGGACGCCGCGCGGCACCGTGCTGATCACCGGAGGCACCGGTGCCCTCGGTGGCCACGTCGCCCGCGCCCTGGCCGCCGCCGGCGCCGAACACCTCCTGCTCGTCAGCCGCCGGGGCCCGCAGGCACCGGACGCCGGGGCACTCATCGACGAGCTGACCGCGCTCGGCAGCCGGGTCACCGTGGCGTCCTGCGACGTGGCCGACCGCGCCGCCCTCGCCGACCTGCTGCGATCGGTCCCCGACGACCTTCCCCTGACCGCCGTCGTGCACACCGCCGCCGGGCTCGACGACAACGTGATCGACGCGGTGACCGTCGACCAGATGGCCGCCGCGCTCCGGGCCAAGGTGACCGCCGCCACCAACCTCGACGAGCTGACCCGCGGCACGGACCTGTCGGCCTTCGTGCTCTTCTCCTCCCTCGCCGGCATCATGGGCGGGGCCGGCCAGGCCACCTACGCGCCGGGCAACGCCTTCCTCGACGCGCTGGCCCAGCGGCGCCGCGCCGAGGGACTCCCGGCGACCTCGCTCGCCTGGGGCCTCTGGGCCGACGGCGGGGTGAGCGCCGGTGAGTTCGAACAGCGCCTGGCCCGGGACGGATTCGGGGCCATGGCACCCCGGACCGCCGTCGAGGCCCTGCCCGCGGCGCTCGGGCGCGACGAGACGTACCTCGTGGTGGCCGACATCGACTGGGCCCGGGTGGCCGCCGCAGGCACCCGGCCCGACCCGCTCACCCGGGACCTGGTGGCCGAGGCCGCGCCGGCCGCGCTCGCCGCCGCCGGCCCGGCGCCGACGTCCGCGCTGCTCGCCCGGCTCGCGGCGATGTCCGGCACGGAGCAGGCGCACACACTGCGTGACCTGGTACGCGGCGAGGTCGCCGCCGTGCTCGGCCACGACTCCGCGGACCGGGTGGCACCCGACCGGGCGTTCCAGGACCTCGGCTTCACCTCCCTGGCCGCCGTGGAACTGCGCAACCGGCTGGACGCGGCCACCGGCCTCACGCTGTCCAGCACCCTGGCGTTCGACTACCCGAACCCGACCGCCCTCGCCGGTCACATCCACGCCGAACTGCTCGGCGGGCGGGCCCTGCCCGCACCGACCGTGGTCGGCGGCCCGGTCGTCGCCGACGACCCGATCGTCATCGTCGGCATGGGCTGTCGCTTCCCGGCCGGCGCCGGATCCCCGGCCGAGCTGTGGGACCTGCTGGTCGGCGGCGTCGACGCGATGTCGGAGTTCCCGACCAACCGGCACTGGGACCTGGCGTCCCTGCGTGACTCCGTTGAGTCGTCGTACGTCAGCCGGGGGGCGTTCCTGCACGGGGCGGGAGCGTTCGACGCGGAGTTCTTCGGCATCTCGCCGCGCGAGGCCCTCGCCATGGACCCGCAGCAGCGGCTGCTGCTGGAAACGTCGTGGGAGGCGTTCGAGGACGCCCGGATCGACCCGCTGGCCCTGCGTGGGGCCCGGGTCGGGGTGTTCGCCGGCACCAACGGCCAGGACTACGGGACCGTGGTGCGCCAGGCCGGTGAGGAGCTGACCGGGTACGGGGCCACGGGCGCTTCCGCCAGCGTGCTGTCGGGTCGGGTGTCGTACTCGTTCGGTTTCGAGGGGCCGGCGGTGACGGTGGACACGGCGTGCTCGTCGTCGCTGGTCGCGTTGCACCTCGCGGCCCAGGCGCTGCGGTCCGGCGAGTGCGACCTCGCGCTGGCCGGCGGCGTCACCGTCATGGCTACCCCGGGCGCGTTCATCGAGTTCTCCCGGCAGGGCGGGCTGTCGGCCGACGGGCGGTGCAAGGCGTTCGCCGAGGACGCGGACGGCACCGCGTGGGGCGAGGGCGTTGGCGTCCTCGTCGTGCAGCGGTTGTCGGATGCGCGGCGGGAGGGTCGGCGGGTTCTGGCGGTGGTGCGGGGTTCGGCGGTGAATCAGGACGGTGCGTCGAACGGGTTGACGGCGCCGAATGGTCCGTCGCAGCAGCGGGTGATCCGGCAGGCTCTCGCCAGTGCGGGGTTGTCGCCGGTGGATGTGGATGTGGTGGAGGCGCACGGTACGGGTACGACGTTGGGTGATCCGATCGAGGCGCAGGCTCTGCTGGCGACGTACGGGCAGGGTCGGGATGTGCCGTTGTTGTTGGGGTCGGTGAAGTCGAACATCGGGCACACGCAGGCGGCGGCGGGTGTCGCCGGGATCATCAAGATGGTCCTCGCCATGCGGGAGGGGGTCGTTCCGGCGACCCTGCACGTCGATGAGCCGTCGTCGCACATCGACTGGTCGGCGGGGACCGTCGAGCTGGCGACCGAGTCGCGGGGGTGGCCGGAGGTGGGCCGGCCACGTCGGGCGGGGGTGTCGTCGTTCGGCATCTCGGGGACGAACGCGCACGTGATCCTGGAGCAGCCGGAATCGGAGCCGGAGCCGCAGCCGCAGTCCGGGGTGGAGCCTGTTCCAGGGGTGGAGTCTGTGCCGGTGCCGTGGGTGGTGTCGGGTCGTTCGGGGAGGGCGTTGGTGGGTCAGGCGGCGCGGTTGGCGTCGTTCGTGCGGGGCCGCGCTGATCTGGCGGCGGTGGATGTGGCGTGGTCGTTGGTGTCGTCGCGGGCGGCGTTGGAGCACCGTGCGGTGGTGTGGGGTTCGGGTGTGGACGAGCTGGTGGCGGGCCTGGAGGCGGTGGCGGCCGGGGATGCGGCGTCGGGTGTGGTGTCGTCGGGTCGTCGGGCGGTGTTGTTCACGGGTCAGGGTTCGCAGCGGGTGGGGATGGGTCGGGAGTTGTATGACCGGTTCCCGGTGTTCGCGGAGTCCTTCGACCGGGTGTGCGGGCTGATCGATGCCGAGTTCGACGGCGGTCTCCCGTTGCGGGGGGTGGTTTTCGAGGCTTCCGTCGAGGCGGGTGTGTTGGATCGGACGGTGTTCGCGCAGGCGGGGTTGTTCGCGGTGGAGGTGGCGTTGTGGGACCTGCTGCGGTCGTGGGGGGTGCGGGCTGATTTCTTTGCGGGGCATTCGGTGGGTGAGGTGACGGCGGCGTATGCGGCGGGGATGTTGTCGCTGGAGGACGCGTGTGTCCTGGTGGCGGCGCGGGGCCGGTTGATGCAGGCCCTGCCGGCCGGTGGGGGCATGTTGGCGGTGGCCGCGCCCGAGGCTGAGGTGCTGGCCGTCCTGGAGGGACTGGCCGACCGGGTGGGGATCGCTGCGGTCAACGGGCCCACGGCCGTCGTCGTCTCGGGAGCGGTCGAGGCGCTGGATGAGGTGGAACGAACCTGGCGCGAGCGGGGCGTGCGCACCCGCCGGCTGGCGGTGAGCCACGCGTTCCACAGCCCGTTGATGGAGCCGATGCTCGACGAGTTCGCCGCTGTGGTGGCGGGGTTGTCGTGGCGGGCCCCGACCGTGCCGGTGGTGTCGAACGTGACCGGTGCTGTGGCGGACCCCCTGGAGCTGGTTGATCCGGTGTACTGGGTGCGGCATGTGCGGCAGCCGGTGCGGTTCGCCGACGGGGTAGCGGCGCTGCGGGCGGCCGGGGTGGACGTGTTCCTGGAGGTGGGGCCGGATGCGGTTTTGACGGCGATGGTCGCTGATGTCGCCGCCGGTGACGGGGTGCGTCGGGTGGCGGCGTTGCGTCGGGACCGTCCGGAGGTGGAGTCGCTGTTGGCGGCGGTGGGGCAGTTGCACGCGGCCGGAGTGCCGGTGGACTGGGCCGCGTACCTCGCACAGACGGGTGCCCGGCCGGGGATCGTCGACCTGCCCAGCTACGCCTTCGACCGCGCCTGGTACTGGGCCGAGCCGTCGGCGTCGACCGACCTCGCCACCCGCGACGACGCGCTCGACGGGCGGTTCTGGGCGGCGGTGGAATCGGGCGACCCGGCTCTGCTCGGCGACGAGCTGGGCGCGGGCGCGGACGAGCCGTTCGGCGCGGTGCTGCCGAAGCTCGCCCGGTGGCGTCGGGACGCCCAGCGCCGGTCGACGGTCGACTCGTGGCGGTACCACGTCGTGTGGCGGTCGCACGCGGTCGACGGCCGTACCACCGTGACGGGCACGTGGCTGGTGCCGATGCTGCCCGGCCAGGAGGACCACCCGGCCGTCGCCGCGCTGGCGGCCCGGGGCGCCCGGGTCGTACCCGTGGTGATCGACGGTGTGGACCGGGGCCGGATCGCGCGGCAGCTCGCCGGCGCGGTGCGGACCGGCGAACCCGTCGCCGGTCTGCTCTGCGTGATGTCCCTCGCCGGTGCCGGGGTGGCCGAGGCGCTGACCGTGGCCCAGGCGCTGACCGATGCCGGCGTCGAGGGTCGCCTGTGGTGGCTGACCAGCGGTGCGGTCTCGGTGGACGGCTCCGACGCCACGGCCCTCGACGCCACGGCCGGTGCCATCTGGGGGCTGGGTCGGGTGGTGGCGTTGGAGGAGCCGGCCCGTTGGGGTGGCCTGGTGGACGTGCCGGGTGTGGCGGACGGGCGGGTGTGGGACCGGTTGTGTGGGGTGTTGGCGGGTGGTGGTGAGGACCAGGTGGCGGTGCGGCCGTCGGGTGTGTTCGTGCGGCGGCTGGTGCGCGCCGGTGCCGGTGGCGGTGCCGGGGTGCGGTTGTCGGGGACGGTCCTGGTGACGGGCGGCACCGGTGCGCTGGGGCTGCGGGTGGCGCGGTGGGCGGTCGGTACCGGTGCGGAGCACGTGGTGCTGGTGTCCCGGCGGGGCGACGGCGCGCCGGGGGTCGCCGGTGTGGTGGAGGAACTGCGGGGGCTGGGCGCGCGGGTGTCGGTGGTGGGGTGTGACGTGGCCGACCGGGGGGCGGTGGCCGGGCTGCTGGCGGGCCTGGCGGAGGGTGGTGACCCGGTACGGGCGGTGGTGCACGCGGCGGGGGTGGCGCAGATGACCCCGTTGGGCGAGGTCGGTGCGGAGGAGCTGGGGGAGGTGCTGCGGGCCAAGGTGGACGGTGCGGTGGTGCTGGACGAGTTGCTGTCCGGTGCGGAGTTGGACGCGTTCGTGGTCTTCTCGTCGATCGCGGGGGTGTGGGGTTCGGCGGGTCAGGTGGCGTACGCCGCGGGGAACGCGTTCGTGGACGGCGTGGTGGCGTCCCGGCGGGCGCGGGGGCTGGTGGGTACGTCGGTGGCGTGGGGTCCGTGGGGCGAGGCCGGCATGGCGGTGGGCGAGGCTGGGGAGCAGCTGAGCCGGCGCGGTCTGCCGGCGATGGCGCCGGAGCTGGCGGTGGCGGGGTTGGAGCGGGCGTTGGAGGTGGGCGACGTGTCGGTGGTGGTGGCGGATGTGCGGTGGGACAGGTTCGCGTCGTCGTTCACCGCGCTGCGGCCGAGCCCGCTGCTCGCCGAGATCCCCGAGGCCCAGGCGGCGCTCGCGGCGGCCACCCCGACCGTTGCCGGCCCGACCGACCAGGCGTCCGCGCTGCGCGAGCGGCTCGTGGCCCTGCCGGCCACCGACGCCGAGGCGTTCCTGCTCGATCTCGTACGCTCCCAGGTCGCCTCGGTGCTCGGTCACGCCGGCGTGGAGTCCGTCCCGGCGGACCGGGCGTTCCAGCGCCTCGGGTTCGACTCGCTCACCGCGGTCGAGCTGCGCAACCGGCTGATCGCCGAGACCGGCCTGGCGCTGCCCAGCACCCTCGTCTTCGACCACCCGACGCCGGCGGCCCTGGTCGCTTTGCTCCGCGACACCCTGATCGGGGCGTCGGCCGACTCACCGGCCGAGATCCGCCCCGCCGCGTTGGACGACGACCCCATCGTCATCGTCGGCATGGGTTGCCGACTTCCCGGTGGCGTCGGCACGCCCGACGAGCTGTGGCAACTGCTCGCCGACGGCCGCGACGGCATCTCCGAGTTCCCGCTCGACCGGGGCTGGGACAACGTCCTGGGCAGCGGCATGTCCGACACGTCGTTCGCCCGCAGGGGTGGCTTCGTCTACGACGCGGGCGAGTTCGACGCCGAGTTCTTCGGCATCTCGCCGCGTGAGGCCCTCGCCATGGACCCGCAGCAGCGGCTGCTGCTGGAGACGTCCTGGGAGGCGATCGAGTCGGCGGGCATCGACCCGACCAGCCTCAAGGGTGGCGCAGTCGGCGTCTTCGCCGGAGCCAGCTTCCAGGGGTACGCGAGCGGCTCCGTCGGCCGCGCCCAGGAGGTCGGCGGTCACCTGCTCACCGGCAACGCGACCAGCGTGCTGTCGGGTCGGGTGTCGTACTCGTTCGGGTTCGAGGGCCCGGCGGTGACGGTGGACACGGCGTGCTCGTCGTCGCTGGTCGCGTTGCACCTCGCGGCCCAGGCGCTGCGGTCCGGCGAGTGCGACCTCGCGCTGGCCGGCGGCGTCTGCGTGATGGCCTCCCCGGCCACCTTCGCCGAGTTCTCGATCCAGGGCGGCCTCTCGGCCGACGGACGGTGCAGGTCCTTCGCCGAGGCGGCCGACGGGACGGGCTGGTCCGAGGGCGTCGGCGTCATCCTCGTGCAGCGGTTGTCGGATGCGCGGCGGGATGGTCGTCGGGTTCTTGCGGTGGTGCGGGGTTCGGCGGTGAATCAGGACGGTGCGTCGAACGGGTTGACGGCGCCGAATGGTCCGTCGCAGCAGCGGGTGATCCGGCAGGCCCTTGCCAGTGCGGGGTTGTCCCCGGCTGACGTGGATGTGGTGGAGGCGCACGGCACGGGCACCACGCTGGGTGATCCGATCGAGGCGCAGGCTCTGCTGGCGACGTACGGGCAGGGTCGAGATGTTCCGTTGTTGTTGGGGTCGGTGAAGTCGAACATCGGTCACACCCAGGCCGCCGCAGGTGTCGCGGGAATCATCAAGATGATCATGGCGATGCGGCACGGCGTGGTGCCGGCGTCGCTGCATGTCGACGTGCCGTCGTCGCACGTGGACTGGTCGTCGGGCGCGGTGGAGCTGGTGACGGAGTCGCGGGGGTGGCCGGGGGTGGGCCGGCCGCGTCGGGCAGGGGTGTCGTCGTTCGGCATCTCGGGGACGAACGCGCACGTCATCCTGGAACAGCCGGCTCCGGCTCCGGCTCCGTCTCCGGACCCGGACCCGGAGTCGGAGTCGGAGCCGGGGGTGGGGTCTGTCCCGGGGTTGCCGGTGCCATGGGTGGTGTCGGGTCGTTCGGAGCGGGCGTTGGTGGGTCAGGCGGCGCGGTTGGCGTCGTTCGTGCGGGGTCGCTCTGATCTGGTGGCGGTGGATGTGGCGTGGTCGTTGGTATCGTCGCGGGCGGCGTTGGAGCACCGTGCGGTGGTGTGGGGCTCCGGCGTGGACGAGCTGGTGGCGGGGCTGGACGCGGTAACGGCCGGTGGATCGGCGTCGGGTGTGGTGTCGTCGGGTCGCCGGGCGGTGTTG
Organism: Micromonospora sp. NPDC020750; assembly: GCF_044334565.1. Classification (NCBI taxonomy): domain Bacteria; kingdom Bacillati; phylum Actinomycetota; class Actinomycetes; order Micromonosporales; family Micromonosporaceae; genus Micromonospora; species Micromonospora sp. NPDC020750. The sequence goes on from NZ_JBIRTH010000011.1 coordinate 52,385, forward strand.
TTCACCGGTCAGGGTTCGCAGCGGGTGGGAATGGGTCGGGAGCTGTACGACCGGTTCCCGGTGTTCGCGGCGGCGCTGGACGAGGTGTGCGGGCACCTGGACGGGATGTTGCCGCAGCCCCTGATGTCGGTGGTGTTCGCCGAGCCGGGGTCCGCCGAGGCGGGTCTGTTGGATCGGACGGTGTTCGCGCAGGCGGGGTTGTTCGCCGTCGAGGTGGCATTGTGGGAGTTGTTGCGGTCGTGGGGGGTGCGGGCCGACTTCTTCGCGGGGCACTCGTTGGGTGAGGTGACGGCTGCGTACGCGGCGGGGGTGCTGTCGCTGGAGGACGCGTGTGTGCTGGTGGCGGCGCGGGGCCGGCTGATGCAGGCCCTGCCGGCCGGCGGGGTGATGGCGGCGGTCGCGGCGTCCGAGGCCGACGTGCGTCTGATCATCGAGGTGACCGGCGCGGCGGTGGACGTGGCGGCGGTGAACGGTCCGGCGGCGGTGGTCCTCTCCGGTGCGGCTGACGAGGTCGAACTCGTGGTGGACACCTGCCGGGCCCGTGGCTGGCGGACCAAGCCCCTGTCCGTGTCCCACGCGTTCCACTCCGGGTTGATGGAGCCGATGCTCGACGGGTTCCGTGCGGTGGTCGCGGGGCTGGACTGGCGGGTGCCGTCAGTGGCGGTGGTGTCGAACGTGTCGGGTGCGGTGGCGGATCCGTTGGAGGTGGCGGACCCCGAGTACTGGGTGCGGCATGTGCGGCGACCGGTGCGGTTCGCCGACGGGGTGACGGCGCTGCGGGCGGCCGGGGTGGACACGTTCCTGGAGGTGGGTCCGGACGCGGTGCTGACGGCGATGGTGGCCGAGGTCGCCGATGGCGAGGTGTGTCGGGTGGCGACGTTGCGGCGGGATCGCCCGGAGGTGGAGTGTCTGCTGGCGGCGGTGGGTCAGCTGCACGTGGCCGGGGTGTCGGTGGACTGGTCGGCCTACCTGGCGCAGGCGGGCGTCCGGCCACGAGCGGTGGACCTGCCCACCTACGCCTTCGACCGCCGGCGCTACTGGCTGGAGGACCCGGCGCCGGCACCCGCTTCCGCCCCCGCGAGCGGGCCGGCGGACGAGCAGTTCTGGGCGGCGGTCGAGTCCGGTGACCTCGGCGTGCTGGGCGAGGAACTGGCGGCCGGCGTGGACGGGTCCTCGGCGGCGCTGCTGCCGAAGCTCGCCCGGTGGCGTCGGGACGCGCAGCGGCGGTCGACGGTCGACTCGTGGCGCTACCGCGTCGAGTGGCGCACGGCTGCCGTGCCGGCCACCGGCACGCTCACCGGAACCTGGCTGGTGCTGACCGCGCCGGGGCAGGAGGACCACCCGGCCCTCGCCGCCCTGGCGGCCCGGGGGGCACGGGTCGCCCCCGTCCTGGTCGAGGGCGCGGACCGGGACGCGGTGGCGGGTCGGCTGAGCGATGCGGCCGGGCCCGACGGCAGGGTCGCCGGCGTGCTGTCCCTGCTGTCGCTGGCCGCCCCGGCGGGCCCGGACGATCTTCCGGCCGCCGCCGCCCTGTCTACGGCGCTGACGGCGGTCCAGGCGCTGACCGACTCCGGGATCGAGGGTCGGCTGTGGTGGCTGACCAGTGGCGCGGTGTCGGTGAGCGGGTCGGACGTGCTCGACGACGTCGAGGGCGCGGCGCTGTGGGGTCTTGGCCGGGTCGCGGGGCTGGAGCTGCCGGGGTCGTGGGGCGGCCTGGTGGATGTGCCGGGTGCGGCGGACGGATGGGTGTGGGACCGGCTGTCCGGGGTCCTGGCGAGCGGCGTGGAGGACCAGGTGGCGGTGCGGTCGTCGGGGGTGTTCGGCCGGCGGCTGGTACGGGCGGCCGTGGGTTCGGCTTCGAGCGGCGGCGTGCGGTTGTCGGGGACGGTGCTGGTGACCGGCGGCACGGGCGCGTTGGGTCTGCGGGTGGCGCAGTGGGCGGTGGGTGTGGGGGCGGAGCACGTGGTGCTGCTGTCGCGCAGCGGCGAGGGCGGGCTGGGTTCGGAAGGCGCAGGCGTGGTGGCGGGGTTGCGGGGGTCGGGCGCGCGGGTGTCGGTGATGCCCTGCGACGTGGCCGACCGGGCGGCGGTGGCCGGGTTGCTGGCGGGTCTGACGGAGAGTGGCGATCGGGTGCGGGCGGTGGTGCACGCGGCGGGGGTGGCGCAGATGGCCCCGTTGGGCGAGGTGGGGTTGGCGGACCTGGGGGAGGTGCTGCGGGCGAAGGTCGGCGGTGCGGTGGTGCTGGACGAGTTGCTGTCCGGTGCGGAGTTGGACGCGTTCGTGGTCTTCTCGTCGATCGCGGGGGTGTGGGGTTCGGCGGGTCAGGTGGGGTACGCGGCGGGGAACGCGTTCGTGGAGGGGCTGATGGTGTCCCGGCGGGCGCGGGGGTTGGTGGGCACGTCGGTGGCGTGGGGTCCGTGGGGCGAGGCGGGAATGGCGGTGGGCGCGGTCGGGGACGAGCTGTCCCGGCGCGGCCTGGTGGCGATGGCGCCGGAGCTGGCGGTGGTGGGGTTGGAGCGGGCGTTGGAGGTGGGTGACGTGTCGGTGGTGGTGGCGGATGTGCGGTGGGACAGGTTCGCGTCGTCGTTCACCGCGCTGCGGCCGAGCCCGCTGCTCGCCGAGATCCCCGAGGCGCAGCCCGCCCCGCAGGAGACGCCGTCCGCCGACGCCGACGGCGCCCCCTCGGCCCTGCGGGGGCGGCTGGCCGCCGCCTCGGCGTCCGAGCGCGACCGCATCCTGCTCGACCTGGTACGCGGCACCGCCGCGACGGTGCTCGGGCACGCCACGCCCGCCGCGATCAGGCCGGCTCGCGGCTTCCTCGAGCTGGGCTTCGACTCCCTCACCGCGGTCGAGCTGCGCAACCGGCTGACCGCCGAGACCGGCCTCGGCCTGCCCGCGACCCTGATCTTCGACCACCCCACCCCCGGGGCCCTCGCCGCGCACCTGCGTGCCGGGCTGGCGCCGGAGCAGCCGGCGCTGCCGATCGCCGCCGAGGTCGAACGGCTCGACCAGCTCCTCGGCGAGGCGCCGGCCGAGCAGGTCGACGAGGCGGTCATCGGCCGCCTGGAGAACATGCTGGCCAGGTGGCGGGCCCGCCGGCCCGCCCCCGCCGCCGTCCCCGCACCGGCGGCGGAGACCTCGGAGCAACTCGACACGGCCAGCCGGGAGGAGCTGTTCGACATCATCCAGCGGGAGTTCGGCAAGTCCTGAGAGCAGGGCCACGGACCAGAACCGCCCCGGGACGGCGGCGCGAGCGGACCGGCACGCCAGGCCGGCCCGGCGTCGCCCCGTGTCAGCCCTAGGGGTCCGACCTGCCGTCTAGGGGTGTGCCTGGCCGGGTCGGGCTTCGTAGGGTCGGAGCCCGTCAGGCCGTCTCGTCCTGCCTTGCCGGCGGCCGATCGGCACGAGTGGTGGGTGCGCGCGGTACCCGGGATGGACGGAGGTCCGGGTGGCCGGATCGGGCCTGCCTCAGTTGCTCGCCATCAGTGACCTGCACGTGGTCTACAAGGAGAACCGGGCCGTCGTCGAAGGGCTGCGGCCGGAGACCGACGACGACTGGCTGATCGTCGCCGGTGACGTCGGCGAGTTCGTCAGCGACATCGAGTGGGCGCTGGCCCTGCTCAGCCGCCGCTTCACCAAGGTGATCTGGGCACCGGGAAACCACGAGCTGTGGACGCCCCGCGACGACCCGAACCAGCTCCGGGGCGAGGCCCGCTACCGGCACCTGGTGCAGCTGTGCCGGGGCCTCGGCGTCGTCACCCCGGAGGATCCCTACCCGATCTGGGACCCGCAGGGCGATCCGGTGCTCGTCGCTCCGCTCTTCCTGCTGTACGACTACACCTTCCGGCCGCCCGGGACGTACACCAAGGAGCAGGCCCTCGAACGGGCCCACGAGGTCGGCGTGGTCTGCACCGACGAGATCCTGCTGCACCCCGACCCGTACCCGACGCGCGACGCGTGGTGCCGGGCCCGGCTGACCCACACCGAGCGGCGGCTCACCGAGGAGCGGAACGGGCTGCCCACCATTCTGGTCAACCACTTTCCCCTCGTCCGGGAACCCACCCGGATTCTGCGGTATCCGGAGTTCGCGCAATGGTGCGGCACCGAGGCCACGGCCGACTGGCACGTGCGCTTCGACGCCCGCGTGGCGGTGTACGGACACCTGCACATCCCGCGGACCACCTGGTACGACGGGGTCCGCTTCGAGGAGGTCTCGGTCGGCTATCCACGGGAGTGGCGGCGTCGCGCCACGCCGCCCGGACGGCTCCGCCAGATTCTGCCGCAGACCGTCCAACACCGCGTCTGACCGGCCCCGTTCGTATCGATCGTCGCGCTGCGACGACCACCGCGACGGCCCGTCAGGACCGCCCGATCAGGGGTCCGTTAGGGGTTGGGGGCGAGGTCGGCGCTCAGTACCGTCCACTCACGGTGGCGGGCATGGGTCGGCAGGGTGGTCGGCGCGGTGTCGCGGCGGGCGCTTGAACAGGTACCGGAAACAGAAACTGAAATTGAAATAGGAATTGCGTCCATGCGCCGAATGGTCATGTCTCCACCGAAATGTGCGCGGAGTCGGGCCGCCGGTGGTGGTGTGGTCAGCGAATCGGCAGATTCTGATCGATAGCAAGCTCTGGGCGGGTGGGTCATGGCGGACGAAGACAAGCTCCTCGAACACCTGAAGTGGGTGACCTCCGAGCTCCGCCTGGCGCGTCGGCGCCTGAGCGAGCTGGAGAACGAGGATTCGGAGCCGATCGCGATCGTCGGCATGGCCTGCCGGTTCCCCGGCGGGGTCGCCTCGCCCGAGGACCTGTGGGACCTGGTCGCCGGGGGCGTGGACGCCACCGGCACGTTCCCCGAGGATCGGGGCTGGGACCTGGACCGGCTGTACGACCCGGACCCGGACCACCAGGGCACCACCTACAGCAACCGGGGCGGCTTCCTGGCCGACGCCGGGCTGTTCGACCCGTCCCTGTTCGGGATCTCGCCGCGCGAGGCGCTGGCCATGGACCCGCAGCAGCGGCTCCTGCTGGAGGTGACCTGGGAGGTCTTCGAGCGGGCCGGCCTCGACACCGCGTCGCTGCGGGGCAGCCGCACCGGCGTCTTCGTCGGCACGGCCGGCCAGGACTACACCAGCGTCCTGCGGCAACTGCCCGAGGGCACCGAGGGGTACGTCCTCACCGGCACCGCGGCGAGCGTCATGTCGGGCCGGCTGGCGTACTCCTTCGGACTGGAGGGGCCGGCCGTCACGATCGACACCGCCTGCTCGTCCTCGCTCGTCGCCCTGCACCTGGCCGGCCAGGCGCTGCGCGACGGCGAGTGCTCCCTCGCGGTGGCCGGCGGCGTGACCGTGCTGGCCACCCCCGGCGCCTTCGTCGAGTTCTCCCGGCAGCGCGGGCTCGCCTCCGACGGCCGGTGCAAGGCGTTCTCGGCCGACGCCGACGGCACCGGCTGGTCCGAGGGCGTCGCCATGCTGCTCGTCGAGAAGCTCTCCGACGCCCGGCGCAACGGCCACCCCGTCCTCGCGGTGATCCGCGGCAGCGCCGTCAACCAGGACGGCGCCAGCAGTGGGCTGACCGCCCCGAACGGCCCCGCCCAGCAGCGGGTCATCCGGCAGGCCCTCGAAAACGCCCGGCTGACGCCGGCCGACATCGACGTCGTGGAGGCGCACGGCACCGGCACCCGGCTCGGCGACCCGATCGAGGCGCAGGCGCTGCTGGCCACGTACGGCCAGGGCCGGACGGCCGACCGCCCGCTGTGGCTGGGGTCCCTGAAGTCGAACATCGGCCACCCCCAGGCCGCCGCCGGCGCCGGCGGCGTCATCAAGATGGTGATGGCGATGCGGCACGGTGTGCTGCCGCCCACCCTGCACGTGGCGCAGCCGTCCCCGCACATCGACTGGTCGACGGGGGCGGTGTCCCTGCTCGACGCGGCCCGCCCGTGGGCCGGCGGCGAACACGTCCGGCGGGCGGCCGTGTCGTCCTTCGGCATGAGCGGCACCAACGCGCACCTCGTCCTGGAGCAGGCCCCGACCCCCGAGACGCCGGAGGACGCCCCCGCGCCGTCCCGCCGGCTCCCGGCCGCGCCGGTGCTGCTGTCCGCCGCGCACCCCGCCGCGCTCGCCGGTCAGGCCGGCCGCTGGGCCGCCTGGCTGGCCGCCGACGGGGACCTGCGCCCCCTGGACGTCGCCTGGTCGTCGGTCGCGTCCCGGTCGACCCTGGACAGCCGGGCCGTGCTGGCCGCGACCGACCGGGACGGCCTGCTGGCCGGGCTTCGCGCCGTGGCGGCGGGTGAGTCGTCGGGTGTGGCGGTCACCGGCACCGCCGGGGACCGGGGTCCGCTGGCGGTGTTGTTCTCCGGTCAGGGGGCGCAGCGGGCCGGGATGGGCCGCGAGTTGTATCACGGGTTCCCCGTGTTCGCGTCGGCCCTGGACGAGGTGTGTGGGCTGCTGGATGGGCTGTTGCCGCAGCCGTTGAGGCCGGTGCTGTTCGCGGCGGTGGGCAGCGTCGAGGCGGGCCTGTTGGATCAGACCGTGTTCACCCAGGCGGGTTTGTTCGCGGTCGAGGTGGCGTTGTTCCGGTTGGTGGAGTCGTTCGGTGTGGTGCCGGACTTCGTGGGTGGGCATTCGGTGGGTGAGATCACGGCCGCGTATGTGGCGGGGGTGTTGTCGCTGGCGGACGCGTGTGTGCTGGTGGCGGCTCGTGGCCGGTTGATGCAGGCGTTGCCGGCCGGTGGGGGAATGTTGGCGGTGGGCGCGTCCGAGGTGGACGTGGCGGAGAGCCTCGACGGCCTTGCCGGCCGGGTTGGTGTCGCGGCGGTGAACGGGCCGGCGTCTGTGGTGGTGTCCGGTGCGGTGGAGGCCCTCGACGGGATCGAGCGGACCTGGCGGGACCGGGGTGTCCGGACCCGCCGGTTGTCGGTGAGTCACGCGTTCCACAGTCCGTTGATGGAGCCGATGCTGGCCGAGTTCCGGTCGGTGTTGGCCGGGCTCACGTTCGCGGCGCCGCGGTTGCCGGTGGTGTCGAACGTGACCGGTGCGATCGCCGACGACGAGATCCGTACTCCGGGGTACTGGGCGCGGCATGTGCGGGAGGCGGTGCGGTTCGCTGACGGGGTCAGCGCGTTGCGTGATGCCGGGGTGGACACGTTCCTGGAGGTCGGGCCGCAGAGTGTCCTGACGGCGATGGCGGCTGATGTGTTGCCTGCTGGTGGGGACGTGTTGGCGGTGGCGGTGCAGCGTCGGGACCGGTCGGAGGCGCAGGGGCTGCTGGCGGCTCTGGGCGAGTTGCACGTGCACGGGGTGCCGGTGACGTGGCAGCCGTGGTTCGCCGGGGCCGGTGCGCGGCGGGTCGACCTGCCGACGTACGCGTTCCAGCGGGAGCGGTTCTGGCCCGACGCGGTGTCGTGGCAGGTCGGCGACGTGTCCGGCGCCGGGCTGGGTGTCGCGGGCCATCCGCTGCTCGGCGCGGCGGTGCGCCTCGCCGGGGACGACGAGGTGTTGTTGACGGGGCGGTTGTCGGCTGGCACTCATCCGTGGTTGGCGGAGCATGTGGTCGCTGGTTCGGTGGTGGTGCCGGGTACGGCGTTGGTGGAGTTGGCGGTGCGGGCCGGTGACGAGGTGGGCGCGTCGCGGGTGCGGGAGTTGACCGTCCTGACGCCGTTGGCGTTGCCGGCGTCGGCCGGGGTGCGGGTGCAGGTGCGCGTCGGCGCGGCCGATCCGTCCGGCTCCCGTTCGGTGACCGTGCACTCGCAGCCGGACGAGGAGGCCGACGGGGCCTGGGTCCGGCACGCCGAGGGTGCGCTGGAGCCGGTGTCGGCCGACGAGCCGGTGCTGGGGGAGTGGCCGCCGGTCGGTGCGGCCGAGGTGGATCTGACCGGGTGGTACGCGGCTCTGGCGGGGCATGGTCTGGCGTACGGGCCGGTGTTCCAGGGCCTGCGTCGGGCGTGGACGGCGGCCGGTGAGGCGTACGCGGAGGTGGTCCTGCCAGAGCAGGCGGCGGGCGACGCGGCGGCTTTCGGGGTGCACCCGGCGCTGCTGGACGCGGCGTTGCATCCGGTGGCGTCGCTGCTGGCCGGTGAGGGTGGCGGGGCGCGGGTGCCGTTCGCGTTCGAGGGCGTTCAGGTGCACGCCTCGGGTGCGCGGGCGCTGCGGGTCCGGCTGACCCGTGCGGGATCCGGCGTGCGCGTGGTGGCGGTGGACGAGTCCGGCGCGGCCGTGGTGTCGGTGGACTCGCTGGTGCTGCGGGAGATGACGGCGGTGGCCGCCCCGGGCGCGGCGGCGCGGTCGCTGTTCGAGGTGACGTGGCTGCCGGAGGAGATCATCCCGGCCGACGGCCTGTCCGGCTGGGCGCTGCTCGGGCCGTCGATCGCCGGGCTCGACCTGCCGGGCTTCGCCGACGTCGACGCGCTCGCCACGGCGCTCGCCGACGCGCGGGCCGGGTCCCCCCGGGCCCTGCTGTGGACGCCCGACGCGACCCCCGGCGTCGACGTGCCCGGCGCGGTGCGCGCGACCACGAACGACGCCCTGACCGTGGTGCGGTCCTGGCTCGCCGCCGACGCGCTCGCCGACGCGAAGCTCGTCGTGGTCACCCGGGGTGCGGTCGTCGCCCGGGACGAGGACCAGGTGACCGACCTGGCGGGTGCCGCCGTGTGGGGCCTGCTGCGCTCGGCGCAGTCGGAGCACCCCGACCGGATCGTCCTCGCCGACGTCGAGGGTCCGCTCGACCCGGCGACCCTCGCGGTGCTGGCCGGCGTCGTAGCCGACCCGACGGCGACCGGCGGTCAGCTCGCCGTCCGCGCCGACGGGACGTTCGTGCCCCGGCTGGTCCGGCCCACGGCCGACGAGCTGACCCCGCCGTCCGGGGCGTGGCACCTGGCCGCCGTCGCCCCGGGCACCCTCGACGGGGTCGCGCTGGTGCCGGCCGCCACCCCCGCCCCCCTCGACGCGGGGCAGGTGCGCATCGCGGTGCGGGCGGCCGGGGTGAACTTCCGGGATGTGTTGATCGCGTTGGGGATGTATCCGGATCCGTCGGCGGTGATGGGTAGTGAGGGTGCGGGTGTGGTGGTGGAGGTCGGTCCGGGGGTGACCGACCTGGCCCCCGGCGACCGGGTGATGGGCATGTTCGAGCTGGGCTTCGGCCCGCTCGCGGTCGCCCCCCGGGAGCGCCTCGCCCGGATGCCCGCCGGCTGGTCGTTCGCGCAGGCCGCCTCCGTGCCCCTCGTCTTCCTGACGGCGTGGTACGCGTTGCGGGATCTGGCGGGGTTGCGGGCGGGTGAGTCGGTGTTGGTCCACTCGGGTGCGGGTGGGGTCGGTATGGCGGCGATTCAGTTGGCGCGGCATCTGGGTGCGACGGTGTATGCGACGGCGAGTCCTGGTAAGTGGGGGGTGTTGCGGGGTCTGGGGGTGGATGCGGAGCGGATCGCGTCGTCGCGGACCACGGAGTTCGAGCGGGTGTTCGGTTCGGTGTCGGGTGGTGCCGGGGTGGATGTGGTGCTCGATGCCCTGGCGGGTGAGTTCGTCGACGCGTCGTTGCGGTTGCTGCCTCGTGGTGGCCGGTTCGTCGAGATGGGCAAGGCCGACGTCCGCGACCCGGAGGCGGTGGCGGCCGGATACCCGGGCGTCGCGTACCGGTCGTTCGACCTGAACGAGGCCGGCAGCGCCCGGATCGGCGAGATGCTGACGGAGTTGCTGGCGCTGTTCGAGCAGGGCGTGTTGCGTCCGTTGCCGGTGCGGGTGTGGGACGTGCGGCACGCCCGGCGGGCGTTGCGGCACATGAGTCAGGCCCGGCACGTGGGCAAGGTGGTGCTGCGCATCCCCGCCCCGATGGACCCGGACGGCACCACGCTGATCACCGGCGCGGGCGGAACGCTGGCCGGGGTGGTGGCCCGGCACCTCGTGGCCACCGGACAGTCCCGGAACCTGCTGCTCGCCTCCCGCCGGCACCCCGACGACGACGGTCGGGACGACTACGCCGCCCTGGTCCGCGAGCTGACCGACGCGGGCGCGCGGGTGTCCGCCGTCGCGGTCGACGTCAGCGACCCCGCGCAGGTCAGGGAGCTGATCGGCCGGGTCGACCCGGCGCGCCCGCTGACCGCGGTGGTGCACGCCGCCGGGGTGCTCGCCGACGCCACCGTCACCTCGCTCGACGAGCGGGCCGTCGCCACGGTGATGGCGCCGAAGGTCGACGCCGGGTGGGCGCTGCACGAGGCCACGGCCGACCTGGACCTTGCCGCGTTCGTGACGTTCTCCTCCCTCGCGGCCACCCTCGGCTCGCCCGGGCAGGGCAACTACGCGGCGGCGAACGCGTTCCTCGACGCCCTGGCCGGGCAACGCCGGCAGCGGGGCCTGGCCGCGACGAGCGTCGCCTGGGGCCTGTGGGCCACCACCAGCGGGATGACCGCGCACCTCGACGGCGACGACCAGCAGCGGCAGCGGCGGGTCGGGATGACCGGACTCTCCGCGACCGAGGGCGTCGAACTGTTCGACGCGGCCCTGCCGGTGGTGTCGCCGGTGGTCGTGGCGGCCCGGTTGCAGGTCACCGGCGACCCGTCACAGGTGCCGCCGCTGCTGCGGCAGCTCGTGCGCGCCGGCGGCCGGCGGCGGGCCGGCGGTGCCCCCACGGCGGGGGCCTCCTGGCGGGACCGGCTCGTCGGCCTGCCCGAGGCGGACGCCCGGCGGCTGCTGGTGGAGCTGGTCTGCGGGCAGGCCGCGGCCGTGCTGGGCCACGCCTCCGCACAGGCCGTGCCGGCCGCCCGCGCGTTCAAGGAACTGGGCTTCGACTCGCTCACCTCGGTGGAGCTGCGCAACCGGCTGGGCTCGGCGACCGGGCTGCGGCTGCCCGCCACGCTGGCTTTCGACCACCCCACCCCGGCCCGGCTCGCCGACTACCTGTTCGGGCAGCTCGGCCTCGCCGCGACCGACGCCGCCGTGGCCGTCCGCCCGGTCGGCGTCGGCGCGACCGACGAGCCGGTGGCGATCATCGGGATGGCCTGCCGCTACCCGGGCGGGGTGGCCAGCCCGGAGCAGTTGTGGCAGCTCGTCACCTCCGGCGCCGACGCGATCGGCGGGTTCCCCACCGACCGGGGCTGGGACCTGGACCGCCTGTACGACACCGGCAGCACCGTCACCGACCAGGGCGGCTTCCTCTACGACGCCGCCGACTTCGACGCCGGCTTCTTCAACATCAGCCCCCGTGAGGCCCTCGCCATGGACCCCCAGCAGCGGCTGCTGCTGGAGACCGCCTGGGAGGCATTCGAGTACGCCGGTGTCGACCCCGACGGCGTGACCGGCACCGCCACCGGCGTCTTCGTCGGTGCGGCCTCCTCCGGCTACGCCACGGGCGGGAACGAGGATCTGGACGGCCTCGAGGGGCACCTGCTGACCGGCACGGCCGGCAGCGTCGCCTCCGGACGGGTCTCCTACACCTTCGGGTTGGAGGGCCCCGCCGTCACCGTCGACACCGCCTGCTCGTCGTCCCTGGTCGCCCTGCACCTCGCCGCCCAGGCGCTGCGTGGCGGCGAGTGCGACCTGGCGCTGGCCGGCGGCGTCGCCCTGATGGCGCTGCCGGGCATGTTCTCGGAGTTCTCCCGCCAGGGCGGCCTGGCCCCCGACGGCCGGTGCAAGGCGTTCGCCGCGTCCGCCGACGGCACCGGCTGGTCCGAGGGCGTGGGCATGCTGCTCGTGGAGCGGCTGTCGGACGCCCGGCGCAACGGGCACCGGGTGCTGGCGGTGCTGCGCGGCAGCGCCGTGAACCAGGACGGCGCGTCCAACGGCCTCACCGCGCCGAACGGGCCGTCGCAGCAGCGGGTGATCCGGCAGGCCCTGGCCAACGCCCGGCTCGGCGCCTCCGACGTGGACGCCGTCGAGGCGCACGGGACCGGCACCATGCTGGGCGACCCGATCGAGGCGCAGGCGCTGCTGGCCACGTACGGGCAGGACCGGCCGGTGGACCGGCCGCTGTTCCTCGGGTCGATCAAGTCGAACATCGGGCACTCCCAGGCCGCGGCCGGGGTGGCCGGCGTGATCAAGATGATCATGGCAATCCGGCACGGTCTGCTGCCGTCCACCCTGCACGTGGACCAGCCGTCCCCGCACGTCGACTGGGACTCCGGCGCGGTGGCGCTGCTCACCGCGCCGCGGCCGTGGCCCGCCGTCGACCGGCCCCGCCGCGCCGCCGTGTCCTCGTTCGGGATCAGCGGCACCAACGTGCACACCATCATCGAGCAGGCGCCCGACGACAGCGCCCCCGCCGCCCGGCCGACCCCCGCCCCGGAGCGGCCCGGCCTGGCCGGCCCGACCGGCGTGCCCCTGACGGTGTCCGGGCGCAGCCCGCAGGCCCTGCGGGAGCAGGCCTCCCGGATCCGTGGGCAGTTGGCCGAGGACGCCGACCTGACCCTCGCCGACCTGGGGCTCTCCCTCGCCACCCGACGGGCCCACCACCCGTACCGGGCGGTCGTGGTCGCCGCTGACCGGGAAGCCGCCCTCGCCGAGCTGGCCGCGCTCGCCGGCTCCGAGGCCGCGCCGACCCCCGTCGACGGCACGCCGAAGGTCGCCTACGTCTTCCCCGGCCAGGGCTCGCAGTGGGTCGGGATGGCGCTGGACCTGCTGGAGTCGTCCCCGGCCTTCCGGGAGCGGATGCGGCAGTGCGCCGAGGAGCTGTCCCGGCTGGTGGACTGGTCACTGGAGGACGTGCTGCGGCAGGCGCCCGGCGCGCCGCCGCTGGACCGGGTCGACGTGGTCCAGCCCGCCCTGTTCTCCGTCATGGTGTCCCTCGCGCGGCTGTGGAAGGCGTGCGGGATCGCCCCGGACGCCGTCGTCGGCCACTCGCAGGGCGAGATCGCCGCCGCGTGCGCCGCCGGCGCCCTCACCCTCCCGGACGCGATGCGGCTGGTCGTGGCGCGCAGCCGCGGCCTGCTGGCGATCTCGGGCCGGGGCGGCATGCTCTCCGTGCCCCTGTCGGCCGCCGACACCGAGCAGCTCATCGCGCCGTGGGCGGACACCCTGTCGATCGCCGCCATCAACGGCGCCGCCGTGACCGTCGTCTCCGGCGCCGCGGAGTCCGTCGACGCGCTGCTCGCGCACTGCGCCGAGCGCGACCTGCGGGCCCGGCGGATCGCCGTCGACTACGCCTCGCACAGCGCGCACGTCGAGGCGGTCCGCGACGACCTGTCGGCCGCGCTCGGCGCCGTCGACGCCGAGCCGACCGCCGTGTCCTTCTACTCGACGGTGACCGGCGACCTCATCGACACCGCCCAGCTCGACGCCGACTACTGGTACCGCAACCTGCGCGAACCGGTCCGGCTCGCGCCGGTGGTCGACCGGCTGATCGCCGAGGGCTTCCGGGTCTTCGTGGAGGTCAGTCCCCACCCGGTGCTCAAGGTGGTGGTCCAGGACGCGCTCGACCGGGCCGCCGACCCGGCCGGCCCCGGCGTGGTGGTGGGCTCCCTGCGCCGCGACGAGAGCGGCCCCGCGCAGATGCTGTCTGGCCTGGCGGAGCTGTACGTCGCGGGCGTCGGCGTCGACTGGGCGAGGGTGTACGCCGGGTCCGGCGCCGCCCCGGTCGACCTGCCCACGTACCCGTTCCAGCGGGAGCGGTTCTGGCCGGCGGTGGACCGCTCGTTCGGCGGTGACGTCTCCGGCGCGGGACTCGGCGCGGCCGGCCACGGCCTGCTCGGCGCGGCGGTGCGCCTCGCCGGCGGCGACGAGGTGTTGTTGACGGGGCGGTTGTCGGCTGGCACTCATCCGTGGTTGGCGGAGCATGTGGTCGCTGGTTCGGTGGTGGTGCCGGGTACGGCGTTGGTGGAGTTGGCGGTGCGGGCCGGTGACGAGGTGGGCGCGTCGCGGGTGCGGGAGTTGACCGTCCTGACGCCGTTGGCGTTGCCGGCGTCGGCCGGGGTGCGGGTGCAGGTGCGCGTCGGCGCGGCCGGCCCGTCCGGCGCCCGGCTGGTGACCGTGCACTCGCAGCCGGAGGAGGACGACGACGCGGGCTGGGTCCGGCACGCGGAGGGCGTCCTGGAGGCCGCCTCCCCGGACGAGCCCGGCGTGGGCGACTGGCCGCCGGTCGGTGCGGCCGAGGTGGATCTGACCGGGTGGTACGCGGCTCTGGCGGGGCATGGTCTGGCGTACGGGCCGGTGTTCCAGGGCCTGCGTCGGGCGTGGACCGCGGCCGGTGAGGCGTACGCGGAGGTGGTCCTGCCGGAACACGCGGCGGGCGACGCGGCGGCTTTCGGGGTGCACCCGGCGCTGCTCGACGCCGCCCTGCACCCGATCGGCCTGCTGCTGACCGAGGGCTCCGGTGGGCCGCGGGTGCCGTTCGCGTTCGAGGGCGTGCAGGTGCACGCGTCGGGCGCCTCGGTGCTGCGGGTCCGGCTGACCCGGGCGGGCAGCGGTGTGCGGTTGGTCGCGGTCGACGGCACGGGCGCCCCGGTCGTGTCGGTGGACTCGCTCGTGCTGCGGGAGATGACCGGGGTCGCGGCCTCGGGCGCCGCGGCCCGGTCGTTGTTCGAGGTGAGCTGGCAGGCCGAGGACGTCACCCCCGCCACCGACCCCACCGGCCGGGTGCTGCTGGGCGACGCGGCCGGGACCACCGGGCCGGGAGTGGCCGGATACCCCACCGTGGCCGACCTGGCCGCGGCCATGGCCGCCGGAACGGACGGCCGGCCGCGCGTGCTGCTCCTGCCGGTGACGATCCCGCAGCCGGCGGACGCCGACGTGCCGGCGGCCGTGCGGACGGCCACGGCGCACGTGCTCGGCGTGCTCCAGTCCTGGCTGGCTGCCGGGGAACTGGCGGACACCCGGCTCGTCGTGGTGACCCGGGGCGCCGTGGCGGCCGTCCCCGCCGACGAGCTGCGCGACCCGGTGGGCGCGGCGGTGTGGGGCATGCTGCGCTCGGCGCAGTCGGAGCACCCCGACCGGATCGTCCTCGCCGACGTCGACCGGGACCTCTCACCCGAGCTGTGGGACCTGCTGGCCGGCGTCGCCGAGGATCCGTCGCCCACGGGCGGGCAGGTCGCGGTGCGCGGCGGCGAGGTCCGCTCCCCGCGCCTGACCCGCACCGGCGCCTCGGCCGGCGACGACCTGACCCCGCCGGACGGGCTGTGGCACCTCGCTGCGACCGCCCCCGGCACCCTCGACGGGATCAGTCTCACGCCGGCCACCCCCGCCCCCCTCGACGCGGGGCAGGTGCGCATCGCGGTGCGGGCGGCCGGGGTGAACTTCCGGGATGTGTTGATCGCGTTGGGGATGTATCCGGATCCGTCGGCGGTGATGGGTAGTGAGGGTGCGGGTGTGGTGGTGGAGGTCGGTCCGGGGGTGACCGGCCTGGCCCCCGGCGACCGGGTGATGGGCATGTTCGAACCCGCCTTCGGCCCCCAGGTCACCGCCACGCGGGAACTGGTCGCGAGGATTCCGGCCGGCTGGACCTTCGCCGAGGCGGCGTCCGTGCCGGTGGTGTTCCTGACGGCGTGGTACGCGTTGCGGGATCTGGCGGGGTTGCGGGCGGGTGAGTCGGTGTTGGTCCACTCGGGTGCGGGTGGGGTTGGTATGGCGGCGATTCAGTTGGCGCGGCATTTGGGTGCGACGGTGTATGCGACGGCGAGTCCTGGTAAGTGGGGGGTGTTGCGGGGTCTGGGGGTGGATGCGGAGCGGATCGCGTCGTCGCGGACCACGGAGTTCGAGCGGGTGTTCGGTTCGGTGTCGGGTGGTGCCGGGGTGGATGTGGTGCTCGACGCCCTGGCGGGTGAGTTCGTCGACGCGTCGTTGCGGTTGCTGCCTCGTGGTGGCCGGTTCGTCGAGATGGGCAAGACCGACATCCGCGACCCCCGCCAGGTCGCCGAGCGCCACCCTGGCGTGACCTACCGGGCGTTCGACCTCAACGAGGCCGGGCACGCCCGCATCAGCGAGATGCTGGCCGAGTTGCTGGCGCTGTTCGAGCAGGGCGTGTTGCGCCCGCTGCCGGTGCGGGTGTGGGACGTCCAGCACGCCCGGCGGGCGTTGCGGCACATGAGTCAGGCCCGGCACGTGGGCAAGGTGGTGCTGCGCATCCCCACCCCGATGGACCCGGACGGCACCACGCTGATCACCGGCGCCGGCGGCGCACTGGCCGGGGTGTTCGCCCGGCATCTGGTGACCACCGGCCAGTCCCGGCACCTGCTGCTCGCCTCCCGCCGCGGCCCCGAGGCCTACCGCGACCTGGTGGCGGAGCTGACCCGCCACGGCGCCCACGTCACCACCGCCACCGCCGACGTCGCCGACCCCGACCAGGTCGCCGGCCTGCTGGCGCAGGTGGACCCGGCGCACCCGCTGACCGCCGTGGTGCACACCGCCGGCGTGATCGCGGACGCCACCATCGGCTCCCTCGACGAGCAGGCCCTCGACGCGGTGCTGACCCCGAAGGTCGACGCCGGCTGGGCGCTGCACCGGGCCACCCGCGACGCCGACCTGGCCACCTTCGCGATGTTCTCCTCGGTGGCGGCCACCCTCGGCTCGCCCGGGCAGGGCAACTACGCGGCGGCGAACGGGTTCCTCGACGCCCTCGCCCGCCTCCGCCAGCAGCAGGGGCTGCCCGCCACGAGCCTCGCCTGGGGACTGTGGGACACCGCCAGCGCGATGACCGCCCACCTCGGCGGCAACGCCCACCGCCGGGCGATCCGGGCCACCAGCGCCCCGCTGACCGAGGTCGAGGGCACCGCCCTGTTCGACCTGGCCCGGCAGTACGGCGGCGTGCACCTCGTACTCATGAACCTGCCGCCGGCCACGGCCCGGCCGACGGCCGGCGCGGTGCCCGGCATGCTGCGCGAGCTGGTCCGCCCCACCGGCCCCGTCCGGCGGACCGCCGGGCAGGGGCTTGCCGACACCGCCTCGGAACGCGGGCGGCTGGCCACGCTCAGCTCCGCGCAGCGGCGCAGCCACCTGCTCGACCTGGTCGCCGCGAGCGTGGCCGCCGTGCTGGGGCACCGCTCCGCCGACCGCGTCGACGCCCAGCGCGGCTTCAAGGAGCTGGGCTTCGACTCGCTGACCTCGGTGGAACTGCGCAACCGGCTGGCCACCGCCACCGGGCTGCGGCTGCCCGCCACCGTGGCGTTCGACTACCCCACCCCGGTCGTCCTCGCCGACTTCCTCGACCGGGAGCTCGGCGGCGTCGAGGCGCCCGCCGCCGGCAAGGCAGCCGGCGCGGCCACCGCCCTCGACGAGCCCATCGCGATCATCGGCATGGCCTGCCGGTTCCCCGGCGACGTGCAGACCCCCGAGCAGCTCTGGGACCTGGTCACGGCCGGGGCCGACGTCATCGCGCCGTTCCCCACCGACCGCGGCTGGGATCCGGACGACCTGCGCACCGGCGACGACGGCAACGGCCCCCGCCAGGGCGGCTTCCTGCACGACGCGGCCGAGTTCGACGCCGGCTTCTTCGGGATCTCCCCCCGGGAGGCGCTGGCCATGGACCCGCAGCAGCGGCTGCTGCTGGAGACCTCCTGGGAGGCCTTCGAGCGGGCGGGCATCGACCCCCACACGGCCCGGGGCAGCAGCACCGGCGTCTACGTCGGGCTCATCTACCACGACTACGCGTCCCAGGCCGCCGACACCACCGACGAGCTGGACGGCTACGTCGGCAACGGCAGCGCCGGCAGCGTCGCATCGGGCCGGATCTCGTACCTGTTCGGCCTGGAGGGCCCCGCCGTCACCGTCGACACCGCCTGCTCCTCCTCGCTGGTCGCCCTGCACCTGGCCACCCAGGCGCTGCGCCAGGACGAGTGCCGGCTCGCGCTCGCCGGCGGCGTCAGCGTGATGTCCACCCCCGGCATGCTCACCGAGTTCTCCCGGCAGCGCGGCCTCTCGCCCGACGGCCGGTGCAAGGCCTTCGGCGCGGGCGCCGACGGCACCGGCTTCGCCGAGGGCATCGGCATGCTGCTGCTGGAACGCCTCTCCGACGCACAGCGCAACGGGCACCGCGTCCTCGCCGTGGTCCGGGGCAGCGCGGTCAACCAGGACGGCGCGAGCAGCGGCCTGACCGCCCCGAACGGCCCCGCCCAGCAGCGGGTGATCCGGCAGGCCCTGGCCAACGCCCGCCTCACGGCGGCGGACGTGGACGCCGTCGAGGCGCACGGCACCGGCACCCCCCTCGGCGACCCGATCGAGGCACAGGCGCTGCTGGCCACGTACGGCCAGGACCGGCCCGCCGACCGGCCGCTGCTGCTCGGCTCGATCAAGTCCAACATCGGGCACGCGCAGGCCGCCGCCGGTGTCGCCGGTGTGATCAAGATGGTGCTGGCGATGCGGCACGGGCTGCTGCCGTCGACCCTGCACGTCGACGAGCCGTCCCCGCACATCGACTGGGACGCCGGGGCGGTGGAACTGCTCACCGAGACCCGCCGCTGGCCGGCCCTGGACCGGCCCCGCCGCGCCGCCGTGTCCTCCTTCGGGATCAGCGGCACCAACGCGCACACCATCATCGAGCAGGCGCCGGCGGCGGCCCCCGCGACCACCCCGGCGGTGGTCGGGGAGGTCCCCGGCGGCCTTGTACCCTGCGTCCTGTCGGCGCGCGGCGACGCCGCCCTGCGCGGGCAGGCCCGCCGGCTGCACGGCCTGGCGGCCGACCGGTCGGACCTGACCGTCGCCGGGATCGGTCGGGCGCTGGCCACCGGCCGGTCCGTCTTCGAACACCGCGCCGTCCTGCTGGCAGCCGACCGGGGCGGCCTGCTGTCCGCCCTGGACGCGTTCGCCGACGGGCAGCCCACGCCCGCCGTCGTCCAGGGCACCGCCCGGGGCGGGCGCACCGCCGTCGTCTTCTCCGGCCAGGGCGCGCAGCGCGCCGGCATGGGCCGGGAGCTGTACGCCGCGTACCCCGTCTTCGCCGCCGCGCTGGACGAGGCGTGCGCCCATCTCGACCCGCACCTGCCCCGCCCGCTGCGGGACGTGCTGAACGCCCCGGCGGGCTCGGCCGACGCCGAGCTGCTGGACCAGACCGCCTTCACCCAGGCCGGCCTGTTCGCCGTCGAGGTGGCCCTGTTCCGCCTCGTCGAGTCGTACGGGATCGTGCCGGACTTCGTCGCCGGCCACTCGATCGGCGAGGTGACCGCCGCGTACGTGGCCGGGGTGCTCTCCCTCGACGACGCGTGCGCCCTGGTGGGCGCGCGGGGCCGGCTGATGCAGGCCCTACCGGCCGGCGGCGGGATGCTCGCCGTCGCCGCCGACGAGGCGGCGGTCACCGGGGACCTGGCCGGCCTGACCGACCGCGTCGGGATCGCGGCGGTCAACGGGCCGACCGCGGTGGTGGTCTCCGGGGTGCTCGACGCGTTGGACGCCCTGGAGCGGACGTGGTCCGCCCGGGGGATGCGCACCCGCCGGCTGCGGGTCAGCCACGCCTTCCACAGCCCCCTGGTGGAACCGATGCTGGCCGAGTTCCGGGCGGTCCTCGACGGGCTGACCTTCCGCCCGCCGCTGCTGCCGGTGGTCTCCAACCTCACCGGCGGGATCGCCGACGCCGAGGAGATCGGCACCCCCGACTACTGGGTGCGGCACGTCCGGGAGGCCGTCCGCTTCGCCGACGGCGTCGCCTGCCTGCGGCAGCGCAACGTCGGCATGTTCCTCGAAATCGGCCCGGACGCGGTCCTCGCCGGCATGGTCCGCACCTGCCTGCCGGACGACGACTCGGTCGCGGTCGTCGCGGCGCTGCGCCCCGGCCGGCCGGAACCCGTCTCGCTGCTGCACGCGCTGGCGGAACTGCACGTCCACGGCGTGCCCGTGACCTGGTCCGCCCTGCTGCCGGGCGCAAACCCCGTCGACCTGCCGACGTACGCGTTCCAGCGGCAGCGGTACTGGCCCAACGTCGGCCGGCTGCGCGCCGGTGACGTGGCCGGCGCGGGCCTCGGCGCGGCCGGGCACGGGCTGCTCGGCGCCGCCGTCGACCTGGCCGGCGACGGCGAGGTCGTGCTGACCGGCCGGCTGGCGCTCGCCACCCGGCCGTGGCTCGCCGACCACGCGGTGTCGGGCGCGGTGCTGCTGCCGGGCACCGCGCTGGTGGAACTCGCGGTGCGGGCCGGCGACGAGGTGGGCGCGTCCCGGGTACGGGAGCTGACCATCGCCGCGCCGCTGGTGCTGCCGCCCTCCGGCGGCGTGCGCATCCAGGTCCGGGTGTCGGCGCCGGGGTACGCGCCGCAGCGCACCGTCACCATCCACTCCCGACCCGATGACGCCCCCGACGCGGGCTGGACCCGGCACGCCGACGGGGTGCTGGAACCGGCGTCCGCCGCCGAGCCGGGCGTCGGCCCGTGGCCGCCCGTGGGCGCCGACGAGGTCGACCTGACCGGCTGGTACGACGCGTTCGCCGAGCGCGGCCTGGCGTACGGGCCGGCGTTCCAGGGGCTGCGCCGGGTCTGGACGGGCGGCGGCGAGGTCTTCGCCGAGGTAGCCCTGCCCGACGACGCGGCCGGCGACGTCGCGCGGTTCGGCGTGCACCCGGCGCTGCTGGACGCCGCCCTGCACCCCGTCGCCCTGCTGTTCGAGGAGTCCGCCGCGCCCCGGGTGCCGTTCGCGTTCTCCGGTGTGCAGGTGCACGCCTCGGGCGCGCGGGTGCTGCGGGTGCGGCTGACCCGCGAGGGCACCGGCGTGCGGCTGGTCGCCGGTGACGAGGCCGGCACGCCGGTGGTGTCCGTGGACTCGCTGACCCTGCGGGAGCTGATCGGCCGGGCCGCCCCGGCCGTGGCAGCCCGGTCGCTGTTCGAGGTCGCCTGGCGGGCCGCCGAGGTCGTCCCGGCCGACGTACCGGCTTGGGTGACCCTCGGCGAGCCTCGGGACGTCGCCACCGGGCGCGCCCACCGGACCGTCGCCGACCTGCTCGCCGCGCTCGACGGCGGCACCGAGACGCCCGCCCTGCTGCTGCTCCCGGCCACCGCCCCGCAGGATGGTGCGGTGCCCGACGCGGTCGGGGCCCTCGCCTCGACGGTACTGGCGGAGCTGCGGTCCTGGCTGGCCGCCGACGCCCTGGCGGACTCGAAGCTGGTGGTGGTGACCCGGGGCGCGGTGGCGGCCCGGGACGGCGACGCCGTGGCCGATCTGGCGGGTGCGGCGGTGTGGGGCCTGCTGCGGTCGGCGCAGTCCGAGCATCCCGGCCGGATCGTGCTGGCCGACGTCGACGGCGACGTCGACGCGGGTCTGGTGGCCGTCCTGGCGCGGGTCGCCGAGGACGCCGCGGGCGCTCAGGTGGCCCTCCGCGCGGGCCGGGTGTTCGTGCCACGGCTGGTGCGCGCGTCGGGGCCGTCGTCGCACGCCCCGATCGTGGCGGACGCCGGCGCAGTCCTGGTGACCGGCGGCACCGGCGCGCTGGGCGCCCTCGTCGCGGAGCATCTGGTCCGGGCACACGGGCTCCGGGCGCTGGTGCTGGCGTCCCGGCGGGGCCCGGCGGCCGCCGGCGCCGACGAGCTGGTCGAACGGCTGGCCGGGCTGGGCGCGTCCGCCCGGGTGGTGGCGTGCGACGTCACCGACCGGGCGCAGGTGGCCGGGCTGGTCGCGGACGTCACCTCGACGGGCCGACTGGCGGGCGTCGTCCACCTGGCCGGTGTGCTCGACGACGGCCTCGTCGAGGGGCTGACGGCCGACCAACTCGCGGGCGTCCTGGCGCCGAAGGTGTCGGCGGGCTGGCACCTGCACGAGGCGACGGCCGATCTGGACCTGGACCTGTTCGTGCTGTTCTCCTCGATCGCGGGGGTGCTCGGCTCGCCCGGCCAGGCGGCGTACGCGGCGGGCAACGCGTTCCTGGACGCCCTGGCGGCGCACCGCGGGCAGGCCGGTCTGCCGGCGGTCAGCCTCGCGTGGGGGATGTGGGACACGGCCGGGATGGCGGCGTCCCTCGGCGGCGTCGACCGGGCCCGGTCGGAGCGGGCCGGCCTGACCGCGATGAGCGCCGACACCGGCCTGGCGCTGTTCGACGCGGCGCTGGCCGTGGACCGGCCGACCCTGGTGCCGGCGGTGATCGACGTGCCCGCGCTGCGGGCCGCCGCCGCCGGCGGCGTGGTGCCGCCGATGCTGCGGGCGCTGGTCGGCACGACCACGACGCGCCGCCAGGCGGGACAGGGCGGCGACAGCCTGGCCGGCCGGCTCGCCCGGCTCACCGAGGACGAGGGTCGGGCGCAGGTCGCCCTGCTCGTCCGGGGCCTGGCCGCGCAGGTGCTGGGGCACGACGGTGTGGAGGCGGTGCCGGCGGACCGGGCCTTCCGGGACCTCGGATTCGACTCGCTGAGCGCGGTCGAGCTGCGCAACCGGGTCAACGCCGCGACGGGACTGCGCCTCGGCTCGACCCTGGTCTTCGACTACCCCACCCCGCAGGCGCTGGCTGAGCACGTGCTCGCCGACCTGCTGGGTACCGAGGTCGTCGAGGTTGGGCCGGATCTGCCGGTGACGGTCGGCGGCGACGAGCCGATCGCGATCGTGGGCATGGCGTGCCGGTACCCGGGCGGGGTGGAGACGCCCGAGCAGCTGTGGGCGTTGCTGGCCGGCGGCGGCGAGGGGATCGGGGAGTTCCCCGCGGACCGGGGTTGGGACCTGGAGTCGTTGTTCGACGCGGACCCGGACCGGCCGGGCACCTCGTACACCCGGCACGGCGGCTTCCTGTACGGGGCGGGGGAGTTCGATCCGGCCTTCTTCGGGATCAGCCCGCGTGAGGCCCTGGCGATGGATCCGCAGCAGCGTCTGCTGTTGGAGGCGTCGTGGGAGTCGTTGGAGTCGGCCGGGGTGGATCCGCAGCGGGTTCGGGGCAGTCGGACCGGTGTGTTCGCGGGCGTGATGTACCACGACTACGCCTCCGTGCTGATGGATGTGCCGGGCGAGGTCGAGGGGTACATCGGCACCGGCAACTCCGGCAGCGTCCTCTCGGGTCGGGTGGCGTACACGTTCGGCTTGGAGGGGCCGGCCGTCACCGTGGACACGGCGTGTTCGTCGTCGTTGGTGGCGTTGCATCTGGCGGTTCAGGCGTTGCGGTCTGGTGAGTGTGATCTGGCTCTTGCTGGTGGTGTGACGGTGATGGCAACGCCGGGGACGTTCATCGAGTTCTCGCGTCAGCGTGGTCTGTCGCAGGACGGTCGGTGCAAGTCGTTCGCGGCGTCGGCCGATGGCACGGGCTGGTCGGAGGGCGTCGGGGTTCTGCTGGTGCAGCGGCTGTCGGACGCGCAGCGTGAGGGTCGGAACATTCTGGCCGTCGTCAGGGGTACGGCGGTGAATCAGGACGGTGCGTCGAATGGGTTGACGGCGCCGAATGGTCCGTCGCAGCAGCGGGTGATCCGGCAGGCGCTGGCCAACGCCCGGCTCAGCTCGCAGCAGGTCGACGTGGTGGAGGCGCACGGCACGGGCACCACGCTGGGCGATCCGATCGAGGCGCAGGCGCTGCTCGCCACCTATGGGCAGGACCGGCAGGCGGATCGGCCGTTGCTTCTCGGGTCGGTGAAGTCGAACATCGGTCACACGCAGGCCGCGGCCGGGGTGGCCGGTGTGATCAAGATGATCATGGCGATGCGGCACGGTGTGGTGCCGGCGACGTTGCACGTCGACGAGCCGTCCCCGCACATCGACTGGACGGCGGGTGCGGTCACCCTGGCCACCGAGGCGACGCCGTGGCCGGCGGTGAACCGGCCCCGTCGGGCGGCCGTCTCCTCGTTCGGGATCTCGGGCACCAACGCGCACGTCATCATCGAGCAGCCGCCCGCCGAGGCGATCGAGGGCGGGACGGTCGGCGACGCCTTGCCTCCGTTGGTGCCGGTGCTGCTGTCGGCGCGCACCGACGTGGCGCTGGCCGCGCAGGCGGACCGGTGGACCCGGTGGCTCTCCGCCGACCAGGGCCTCGGGGCCGTCGAGGTCGCCTGGTCCTCGGTCACCACCCGACCGGCCCTGACCCGCCGGGCCGTCGTCGTCGCGGCGCACCGCGACGACCTGCTGGCGGGGCTGACCGCCCTCGCCGGCGGTGAGCCGTCCGGCGCGGTGGTCACCGGCTCCGCTGTCGAACGCGGACCGCTGGCGGTGCTGTTCTCCGGCCAGGGCGCGCAGCGCGCCGGGATGGGCCGCGAGTTGTACGACGGATTCCCCGTCTTCGCGTCGGCGCTGAACGAGGTGTGCGCCGAGTTGGACGGGTTGCTGCCAGGTCCGTTGAAGCCGGTGCTGTTCGCCGAGCCGGGCACGTCGGACGCCGATCTCCTCGATCAGACCGTGTTCACGCAGGCGGGTTTGTTCGCGGTCGAGGTGGCGTTGTTCCGGTTGGTGGAGTCGTTCGGTGTGGTGCCGGACTTCGTGGGCGGTCATTCGGTGGGTGAGATCACGGCCGCGTACGTGGCGGGGGTGTTGTCGCTGGCGGACGCGTGTGTGCTGGTGGCGGCGCGTGGTCGCCTGATGCAGGCGTTGCCGGCCGGTGGCGGGATGTTGGCGGTGGGCGCGTCAGAGGTGGACGTGGCGGAGAGCCTGGACGGTCTCGCCGGCCGGGTCGGTGTCGCGGCGGTGAACGGGCCGGCGTCGGTGGTGGTCTCGGGCGAGATCGCCGCCTTGGACGGGTTGGCGGAGTTGTGGCGGGGCCGGGGGGTGCGGACTCGTCGGTTGTCGGTGAGTCACGCGTTCCACAGTCCGTTGATGGAGCCGATGCTGGCCGAGTTCCGGTCGGTGTTGGCCGGGCTCACGTTCGCGGCGCCGCGGTTGCCGGTGGTGTCGAACCTGACCGGTGCGATCGCCGACGACGAGATCCGTACCCCGGGGTACTGGGTGCGGCATGTGCGGGAGGCGGTGCGGTTCGCTGACGGGGTCGCCGCGTTGCGTGATGCCGGGGTGGACACGTTCCTGGAGGTCGGGCCGCAGAGTGTCCTGACGGCGATGGCGGCTGATGTGTTGCCTGCTGGTGGGGACGTGTTGGCGGTGGCGGTGCAGCGTCGGGACCGGTCGGAGGCGCAGGGGCTGCTGGCGGCTCTGGGCGAGTTGCACGTGCACGGGGTGCCGGTGACGTGGCAGCCGTGGTTCGCCGGGGCCGGTGCGCGGCGGGTCGACCTGCCGACGTACGCGTTCCAGCGGGAGCGGTACTGGCCCGAGCCCGCCCGCCCGGCCCGCCGGCCGGTCGGCGACGGCGGCGACGCCGAGTTCTGGACGGCCGTGGAGAGCGGCGACCTCACCGCCCTCGCGACCCAGTTCGGCGCCGGCGGTGACCTCGACGCCCTCGCCCCGGCCCTGCCGGTGCTGTCGACGTGGCACCGGGCCCGCCGGCAACGCGTCCTGGTCGACGGCTGGTCGTACCGGATCATGTGGAAGCGGACCGACCTCGCCGCCATCCCGGCGGGCACCTGGCTGCTGGTGTCGCCGCAGGACGACGACCCGGTCACCGGCGCGCGGACCGAGGAGGCCGCCAAGGCCCTGGCCTCGGCCGGCGCCGACGTGCTCCGGCTGACCGTCGACCCCGCCCGCACCGACCGGGACGACCTCGCGCGGCAGCTCGCCGAGACGCTGGCCGACCGGCCGGTCACCGGCGTGCTCTCCCTGCTCGGCCTCCGCGACCAGCCGCACCCGGACAGCCCGGCCGTGCCCGTCGGCACGGCGGCCACCCTGCTGCTGCTCCAGGGGCTGCACGACACCGGTACGAAGACCCGGCTGTGGTGCCTGACCCAGGGCGCGGTCGGCACCGGGGACGGCGACGCGGTCCGGCGGGTCGCCCAGAGTGGACTGTGGGGCCTCGGGCTGGTCGCCGGACTGGAACACCCGCACCTGTGGGGCGGCCTCATGGACCTGCCCGACGACGTCGACCCCGCCGGCTGGGACCGGCTGGTCCGGGTGGTCGCCGGCGCCGGGGACGAGGACCAGATCGCCGTACGGCCCACCGGCGTTTTCGTCCGGCGGCTCGCGCGGGCGGCAGCCTCCGCCCCGGCCGCCGGGGAACGCTGGCAGCCGTCGGGCACGGTGCTGATCACCGGCGGAACGGGGGCGCTCGGCACCCACGTGGCCCGCTGGGCGGTCACCAACGGCGCCGCGCACGTGGTGCTGACCAGCCGCCGCGGCGAGCGGGCCGCGGGTGCCGGTGAGCTGCGGGAGGAACTGGCCGCGCACGGCGCCCGGGTCTCGATCGTGGCGTGCGACGTCGCCGAGCGGGACCAGGTCGCGGCCCTGCTGGCGACCCTGGACGAGGACCCGGCGCCGCTGACGGCGGTGGTGCACGCCGCCGGGGCCGGCGATGTCGGCCTGCTCGCCGAGACCGACCTCGCCGGCTTCGCCGCCGTCCTCGCCGGAAAGGTGGCCGGCGCGGTGCACCTGGACGACCTGCTCGGCGACCGGCCGCTGGACGCGTTCGTGCTGTTCTCCTCGATCGCCGGGGTGTGGGGCAGCGGCGGGCAGGGCGCCTACGCGGCGGGCAACGCGTTCCTCGACGCGCTGGCCGACCAGCGGCGGGCCCGGGGCCTCGCGGCGACGTCGGTGGCGTGGGGGCCGTGGGCCGACGGTGGCATGGCCGGCGTCGAGGCCCAGCAGGCCCTGGCCCGGCGCGGCCTCGGCGCGATGGCGCCGGACGACGCCGTGCACGCCATGCGGTACGCCGTCGGCCAGCCCCGACCCGCCCTGACCGTGGCCGACGTCGACTGGGCGGTGTTCGCCCCCGCGTACGCCTCGGCCCGCCCCCGGCCGTTGCTCGACGACCTCGCCGAGGCCCGGGAGGCGCTGCGCGCCCCCGCCGACGAGCAGCCGGGCGGTGCCGCCGACGGGCTCCGGGAGCACCTGCGCACCCTGCCCCGCGCCGAGCAGCTCCGGCACCTGGTCGACCTGGTCCGCACCCACGCCTCGGCGGTGCTCGGTCACCCGGGCACGGACCGGGTCAAGCCCCGGCTGGCGTTCAAGGAGCTCGGGTTCGACTCGCTGACCGCGGTGGAGCTGCGCAACCGGCTCACCGCCGCGAGCGGGCTGCCGCTGCCGGCGACCCTCGTCTTCGACTACCCGAACCCCACCACCCTCGCGGAGCACCTGCTCGACGGGCTGCTCCCCGAGGCACGGCGGTCGGACGGCCCGGACCCGTCGGAGTCGACGGTCCGCCAGGCCCTCGCGACCATCCCGCTGGCCCGGCTCCGGGACGCGGGCCTGCTGGAACTGCTGCTGAACCTCACCGACGCCGAGACCGACGCCGCCGAGTCCACCGACGAGAGCATCGACCTCATCGACGAGATGGACGCCGACACCCTCGTCAAGCTGGCGCTTGACGGATCCGATTCCTGACCGTTGTCCCCAGTACGGAGCTTGTGATGTCTACGTCCGCAGACAAGGTCGTCGAGGCGCTCCGCGCCTCGCTCAAGGAGACGGGCCGCCTCCGTCAGCTCAACCAGCAGCTCACCGCCGCCGCGCGCGAACCGATCGCGATCGTGGCGATGTCCTGCCGCTACCCCGGGGGCGTCTCCACCCCGGAGCAGCTGTGGGACCTGGTCGCGTCGGGCAGCGACGCCGTCGGCGGCTTCCCCACCGACCGGGGCTGGGACCTGGACAACCTGTACGACGCCGACGCCGACCGGGCGGGCCGCTCCACCACCCGCGAGGGCGGCTTCCTCTACGACGCGGCCGAGTTCGACGCCGGCTTCTTCGGCATCTCGCCCCGCGAGGCGGTCGCCATGGACCCCCAGCAGCGGCTGCTGCTGGAGACGTCGTGGGAGGCGTTCGAATACGCGGGAATCGCGCCCGCGTCCATGCGCGGCCAGAAGGTCGGCGTCTTCGTCGGCACCGCTGCCAACGGGTACGGGATGGGCCCGCAGACCGAGATGGAGGGCACCGACGAGGGCTACCTGCTGACCGGCACGGCCACGAGCGTCGTCTCCGGCCGGATCGCGTACGCCCTCGGCCTGGAGGGGCCGGCGGTCACCGTCGACACCGCCTGCTCGTCGTCGCTGGTGGCCCTGCACCTCGCCGCCCAGGCCCTGCGCCAGGGCGACTTCGACCTCGCCCTGGCCGGCGGCGTGTGCATCATGGCCACCCCCAGCCCGTTCGTCGGCTTCTCCCGGCAACGCGGCCTGGCCCCGGACGGCCGGTGCAAGTCCTTCGCCGCCGCCGCCGACGGCACCGGCTGGGCGGAGGGCGTCGGCCTGCTGCTGGTGGAGCGGCTGTCGGACGCCCAGCGCAAGGGGCACCGCGTGCTGGCCGTGATCCGGGGCAGCGCCGTCAACCAGGACGGCGCGTCGAACGGGCTCACCGCCCCGAACGGCCCCGCCCAGCAGCGGGTGATCCGGCAGGCCCTGGCCAACGCCCGGCTCACCACCGCCGACGTGGACGCCGTCGAGGCGCACGGCACCGGCACCGTCCTCGGCGACCCGATCGAGGCGCAGGCCGTGCTGGCCACGTACGGGCAGGACCGGCCCGCCGACCGGCCGCTGCTGCTCGGCTCGATCAAGTCGAATTTCGGGCACAGCCAGTCGGCCGCGGGCGTCGCCGGGATCATCAAGATGGTGATGGCGATGCGGCACGGCGTCGTCCCGTCGACCCTGCACGTGGACTCCCCGACGCCGAAGGTCGACTGGTCGGCGGGCGCCGTGTCGCTGGTGACCGAGGCGCGGCCCTGGCCGGCGACCGGACGGCCCCGGCGGGCCGCCGTCTCGTCCTTCGGCATCTCCGGGACCAACGCGCACACCATCATCGAGGAACCCCCCGCCCCGGAAGCCGACGCCGACGCCCCGGAACCGGCCGCCACCCTCCCGGTGGTGCCGGTGCTGCTGTCCGCCCGCTCCGACGCCGCGCTCGCCGGCCAGGCCGGCCGCTGGGCCAGGTGGCTGGCGGCCGACGGGGACCTGCGTCCCCTGGACGTCGGCTGGTCGTCGGCGGTGTCGCGGTCGGCGCTGGACAGCCGGGCCGTGCTGACCGCGACCGACCGGGACGAGCTGCTGGCCGGGCTGCGTGCCCTGGCCTCGGGGCAGTCGTCGGGTGCGGTGGTGGCGGGTCGGGCGGCGGACCGGGGTCCGCTGGCGGTGCTGTTCTCCGGCCAGGGGGCGCAGCGCGCCGGGATGGGCCGGGAGTTGTACGACGGGTTCCCCGTGTTCGCGTCGGCCCTGGACGAGGTGTGTGGGCTGCTGGATGGGCTGTTGCCGCAGCCGTTGAAGCCGGTGCTGTTCGCGGTGGAGGGCACGGTCGAGGCGGGCCTGCTGGATCAGACCGTATTCACCCAGGCCGGTCTGTTCGCGGTCGAGGTGGCGTTGTTCCGGCTGGTCGAGTCGTTCGGTGTGGTGCCGGACTTCGTGGGCGGTCATTCGGTCGGTGAGATCACGGCCGCGCACGTCGCCGGGGTGTTGTCCCTGCCCGACGCGTGTGTTCTGGTGGCGGCTCGTGGCCGGTTGATGCAGGCGTTGCCGGCCGGTGGGGGAATGTTGGCGGTGGGCGCGTCCGAGGTGGACGTGGCGGAGAGCCTCGACGGCCTTGCCGGCCGGGTTGGTGTCGCGGCGGTGAACGGGCCGGCGTCTGTGGTGGTGTCCGGTGCGGTGGAGGCCCTCGACGGGATCGAGCGGACCTGGCGGGACCGGGGCGTCCGGACCCGCCGGTTGTCGGTGAGTCACGCGTTCCACAGTCCGTTGATGGAGCCGATGCTCGACGAGTTCCGGTCTGTGCTGGCCGGGCTCACGTTCGCCGCGCCCCGGCTGCCGGTGGTGTCGAACGTGACCGGCGCGCTGGCCGTCGGCGACGAGTTGCGCACCCCGCAGTACTGGGTGCGACACGTCCGGGAGGCCGTGCGGTTCGCCGACGGGATCACCGCGCTCCGCGCCGCCGGGGTCGACACGTTCCTGGAGATCGGGCCCCGCAGCGTCCTCACCGCGATGACCCAGGACGTCCTCGGCCCGCAGCCGGTCGACCCGGCCGCCGACGACGCGACCCCGGTCGTCGCGGTTCCCCTGCTGCGGGCCGACCGTCCCGAGCCCCGGGCGCTGCTCGCCGCCCTCGCCGAACTGCACGTCAACGGCGCGGCCGTCGACTGGCCCACGATGTACGCCGACACGGGCGCGACCACGGTCGGCCTGCCCACGTACGCGTTCCAGCGGCAGCGTTACTGGCCGGAGCAGCTTCCGGCCTCCGTCACCGGCCCGGTCAGCCCCGACGTCCTCGACGTCGAGTTCTGGTCCGCGGTGGAACGCTCCGACGTGGCGGCGCTGGCCGCGCAGCTCGGCGACGACGGCGCGGACGTCCTCGCCCCGGCGCTGCCGGTCCTGTCGTCCTGGCGCCGGGCGCGGCTGCGCGACGCCGTCGTCGACGGCTGGTCGTACCGGGTGGTGTGGAAGCGCGCGGCGACGCCCGCCGCCGCCGCGCCGATCGGCGACTGGCTGCTGCTCGAACCGGCCGGCGACCCGGCGGTGGCGCAGTGGGCCGACGCGCTGACGGCGGCGCTCCGCGCCGTCGGCGGGACGGTCCACCGCCTGCCGGTGGACCCGCTGACCGGCCGGGACGAGCTGGCGGCCTGGCTGGCCGCGCTGCCGGCGGACCGCCGGTTCGCGGCGGCGGTCTCCCTGCTCGGCCTGCTGGACCGGCCGCACCCCGGCCACCCGGCGGTGTCGACCGGCACCGCCGCGACGGCGACCCTGATGCAGGCCCTGCACGACGCCGACGTCACGCTGCCGGTGTGGACCCTCACCCAGGGCGCGGTCGGCACCGGCGACGCCGACGGCGTCCGCAGCGTCGCCCAGGGCGGACTGTGGGGCCTGGCCCGGGTAGCCGGGCTGGAACACCCCCAGCTCTGGGGCGGCCTGGCCGACCTGCCGGAGCGCCCCGACGCGGCCGGCTGGGACCGGCTCGTGGGCGTGCTGGCCGGGGCCGGCGACGAGGACCAGATCGCCGTACGCCCCTCCGGCGTCTTCGTGCGCCGGCTGGTCCGCGCCGACCCCGCCGGCGTGGGAACCGTCGAACGCTGGCAGCCCTCCGGGACGGTGCTGATCACCGGCGGCACCGGGGCGCTCGGCGCCCACGTGGCCCGCTGGGTGGCGGCCAACGGCGCCGCGCACGTCGTGCTGACCAGCCGCCGTGGCGAGCGGGCGCCGGGCGCGGCGGAGCTGCGGGACGAACTGGCCGGGCTCGGCGCGCGGGTGTCGCTGGTCGCCTGCGACGCGGCCGACCGGGCGCAGGTCGAGGCGGTGCTGCGCGACATCGACGCGGACGACGCCCCGCTGACGGCGGTCGTGCACGCCGCCGGCGTGGGTCAGCTCGCCAGGCTGGTGGACACCGACCTGGCCGCGCTCGCCGCCGTCCTCGATGGCAAGATCGCCGGCGCGGTCCACCTGGACGAGCTGCTGGGCGACCGGCCGCTGGACGCGTTCGTGCTGTTCTCCTCGATCGCCGGGATCTGGGGCAGCGGCGGCCAGGCCGCCTACGCCGCCGGCAACGCCTTCCTGGACGCGCTCGCGGAGCGGCGGCGCGCCCGCGGTCTCGCCGCCACGGCGGTCGCCTGGGGCCCCTGGGCGGACGGCGGCATGGCCAGCGGGGAGGGCCAGGAACTGCTGGCCCGGCGCGGCCTCACCGCGATGTCCCCGGCCCAGGCCGTGTACGCCCTGCGCAGCGCCGTCGGCCGGTCCGCGCCGTCGCTGACCGTGGCGGACGTCGACTGGTCCCTGTTCACCCCGGCGTTCGCCGCCGCGCGGCCCCGGCCGCTGCTCGACGACATCGCCGAGGCCCGGGACGCCCTGCGGGCCACCGACGAGGAGCCGGCCGACGGGGCCGGCGGCGGCCTGCGGCAGCAACTGCTCACCCTGCCCCGCGCTGAGCAGGACCGGCACCTCACCGACCTGGTCCGCACGGTCGCCGCCACCGTGCTCGGGCACACCGGCCCGGAGCTGGTCAAGGCGAACCGGGCGTTCAAGGAGCTGGGCTTCGACTCGCTGACCGCGGTGGAGCTGCGCAACCGGCTCAGCGCCGCCACCGGCCTCTCCCTGCCCACCACCCTCGTCTTCGACTACCCGAACCCGGCCACCCTCGCCGACCACCTGTCGTCCGCGCTGCGCCTGCACGAGGTCGACACCGTGACCACCTGGGGCCCCGCCGGGCCGGTCGACGACGACCCGATCGTCATCGTGGGCATGAGCTGCCGGTACCCCGGCGGCGTGAGCAGCCCCGGCGAGCTGTGGGACCTCGTCGCCACCGGCCGCGACGGCATCAGCGGGTTCCCCGAGGACCGCAACTGGGACATCGCCCGGCTGCTGGCCGTCGACGCCGAGGGCCGGCCGGTGTCGCACACCCGCGAGGGTGGCTTCGTCCCCGGCGCCACCGCCTTCGACCCGGGCTTCTTCGGCATCTCGCCGCGCGAGGCCCTGGCCATGGACCCGCAGCAGCGGCTGCTGCTGGAGGCGTCCTGGGAGGCCCTGGAGCAGGCGGGCGTCGACCCGGACCGGCTGCGCGGCAGCCGTACCGGCGTCTTCGTCGGCGCCTCCCCGTCGGGCTACGGCACCACCGACACCCCGGAGGAGCTGGCCGGCTACCAGCTCACCGGGGGAGCGCACAGCGTCATCTCCGGCCGGGTCTCCTACACCCTCGGTCTGGAGGGGCCTGCGGTCACCATCGACACCGCCTGCTCGTCGTCGCTGGTGGCGGTGCACCTCGCCGCCCAGGCGCTGCGCGGCGGCGAGTGCGATCTGGCCCTGGCCGGCGGCGTGACCGTCATGGTCACCCCCGGCGCGTTCGTGGAGTTCTCCCGGCAGGGTGGCCTCGCCCCCGACGGGCGGTGCAAGTCCTTCGCCGCGTCCGCCGACGGCACCGGCTGGTCCGAGGGCGTCGGCGTCCTGCTGGTCCAGCGCCTGTCCGACGCGCGACGGGACGGCCGGCAGGTGCTCGCCGTGCTCGCCGGCAGCGCCGTCAACCAGGACGGCGCGTCCAACGGCCTCACCGCGCCGAACGGCCCCGCGCAGCAGCGGGTCATCCGGGCCGCGCTGGCCAACGCCCGGCTCACCGTCGCCGACGTGGACGCCGTCGAGGCGCACGGCACCGGCACCACGCTGGGTGACCCGATTGAGGCGCAGGCCGTGCTGGCCACGTACGGCCAGGACCGGCCGGCGGACCGGCCGCTGTTCCTCGGGTCGATCAAGTCGAACATCGGGCACGCGCAGGCCGCCGCCGGGGTCGCCGGCATCATCAAGATGATCATGGCGATGCGGCACGGGCTGCTCCCGTCGACCCTGCACCTCGACGAGCCCACCCCGCACGTGGACTGGTCGGCCGGCGCCGTGTCGCTGCTGACCGAGGCGCGCCCCTGGCCCGAGGTGGACCGCCCCCGCCGGGCCGCCGTGTCCTCGTTCGGCATCAGCGGCACCAACGTCCACCTGATCCTCGAACAGCCCCCCGCCCCGCCGGCCGGGGACGAGGCGGACGCCGAGCAGCCGACCCCCGTCGCCGCGCGGTCGCTGGCCCCGGTGCTCCTGTCCGCCCGCGACAGCGCGGCGCTGGCGGCCCAGGCGGACCGCTGGGCGGCCTGGCTCACGGCCGACGAGGACAGTAGCCCGCTCGACGTGGCACTCTCCTCGGTGGTGTCCCGCGCGACGCTGGACGAGCGCGCGGTGATCGCCGCGACCGATCGGGACGACCTGATCGCTGCGCTGATCGCTCTCGCCGCCGGGGACCCCTCCGGCGCGGTGGTCACCGGCACCGCCGGCCAGCGGGGCCAGCTCGCGCTGCTGTTCTCCGGTCAGGGCGCGCAGCGCGCCGGCATGGGCCGGCACCTGTACGCCGAATTCCCCGTGTTCGCCGCCGCGTTGGACGAGGTGTGCGGGCACCTGGACCCGTTGTTGCCGCGTCCGCTTCGTGAGGTGCTGCACGCCGCCGAGGGTTCGGTGGAGGCGAGTCTCCTCGACCAGACCGTGTTCACCCAGGCGGGTCTGTTCGCCGTCGAGGTGGCGTTGTTCCGGTTGGTGGAGTCGTTCGGGGTGGTGCCGGACTTCGTGGCGGGTCACTCGGTCGGTGAGATCACGGCCGCGTACGTCGCCGGGGTGCTGTCCCTGGCGGACGCGTGTGTCCTGGTGGCGGCGCGCGGTCGGTTGATGCAGGCGTTGCCGACCGGCGGCGGGATGCTCGCCGTCGCCGCAGCCGAGGCGGATGTCCTGTCCAGCTTGGACGGGTTCACCGACCGGGTCGGTGTTGCGGCTGTGAATGGTCCGTCGGCTGTCGTCGTGTCCGGGGCGGTCGACGCTCTCGACGAGCTGGAGCAGGCGTGGCGGGGCCGGGGTGTGCGGACGCGCCGGTTGACGGTGAGTCATGCGTTCCACAGTCCGTTGATGGAGCCGATGCTGGCCGAGTTCCGTACGGTGCTGGCCGGGCTCACGTTTGCCGCGCCGTTGCTGCCGGTGGTGTCGAACCTGACCGGCGGGCTGGCCGAGGGCGACGAGCTGCGTACTCCGGGGTACTGGGTGCGGCACGTGCGGGAGGCGGTCCGGTTCGCCGACGGGGTCACCGCGCTACGCAGCGCCGGGGTGGACACGTTCCTGGAAATCGGCCCGCAGAGCGTGCTGACCGCGATGGCCGGCGACGTCCTGCCCGGTGACGACGGTGTGTTGGCCGTCGCCGCCCAGCGCCGGGACCGGCCGGAGGGTCACGCGCTGCTGGCCGCCCTGGCGGAGCTGCACGTGCACGGCGTGCCGGTGACCTGGACCCAGTGGTTCACCGACACTGGCGCAACCCGGGTCGAGCTGCCGACGTACGCGTTCCAGCACCAGCGGTACTGGCTGTCGCCCGTCGGGCAGGCGGCCGACGTGTCCGGCGCGGGCCTCGGCGTGGCCCGTCACCCGCTGCTCGGCGCGACGGTGTCGGTGGCCGGCGAGGACATGGTGGTGCTGACCGGCCGGCTGTCGCTGTCGTCCCACCCTTGGCTGGGCGACCACGTCGTCTCCGGTGCCGTGGTGGTGCCGGGCACCGCCCTGCTCGACCTCGTCGTCCGGGCCGGCGACGAGGTGGGCGCGTCCCGCGTCCGCGATCTCACCGTGCTCGCCCCGCTGGTGCTGCCCGCCGGCGGCGGCGGAATGCGGGTACAGGTCCGGGTCGGCCCGGTCGACGCGACGGGCGCCCGGCCGGTAACCGTGCACTCCCAGTCCGAGGAGGACCCGGAGGCCGGCTGGACCCGGCACGCCGACGGCGTCGTCGGCCTCCCCACCGCCGAGGAGCCCACCGTGGGCGCCTGGCCCCCGGCCGGCGCGGCCGAGGTGGACCTCACCGGCTGGTACCCGGCCGTCGCCGGGCACGGGCTCGCCTACGGGCCGGTCTTCCAGGGCCTGCGGCGCGCGTGGACCGCCGACGGCACGGTGTACGCCGAGGTGACCCTCCCCGACACGGTGGTCGGGGACCCGGCCGGATTCGGCGTGCACCCGGCGCTGCTGGACGCCGCGCTGCACCCCGTCGGGCTGTTGCCCGCCGAGGCCACGGGCGACGGCCCCCGGGTGCCGTTCTCCTTCGAGGGGGTGCAGGTCCACACGATCGGCGCGCGGACCCTCCGGGTGCGCCTGACCGCGAGCGGGTCCTCGGTGCGGCTGGTCGCCGTCGACGAGGCCGGCACGCCGGTGGTGTCGGTGGACTCCCTGACGCTGCGCGAGATGACCGCGGCGAGCACGCCGAACCAGGCGAACCGCTCGCTGTTCGAGGTGTCGTGGCAGCCGGAGCAGGTCGCCCCGGCCGACGCCGGGTACGGCTGGGCGGTGCTCGGCGGCGACGCCACCGACGGCGCGGCGGCGTACCCGGACGTGGCGGCCGTGGTCGAGGCGGTGACGGGCGCGACGGCCCCCGCCCCGGCGGCGCTGCTGCTGCCCGTGCACACGGCGACCGAGACCGATGCGGCCGAGGCCGACGTGCCAGACGCCGACGTGCCCGAGGCCGGCGTGCCCGAGGCGGTGCGCGCCGCGACCGGGGCCGTGCTGCGCGAGGCGCAGGGGTGGCTGGCCGCCGACGCCCTCGCGGACTGCCGCCTGGTCGTCGTCACCCGTGGGGCGGTCGCCGCCCACCCCGACGACCGGGTCACCGACGTGGCGGGGGCCGCCGTCTGGGGCCTGCTGCGGTCCGCGCAGTCGGAACACCCCGGCCGGATCGTGCTGGCCGACCTCGAACCCGACGCCGACCTCGGCCCGGAGCTGCTGGCCCTGCTGGCCGGATTCGCCGCCGACCCAGGGGCAGGCGGGCAGCTCGCGGTGCGCGCCGGCACGGCGTACGTCCCACGGCTGGCCCGCGCGGCCGGCGGTGCGCAGGCCGCGCCGGTGGTCGGCGCGGGCACCGTCCTGGTGACCGGCGGAACCGGCTCGCTGGGCGCCCTGGTGGCCGAGCACCTCGTCACGGCGTACGGGGTGCGGTCGCTGGTGCTGGCCTCCCGCCAGGGCCCGGCGGCCCCGGGCGCGGCCGACCTGGCGGAGCGGCTGACCGGCCTCGGCGCCGCCGTCCAGATCGCCACGGCCGACGTGACCGACCGGACGCAGGTCGACGCGCTGGTCCGCCGGATCACCGCCGACGGCCGGCTGGCCGGCGTGGTGCACACCGCTGGCGTCCTCGACGACGGCGTCGTCACCGGGATCACCGCCGACCGGCTGGCGGACGTGCTGGCGCCCAAGGTCACCGCGGGCTGGTGGCTGCACGAGGCGACGGCGGAGCTGGATCTCGACCTGTTCGTGCTGTTCTCGTCCATCGCCGGCGTGCTCGGTTCCCCCGGCCAGGCCGCGTACGCCGCAGGCAACGCCTTCCTGGACGCCCTCGCCCAGCTCCGCGCCCAGCGGGGCCTGCCGGCGGTGAGCCTCGCATGGGGCATGTGGGACACCGACGGCATGGCCAGCTCGATCAACGACACCGACCGGGCCCGGGTCAGCCGTGCCGGCCTCACCCCGATGACCGCCCCCGTCGGCCTCGGGCTGTGGGACGCCGCGCTGGCCCACGGGGGTGCCGCGCTGGTGCCGGCCGTGGTCGACCTGCCGGCCATGCGGGCGCAGACCACCGCCGGGCGGGTGCCGCCGATGCTGCGGACCCTGATCGGCTCGACCGCCAGCCGGCGGCGACCCGCCGCCGGAGGCTGGGCCGACCGGCTCGCCGGCCTCGACCCGCAGGAGGCGCGCACCCAGGTCGCCCTGCTCGTCCGGGGCCTGATCGCGCAGGTCCTCGGGCACAGCGGCGCCGACCAGGTGCCCGCCGACCGGGCGTTCCGGGAGCTGGGCTTCGACTCGCTGACCGCCGTGGAGCTGCGGAACCGGATCAACACCGCGACCGGGCTACGGCTGACCTCTACCCTCGTCTTCGACTATCCGACCCCCGGCGCGCTGTCGGACCACCTCTACGAGCAGCTGTCCGGGCAGGTCGCCGAGCAGCGCGACGCCGTGGCGAACACGAACGTCGACGAGCCGATCGCGATCGTGGGCATGGCCTGCCGGTACCCGGGCGGCGTGACGAGCCCCGAGCAGCTCTGGCAGCTCGTCGCCACCGGCGCCGACGGGATCGGGGAGTTCCCGGCCGACCGGGGCTGGGAGCTCGACCGGATCTTCCACCCCGACCCGGACAACCCCGGGACGTCGTACACCCGGCACGGCGGGTTCCTGTACGGGGCGGCCGAGTTCGACCCGGCCTTCTTCGGCATCAGCCCGCGCGAGGCGGTCGCGATGGATCCGCAGCAGCGTCTGTTGTTGGAGGCGTCGTGGGAGACGTTCGAGTCCGCCGGGCTGGACCCCGTGCGGTTGCGGGGCAGCCGGACGGGCGTGTTCGCCGGCCTGATGTACCACGACTACGCCTCGCAGGTGCAGGAGCTGCCCGAGGGGGTGGGCGGCTACATCGGCACCGGCACGTCGGGCAGTGTGCTGTCGGGTCGGGTGGCGTACACGTTCGGCCTGGAGGGGCCGGCGGTGACGGTGGATACGGCGTGTTCGTCGTCGCTGGTGGCGTTGCACTTGGCGGTGCAGGCGTTGCGGTCGGGTGAGTGTGATCTGGCGTTGGCCGGTGGTGTGACGGTGATGGCGACGCCGGGGACGTTCATCGAGTTCTCGCGTCAGCGTGGTCTGTCGCAGGACGGTCGGTGTAAGTCGTTCGCAGCGTCGGCCGATGGCACGGGCTGGTCGGAGGGCGTCGGGGTTCTGCTGGTGCAGCGGCTGTCGGACGCCCGGCGGGACGGCCGGCGGATCCTGGCCGTCGTCAGGGGTACGGCGGTGAACCAGGACGGTGCGTCGAACGGGCTCACCGCGCCGAATGGTCCGTCGCAGCAGCGGGTGATCCGGCAGGCGTTGGCCAACGCGCGCCTGACGACGGTCGATGTGGACGCGGTGGAGGCGCACGGCACCGGCACCACGCTGGGTGACCCGATCGAGGCGCAGGCGCTGCTGGCGACGTACGGGCAGGACCGGCCGGTAGACAGTCCGCTCTGGCTGGGGTCGATCAAGTCGAACATCGGTCACACGCAGGCCGCCGCCGGGGTGGCCGGTGTGATCAAGATGATCATGGCGATGCGGCACGGGACGATGCCACGCACCCTGCACGTGGACGAGCCGTCGCCGCACATCGACTGGTCAGCGGGCGCGGTCGAGCTGCTCACCGAGGCCCGCGAGTGGCCCGCCCCGGGCCGGCCGCGCCGCGCCGCCGTCTCCTCCTTCGGGGTCAGCGGCACGAACGCCCACGTGATCATCGAGCAGCCGCCCACCGAGACCCGGACGGAACCGGCGGACGACGCCGTACCGCCGCTGGTGCCGGTGCTGCTCTCGGCCCGGACCGAGGCAGCCGTGGCGGCCCAGGCCGACCGCTGGGCCCACTGGCTCGCCGCCGACGAGGCCCCGCGCCCGGCGGACGTCGCCTGGTCCTCGCTGGTCAGCCGGTCGACGCTGGAGCACCGCGCGATGGTCGCGGCCACCGACCGGGACGAGCTGCTGGCCGGGCTGCGCGCCCTCGCCGCCGGCTCGCCGGCCGGTGGGGTCGTCACCGGTACGGGTGCGGCGCGCGGCCCCCTCGCCGTGCTCTACTCCGGCCAGGGCGCGCAGCGTGCCGGGATGGGTCGGGAGTTGGCGGAGGCGTTCCCCGTGTTCGCCGCCGCGTTGGACGAGGTGTGTGGGCACCTGGACCCGTTGTTGCCGCGTCCGCTTCGTGAGGTGCTGTTCGCCGCCGAGGGCTCGGTGGAGGCGGAGCTGCTGGATCAGACCGTGTTCACGCAGGCGGGTCTGTTCGCGGTCGAGGTGGCGTTGTTCAGGCTCGTGGAGTCGTTCGGGGTGGTGCCGGACTTCGTGGCCGGGCATTCGGTCGGTGAGATCACGGCCGCGTACGTGGCGGGGGTGTTGTCGCTGGCGGACGCGTGTGTCCTGGTGGCGGCGCGTGGTCGCCTGATGCAGGCGCTGCCGGCCGGCGGCGGGATGCTGGCCGTCAACGCGTCCGAGGCCGACGTGACGTCCAGCCTGGACGGTCACACCGACCGGCTCGGGATCGCGGCCGTGAACGGCCCGTCCGCCGTGGTGGTCTCCGGTGCCGTCGACGCCCTCGACGAGCTGGAGCAGGTCTGGACGGACCGGGGCGTACGCACCCGCCGGCTCGCCGTCAGCCACGCGTTCCACAGCCCGCTGATGGAACCGATGCTCGACGACTTCCGGACTGCCCTGGAGGCGCTGACGTTCCGCGCGCCGCTGCTGCCGGTGGTGTCGAACCTGACCGGGGCGGTCGTCGACCCGCAGGAGATCACCCGCCCGGACTACTGGGTGCGGCACGTCCGCGCAGCCGTCCGGTACGCCGACGGGATCACCGCCCTGCGCGACGCCGGGGTGGACACGTTCCTGGAGGTCGGCCCGCAGAGCGTGCTGACCGCCATGAACGCCGAACTGCTGCCCGAGGGAACGCTGACGCTCGCGACGCAGCGACGGGACCGTCCCGCCCCGCAGGCGCTGCTGCACGCGCTGGCGGAGTTGCACGTCAACGGCGTGCCGGTGACCTGGCAGCAGTGGTACGCCGAGTCCCGCCCGACGCTGGTCGACCTGCCCACGTACGCCTTCGAGCACGAGCGGTACTGGCTCGGCGCAGGCCGCCCGCGCGCCGGGGACGTCTCCGGCGCAGGGCTGGGCGTCGCCGGGCACCCGCTGCTCGGCGCGGCCGTGTCGGTGGCCGGCGAGGACATGGTGGTGCTGACCGGTCGGTTGTCGGTGTCGACGCACGCCTGGTTGGCCGATCATGTGGTCGCCGGTGTGGTGGTGGTGCCGGGTACGGCGTTGGTGGAGTTGGCGGTGCGGGCCGGTGACGAGGTGGGTGCGTCGCGGGTGCGGGAGTTGACCGTGGCGGCGCCGTTGGTGTTGCCCGCGTCGGGTGGGGTTCGGGTGCAGGTGCGCGTCGGCGCGTCCGACGCCTCCGGCTCCCGGGCCGTGACGGTGCACTCCCAGACCGAGGGCGACCCGGAGGCGGAGTGGGTCCGGCACGCCGAGGGCGTGCTCGAAGCGACCGGCGCGGCGGAGCCGGGCATCGGCGCGTGGCCGCCGGCCGGCGCAGACGAGGTGGACCTGACCGACTGGTACGGCGTGCTCGCCACCCACGGCCTGGCGTACGGGCCGGTGTTCCAGGGGTTGCGGCGGGCGTGGGCTTCCGGCGGTGAGGTGTTCGCCGAGGTGGCGTTGCCGGACGAGGTGGCGGGGGAGGCGGCGGCGTTCGGGCTGCACCCGGCGCTGCTGGACGCGGCCCTGCACCCGGTCGGGTTGCTGCTGGCCGGTGAGGCCGGTGGCCCCCGGGTGCCGTTCGCGTTCTCCGGTGTGCAGGTGCACGCCTCGGGGGCATCGGTGCTGCGGGTACGACTGACCCGCGAGGGCTCCGGCGTGCGGCTGGTCGCGGTGGACTCCTCGGGTGCGGCTGTGGTGTCGGTGGACTCGCTGGTGCTGCGGGAGATGACCGGGGTGGTCGCTCCGAACCCGGCGGCGCGGTCGTTGTTCGAGGTGGCGTGGCAGGCGGAGGAGGCTGTCTCCGTCGGCGACGCGGCCGGTTGGGCGCTGCTGGTGGCGCCGACGGGGCAGCTCCACAGTGTCGGCTATGAGGGTGCTGTCGGGCTGGCCGGCGATGAGGGTGCTGCCGGGCTGGCCGGTGAGTTGGTGGTCCGGGGTGGGCTGGTGGCGTACCCGGATGTGGCTGCGGTGGTGGATGCGGTCGCGGCGGGTGCGGCGGTGCCGCCCGCGCTGGTGCTGCCGGTGCCTGCCGGTGCCCCTGGCATGGCAGTGCCGGAGTCGGTGCGCGAGGTGACGTCCGGCGTGCTGTCGTCCGTGCGGTCGTGGTTGGCCGCGGATGCTCTGGCGGGTTCGAGGCTGGTGGTGGTGACCCGGGGTGCGGTGGCGGCTCGGGATGGTGACGAGGTGACGGACCTGGCGGGCGCTGCGGTGTGGGGTCTGCTGCGGTCGGCGCAGTCGGAGCACCCCGGTCGGATCGTGCTGGCCGATGTCGACGATGACGTGGACGCGGGCGTGGTGGCCGTCCTGGCGCGGGTCGCCGAGGACGCCGCGGGTGCCCAGGTGGCCGTTCGGGCTGGTCGGGTGTTCGTGCCGCGTCTGGTGCGGGCGTCGTCGTCGGATTCCTCGCTTGTGGTGGGTGAGGGTTCGGTGCTGGTGACCGGCGGCACCGGCTCGCTGGGCGCGCTGGTGGCCGAGCACCTGGTCCGGGCCCACGGGGTGCGGTCGTTGGTGCTGGTGTCGCGGCGGGGCCCTGACGCTGCGGGTGCGGCCGAGCTGGTGGAGCGGCTGGCAGGTCTGGGTGCTGCCGCCCGGGTGGTGGCGTGTGACGTGACGGACCGGGAGCAGGTGTTCGGGCTGGTCGGTGAGGTCGTCGCGGCGGGTCGGTTGGCGGGTGTGGTGCACACGGCTGGCGTGCTCGACGACGGTGTGGTGTCGGGGATCAGCGCGGAGCGGTTGGCGGGTGTGTTGGCGCCGAAGGTGTCGGCGGGTTGGTTCCTGCACGAGGCGACGGCCGACCTCGATCTGGATCTGTTCGTGCTGTTCTCGTCCATTGCTGGGGTGTTGGGTTCGCCGGGTCAGGCGGCGTATGCGGCGGGCAACGGGTTCCTGGACGCCCTTGCGGTGTATCGGCGGCAGGGGGGTCTGCCGGCGGTGTCGTTGGCGTGGGGGATGTGGGACACGGCGGGTATGGCGGCGTCGATCGGTGAGGTGGATCGGGTGCGGTCGGCGCGGTCGGGTCTGCCGCCGATGAGTGCCGAGACTGGTCTTGAGTTGTTTGATGCGGCGGTGGTGGCGGGGCGTTCGGTGTTGGTGCCGGCGGTGGTTGATGTGTCGGCGTTGCGGGCTGCGTTGTCGGGTGGTGTGGTGCCGCCGATGCTGCGGGCGCTGGTCGGCACGACCAACACGCGCCGCCAGGCGGGACAGGGCGGCGACTGGGCCAACCAGTTGGCGAGCCTGACCCCCGAGGAGGCCCGCACCCAGATCGACGTGCTGATCCGGGGTCTCGTCGCACAGGTGCTCGGGCATGGTGGGGCGGAGTCGGTGCCGGCCGACCGGGCGTTCCGGGAACTCGGGTTCGACTCGTTGACGGCGGTGGACCTGCGGAACCGGTTGAACGCGGCGACGGGGCTGCGGTTGGCGTCGACGCTGGTGTTCGACTACCCCACCCCGGCGGTGCTCGCCGACCACCTCTACGAGCTGGTCTCCGGTCAGATCACCGCCCGGCGGTCGGCGGTGGTGACCGCGGGCACTGACGAGCCGATCGCGATCGTGGGCATGGCGTGCCGGTACCCGGGCGGGGTGGAGACGCCGGAGCAGTTGTGGACCCTGCTGTCCGCCGGAGGCGACGGCATCTCCGAGTTCCCGACCGACCGCGGCTGGGACCTCGACGGCCTCTTCGACCCGGACCCGGACCGCAGCGGCACCTCGTACACCCGGCACGGCGGGTTCCTGCACGGCGCGGCGGACTTCGACCCGGCCTTCTTCGGCATCAGCCCCCGCGAGGCGATCGCCATGGACCCGCAGCAGCGT
This sequence comes from Micromonospora sp. NPDC020750, assembly GCF_044334565.1. NCBI lineage: Bacteria > Bacillati > Actinomycetota > Actinomycetes > Micromonosporales > Micromonosporaceae > Micromonospora > Micromonospora sp. NPDC020750. The sequence goes on from NZ_JBIRTH010000011.1 coordinate 95,246, forward strand.
CTGCTGTTGGAGGCGTCGTGGGAGACGTTCGAGTCGGCGGGGGTGGACCCGCAGTGGTTGCGGGGCAGCCGGACCGGCGTCTTCGCGGGCGTCATGTACCACGACTACGCCTCCCGGTTGGAGGACCTTCCGCCGGACGCCGAGGGCTACGTCGGGACCGGCACGTCGGGCAGTGTGCTGTCGGGTCGGGTGGCGTACACGTTCGGCCTGGAGGGGCCGGCCGTCACCGTGGACACGGCGTGTTCGTCGTCGCTGGTTGCCCTGCACCTGGCGGCGCAGGCGTTGCGCTCCGGCGAGTGTGATCTGGCTCTTGCGGGTGGTGTGACGGTGATGGCGACGCCGGGGACGTTCATCGAGTTCTCGCGTCAGCGTGGTCTGTCGCAGGACGGGCGGTGCAAGTCTTTCGCCGGGTCGGCCGACGGCACGGGCTGGTCGGAGGGCGTCGGTGTGCTGCTGGTGCAGCGGCTGTCGGATGCGCAGCGTGAGGGGCGGCGGATCCTGGCGGTGGTGCGGGGCACGGCGGTGAACCAGGACGGTGCGTCGAACGGGTTGACGGCGCCGAATGGTCCGTCGCAGCAGCGGGTGATCCGGCAGGCGCTGGCCAACGCCCGGCTCACGCCGGCCGACGTGGACGCGGTGGAGGCGCACGGCACGGGCACGACGCTGGGCGACCCGATCGAGGCGCAGGCCCTGTTGGCGACGTATGGGCAGGACCGGTCCGAGGGTCGGCCGCTTCTTCTCGGGTCGGTGAAGTCGAACATCGGTCACACGCAGGCCGCGGCGGGTGTGGCGGGCATCATCAAGATGATCATGGCGATGCGGCACGGCCTCGTCCCGGCGACCCTGCATGTGGATGAGCCGTCTCCGCACATCGACTGGACGGCGGGTGCGGTGGCCCTGGCCACGGAGGCGACGCCGTGGCCGGCGGTGAACCGGCCGCGTCGGGCCGCCGTCTCCTCGTTCGGGATCTCGGGCACGAACGCGCATGTGATCATCGAGCAGCCTGCGGTGATTGAGGGTGTGGTTGTCGGTCGGGTGGTGCCGTCGGTGGTGCCGGTGGTGTTGTCGGGGCGTACGGATGGTGCGTTGGCGGCGCAGGCGGGCCGGTGGGCGCGTTGGCTGTCGGCCGACGAGGCCCTGCGTCCGGTGGACGTGGCCTGGTCATCGATCACCACCCGGCCCGCCCTGGATCACCGTGCCGTGGTCACGGCCACCGGCCGCGACGACCTGATCACGGCGCTGACCGCTCTCGCCGCCGGTGACCCCTCCGGCACGGTGGTCACCGGCGCAGCCGACCAGCGCGGTCAGTTGGCCCTGCTCTTCTCGGGTCAGGGCGCGCAGCGCGCCGGGATGGGTCGGGAGTTGGCGGAGGCGTTCCCCGGGTTCGCCGCCGCGTTGGACGAGGTGGCTGGGCACCTGGACCCGTTGTTGCCCCGGCCGCTTCGTGAGGTGCTGTTCGCCGCCGAGGGTTCGGTGGAGGCCGATCTCCTGGATCAGACCGTGTTCACTCAGGCGGGTCTGTTCGCGGTCGAGGTGGCGTTGTTCCGCCTCGTGGAGTCGTTCGGTGTGGTGCCGGACTTCGTGGCCGGGCATTCGGTCGGTGAGATCACGGCCGCGTACGTGGCGGGGGTGTTGTCGCTGGCGGACGCGTGTGTCCTGGTGGCGGCGCGGGGTCGGTTGATGCAGGCGTTGCCGGTCGGCGGCGGGATGTTGGCGGTGGCTGCGTCGGAGGTCGAGGTGCTGTCGACGCTGGACGGGTTCACCGACCGGGTCGGTGTCGCGGCTGTGAACGGTCCGTCGGCCGTGGTGGTGTCCGGTGCGGTCGACGCCCTCGACGAGGTCGAGCAGGCGTGGCGGGGCCGGGGTGTGCGTACCCGCCGGTTGACGGTGAGTCATGCGTTCCACAGCCCGTTGATGGAGCCGATGCTCGACGAGTTCCGTACGGTGCTGGCCGGGTTGACCTTCGCCGCGCCGCTCCTGCCGGTGGTGTCGAACCTGACCGGTGCGTTGGCCGACGGCGACGAGCTGCGTACCCCGGACTATTGGGTGCGGCACGTGCGGGAGGCGGTTCGGTTCGCCGACGGGGTTACCGCCCTGAAGACCGCCGGGGTGGACACGTTCCTGGAGATCGGGCCGCAGAGCGTGCTGACCGCGATGGCCGCAGACGTCCTGCCGGCCGACGACGGCGTGTTGGCCGTCGCCGCCCAGCGCCGGGACCGGCCCGAGACCCACATTCTGCTCGCCGCCCTGGCCGAGCTGCACGTGCACGGCGTGCCGGTGAACTGGGCGCAGTGGTTCGCCGACACCGGCGCGACCCGGGTCGACCTGCCCACGTACGCGTTCCAGCGGGAGCGGTACTGGCCGGCGGCCGGCCGCCCGAGGTCCGGTGACGTCTCCCGGGCCGGTCTGGGCGACGCCGAACACCCGATGCTGGGCGCGGCGGTGGACCTGGCCGGCGACGACGAAATGGTGCTGACCGGCCGGCTGTCGCTGGCCACCCACCCGTGGCTGGCGGACCACGCGGTCTCCGGCGTGACGCTCGTCCCCGGCGCCGCCCTCGTCGAACTGGCGGTACGCGCCGGCGACGAGGTCGGCCTCTCCCGGCTGCGGGAGCTGAGCGTGGCCGCCCCGCTGATGGTCCCCGACTCCGGCGGCGTGCGGATCCAGGTACGGGTCGACGGGTCCGCCGGCTCCCCGGAGCGCGCCGTGGCCATCTACTCGCGCCGCGACGACGACGCCGAGGCGGGCTGGACCCGGCACGCGGACGGCGTGCTCGAAGCCTCCTCCCCGGAGGAGCCGGGCATCGGGGCGTGGCCGCCGGCCGGCGCGTCCGAGGTGGACCTGACCGACTGGTACGCAGCCCTGGCCGGGCACGGCCTGGCGTACGGGCCGATGTTCCAGGGCCTGCGACGCGCCTGGACGGCCGACGGTGCGGCGTACGCCGAGGTGGCCCTGCCGGACGACGCGGCGGGCGACGCGGCGCGTTTCGGCGTCCACCCGGCGCTGCTGGACGCCGCCCTGCACCCGATCGCGCTGCTGCTTTCCGGCGCGGCGTCGGACGGCCCCCGGGTGCCGTTCGCGTTCTCCGGCGTGCAGGTGCACGCCTCGGGGGCGCGGGTGCTGCGGGTGCGGCTGACCCGTGAGGGTTCCGGGGTGCGGCTGGTCGCGGTGGACTCCTCGGGTGCGGCTGTGGTGTCGGTGGACTCGTTGGTGCTGCGGGAGATGAGCGGGGTGGTCGCTCCGAACCCGGCCACCCGGTCGTTGTTCGAGGTGGTGTGGCAGGCGGAGGAGGTCGTTTCCGCTGGTGATGCGGCCGGGTGGGCGCTGCTGGTAGCGCAGCCGGGGCAGCTCCACAGTGTCGGCGGCGAGGGTGTTGTCGGGCTGGTCGGCGGTGAGGGTGTTGTCGGGTTGGCCGGCGATGAGGGTGTTGTCGGGCTGGCCGGTGGGTTGGTGGTCCGGGGTGGGCTGGCGTCGTATCCGGATGTGGCTGCGGTGGTGGATGTGGTTGCGGCGGGTGCGGCGGTGCCGGCGGCGTTGGTGTTGCCGGTGTCCGCTGGTGTCCCTGGCGTGGCGGTTCCCGACGTGGTGCGGGCGGTGACGTCCGGCGTGTTGTCGGTGGTGCGGTCGTGGCTGGCTGCCGATGCCCTCGCGGAGTCGCGGCTGGTGGTGGTGACCCGGGGCGCGGTGGCGGCTCGGGATGGTGACGAGGTGACGGACCTGGCAGGCGCTGCGGTGTGGGGCCTGCTGCGGTCGGCGCAGTCGGAACACCCTGGCCGGATCGTCCTCGCGGACCTGGAAGCCGGCGACGTGGAACCCGGGCTGCTCGCCACGCTCGCCGGTGCCACGGGCACGGGTGCCCAGGTTGCCGTTCGGGCGGGTCGGGTGTTCGTGCCGCGTCTGGTGCGGGCGTCGTTGTCGGAGTTCTCAGCGTCGGGGTCCTCGGCGTCGGAGTCCTCGCTCGTGGTGGGTGAGGGTTCGGTGCTGGTGACCGGTGGCACGGGTGCGCTGGGCGCGTTGGTGGCGGAGCACCTGGTGGTGGCGCACGGGGTGCGGTCGTTGGTGTTGGTGTCGCGGCGTGGTCCTGATGCTGCGGGTGCGGCTGAGTTGGTGGGGCGGCTGGTCGGGTTGGGTGCGTCGGCTCGGGTGGTGGCGTGTGATGTGACGGACCGGGAGCAGGTGTCCGGGCTGGTCGCCGAGGTCGCTTCGGTGGGTCGGTTGGCGGGTGTGGTGCACACGGCCGGCGTGCTGGACGACGGGGTCGTCGAGACGCTGACGGCGGAGCGGTTGGCGGGGGTGTTGGCGCCGAAGGTGTCGGCGGGTTGGTTCCTGCACGAGGCCACCGCCGGGCTGGACCTGGACCTGTTCGTGTTGTTCTCGTCCATTGCCGGGGTGTTGGGTTCGCCTGGTCAGGCGGCGTATGCGGGGGGGAATGCATTCCTGGACGCCCTCGCGGTGCACCGGCGGCAGGTGGGTCTGCCTGCGGTCAGCTTGGCGTGGGGGATGTGGGACACGGCGGGTATGGCGGCGTCGATCGGTGAGGTGGATCGGGTGCGGTCGGCGCGGTCGGGTCTGCCGCCGATGAGTGCCGAGACTGGTCTTGAGTTGTTCGACGCGGCGATGGCCGTGGGGCGGCCGGTGTTGGTGCCGATGGTGGTCGACGTGCCGGCGTTGCGGGCTGCTGCTGCCGGTGGTGTGGTGCCGCCGATGCTGCGGGCGTTGGTCGGCACTACGGCGACGCGCCGCCAGGCGGGACAGGGCGGCGACGGTTGGGCCGGACGGCTCGCCGGGCTCACCGAGGACGAGGGCCTGGCCCAGGTCGCCCTGCTCGTCCGGGGCTTGGTCGCGCAGGTGCTCGGGCATGGTGGGGCGGAGTCGGTGCCGGCCGAACGGGCGTTCCGGGAACTCGGGTTCGACTCGTTGACGGCGGTGGACCTGCGGAACCGGTTGAACGCGGCGACGGGGCTGCGGTTGGCGTCGACGCTGGTGTTCGACTACCCCACCCCGGCCGTGCTCGCCGACCACCTGTGGTCCGAGCTGGCCGGCGTACGCCGGTCAACGGCACAGCCGACGGTCAGCGCGGTCGCCGGTACCGACGAGCCGATCGCCATCGTTGGCATGGCCTGCCGGTACCCGGGTGGGGTCGACAGCCCCGACCAACTGTGGGAGCTGCTGGCCGGTGGCGGGGACGGAATCTCGGAGTTCCCGGCGGACCGGGGCTGGGACCTGGAGTCGCTGTTCGACCCGGATCCGAACAGCAGCGGCACCTCGTACACCCGGCACGGCGGCTTCCTGTACGGGGCGGGGGAGTTCGATCCGGCCTTCTTCGGAATCTCACCGCGTGAGGCCCTGGCGATGGACCCGCAGCAGCGGCTGCTGCTGGAGGCGTCGTGGGAGACGTTCGAGTCGGCCGGGGTGGATCCGCAGTGGCTGCGGGGCAGCCGGACCGGCGTGTTCGCGGGTGTGATGTACCACGACTACGCGTCGCGGCTGATGGACATCCCCGGCGAGGTCGAAGGCTACGTCGGGACCGGCACGTCGGGCAGTGTCCTGTCGGGTCGGGTGGCGTACACGTTCGGCCTGGAGGGGCCGGCGGTGACGGTGGATACGGCGTGTTCGTCGTCGTTGGTGGCGTTGCATCTGGCGGTTCAGGCGTTGCGTAGTGGTGAGTGTGATTTGGCGTTGGCCGGTGGTGTGACGGTGATGGCGACGCCGGGGACGTTCATCGAGTTCTCGCGTCAGCGTGGCTTGTCGCAGGACGGTCGGTGTAAGTCGTTCGCTGCTGCCGCCGATGGCACGGGCTGGTCGGAGGGCGTGGGCGTGCTGCTGGTGCAGCGGCTCTCCGACGCGCAGCGGGAGGGTCGGAACATCCTGGCGGTGGTGCGGGGCACCGCCGTCAACCAGGACGGTGCGTCGAATGGGCTTACCGCGCCGAATGGTCCGTCGCAGCAGCGGGTGATCCGGCAGGCGTTGGCCAACGCGCGTCTGACGACGGTCGATGTGGACGCGGTGGAGGCGCACGGCACCGGCACCACGCTGGGTGACCCGATCGAGGCGCAGGCCCTGCTCGCCACGTACGGGCAGGACCGGCCGGTAGACAGTCCGCTCTGGCTGGGGTCGATCAAATCGAACATCGGTCACACGCAGGCTGCGGCTGGTGTGGCGGGCATCATCAAGATGATCATGGCGATGCGGCACGGCGTTGTCCCGGCGACGTTGCACGTCGACGAGCCGTCTCCGCACATCGACTGGACGGCGGGTGCGGTCACCCTGGCCACGGAGGCGACGCCGTGGCCGGCGGTGAACCGGCCGCGTCGGGCGGCTGTCTCCTCGTTCGGGATCTCGGGTACGAACGCGCATGTGATCATCGAGCAGCCGTCCGCCCCGGTGATCGAGGGTGTGGTTGTCGGTGGGGTGGTGCCGTCGGTGGTGCCGGTGGTGTTGTCGGGGCGTACGGATGGTGCGTTGGCGGCGCAGGCGGGCCGGTGGGCGCGTTGGCTGTCGGCCGACGCGGCTGTGCGTCCGGTGGATGTGGCCTGGTCGTCGATCACCACCCGACCCGCCCTGGAACAGCGGGCGATCCTCCTCGTGAACGACCGGGACGACCTGCTGTCCGCCCTTCGGGCCCTCGACGCGGGCGAGCCCTCCGGCGCGGTCGTCACGGGTGCCGCCACCGAGCGGGGCCGGCTGGCGCTGCTGTTCTCGGGCCAGGGCGCGCAGCGCGCCGGCATGGGCCGGGAGTTGGCGGAGGCGTTCCCCGTGTTCGCCGCCGCGCTCGACGAGGTGTGCGCCGAACTGGACGGCCGGCTGCCGCGTCCCCTTCGCGAGGCGCTGAACGCCGCACCGGGGTCCGAGGCGGCGGGCCTGCTGGACCAGACCGTGTTCACCCAGGCGGGCCTGTTCGCCGTCGAGGTGGCGTTGTTCCGCCTTGTCGAGTCGTTCGGCGTGGTGCCGGACTTCGTGGCGGGTCACTCGGTCGGTGAGATCACGGCCGCGCACGTGGCCGGGGTCCTGTCCCTGGCGGACGCGTGCGCCCTGGTGGCGGCCCGTGGTCGGTTGATGCAGGCGTTGCCGGCCGGCGGCGGGATGTTGGCGGTGGCCGCGTCGGAGGCTGAGGTGCTGCCGACGCTGGAAGGGCTGACCGACCGGGTCGGCATCGCAGCCGTGAACGGTCCGTCGGCCGTCGTCGTCTCCGGGGCGGTCGACGCCCTCGACGAGCTGGAGCAGGCGTGGCGGGGCCGGGGTGTGCGGACGCGCCGGTTGACGGTGAGTCATGCGTTCCACAGTCCGTTGATGGAGCCGATGCTCGACGAGTTCCGTACCGTGCTGGCCGGGTTGACCTTCTCCGCCCCGTTGCTGCCGGTGGTGTCGAACGTGACCGGTGCGCTGGCCGACGGCGATGAGCTGTGCACGCCGGAGTATTGGGTGCGGCACGTGCGGGAGGCGGTCCGGTTCGCCGACGGGGTCACCGCCCTGCGGGCGGCCGGGGTGGACACGTTCCTGGAACTCGGCCCGCAGAGCGTGCTGACCGCTATGGCCGCCGACGTCCTGCCGGCGGGTGACGGTGTGTTGGCCGTCGCCGCCCAGCGCAAAGATCGGCCGGAGGGTCACGCGCTGCTGGCCGCCCTGGCGGAGCTGCACGTGCACGGCGTGCCGGTGACCTGGACCCAGTGGTTCACCGACAGCGGAGCGCAGCGCGTCGACCTACCGACGTACGCGTTCCAGCACCAGCGGTACTGGCCCGAGGCCGCGCCCCGGCCGCTGACCGTCGAGGACGGACGCGACGCCGAATTCTGGGCCGCCGTCGAGCGCGGCGACCTCACCGCCCTGGCCAGCCAGCTTGGCGACGACGCCGCCGTGGACGCCCTCACCCCGGCCCTGCCCGTGCTGTCGCAGTGGCGTCGGACCCGGAACCGGGACACCGCGCTGGACGGGTGGTCGTACCGGGTCGACTGGGAGCCGGTCCGGCCGGCCCCGGCGACCGGACTGTCCGGGCGGTGGCTGGTCGTCACCGTCGGCAGCGGCGCCGACGCGGGCGTGGCGAAGACGCTGACCGGGGCCGGCGCCCGCGTCGACACCCTGACCGTGCCGCCGGCCCAGACCCGGGCCGAGCTGGCCGGGCGGCTGCGCCGCATCGGCGACGAGGGCTGGGCGGGGGTGCTGTGCGTCCTGCCCCGGCAGGACCGGCCGCTCCCGCACGCGCCCGGGGTCCCCGCCGGCACGGCGGTGCTGCTCACCCTCACCCAGGCGCTGACCGACACGGGCCTGCCCGGCCGGGTGTGGGCGCTCAGCCGGGCCGCCCTGCCGGTCTCGGCCGCGGAGCGGGCCGGCGACGTCTGGGCGGCGCTCGCCTGGGGCCTCGGCCGGGCCGTCGCCCTGGAACAGCCGGACCGCTGGGGCGGGCTGGTGGACCTGCCCGCCCGCGCCGACCGCGGCACCCGCGCCGCCCTCGTCGCGGTGCTCACCGACGGCACCCTCGACCAGGTGGCGGTGCGCCGCAACGGAGTCTTCGCCCGCCGCCTCGTGCCCGCCGTCCCGCCCGTCGGGCCGGGCTGGCGGCCGTCGGGCACGGTGCTGGTCACCGGCGGCACCGGCGCGCTGGGCCGGCACGCCGCCCGGTGGCTGCTCGCCAACGGGGCGGCCGAGGTGGTTCTTGCCTCCCGGCGCGGCCCCGACGCCCCCGGCGCCGGCGAGCTGGTCGGCGACCTCGCCGGCCTCGGCACGGTGCGGGTGGTCGCCTGCGACGTGGCCGACGCCGAGGCCGTCGCCGCGCTCGTCGGCGGCCTGCCGGACCTCACCGCCGTCGTGCACACCGCCGGCGCGTCCGGCGGCACCACCCCGGCGTACGGGCTGACCGACGGCGAGCTGTCGGAGACCCTGGCCGGCAAGGTGCTCGGGGCCGTGCACCTGGACACCGCCTGCTGGGGCCGGGACCTCGACGCGTTCGTCGTGTTCTCCTCCGTCGCCGGCGTCTGGGGCGGCGGCGGCCAGGCCGGGTACTCGGCCGGCAACGCCCTGCTCGACGCGCTCGTCGCCGCCCGCCGGGCCGCCGGCCTGCCAGCCACCGCCCTCGCGTACGGGCCGTGGGCGTCCGACGGCATGGCGGCCGGGGAGACCGCCGACGGCCTGCGTCGCCGAGGGTTCGCCCCGCTCGCGCCCGAGGCCGCCGTGGCGGCGCTGGGCCGGTGGGTCAACGCCCCGGAGGCGGCGCCGGTGATCGCGGACGTGGACTGGTCCCGGTTCGTCGCCGCGTTCACCGCGGCGCGACCGAGTGGCCTCTTCGACCGGGTCGCCCCGGCCGGCGTCGAACAGCCGGAGCCGCAGCCCGAGGAGACCGGCGTCACCGCCGCGCTGCGGTCCCGGCTCGCCGGGCTGCCGGCAACCGGCCAGGAGACGCTGCTGGTCGACCTCGTCCGGGCGGAGGCGGCGGCGGTCCTCGGCCACGGCTCCACCGACCAGGTGCCGGCCGGCCGCGCCTTCCGGGAGCTCGGCTTCGACTCCCTTGCGGCCGTGCAGCTACGGGACCGGCTCGGCCGGGTCACCGGGCTGACCCTGCCGTCGACCGTGGTCTTCGACCACCCGTCGGCGCTGGAGCTGGCCCGCTTCCTGCGTACCGGACTGGTGGCCGGCGCGGCCGACGGCCCGGCGGCCGGCGTCACCGTGGTCCGGCCGGCGGCCGACGAGCCGATCGCGATCGTGTCGATGGCCTGCCGCTTCCCCGGCGGGGTGTCCTCCCCGCAGGAGCTGTGGCGGCTGCTGGCCGACGGGACGGACGCGGTGACGCCGATGCCCACCGACCGGGGCTGGGACCTGGACTCCCTGTTCGACAGCGACCCGGATCAGGTCGGCACCAGCTACACCCGCAGCGGCGGCTTCCTGACCGACGTGGCCGGGTTCGACGCCGCGTTCTTCGGCATCAACCCGCGCGAGGCCCTGGCCATGGACCCGCAGCAGCGGCTGCTGCTGCACGCCACCTGGGAGGTGTTCGAGTCCGCCGGCATCGACCCGCAGCGGGTACGGGGCACCGCCACCGGCGTGTTCATGGGCACCAACGGCCAGGACTACGCCACCCTGCTGCTCGGCGCCCGGTCCCAGGTGGAGGGCTACCAGGCCACCGGCAACGGCGCTTCCGTCGTCTCCGGCCGGCTGGCGTACTCGTTCGGCCTGCACGGGCCGGCCGTCACCGTCGACACGGCCTGCTCGTCGGCGCTGGTCGCCCTGCACCTGGCCGCCCAGGCGCTGCGCTCCGGCGAGTGCGACATGGCCCTGGCCGGTGGCGTGACGGTGATGTCGACGCCGGGGGCGTTCCTGGAGTTCTCCCGGCAGCGCGGCCTCGCCGAGGACGGCCGGGTGAAGGCGTTCGCCGCCGGCGCGGACGGCACCGGCTGGGGCGAGGGCGTCGGCGTCCTGCTGCTGCAACGGCTCTCCGACGCGCAGCGGGACGGCAACCGGATCCTCGCCGTGGTGCGCGGCAGCGCGGTCAACCAGGACGGCGCCAGCAACGGCCTGACCGCCCCGAACGGGCCGGCGCAGCAGCGGGTGATCCGGCAGGCGCTGGACGTCGCCGGACTGACGCCCGGCGACGTCGACGCCGTCGAGGCGCACGGCACCGGCACCACCCTCGGCGACCCGATCGAGGCGCAGGCGCTGCTGGCCACGTACGGGCACCAGCGGCCGGCGGACCGGCCGCTGTGGCTGGGCTCGGTGAAGTCGAACATCGGGCACACCCAGGCCGCGGCGGGCGCCGCCAGCCTGATCAAGATGGTGCTCGCCCTCCAGCACGAGCTGCTGCCGGCGACGCTGCACGTCGACGCGCCGACCCCGCACGTGGACTGGTCCTCGGGCGCGCTGGCGCTGCTCACCGAGGCCCGGCCCTGGACCGGGGCCGACCGGCTCCGCCGGGCCGGAGTCTCCTCGTTCGGGATCAGCGGCACCAACGCCCACGTCATCATCGAGGAGGCGCCCGCGCCGCAGCCGGCCATCGGCCCGGACCGGGGGACCGACCCCGCCGCCACGGACGGGCACCGGGTCGACCCGGAGCCGGCCGCGGGCCCGACGCCCCTGTTCTCCGGGGCGGACCCGGCCGGGCTGCGCGACCAGGCTGGCCGCTCGGCGGACCCGACGCCGCTGCCGTGGCTGCTCTCCGGCGCGGACCCCGCCGGGCTGCGCGACCAGGCGGGCCGGCTGGCCGACCTGGTGGCGACCGGTGCGGGCGACCCCGGCCGGATCGCCTGGGGCCTCGCGGCGGGACGGGCCCACCTCGGCCACCGCGCGGTCGTCGTCGCGGCCGACGGGCCGGCCCGGTCGGCGGCGCTGCGGGCTCTGGCCGCCGGCGAGCCGCATCCCGCGCTCACCACGGCCCGGCGCCGCTCCGGCGGCCTCGCCGTGCTCTTCTCCGGCCAGGGCGCGCAGCGCGCCGGCATGGGCCGGGAACTGTACGCCACGTTCGGGGTGTTCGCGGCGGCGCTGGACGAGGTGTGCGGGCTGCTGGACGGCCTGCTGCAGCAGCCGCTGAAGCCGGTCCTGTTCGCCGAGCCGGGCACCGCCGGGGCGGAGCTGCTGGATCGGACCGTGTTCACCCAGGCGGGTCTGTTCGCCGTCGAGGTGGCGCTGTTCCGGTTGGTCGAGTCGTTCGGCGTGGTCCCCGGCCAGGTGGCCGGTCACTCGATCGGCGAGATCACCGCCGCCCACGTGGCCGGCGTGCTGTCCCTGGCCGACGCGTGCGCCCTGGTGGCGGCGCGCGGTCGGCTGATGCAGGCGCTGCCGGCCGGCGGCGGGATGCTGGCCGTCAACGCGCCGGAGGCCGAGGTGCTGCCGACGCTGGACGGGCTGACCGACCGGGTCGGGATCGCGGCCGTCAACGGCCCCATCTCGGTGGTCGTCTCCGGGGCGGTCGACGCCCTCGACGAGGTCGATCAGGTGTGGCGGGGCCGGGGCGTTCGCACCCGCCGGCTGACGGTGAGTCACGCGTTCCACAGTCCGCTGATGGAGCCGATGCTCGACGAGTTCCGGGCGGTGTTGGCGGGGTTGACGTTCGCCGCCCCGTTGCTGCCGGTGGTGTCGAACCTGACCGGTGCGCTGGCCGAGGGCGACGAGCTGCGCACCCCGGAGTACTGGGTGCGGCACGTGCGGGAGGCCGTCCGGTTCGCCGACGGTGTCACGGCTCTGCGGGCGGCCGGGGTGGACACGTTCCTGGAACTCGGGCCGCAGGGCGTGCTGACCGCGCTCACCGCCGGCCTGCTGCCCACGGACTCCGACGGGACGGCCGTGGCGGCCCTGCGGGCCGGCGCGGACGAGCCGGCCGCCCTGCTCACCGCCCTCGCCGCCCTGCACGCCGGCGGGCGGGACGTGGACTGGGCGGCGGTGCTCGACCCGCTGGCCGGCCCCCGCCCGACCCCCCGCGACCTGCCCGACCTGCCCACGTACGCGTTCCAGCCGCAGCGCTACTGGCCGACGCTGACCGTGGCACCGGCCCCGGCCGCCGACCCGGTGGACGACGAGTTCTGGCGGGCGGTCACCGACGGCGACCTCGGCCGGCTCGGCATCGACCCGGACCAGCCGATGCGCCAGGTGCTGCCGGAACTCGACTCGTGGCGGCGACGCCAGCACCGGGACGGCACCCTCGACGGGTGGCGGTACCGGGTCACCTGGCGGCGGCGGCCGATGGCCGTCGGCGACCCGGGCACCTGGTTGGTGGTGACCCCCCGGCAGCAGGACCCGGGCGGAGTCGTGGCCGCGCTCACCGCAGCCGGGGCGACCGTGCACGTGCTGCCGGTCGATCCTGCCACGGTCACCCGCGACGCCCTCGCCGCCGACCTCGACCGGCTCGGCGCGGAGCACCTGCCGACGGGGCTGCTGTCCCTGCTGGCGCTGGACGACGCCCCGCACCCCGAGCAGACGGCCCTGCCGACCGGCCTCGCGGCGAATCTGCTGCTGGTGCAGGCGCACACCCTGCGGCCCGGCCCGGCCGTGCCGTTGTGGCTGGCCACCACCGGCGCCGTCGCCGTCGACGACGAGCCCGTCGCGCGTCCCACGCAGGCGACCACCTGGGGTCTCGGCCTGGTCGCGGCGCTGGAACACCCGAGGCACCTCGGGGGCGTCGTGGACCTGCCCGGCAACCCGGACGAGGCGGCGTACGCGGCGCTGGTCACCGCGCTCACCAACGTCGAGGGGGAGGACCAGCTCGCGGTACGGGGGACGGGGGTGCACACCCGACGCCTCGTGCGGGACACCACCCGTGCGGCGGACACCGGCCGGGGCTACACCCCGCACGGGACCGTCGTGCTCACCGGCGGGGCGGGCGAACTGGCCCGGCACACCGGCGCGTGGCTCGCCCGACAGGGCGCCGAGGTGCTGCCGCTGGAGGAGCCGGCGGCGGGCAAGCTCACCGACCTGATGGAGCAGCTCGCCGCCGAGAGCCGGCCGGTCACCGGGCTGGTGCACGTCCCGGCGGAGACCGGGTCGGTGCCGCTGGCCGAGCTCACCGTCGCGGCCCTGGCCGCGGACCTCGTCGCGACCGTGGGCGACGTCCCCCGGTACGCCGACGAGCTGGCCCACCGGCCGGTCGACGCCTTCGTGCTGTGCACCTCCACCTCGGGGGTGTGGGGCGCGGGCGGCCGGACCGGCCAGGCGGCCGGCGACGCGCTGCTGCACGCGCTCGCGGCGAACCGCCGACACGCCGGGCTGCCGGCCACCGACGTGGCATGGGGGCCGTGGCAGGACGACCCGGCGTCGCCGGAGCTGGAGCAGCTGCGCCGGCGCGGGCTGCCGGGGCTGTCGCCGGAGCTGGCCGTCGAGGCTCTCGCCCGGGCGGTCCGCGACGAGTCGACAGTCGTGGTGGCGGACGTGCGCTGGGAACGGTTCGTGCCGACGTTCGCCGCCATGCGCCCGTGTCCGCTGCTGACCGAGATCCCCGAGGCGCGCGAGGCGCTGCCCACCGACGACGCCCGCCAGCCGGCGGACGACGAGGCGGCGGCCGCGCTGCGGGACCGGCTGCGCCCGCTCGGCGCGGGGGAGCGCGAGACGATCCTCGTCGACCTGGTGTGCGCGCAGGCGTCCAGCGTGCTGGGCCACACCGACGGAGGGGGGCTGGAACCCGACCGCGCGTTCCGGGAGGTCGGATTCGACTCGATGACGGCCGTGGAGCTGCGCAACCGGCTCCGTGCCGCCAGCGGGGTGCAACTGCCCCCCAGCGTGGTGTTCGACTACCCGACCCCGGCGGCGCTGGCCCGGCACCTGCGCGACCAGCTCGTCGACGACGGCACCGTGACGGCCGCGCCGCTGCTGGCCGAGCTGGAGCGAATGGACGCCGTCTTCGCGGCCGACGCGCCGGACCGGCTGACCAGGCAGAAGCTGATGGTCCAGTTGCAGGCGTTCGTCGCCCGGTGGGGCGACGAACGGCCGCCGGTCGAGGAGAAGCCGGTCACGCAGACCCTGGACGACGCGACGGATGCCGAGATCTTCGACTTCATCCGCCGCGAACTCGGCGGCCCCGGCGGTGAGGTGCCTTTCGGCGAGACGCGTTGAGTACGGAGAGCAGCCCGTGGCGGGAACGGACAGCGCGACTCGCGTGTACCCGGCGGCGCTGGCGTGCGCGCCGGGTCCCGGGCGATGTAGGCAGGCCCGCGAGGTCGGCCATGGCGATGAGCAGTTCGTGCCGAGCCGGCGGCGAGCGTGGGGGAGTCGTCCGAGGTGCCCCGGTCTGTTAGGGCCGGTTTCGAAGTCTGCCTACCTCGGCTTGGCGCGCGGGGCTCGCCGGGGCCCGCCCGCTGCGGGCTGTCAGGTCTGCCCCCTGGGCGGAGAACCCCTGACATGGTCCTGGTCCGTACCGAACGGTTTTTGCGCGCCCACCGGTCCGGCGCCGGTTCCCGGGAGGCCGACCGACCCCGGAACTGGTAGATCTTGGAAACAAACGGCCCCTCCAGGGGCCGAAATCTTCCAAGATTTACCCGATCTCCGCTCATCGCCGCAACGGCGACCGGTTTTGGTGGCGGCAGTCGCGCTCGCCTGCTGCCAGGGCACGCTGCCGGGCGTCTCCCGCACTTCGACACACGCTCTGCGTGGGTGCGCTGGGGGCACCTCCAGGCGCGGGCGCAGCATCGTGGGCGGCCCCGGCCGGCGAATGACTCCTGGATCGCGGCCTGCTGCCTCGTCGACCGGCTACCGCTGGCGACCTAAACGGCAAGGACTACGCCGACTTCGCCGAGTACGACGGCCTCCGGCTCTTCGACGTCTCCAAGCTTCCGGCAACACCCTCCGACGCGGCTGTCCGGCATCGTGCGGCTTCCCGCCCCCGGCTCCTCGGGCCGGGGCGGCTTGGCGTGGCACCGGTCTTCCGCGGCCTGGTCCTCGTACCCGGTGGCAAGCCGCGAAGCGGCGCGGCAGCCGAACGCCCTGACATCGACGGCGACCGGCCACTTTGGCGCTCGTCATGGCCTGATCTGCTGCTCACGACCATGCCGACGCCTGGCGCGAGAATCAAGGACCCAACGGGTGACCATGAGGGCCGACGAGGCCAGTAACAGCACGGCGGCGATCCACCGGGCCGGAGTGCGCCAAGTGCTGGGAGTGACCTCCGTGAGGTTTCCTAGCCCCAGGAGCATGTAGAAGCCCCCGCACGCTGCCCCTGCGGCCCACAGCCGGGGGTAATGCACGGTCCGCCTGAACAGCCGAACCGTTGAAGCGCGCCGGGTGTGGATGACCGTCCAGGCAGCGCACCCCACCAGGGCGACAGCGGCGCTGGCGAGCAGGATGTCCACGGCCGTTACGTCCGCCCCGTAGGTCGTCACGGGCAACACGGTAGCGGCAGCACACAGCTACCGGCTCCGGACACTTGGACAGCCGTCGTTCGGTGCGGCGGGCTGCGGCGCCTGATGCCGGCCGGAGACCGCCGCACCGGAGCCCGCCGGTGCGCCGCGCGTGCGCGGCGCTCTTGATCCTGATGAGGCGTGCCATGCCATCGTGTTCCTCCGTCGACTGATGCGCGACACGCGTGCGCAACTGATCTGCGCCAACCTCAGCGCGCTGATCGCGTTAGATCCAAATGCCGGAACACGGCGACTTCAGGCATCATCTCTGGGTGGATGCCAGCGAGGCCAGGGTCGTCCTGGTTGATGATCTCCGTTCCTTCGTGGATGGCCGCAGTGCGGAAGTGGCCCGAAGCAGTGCGGCTGGGGTTCAGCTCCTCGACCGGTACCGGGGACAGCGGTTGGACGAGTTGTGGCTGGACCATGACCTGGGCGGGGACGACACGATCTGGCCGGTCGTGGAGGTGCTGGAACGGGCCGCCTTCGAGGATCGCCGGTTCGACATCGGTGTCGTCTACGTCCACTCCGCCAACCCGGCCGGTGCCACGAAGGTCGCCCAGGTTTTGCGGCATTGGGGATACCAGGTCCACGTCGCGTCGGGCTCGACGGACGTCGGCTATCTCGACGGGACCGCCAGCGCGAGCTGACCGGCTGCAAAGCGCCAGAGCGACACAGGGCAGCCGACCGCGCGACTCGCGGCAAATGCAGATAGCCGACTATCGCGGGACTCGGCGCCCGAAGGAGGCGTGCTGGCCAGTTGGCTCTTGAGGGCATGCCGCCGAGTTGCAACACTTACTCGCTATGAGTGCTAAGGGGCACGGGCGCCCGCGTCAGCCGAGCGATGAGGTCGCGGAACGACGCGAGCGACGCGACGTGCGGATTCGCGCGGAACGGATCGAACTCGCGATGGCGGAGATGGACGACAAACCGCCGACCGACGACATCGAGTTCGGGCCCGGCCGCGATACGCGTGTACGGCGCGGAGGACTGCCTGGCCTCGGTCGAGGTCGGTGAACCGCCCGCCGGGCCACTCTGGGTGAACTCCGATCGGGCCATCGTTGTGGACGACTCGATCACGGCATTCCTGGCCCTTCGGCAACGCACCAGCTCGCTGGGACGCCGTGCAGCGATCGGATTGCGGCAGATGAGTGCGGCCTTGTCTCGTCGTAATAGGTTCGCTGCGGACCAGGCCAGAGCGGGACAATGTATGGATGGCAGGATTGCGCGATGAGGCGCTGCAGGACGAGGTCCACTGGTTCTCTGTCCGATGCGTCTTCCGCGTGGAAGCTGACCCGACGAGCCAGTTGTACGAGGAGCGGCTGACACTATGGCGAGCCCAGAGTTTCGATCAAGCGATTGCCTTGGCGGAGGACGAAGGGCTCAGGTACGCGGCCGAGCAAGCCGGCATGGACTTTGTGGGACTTGCTCAGGCGTTTCGGCTGTTCGATGAGCCGGGGCACGGGGCGGAGGTCTTCTCAATGGTCCGGGCGAGCGAGCTGGAGCCGCCGGCATACCTGACAAGGTTCTTCGATACCGGCGAGGAGAGACAGAGCGACATCGTTCCCGGTGCGTGACGGGGCGGCGAACCAGCCCGAGCACGATCGCGACGCTCTCGCGCCCGGTCAGCGGCATGAGAGGATCTTGCGACGGCGGCCATCCTGTCGCCCCTAGCTTGCTGGATCTGTCGCACATCACCCGGCGGAGCTGCGACGCACATCAGTCGGCGGATCACACGTGCCATGCCATCGCTACTTCCAGCGGTAGTGATCTAGGCGGAAGCAATCCTGCGGCCGGCTCCGACTCCAGGCTGCTGCTCCTCCTGGCATGGATGACCAGCGACGAGTGATCAAGACGACTCCCGGGTTCCTCGCCAATCTGCCCTCGTATCGTGCTTGATGTCCGTAATCTGCATCGCCTGTCCCGGGTGCGGGATTGCCGACACCCTGAACTGTCACCTAGCCTCCCGTTAGGCAAGGCAACCCTTACTTGACCTGCCTCGACCCGGGCGTGCTGCTGCGCCTGCCACCCCCGTGATTCGGAGCCGATCGATGCCCGTGACCATCGAGCCCTTCGCCGATCGGCGAGGGGCCGCCAGCTCGGCAGCGGCGGCCGTCCTGCGTGGTGAACAGCTGGTGCTGCGCTACGGAAAGACGGCGGTGGTTCACGGCGTCTCGGTGGTGCTGGCGCCCGGTCGCGTGACGGCGCTGGTCGGGCCGAACGGCAGCGGAAAGTCGACGCTGCTGCGAGCCCTTGCCCGGTTGCATCGGGTGGATGGCGGCGAGGTGCTGCTCGGCCACCGTGACGGGCAGCCGGAGCGCGCGGTGTCGCTGCTCAGCGTGCGTCAGTTCGCGCGGGAGGTCACGCTGTTCACACAGTCGCGTCAGGCCCCCCACGGGCTCACGGTGCACGAGGTCGTCTCGTTCGGGCGCCATCCGCACCGGCGCCGCTTCGCCGGCCCGTCCCTGGCGGACCGGAAGGCGGTCGGGCGCGCGATGGAAGTCACCGGCGTGCAGGACATGGCCGGTCGGCCGGTCGGCGAGCTCTCCGGTGGCGAGATGCAGCGCGTGTGGCTGGCCGCCTGCCTGGCTCAGGAGACCGGCGTCGTGCTCCTCGACGAGCCGACGAACCATCTGGACCTGCGCTACCAGATCGAGACGCTCGACCTGGTCCGGGATCTCGTCGACGAGCACGGCGTCGCCGTCGGCGTCGTGCTGCACGATCTCGACCACGCCGCGCGCGTCGCGGACACGCTGGTCCTCATGCGCGCCGGGCGCATCCACGCCGCGGGCGACCCGCTCGAGGTGCTCACCGCCGAGCACATCGGCGAGGTCTACGACCTGCGCGTGGAGGTCGAGGTCGACCCACGCACCGGCCGCCTTCGCATCGACCCGGTCGGGCGGCATCCCGCACGGAACCGGAACGTCAACCCAGGAGAAGAACTCGCATGATCCTTGGCACCCGCCTCGCGGCCAGCGCCGCGACGCTCACCGCGATCGCCGTGACGGTCACGGCCTGCGGCACCACGAAGGTCGACGAACCCGCCGCCGGCAGCCCGACCGCCCCCTCGTCGCAGACGTGCGCCGACGACAGAACGACAACATCGACCGGCCCGGTGTCGCTGACCGACGGCGTCGGCCGCAAGGTCGAGCTCGCCAAGCCCGCCCAGCGGATCGCGGTGCTGGAATGGCAGCAGACCGAGGACGTGCTCACGCTGTGCCTCACTCCGGTCGCGGCCGCCGACACGAAGGGGTACGCCACCTATGTGAAGGCGGAGCCGCTTCCGGCGAGTGTCGTCAACACCGGCGAGCGCGGCGAGCCCGACCTCGACGCGCTGTACGCCACGAACCCCGATCTCATCATCGTGGAGGCGTTCAAGGCCGACGATGAGCAGATCACCAAGCTCGAGAAGCGCGGTGTCCCCGTACTCGCCACGGTCGGGGCCGACGCCTCAGGCCAGATCGAGAACATGAAGAAGGTGTTCTCGATGATCGGTCAGGCCACCGGCCGCACCGAGCGCGCCGATCTGGTGTTGCGGCAGTTCGACGAACACCTCGCCGCAGCCAAGAAGACGGCCGAGGCCGCGAACGTCAAGTCCAAGGACTTCCTGTTCTTCGACGGCTGGATCGAAGGCGGCAACGTCGTCATCCGCCCGTACGGCAAGGGTGCCCTGTTCACCGAGCTCGGCGAGCAGCTCGGCCTGACTCCGGCCTGGACCGACAAGATCAACGCGGCCTACGGCAGTGGCGGCGTCGACCCCTCGTACGGTCTCGCGCAGACCGACATCGAGGGACTCATCGCCGTCGGGAGCGCGAACCTGTTCTACTCCGACGACGACACCCCGGACAGCTACGTCAAGGAACTGCGCAAGAGCTCGATCTGGACCGCGCTGCCGGCCGTGAAGGAGGGCCGGGCGTACCCGTTCCCCGCGGGCGTCTGGGGAGCCGGCGGGCCGAAGTCGAACGAGGAAGCGATCGACGCCTACGTGAAGATCCTGACCGGGAAGTGAGCGACACTCCCGCGCCGCGGCCGCTGCCCGGCGTCGGGCTCGGTCGCGGCGCGAGCGGGGCGGCCGTCCTGGCCGTCCTGCTCGTCGCAGTCGTCGTGATCGGGCTGTGGCACGTGACGCAGGGCACCTCCGGGGTGGGCTTCTGGGACCTGCTGCGCCATCTCCTCGGGGCGCGCGAGGACGTCGGCGGCGTACCGGTCACCGACGTGCTGACCGGGTCCCGCCTGCCTCGCATGCTCGCCGGGATCGCGGTCGGCGTGGCGCTCGGCGTGGGCGGGGCGCTGCTCCAGTCGGTCACCCGCAACGCGCTGGCCGCCCCGGACACGCTCGCCGTCACCGCCGGGTCCTACTTCGCGCTGTGCGCGGTCGCCGCGTTCGGTCTCGCGGTGCCGTTGTGGGCCTCGGGCGCCGTGGCCTTCGGCGGTGGTCTGCTGGCCGCAGGACTCGTGCTCGGCCTCGTCGGCACCGCTTCGGGCACCGGGTCGACGCGGCTGATCCTGGCCGGCTCGGCGGTCGCGATGGCTCTCGACGCGGCCAGCGCCATGCTGCTGATCCTGTTCAAGGAGAGCACCACCGGGCTGTACGCCTGGGGCAGCGGCTCGCTCGCACAGCTGAACATCGACGCCGCCATGCGCGCCGTCCCGGTCATCGTCGTCGTGCTCGCCATCGCCGTGCTGCTGGCCCGGCGACTCGACGTGCTCGGCCTCGGCGACGACACGGCCGCCTCGCTCGGCGTGCCGATCCGCTCGACCCGGGTCGTCGCGGTGCTCTGTGCCGTCCTGCTGACGGCCATCTCGGTGACGCTGGCCGGTCCCATCGCCTTCGTCGGCCTCGCCGCGCCGGTCGTGGTGCGCCTCGCGGCCAACCGCATCGGTGTGCTGAGCCGGCACGTTTTCCTGATCCCGGCCTGCGGACTGGTCGGGGCACTTCTGGTGCTGCTCGCGGACGACGTGCTCCGGGCGGTTCTCGGCGCCCAGGCGGCCGCCTCGATTCCCACCGGAATCCCGACGTCGTTGCTCGGTGCCGTAGTCATCGTGATCCTCGCGCTCCGGCTCCGCGATTCGGGAGCGGCGCGAGATGCGCCCCGGGCCCACGCCGCCACCCGCTCGCGCCGCCGCTTCCTCACCGTTGTGGTCGTCGCGGCCGGTCTGCTCGTCGCGGCGGCGCTGGTTGGCCTGCTGGCCGGCAGCCTGTGGCTACGCGCCGGCGATATCGCGCTCTGGCTCCAGGGCTCCGCGCCGGACCTGATCGGCCGGGCACTCGACGACCGCGCCCCCCGGGTCGCGGCGGCCGTCGTCGCCGGCGCGGCGCTCGCGCTGGCCGGCACCGTCGTGCAGGGAACGGTACGCAATCCGCTGGCCGAGCCGGGCGTGCTCGGTATCACCGCCGGTGCCGGCCTCGGCGCGGTGATCGTGGTGACCTCGGGCGCGGCCGGCGGACGTCCCGCGCTCATCGTCACGGCCGTCGCGATGGGACTCGACACCTTCGCGCTCATCGCCCTGCTGGCGTGGCGCGGAGGGCTCCTCCCCGACCGTTTCCTGCTCATCGGCATCGGCTGCGGCTACGCGCTCAGCGACATCAGCACCTTCCTGCTCCTGCGTGCCGACCCGTGGGACACGCCGCAGATCCTCACCTGGCTCTCGGGCACGACCTACGGGCGGTCCTTCGCCGACGTGCTGCCGGTCGCGCTCGTGCTTGCCCTCGCGACCCCCGTGGTGCTGGGAATGCGCCGCCAACTCGACCTCCTGGCGATCGACGAGGACACCCCGCGGATCTTCGGCGTCCGCCGGGAAGGCGCACGCCTCTCCCTGCTGACGGTCGCGGCGGTCGTGGCGGCGGTGAGCGTGATCGCGGTCGGCGTGGTCGGCTTCGTCGGGCTCGTCGCTCCCCACATCGCCCGTGGCCTCGTCGGTGTGCGGCACGGGCGCATCATCCCGGTCGCCATGCTGCTCGGCGGCCTGCTCGTCTGCGTCGCCGACGCCCTCGGCCGTACGCTCATCGCCCCCTCGCAGATCCCCGCCGGGCTCATGATGGCCCTTGTCGGAGCACCCTATTTCGTCTGGCTGCTGCGTCGCTCACGCGGCTGATGGGCGGCCTGCCGCACAAAGGTACGGATGAGCGCGCCGACCAACTCAGGACGCTCGGCGACGAGGCCATGCGTGGTGCCCGGCACGATGCACAACTGCGCGCCGGGAATCGACGCGGCGATGAGCAGACTGTGGCCGGGCGGGATCGTGTCCCGGTCGCCCGACATCACGAGCACCGGCGCCGCGATCCGGGCGAGTTCGGCCGGGTCGATGCGCGGCTCGCTCCGCCAGAGGCGGAAGAGCTTGGCGAGTACGACGTCCGCATGCTCCGGCCCGTCCGGCGACAGCCGTTCGTAGTGCAGCCGCTCGACGTCCGGTCCTGGCTCCCTTTCGAGCGCGTCGAGCACGGGGCACGCTGCATCCGTGAACGCCGACGGGTCGAGGTTCGCGCTGATGGCGGTCAGCGAGCGCACCCGCGCCGGGTGGTCGAGGGCGAGCAGCAGCCCGATGATCGCGCCGTCGCTGTAGCCGACGATGTGCGCCGATTCGAGGTCGACGGCATCGAGGTAGGCCAGGGTGTCGGCGACCCCGCGCGCGTACCCGTACTCCCCGTCGATGTCGGCCGACCGGCCGTGCCCGGGACGCTCGAAGGCGTACACCCGGTGATCCGGCACGAGCGCGTCGGACTGCGCCCGCATCGACTCAAGGGAGCAGAAGCCACCGTGCAGCAGCAGGACGGGATCGCCCTCGCCGGCGACTTCCGAATACAGGTCGACATCGCCGATCCGGAGGTAGCCCATCTGCTCTGTCACCATTTCCCGAGTTCTGAATCCGGCACAGCTCAGCGCCTGCGCGGCACCGCGCTCGGCGGCGTAGGTCAGGTGGGTGGCGACCAGGCGCGGTGAAAGCCATGGTCAGAGTACGCCTCCCGTGCAGCGCTGCCCGGCGGCCGGGCCGGGTGGCGATCAGATCTCCGCTCAGTCCCGGCAGGAACTAACTTCTATCGTCTACAGCCTTCGGGCCAAGCCGTCGAGTACCGCCACTAGTTAGGGAATCGACAGGTCCCGCGCCGCGCTCACCACCGTCTCTGCGGACCGCCTCGCCGACGCCGCACTGACCGGACAACCCTCCCTGGCTCGCACCACCCGGAACCGGAGTAGCGGACCCCTCGCTTGAAGGTTTTGGGGGCTTTGTTCAGCATGGTCCGTCCCACCCCGCGACCTCGGGTGACTGTCCGCGCTCGGCTGCGGGCAGGGCCCGGCAAGTCGTGAGGGTCTCCGGCTTGGCAGGCCCCTGGGGATGCGCGCGCTGCCGACACCATCGGCCCCTGCCGGGTCGGCCTGCCCTGCGTTGGTCCCTATGGAGCTGCCCCGTTTGTGCGGTCGGTGGAGTGGGTGCATGGACGGGGCAGCTCCATAGGGGCCGAAGGGCAGGTCCCCGACCGGGTGTGGGCGATCGTCTGCCCGGTGCACGGAGCGGCATGGGGCGGCGTAGCGGCGGCCTCCCGGGCATTTGCGCGAGTCGTGGAACAGTTGAGGTTCGACGGAACCGAGGCCCCGGGCCCCGCGCGGCGCACCACTACCAGGAGCGCCATTTCCGACGGCACGACTGACCGCGCGGGAGATCTTGGTAAAAATTGGCCCCCGGAGGGGCCAATTCCTTCCATGATCTCCGGTCATCCTGAGGTACGGAACGGGATTCCCGGAAGGTGGATGAACTTCGGGCGGGATCGGACACCTCGCGACTTTACCGAGGCCCTGGGGCTGCGGGCGGCTGCTCTGTCCCGACCTGTTGCTGTCAACGCCGGTGGTGGAAGTTCGCCTGCGCGGCCCGGCTGATCGCCGTCACTCAGGAGGTGAATACCCGATCGGTCCGTCTTTTGGAAGCCCTGGGCATGGCGAGGGTCGACGCGTTCGAGGAGTTCGGCGCGCGTCAGGTGATGCACGCGATCGACCGTCCGGGGGCAACTTCCCGGGTATGGGCAGATGGTGGGCGGGCTGGTGTCGGGCGGCCGGGCGGCGACGAGAAGCAGCAGCTCAGCGCAGTTGACTGAGCTAAACCATCTCCGTCCGTACCCGCTGCGGGCCGTCCGGCACACCCCGCTGCGGCTACTCAGCCTCTGCCGCAAAAACGCCCTTGCCCTGCTTGCCGTACACCAAGCCGCGATCGTGCAGCAGACCGAATGCTCGGTTTACCGTTGCAAGCGAAACGTGGTGCTTGTCTGCGAGTTCGGCGGTGGAGGGCAGCTTCTCGTGTGCCTTCAGCTCTCCGGACTTAATCTGCCCGGCGATGCCGTCAGCGATGCGGCGGTAGTCAGCCTGCTCGTATGGGCACGAACAGAAGTCTAGGCCCGCAAGGTCGTGTGGAGGGTTCCACCGTCCTGACGATAGAGGAGACGGTGAATCGCTGGGCGCCGGCTCGGCTGCGGTCTGCTGGTGGCTACCCCGCCACGTACTGAAGTACGCCCGCGACAGAACCAACGACTGCGACGACCAAGGGTCTGCTTCGGCAAGGTGCTGCCTTCGATGTAGTCGCCGCGTTGAATGGCGTACAGATCAACCCCGGGCCGCCCTTGTCGGGTGACCCGGGGTCTCTTGTTGTGCTGGTCAGCCGACCGGCCCGATCTCCTTGGCCAGGTTGACGAACGACTGCCAGTTGTCCGGCGTGAAGTCGAGGGTGCCGCCTTCGCGGTCCTTCGTGTCCCGGACCAGGACGATGCCCGGCAAATTGTCGGCGACCTCGACGCACGAACCGCCGTTGGAGCCGCTGCGGCTGCTCTTATGCCACTTGGCGTCGGTCATGTCCATGTCTGCGCTGCTTCCTTGATCAGATTCAGTGACTGCTTACGGGAGAACGCTTCGCCCCTGATTGCCTCCCACGTCTGCTGGAGGTTAACAAGGTCCTCCGCTTGGTCTACCACCTGCGCTCGCACCTGGTGATCGAGGTGCGCGACCACCGAGCCGTCGCCCAGGGTGCCCAGGATGAATCCACCCTGTAGGCCAGGGTAGAGCCCAGCGTCTTCACCCACCACGAGGATCTGTACGTGTGGCAGCTCGGCCATCTCAGCCAGGTGGGCGAGCTGCTCCTTCATCGCGGCGGGGTGACTCTTCATGGGCCGGCGCAGCACCATCACGTCGATGACGGCGACGAGCTGCACGGGCTTGATGCTGAAGAGGATGGCGCTTCGTTCGGACCTCGACGCTACGCGCTCCTCGATCTCGTTCGGAGCCAGGAGATTATGAGCCAGCGTGGCTCGCGCGTACGCCTCGGTTTGGAGCAAGCCGGGCACCCAGGCGTGCTCAAACCACCGCAGCGCGACTGCCTCGCGTTCCCAGTCGACCCATTTTCTCAGCCACTGTGGCTCGCGTCGCTTCAGGACATCAGGCCATAGGTCATTTATGTCCCGGCCCAGGATTGCCGCCACCGCCACACGTCGACGCGGTTGCGGCACACGTCCCGGAGAGATCCAACGCGCTGCGGTCTTCGGATCTACCCCCGTCTGAGCTGCGAGACTCTCTGCCGTCTCGCCGGCCTCGGTCATGGCCGCTTGAAGTGTCTGGTTCATCCCGCCTCCAACATGGACGTCCCGAACAATCCTGAGCATAAGGCAACGTCGTGTACTGATCCCGTCGCTGTCGGCAAGGTGTCGGGTAGGCGGGCCCCCCGTTGGAGGGTGTGGATAGCTCGCCGGACCCTGCCCACCCGCTCCGGGTCGTGACAGCGGCCGGGCCGCCCAGCCATCTCGACAGCGCAGGACGGAGGCACATGGAGCCCAGCACAGACGAACCCGCCGAGCCGGTCGTGGGCGGGCCTTCTATCCAAGTCGGCGGCACCCGCGAGGGCGGCGCGGTCTACCAGTCCCGCCGGAACCTGCTGACCCCGGCCGACGTCCGGTGGCAGGAGTTCCCGCTGACCAGGTTCGGTTGCCGTGGCCTCGACCCGGAGGCAGTCGGCAAGTTCCTCCGCCGGGTAGAGGCTGACCTGGACACCCTCTACCAGGAAGTCATCGCCGCTCGGGACGAGGCCCGCCGCCACCACCGCGACGCCGCGATCGAGCTGCGAGCAGAGCGCCGGCGTCCCCGCGAGTCGTGGGCGCAGCGGCCCCGCAGTGAGTACCGGCGTCCGCCCATGTGGCCGTCGTACTCGCCCCGCCGGCAGGGTTGCCACCGCCCGCCGGGGGACGGAGGCGGCGATGGCTGACTACCCCGCGATCCACGGCCCGTCCAGACCGGACTGGAACTGCCTCGTCTGCGGGGCCCCCTGGCCCTGCCTGACCCGCAAGCGCCAGCTCAAGGAGCTGTGTCAGTGCAACATTCGCACGCTCGTCCGCTACATGACCGCGTACCTGCCGGACGCCCACACGGAAATCACCGGCATGAGCACCACCGATATCACCGAACGCTTCGTCGGGTGGTGCGGCAGACCGTTGGAGATGTGGGCGGTCCAGGAGCACCCGGCCGACTCGGA
This sequence comes from Micromonospora sp. NPDC020750, assembly GCF_044334565.1. Classification (NCBI taxonomy): domain Bacteria; kingdom Bacillati; phylum Actinomycetota; class Actinomycetes; order Micromonosporales; family Micromonosporaceae; genus Micromonospora; species Micromonospora sp. NPDC020750. The sequence goes on from NZ_JBIRTH010000011.1 coordinate 121,549, forward strand.
AGATCAAGAACGGCACCGACGCTACCTACCCAATCAGAAGGCAGGGAGATATGGACGCCACGGACAACGGCCCGGCCCAGAGCCGGAGTGAGCAGGCCGAGGACGCCGAACGGGAGGCCGCGAGGCAACGCCTACTCAAGCAGGCCGAGGCGGACCGGATCCCGGCGGACGAAACAACCAGGGCGGTGCCCGACCGGCGGTGGCGTCGTGACCACCCATGACCTGCCGATAGGACGCCGAATCGCCCGGCTACGGGCCCGGCGGCGGATGACCCAACAGATGCTCGCCGACCGGCTCGGCAAGTCGAAGAGCTGGGTCGACAAGGTCGAACGCGGTGTCCGTGCCCTCGACCGGTTCACGGTCATCCAGGACCTCGCCGCCGTGCTCCGCGTCGACCCGGTGGCGCTGCTCGGCCGCGACGCCCTACCGTCGCAGGCCGCCCGCGCCGCCGTGTACGGCGTCGACGGGGTACGGGCTGCCCTCGCCCGCTACGACACCGCGCTGGGGAGCGGGCCGCAGGTGCGGGCGGCACCGCCGGCCGGCGAACTGGGCCGGCGGGTACGGCACGCCTGGCTGACATACCAGCACGCCGACTACCCGCAACTACTGCGGATGCTGCCGGAGCTGCTCGGCGCAGCCCAACACACCCACGCCGCCCACGCCCACACCAGCGGCGGCGGGAACGGAGACGGGGCGGCGGAGTCGCTGGTGCAGGCGTATCGGATCACGTCATCGGTGTTGGTGAAGCTCGGCGAGGGCGACCTCGGTTGGCTGGCCGCCGACCGGGCCATGTCCGTGGCCACCGGCGACCCGCTGTTGGTGGCGGCGGCCACCGTGCCGCTGGGGCAGGCGCTGCGCGCCCTCGACCGCCCCCGGCCGGCCCTGTCGGTCACGATCGCCGCCGCGCACCGCACCGCCCCCAAGGTGTGGCGCGACGGCCCGCCACGGGACCTGGCGCTGCGCGGGACGCTGCTGATCCAGGCCGCCCTGGCCGCCGCCGGATTCGGCGACGAGCGCAGCGCACGGGAACTGGTCGACCAGGCGGCCCGGATCGCCGACGAGATCGGCGAGGGCCACGACCGGCACTGGACCAGCTTCGGGCCCACGGCGGTGGAGCTGGCCCGGGTGGCTGCCGCCGTCGAGCTGGGTGCCGGCGGCGAGGCGGTGGTACTGCACGAGAAGGTCGTCGGCGCGGACGACTGGCGACGGTTACCGGCCGAGCACCGGGCGGCGTACCTGCTCGACGCCACCCGCGCGTACCTCCGGGTCGGCGACCCCCTCGCCGCCGGACGCGCGCTGGTCGACGCGGACCGGACCGCACCGGCCGAGGTCCGGTTGCGGCCGGTGGCCCGTACGCTGCTCACCGACCTGACGCGCCATGGACCGGTCCCGGCGGACGTAGCCCGGCTCGCCACGGCCCTCGGCATCGGGTGATGACCGCCCGGCCCCTCCTCCTTCACCGGCCGGGCCGGACAGTGGTCTGTGAGAGGAACACTTCGTCGCTCCGTGCTCAAAACATTGTGCGAATGGCTTACCGCACGACGTCACGCATCGTTACGCGGAATGGTTCAATGTGCCGCAGTGGAAAAGGTCGGCGGGGGCGCGGTGTCGACGAGATCGGCGAAGCCGGCCGGGGCGGGTGTCGCACCCGCCCACCCGTCGGCCGACGGGCACCGGCCGGTGCCCGTCCGAGGGGCGCTTCGTCCCAGCCTGCGGCCCTGCTCCTAGGGGCAGCGCTAGGGGCCCGCTAGGGGTTGGCAGCGCTGTCCGGGGCCAAATACCTTCCTCCGGTAAGTAGGACCTGGTGTGCGCTGCAGCGCTGTCTGTCTGGCAATTCGTGGTCGGCTTTATGGGCTCTGGTCTTCGCGGCTTGAGGCGTCTGTGGACGGTATTGGGTCGCCTGGTTCTTCCGGCCCGAATAGGTGGCGGCAATGGCGAACGAAGATACGCTACGGGAATACCTGAAATGGGTGACGGCGGACCTTCACCAGACCAGGAGGAAGCTCGGCGAGCTTGAGGCTGCCAACCGTGAGCCGATCGCGATCGTCGGCATGTCCTGCCGCTTCCCCGGCGGGGTGCGCTCCCCGGAGGACCTGTGGGAGCTCGTCGCCTCGGGCGGGGACGCCATCTCCGGGTTCCCCGCCGACCGGGGCTGGGACCTGACCCGGCTGTTCCACCCCGACCCAGACCACCCCGGCACGTCGTACGCCTCCGAGGGCGGCTTCCTCGACTCGGCCACCGACTTCGACGCCGGCTTCTTCGGCATCTCCCCGCGCGAAGCCCTCGCCATGGACCCCCAGCAGCGGCTGCTGCTGGAGACGTCGTGGGAGGCGTTCGAGCACGCCGGCATCGACCCGTCCGCGCTGCGCGGCCACCAGGTCGGCGTCTTCGCCAGCACCACCGGTCAGGACTACGTGGGACTGCTCCAACCGCCGCCGCCCGGCACCGAGGGGTACGTCCTCACCGGCACGGCGGCGAGCGTGGTGTCCGGCCGGATCTCGTACGCCCTCGGCATCGAGGGCCCCGCCGTCACCGTCGACACCGCCTGCTCCTCGTCGCTGGTCGCCCTGCACCTCGCCTGCCAGGCCCTGCGCCAGGGGGAGTGCAGCCTGGCGCTGGCCGGCGGCGCCACCATCATGTCCACCCCGTCCGCCTTCATCGGCTTCAGCCGGCAGCGCGGCCTCGCCGCCGACGGGCGGGTCAAGTCCTTCGCCGCCGCCGCCGACGGCACCGGATGGGGCGAGGGCGTCGGCCTGCTGCTCGTCGAACGGCTCTCCGACGCCCGCCGGCACGGGCACCCCGTGCTGGCCGTGGTCCGGGGCAGCGCCGTCAACCAGGACGGCGCGTCCAACGGGCTCACCGCCCCCAACGGCCCGTCCCAGCAGCGCGTCGTCCTCCAGGCCCTGGCCAGCGCCCGCCTCTCGCCCGAGCAGGTCGACGTGGTGGAGGCGCACGGCACCGGCACCACCCTCGGCGACCCGATCGAGGCGCAGGCGCTGCTCGCCACGTACGGGCAGGGCCGGCCGGCGGACCGTCCGCTGTGGCTCGGCTCGGTGAAGTCGAACATCGGCCACACCCAGGCCGCCGCCGGCGTCGCCGGGGTGATCAAGATGGTGATGGCGTTGCGGCACGAGACGGTGCCGGCGACGCTGCACGTCGACGAGCCGACCCCCAACGTGGACTGGACGGCCGGCGCGGTGTCGCTGGTGACCCGGGCCCAGCCGTGGGCCGCCGGGGAGCAGCCGCGCCGGGCCGGCGTGTCGTCGTTCGGGATGAGCGGCACCAACGCCCACGTGATCATCGAGGAGGCGCCGGCCGAGGCCGCCCCCGGGCCGGCGGAGTCCGGCGCGGACGGCGACGCCGGGCGCGACGCGGCCAGCACGGCCGGGGCCGCCACCTCTGGGGCCGGGGCGGACATGTCGGCCGGCACGGACACGTCGGCCGGCGGCGGGCCCGCGCCGGTCGTCGGCGCCGGCCTCGTGCCGGTGCTGCTCTCCGCCCGCGACGCGGCGGCCCTCACCGCGCAGGCCACCCGCTGGGCCGACCAGTTCGAGGCCTGCCCCGAACTCCGGCTGCCCGACGTGGGCTGGTCGTCGGCCACCACCCGGGCCCGGCTGGAGCACCGGGCCGTGCTGTTCGCCGCCGACCGCGCCGAACTGCTCGCCGGGCTGCGCGCGCTCGCCGCCGGGGACGACGCCCCCGGGCTGGTCACCGGGGCCGGGCCGCGCGGCGGCCAGCTCGCGTTCCTCTTCTCCGGGCAGGGCGCGCAGCGCTGCGGCATGGGCCGCGACCTGGCCGACGCCTTCCCGGTGTTCGCCCGCGCGCTGGCCGAGGTCTGCGCCGAGCTGGACCGCCACCTGCCCCGACCGCTGGCCCCGGTGATCTTCGCGCCCGAGGGCGGCGAGGCCGCCGCGCTGCTCAACCAGACCCTGTTCACCCAGGCCGGGCTCTTCGCCGTCGAGGTGGCGCTGTTCCGGCTCCTGGAGAGCTGGGGGGTCGTGCCGGACGTCCTGCTCGGCCACTCGATCGGCGAGCTGTCGGCGGCCCACGTCGCCGGCGTGCTGACCCTGCCGGACGCCGCCGCCGTCGTCGCCGCCCGGGGCCGGCTGATGCAGGCCCTGCCGGCCGGCGGCGCGATGCTGTCGGTCCAGCTCCCCGCCGAGGCGGTCCGGGCCGCCCTGACCGGCCTCGACGACCGGGTCGCCGTCGCCGCCGTGAACGGCCCCGCCTCGGTGGTGGTCTCCGGTGCCGCCGACGTCGTGGAGGAACTCGAACGCCGCTGGGCCGACCAGGGGGTACGGACCAAGCCGCTGCGGGTCAGCCACGCCTTCCACAGCCCGCTGATGGAACCGATGCTCGACGAGTTCGCCGCCGTGCTGCGCGGGGTCGAGCTGCACCCGCCGACGCTGCCGATCGTGTCGAACCTGACCGGCGAGGTCGTCGACCCCGACGCCGTGCGCACCCCCGAATACTGGGTGCGGCACGTGCGGGAGGCCGTCCGGTTCGCCGACGGGGTGGACCGGCTGTGCGCCATGGGCGTGCGCACCTTCCTGGAGATGGGCCCGAGCGGGGTGCTCACCGCGCTCACCCGCGACATCCTCGCCGCCACCGGCCGGGACGAGGACCGGGCCGCGACCGCCCTGCTGCGCCGCGACCGCGCCGAGCCCGGCTCCGCGTTCGCCGCCCTCGCCGAGCTGCACGGCGGCGGGGTCGACGTGGACTGGGCCGCGCTGTTCGCGGGCGTCGACGTCGCGCGGGTGCCGCTGCCCGGGTACGCGTTCCGCCGCCAGCGGTTCTGGCCCGAGCCGCCGCCGGCCGCCGTCGCGGCCACCGACTCCGGCGACGACGACGGGTTCTGGGCTGCCCTGGAGGGCGCCGACGCCGAGACCCTGGGCGGCGAGCTGGGCGTCGACCCCGACGACGACTCCGTGCGTACCCTGCTGCCGGCCCTGCCGGTGCTCAGCTCCTGGCGGCGGTCCCGCCGGGAGCGGTCGCTGGCCGACGAGTGGTCGTACCAGGTGACCTGGAAGCCCGTGCCGGTTGCCGACCGGGACGCGCCCACCGGCCGCTGGCTGGTCGTGCTGCCCGCCGCCGACGCCCCCGCCTGGGCCGACGGGCTGGCCGGGCTGCTGCCCGACGCCGAGCCGCTCACCGTCGGCGGGGCCGACCTGGACCGGGCGGCGCTGGCCGCCCGGCTGCGGGAGGCCGCCGACGAACGGCCCGTCGACGGCGTGCTGCTCGTCGTCGCCGGCCAGGACCGGCTGCTGCCGGAGCACCCGGGCGTCACCCTCGCCGCCGCCACCGCCCTCGCGCTGGTCCAGGCCCTGACCGACCTCGACCTGGTGACGCGCCTGTGGTGCGTCACCAGCGGCGCGGTCGCCGCGGCCCCCGCCGACCAGGTCGAGCACCCGCTGCAGAACCAGGTCTGGGGCCTCGGCCGCGCCGCCGCCGTCGAGCAGCCGCACCGCTGGGGCGGCCTGGTCGACCTGCCGTCCACCGTGGACGACGCCGTCGCCCGCCGGCTGGCCGCCGTGCTCGCCGATGGCGGCGAGGACCAGGTGGCCGTCCGCTCGGGCGGCGTCTGGGCCCGCCGGCTCGTGCCGGCCCCCGCCGCCGTGGACGACGCGCCCGCCGTCGACTGGAGCGGCGGCACCGTCCTGGTCACCGGCGGTACCGGCGGGCTCGGCGGCCACGTCACCCGCTGGCTGCTGGACCGCGGCGCCCGGCAGGTGGTGCTGGCCAGCCGTCGGGGCGCCGCCGCCCCCGCCATGGCCGACCTGCTCGAACGGTACGGCGCGGACGGGCGGGTCACCGCCGCCACCTGCGACGTGACCGACCGGTCGTCGGTGGCCGCGCTGCTGGACTCGCTGCCCGGGCTGACCGCCGTCGTGCACGCCGCCGGCACCGACCAGCTCACCCCGCTGACCGACACCACCCTCGACGAGTTCTCCCACGTCGTCGCCGGCAAGGTGCTCGGCGCACTGCACCTCGACGACTGCCTCGCCGACCGTCCCCTCGCCGCGTTCGTGCTCTTCTCCTCCATCTCCGGGGTGTGGGGCAGCGCCGGCCAGTGCGCGTACGGGGCCGGAAACTCGCTGCTGGACGCCCTCGCGGTCAACCGGCGCGGCCGGGGGCTGCCGGCCACCGCCGTGTCCTGGACCGCCTGGGGCGGCGAGGGCGGCATGGCCGCCGAGAACGTGGCCACCGCGCAGCTCAACCGGATGGGCCTGCCCCCGATCGACCCGGACCGGGCGCTCGTCGCGCTGGACCGGGCGACCCGCCGGCCCATCGGATGCGTCACCGTCGCCGACGTCGACTGGGCCCGGTTCCACCCGGCGTTCACCGTGGCCCGGCCCAGCCCGCTGCTCGGCGACCTGCCCCAGGTGCGGGCCCTGCTCGACGCCGAGGAGTCCGCCACGCCCGCGCCGGGCGCCGTCGCCGAACCCCTGCGCCACCTGGCCGGCCTCTCCGCCGCCGACCAGGAACGCGACCTGCTGCGGCTGGTCAACGAGCAGACCGCCGCCGTCCTCGGCCACGCCACCTCCGACGAGCTGCGCGGACGCCCGTTCAAGGACCTCGGCTTCGACTCGCTGACCGCCGTGGACTTCCGGGGCCGGATGAACACGGCCACCGGCCTGCGCCTGCCCACCACCCTCGTCTTCGACTACCCCACCCCCGCCGAGTTGGCCGCGCACCTGCGCGAGCTGGTCTTCGGGGGCGACGCGGCCGACGCGGGGCAGACCACCGTCGTGCACGCCGACGAGCCCGTGGCGATCGTCGGCATGGCCTGCCGGTACCCGGGCGGCGTCGGCGGGCCGGCGGAGTTCTGGCGGCTCGTCGCCGACGGCGTCGACGCCGTGTCGGCGTTCCCCACCGACCGGGGCTGGGAGATCCCCGAGGGCCTCGACGGCGCACAGGCCCCGGCCGGCGGCTTCCTCTACGACGTGCCCGACTTCGACCCCGCGTTCTTCGAGATCTCGCCCCGCGAGGCGCTGGCCATGGACCCGCAGCAGCGGCTCACCCTGGAGGCGTCCTGGGAGGCGCTGGAGGGGGCCGGGGTCGACCCCGCCGCGCTGCGCGGCACCCGTACCGGCGTCTTCGTCGGCGCTTCCACCTCCGGGTACGGCACCGGGCTGACCGAGGTCCCCGAGGGCGTCGAGGGGTACCTGATGACCGGGGCCGCGCACAGCGTGATCTCCGGCCGGGTCGCGTACACCCTCGGACTGGAGGGGCCGGCGGTCACCGTCGACACCGCCTGCTCGTCGTCGCTGGTGGCGCTGCACCTGGCCGGGGCGGCGCTGCGCCGGGGCGAGTGTGACCTGGCGCTGGCCGGCGGCGTGGCCGTGATGGCCACCCCCACCGCGTTCCAGGAGTTCTCCCGGCAGGGCGGGCTGGCCGCCGACGGCCGGTGCAAGTCGTTCGCCGCGTCCGCCGACGGCACCGGCTGGTCCGAGGGCGTCGGCATGCTGCTGGTGCAGCGCCTCTCCGACGCCCGCCGCGAGGGCCGGCGCATCCTCGCCGTGGTCCGCGGATCCGCCGTCAACTCCGACGGCGCGTCCAACGGGCTGACCGCCCCGAACGGGCCGTCCCAGCAGCGGGTGATCCGGCAGGCCCTGGCCAGCGCCCGGCTCACCACCGCCGACGTGGACGTCGTCGAGGCGCACGGCACCGGCACCGTCCTGGGCGACCCGATCGAGGCGCAGGCCCTGCTGGCCACGTACGGCCAGGGCCGCGACGGCGGCGAGCCGCTGCTGCTGGGCTCGGTGAAGTCGAACATCGGGCACTCCCAGGCCGCCGCCGGGGTGGCCGGCGTGATCAAGATGGTGCTGGCGATGCGGGAGGGGCTCGTCCCGGCGTCCCTGCACGCCGACGAGCCGTCGCCGCACATCGACTGGTCGTCCGGGGCGGTGGAGCTGGTCACCCGGGCCCGCCCCTGGCCGGCCGTGGACCGGCCCCGCCGGGCCGCCGTGTCGTCGTTCGGGATCTCCGGCACCAACGCCCACGTGCTCGTCGAGCTGCCCGCCGCCGACGACGCGGTTCCCGTGTCCGCGCCCGACCCCGGCCTGCTCGCCGCCGGCACGGTGGTGTGGCCGCTGTCGGCGCGCTCCACGGCCGCCCTGGCCGCGCAGGCCACCCGGCTGGCCCGGCACGTGCGGGAGCACCCCGGGCTCGACCCGGCGGCGGTGGCCTGGTCGCTGGCCACCACCCGGTCGGCGTTCGACCGGCGGGCGGCGGTGCTCGGCGCGGGCTCCCCGGACCTGCTGGCCGGCCTGCACGCGCTCGCCGCCGGCACCCCGGCCGGCAACCTGCTCACCGGCGCCGTCACCGGCCACGGGGCGGGCCCCGTGTTCGTCCTCCCGGACGCCCGCGCCGCCCTCGACGCGGTGGCCGGGCTGGTCGGCCGGTGCCCCGCCCTCGACGACGCGCTCGCCGAGTGCGGCCCCGCCCTCGCCCCCTGGCTGGACGTCGACCCGGCCGCCCTGCTGACCGGCGCGGACCGGTCCTGGGTGGACCGGCCGGAGCTGGCCCAGCCCGTGGCCTTCGCCGTCGGCGTCGCCCTGGCCGCCGTGTGGCGGCACGCCGGGGTCACCCCGGCCGCCGTGCTCGGTCACGCCGACGGCGAGGTCACCGCCGCCTGCGTGGCCGGCGTGCTCTCCCTGCCCGACGCGGCCCGCGTGGTCGCCCTGCGGGCCCGGGCCGTCGCGGACCGGACCGACGACGACGACCCGACCGACGACGACCCGACCGATGCCGTCGCCGACCGCCTCCGCTCCGAGCTGACCGGCCTCGCCCCGCAGCCGGGCACCGCCCGCCTGCTGTCGACCGTGACCGGGGGCTGGGCCGACCCGGCGTCCCTGGACGCCGGCCACTGGGCCGACGGGGTCCGCCGGCCGGGATCCCTCGACGCCGCCGTGCGGGCCGCCGTCGCCGCCGGTCACGTCACCTTCGTGGCGCTGTCGCCCGACCCGGCGTCGGCCGCCGAGCTGACCGGGGCGCTCGCTGCGGCCGGCGTCCCCGGTCAGGTGCTGGACACCCTGCGCGGGGACGGCGACGCGCCGACCCGGCTGCTGGCCGCCCTCGCCGTCGCCCACACCGTCGGGCTGCCGGTCGACCACCGCCGGATCCTCGCCGGAGCCGACCCGGTAGACCTGCCCACGTACGCGTTCGAGCGGCACCGGTTCTGGCTGGAACGCACCGGCGCCCACCGGGCCGTCCTGCCCGCCGTCGGCCTCGACGTCGTCGACCACCCGCTGCTCAGCGCCGTCGCCGAACTGCCCGGCGACGAGGGGCTGCTGTTCACCGGCCGGATCTCCCTGACCGCCCAGCCATGGCTGGCCGACCACGCGGTGCTGGGCACCGTGCTCCTGCCCGGCACCGCGCTGGTCGAGCTGGCATCCTGGACGGGCCGGCACGCCGACGCCGCCTCGGTGGCCGAACTGAACCTGGAAGCGCCCCTGGCGATCCCCGCCGAGGGCGGCGTCGACCTGCGGGTCCGGGTCGGCCCGGCCGACGACACCGGGCACCGACCGGTCTCCGTGCACACCCGACCCGACGACGCCACCGACGGATCCCGGCAGTGGCAGCGGCACGCCTCCGGCCTGCTCGCCGCCACCGAGGACCCGGCCGCCGCCCCGGCGGCCGTATGGCCGCCCGCCGACGCCGAGCCGATCGCCCTCGACGGGCTCTACACCCGCCTCGCCGAGCAGGGCTACCACTACGGCCCGGTGTTCCGGTCCCTGCGCGCCGCGTGGCGCTCCGGCACCGACATCCTCGCCGAGGTGGCCCTGGACGCCGACGCGGCGACCGACACCACCGCCTTCTCGGTGCACCCCGCTCTGCTGGACGCGGCGCTGCACGCCATCGGCGCCAGCGTCGCCGGCCCCGGCCCCGACGGTGCCGCCCCGCCGCCCGCGACGGGCGGCCCCGACATCCGGCCCGGCCTGCCGTTCGCCTGGACCGGCGTGACGATCCGGCCCACCCGAGCCCGGGAGCTGCGGATCCGGCTCACCGCCACCGGTTCCGGGGCGGTCGCGTTGACGGTCACCGACACCGGCGCGACGCCGGTCGCCTCCGTCACCGGCCTCGTCCTGCGGCCCATCTCCGGCGAGCAGCTCAGCGCGGCCCGCCGCGCCGCCACCCGGTCCCTGCACCGCCTCGACTGGGTCACCCCCGACGCGGTCCGCGCCGACAACCCGTACCGGCTGGTCGCCCTGGGCGACGACTGGCCCGCCGCCGACCGGTCCCCGGACCTCGCCGCCCTGGTCGCCGGGGTGCGCGCCGGCGCGGCCGTCCCCGACGCGGTGGTCGTCACCTGCGGCGGGCCGGACCCGGGCGAACCGGACCCGGCCCGGCTGGCCCACCGGGTCAGCCACCGCACCCTCGCGCTCGCCCAGCAGTGGCTCGCCGAGGACACCCTCGCCACCGCCCGGCTGGTGGTGGTCACCCGCGGCGCCGTCCGGGTCGACGCGGGCGACCAGATCGCCGACCTGCCCGCCGCCACCGCGTGGGGGCTGCTGCGCAGCGCCCAGTCGGAGAACCCCGACCGGATCGTGCTGGTCGACGTCAACGTCGATGTCGATGCCGACCGGGCAGCCGCCGACCTGCTGCCTGCGGCGCTCGCCACCGGCGAGCCGCAGCTCGCGGTGCGCGCCGGCCAGCTCCGCGTCCCCCGGCTGACCCGGCTCGGCCCGCCGCCCGCCGACCGGCCCGACCCCGACCTGGCCGCCGGCACCGTCCTGGTGACCGGCGCGACCGGCGCGCTGGGCCGGCTGGTGGCCCGCCGGCTGGCCGACCGGCACGGGGTACGCCACCTGCTGCTGGTCAGCCGCACCGGCGGGGACGCCCCCGGCGTGGCGACGCTCGTCGCCGAACTCGCCGAGCTGGGCACGGCCGCCCGGGTGGCCGCCTGCGACGTCACCGACCGCGACGCGCTGGCCCTGCTGATCGACCAACTCCCCGCCGACCGGCCGCTCAGCGGCGTGGTGCACGCGGCCGGAGTGCTCGACGACGGCATCCTCGGCGCACTCACCCCGGACCGGTTCGACGCCGTGCTCCGGCCCAAGGTCGACGCCGCCTGGCACCTGCACGAGCTGACCGAGAAGCTGGACCTGGCCGCGTTCGTGCTGTTCTCCTCCGCCGCCGGCCTGTTCGGCGGCCCCGGGCAGGCCAACCACGCCGCCGCCAACTGCTTCCTCGACGCGCTCGCCCAGCACCGGCACGACCGGGGGCTGCCCGCCACGTCCATGGCCTGGGGGCCGTGGGCCAACGACACCGGCGACGGGCAGCCGGGGCACGTCGACGAGGACCGGATGAACCGGGGCGGCTTCGTCCCGCTCGCCGCCGAGGAGGGCATGGATCTGTTCAGCGAGGCGCTGCGGTTCGCCGACCCCGTCGTCGTACCGGTCAACCTCGACCTCGCCCTGATCGGCCGGCACGGGCCCGCCGCGGTGCCGCCGGTGCTGCGGTCGCTGGTCCGCCCGGCGACCACGGGCGCGGCCCGCGCCGCCGAGCGCGACCCGGCGGCGGCGCTGCGCGACACCCTCGCCGCCACCGCCGAGGCCGACCGCGACCAGGTGCTGTCCGACCTGGTCCGCACGCACGCCGCCGCCGTCCTCGGGTACGCCTCGATCCGGTCCATCGACGCCGAACGCGGCTTCGTCGAACTCGGCTTCGACTCGCTCACCGCCGTCGAGTTCCGCAACCGCCTCAACGCGGCCACCGGCCTGCGCCTGCCGTCCACGCTGATCTACGACCGGCCCACCACGGCGGCCCTCGTCGAGCACCTGCGGGGCGCGCTGCTGGCCGAGCGGAGCACGTCCGCGCTGACGGTGCTCGGCGAGCTGAACAAGCTGGAGCACGTCATGCGGACCGTGGCGGACGGCGACGCCGACCGGGTCGCCGTCGGCGACCGGCTGCGCGAACTGCTCTCCCTGTGGACCTACACCGGCTCCGGTGCCCAGGACGCCACCGGCGACGACGAGAGCCTGTCCTCGGCGTCCGCCGAGGAGATCTTCAGCTTCCTGGACGAAGAACTCGGCTCGGCCTGATCCGGCATGTTCCGCACCCCGATTCCCGATACGGAGTGGCCCGATGCCCACTGAGGCTGAGTTCCTCGACTACCTCCGGCGTGCGACCGCCGACCTGCGCGACGCCCGTCGGCGGGTGCGTGAGGTGGAGGCCAAGGACCGCGAGCCGATGGCCGTCATCGGGATGGCGTGCCGGTTCCCGGGCGGGGTGTCCAGCCCGGCGGAGCTATGGGACCTGGTCGACTCCGGCGGCGACGGGGTCGGGGACTTCCCCACCGACCGGGGCTGGGACCTGGAGCGGCTGTTCCACGTCGACCCGGACAACCCGGGCACCTCGTACACCAGCCAGGGCGGGTTCCTCTACGACGCGGCGCAGTTCGACCCGGGCTTCTTCGGCATCAGCCCCCGCGAGGCGCTGGCCATGGACCCGCACCAGCGGCTGCTGCTGGAGACCTCCTGGGAGGCGATCGAGCACGCCGACCTCGACCCGCAGCGGCTGCGCGGCAGCCGCACCGGCGTCTTCGCCGGGGTGATGTACCACGACTACGCGTCCCGGGTGCTGGACCTGCCCGACGGCGTCGAGGGGTACATCGGCACCGGCAACTCCGGCAGCGTCGTCTCCGGCCGGGTGGCGTACACCTTCGGGTGGGAGGGGCCGGCGGTCACCGTCGACACCGCCTGCTCGTCGTCGCTGGTGGCGGTGCACCTCGCCGTTCAGGCGCTGCGCCAGCGCGACTGCGACTTCGCGCTGGCCGGCGGCGTGACCGTGATGTCCACCCCGGGCACCTTCGCCGACTTCTCCCGGCAGCGCGGCCTCGCCTCGGACGGGCGGTGCAAGTCGTTCGCCGCCGCGGCCGACGGGACCGGCTGGTCCGAGGGCGTCGGCGTGCTGCTGCTCCAGCGGCTCTCCGACGCCCGCCGCGACGGCCGCCGGATCCTCGCCGTCGTGCGCGGCAGCGCCGTGAACCAGGACGGCGCGTCCAGCGGCCTCACCGCCCCCAACGGCCCCTCCCAGGAGCGGGTGATCCGGCAGGCCCTGGCCAACGCCCGGCTCTCCCCGGCGGACGTGGACGTGGTCGAGGCGCACGGCACCGGCACCACCCTCGGCGACCCGATCGAGGCGCAGGCGCTGCTCGCCACGTACGGGCAGGACCGGGGTGAAGGCGGGCCGCTCTGGCTCGGCTCGATCAAGTCGAACCTCGGCCACACCCAGGCGGCGGCGGGCGCCGCCGGCCTGATCAAGATGATCGAGGCGATCCGGCACGGCTCGATGCCGCGCACCCTGCACGTCGACGAGCCGTCCCCGCACATCGACTGGACCGCCGGCCAGGTCTCGCTGCTGACCGAGGCCCGCCCGTGGCCGGCGTCCGACCGGCCGCGCCGGGCCGCCGTGTCGTCCTTCGGCATCAGCGGTACGAACGCCCACGTCATCCTGGAGCAGGCCCCGGCCGACGACGCCCCGCCCGCCGACGCCGCCCCGGCCGGCGGGCCGGTGGCGCTGCCGCTGGCCCCGGTGCTGCTCTCCGCCCGCACCGCCGAGGCGCTCGCCGGGCAGGCCGCCCGGTGGGCCGACCACCTCGCCGCCGCCGACGGCGTAGCCGAAGTCGCCGTGACCCCCGCACCCGGCGTCGCCGTCGCCCCCGCAGCCCGCGGCCGAGGCGTCGCCCCCCGACCGGTGGACGTCGCCGTCTCCTCGATCAGCCGCTCCGGCCTCGAACACCGGGCCGTCGTCCTGGCCGAGGGCCCCGCCGACCTGATCGCCGGGCTGCGCGCCCTCGCCGACGGGGAGCCGGACGGCACCGTCACCACCGGGTCGGCGTCCCCGCGCGGCCGGGTGGCGTTCCTCTTCTCCGGCCAGGGCGCCCAGCGCCCCGGCATGGGTCGCGAGCTGGCCGCCGCGTTCCCGGTGTTCGCCGCCGCCCTGGACGAGGCGTGCGGGCACCTGGACCCGCTGCTGCCGCGCCCGCTGCGGGAGGTCATGTTCGCCTCGCCGGGCACGCCCGAGGCGGAGCTGCTGGACCAGACCGTGTTCACCCAGGCCGGCCTGTTCGCCGTCGAGGTGGCCCTGTTCCGCCTCGTTGAGTCGTTCGGCCTCACCCCGGACTTCGTCGCCGGGCACTCCATCGGGGAGATCGCCGCCGCGCACGTCGCCGGGGTGTTCTCCCTGGCCGACGCGTGCGCCCTGGTGGCGGCGCGGGGTCGGCTCATGCAGGCGCTGCCCGCCGGCGGCGGCATGCTCGCGGTGGGCGCCGACGAGGCCGCGGTCGCCGCGAGCCTGGCTGGGCTGGCCGACCGCCTCGACGTCGCCGCCGTGAACGGCCCCACCGCCGTCGTGGTCGCCGGGGACGTCGACGCCCTCGACGAACTCCAGCGGGTGTGGTCCGAGCGGGGAGCCCCGACCCGCCGACTGCGGGTCAGCCACGCCTTCCACAGCGTCCGGATGGACCCGATGCTGGCGGAGTTCGCGGCCGTCGCGGACACGCTGACCTACCACCCGCCGACGATCCCGGTGGTGTCCAACCTGACCGGCCGGCTCGCCGAGCCGGAGCAGCTCCGCGACCCCCGGTACTGGGTGCGGCACGTCCGGGGCGCCGTGCGTTTCGCCGACGCCGTCAACAGTCTGCACGCCGAGGAGGTCGGCACCTACCTGGAGCTGGGCCCGGGCGGCGTGCTCACCGCCATGGCGCAGGGCTGCCTCGCCGACCGGCCCGGCGACGAGCCCGCGCCCCTGCTGGTCGCGGTGTCCCGGCACGACCGGCCCGAGCCGCAGGCCGCCCTGGAGGCCCTCGCCCAGCTGCACGTCCACGGCCTGGCCGTCGACTGGACCCGCCTCCTCGCCGGCGGCGGCGAGCGGGTCGACCTGCCCACGTACGCCTTCGAGCACAAGCGGTACTGGCTGGAGCCCGCCGGCCGGTGGACGGACGTCTCCGGGGCCGGCCTCGGCGCGGCCGGGCATCCGCTGCTCGCCGCCGCCGTGTCGGTGGCCGGCGAGGACATGGTGGTGCTGACCGGTCGGTTGTCGGTGTCGACGCACGGGTGGTTGGCCGATCATGTGGTTGCCGGTTCGGTGGTGGTGCCGGGTACGGCGTTGGTGGAGTTGGCGGTGCGGGCCGGTGACGAGGTGGGTGCGTCGCGGGTGCGGGAGTTGACGGTGGCGGCGCCGTTGGTGTTGCCCGCGTCGGGTGGGGTGCGGGTGCAGGTGCGCGTCGGCGCGGCCGACGCGTCCGGCCTGCGGTCGGTGACCGTGCACTCCCAGCCGGAGGAGGACGCCGACCCCGAGTGGGTCCGGCACGCCGAGGGCACGCTGGAGCCGGTGTCGGCCGACGAACCGGTGCTGGCCGAATGGCCGCCGGCCGGCGCGTCCGAGGTGGACCTCGCCGGCTGGTATCCGACCGTGGCGGAGCGGGGTCTGGCGTACGGGCCGGTGTTCCAGGGCCTGCGGCGGCTCTGGACGGCCGGGGGCGAGGTGTTCGCCGAAGTGGCCCTGCCTGAACAGGCGGCGGGCGACGCGGCGGCGTTCGGGGTGCACCCGGCGCTGTCGGACGCCGCCCTGCACCCGATCGCGCTGCTGTTCGAGGAGTCGACCGCGCCCCGGGTGCCGTTCGCGTTCTCCGGCGTGCAGGTGCACGCCTCGGGGGCGTCGCTGCTGCGGGTGCGGCTGACCCGCGAGGGCTCCGGGGTACGGCTGGTCGCAGTGGACTCCTCGGGCGCGGCCGTCGTCTCCGTCGACTCGCTCGTGCTGCGGGAGATGACCGGGGTGACCGCCCCGAACCCGGCCGCCCGGTCGTTGTTCGAGGTGGCGTGGCGGGCGGAGGAGGTCGTTTCCGCCGGCGATGCGGCCGGGTGGGCGCTGCTGGTAGCGCAGCCGGGGCAGCTCCACAGTGTCGGCGGCGAGGGTGTTGCCGGGCTGGCCGGCGGCGAGGGTGTTGCCGGGCTGGTCGGCGGTGAGGGTGCTGCCGGGCTGGCCGGTGAGCTGGCGGTCCGGGGCGGGCTGGTCTCGTACCCGGATGTGGCCGCGGTGGTGGACGCGGTCGCGGCGGGTACGGCGGTGCCGCCCGCGTTGGTGCTGCCGGTGCCCGCCGGTGCCCCCGGCGCGGCGGTCCCCGACGCGGTGCGGGCGGTCACGTCCGGCGTGCTGGCCGTCGTGCGGTCCTGGCTGGCCGCCGATGCCCTCGCGGAGTCGAGACTGGTCGTGGTGACCCGGGGTGCGGTGGCGGCTCGGGACGGCGACGTGATGACGGACCTGGCGGGTGCGGCGGTGTGGGGCCTGCTGCGGTCGGCGCAGTCGGAGCATCCGGGTCGGATCGTCCTCGCGGATGTCGACGCCGACGCGGATACGGCGGTGCTGGGCCTGCTCGCCCGGGTGGCGGACGAACCGCTCGCCACCGGCGGCCAGGTCGCGGTCCGGGCCGGCGAGGTCCTCGCTCCGCGCCTGGTACGCGCGTCCGTGCCGGACCCGTCACCCGTGGTGGGTGAGGGCACGGTGCTGGTGACCGGCGGCACCGGCTCGCTGGGCGCCCTCGTCGCGGAGCACCTGGTGGTGGCGCACGGGGTGCGGTCGTTGGTGCTGGTGTCGCGTCGTGGCCCTGACGCTGCAGGAGCGGCCGAGTTGGTGGGGCGGTTGGCGGGGCTGGGAGCGTCGGCTCGGGTGGTGGCGTGTGATGTGACGGACCGGGAGCAGGTGTTCGGGCTGGTCGCCGAGGTCGTTTCGGTGGGCCGGTTGGCGGGTGTGGTGCACACGGCAGGCGTGCTCGACGACGGTGTGGTGTCGGGGATCAGTGCGGAGCGGTTGGCGGGGGTGTTGGCGCCGAAGGTGTCGGCGGGTTGGTGGCTGCACGAGGCGACGGCGGGTCTGGACCTGGATCTGTTCGTGTTGTTCTCGTCGGTGGCCGGGGTGTTGGGTTCGCCTGGTCAGGCGGCGTACGCGGCCGGCAACGCGTTCCTGGACGCCCTCGCGGTGCACCGGCGGCAGGCGGGCCTGCCGGCGGTGTCGCTGGCGTGGGGCATGTGGGACACCCCCGGGATGGCGGCGTCCCTCGGCGAGGCCGAGCGGACCCGGTCGACGACCAGGGGTAGCCTCGCCGCGATGAGCGCCGGGACCGGCCTGGCGCTGTTCGACGCGGCGGTCGCGGGGGACCGGGCGGCCCTCGTGCCGGCCGTGATCGACGTGGCCGCCCTGCGGGCCTCGGCCGGCACCGGCATGGTGCCGCCGATGCTGCGCACCCTGGTCGGGGTGACCACCACCCGCCGCCAGGCGGGACAGGGGGCCACCTGGGCGACCCGAATCGCCGGCCTGGCCCCCGAGGAGGCCCGCGCCCAGATCGACGTGCTGATCCGGGGTCTCGTCGCACAGGTGCTCGGGCATGGTGGGGCGGAGTCGGTGCCGGCCGACCGGGCGTTCCGGGAACTCGGGTTCGACTCGCTGACGGCGGTGGACCTGCGCAACCGGGTGAACGGGGCCAGCGGCCTGCGGCTGCCCTCGACGCTGGTGTTCGACTACCCGACCCCGCAGGCGCTGGCCGCCCACGTACATGACGAACTTGCCGGGGCCCGCAGTGCCGTCGCCGCGTCAAGCGCGCGGACGACCGGCACCGGCCTCGACGAGCCGATCGCGATCGTGGGCATGGCGTGCCGGTACCCGGGCGGGGTGGAGACGCCGGAGCAGCTGTGGGCGTTGCTGGCCGGGGGAGGGGACGGGATCGGGGAGTTCCCGGCAGACCGGGGCTGGGACCTGGAGACACTGTTCGACCCTGACCCGGACCGGCCGGGCAGCTCCTACACCCGGCACGGCGGGTTCCTGTACGGGGCGGCCGAGTTCGATCCCGGCTTCTTCGGCATCAGCCCGCGTGAGGCGTTGGCGATGGATCCGCAGCAGCGGTTGCTGTTGGAGGCGTCGTGGGAGTCGTTCGAGTCGGCGGGCGTCGACCCACAGCGGGTTCGGGGCAGTCGGACCGGTGTGTTCGCGGGCGTGATGTACCACGACTACGCCTCCGTGCTGATGGATGTGCCGGGCGAGGTCGAGGGGTACATCGGCACCGGCAACTCCGGCAGCGTCCTCTCGGGTCGGGTGGCCTACACGTTCGGCCTGGAGGGGCCGGCGGTGACGGTGGATACCGCCTGCTCGTCGTCGTTGGTGGCGTTGCACCTGGCGGTTCAGGCGTTGCGGTCGGGTGAGTGTGATCTGGCTCTTGCTGGTGGTGTGACGGTGATGGCGACGCCGGGGACGTTCATCGAGTTCTCGCGTCAGCGTGGTCTGTCGCAGGACGGTCGGTGTAAGTCGTTCGCTGCTGCCGCCGATGGCACGGGCTGGTCGGAGGGCGTCGGCGTGCTGCTGGTGCAGCGGCTGTCGGACGCGCAGCGTGAGGGTCGGAACATCCTGGCCGTCGTCAGGGGTACGGCGGTGAATCAGGACGGTGCGTCGAACGGGCTCACCGCGCCGAATGGTCCGTCGCAGCAGCGGGTGATCCGGCAGGCGTTGGCCAACGCGCGCCTGGCGACGACTGATGTGGACGCGGTGGAGGCGCACGGCACGGGCACGACGTTGGGCGATCCGATCGAGGCGCAGGCGTTGCTCGCCACCTATGGGCAGGACCGGCAGGCGGATCGGCCGTTGCTGCTCGGGTCGGTGAAGTCGAACATCGGTCACACCCAGGCTGCGGCGGGTGTGGCGGGCATCATCAAGATGATCATGGCGATGCGGCACGGTGTGGTGCCGGCGACGTTGCATGTCGACGAGCCGTCTCCGCACATCGACTGGACGGCGGGTGCGGTCACCCTGGCCACCGAGGCGACGCCGTGGCCGGCGGTGAACCGGCCGCGTCGGGCTGCCGTCTCCTCGTTCGGGATCTCTGGCACCAACGCGCACGTCATCATCGAGCAGCCGTCCGCCCCCGTCGTCGAGGGCAGGAGGGTCGCGGCACCGCGTACCGGCGTCGTACCCCTCGTGCTGTCCGCTGCCGACGGCCCGGCGCTGCGGGAACAGGCTGCCCGGCTGCGCGAGCACCTGGCGGCGCACCCGGAGATCGAGCCGGTGGACGTCGCGCACGCCCTGGTCACCACCCGGGCCGCGTTCCCGCACCGCGCCGTGCTGCTCGGCCGGGACACCGCCGGCCTGCTGCGGGCGCTGGACGCGTTCCGGCTCGGCGAGGACGCCCCGACGGCGGTCACCGGCGCGGCGCTGCGCGGCGCAGACCCCGTCCTCGTCCTACCCGGCGACGCGGAGCAGCGGGCCGGCGCGGTGACCGACCTGCTGGACCGGTCGATCGTCTTCGCCGAATCCGTCGCCGAGTGCGAGGTGGCCCTCGCCCCCTGGGTCGACTGGTCGCTCACCGCCGTGCTGCGCGGCACCGACGACGCCCCGTCGCCGACCCGCCCCGGGGTGGCGGAGCCCACCCGGTGGGCCGTGACGGTTGCGCTGGCCCGGCTGTGGCGTTCCCTCGGCGTACGACCCGCCGCCGTGCTCGGACACGGTGCGGGCGAGGTCGCGGCGGCCTGCGTGGCCGGGGCGCTGTCGCTGGCGGACGCCGCGAAGGTGATCGCCCTCGGCAGCAGGCCCCCGGCCGCCGACGGCCCCGCCGATCCGGCCGACCCGACGGCCGAACTGGCCGGGATCACCCTCCGGGCGGCCGAGGTGCCGGTGCACTCCGCGTCCACCGGGGGACAGGTCGACACCGCAGGCCTCGACGCCGCCGACTGGTACCGGGGCCTGCGCGCCGACGCCGACAACGAGGGCGTCGTGCGGGCCCTGCTCGACGCGGGACATCAGGTCTTCCTGGAGGTGGCCCCGGGCCCGGTGCTCGCCGCCGTCCTCCGGCGCACCGTGGCCGACGCCGGGCACGACGCCGTCGTGGTGGACGCCGGCGCCGCCCCCGGCTGGCCGGAACTCGTCACCGCCCTCGCCGAGCTGCACGTGCACGGCGTGCCCGTGGACTGGGCGGCGATCCTCGGCGCCCGCACCGGCCCGGCCGTGGAGCTGCCCACCTACGCCTTCCAGCGGCAGCGGTACTGGCCGCAGGCCGCGACCCCGACCGGCACGGCCGGTGGGGACGACACGGACCGGCAGTTCTGGGCGGCCGTGGAACAGGCCGACCCGCGGGCGCTGGCCGCCGCCATGCGGATCGACGAGGCGGACGCCCGGTCCCTCGACCCGGCGCTGCCGCTGCTCTCGGACTGGCGGCGTCGCCGCCACGACGAGTCCACCGTGGACGCCTGGCGGTACCGGGTGACCTGGAAGCCGCTGCCCACCCCCGCCGACGCGGTCCTGTCCGGCCGTTGGCTGCTGGTGGTGCCGGCCGCGCGGGCCGACCATCCGCTGGTCGCCGCCGCCGACACGGCCCTCGCCGAGGGCGGCGCGGACGTCGTCCAGGTCCCCGTGGCCGACCCGGACCGGGCGGCGCTGGCCGACCAGCTCGGGCGGGCCACCGGGGACGCCGCGCCGGTCGGCGGAGTGCTCTCCCTGCTCGCGCTCGACGACGACCCGCACCCGGAGCAGCCCGTGCTGCCCGCCGGCCTCGCCGGCACGGTCGCCCTCGTCCAGGCCCTCGGCGACGCCGGAATCGACGCCCCGCTGTGGTGCGCCAGCACCGGAGCCGTCTGCACCGGCCGGGCGGACCCGCTCGACCGCCCCGGCCAGGCGACTGTCTGGGGCCTCGGCCGGGTGGTCGCCCTGGAACACCCCGACCGTTGGGGCGGCCTGGTGGACCTGCCCGCCGAGCTGGACCCGCGGGACCGGGCCCGGCTCGTGGCGGTGCTGGCCGGCGTCGACGCAGAGGACCAGCTCGCGCTGCGCCCGTCCGGGGTGTTCGCCCGCCGGCTCGTCCGGGCCCGCTCCGACCGCGCCCCGGCCGACGGCTGGCGTCCCCGGGGCGGCACCGTCCTGGTCACCGGCGGCCTCGGCTCGATCGGCGCGCAGGTGGCCCGCTGGCTGGCCCGGGAGGGCGCAGCCCGGCTGGTGCTGACCGGCCGCCAGGGCCCGGCCACCCCCGGTGCCGCCGAGCTGGCGGCGGAACTCGGCGCGGCCGGTGCCGCCGTCACCGTCGCCGCCTGCGACGTCGCCGACGCCGAGGCGTTGCGGGCGCTCGCCGTCGAACTAGCCGCGCAGGGCGTCCGCGTCGACGCCGTGTTCCACACCGCCGGGGTGGCCCACGCCGGACCCGTCGCGGCCCTCGGCCCGGCGGAGCTGGCGGATGCCCTGCGGGCCAAGGTGTCCGGCGCGGTGCACCTCGACGAGGTGTTCGGCGACGACCTGACGGCGTTCGTGCTGTTCTCCTCCGGCGCGGGCGTCTGGGGCGGCGGGCACCAGGGCGGCTACGCCGCCGGCAACGCGTTCCTCGACGCGTTCGCCGAGGACCGCCGCCGCCGGGGCCGGCCGGGCACCGCCGTCGCCTGGGGCGCCTGGGACGGCGGCGGCATGGTCGACGCCGAGGGCGCCGCGGACCAGATGTTCCGCTCCGGCGTCCGGGCGATGCGCCCCGACCTCGCGGTGTCCGTGCTGGCCGACGCGCTCGCCCACGACGAGACCACGCTCACCGTCGCGGACATCGCCTGGGACCGCTTCCTGCACACCTACACGCTGGCCCGCCCCCGGCCGCTGATCGGGGACGTGCCGGAGGTGGCGCGGCTGCTCGCCGCCGCCCCGGCCGGCGACGCCCCGGCCGCCCACTCGCCGCTACGCGCCCGCCTCGCCGGGCTCGCCGCGCCGGACCGCCGCCGGGTCCTGCTGGACCTGGTCCGGGTGCACGCCGCGGCGGTGCTCCGGCTGCCGTCGGCGGAGGCCCTCGCCGCGGACCGGTCGTTCCGGGAGATCGGCTTCGACTCGCTCAGCGCCGTCGAGATGCGCAACCGGCTCGCCGAGGCCGTCGGTGAGACCCTGCCGGCGACGCTGGTGTTCGACCGCCCGACGCCCGGCGCGTTGGCCGACCACCTGGCCGACCGGCTCACCGGCGACGACACCCCGGCGGTCGCGCCCGTGCGGGCCGCCACCGCCCTCGACGAGCCGATCGCCGTCGTCTCGATGAGCTGCCGGTTCCCCGGCGGGGTCGCCAGCCCCGAGGACCTGTGGCGGCTGGTCAGCGAGGGCCGCGACGGCATCGCCGAGTTCCCCGCCGACCGGGGCTGGGACCTGGACGCCATCTACCACCCCGACCCGGACCGGCCCGGTACCTCATACGTGCGGGAGGGCGGCTTCCTCGCCGACGCCACCGGCTTCGACGCCGCCCTGTTCGGCATCTCCCCGCGCGAGGCGCTGGTGATGGACCCGCAGCAGCGGCTGCTGCTGGAGAGTGCCTGGGAGCTGTTCGAGCGGTCCGGCACCGCCCCCGCCGACCTGCGGGAGACCGGCACCGGCGTGTTCGTCGGCACCAACGGGCAGGACTACGCGACCCTGCTGCTCGCCGCGCGGGTCGAGACCGAGGGCTACCAGGCCACCGGCAACGCCGCCGCCGTCATCAGCGGCCGGCTGGCGTACCACTTCGGGTTGCAGGGCCCCGCCGTCAGCGTCGACACCGCCTGCTCGTCCTCCCTGGTGGCGCTGCACCTGGCCTGCCAGTCGCTGCGGCAGGGCGAGTGTGACCTCGCCGTCGCCGGCGGCGTCACGGTGATGGCCACCCCCGGCCCGTTCCTGGAGTTCGCCCGCCAGCGAGGGCTGGCCCTCGACGGCCGGTGCAAGTCGTTCGCCGGGGCCGCCGACGGCACCGGCTGGGGCGAGGGCGTCGGCCTGGTGCTGCTCCAGCGCCTCTCCGACGCCCAGCGCGACGGCCGCCGCATCCTCGCCGTGGTCCGCGGCTCCGCGATGAACCAGGACGGCGCCAGCAACGGGCTGACCGCGCCCAACGGCCCCGCCCAGGAGCGGGTCATCCGGCAGGCCCTGGCCAACGCCCGGCTCGCCGGCGCCGACGTGGACGTCGTCGACGGGCACGGCACCGGCACCCGGCTCGGCGACCCGATCGAGGCGCAGGCGCTGCTCGCCACGTACGGGCGGGACCGGCCGGCGGACCGGCCGCTGTGGCTCGGCTCGGTGAAGTCGAACATCGGTCACACCCAGGCCGCCGCCGGCGTCTCCGGGGTGATCAAGATGATCATGGCGATGCGGCACGACCTGCTGCCGCCCACGCTGCACGTGGACGAGCCCTCCCCGCACGTCGACTGGTCCGCCGGCGCGGTCGCCCTGCTCACCGAGCCGCAGCCGTGGCCAGCGGTGGACCGGCCCCGCCGCGCCGGCGTGTCGTCGTTCGGGGTCAGCGGCACCAACGTGCACGTCATCCTCGAACAGGCCCCCGCCGAACCGCCCGCGCCCACCGCCCGGCCCGCCGCCGGGCCGCCGGTGCTGCCCTGGGTCGTCACCGCCGACGGCGCGGAGAGCCTGCGCGACCAGGCCGCCCGGCTCGCCGACTGGCTGCCGGGGCACCCCGCCCCCGACGCTGACGTCGCCCGGGGACTGGCCACCGGCCGCTCCCCGCTGCGGCACCGCGCGGTGCTGCTCGCCGCCGACCGGGACGCCGCCCTCGCCGGGCTGCGCGCCCTCGCCGCCGGGCAGGACCACCCCGGCCTCACCCGGGGCGTCGCCGAGACCGGCGGGGCCCTCGCGGTGCTGTTCTCCGGGCAGGGCGCCCAGCACGCCGGGATGGGCCGCCGGCTGTACGACACCTTCGACGTCTTCGCCCGCGCCGTGGACGAGGCGTGCCAGCACCTCGACGCGTACCTGCCCCGGCCGCTGCGCCCGGTCCTGAACGCCCAGCCCGGCACCGCCGACGCCGACCTGCTCGACCAGACCGTGTTCACCCAGGCCGGGCTGTTCGCCGTCGAGGTGGCGCTGTACCGCCTCCTCGAACACTGGGGGATCCGACCCGACTTCGTGGCCGGCCACTCCGTCGGCGAGATCGTCGCCGCGCACGTCGCCGGGGTGCTGACCCTGCCGGACGCCTGCGCGCTCGTCGGCAACCGGGGCCGGCTCATGCAGGCGCTGCCCGCCGGCGGCGGCATGCTCGCCGTCGCGGCGGCCGAGGTCGACGTCGCCCAGGCCCTCACCGGGTACGCCGGTCGGGTGGCCGTGGCCGCCGTCAACGGGCCGGCCGCCGTCGTCGTGGCCGGGGAACTCGACGCGCTGACCGAGCTGGCCGACCACTTCACCGCCCTCGGCGTGCGGACCAAGCGGCTGCGGGTCAGCCACGCCTTCCACAGCCCGCTGATGGAGCCGATGCTCGCCGAGTTCGCGGCCGTCGTCGCGACCCTCGCGTACGCCCCGCCGGCCGTGCCCGTCGTGTCGAACCTGACCGGCACGGTCGTCGACGCCGACGAGCTGTGCAGCCCCGACTACTGGGTCCGGCACGTCCGGGAGGCCGTCCGGTTCGCCGACACCGTCACCCACCTGCACTCCCACGGGGTGACCCGGTTCCTGGAGGTCGGCCCCGACACGGTGCTCACCGCCCTGACCGCCGACGCGCTCCCCGCCGACGCGCCGGTCACCGTCACCGGCGTGCAGCGGCCCGGCCAGGACGAGGTGTCCACCCTGCTCGGCGCCCTCGCCCGGCTGCACTGCCAGGGCACCGCCGTGCGCTGGCCGGCGCTGCTGCCCGGCACCGGCCCGGTGGACCTGCCCACGTACGCGTTCGCGCACCAACGGTTCTGGCCCACCCTGCACGCCGCCCCGGCCGACGCCCCCGGCCCGGCCGGCGACGACACCGACTCCGCGTTCTGGCGGGCCGTGGTGGACGGCGACGGCGACGCGCTCGCCGGCCGGCTCGGCGTGGACCCGGACCGGCCACTGCGCGACCTGCTGCCGGACCTCGCCGCCTGGCGTCGCCAGCAGCGGGAGGACACCCTGGTCGACGGCTGGCGGTACCGGGTTACCTGGCGGCCCCAGCCGCTCGCCGCCGGGGCCGCCGGCGGCGACTGGACGCTGGTGCACACCGCCGCCGGCCAGGACGTCGCCGACCGGCTCGCCGCGCTCGTCGCCGCCCGCGGCGGCACCCCCCGGCTGCTCCCCGTCGACCCGGACACGGCCGACCGCGCCACCCTCGCCGGGCTGCTCGACGGCGTACCGCCGACCCGGGTCGTCTCCCTGCTCGCCCTCGACGAGCGGCCCCACCCCGACCGGCCGGCCGTACCCGTCGGCCTGACCGCGAACCTCGCCCTGATCCAGGCCGTCACCGACGCACTGCCCCCGACGCCGCTGTGGCTGCTCACCCGGCAGGCCGTCGGCACCGGCGCCGACGACCCGGTCGCCAACCCCGCCCAGGCCACCACCTGGGGGCTCGGCCTGGTCGCCGCGCTGGAACACCCCCGGCACTGGGGTGGCCTGCTGGACCTGCCGGCCGGCCTGGACGACGCCGCCGCCGAGCACGTCCTCGCGGCGCTGACCGGCGCCGGAGGCGAGGACCAGATCGCCGTCCGCCCCGCCGGGGCGTACCTGCGGCGGCTCGCCCGCGCGCCGCGCCCCGAGCGGACGGGCGGCCCCGGCTGGCAGCCGCCCGGCACCGTCCTGGTCACCGGCGGCACCGGAGCCGTCGGCCGGTACGCCGCCGGGTGGCTCGCCCGGCACGGCGCGCGCCGGCTGCTGCTGGTCAGCCGGCGCGGCCCCGACGCCCCCGGCGCCGACGAGGCGGTGGCGGAGCTGGCCGCGCTCGGCGCGCAGGCCCGCGTCCTGGCCTGCGACCTGGCCGACCGGGACGCGGTCGCGGCCCTCGTGGCCGGCCTGCGCGCCGAAGGCGAGACCGTGCAGGCGCTGGTGCACGCCGCCGGGGTGGGCCGGCTCAACCCGATCGCCGTGGTCAGCGGGGCGGAACTCGCCGACGTGGTGTCCGGCAAGATCGCCGGCGCCCGGCACCTCGACGAACTCCTCGACCCCGGGCCGCTGGAACTGGTCGTGCACTTCTCGTCCATCGCGGCCGTCTGGGGCGTCGGCGACCACGGCGCGTACGCCGCCGGCAACGCCTTCCTGGACGCGTTCGCGCAGTCCCGGCCCGCCTCCGGCGCCCGGGTGCTGTCCGTCAACTGGGGGCCGTGGGCCGGCGGCGGCATGGTGACCGACGCGCACGCCGCCGCGATGAGCCGGCGCGGGGTGTCCCTGCTCGACCGGGAGCCGGCGATGGCCGCCCTGCGCGCCGGCATCGAGGGCGACGACGCCGTCCTCACCGTCGCCGACGTCGACTGGGACCGGTTCGCGCCCGTCTTCGCCTCCGCCCGCCCCCGCCCGCTGATCGGCGACCTCGCCGAGGTGGCCGCCCAGGCCGCCGCCGACCGGGCGGACGCCTCCGACGGCGACCAGGTCGCCACCGAACTGCGTAAGCGGCTCGGCGAGCTGACCCAGGCCGAACAGAACCGGGTGCTGGTCGACCTGATCCGCACCGCCGCCGGCGAGGTCATCGGCCACGACAGCCCGTACGCGGTGGAGAGCACCCGGCCCTTCCGGGACCTCGGCTTCGACTCGCTGACCGCCGTGGAGCTGCGCGGGAAGCTGGCCCGGCTGACCGGGCTGAACCCGCCCAGCTCGGTGGTCTTCGACTACCCGACCCCGCTGGCCCTGGCCGAACACCTGCGGTCCGAACTGCTCAGCGAGGCGTCGGTGGAGGCGCTGCCGACCCTGGCCGAACTCGACCAGTTGGAGAGCGCCCTGGCCCGGCGCGACCCGGACGACACCGGCCGGGTCCGGATCACCCTGCGGCTGCACCACCTCCTCGAACGGCTCGGCGCCGCCGAGCCGCCCCGGGAGGAGACCGCCGAGGTCGCGGACCGGCTGCGGGTGGCCAGCAACCAGGAGCTGTTCGACCTCATCGACCAGGACCTCGGGCTGTCCTGACCCGCCCGGCACGGACCTGTGGGTGTCACGAGAAAGCGAGAAGTCATGGCGGACGAAGAGCGGCTGCGCGAATACCTGACGCGGGTCGTCGCCGAGCTGCAGCAGACCCGCCAACGGCTGCGCGAGGTCACCGCCGAGGAGTCCGAGCCGGTGGCGATCGTCGCGATGAGCTGCCGCTACCCGGGCGGCATCGCCTCGCCGGAGGACCTGTGGTCGTTCGTCTCCACCGGCGGGGACGCCATCGGCGGCTTCCCCACCGACCGGGGCTGGGACCTGGACCGCCTCCAACACCCCGACCCCGACCGGCCCGGCACCTCGACCACCAGCTCCGGCGGGTTCCTGCACGACGCGGGGAAGTTCGACGCCGCCCTGTTCGGCGTCTCCCCCCGCGAGGCCGTCGCCATGGACCCCCAGCAGCGGCTGC
Organism: Micromonospora sp. NPDC020750; assembly: GCF_044334565.1. Classification (NCBI taxonomy): domain Bacteria; kingdom Bacillati; phylum Actinomycetota; class Actinomycetes; order Micromonosporales; family Micromonosporaceae; genus Micromonospora; species Micromonospora sp. NPDC020750. The sequence goes on from NZ_JBIRTH010000011.1 coordinate 148,793, forward strand.
TGCTGGAGGTCACCTGGGAGCTGTTCGAACGGGCCGGCATCGCCCCGCTGTCCCTGCGCGGCAGCCGCTCCGGCGTGTTCGTCGGCACCTCCGGCCAGGACTACGCCGCCGTGCTGCACCGCGCCCCCGGCGTCGAGGGGTACGTGCTCACCGGCACCGCCGCCAGCGTCGTCTCCGGGCGGCTGGCGTACACGTTCGGCCTCGAGGGCCCCACGATCACCGTGGACACCGCCTGCTCGTCGGCGTCCGTCGCCATCCACCTCGCCTGCCAGGCGCTGCGCCAGCGCGAGTGCGGCCTCGCCCTGGCCGGCGGCGCGACCGTGCTGGCCACCCCCGGCCCGTTCGTCGAGTTCTCCCGGCAGCGCGGGCTGGCCGCCGACGGTCGGTGCAAGTCGTTCGCCGGGGCCGCCGACGGCACCGGCTGGTCCGAGGGCGTCGGCATGCTGCTGCTGGAACGCCTCAGCGACGCCCGCCGCAACGGCCACCCCGTCCTCGCGGTGATCCGGGGCTCCGCCGTCAACCAGGACGGCGCGTCCAACGGGCTCACCGCCCCCAACGGGCCCTCCCAGCAGCGGGTGATCGGCCAGGCCCTGGCCGGCGCGCGACTGTCCACGGCCGACGTGGACGTGGTCGAGGCGCACGGCACCGGCACCGTCCTCGGCGACCCGATCGAGGCGCAGGCGCTGCTGGCCACGTACGGGCAGGAGCGGGGTGACGCCGCGCCCCTGCTGCTCGGCTCGATCAAGTCGAACATCGGCCACACCCAGGCCGCCGCCGGCATCGCCGGGGTGATCAAGATGGTGCTGGCCATGCGGCACGGGACCGTGCCCGCCACCCTGCACGTCGACGAGCCCACCCCGCACGTCGACTGGTCCGCCGGCGCGGTCACCCTGGTCACCGAGGCGACCCGGTGGCCGGCCGTGGACCGGCCCCGCCGGGCGGCCGTGTCCTCGTTCGGGATGTCCGGCACCAACACCCACCTCATCCTCGAACAGCCCGAGGAGCCCGCCGCCACCGACGAGCGGCCCGAACCGCCCGGCCCCGCGCCGGTGCTGCTCACCGGCCGTACCCGCACCGGGCTGCGCCGCCAGGCCGAGCGCTGGGCCGCCCACCTCGCCGCCGACGCCGGCCCGCGCCCCGCCGACGTCGCCTGGACCTCGGCGGTGTCCCGGTCCCCCCTGGAGCACCGCGCGGTCGTCCTCGCCGACGACTCCGCCGGCCTGCTCACCGCCCTGACCGCCCTCGCCGACGACCGGCCCGCCCCCGGCCTGGTCACCGGCGCCGCCGCCGACCGTGGCGCCGTCGCGTTCCTGTACTCCGGCCAGGGCGCCCAGCGCGCCGGCATGGGCCGCGAGCTGGCCGAGGCGTACCCCGTCTTCGCGGCGGCGCTCGACGAGGCCTGCGCCCACCTCGACCCGCACCTGCCCCGGCCGCTGAAGCCCGTCCTGAACGCTCCGCCCGGCACCGACGACGCGGCGCTGCTCGACCAGACCGTGTTCACCCAGGCCGGGCTCTTCGCCGTCGAGGTGGCGCTGCACCGGCTGCTCGGCTCCTGGGGGCTGGCCCCCGACCTGGTCGCCGGGCACTCGATCGGTGAGATCACCGCCGCCCACGTGGCCGGCGTGCTCACCCTCGCCGACGCCGCCGCCCTGGTCGCGGCCCGGGGCCGGCTCATGCAGGCCCTCCCGGCCGGCGGGGCGATGCTCGCCGTCGCCGCCGCCGAGGCCGACGTCGCCGCCTCCCTGGAGGGGCTGACCGACCGGGTCGCCGTCGCCGCCGTCAACGGGCCCGCCTCCGTCGTCGTCTCCGGCGCCGGCCCGGCCGTCGACGGGCTGGCCGAACTCTGGACCGGGCGGGGGGTGAAGGTCCGCCGGCTGCGGGTCAGCCACGCCTTCCACAGCCCCCTGATGGAGCCGATGCTCGCCGAGTTCGCCGCCGTCGCCGCGCGCCTCGACCTGCGCGCCCCCACCCTGCCGATCGTGTCCAACCTGACCGGCGAGCTGGCCGACCCGGCTCAGCTGCGCACCCCCGGGTACTGGGTGCGGCACGTCCGCGAGGCCGTCCGGTTCGCCGACGGCGTCCGCGCCCTGCGGGCCCACGGCGTCGGCACGTTCGTCGAGATCGGCCCCGACGCCGTCCTCACCGCCGCCGTCGAGGAGACGCTCGCCGCCGTCGAGGCGGCCCCCGACGCCGTACCCGCCGTGGTCGTGCCGGTGCTGCGCCGGGACCGCCCACAACGCCGCGCCCTGCTCGGCGCGCTCGCCCGGCTGCACGTCGCCGGCACGCCCGTGGCCTGGGCGGACCTGCTCGCCGACCGGCCCGGTCGCCTCGTCGGCCTACCCACCTACCCGTTCGAGCAGCAGCACTACTGGGTGCCGGCCGAGGAACCGGCCGACCCGGCCGCCACCGCGACCGGGCTGCTCGACCGGCGCTTCTGGGACGCCGTCGAACGGGCCGACCTGGACGCCCTGCGCGACACCCTGGCCGTCAACGACGACGAGGCCGCCGCCGAGTCCCTGCGCACCCTACTGCCCGTCCTCGCCGACTGGCGGCGGCAGCGGCAGGAACACTCGCTGCTCGACGGCTGGCGCTACCGGGCCGACTGGCAGGTCACCGCCGAACCGGCCGCCGGCCGGCTCACCGGCTCCTGGCTGCTCGCCCTGCCCGCCGGCGCGGACGACGACCCGGCCGTCCGGACCGTCCGGGCCGCGCTCGCCGCCGCCGGAGCCGAACCGCTGCCGCTGACCGTCGCCCCCGACGCCGACCGGGCCGCCCTCGCCGCCGCCCTCGCCGGCGCCGACGTCGCCGGGGTGGTCTCCCTGCTCACCTGGGAACCGCCGACCGCCGCCCGGGCCGCCCTGCCCGGCCTGCCCGCCACCCTCACCCTCGTCCAGGCGCTCGGCGACGCCGGTATCGACGCCCCGCTGTGGCTGGTCACCCGGGGGGCCGTCGCCGCCGCCTCGTACGACCGGCTCGCCGACCCCACGCAGGCCGCGATCTGGGGCCTCGGCCGGGTCGTCGGCGTCGAGGCCCCGCACCGCTGGGGCGGCCTGGTCGACCTGCCGACCCAACCCGACGACCGCGCCGCCGGCCGGCTCGCCGCGATCCTCACCGGCGCGGGCGGCGAAGACCAGCTCGCCGTACGCGGCCCCGGCGTCTTCGCCCGCCGCCTGGTCCGCGCCGCCGTCGGCGACCGCCCCCCGGTACGCCGGTTCACGCCCACCGGCACCGCGCTGATCACCGGCGGCACCGGCGGGCTCGGCGCCCGCGCCGCCCGCTGGCTCGCCGCCGCCGGCGCCGGACACGTGGTGCTGGCCAGCCGGCGCGGACCCGCCGCCCCCGGCGCCGCCGAGCTGGAGGCCGAGCTGACCGCCCTCGGCACCCGGGTCACCGTGGCCGCCTGCGACATCGCCGACCGCGCCGCCCTCGCCGGCCTGCTCGACCGGATCGAGGCCGACGGCCCGCCCGTCCGCGTCGTCGTGCACACCGCCGGCATCGCCCAGGCCACCCCGCTGGCCGCCATCACCCCGGCCGAACTGGCCGAGGTGACCGCAGGCAAGACCGCCGGGGCCACCCACCTGCACGACCTGCTCGCCGACCGGGAGCTCGACGCCTTCCTCGTCTACTCGTCCATCGCCGCGACCTGGGGCAGCGCCGGGCAGGCCGGCTACGCGGCCGGCAACGCGTACCTCGACGCGCTCGTGCAGCAGCGGCGCGCCGACGGCCGGGCCGGCACCGCCGTCGCCTGGGGCCCGTGGGCCGACGGCGGCATGCACGACGCCGACTCCGACCAGGGGCTGCGCCGCCGTGGCCTGCCCGCGATGGACCCCGCCGTGGCGATGGGCGCCCTGCAACAGGCCCTCGACCACGACGACGTCGCCGTCACCGTCGCCGACGTCGACTGGTCCCGCTTCGCCCCCGCGTACGCGTCGGCGCGGCGACGGCCGCTGCTCGACGGCGTACCGGAGGCGCGGGCCGCCCTCGACGGCGGCGCGCCCGTCGACGACGGCGACGAGGGCCCTGCGGCGACCCTGCGCCGCCGGCTGACCGGGCTGACCGCCGCCCGGCGCGAGGAGACCGTCACCGACCTGGTCCGGGAACTGGCCGCCGACGTTCTCGGCCACGACGGCGGGGCCGCCGCCGTCCCGGCCGGCACGGCGTTCCGGGACCTCGGCTTCGACTCGCTGACCGCTGTGGAACTGCGCAACCGGCTGGTGGCCGCCACCGGGCAGGCGCTGCCCACCACCCTCGTCTTCGACCATCCCACCCCGGTCGTGCTGGCCCGCCACCTGCTCACCGGCCTGTTCGGCGTCGCCGACGCGCCGGCCCCGACCGCCGCCGCCACCACCGTGGACGACGACGAGCCGATCGCCATCGTCGCCATGTCCTGCCGCTACCCGGGCGGGGCCGACGATCCGGACCGGTTGTGGCGGCTCGTCGCCGACGGCGTCGACGCCATCGGCGACTTCCCCACCAACCGCGGCTGGGACCTCGACCGCCTCTACGACCCCGACCCGGCGCACCCCGGCACCACGTACTCCGACCAGGGCGGCTTCCTGTACGACGCGGCGGACTTCGATGCGGCCTTCTTCGGCATCTCGCCCCGGGAAGCCTCCGCGATGGATCCGCAGCAGCGGTTGTTGTTGGAGGCGTCGTGGGAGGTGGTGGAGCGGGCAGGGGTTGATCCGGGGGGGTTGCGGGGTTCGCGAACAGGGGTGTTCGTGGGGACGAATGGTCAGGACTATGGGGCCCTGTTGATGGTTTCTGCGGATGAGGTGGAGGGGTTCGCGGGGACGGGGAATGCGGCGAGTGTGGTGTCGGGTCGGGTGGCGTATGCGTTGGGGTTGGAGGGGCCGGCGGTGTCGGTGGACACGGCGTGTTCGTCGTCCCTCGTGGCGTTGCACCTGGCGGTGCAGGCCCTGCGGCGCGGCGAGTGCGACCTCGCCCTGGCCGGCGGCGTCACCGTGATGACCACCCCCGGCACGTTCGCCGAGTTCTCCCGCCAGCGGGCCCTCGCCGCCGACGGCCGCTGCAAGCCGTTCGCGGAGGCGGCCGACGGCACCGGCTGGGGTGAGGGCGTCGGCGTGCTGCTGGTGGAGCGGCTGTCCGACGCCCGCCGCAACGGGCATCACGTGCTGGCGATCGTGCGCGGCAGCGCGGTCAACTCCGACGGCGCGTCCAACGGCCTCACCGCGCCGAACGGCCCGTCGCAGCAGCGGGTGGTCCGGCAGGCCCTCGCGTCGGCGGGGCTGTCCACGGCGGACGTGGACGTGGTGGAGGCGCACGGCACCGGTACGACGCTGGGCGACCCGATCGAGGCGCAGGCGCTGCTGGCCACTTACGGCCAGGAGCGGGGCGACGCCGCGCCGCTGCTGCTCGGGTCCATCAAGTCGAACATCGGCCACACCCAGGCCGCTGCCGGCGTCGCCGGAATCATCAAGATGGTGCAGGCGATGCGCCACGGGACCGTACCCGCGACGCTGCACGTCGACGCGCCGTCGTCGCACATCGACTGGACGGCCGGGGCGGTCGCCCTCGTCACCGAGACCACGCCATGGCCGGAGACGGGCCGGGCGCGGCGGGCGGCGGTGTCGTCGTTCGGCATGTCCGGCACCAACGCGCACATCATCATCGAGCAGGCCGACGAGCCCGCCGACCCGGACGTCGTCGCCGTGGCCCCGGGCCTGGTCGGCGCGGACGTGACGGTGTGGCCGGTGTCGGCCCGGTCCGGGGCGGCCCTCGCCGGTCAGGCCGCACGCCTCGCCGCACACCTCCGGGGACGCGGTGAACTCGACGCCGCCGCCGTGGCGTGGTCCCTCGCCACGACCCGGTCCACGTTCGACCGTCGGTCGTCGGTCGTCGGGTCGACCGTCGAGGAGCTGCTGGCGGGCCTGGACGCACTCGCGGGCGGCCTGCCGGCCGCCGGCGTGGTGACGGGTGTGGCCGCGTCGCACGGCGCGGGTCCGGTGTTCGTGTTCCCGGGTCAGGGTGCGCAGTCGGCGCGGATGGCGGCGGGTCTGGTCGGTCGGACGCCGGTGTTCGACGCGCGGTTGGCGGAGTGCCAGCGTGCGTTGGCCCCGTTCCTCGATGTGGATCTCGTCGCGGTGTTGACGGGTGGGGACGAGTCGTGGTTGGACCGGGTCGAGGTGGTGCAGCCGGTGCTGTGGGCCGTCGGCATCGCCCTGGCGGCCGTCTGGCAGCGCGCGGGTGTGGTCCCGGCGGCGGTGATCGGGCATTCGCAGGGTGAGATCGGCGCTGCCTGCGTGGCCGGGATTCTGTCCCTGGACGATGCGGCGAAGACGGTGGCGTTGCGTTCGCGTGCTCTGGCGGTGTTGCGGGGTACGGGGGCGATGGCGTCGGTGGACCTGTCCGCGCAGGCGGTCGCCGAGCGGCTGCCGGCCTTCCCGGGTGTGGGCGTCGCGGCGGTGAACGGCCCGGCCACGGTGGTGGTGTCCGGCCCGCCGCAGCCGGTGGCGGACCTTGTGCAGGCGTGTACCGATGACGGCATCCGGGCCCGGTTGATTCCGGTGGACTATGCGTCGCATTCGGTGTCGGTGCAGGAGGTCGCCGAGCGGTTGCGCGCCGACCTGGCCGGCGTGACTCCGCGGGCCGGCGATGTCCGGTTGGTGTCGACGTTGACCGGGGACTGGGTGGACCCGGTTTCCATGGGCGCGGACTACTGGTACGACAACCTGCGGCAGACCGTGCAGTTCGACGCCGCGATCCGGGTGGCGATCGCCGCCGGTCACCGCGCCTTCGTGGAGATCAGCCCGCACCCCGTGCTGACGATGCCGGTGACGGCGATCCTCGACGACACCGGTACCACCGGGCACACCCTGGGCAGCCTGCGTCGGGGCGACGACGACGCGACCCGGTTGCTGACGAACCTGGCGACCGCGCACGCCATCGGCCTGCCCGTCGACCTCACGAAGGTCCTCGCCGCCACGGCGACCGTCGACCTGCCCACCTACGCCTTCGACCGGGACCGGTACTGGCTGGACCCGCCCGCCCACCGGGTTCGGGACGTCGGCTCCGCCGGCCTCCAGGACGCCGGCCACCCGCTGCTCAGCGCGGCGATCCCCGTCGCCGAGGACCAGACGGTGGTGCTCACCGGCCGGCTGTCGGTGCGTACCCACCCGTGGCTGGCCGACCACGCCGTCGGCGGGGCGGTGATCGTCCCCGGCACCGGCGTCGTCGACATGGTGGTCCGGGCCGGCGACGAGGTCGACGCCGGACACGTGGGCGACCTGACGCTGATCAGCCCACTCGTGCTCCCGCCCGGCGGCGCCGTGCAGGTGCAGGTGCGCGTCGGCGCGCCGAGCGACGCCGGCGAGCGGGTCGTCACCGTGCACTCCCGGCCCGAGGACGACGGCTCCGGCGAGTGGACCCGGCACGCCGAGGGCCTGCTGCTCCCGCAGCTTCCCGCCCCGGTGGTCGTCGCGGGGCAGTGGCCTCCGGCCGACGCGGTCGAGGTCGACGCCGACCTCGACGCCTGGTACGCGCGGATGGCCGAGGGGGGTCTCGGCTACGGCCCCGCCTTCCGGGGCCTGCGCCGGGTGTGGCGCGGCGCCGACGAGGTCTACGCCGAGGTGGCGCTGCCCGACTCCGCCGCTGCCGAGGCGTCCCGGTTCGGGCTGCACCCGGCCCTGTTCGACGCGGCCCTACAGGCCAGCGGGCTCACCGCCCTACTGGGCGAGGACGCCGCCGCCGGCACCGGCTGGATGCCGTTCGCCTTCCGGGCCGTCGGCCTGCACGCCCACGGCGCGACCCGGCTGCGGGTGCGGATGCGGTCGCTGGGCCCGGACACCGTCGCGGTCACCCTCGCCGACACCGCCGGCCAGCCGGTCGCCACCGTCGAGTCGCTGACCTTCCGCCCGGTCGCCGCCGGCCGCGCCGACGAGGCCGCCGCGCTGCGCCGCAACGCGCTGTTCCACCTGGACTGGATGCCGCTGCCGCCCGCCGACGCGACGGCGGGGACGACCCGCTGGGCGCTGCTCGGCGACGACACCCCCGGCCTCGGCGGCGCGCTGACCGCCGCCGGGCATCCCGTCGACGGCCACCCCGACCTGGCGGCGCTGGTCGCCGCGATCGAGCGCTCCGGGGACGTACCCGACGTGGTGGTCGACCTGGGGGCCGACGCGGACCCGGCGCGGGCGGCCGAGGCCGCGCACGACGCCGCCCGGGGCGCCCTCGCGCTGGTGCAGGCGTGGCTCGGCGAGCCCCGGCTGGAGCAGTCCCGGCTGGTCCTGCACACCGCCGGCGCGGTCGGCGCGGCCCCCGGCGAGGCCCCCCGCGACCTGGCCGGCGCCGCCGTGTGGGGGCTGGTCCGGTCGGCCCAGTCCGAGCACCCGGGTCGGTTCACGCTGCTCGACACCGACGGCGCCGCCGCCTCCCTCGTGGCCGTCCCGGCGGCCGTCGCCTCCGGCGTGCCGCAGCTCGCCGTCCGCGACGGCGCGCCGCTGGCGCCCCGGCTGGTCCGGGCCCGCGACGCCGGGGCGCTGCCGCTGCCCGCCGACGGCACGCCGTGGCGGCTCGACGTCACCGAGAAGGGCACGCTGGAAAACCTGGCCCTGCTGCCCGCCCCGGCGCAGGGTGACCTGCCGGCCGGCCACGTCCTCGTCGCGATGCGCGCCTCCGGCCTGAACTTCCGCGACGTGGTGCTGGCCCTCGGCATGGTCCCCGACCAGGAGGTGCTGGGCAACGAGGGGGCCGGCGTGGTGCTCGACGTCGGGCCGGGGGTCACCGACCTCACCCCGGGCGACCGGGTGATGGGCATCTTCTCCGGGTCGTTCTCCTCCGTCGCGGCCACCGACCGCCGCCTGCTCACCCGCATCCCCGACGACTGGTCGTACGCCGAGGCCGCCGCCGTGCCCGTGGTGTTCCTGACCGCCTGGTACGGCCTGGTCGAGCTGGCCCGGCTGGCGGCGGGGGAGTCCGTGTTGGTGCACGCCGCGGCCGGCGGCGTCGGGATGGCCGCCGTGCAGATCGCCCGCCACCTCGGCGCGGAGGTCTACGGCACGGCCAGCCCCGGCAAGTGGCCGGCGCTGCGCGCCACCGGCCTCGACGACGCGCACCTCGCCTCCTCCCGCACCCTCGACTTCGCCGAGGAGTTCCGCGACCGCACCGGTGGGCGGGGCGTCGACGTGGTGCTCAACGCGCTCAGCGGCGAGTTCGTCGACGCGTCCCTGCGGCTGCTCGGCCCCGGCGGCCGGTTCGTCGAGATGGGCAAGACCGACAAGCGGGACCCGCAGCGGGTCGCCGAGGCCCACCCCGGCGTCGACTACCAGGTCTTCGACCTCATCGAGGCCGGGCCGGACGCCATCGGCCGGATGCTCGGCGAGCTGATGGCGCTCTTCGGCACCGGCGCGCTGCGCCCGCTGCCCCGGCGCACCTGGGACGTGCGGCGGGCCCCGGAGGCGTTCCGCTTCCTGAGCCAGGCCCGGCAGGTCGGCAAGCTCGCCCTGAGCATCCCGCAGCCGCCCCGGCTCGACGGCACGGTCCTGGTCTCCGGTGCCACCGGCACCCTCGGCGCGCTGCTCTGCCGGCACCTGGTCACCGCGCACGACGCCCGGCAGCTCCTCCTGGTCAGCCGGCGCGGCCCCGACGCCGAGGGTGCCGACGAGCTGCTGGCCGACCTCAAGGCGCTCGGCGCGGACGTGTCGATCGTCGCCGCCGACCTGGCCGACCCGGACGCCGTCGCCGACGTGCTGTCCATGGTGGACGCCCGGCAGCCGCTGCGGGCCGTCGTGCACGCCGCCGGGGTTCTCGACGACGCCACCGTCGAGTCGCTCACCCCCGACCGGCTCGACGCGGTGCTGCGGCCGAAGGTCGACGCGGCCTGGAACCTGCACCGGGCCACCCTCGGCCACGAACTGACCGCGTTCGTGCTGTTCTCCGCCGCCGCAGGCGTGTTCGGCGGCCCGGGGCAGGGCAACTACGCCGCCGGCAACGCGTTCCTCGACGCCCTCGCCGAGCACCGCCGGGCCCTCGGCCTGCCGGCCGTGGCCCTCGCCTGGGGCCGGTGGGCGCAGGCCAGCGGCATGACCGGGCACCTCGACGCCGCCGACATCCGCCGGCTCGACCGGGGCGGCATGGCCGCCCTGTCCAACGACGAGGCCCTCGCCCTGTTCGACGCCGGCTGGCGGTCCGAACGCCCCGTCCTCATGCCGGCGAAGATCAGCACCGGGGTGGCGGCGCCGGGCGCGCCCGTCCACCCGCTGCTGGCCGGCCTGGTCCGCGCCGCCGGCCGCCGGGCCGCCGCCGGTGAGGCCGCCGACGGGCAGGCGTTCGCCGCGACCCTGGCCGGCCTCTCCGACGACAAGCGGGTACGCGCCCTGCGCGACCTGGTGCTGTCACACGTGGCCGTGGTCCTCGGCCACGGCGACCCGGCCGGCATCGAGCCGACCCGCGCGTTCCGGGAACTCGGCTTCGACTCGCTCACCGCGGTCGAGCTGCGCAACCGGCTCGGCGCGGCCACCGGGCTGCGACTGCCCGCGACGCTGGTCTTCGACAACCCGACGCCGGCGGCGCTCGCCGCGCACCTCGCCGGGCAGTTCGCCCCGGCCGGCGCGGCGGACACCTCGGCGGTGGCCGGGCGGGAACTCGACCGCCTCGAGGCGGCGCTCGCCGGCCTCGACCCGGCCGACGACGAGTTCCGCCGGATCACCGACCGGCTGCACGGCCTGCTGGACCGGCTGGCCGAGCGGCAGTCGGAGGCGGACGGCGACGACGACCTGGAGTCGGCCACCGCCGAGAACATCTTCGACCTGATCGACCGCGAGCTGGAGACGTCGTGACCAGCCGCAACGACCACGGCATGCCGAGTGAGGTGGGTCCACGGTGAGCAACGAGGACGAGAAGTACGTCGAGTACCTGAAGCGTACGACCTCGGAGCTGCGGCGCACCCGGCGGCGGCTGCGCGAGCTGGAGGACCGGGCGCAGGAGCCCATCGCCATCGTGGCGATGAGCTGCCGCTACCCCGGCGGTGTCTCCTCACCGGAGCAGCTCTGGGACCTCGTCCGCGACGGCGGGGACGGCATCGGCCCGTTCCCCGCCGACCGGGGCTGGGACCTCGACCGGCTGTTCCACCCCGACCCCGACCACCCGGGCACCAGCTACGTGTCCGAGGGCGGCTTCGTCTACGACGCCGCCGACTTCGACGCCGACGTGTTCGGCATCTCGCCCCGCGAGGCCGTCGCCATGGACCCGCAGCAGCGGCTGCTGCTGGAGACGTCCTGGGAGGCGTTCGAGCGGGCCGGGCTGCCGCTGCCGGCGGTGCGGGGCAGCCGCACCGGCGTGTTCGTCGGGGCCGCGTCGCACGGCTACGACGGGATGATGGCCCAGGCCCAGGCCGAGAACGGCGAGGGGCACCTGCTCACCGGCAACGCCACCAGTGTCATCTCCGGCCGGGTCGCGTACACCCTCGGCCTGGAAGGGCCGGCGGTCACCGTCGACACCGCCTGCTCGTCGTCGCTGGTCGCCGTGCACCTCGCCGCGCAGGCGCTGCGCAACGGCGACTGCGAGCTGGCCCTCGCCGGCGGCGTGACGGTCATGCCCACCCCGGCGGTCTTCGTCGGCTTCTCCCGGCAGCGTGGCCTCGCCGCCGACGGCCGGTGCAAGGCGTTCGCCGCCGGCGCGGACGGCACCTCCTGGTCCGAGGGCATCGGCATGCTGCTGCTCGCCCGCCTCTCCGACGCCCAACGCCACGGGTACCCGGTCCTCGCCGTGGTCCGGGGCAGCGCCGTCAACCAGGACGGCGCGTCCAACGGGCTGAGCGCCCCGCACGGCCCCTCCCAGGTGCGCGTCATCCGGCAGGCCCTGGCCAACGCCCGGCTCACCCCCGAGCAGGTCGACGTCGTCGAGGCGCATGGCACCGGCACCCGGCTCGGCGACCCGATCGAGGCGCAGGCGCTGCTGGCCACGTACGGGCAGGACCGGGGCGACGCCGCGCCGCTGCTGCTCGGCTCGGTCAAGTCGAACATCGGCCACACCCAGGCCGCCGCCGGCGTCGCCGGGCTGATCAAGATGGTGCTGGCCATCCGGCACGGGATCGTCCCGCCGACCCTGCACGTCGACCAGCCGTCCCCGCACATCGACTGGACCGCCGGGGCCGTCAGCCTCGCCACCGAGGCGACCCCGTGGCCGGCCGTGGACCGGCCCCGCCGGGCGGCCGTGTCGTCGTTCGGGGTGTCCGGCACCAACGCGCACACCATCGTCGAGCAGGCCCCCGCCCCGGAGGCGGGCGAGGACGCCCCGGCCCCGACGGCCGGCCGTCCGGTCGTACCGGTGCTGCTGTCGGCCCGGTCGGAGGCCGCGCTCGCCGCGCAGGCCGGCCGCTGGGCGGTGTGGCTCGACGCCGACGCCGACCTTCGTCCCCTCGACGTCGCCCACTCGTCGGTCGCCTCCCGGTCCCCCCTGGACACCCGCGCCGTCGTCGCCGCCACCGGCCGGGACGACCTGCTCGCCGGGCTGCGGGCCCTCGCCGCCGGCTCGCCGGCCGGCACCGTGCTCACCGGTACGGGCTCGACCCGCGGCCAGCTCGCGGTCCTCTTCTCCGGCCAGGGCGCGCAGCGCGCCGGCATGGGCCGGGAGCTGTACGAGACCTTCCCCGTGTTCGCCGCCGCCCTGGACGAGGCGTGCGGGCACCTGGACCGGGCCCTGCCGCGCCCCCTGCGGGAGGCGCTGTTCGCCGCCGACGGCACCCCCGAGGCTGCCCTGCTGGACCAGACCGTGTTCACCCAGGCCGGCCTGTTCGCCGTCGAGCTGGCCCTGTTCCGGCTCGTGGAGTCGTTCGGGATCGCGCCGGACTTCGTCGGCGGCCACTCGATCGGCGAGATCACGGCCGCCCACGTGGCCGGGGTGCTCTCCCTCGAACACGCCTGCGCGCTGGTCGCCGCCCGGGGCCGGCTGATGCAGGCCCTGCCGGCCGGCGGCGGGATGCTCGCCGTCGCCGCGCCGGAGGCCGACGTCCTGCCGACGCTGGACGGGCTGACCGACCGGGTCGGGATCGCCGCCGTCAACGGGCCGGCCTCGGTCGTGGTGTCCGGCGACGTCGACGCCCTCGACGAGGTCGAGCGGACCTGGCGGGACCGGGGTGCCCGCACCCGCCGGCTCGCCGTCAGCCACGCCTTCCACAGCCCGCTCATGGAGCCGATGCTGGCCCGGTTCCGGGCGGTGCTCGACAAGCTGACGTTCGCCGCCCCGCTGCTGCCGGTGGTGTCGAACCTGACCGGCGCGCTCGCCGACCCCGACGAGATCCGCACGGCCGACCACTGGGTGCGGCACGTCCGGGAGGCCGTCCGGTACGCCGACGGGGTGACCGCGCTACGCGCCGCCGGCGTGGACACGTTCCTGGAGGTCGGGCCGCGCAGCGTGCTCACCGCGATGACCGCCGACGCGCTGTCCGGCGACACCGGCGTCCTCGCCGTCGCCGCCCAGCGCGCCGACCGGCCCGAGGCCGCCGGCCTGCTCGCCGCCCTCGGCGAGCTGCACGTCCACGGCGTCCCCGTCACCTGGCAGCCGTGGTTCGCCGACACCGGCGCGACCCGGGTCGACCTGCCCACGTACGCGTTCCAGCACCAGCGCTACTGGCCCGAGTTCGCCCCCGCCGCCGGCCAGGCGGGGCCGGCCGACGGCACCGAGGGCGACTTCTGGGCGGCCGTGGAACGCGGCGACCTGCCCGCCGTGGCGTCCCACCTCGCCGTGCAGGACGACCCGTCCGCCGTCGAGGCCCTGGCCCCGGCCGTGCCGGTCCTGTCGTCCTGGCGCAAGGCCCGCCTCCGCGACGCCGCCCTGAACGCCTGGTCGTACCGCACCGACTGGCACCCCGTCCGCCCCACCCGGGCCCCGGCCCTGACAACCCGCTGGCTGATCATCACCGCCACCCCCGCCGATCTTGCAGTTGCGGCCCCCGATACGGACGTTACGCGGCCTTCGTCGGGGCCCGAAGTGCAAGATCGCGTGGAGGGGGCGGGGGTCGCAGGCGTGCTTGGGGGCGCGGGGGCGCGCGTTGACCGGCTCGTGGTGCCCGTTGGGGTTGGTCGTGGAGAGTTGGGCGAGGCGCTGCGGCAGTACGGCGAGTCGGGGTGGGCCGGGGTGGTGTGCGTGCTGCCCGAGGGGGACACGGGCCTGCCGGACGCCCCCGCCGTGCCGGCCGGCACCGCGCTGCTGCTCGCCCTCGTCCAGGCCCTCGCCGACACCGGCCTGCCCGGCCGGCTCTGGTGCGTCACCCGGGGCGCGGTGTCCGTCGGCGGAGGCGAGCAGGTCACCGACCCGGCGTCGGCCGCGGCCTGGGGGCTCGGCCGGGTCGTCGCCCTGGAGCAGCCCGATCGCTGGGGCGGCCTGATCGACCTACCCGCCCGCCCGACCCGGCCTGCCGACGGCACCCGGCCCGGTGGGGTCGACCCGAGCGGCGGGACCGCCGACCGCCTCGACCGGGCCACCGGGGACGCGCTGCTCGCCGTCCTCGCCGACGCCGGCCACGACCAGGTGGCGATCCGCCCGCAGGGCACCTTCGGCCGCCGGCTCGTGCCCGCCGTCCCGCCCGCCGGGCCGGGCTGGCGGCCGTCGGGCACGGTGCTGGTCACCGGCGGCACCGGCGCGCTGGGCCGGCACACCGCCCGGTGGCTGCTCGCCAACGGGGCGGCCGAGGTGGTCCTCGCCTCCCGGCGCGGCCCCGACGCCCCCGGCGCCGCCGAGCTGACCGGGGAGCTGGCCGAGCTGGGCGCCGCCCGGATCGTCGCCTGCGACGTCACCGATGCCGACGCCGTCACCGCGCTGGTCGGCGGCCTGCCGGACCTCACCGCCGTCGTGCACACCGCCGGGGTCGTCGACGACGGCGTCCTCGACGGCCTCGACCCGGCCCGGATGCAGACCGTCCTCGACGGCAAGGTCCGCGCCGCCCGGGTGCTGCACGAGGCCACCGCCGGCCGGGACCTCGACGCGTTCGTGCTCTTCTCCTCCCTCGCCGGGGTCGTCGGCAGCGCCGGCCAGGGCAACTACGCGGCGGCCAACGCCTACCTCGACGCGTTCGCGGCCTGGCGACGCGGCCAGGGGCTGCCCGCCACCGCGCTCGCCTGGGGCGCCTGGGCCTCCGACGGGATGGCCGCGGCCACCGCCGCGCTGACCGCCCGGCTCACCCGGGGCGGCGTCAACCCGCTGCCCGCCGCCGAGGCGGTCACCGCACTCGGCCGCCTCGTCAACGCCGCCGAGCCGGCCCTCACCGTCGCCGACGTCGACTGGGGACGCCTCGCCGCCGCCTGGGGCCGGGCCACCCCGCTGATCGCCGCCCTGCCCGGGGTGCCCGCCGCGCCCGCCGGCCCCGTCCGCGCCGTGGTCGTCGGCCGGTCCCTGCCGCAGCTCACCGAGCTGGTCCGCACCCAGGCCGCCGTGGTGCTCGGCTACCCGGCCGGCCAGCCCCTGCCCGACCGCACCTTCCGCGACCTCGGCTTCGACTCGCTCACCGCCGTGGAGCTGCGCAACCGGCTCACCGCCGAGACGGGCACGGCCCTGCCCGCCACCCTCGTCTTCGACCACCCGACCGTCGCCGAGCTGGCCGCCCACCTGCACGACCGCACCGCCGGCCACACGCCCGGCGAGGTGGTCGCCGACGGCACCGACCTGCACCGCGAGCCGATCGCCATCGTCGCGATGAGCTGCCGCTTCCCCGGCGGGGTGTCCTCGCCCGAGCAGCTGTGGGACCTGGTCTCCGGCGGCACCGACGCGATGACCCTGATGCCCGGCGAGCGCGGCTGGAACGTCGCCGAGCTGTACCACCCCGACCCCGAACACCTCGGCACCAGCTACGTCCGCGAGGGCGGCTTCGTCGCCGGGGCCGGCGAGTTCGACCCCGCCTTCTTCGGCATCAGCCCCCGCGAGGCCCTGGCCATGGACCCGCAGCAGCGGCTGCTGCTGGAGACCACCTGGGAGGCGTTCGAGCGGGCCCGGATCGACCCGACCGCGCTGCGCGGCAGCCGCACCGGCGTGTACGTCGGCACCAACGGCCAGGACTACGGCTCGCTGCTGATGGCCGCCGGGGGCGTCGACGAGAACTACCTCGCCACCGGCACCTCCGCCAGCGTCATCTCCGGCCGTTTGGCGTACTCCTTCGGGCTGCACGGCCCCGCCGTCACCGTCGACACCGCCTGCTCGTCGTCGCTGGTCGCCATGCACCTCGCCGCGCAGGCCCTCCAGGCGGGGGAGTGCGACCTGGCCCTGGCCGGCGGCGCCACCGTGATGGCCACCCCCGGCATCTTCGTCGGCTTCTCCCGGCAGCGCGGGCTGGCCGCCGACGGCCGGTGCAAGCCGTTCGCCGGGGCCGCCGATGGCACCGGCTGGGGCGAGGGCGTCGGCCTGCTGGTCCTGCAGCGGCTCTCCGACGCCCGCCGCGACGGCAACCCGGTCCTCGCCATCGTGCGGGGCAGCGCCGTCAACCAGGACGGCGCGTCCAACGGGCTCACCGCCCCCAACGGCCCCGCCCAGCAGCGGGTCATCCGGCAGGCCCTGGCCAACGCCCGGCTCACCGCCGACCAGGTCGACGCCGTCGAGGCGCACGGCACCGGCACCACCCTCGGTGACCCGATCGAGGCGCAGGCGCTCATCGCCACGTACGGCCACGACCGCCCCGCCGACCGGCCGCTCTGGCTCGGCTCGATCAAGTCGAACATCGGCCACACCCAGGCCGCCGCCGGCGTCGCCGGGGTGATCAAGATGGTGCTCGCCATGCGGCACGGGGTGCTGCCCCCCACCCTGCACGTCGACGAGCCCACCCCGCACGTCGACTGGTCCGCCGGCAGCGTCGAGCTGCTCACCGCCGCCCGTCCCTGGGAGCCGGCCGACGGCGTCCGCCGCGCCGGGATCTCCTCGTTCGGCATCAGCGGCACCAACGTGCACACCATCCTCGAACAGGCCCCCGCCGAGGAGCCCGCCCCGACCGCCGACGGGCCGACCGGGGAGCTGCCCTGGGTGCTGTCCGGGCGCACCCCCGCCGCCCTCGCCGCCCGCGCCCGCGACCTGACCGCCCACCTCGGCACTGTCGACGACGCCGCGCTCGCCGACGTCGGCTGGTCGCTGGTGGACACCCGGGCCGCCCAGGACCACCGGGCCGTCGTCTTCGCCGCCGACCGGGACGGCCTGACCACCGCGCTGGGCGCGCTCGCCGACGGGCGGACCGCCCCGGAGACCGTCACCCGGGGAGCCGGCACGCCGGGCGAGGTCGCCTTCGTCTTCCCCGGCCAGGGCTCCCAGTGGGTCGGCATGGCCGCCGAGCTGCTCGACACCGCCGGAGTCTTCGCCGAGAAGTTCGCCGCCTGCGCCGAGGCACTGCGTCCGTACGTCGACTGGTCGCCGACCGACGTGGTGCGCGGCGCGCCCGACGCCCCCTCCCTGGACCGGGTCGACGTCGTCCAGCCCACCCTGTTCGCGGTCGGCGTCTCCCTCGCCGCGCTCTGGGAGTCGTACGGGGTCCGCCCGACCGCCGTGGTCGGGCACTCGCAGGGCGAGATCGCCGCCGCGCACGTCGCCGGCGCCCTCACCCTCGACGACGCGGCGGCCGTGGTCGCCCTGCGCAGCCGGATCATCGCCGGCATCGCCGGGGACGGCGGGATGGTCTCCGTCGCCACCACCGCCGACGAGGCCACCGGCGCCATCGCCCGCTGGGACGGCCGGATCGCCCTCGCCGCCGTCAACGGGCCCACCTCCGTCGTCGTCTCCGGCGACAGCGCCGCCCTCGACGAGCTGGTCGCCCACTACGAGGCCCGCGAGGTGCGGGTCCGCCGGATCCCCGTCGACTACGCCTCGCACTCCGCCCACGTCGAGCCGCTGCGCGACCAGCTCCGGGAACTGCTCGCCGGGCTGACCCCGCGCACCAGCGAGATCCGGTTCCGGTCCACCGTCACCGGCGACTGGCTCGACACCGCCGGCCTCGACGCCGACTACTGGTACCGCAACCTGCGGCAGACCGTCCGCTTCGACGACGCCGTGCGCAGCCTCGTCGCCGCCGGCTACCAGACCTTCATCGAGGTGAGCGCCCACCCGGTGCTCACCATGGCCGTGCAGGAGAGCGTCGAGCTGGCCGCCGCCGACCCGGGCGCGGTCACCGTCACCGGCACGCTGCGCCGCAACGAGGGCGGCCTCGGCCGGTTCCTCCGCGCCGCGGCCGAGGTCTACACCGGGGGTACGACCGTCGACTGGCGGCCCGCGTTCGCCGGGCTCGCCGCGCACCGCCGCGACCTGCCCACGTACCCCTTCCAGCGGCAGCTCTACTGGCCGCAGCCGGCCCCGGCGTCCGCCCCGGCCGCCGGCCCGGTCGAGGTCGACGAGGTCGACGCCCGGTTCTGGGCCGCGGTCGAGGCCGAGGACCTGAGCGCCCTCACCGCCGAACTCGCCGCCGACGCGACCGAGGCCGTGCCCGAGGCGGCCGTCGCCGACGTGCTGCCCGCCCTCGCCGCCTGGCGTCGCCGGCACCGCGACCAGGCCATGGTGGACTCCTGGCGGTACCGCGACGCCTGGCTGCCCGTCGCCGCCGACGGGCCCGGCGAGCCCACCGCCACCGGCACCTGGTGGCTGGTCACCGGGCCCGACGACGCCGACGCGGCGCAGGCCGCGTTCTGCCGGGACGCCCTCGACCGGCGCGGCGGGACCGTCGTACCCCTGACCCTGGACGCCGAGCGGACGGACCGCGCCACCCTCGCCGAACGGCTGCGCGACCTCGCAGCGGCGGGACCGGTCGCCGGGATCGTGTCGCTGCTCGCGCTCGACGAGACGCCCGCCCCGGCGCACCCGTCCGCGCCGGTCGGCTTCGCCGGCACGGTCACCCTGACCCAGGCCCTCGGCGACGCCGGCATCCGCGCCCCGCTGTGGACGCTCACCTGCGGAGCCGTCTCCACCGACCCCGCCGACCCGCTGCCGCACCCCGTGCAGCAGCTCGCCTGGGGCTTCGGCCGGGTTGCCGCCCTGGAACACCCCGACCGCTGGGGCGGCCTCGTCGACCTCCCCGACGAGCTGGACGACGCCGCCGGTCGGCGGCTGGTCCGCGTCCTCACCGGCGGCGACGGCGAGGACCAGGTGGCCCTGCGCCGGGTCGGCGCGTTCGGCCGACGGCTGCTGCGCGCCCCGCTCGGCGACGCCCCCGCCACCCGGACCTGGCGGCCCTCCGGCACCGCCCTGGTCACCGGCGGCACCGGCGCCCTCGGCGGGCACATGGCCCGCTGGCTCGCCGCCAACGGCGCGTCCCACCTGGTGCTGCTCAGCCGGCGCGGCCGGCAGGCCGAGGGGATCGCCGAGCTGGAGGCCGAGCTGGTCGGCCTGGGCGCCCGGGTCACCGTGGCCGCCTGCGACGCCGCCGACCGCGACGCGCTCGCCGCCGTCATCGCCGACGTGCCCGCCGAGCACCCACTGACCACCGTCGTGCACACCGCCGCCGTCCTCGACGACTCCGTGATCAACTCGCTCACCCTGGAACAGGTCGACTACGCGCTGAGCGCCAAGGTCAACGCCGCGCTCAACCTGCACGAGCTGACCCGCGACCTCGACCTCGACGCGTTCATCCTGTTCTCCTCGATGGCCGGGACCGTCGGCAGCTCCGGCGTCGGCAACTACGCCCCCGGCAATGCGTTCCTCAACGCCCTCGCCGAGCACCGGCGCGGCCTCGGCCTTCCCGCCACCTCCATCGGCTGGGGCGCGTGGGGCGGCGGCGGCATGGCCGAGGGCGACTTCGGTCGGATGCTGCACCGCCACGGCGCGCCCGAGATGCATCCCCGGCTAGCCGTCGCCGCGCTGCACCAGGCAGTCGAGCACGACGAGACCTTCCTGACCATCTCCAACATCGCGTGGGACCGGTTCTACGTCGCGTTCACCGCCACCCGGCCCGGGCCGCTGATCGCCGAGATCCCCGAGGCGCAGCAGCTCCAGGCCACCAAGGGCCTCGTCGAGGCGAAGGAGGCGGAGGAGACCGGCCCGGCCGGGGCGTTCACCCGGCTGAGCGCCGCCGAGCGCCAGCAGGCGCTGCTCGACCTGGTCCGCGACCAGGCCGCCACCGTCCTCAAGTACGACGGCGGCCAGGCCGTCGACCCGCACCACGCGTTCCGGGACCTCGGCTTCGACTCGGTGACCGCCGTGGAGCTGCGCAACCGGCTCGCCACCGCCACCGGGCTGCGCCTGCCGGTGACCCTGGTCTTCGACTACCCCACCGCCACCGCGCTCGCCCGGCACCTGCACGAGGAACTGGGTGGTGGGGCCGAGGCTCCGGCGGAGACCGCCACCGTGACGCTCAGCGACGACGAGCCGGTGGCGATCGTCGCCATGTCCTGCCGGTTCCCCGGCGGCGCCACCGACCCGGAGCGGTTCTGGCAGATGCTGCACGCCGGCCGGGACGCCGTCTCCGACCTGCCCGGCGACCGGGGCTGGGACGTCGAGCGCCTGTACGACCCCGACCCCTATTCCACCGGCACCTCCTACGTCCGCAGCGGCGCCTTCCTGTACGAGGTGGCGGACTTCGATGCGGCCTTCTTCGGCATCTCGCCTCGTGAGGCGTTGGCGATGGATCCGCAGCAGCGGTTGTTGTTGGAGGCGTCGTGGGAGGTGGTGGAGCGGGCAGGGGTTGATCCGGGGGGGTTGCGGGGTTCGCGAACAGGGGTGTTCGTGGGGACGAATGGTCAGGACTATGGGGCCCTGTTGATGGTTTCTGCGGATGAGGTGGAGGGGTTCGCGGGGACGGGGAATGCGGCGAGTGTGGTGTCGGGTCGGGTGGCGTATGCGTTGGGGTTGGAGGGGCCGGCGGTGTCGGTGGACACGGCGTGTTCGTCGTCCCTCGTGGCGTTGCACCTGGCGGTGCAGGCCCTGCGGCGCGGCGAGTGTGACCTGGCGTTCGCGGGTGGTGTGACGGTGATGGCCACGCCGGGGTTGTTCGTGGAGTTCTCGCGGCAGCGGGGGCTGGCCGCCGATGGGCGGTGCAAGGCGTTCGCGGCGGGCGCGGACGGCACGGGCTGGGGTGAGGGCGTCGGTGTGCTGCTGGTGGAGCGGCTGTCCGACGCGCGGCGGAACGGGCACCGGGTCCTGGCGATCGTGCGGGGGAGCGCGGTCAACCAGGACGGTGCCAGCAATGGGCTGACGGCGCCGAACGGTCCCTCGCAGCAGCGGGTGATTCGGCAGGCCCTCGCGTCGGCGGGGCTGTCCACGGCGGACGTGGACGTGGTGGAGGCGCACGGCACCGGCACGACGCTGGGCGACCCGATCGAGGCGCAGGCGCTGCTGGCCACCTACGGACAGGGCCGGGACGAGCCGCTGCTGCTGGGCTCGGTGAAGTCGAACATCGGCCACACCCAGGCGGCGGCCGGGGTGGCCGGCGTGATCAAGATGGTGCTGGCCATGCAGGAGGGTGTCGTCCCGGCGACCCTGCACGTCGACGAGCCCTCCCCGCACATCGACTGGACGTCGGGCGCGGTGGAGTTGGCGACCGAGGCCACGCCGTGGCCCGAGACGGGCCGGACGCGGCGGGCGGCGGTGTCGTCGTTCGGCATCTCCGGCACCAACGCGCACGTGATCATCGAGCTGCCCGATGACGAGCCGGTCGGGCCGGTCGCCGTTCCCACGAGTGCTCCGGGGCTGGTCGCCTCGGGCGTGACAGTGTGGCCGGTGTCGGCCCGGTCCAGGGCCGCCCTCGCCGGCCAGGCCGCCCGCCTGGCCCGGTACGTCCGGGAGCACGACGGCGTCGAGCCGGCCGGAGTGGCGTGGTCCCTGGCCACGACCCGGTCGACGTTCGACCACCGGGCGACGGTCGTCGGTTCGAGCGTCGAGGAGTTGCTGTCCGGCCTGGACGCCCTGGGCGCGGGTACGCCTGCGGGGACGGCCGTCACGGGTGTGGCCGCGTCGCACGGCGCGGGTCCGGTGTTCGTGTTCCCGGGTCAGGGTGCGCAGTCGGCGCGGATGGCGGCGGGTCTGGTCGGCCAAACGCCGGTGTTCGACGCGCGGTTGGCGGAGTGCCAGCGCGCCCTGGCCCCGTACCTCGATGTGGATCTCGTCTCGGTCCTGACCGGTGGGGACGAGTCGTGGTTGGACCGGGTCGAGGTGGTGCAGCCGGTGCTGTGGGCCGTCGGCGTCGCCCTGGCGGCGGTGTGGCGGCAAGTGGGCGTCACCCCGCAGGCGGTGATCGGTCACTCGCAGGGTGAGATCGGTGCGGCGTGTGTGGCGGGGATCCTGTCCCTGGACGACGCGGCAAGGACGGTTGCTCTGCGTTCGCGTGCTCTGGCGGTGTTGCGGGGTACGGGGGCGATGGCGTCGGTGGACCTGTCCGCGCAGGCGGTCGCCGAGCGGCTGCCGGGCTTCCCGGGGGTCGGGGTGGCGGCGGTCAACGGGCCCGGGACGGTGGTCGTCTCCGGTCCGCCGCAGCCGGTGGCGGACCTTGTGCAGGCGTGTACCGATGACGGCATCCGGGCCCGGTTGATTCCGGTGGACTACGCGTCGCATTCGGCGTCGGTGCAGGACGTCGCGGAGCAGTTGCGCGCGGACTTGGCCGATGTGAACCCGCAGGCTGGTGACGTCCGGTTGGTGTCGACGTTGACCGGGGACTGGGTCGATCCGACCTCCATGGGCGCGCAGTACTGGTACGACAACCTGCGGCGGACGGTGCAGTTCGACGCCGCCGTGCGGGTGGCGATCGCGGCGGGGCACTCCACGTTCGTGGAGATCAGTCCGCATCCGGTGTTGACGATGCCGGTGACGGCGATCCTGGACGACGCCGGCACGGCTGGGCACACCCTGGGCAGCCTGCGTCGGGGTGACGACGACGCGACCCGGTTGCTGACGAACCTGGCGACCGCGCATGCCATCGGCCTGTCCGTCGACCTGACGAACGTGCTCGCGGAGACCGACGTGGTGCCGCTGCCCACCTACGCCTTCGACCGGGACCGGTTCTGGCCGACCGCCATCGCCGGGCAGCCCGGTCAGGACGACGCGCCCAACGGCGTCGACTCCGCGTTCTGGGCCGCCGTCGAGCGGGAGGATCTCCCCGCGCTCGCGGAACTCACCGCGCAGAGCGCCGCCGAATCCCTCGAACGGCTGGGCGCGGCCCTGCCGGTGCTCGCCTCCTGGCGGCGGCAGCAGCGGGAACGCTCCACCCTCGACGACTGGCGCTACCGCAGCGTCTGGCAGCCGTACACCGGGACGCCCGTCAGTTTCGTTCCCGGCGCCTGGTGGGTCGTCGCCGACGAGCGGCACGCTGCCGACGGCGAGACGGCGGTCGCCGAGCTGACCCGCCGGGGCGCCGACGCCCGGCTGGTGCTGCTGCCCGAGCGGCTGGCCGACCGGGCCGCCGTCGCCGAGCACCTGACCGCCGCCACCCGCACCACCGACGGGGACACCGCCCCGGCGCACGGTGTCCTGTCGCTGCTCGCCCTCGCCGACGGCGCGGTCGACGACACCCAGCCGGTGCCGCCGTTCCTCGCCCGCTCGCTGGCCCTGATCCAGGCCCTCGGCGACCTCGACGTGTCCGCGCCGCTGTGGTGCGTCACCCGGGGCGCCGCCGGCGCCACCCGGGGCGGGACCGTCGACCGGCCGGAGCAGTCGCTGCTCTGGGGCCTCGGCCGGGCCGTCGCCCTGGAACACCCCGAGCGCTGGGGCGGCCTGGTCGACGTGCCGGCCACCCTCGACGACCACGGCTGGGACCTGCTCTGCGCCGCCCTCGCCGGCCTCGACGGCGAGGACCAGCTCGCGCTCGACGGGGCCACCGTCCTCGTCCGCCGGCTGGTCCGGGCCCCCGCCGGAGCCCCCGCCGCCGACGCGCCCGACCACCCGGGCACCACGCTGGTCACCGGCGGCACCGGCGCGCTCGGCGCGGAGGTGGCCCGCTGGCTGGCCGCCCGGGGCGCCGAGCACCTGCTGCTGGTCAGCCGCCGGGGCGCGGACGCGCCGGGCGCCGCCGAGCTGGCCCGGGAGCTGACCGACGCGGGCACCCGGGTCACCGTCGCGGCCTGCGACGTGGCCGACCGGGCGGCACTGGCGAAGCTGCTCGACGACGTGCCCGCCGACGCGCCGCTGACCGGCGTCGTGCACGCGGCGGGCGTCCTCGACGACGGGGTCCTGGACGGCCTCACCGCCGACCGGATCGCCACCGTGCTGCGGCCCAAGGTGCTCGGCGCGCTGCACCTGCACGAGCTGACCGTCGGCCGGGACCTGCGCACGTTCGTGCTGTTCTCCGCGATGGCGGGCCAGCTCGGCGCCGCCGGCCAGGGCAGCTACGCCGCCGCGAACGCGTACCTCGACGCCCTCGCCGAGCAGCGGCACCGGCAGGGGCTGCCGGCCACCTCGATCGCCTGGGGCCCCTGGGCGGCCGGCGGGATGGCCGCCGCCGACCCGGCCGTGGAGGAACGTCGCCGCCGCACGGGCGTGGCCCGCCTCGACACCGCGCCCGCCCTCGCCGCGCTGGAGCGGTGCGTGGCGCGGCGCGAACCGGCCACGCTGGTCGCCGCCATCGACTGGGCCCGGTACGTGCCGGGGTTCGTCGCCGTCCGGCCCAGCCCACTGCTCAGGGGCGTCGCCGAGGCGCAGCGGGCCGTCACCGAGCGGGCCGACGACTCCGGGGCGTCCCCCGAGTCGCTGGCCGCCCTGCTCGCCGGGCAGACCGACGCCGAGCGGCGCAAGACCCTGCTGGAACTGGTACGCGGCCAGGCCGCCGCCGTGCTCGGGCACGCCTCGATGGACGCCGTCGAGCCGGACCGGGCCTTCCGGGAGCTCGGCTTCGACTCGCTGACCGCGGTGGAGCTGCGCAACCGGTTGTCCGCGACGACCGGCGTCCGGCTGCCCGCCACGGTGGTCTTCGACTACCCGACCGCCGCCGGGCTCGCCGAGTACGTCCGGGCGGCGATCGTCGACGGCGGGGTGGTCGGTGTCGCGCCGGTCTTCGGCGAACTGGACAGGTTGGAAGCGGCGCTCACCGGCTCGGCGCCGGACCGTAGCGCCCGGATTCGGATCACCGAGCGGCTGCGGGCGCTGCTCGCCTCCCTCAACGAGGACGACGCTCCGGCGGGCGGCGGCGGGGACACCGTCACCGAGAAGCTCCAGGACGCCACGCCGGACGAGGTCTTCGACTTCATCGACCGGGAGCTGGGGGTGTCCTGACGTGATTGCTGCTGCGTCGACGGGTCAACACAAGGGGTGCGCGGTCCATGGCTGACGAGGCGAAGCTTCTCGACTACCTCAAGCGGGTCACCGCCGACCTGCACCAGGTGCGGCAACGCCTGCGCGAGGTGGAGGCCGGCGAGCAGGAACCGGTCGCCATCGTCTCCATGAGCTGCCGCTTCCCCGGCGGCGTGCGGACGCCGGAGGACCTGTGGGAGGTCGTCGCGTCCGGCCGGGACGTGATCACCGACTTCCCGTCCGACCGGGGCTGGGACCTCGGCTCACTGTACGACGCCGACCCCGGGCGGGTCGGCACCTCGTACACCCGGCAGGGCGGCTTCGTGCCCGAGCTGGCCGACTTCGACCCGGGCTTCTTCGCCATCTCCCCCCGGGAGGCCCTGGCGATGGACCCGCAGCAGCGGTGGCTGCTGGAGGCATCCTGGGAGGTCCTGGAGCGGGCCGGCATCGACCCGCACTCGCTGCGCGGCAGCCGCACCGGGGTCTTCGCCGGCAGCACCGGCCAGGACTACGGCGGCGTGCTGATGGGCGCCGCGCAGGGCCTGGAAGGCCACCTGATGACCGGCAACGCCGGCAGCGTCGTCTCCGGCCGGATCTCCTACACCTTCGGGCTGGAGGGCCCGGCGGTCACCATCGACACCGCCTGCTCGTCGTCCCTGGTCGCGCTGCACCTCGCCGGTCAGGCGTTGCGCCAGCGGGAGTGCACCCTGGCCATCGTCGCCGGGGTCACCGCCATGTGCACGCCGGCGGCCTTCGTCGAGTTCTCCCGACAGGGCGGCCTCGCCGAGGACGGCCGGTGCAAGGCGTTCGCCGCCGCCGCCGACGGCACCTCCTGGTCCGAGGGCGTCGGCGTGCTGCTGCTGGAGCGGCTGTCGGACGCCCAGCGCAACGGCCACCCGATTCTCGCCGTGGTGCGGGGCAGCGCCGTCAACCAGGACGGCGCGTCCAACGGCCTGAGCGCCCCCAACGGGCCGTCCCAGCAGCGGGTGATCCAGCAGGCCCTGGCCAACGCCGGCCTCGCCGCCGGCGGCGTGGACGTGGTCGAGGCGCACGGCACCGGCACCCGGCTCGGCGACCCGATCGAGGCGCAGGCACTACTGGCCACGTACGGGCAGGACCGGGGCGACTCGGGCCCGCTGCTGCTCGGCTCGGTGAAGTCGAACCTCGGGCACACCCAGGCCGCCGCCGGCGTCGCCGGGGTGATCAAGATGGTGCTGGCGATGCGGCACGGCATCGTCCCGCCCACCCTGCACGTGGACGCCCCGACCCCCGAGGTGGACTGGGACGCCGGCGCCGTCGAGCTGGTCACCGAGGTCACGCCGTGGCCGGCGGTGGACCGGCCGCGCCGTTCCGCGGTGTCGTCGTTCGGGGTGTCCGGCACCAACGCGCACATCATCGTCGAGCAGGCCCCCGCCGTCGAGGCCGCGCCGGCCGCCGCCGCGCCGACCGTCGAACGGCCGGTCGTGCCGGTGCCGGTGTCGGCCCGGGACGCCGCCGCGCTCGCCGCGCAGGCCGGCCGGTGGGCCGCCTGGCTGGACGCCGACCCCGACCTGAGCCCGCTCGACGTGGCCTTCTCGTCGGTCACCTCGCGATCCGCCCTGGACAGCCGCGCCGTGGTGCCGGCGACCGGCCGCGACGACCTGATCGCCGGGCTGCGGGCGCTGGCGGCGGGGGATCCGTCGGGCACGGTGGTCGCGGGTCAGGCGGCCGACCGGGGGACGCTCGCGGTGCTGTTCTCCGGCCAGGGCGCGCAACGCGCCGGCATGGGACGGGAGTTGTACGGGTACTTCCCAGGGTTCGCCACCGTGCTGGACGAGGTGTGCGCCGGGCTGGACCCGCTGTTGCCGCAGCCGCTGAAGCCGGTGCTGTTCGCCGAGGTGGGCACCGCCGAGGCGGGCCTGCTGGACCGGACCGTGTTCACCCAGGCCGGCCTGTTCGCCGTCGAGGTGGCCCTGTTCCGGCTGATCGAGTCGTTCGGGATCGCGCCGGACCTGGTCGGCGGCCACTCGATCGGTGAGATCACCGCCGCCCACGTGGCCGGCGTGCTGTCCCTGGCGGACGCGTGTGCCCTGGTGGCGGCGCGGGGCCGGCTGATGCAGGCGCTGCCGGCCGGCGGCGGGATGCTGGCCGTGGCCGCGCCGGAGGCGGACGTGGCGGCCAGCCTGGACGGACTGACCGACCGGGTCGGCATCGCGGCCGTGAACGGCCCGTCGGCCGTCGTGGTGTCCGGCGCGGTCGACGCCCTCGACGAGTTGGAGCAGGCGTGGCGGGACCGGGGTGCCCGGACCCGCCGGTTGACCGTCAGCCACGCGTTCCACAGCCCGCTGATGGAGCCGATGCTCGCCGAGTTCCGGGCCGTCCTGGGCACCCTGAGCTTCGCCGCGCCGACGCTGCCGGTGGTGTCGAACCTGACCGGCGCGCTCGCCGACGCCGAGGAGATCCGCACCCCCGAGTACTGGGTGCGGCACGTCCGCGAGGCCGTCCGGTTCGCCGACGGGGTCACCGCCCTGCGGGCGGCCGGCGCGGGCACGTTCCTGGAGGTCGGCCCGCAGAGCGTGCTGACCGCCATGGCCGCCGACGTGCTGCCCGGCGACGACGGCGTGCTGGCCGTCGCCGCCCAGCGCCGGGACCGGCCCGAGACCCACGCCCTGCTCGCCGCGCTGGCCGAGCTGCACGTGCACGGCGTCCCCGTCACCTGGCAGCCGTGGTTCGCCGAGACCGGCGCGCGGCGGGTCGACCTGCCGACGTACGCGTTCCAGCACCAGCGGTACTGGCCCGAGGCCGGGGCCGGGTGGACCGGCGACATCACCGCCGTCGGCCTGCGCCCCGCCCAGCACCCCCTGCTCGGCGCCGCCGTCGGCGTCGCGCACGCCGAGGGCTTCCTGTTCACCGGGCGGCTGGCCCGGCGCACCCACCCATGGATCTCCGATCACGTCGTCTTCGACACCGTGCTGCTGCCCGGCACCGGCTTCGTCGAGCTGGCCCTCCAGGCCGGCGCGCACGTCGGCGCCGACCACGTCCGCGAGCTGACCCTGGAGTCGCCGCTGATCCTGCCGGAGACCGGCGGCGTCGACATCCAGCTCTGGATCGGCCCGGCCGACGAGACCGGCTGCCGGACCGTCTCCCTGCACTCCGCCGCGGACGGCGAGCCCGCCGAGGGCACCGGCGAGCGACCCTGGACCCGCAACGCCAGCGGCGTGCTGGCCGGCGGACCGGCGACCCCGGGCGGCCTGCAGGGCTGGTCCGACCTGACCGCCTGGCCGCCCCCCGGCGCCACCGAGGTCGGCACCGACGACCTGTACCTGAACCTCGCCGCCCAGGGCTACGACTACGGCCCGTCCTTCATCGCGCTGCGCTCCGCTTGGCGGCGCGGCGACGACCTGTTCGCCGAGCTGGCCCTGCCCGAGGCCCCGGCCGCCGAGGCCGGCGGGTACGGCCTGCACCCGGCCCTGCTCGACGCGGCCCTGCACACGCTCGGCCTCACCACCCCCGCCGGCGAGCCGTCCGGCGCGGACATGCCCCCCGGGTACGGCCGGCTGCCGTTCTCCTGGAACGACGTCGCCCTGCACGCGGCCGGCGCGGCGGCGGCCCGGGTCCGCGTCTCGCACACCGGCACCGACAGCGTCTCCCTGCTGCTCGCCGACGTCACCGGCGCCCCGATCATCTCCGTCGGCTCCCTCGTGCTGCGGCCCGTCTCCGCCGACCAGCTCCGGGTCGCCGGGGGTGGCGGCACCGAGTCGCTGTTCCGGATCGAGTGGGCCCCGCTCGCCCTGCCCGCCGGCCCGTCCACCGCCGGCTGGGCGGTCGTCGGCGACGCCGCCGGGCTCGCCGACGCCGTCGCCGCCACCGGTACGGCCGTCGCGGCGCACCCCGACCTGACCGCCCTGGCCGCCGCGCTCGACGAGGGCGCGGACGCGCCCGGCGTGCTGGTCGTGCCGTTCCTCGACCCGCCCGCGTCGACCGACGTGCCCCGGGCCGTCGCCGAGGTGACCCACCGGGCCCTCGCCGTGCTCCAGCGGTTCCTCGCCGACGACCGGTACGCCGACTCCCGGCTGGTCGTGCTCACCCGGGGCGCCGTCGCCACCGACGCCGACGCCGACCTGACCGACCTGGCCGGCCCCGCCGTCATCGGCCTGCTCCGCTCCGCCCAGTCGGAGAACCCCGACCGGTTCGTGCTGGTCGACGTCGACGACGCGACCGGCTCGGCCGCCGCCCTGGTCTCGGCCGTGGGCACCGACGAGCCGCAGGTCGTGATCCGTTCCGGCGTGGCCGCCGGGGCCCGGCTCACCCGCGTTCCGGCCCTCGCGGAGCCGCCCGCCGCCCCGTTCGACGGCGACGGGACCGTGCTGATCACCGGCGCCACCGGCACCCTCGGCCAGCTCATGAGCCGGCACCTGGTGACCGTGCACGGCGTCCGGCACCTGATCCTCACCAGCCGGCGCGGTCTGGCCGCCGAAGGCGTCGCCGAGCTCCGCGCCGAGCTGGCGGCGCTGGGCGCGACCGTCACCGTCGCCGCCTGCGACGTCGCCGACCGGGACGCGGTCGCGGCGCTGCTCGCCGGCATCCCGGCGGAGCACCCGCTCACCGCCGTCATCCACGCCGCCGGGGTACGCGACGACGGCGTCATCTCCTCGCTCACCCCCGAGCGGATGGACGGCGTGCTGCGGCCCAAGGTCGACGCTGCCTGGAACCTGCACGAGCTGACCGCCGACCTCGACCTGAAGGCATTCGTCTCGTACTCGTCCCTCGCGGCCACCGCCGGCGGCCCCGGCCAGGGCAACTACGCCGCCGCCAACGCGTTCCTCGACGGGCTGGCCCACCACCGCAAGGCGCACGGTCTCGCCGCCCTCACCCTCGCCTGGGGCCTGTGGGCCGACCGCAGCGGCATGACCACCGAGCTGGACGACGTCCACCTCAACCGGATCTCCCGCTCCGGCGTCGCCGCCATGGAGGCCGAGGAGGGCCTGGCCCTCTTCGACGCCGCCTGCCGCACCCCCGACGCCGCGCTCGTCCCGGCCCGCCTCGACCTCGCCGCGATGAAGGCGCAGTTCGCGGGCGGAGCCATTCCGCCGCTGTACCGGGCGCTGATCCGCACCCCCGCCCGCGCCGCCGCCGCGAGCACCGGCGCGTCCCTGGTCCAGCAGCTCGCCGCCCTCGGCGACGCCGACCGGGTCGCCGCGCTCGTCGAGATCGTCCGGGGCCAGGCCGCCGCCGTGCTCGGCTACCCCGACCCGGCCGCGATCGAGCCGCGCCGGGCGTTCAGCGAGTTCGGCTTCGACTCGCTCACCGCCGTGGAGATGCGCAACCGGCTCAACAACGCGTTCGGCATGCGGCTGCCGGCCACCCTCGTCTTCGACTACCCGAGCCCGCACGACCTGGCCGTCCACCTCGGTACGGAGATCGCCGGCACCCCCGTGCCGGTCCGGCCCACGACCGCGACCGTGGCCGTCGGCGACGACGAGCCCCTCGCCATCATCGGCATGGCCTGCCGGCTGCCCGGCGGGGTGTGGTCGCCCGACGACCTGTGGCGGCTCGTCGCCGACGGCGTCGACGCGATCACCGACCTGCCCACCGACCGGGGCTGGGACCTCGACACCCTCTACAGCCCCGACCCGGACGCCAGCGGCACCTTCTACGCCCGGGGCGGCGGCTTCCTGGGTGGCGTCGACCGGTTCGACCCCGGCTTCTTCGGCATCAGCCCCCGCGAGGCGCTGGCCATGGACCCGCAGCAGCGGCTGCTGCTGGAGACCACCTGGGAGTCCTTCGAGTCCGCCGGGATCGACCCGGCCACCGTGCGGGGTAGCAGCACCGGCGTGTTCGTCGGCACCAGTGGCCAGGACTACGGTTCGCTGCTGGCGTACTCGCCGGAGGCCGCCGAGGGCTACATGTTGACCGGAATGACCAGCAGCGTCATCTCCGGCCGGGTGGCGTACACGTTCGGGCTGGAGGGGCCGGCCGTCTCCCTCGACACCGCCTGCTCGTCGTCCCTGGTCGCCCTGCACTGGGCCGGCCAGGCGCTGCGCCGCGGCGAGTGCGACATGGCCCTCGCCGGTGGCGTGATGGTGATGGCCACCCCGACGGCGTTCGTCGAGTTCTCCCGGCAGCGCGGCCTCGCCACCGACGGCCGGTGCAAGTCGTTCGCCGCGTCGGCGGACGGGACCGGCTGGTCCGAGGGCGTCGGCATGCTCCTCGTGCAGCGGCTCTCCGACGCCCGCCGCCAGGGCCGTCAGGTCCTCGCCGTCGTCCGCTCCTCCGCCGTCAACTCCGACGGCGCGTCGAACGGGCTCACCGCCCCGAACGGCCCCTCGCAGCAGCGGGTGATCCGGCAGGCCCTCGCCACCGCCGGGCTCACCACCGCCGACGTGGACGTGGTCGAGGCGCACGGCACCGGCACGACGCTCGGCGACCCGATCGAGGCGCAGGCGCTGCTGGCCACGTACGGGCAGGACCGGCCCGCCGACCGGCCGCTGCTGCTCGGCTCGATCAAGTCCAACATCGGCCACGCCCAGGCCGCCGCCGGCGTCGCCGGGGTGATCAAGGTCGTGCAGGCCATCCGGCACGGGATGGTGCCCGCCACCCTGCACGTCGACGAGCCGTCCCCGCACATCGACTGGGCGGCGGGCGCCGTCTCGCTGGTCACCGAGGCCACCCCGTGGCCGGCCGTGGACCGGCCGCGCCGGGCGGCGGTGTCGTCGTTCGGCATCTCCGGCACCAACGCGCACGTGATCATCGAGCAGGCCGACGACGAGCCGGCCGCCGCCCCCGCCATGGCCCCGGGGCTGGTCGCCTCGGGCGTGACGGTGTGGCCGGTGTCGGCCCGGTCCAGGGCCGCCCTCGCCGGTCAGGCCGCCCGGTTGGCGTCGTACGTGCGGGAGCGTGACGGTCTCGACCCGGCGGCGGTGGGCTGGTCCCTGGCGGCGAGCCGGTCGACGTTCGACCAGCGGGCCGCCGTGGTCGGGTCGAGCGCCGACGAGCTGCTGGCTGGCCTGGACGCACTTGCGGCGGGTGCGCCGGCCGGCAATGCGGTCACGGGTTCGGCTTCCGGTCCCGGCGCGGGTCCGGTGTTCGTGTTCCCGGGTCAGGGTGCGCAGTCGGCGCGGATGGCGGCGGGTCTGGTCGGCCAAACGCCGGTGTTCGACGCGCGGCTGGCGGAGTGCCAGCGTGCCCTGGCCCCGTACCTCGATGTGGATCTCGTCTCGGTCCTGACCGGTGGGGACGAGTCGTGGTTGGACCGGGTCGAGGTGGTGCAGCCGGTGCTGTGGGCCGTCGGCGTCGCCCTGGCTGCGGTGTGGCGGCAGGCGGGCGTCACCCCGCAGGCGGTGATCGGTCACTCGCAGGGTGAGATCGGTGCGGCGTGTGTGGCGGGGATCCTGTCCCTGGACGACGCGGCGAGGACCGTCGCCCTGCGTTCGCGGGCCCTCGCCGTGCTGCGCGGCACCGGGGCGATGGCGTCGGTGGATCTGTCCGCCGACGCGGTGACCGAACGGCTGGGCGCGTTCCCCGGTGTGGGTGTCGCGGCGGTGAACGGTCCGGGCACGGTGGTCGTGTCGGGTCCGCCGCAGCCGGTGGCGGATCTGGTGCAGGCGTGTACCGACGAGGGGCTGCGGGCCCGGTTGATTCCGGTGGACTACGCGTCGCATTCGGCGTCGGTGCAGGAGGTCGCCGAGCAGTTGCGGGCGGATTTGGCCGATGTGTCCCCGCAGGCCGGTCACACCCGGCTGGTGTCGACGTTGACCGGGGACTGGGTGGATCCGGCGTCGATGACGGCGGACTACTGGTATGACAACCTGCGGCGGACGGTGCAGTTCGACGCCGCCGTGCGGGTGGCGATCGCGGCGGGGCACTCCACGTTCGTGGAGATC
The DNA here is from genome assembly GCF_044334565.1 of Micromonospora sp. NPDC020750. Lineage (NCBI taxonomy): Bacteria > Bacillati > Actinomycetota > Actinomycetes > Micromonosporales > Micromonosporaceae > Micromonospora > Micromonospora sp. NPDC020750. The sequence continues at coordinate 181,783 of NZ_JBIRTH010000011.1, forward strand.
AGCCCGCACCCCGTGTTGACCATGCCGGTGACGGCGATCCTCGACGACACCGGAACCACCGGGCACACCCTGGGCAGCCTGCGCCGGGGCGACGACGACGCGACCCGGTTGCTGACGAACCTGGCGACCGGGCACGCCATCGGCCTGCCCGTCGACCTGACGAACGTGCTCGCGGAGACCGACGTGGTGCCGCTGCCCACCTACGCCTTCGAGCACCAGCGGTTCTGGGTGGACCCGCCCGTGCACCGGGCCCAGGACGTCGCCTCCGCCGGCCTCCAGGACGCCGGGCACCCGCTGCTCAGCGCCACCCTCACCTTCCCCGACAGCGAGCGGATGGTGTTCACCGGGCGGCTGTCGGTGCGTACCCACCCGTGGCTCGGCGAGCACCGGGTGATGAACAACATCCTGCTGCCCGGCACCGCGTTCGTGGAGCTGGCGACGTACGCCGGCGAGCAGGCCGGCTGCCCGACGGTGGAGGAGCTGACCCTGCTCGCCCCGCTGGTCCTGCCCGAACTGGGCTCCCTGCAGGTGCAGCTCTCGGTCGGCGAGCGCGACGACGACGGCCGGCGCGGCGTGCAGCTCTACTCCCGGCCCTACCGGGACGGCTCGGACGAGATCCTCGCCGACGTGGCCTGGACCTGCCACGCCACCGGCCTGCTCGCCCCGCAGCCGGCCGATGCGCCCGCCTTCGACCTGGGGGTGTGGCCGCCGCCCGGCGCGACCCGCGTCGAGGCCGACGACTTCTACTCCGGCATCGAGGCGACCGTCTTCGGGTACGGCCCGGCGTTCCGCGGCCTGCGCGCCGCCTGGACCCGCGGCGACGAGGTCTTCGCCGAGGTGGAACTGCCCGCCGACCACCATGCCGAGGCCGGCCGGTTCGGCGTGCACCCGGCGCTGCTCGACGGCGCGTTGCAGGCCATGTCCATCGGCGGCTTCCTCGGCCGGATGGGTGACGGCGCCGACGCCACCGCGCCCCGGCTGCCGTTCGCCTGGACCGGGGTCTCCCTGCTCGCCGCCGGGGCCACCGCCCTGCGGGTACGCGTCGCCGCGGCCGGCGAGGTCGGGGTGGCCTTCCAGGTGGCCGACGCCACCGGCGCGCCGGTGCTGCACGTCGACTCGCTGATCATGCGGCGGGTCTCCGGCGACTCCCTCGGCGCGGCCCGCTCCGGCCGGCACGAGTCGCTGTTCCAGGTGGACTGGCCGGCGCTGCCGGTGCCCACCGGACCGGTCCCGGCGGCCACCCGCTGGGTGGTGCTCGGCGGCGACGACCTCGCCCTCAGCGCCGCCTGCGAGTCGGCGGGCGCGCGGGTGCGCGCTGACATCGACCTGGACTCCCTCGGCGACCTGCTCGCCGGGGGTGAGCCCGCGCCGGAGGCGGTCGTCGTTCCGGTCGGCGGCCCCGCCGACGACGACGCGGACCCGGCCCTCGCCGCGCAGGCGCGGGCCACGACGCACCGTACCCTCGCGGCGTTGCGGACCTGGCTCGCCGACGACCGGTTCGCCGGGTCCAGGCTCGTGCTGGTCACCCGCGACGCGGTCGCGGCGGGGGAGCAGCCGGCGGTCAACCTGCGCCAGGCCCCCGTGTGGGGCCTGCTGCGCACCGCCCAGCTCGAACACCCCGACCGGTTGCAGCTCGTCGACCTCGACGACGAGCCGGACAGCCGGGCCGCCCTGGCCGCCGCGATCGCCTCCGGTGAGCCGCAGCTCGCCGTACGGGCCGGACAGGTCCGCACCCCGCGCCTCGGGCGGGTCCCGGCCGGGACGGAGCCGCTGCCCGGCGGCATCGACCCCGACGGCACCGTGCTGATCACCGGCGGCACCGGCGTGCTCGGCCGGATCCTGGCCCGGCACCTCGCCACCACCCACGGCGTGCGGCACCTGCTGCTCGCCGGCCGGCGCGGCGCGGCGGCCGAGGGGATCGCCGACCTGGTCGCCGAACTCGCCGACCACGGTACGGAGGTGACCGTCGCCGCCTGCGACGCCGCCGACCCGGACGCCCTGGCGGCGCTGCTCGCCGGGGTGCCCGCCGCGCACCCGCTGACCGCCGTGGTGCACGCCGCCGGCGTCCTCGACGACGGCGTGCTGGAGTCGATGACCCCCGACCGCGTCGACGCGGTGGCCGTGCCGAAGATCGACGCGGCCTGGCACCTGCACCGGCTCACCGAAGGGCTGGGCCTCGCGGCGTTCGTGCTGTTCTCCTCGGCGGCGGCCACCCTGGGCAGCGCCGGCCAGTCCAACTACGCGGCGGCGAACGCGTTCCTCGACGCCCTCGCCGCGCACCGGCGGGCCCGGGGGCTCGCCGGCATCTCCCTCGCGTGGGGCCTGTGGGAGCAGGCCAGCGGCATGACCGGCCACCTCGCCGACGCCGACGTGCGGCGCATCACCGAGCAGGGCGCCGCCGGCCTGGCCACCGCGCAGGCGCTGGACCTGTTCGACGCCGCCTGGCGGCTGGACGCGGCGGCGGTCGTACCGATGCGGCTGGACGTCGGGACGCTGCGGGGTCAGGCGGAGTCCGGCGCCCTCGCGCCGATGCTCCGCGCCCTGGTCCGGGTGCCGCTGCGCCGCTCCGTCGACGCCACCGGCGCCCGTGCCGGCGGGGTGTCGCTCGGCCAGCGGCTCGCCGGACTGGCCGGCCCGGAGCGGCTGAAGGTGGTGCTCGACGTGGTCCGGGCCAACATCGCCGCCGTCCTCGGCCACGCCGGCGCCGACGCGGTCGACCCCGGCCGGCTCTTCACCGACCTGGGCTTCGACTCGCTCACCGCCGTGGACCTGCGCAACCGGCTCAACGCCCTGTCCGGGCTGCGGCTGCCGGCGACGCTGGTCTTCGACTACCCGACGCCGACCGCGCTGGCCGAGAAGCTGACCAGCGAGATCGCCGCCGACTCCGCGCCCTCCACCCAGCCCATCTTCCAGGGCATCGACACCGTGGAGAGCCTGCTCAACTCCATCCCGCTCGACCCGGTGGCCCGGGACCGGTTCACCGCCCGGATGCAGGACCTGCTCGCCAAGGCGTCCGACCTGGCCGTCGGGCCCGCCGCCGAGGACCGGCCCGACCTCGACTCGGCCAGCGACGACGAGATCTTCGACTTCATCAGCAAAGAGTTTGGAATCTCCTGAGATGACCGACTTCCGGATCGAGGCAGGTGTGACCCGATGAGCGACGACAAGCTGCGGTACTTCCTCAAGCGGGTCACCGCCGACCTGCACGACACCAGGCGCAAGCTGCAGACCGTCGAGGCGCGCGACCAGGAGCCCCTGGCCATCGTCTCGATGAGCTGCCGCTTCCCCGGTGGCGTCCGGACGCCGGAGGACCTGTGGGACCTCGTCGCCGACGGCCGGGACGCCCTCACCGAGTTCCCGGGCGACCGGGGCTGGGACCTGGAGTCGCTCTACGACCCCGACCCGAACAAGCCGGGCAAGAGCTACACCCGGGTCGGCGGGTTCCTCGACGGTGCCGGTGACTTCGACCCGACCCTGTTCGGCATCTCGCCGCGCGAGGCCCTTGCCATGGACCCGCAGCAGCGGCTGCTGCTGGAGACGTCCTGGGAGGCCGTCGAGCGGGCCGGCATCGACCCGTTGTCGCTGCGCGGCAGTTCCACCGGCGTCTTCGTCGGGCTGAGCACCTCCAACTACGGCATCGGGCTGCCGAACGTGCCCGAGGGCGTCGACATGTACCTCGGCACCGGCAACACCACCAGCGTGGCGTCCGGCCGGATCTCGTTCACCCTCGGCCTCAACGGCCCGGCCGTCACGGTGGACACCGCCTGCTCGTCGTCGCTGGTCGCCCTGCACCTCGCCGTGAACGCGCTGCGCCGCGGCGAGTGTGACCTCGCCATCGCCGGCGGCGTCACCGTGATGGCCACCCCCGGCGTCTTCGTCGTCTTCTCCCGGCAGCGCGGCATGTCCGTCGACGGCCGGTGCAAGGCGTTCGCGGCGGGCGCCGACGGCACCGGCTGGGGCGAGGGCGGCGGGGTGCTCGTCGTGGAGCGGCTCGCCGACGCCGAGCGCAACGGCCACCCGGTGCTCGCCGTGATCCGGGGCAGCGCCCTCAACCAGGACGGCGCGTCCAACGGGCTCACCGCCCCGAACGGACCCTCGCAGCAGCGGGTCATCCGGCAGGCCCTGGCCAACGCCCGGCTCGGCACCGCCGACGTTGACATGGTGGAGGCACACGGCACCGGCACCACCCTCGGCGACCCGATCGAGGCCCAGGCGCTCATCGCCACGTACGGGCAGGACCGCCCCGCCGACCGGCCGCTGTGGCTCGGCTCGGTGAAGTCGAACATCGGCCACACCCAGAGCGCCGCCGGCGTCGCCGGGCTGGTCAAGATGGTGATGGCGCTGCGCAACGGCGTCATGCCGGAGACCCTGCACGTCGACGAGCCGTCCCAGCACGTGGACTGGACTGCCGGGGCGGTGTCGCTGCTCACCGAGTCGAAGCCGTGGCCGGAGCTGGACCGCCCCCGTCGCGGCGGCGTCTCCTCGTTCGGGGTGAGCGGCACCAACGCGCACGTGATCCTGGAGGAGTACCGGCCCCGCGTCGCCGGCCCGGACACCGTCGACGGGGAGGCGGCCGTCGAGGCAACCGCCGTCGAGCCCGCGTACCGGCCCGGCCTGATCGGCTCCGACGTGACGATCTGGCCGGTGTCGGCCCGGTCGAAGGCAGCCCTCGCCGGCCAGGCCGCCCGGCTCGCGCGGCACGTGCGCGACCACGGCGACCTCGCCCCGGCGGCGGTCGGCTGGGCCCTGGCCACCACCCGGTCCACGTTCGACCACCGCGCCGCAGTGGTCGGCGCGGACGCCGAGGAGCTGCTGGCCGGGCTGGACGCACTGGCCGCCGGCGAGCCGGCCGGCAACCTCGTCACCGGCACGGTCACCGGCACCGGCGCCGGCCCCGTGTTCGTCTTCCCCGGCCAGGGCGCCCAGTCGGCGCGGATGGCCGCCGGCCTCGTCGGCCGGGCCCCCGTGTTCGACGCGCGGCTCGCCGAGTGCCAGCGGGCCCTCGCCCCCTACCTGGACGTGGATCTCGTCGCGGTCCTCACCGGCGAGGACGAGTCGTGGTTGGACCGGGTCGAGGTCGTGCAGCCGGTGCTGTGGGCCGTCGGCATCGCCCTCGCCGCCGTCTGGCGCGCGGCCGGCGTCGTCCCGGACGCCGTGGTCGGCCACTCGCAGGGTGAGATCGGCGCGGCGTGTGTCGCCGGGATCCTGTCCCTGGACGACGCGGCGAGGACGGTTGCCCTGCGTTCGCGTGCCCTGGCCGTGTTGCGGGGTACGGGGGCGATGGCGTCGGTGGACCTGTCCGCCGACGCGGTGACCGCCCGCCTCGCGCAGTTCCCGGGTGTCGGGGTCGCGGCCGTGAACGGCCCGGCCACGGTGGTCGTCTCCGGTCCGCCGCAGCCGGTGGCGGACCTCGTCCAGGCGTGTACCGACGAGGGGCTGCGGGCCCGGTTGATTCCGGTGGACTACGCGTCGCACTCGGCGTCGGTGCAGGAGGTCGCCGAGCAGCTCCGCACGGATTTGGCCGACGTGACCCCGCAGGCCGGTCACACCCGCCTCGTGTCCACGTTGACCGGGGACTGGGTGGATCCGGCGTCGATGACGGCGGACTACTGGTATGACAACCTGCGGCGGACGGTGCAGTTCGACGCCGCCGTGCGGGTGGCGATCGCGGCGGGGCACTCCACGTTCGTGGAGATCAGCCCGCACCCCGTGTTGACCATGCCGGTGACGGCGATCCTCGACGACACCGGCACCACCGGGCACACCCTGGGCAGCCTGCGCCGGGGCGACGACGACGCGACCCGGTTGCTGACGAACCTGGCCACCGCGCACGCCATCGGCCTGCCCGTCGACCTCACGAACGTGCTCCCCGGTACCGACGCGGCACCGCTGCCCACGTACGCCTTCGACTACCAGCGGTTCTGGCTGGACGGCAGCGGCGGCCCCGACCTGGAGAGCCTGCTCCAGGCGGCGGCCGACCCGAGCGACGCCAGTTTCTGGGCCGCCGTGGAACGCGGCGACCTCACCGCCCTCGCCGAGACCATCGCCACCGAGGACACCCCGGTGGACCGGGCATTCGACGCGTTGCTCCCGGCCCTGCCGCTGCTCACCTCGTGGCGTCGGCAGCGACGCAGGCAGTCCGACATCGACAGCTGGCGCTACCAGGACACCTGGAAGCCGCTGCCCGGCGTCGCCAACCGGGGCATGACCGGCACCTGGGTCGTCGTCATGCCGACCGGCGACATCGTCGAGCCCTGGCAGGACGCCTGCGTCGAGGCGCTCACCGGGGCCGGCGCGACCCTCGTCCCGGTGCCCGTCTCCACCCCCGACGTCGACCGCGACCTGCTCGGCAAGCTGCTGCGGGAGGCGCTCGACGCCGCGCCGGGCGGCGACGGCGAGGCCGTCGAGGTGGCCGGCGTGGTCTCGCTGCTCGCCTTCGACGAACTGGTCCACCCGCTGTACCCGTCCGTGCCGGGCGGCTTCGCCGCCACCGTCGCGCTGTTCCAGGCCCTCGGCGACATCGGCCTGCGTGCCCCGATGTGGAGCATCACCTCCGGCGCCGCGTCCGTCGGCCGAGCCGACCTGCTGCGCTCCCCGGTGCAGTCGCTGGTCTGGGGCTTCGGCCGGGTCGCCGCGCTGGAGCACCCGCAGCGCTGGGGTGGCCTCGTGGACCTTCCCGAGGCCGTCGACGAGCGCTCCGCCGGCCTGCTGGTCGCGGCCCTCACCACCGCCGGGGAGGAGGACCAGATCGCGGTACGCCCCGGCAGCGTCCTCGCCCGCCGGCTCACCCGGGTCCCGCTCGGCGACAGCCAGCCCGCGAACCCGTGGCAGCCGTTCGGCACGGCGCTGGTCACCGGCGGCACCGGCGCGCTCGGCGGGCACGCCGCCCGCTGGCTGGCCCGCAGCGGCGTGGAGAACATCCTCGTCGTCAGCCGGCGGGGCATGGCCGCGCCGGGCGCGCAGCAGCTCGTCGACGACCTCACCGAGCTGGGCGCCCAGGCCGCCGTGGTCGAGTGCGACGCCTCCGACCGGGACGCGCTGGCCGACCTGATCGACGCGATCCCCGCCGAGTACCCGCTCACCACGGTCGTGCACGCCTCCGCCGTGCTGGACGACGCGATGATCAACGACATCCGGCCGGAGCAGATCGAGCGGGTGCTCCAGGCCAAGGTCGACGTCGCGTACAACCTGCACGAGCTGACCCTCGACCTGGACCTGTCCGCGTTCATCATGTTCTCGTCCTTCGCGGGCAGCGTGGCCAGCTCCGGCGTCGGCAACTACGCCCCGAGCAACGCGTTCCTCGACGCGCTCGCCCAGCACCGGCGCGGCCTCGGCCTGCCCGCCACCTCCATCGCCTGGGGCGCCTGGGCCGGCGGCGGCATGGCAGACGGGCCGCTCGGCGAGCTGCTGCACCGGCACGGCGTACCCGAGATGACCCCCGAGGCGGCCATCGCCGCGCTGCACCAGGCCGTGGACCACAGCGAGGGGTTCCTCACCATCGCCGACATCGCCTGGGAGCGGTTCGCAGTCGCGTTCACCGCCACCCGGCCGGGTCCGCTGATCGGCGACCTGCCGGACGTCCGCCGGCTCGCCACGGCCGAGACGGTCGCCGGCGTGGAGGCCGGTGACGGCCCGGAGACGTTGCAGGACCGGCTCGCCGGGCTGCCCGCCGCCGAGCGGCTCGCCGTGCTGCTCGGCCTGGTGCGCAGCCAGGTCGCCGCCGTGCTCAACTACGCGTCCGCCGAGTCGGTGGACGAGCACCGGGCGTTCCGGGAGCTGGGCTTCGACTCCGTCACCGCCGTCGAGCTGCGCAACCGCCTCGGCTCGGCCACCGGGGTGGCCCTGCCGGTCACCCTGGTTTTCGACTACCCGACCCCGACGACGCTGGCGGAGTACCTGTTCGCCGAGGTCGCCCACGACGACGTGGTCACCCCGACGGCCCTCCTCGACGACCTCGACCGGATCGCCGACAGCCTCGACGTGGTGGCGCGCGACGAGGCGGCGCGGGTGCGGGCCACCGTACGGCTCCAGGCGATGCTCACCCGGCTCGGCCAGGCCAGCGGCGGCGACAACATCGGCCGGCACCTCGACGACGCCACCGACGACGAACTGTTCGCGATGGTGGACAAGGACCTCGGCATTTCCTGACCTCGCTCCGGCTCTCTCCCGTCCCTCCCGAGGAAGCGGCACCCCGATGGCCAATGAAGACAAGCTCCGCGACTACCTCAAGCGGGTCATGGCTGATCTCCACGACACCCGCCGCCGACTCAGCGAGGTCCAGTCCCAGGAACTGGAGCCGGTGGCGATCGTGGCGATGAGCTGCCGGCTGCCCGGCGGGGTGCGCAACCCCGACGAGCTGTGGGAGCTGCTGCGGGACGGCCGGGACGCTGTCGCCCCCTTCCCCGCCGATCGGGGCTGGGACCTGGATCGGCTCTACCACCCCGACCCCGACAACCCGGGCACCTCGTACGCCCGGGAGGGCGGGTTCATCGACGGTGCCGGGGACTTCGACTCCGCCTTCTTCGGCATCTCGCCCCGTGAGGCGCTCACCATGGACCCGCAGCAGCGGCTGCTGCTGGAGACGTCCTGGGAGGCGGTCGAGGCCGCCGGGATCGACCCGGCCACCCTGCGCGGCAGCCGGACCGGGGTGTTCGTCGGCACCAACGGGCAGGACTACGGCACCCTGCTGATGATGTCGCCCGACGGCGACGAGGGGCACTCGATGACCGGGGGCGCGGCGGCCGTCGCGTCCGGCCGGGTGTCGTACACCCTCGGGCTGGAGGGTCCGGCGGTCTCCATCGACACGGCCTGCTCGTCGTCGCTGGTGGCGCTGCACCTCGCGGTGCAGGCGCTCCGGGCGGGGGAGTGCGACCTGGCCCTGGCCGGCGGGGTGACCGTGATGGCCACCCCCGGCCTCTTCATCGGCTCCAGCCGGCAGCGCGCACTTTCCCCGGACGGGCGGTGCCGGTCCTTCGCCGCCGCCGCCGACGGCGCCGGGTTCTCCGAGGGCGTCGGCTGGCTGATGGTCGAGCGGCTGTCGGACGCCCGCCGCAACGGCCATTCCGTCCTCGCGGTGGTCCGGGGCTCCGCCGTCAACCAGGACGGCGCGTCCAACGGGCTGACCGCGCCGAACGGGCCGGCGCAGCAGCGGGTGATCAGCCAGGCCCTCGCCTCGGCCCGGCTGTCCACGGCCGACGTGGACGTGGTCGAGGCGCACGGCACGGGCACCAAGCTGGGCGACCCGATCGAGGCGCAGGCGCTGCTGGCCACGTACGGGCAGGACCGGGGCGACACCGGTCCGTTGCTGCTCGGCTCGGTGAAGTCGAACATCGGCCACGCCCAGGCCGCGGCCGGCGTCGCCGGGGTGATCAAGATGGTGCTGGCCATGCGGCACGGGATCGTGCCGGCCACCCTGCACGTCGACGAGCCGTCCCCGCACATCGACTGGACGGCCGGCGCGGTGGAGCTGACCACCGAGGCGCGGCCGTGGCCCGAGACGGGCCGGGTCCGGCGGGCCGCCGTCTCCTCGTTCGGCATCTCCGGCACCAACGCGCACGTGATCATCGAGCAGGCCGACGACGAGCCGGTCGAGCTTCTCGCCGTCCCCACGAGTGCGCCGGGCCTGGTCGACGCGGGCGTGACGGTGTGGCCGGTGTCGGCCCGGTCCAGGGCCGCCCTCGCCGGCCAGGCCGCCCGGTTGGCGTCGTACGTGCGGGAGCGTGACGGTCTCGACCCGGCGGCGGTGGGCTGGTCCCTGACGGCGACCCGGTCGACGTTCGACCACCGGGCCGCCGTGGTCGGTTCTACCGTCGACGAGCTGCTGGCCGGCCTGGACGCCCTGGGCGCGGGTGCGCCGGCCGGCAACGTGGTCTCCGGCGCGGCGGCGGCTCCGGGCGCGGGTCCGGTGTTCGTGTTCCCGGGTCAGGGTGCGCAGTCGGCGCGGATGGCGGCGGGTCTGGTCGGTCGGACGCCGGTGTTCGACGCGCGGCTGGCGGAGTGCCAGCGTGCCCTGGCCCCGTTCCTCGACGTGGATCTCGTCGCGGTGTTGACGGGTGGGGACGAGTCGTGGTTGGACCGGGTCGAGGTGGTGCAGCCGGTGCTGTGGGCCGTCGGCGTCGCCCTGGCTGCGGTGTGGCGGCAGGCGGGCGTCACCCCGCAGGCGGTGATCGGTCACTCGCAGGGTGAGATCGGTGCGGCGTGTGTGGCGGGGATCCTGTCCCTGGACGACGCGGCGAGGACCGTCGCCCTGCGTTCGCGGGCCCTCGCCGTGCTGCGCGGCACCGGGGCGATGGCGTCGGTGGATCTGTCCGCCGACGCGGTGACCGCCCGCCTCGCGCAGTTCCCCGGGGTGGGCGTCGCGGCCGTGAACGGCCCGGCCACGGTGGTCGTGTCGGGTCCGCCGCAGCCGGTGGCCGACCTTGTGCAGGCGTGTACCGACGAGGGGCTGCGGGCCCGGTTGATTCCGGTGGACTACGCGTCGCACTCGGCGTCGGTGCAGGAGGTCGCCGAGCAGCTCCGTACGGATCTGGCCGACGTGACCCCGCAGGCTGGTGACGTCCGGCTGGTGTCCACGTTGACCGGGGACTGGGTGGATCCGGCGTCGATGACAGCGGACTACTGGTACGACAACCTGCGGCAGACCGTGCAGTTCGACGCCGCCGTGCGGGTGGCGATCGCCGCCGGCCACAGCACGTTCGTGGAGATCAGCCCGCACCCGGTGTTGACGATGCCGGTCACGGCGATCCTCGACGACACCGGAACCACCGGACACACCCTGGGCAGCCTGCGCCGGGGCGACGACGACGCGACCCGGCTGTTGACGAACCTGGCGACCGCGCACGCCATCGGCCTGCCCGTCGACCTCACGAACGTTCTTGCCGCCACGGCCACCGTCGACCTGCCCACGTACGCCTTCGACCACCACCGGTACTGGCCCGCGCCGTCCCTGTTCCTCGCCCGCGCCGACGACGAGCCGGACATCGACCGGTGGCGCTACCGGGTCACCTGGGACGCCCTGCCCGACCTGCCGCTGGACCGGCTCGCCGGCACCTGGCTGGTCCCGGTTCCCGGCGGGCTGGGCGAGGACCCGCTGGTCCAGGACGTGCTCTCCGCGCTCGGCAGTGTCGGCGTGGACGCCGTACCCGTCGAGGTGGACACCACCGCCGACGCGGCGGCGCTGGCCGACCTGCTGCGCGACGCGCTGCCCGACGAGGGCCCCGCCTCGGTGCTGTCGCTGCTCGGCCTCGACGAGCGGGCGCACCCCGAACACCCCGCCACCACGCTGGGCGTCACCGGGACGGCCCTGCTCGTGCAGGCGCTCGGATCGCTCGACGTCGAGGCTCCACTGTGGTGCGCCACCCGGCGGGCCGTCGTCGTCGACGCCGAGGACCCGGCGCCGAGCCCGGCCGCCGCCGCCGTCTGGGGCCTCGGCCGCGCGGTCGCCCTCGAACACCCCGGCCGCTGGGCCGGCCTGGTCGACCTGCCGGACGTCCTCGACCCCTGGACGGGGGTGCGGCTCTGCGCGGCGCTCGGCGACAACGGCGGCGAGGACCAACTCGCCGTCCGCGACTCCGGGGTCTTCGCCCGCCGGCTCACCCGGATCACCGAGCCCGAGCCGACCGCGTCCGGCGAGCCGGCGGACGACGGCTGGCGGATGCGCGACACCGTGCTGATCACCGGTGGCACCGGCGGTCTGGGCGGGCACCTGGCCCGCTGGGCGGCCCGCTCCGGCGCCACGCACGTCCTGCTGGCCAGCCGGCGCGGCCCGGACGCCCCGGGCGCCGCCGAGCTGGAGGCGGAGCTGACCGACCTCGGCGTACGGGTCACCGTCGCGGCCTGCGACGTGACCGACCGGGCGCAGCTCGCCGACCTGCTGGCCACCGTCGACGGGGACGCCCCGGTGAGCGCCGTGCTGCACACCGCCGCCGTCCTCGACGACGGCATCGTGGACACCGCCACCCCACAGCGCCTGCACACCGTCGCCGCCCCCAAGTGCGCCGCCGCCGTCCACCTGGACGAGCTGACCCGCGACCTGGACCTGGACGCCTTCGTGCTGTTCTCCTCGGTCGCCGGCACCACCGGCAACGCCGGGCAGGGCGCGTACGGGGCCGCGAACGCCTTCCTCGACGCCCTCGCCGAGCGGCGCCGGGCCGAGGGCCTTCCCGCCCTTTCGGTGGCCTGGGGGGCGTGGAGCGGCGCCGGCCTGCCCGCCGACAACGAGCGCGCCCAGCAGCGGCTGCGCCGGGGCGGCATGGTCGGCATGGACCCCGCCCTGGCCGTCGAGGCCCTGGCCCGGGCGCTGCGCCGGGGCGAGACCAGCACGCTGATCGCCGACATCGACTGGGGTCGGTTCGCCCCCGCTTTCACCCTGGTCCGGCCCAGCCCGCTGATCGGCGACCTCGCCGAGGTGCGCGAGGCGGCCCGGGAGATCACGTCGCAGGCCACGGAGGAGGAGTCGGCAGACTCGTCCGGGGCGCTGGCCCGCCGGCTCGCCGTGCTCACCCCGGCGGAGCGCGTCGAGGCGCTGCTGGAACTGGTCCGCCAGTGCGCGGCGACCGCGCTGGGCTACGGTGCGGCCGACGACATCCCGGCCACCCGGCCCTTCCGGGACCTGGGCCTGGACTCGCTGACCGCGGTGGACATGCGCAACTTCCTGGCCTCCGCCACCGACCTGCGGCTGCCGGCGACGCTCGCCTTCGACTACCCGAACCCGACGGTGCTCGCCGCGCACCTGGACGAGCTGCTCACCGGGGTCGTCCCGGCCGTGACCGCCCCCGCCGCACCCGCCGTGGCCGTCGACGACGACCCGATCGCCATCGTGGCGATGAGCTGCCGTCTGCCCGGCGGGGCGGACGACCCGGAGCGGCTGTGGCAGCTCCTCGCCGCCGGCGGCGACGCGATCGGCGAGTTCCCCACCGACCGGGGCTGGGACCTCGACCGGCTGTTCGACTCCGACCCGGAGAACGAGGGCACCAGCTACGCCCGGGAGGGCGGCTTCGTCGCCGGGGTCGCCGACTTCGACGCCGGCTTCTTCGGCATCAGCCCCCGCGAGGCCCTGGCCATGGACCCGCAGCAGCGGCTGCTGCTGGAGGCGTCCTGGGAGGCGATCGAGCGGGCCGGGATCGACCCGCAGGCGCTGCGCGGCAGCCCCACCGGCGTCTTCGTCGGCACCAACTACCAGGACTACCGGAACCTGATGTACAGCGCCGAGGGCGCCGAGGGACACCTGATGACCGGCAACGCCGGCAGCGTGCTCTCCGGCCGGGTGTCGTACACCCTCGGGCTGGAAGGGCCCGCCGTCTCGGTGGACACCGCCTGCTCCTCGTCGCTGGTCGCGCTGCACTGGGCCTGCCAGGCGCTGCGCCAGGCGGAGTGCTCCCTCGCCCTCGTCAGCGGCGTCACCGTGATGTCCACCCCCGGGGTGTTCGTCGGCTTCAGCCGGCAGCGGGGCCTGGCCCCGGACAGCCGGGTCAAGGCGTTCGCCTCCGCCGCCGACGGCACGAGCTGGGGCGAGGGCCTCGGCGTGCTGCTCGTCGAGCGGCTCTCCGACGCCCAGCGCAACGGCCACCCCGTGCTCGCGGTGATCCGGGGCAGCGCCGTCAACCAGGACGGCGCGTCCAACGGCCTCACCGCCCCGAACGGGCCCTCGCAGCAGCGGGTGATCCGGCAGGCCCTGGCCAACGCCGGCCTCACCCCGGCCGAGGTGGACGCCGTCGAGGCGCACGGCACCGGCACCAAGCTCGGCGACCCGATCGAGGCGCAGGCCCTGCTCGCCACGTACGGGCGGGACCGGCCGGCCGACCAGCCGCTCTGGCTCGGCTCGATCAAGTCCAACATCGGGCACACCCAGGCCGCCGCCGGGGTCGCCGGCATCATCAAGATGGTCCTGGCCCTGCGGTACGGCTACCTGCCGCAGACCCTGCACGTCGACGAGCCGACCGACCAGGTGGACTGGAGCGTCGGCGCGGTCGAGCTGCTCGACGAGGGCCGGACCTGGCCGGTCACCGGCCGCCCCCGGCGGGCCGCCGTCTCCTCCTTCGGGATCAGCGGCACCAACGCGCACACCATCCTGGAACAGGCCCCGGAGCTGCCCGTACCGGCCGAGCCGGCCGGGGACCCGGGCCGGCTGCCGGTGGTGCCGGTGCTGCTGTCGGCACGCACCGCGTCCGCGCTGGCCGCACAGGCCGGTCCGTGGGCCGACCAGGTCACCGGGCCGGAGGCGCCGCCGATGGTCGACGTCGGCTGGTCGTCCGTGGTGTCCCGGGCCGCCCTGGAACACCGGGCCGTCGTCCTCGCCACCGACCGGATCGCGCTACGCACCGGGCTGCGTGCCCTCGGCTCCGGCGAGGAGTCGCCGCTGGTGGTCACCGGCGCGGTCGCGCCCCGGCCGAAGGTGGCGTACCTGTTCTCCGGGCAGGGCGCGCAGCGGGCCGGGATGGGCCGCGAGCTGGCCGCCGCGTTCCCGGCCTTCGCCGCCGCCCTCGACGAGGTCTGCGCCGCCCTCGACCCGCACCTGCCGGGACCGCTGCGGCCGGTGCTGAACGCCTCGCCCGGTACCGCCGACGCGGAGCTGCTGGACCGCACCGAGTACACCCAGCCGGCGCTGTTCGCCGTCGAGGTGGCGCTGTTCCGGCTGCTGCGGGCATGGGGCATGCGCCCCGACGCGGTCGCCGGGCACTCCATCGGCGAGTTCGCCGCCGCCCACGCCGCCGGGCTGCTCAGCCTGACCGAGGCCGCCGAGCTGGTCGCCGCCCGGGGCCGGCTCATGCAGGCGCTGCCGGCCGGCGGGGCGATGCTCGCGGTCGCCGCCGCCGAGGCCGACGTGCTGGCCTCGCTCGGCGACCGCGCCGACCGGGTCTCCGTCGCCGCCGTCAACGGCCCCGCCGCCGTGGTGCTGTCCGGGGCCGGCGACGCCGTCGAGGAGCTGGCCGCCGAGTGGTCGGCCCGAGGCGTACGCATCCGGCGGCTGACCGTCAGCCACGCCTTCCACAGCCCGCTGATGGACCCGGTGCTCGACGACCTCGCCGTCGTCGCCGCAAGGCTGGAGCAGCGGACCCCGACCGTGCCGATGGTCTCCACGGTCACCGGCGCGGTGGTCGACCCGGCGGAGCTGGCC
Organism: Micromonospora sp. NPDC020750; assembly: GCF_044334565.1. Lineage (NCBI taxonomy): Bacteria > Bacillati > Actinomycetota > Actinomycetes > Micromonosporales > Micromonosporaceae > Micromonospora > Micromonospora sp. NPDC020750. The sequence continues at coordinate 196,898 of NZ_JBIRTH010000011.1, forward strand.
AGCCCGGCGTACTGGGTGCGACACGCCCGCGACGCCGTGCGTTTCGCCGACGCCGTCACGGCCCTGCGGGCCCAGGGCTGCACCGGGTACGTCGAGATCGGCCCGGACGGGGTGCTCACCGCCCTCACCCAGGCAGTCCTCGCCGAGGATGCCCCGGCCGGCGGTCGGGCCCCGCTGGTCGTGCCGACGCTGCGCCGGGACCGGCCGGAGCCAACCGCCCTGCTGCGGGCCGTCGCCGCGCTGCACACCCACGGCGTCTCCCCGGACTGGTCCGCCCTGTACGAGGGCACCGGCGCCCAGCCGATGGACCTGCCCACGTACGTGTTCGACCGGCAGCGCTACTGGCCGGAGCCACCGGACTGGGCCGCCCTCGTTGCCGCCGAGGACGACAGCACCGAGGTCGAGCGCCGGTTCTGGGCGGCGGTCGAGGCCGAGGACTTCGATTCGCTGACCCGCGAGCTGGACGTGGACCGCGACCAGCCGTTCGGGGCGGTGCTGCCGGCCCTGTCCGCGTGGCGGCGGCGCGGCCGGGAACGCTCGCTCGTGGACGGTGCCCGGTACCGGGCGGTCTGGGAGCCGCTGGCCGGCACGCCGACGGAGCAGGACGCCGGCCCCTGGCTGGTGCTGCTGCCCGCCGACCGGGCCGACGACCCGGATCTGAACGCCTGCACCTGGACCCTCGGCGGCGACGTGACGACCGTGCCCGTCGACACCGCCGCCGACCCCGACGAGCTGGGCGGCCAGCTCGCCGACGTGCTCGGCGAGGCGCTCGCCGCGGCCGACGGGACGCTGTCGATCCTGTCCTTCCTCGGCCTGGACGACGCCCCGCACGCCGAGCACCCGGTGCTGCCCCGCGGCCTCGCCGCGACCGTGCAGCTCCTCCAGGAGCTCACCGACACCGTCGCGGCGGCCCGGCTGTGGTGCGTCACCCAGGGCGCGGTCGGCGTCGGCGACGGCGACGTGCCGGTCAACCCCCGCCAGGCGATGCTGTGGGGGCTGGGCCGGGTGGCCGCGCTGGAGCAGCCCGCCCGCTGGGCCGGGCTGGTCGACCTGCCCGCCACCCTGGAGAGCTGGACGGCGATGCGGTTCGGCGGCATCCTCACCGGCGGTGTGGGGGAGGACCAGCTCGCCGTCCGCGACTCCGGGGTGCTGGTCCGCCGGCTCGCCCCGGCCGTCACCGCCGGGGAGCCCGCGCCGTGGCAACCCCGGGGCACCGTGCTGATCACCGGCGGTACCGGGGCGCTCGGCGGGCACGTGGCCCGCTGGGCGGCCGGCGCCGGCGCAGAGCGGGTGGTGCTGACCAGCCGACGCGGTGCCGACACCCCCGGCACGGCCGAACTGCTCGCCGAGCTGGACGCCCTCGGCGTCTCCGCCCGGGTGGCGCGGTGCGACGCCGCCGACCGGGCCGCCATGACCGACCTCGTCGCCGAGCTGCGGCGGGAGGGCCCGCCGCTGCGCGCGGTGCTGCACGCCGCCGGGGTCAGCGAGGTGGTGCCGCTGGCCGACACCACCCTGGAGGACCTCGCGTACGTCATCGCCCCGAAACTGGCCGGTGCCGAGCTGCTCGACGAGTTGCTCGACGGCGTCGAGCTGGACGCGTTCGTGCTCTTCTCGTCGATCGCGGCGGTGTGGGGCAGCGGCGGGCAGGGCGCGTACGCCGCCGGCAACGCGTACCTGGACGCGCTGGCCGAGCAGCGGCGCGGCCGGGGCCTGCCGGCCACCTCGGTGGCGTGGGGGCCGTGGACCGAGTCGGGCATGTTCGTCGACGACGCGCCGGAACAGCTGCGCCGCCGTGGCCTGCGGGTGATGCCGCCGGGCGTGGCGATGGCCGGCCTGCGGCACGCCCTCGCCGCCGGGGACGTCACCGTCACCGTCGTCGACGTCGACTGGGCCACCTTCCAGCCGTTGTTCACCGCGCTGCGGCCCAGCCCGCTGCTGGCCGACCTGCCGGCCGTGCGTGCCCTGACGGAGACCGTCGCCGACGGCCCCGCCCCGGCCGCGCCGGCCACCCGGGACCTGCTCGCCGGGATGCGCGCGCTGCCCGGCGAGGAACGGCGGGCGGCACTGCTGGAGATGGTGCGGGTGGACGCGGCGAAGGTGCTCGGCCACTCCTCCGCCGACGTGATCGAGACCGACCGGGGCTTCCTCGACCTCGGCTTCGACTCGCTGACCGCCGTGGAACTGCGCAACCTGCTCACCGCGGCGACCGGGCACGAGCTGCCCACCACGGTCGTCTTCGACTACCCGACCCCGGCCGGCCTGGCCGACCACCTCTACGAGGAGCTCTTCCCCGACGCGGGGGCGGCGGCCGGCGACGACGGCGACGAGGAGTCCGTCCGCCGGGTGCTGGCCGCGATCCCGCTGGACCAGCTACGCCAGGCCGGGCTGCTCGACCAGCTGCTCCAGCTGGCCCGCGCGGCCGGGCCGGTCGCGGGCGCGCCGGTGGTCGTCCCGGCCGCGCCGGAGGCCGAAATCCGCGAACTGGACGTCGCCGGTCTGGTCCGGATGGCCCTGGAAGGCTCCGACTCGTGACCCGGCTGGCCGCAAGGAGCCCCCGATGAGCGTCTCACTGGACGAGGTCGTCAGCGCGCTGCGCGCGTCCCTGCTCGACAACCAGAAGCTCAAGCAGCAGAACCAGCAGCTCGCCGCCACGCTCACCGAACCGGTGGCGATCATCGGGATGAGCTGCCGGTTCCCCGGCGGCGTGCGCTCGCCGGAGCAGCTCTGGGACCTGGTCGCCGCCGGGGCCGACGCGATGGCGCCGTTCCCCGACGACCGGGGGTGGAACCTCGACGCCCTGTACAACACCGACCCGGACAGCCGGGGCACCTCGTACGTGCGGGAGGGCGGGTTCCTCTACTCCGCCGGCGACTTCGACCCCGCGTTCTTCGGCATCAGCCCCCGCGAGGCGCTGGCCATGGACCCGCAGCAGCGGCTGCTGCTGGAGGCCGCGTGGGAGGCGTTCGAGCGGGCCGGGATCGACCCGACCACGCTGCGCGGCGCGCCCACCGGCGTGTACGCGGCGACCAGCAGCCAGGGCGACTACGCGGCCCTGCTGTCCGGGGTCGGCGGCGGCGTCGAGGGGTACCTCGGCACCGGCAGCGCCGCCGCCGTGGCCAGCGGCCGGATCTCGTACGCCCTCGGGCTGGAGGGCCCGGCGGTCACCGTGGACACCGCCTGCTCGTCATCGCTGGTCGCGCTGCACCTGGCCTGCCAGGCCCTGCGGCTGGGCGAGTGCACCCTGGCGCTGGCCGGCGGGGTGTCGGTGATGGCCACCCCGACGGTCTTCGTGGAGTTCTCCCGCCAGCGTGGGCTGTCCACCGACGGGCGGTGCAAGTCGTTCGCCGCCGCCGCCGACGGCACCGGCTGGTCCGAGGGGGTCGGCATGCTGCTCGTCGAGCGGCTCTCCGACGCCCGCCGAAACGGCCACCGGGTCCTCGCCGTGGTGCGCGGCAGCGCGGTCAACCAGGACGGGGCCAGCAGCGGGCTCACCGCCCCCAACGGCCCCTCCCAGCGTCGGGTGATCAAGCAGGCGCTGGCCAACGCCGGGCTGACCGCCGACCAGGTCGACGTGGTGGAGGCGCACGGCACCGGCACCACCCTCGGCGACCCGATCGAGGCGCAGGCGCTGCTCGCCACGTACGGCCGGGACCGGCCGGCGGACCGGCCGCTGCTGCTCGGCTCGGTGAAGTCGAACATCGGCCACACCCAGGCCGCCGCCGGGGTCGCCGGCATCATCAAGATGGTCCACGCCATGCGGCACGGGACGCTGCCGTCCACGCTGCACGTCGACCGCCCCACCCCGCACGTCGACTGGTCCGCCGGGGCGGTGTCCCTGCTCACCGAGGCGGTCCCGTGGCCGGAGACCGGGCAGCCGCGCCGCGCCGGGGTGTCCGCGTTCGGGGTCAGCGGCACCAACGCGCACACCATCATCGAGCAGCCCGACCCCGCCGACGTGCCGCCGCCCCGTCCCGCCGGGGCACCTGCCCCGCCGGCGCCGTGGATCGTCTCCGCCCGTTCCGCGCCGGCCCTCGCGGGGCAGGCCCGCCGGCTGCTGGACCACCTGGCCGCCCACCCCGACCTGACCCCGGCCGACGTGGCGTACTCGCTGGTCACCACCCGGGCGGCGCTGCCGCACCGGGCGGCCGTGACCGGCGCGGACGGCGACGCGCTGCGGGCCGGCCTGCGGGCCGTCGCCGAGGACCGGCCCGCCGCGGGCGTGACCCGTGGGGTGGCCCGCCCGGCCGGCAAGCTCGCCTTCCTCTTCACCGGCCAGGGCGCGCAGCGCCCCGGAATGGGTGCCGAGCTGCACCGCCGGTTCCCGGTCTTTGCCGCAGCCTTCGACGAGGTGGCCGCCGAACTCGACCGGCACCTGACCCGCCCGCTGCGCGAGGTCGTCTTCGCCGACCCCGGCTCGCCCGAGGCGGCCCTGCTGGACCGCACCGAGTTCACCCAGCCGGCGCTGTTCGCGTACGAGGTGGCCGCGTACCGGCTGGTCACCGCGTGGGGGCTGCGCCCGCAGCAGCTGCTCGGGCACTCCGTCGGCGAGCTGGCCGCGGCGCACGTCGCCGGGGTGCTGTCGCTGGCCGACGCGGCGACCCTGGTGGCCGCCCGGGGACGGCTGATGCAGGCCCTGCCCGACGGCGGGGCGATGCTGGCGGTCCGGGCGTCCGAGGCGGAGGTGGCGCCGCAGCTCGGCGACCGGGTCGCCCTGGCCGCCGTGAACGGCCCCGCGTCGGTGGTGCTCTCCGGCGACGCCGACGCCGTGCTCGCGGCCGGCGAGAGCCTCGCCGCGCAGGGCAGGCGGACCCGCCGGCTGCGGGTCAGTCACGCGTTCCACTCCGCCCGGATGGACGCCATGCTCGCCGACTTCCGGGTGGTCGCCGAGAAGGTCACCTGGCATCCGCCGAGGCTGCCGGTCGTCTCCGACCGCACCGGCGACGTGCTCACCGCCGAGCAGGCCACCGACCCCGGCTACTGGGTCGACCACGTGCGGGACACGGTGCGCTTCCACGCCGGCATCGCCACCCTGGCCGCCGCCGGGGTGGGCACCTTCCTGGAGCTGGGCCCGGACGGCGCGCTCACCGCGCTGGGCCGGGAGTGCCTGCCCGACGTCGACCCGGCGGCCTTCGTGCCGGTGGCCCGCCGGGACCAGCCGGAGGCGGCCGGGCTGCTCGCCGCCCTCGCCGCCGTGGACCTGCGGGGTACCGCGGTGGACTGGCCCGCCCTGTTCACCGGCGCCGACGCCGCCCGCGTCGACCTGCCCACCTACGCCTTCCACCATGAGCGGTACTGGCCGGAGCCGCCCGGGTTCCGCCTCGTCCCGCCCCCGGCGGCGGACGCCGTGGACGGGGACTTCTGGGCCGCCGTCGAGGCCGACGAGCCGGCCGCGCTGGCCGCCGTCCTCGGCCTCGGCGGCGACCGGCGGGACGCCCTGGCCGAGCTGCTGCCCGTTCTCGGGGCGTACCGGGGCCGGCAGCGCCGGCGTACGGAGCTGGACGGCCTGCGGTACCGGGCCGGCTGGGCGCGGATCGCCCCGCCGACCGCCGTCGCCCCGCCGGCCGGTCCCTGTCTGGTGGTCGCCCCGACCGGCGTGGACGCGGACCCGGTGCTGGCCGCGCTGCGCGCCGAGGGCCTGTCGCCGGTGCTGGTGCCCGTGGGCGACGACCCCGGCGACCTCGTGCTGCCCGCCGGGGACGCCCCGTCGGTCGTGGTGTCGCTGCTGGCGGCGGGCGACCCGGCCGGCACCGTCGCTTCGGCGGCGGGCGACCTGGCCGGCACCGTCGCTTCGGCGGCGGGCGACCTGGCCGGCACCGTCGCGCTGGCCGGCACCGCCGCGCTGGTCCGGGTCCTGGGCGCGGCCGACGGCGGCGCGCCGGTGTGGTGCGTGACCCGGGGAGCCGTCGCCGTCGACCCGGACGATCCCGCGCCGGGCGTCGCCGGGGCGTACGTCTGGGGCCTGGGCCGGGTGCTCGCGCTGGAGATGCCACGGCTGTGGGGCGGCCTGGTAGACCTGCCGGCGGAGCCGGACGACGCCGCCCTCGCGGCGCTGGCCCGGCTCGTCGCGGCCGGGAGCGACGAGGACCAGCTCGCGGTCCGGCCCGCCGGGGTGTACGCGCGGCGACTGGAACCCGCCCCGACGGGCCCGGCCGCCGCCGACGAGGACTGGCATCCCAGGGGAGCGGTGCTGGTCGACGGCGCGGCCGGCGTGCGGGGCCCGCACGTGCTGCGCTGGCTCGCCGACCGGGGCGCGCGGCACCTGGTCCTCACCGGGGCGGCCCTGCCCGCCGAGGCGGCAACCGGGCTGACCGGGCGGGGCGTCGAGGTCACCCCGGTGGACGATCCCGCGGCGCTGCCTGGCCTGCTGGACCGGCTCGCCGCCGACGGCCACCCGGTCCGCACGGTCGTCCACGTGGCCGACGCCGGCGGGGCGGGCGAGCCGGTCGCCGGCCTGGACCCGGCGGAGCTGGCCGTCGCCGTCGCCGCCCGCGTCGCCGCCGTGGAGCTGCTCGACTCCGCCTGCGCCGACCGGCCCGTCGACGAGTTCGTGGTCTTCACCTCCACCGCCGCGACCTGGGGCGGCGGTGGCGCGGCGGTCACGGCCGCCGCCGGCGCGGGCCTGGAGGCGCTGGCCGCCCGCCGCCGGGCCGCCGGCCGGCCGACCACCGTGCTGGCCTGGGTGCCGTGGGCTGACGAGGTCGCCGAGCCGGAGCAGCTACGTCGCCGGGGCGTCCGGCCGCTCGACGCCGAGCTGGCCGTCGCCGCGTTGCAGCAGGCCGTGGGCCGGGGCGACGACCAGCTCGCCGTCGCCGACATCGACTGGCCCGCGTTCGTGCCGGCCTTCACCGCGGTACGGCCCAGCCCGCTGCTGCGCGGCGTTCCCGAGGCGACGGCCGCCGCCGCGGCGGACGGGTCGGCCGGGGGCGACGCCGGCGACCCCGCCCGGGCGCTGCTGACCCGACTAACCGGCAGCACCGCCGCGGACCGGGAGCGGATCCTGCTGGACCTGGTCCGGGCGCGGGTGGCCACGGTGCTCGGGCACGCCTCGCCCGGGGCGATCGAGGCCGACCGGGACTTCCTGGAACTCGGCTTCGACTCGCTGACCGCCCTCGAACTGCGCGACGCGTTGCGTCAGGAGACCGGCGCGGAGCTGTCCGCCACCCTGCTGTTCGACCACCCCACCCCGACGGCGCTGGCCCGGCACCTGCTCGGCCAGCTCCTCGGCGCGGGCGCGGCCGGCGACGCGGCGACCGGAGCGGGCGACGGCGGCGGGGTGGGCGGCGGCGGGCTGCTCGGCGGGCTGTTCAACCAGCCCAAGGCTCGCGAGGACTCCGCCGGGTACGCCGAGCTGCTGGTCAAGCTCGCCCAGTTCCGGCCGTCCTTCACCGACCCCGGGCAGCTCTCCCGGCCGGCCGGGATCCTTCGGCTGGCCGAGGGCGGCGCCGGTGCGCCGCTGGTCTTCTGCTGCACCATGTCGCTGCTCTCCGGCGCGCACGAGTACGCCCGGCTCGCGTCCGGCTTCCGCGGCCTGCGCGACGTCTGGGCGCTGCCCAACCCCGGGTTCGGGGCGGGCGAGGAGCTGCCCGCCGACCTGGACGCCCTGCTGCGGGTGCACGCTGACACGGTGCTGCGCGCCATCGGCGACGGCCCGTACGTGCTGGGCGGGCACTCCGGCGGCGCGATGGTCGCCAACGTGCTCGCACGCGAGCTGGACCGCCAGGGCCGGCCGCCGGCCGCCGTGGTGCTGATGGACACCTACCCGGCCGACAGCGAGGTGCTCGGCGGCTGGGTGCCGGAGCTGCTCGACGGGATGACCGAGCGGGACAGCGCGTACACCCCGATGGACGACTGGCGGACCACCGCGTGGGCCGGGTACCTGCCGTTGTTCCTGGACTGGCAGCCCGCCCCGATGACGTCGGCGACCCTGCTGGTGCGGGCCAGCGAGCCGCTGGGGAAGTGGACGGGGGAGGCCGACGGCTGGCGGTCCCGGTGGCCGTACCCGCACGAGGCGGTGGACGCGGCCGGCGACCACTTCAGCATGGTCGCCGACCGGGGCCCGCAGCTGGCCGCGAGCCTGCAGGGGTGGCTGGCCGGGCATGGCCTGTGAGGGCCCGCGCCCCTGCGATCCCCCTAGCGCCCCCTATTCAAAGATCCGTATCTGTCCCATAGATGACCTGGACGGGAGCATGACGACGTGGACGAGGCAGTGGTGGTCACGGAGCTGGTCAAGCAGTACCAGCCCAACATGCCACCGGCGGTGGACGGACTGAGTTTCACCGTCGCCGCTGGTGAGGTCTTCGGTCTGCTCGGGCCGAACGGCGCGGGCAAGACGACGACGATCGGGGTGCTGACCACACGGGTGCGAGCCACCTCGGGTCGGGCCACCGTCTGCGGCGCGGACGTGATCGGCGCGCCGGCCGTGGCCCGGCAGTTGCTGGCGGTCGTGCCGCAGCGGGTGAACCTGGACCGGGCGTTGACCGTCCGGCAGAACCTGGTGTTCCACGCGGCGTACCACCGCGTGCCGCGGGCCGAGCGCAACCGGCGGGCGGACGAGCTGCTGGAGCAGATGGGCCTCACGGAGATGGCCAAGCTTCGCACCGACTTCCTCTCCGGCGGTCTGGCGCAGCGCACGATGATCGCGCGGGCGCTGATGCACTCGCCCCGGGTGCTCTTCCTCGACGAGCCCTCCAGCGGCCTCGACCCGCAGTCGCGGCTTTTCGTGCACGACCGGATCGCCGAGCTGAAGCAGCAGGGGGTGACCGTGGTGGTCACCACCCACGACATGGACGAGGCGGAGAAGCTCTGCGACCGGGTCGGCATCATCGACCACGGCAAGCTGCTCACTCTGGACACCCCCGCCGCGCTGACCCGCACCCTGCCGGGCAGCAGCACGCTGACCCTGGTGGTCGGTGCCGGCGCGCCGGCCGAGGAGGTGCAGGCCGCGCTCGGCAACATCGCGGACGTGGAGCGGGTGGAGCAGCTGCGCGGTGGCGCGGGCGGCGGCATGCCGGCGTTCCCCGGGATGCCGCCCATGCCCATGCCCGCCGCGCCGGCCGACCCGGACGCCACCCTGTCCTTCCGGGTCTACACCGGCACCCAGCCGGCCCACGCCGTGCCGATGGCGCTGAAGATCCTCGGCGACCTGAACTGTGAGGTCCGCGACCTCAGCATCGGCCAGCCCAGCCTGGAAGACGTCTTCATCCACCTGACCGGAAGGGAACTTCGGTGAGCGTCACCGCACCCGCCGCCCCGTCCGCGCCGACGCAGGCGTTCACGGCGCCTCGTTCCGTGCGCTGGCTGGACCAGCTCGCCACGTTCCGCGCGGTGCTCGCGCGCGACCTGTTCGTCACCGGCCGCGAGCTGGGCGCGTTCCTGGCCCAGGTCTTCATCCAGCCGCTGTTCATGTTGCTGATCTTCGGCAAGGTGCTCGGCGAGCTGGGGTACGCCAGCAACGACTTCGCCAACGTCCTGCTGCCCGGCGTCATCGCGCTGAACGCCTTCCTGATCGGCCTGGAGAACACCGCGCTGCCGCTGGTGATGGACTTCTCCTTCACCAGGGAGATCGAGGACCGGCTGCTCTCCCCGCTGTCGATCCCCCTGGTCGCCTTCGAGAAGATCATCTTCGGGGCCATCCGCGGCACGATCGCCGGCCTGGTGCTGATCCCGATCGGCATGCTCATGCTGGGGGTCACCTGGCCCGTGCTGACGGCGCTCAAGGTGATCGTGGTGCTGGCGGCCGGCGCGCTGGTCGGCGCGGCGCTCGGTCTCACGTTCGGCACCCTGGTCCCGCCGCACCGGATCCAGATCATGTTCACCGTGATCATGACGCCGCTGATGTTCACCGGCGCCACCCAGTTCCCGCTGCGGGCCCTGGACTCCCTGCCCTGGTTCCAGGTGATCTGCACGCTCAACCCGCTGACCTACGTCAGCGAGGCCACCCGGTCGCTGGTCGCCCCGCCCGGTGTCGAGTCGGTGCCGCTCTGGCTGGACCTGATCGTCCTCGCCGGCGTGTTCGTCGTCGCCACCGCGATCGGGACCCGCGGCTTCCTGCGCCGGTCCATGGACTGACCGCGTTACGCGAGAAGGGCGCCGTGGTGGGAGACCACCCGGCGCCCTTCTCGCGTCCCGGTCAGGACGCCGCGCCCTGCGCCTCCTCGGCCAGCGGCTCCGCGAACGCGATGAGCCGGGCCGGCAGGTCGGTGCGCCGCTTGACGTCCAGCTTCCGGTAGACCCGGGTCAGGTGCTGCTCGACGGTGCTCACCGTGATGAACAGCTTGCTGGAGATCTGCCGGTTGGTGTGCCCCTGGGCAGCCAGCGCGGCGACCCGTCGCTCGGCCTCGCTCAGGCCGTCGTCCGGTTCCTGCGGCTCGGTGCTCGCCTGGTACGCCGGCAGCCCGCCGCCCGGCTCCCGCCGGATCAACCGTTGGGCCAGCACCGACGCCCCGCAGTCCTGGGCCAGCTGGTACGCCCGGCGGACCAGCAGCCGGGCCCGGGCGGAGTCGCCGGCCCGTTGCAGGGTCTGCCCGGTGTCGCCGAGGGCCCGGACGAGCTCCAGCCGGTCCCCGCAGGACTGCAGCAGGTTCACCGCCTCGGAGAGCAGCTTGCGCCGGTGGTCCGGGGCGGCGGTCGTGGCGAGCAGCCGCAGCGACCGCCCCCGGGTCCGGTCGTCGACCCCGTGGGCGATCCGCAGCTGCTCCTGCAACAGTTGGGTGGCCTGCGTCTTGTTGCCGACGCTGAGCTGCACCCGGGCCAGCTCCAGCCGCCACGGCGCCAGCCCGGCGACGTCGACGCCCCAGGCGCGTACCAGCTCGCCGCACCGGCGCAGGTCGGTGATCGCCGCGTGCGGCCGGCCCATGGCCAGGTGGTGGCGGCCCCGGGCGGCCAGGTAGTGCACACCCAGCGGGGTGCGGAGCATGCCGGCCGGCATGGGGTGGGCCAGCCACCGGTCGGCCTCGGCGAACCGGCCCGCCTCGGTCGCGCAGCCGATCAGCGTGGCCAGCGGGCCGGCGATCGCCACCCCCCACGCCGGGGCGGGCAGGTCCACCAACGCCGTCCGGGCCTGGTGCTCCGCGCCCGGCAGGTCACCCAGGCGCAGCGCCGCCTCGGCCCGCGCCGCCCGCACGATCGCCCGCCACACCGGGGCGTGCCGTGCCGCCGGTCGGTTGAGCAGCACGTCCCCCCAGACCGCCACCCGGTCGGCCCGGCCCGCCCAGAGCAGTGCCAGCAGCGGGGCGGTGAGCAGGCCCAGCGACCCGTCGTCGGTGTGGTGCCGTTGCAGCAGCTGCTCGGCGGTGGCCACGGTGTCGTTCTCGGCGGTCGGCATCAGCGCCGTGCCGAGCACGGTCACCGCCTGCAACTGCGGACTGATCGTCGTCGGCGCGGTCGCCGCCCGGCTCCAGGTGCTCGGGGTCTCCCGGACGGTGGCCAGGTGGTCGGGGTAGGAGAGGGAGACCAGCAGCTGCATCGCCCGCAGCCGGCTGGCGGTGCCGGTGGCGGTGCCGTGGTCGTCGTCGGGGGAGAAGCCGCTGACCGCCTCGGTGGCCTCGTCCACCCGGCCCTGCCAGAGCAGGTACGGCACGGTGGACAGGGCCGCGGTGGTGGACCACCCGGCAGCCCGGGCGGCCTGCACCAGCTCGGTCAGGTGCCCGTTGACGGTCAGCGGGTTGACCTGCCAGCGGGCGTTGACCAGCATCGCGGTGTTGGTGCTGCGCTGCTGCTCGTCCACCTCTGCGCGGCCGAGCAGGCGCAGGCAGGCGGCGGCGAGGTCGGGGCGGCCCGAGGCCAGCGCCTGCCCGGCGGCGTCGGAGAGCACCGGCACCGACCAGGCGCCGTCCGCCCAACCGGCGGCGACCAGGTGCTCGGCGATCACCCCCGGCTCGGCGCCGTGCTCGTGCAGCACCTCGGCGGCGCGCTGGTGCAGGGCCCGACGCTCCTCGGGGGACATGTCGGCCAGGATCGAGCGCAGGATACGCGGGTGACGCAGCTGGTCGATCTCCATCAGCCCGGACGTGCGCAGCACCCGCACCGCCGGCACGGCGGACTCGGGCACCACGTCGAGGAGGTGACCGAGCAGCTCCGTCGGGGCCGGGCGGTTCAGCACCGCCAACGCCTGGGCGACCCGCCGCACCCCCGGCTCGTGCCGGTAGAGGCAGCCGAGCACGGCCTGGTCGAACCCGTCGCCGTCGGCCGGCTCGGGGGTGGCGTCGTCGGCCGATTCGGCCCGGCCCCGCTCGTCGAGCAGGGCCCGGGTGAGCAGCGGATTGCCGCCGGTCATGCTGAACAGGCTCTCGGCCGCCTCCCGGGCCTGCGCGTCCTCGGTGTCGTCGCCGATCATCCGGGCGATGGCGTCGACGGTCAGCGGCGGCAGGCTGATCCGGGAGAAGTACGGCTGGCTGAGCAGCTCCGCCCGGAACAGCGGGTGCGACGGGCGCAGCGTCGACGCCTCGGCGAGCACGATCATGATCCGTGCGTGCCGCAGCCGACGGGTGACGTAGAGCAGGCAGTGCAGCGAGGCCGGGTCCGCGTGGTGCACGTCGTCGACGGTGAGGACCAGCGGCCCGGACCTGGTCAGGTCGAGCAGCGCGGTGAACAGGCCGTGCAGCAGCGGTGCCCAGACCTGTTCCTCGGAGGCGACCCCCTCGGCCGCCTCACCGCCGGGCTCCGGCAGCGGTACGGCGAAGGCGGCGTCCCGCATGAGCTTCTCCACCCGGTCGGCCGACTCCTGATCCAGCCGCGCGCTGTGGAACAGCTGCCCCAGCACCCCTAGGCGGAGTCCGCGTTCCGCCCGCGAACCGGCCGCGTTGAGCACCCGCCCCCCGGCGGCCACCACCCACTCGTCGAGCGTCTCCAGCAGACTCGTCTTGCCGCTTCCCACTGCGCCCGTCACCAGCGCCACGTGTCCACGTTGCTGCTCCTCGCAGGCGCGGAACGCCCTCCGGAGCAATGCGATCTGTTCGTCCCGCTGCACCAGAACCACTCGTGTCAGCCTCTCTCATATGTGGTGCCGAACCGGGTTACCGGTGCTGACCGACACCACCCCTCCCGAGCCGAACGGCAGACCTCACCGCTCCCACCCGGTGCCGGGTAGGGGTGAGGCACACCGGGCCGCCGTGCCGGGTGGACCTGTGATCTTCCTGCCGGACCGCGCTCCCCAGCGGGCGGTCCGGAATTCTCAGGCGAGTCTGGCACCGGGTCGGGTGTGCGACAACGGCCTTGAGACCCCATCGTTCCCGCCCGAAACCTACGGATCTCATTCGCCGATAGGGGTTGCGCAAGGGGCAGGAGGGGAGTGCCCGACCGGGGACGGAATCGAATGGGACACGGTGGACAGTCCGCGACGGCACCGTGGCTCGATGTTGTCACAACGCCGTCGCCGACGCCTGTCCAGCACGCCCACATACGAACGGCAGGGGTCGGCGGGGGATGGAGAAGAGGAGACGGGCAGAGGGCTAGCGCTCCGGGTCGCCCGGGGTCGACGGCGCGTCGCCGTGCCCCGTCGGGGCCGGGCCGGGGCGGCCCAGGCGCAGCCGGACGGCGAGGTCGCTGCGGGAGTTGACGTCGAGCTTGCGGTAGATCCGGGTCAGTCGCTGCTCGATGGTGCTGACCGTGAGGAAGAGCCTCTCGGCGATCTCCCGGTTGGTGTGGCCCCGTGCGGCCAGCGCGGCCACCCGCGACTCCGCGTCGCTGAGGCCGTCGACCACCACCGCCACGTCGGGGGCGACCTCGCCGGACCCGGCGGCCCCGGTGGCGACGCTGGGCCGCAGCAGCGGGATGCCGCACTCCTGGGCCAGGGTGTGGGCCGCGCGGATGGCGTTGCGCGCCTGCCGCAGGTCGCCGAGCTCCTGGTAGACGTGGCCGAGGTCGACGAGGCTGTGGGCGAGTTCCGCCCGGTCCCCGCACTGGCGCAGCAGCCGGACGGCGGCGCGCAGGTGCTGGATCCGGTCCGGCCCTTCCCCCGTCGAGGCCAGGACGCGCAACGCGAACCCCCGGTACCGCACGTGGGTGGGCCGCAGCCGGGTGAGCTCCTCGCGGACCAGCTTCTCGGCCCGTTCGCGGCGGCCCATCCGCAGCAGCGCCCGGGCCGACTCGGTCCGCCAGGGAACGAGGGCGGGCAGGTCCAGCCGCCAGGACGTCATCAGCTGACCGCAGAGCTGGAAGTCGGCGAGGGCTGCCTCCGGGCTCCCCGTGGCCAGGGCGTACAGGCCGCGCGCGTGCAGGTAGTGCAGCCCGAACGGTGTCTCGAACATCGCCTGCGGCACCGGGACCTGGAGGCACCCGGCCGCGGCGTCGAGTTCCTCCATGAGGGTGAGGACCCGCAGCCGGACGGCGAGCGGTACCCCGATCACCACGCCCCAGCCCTTGTGGGAGAGCTGGGTCAGCGCGGTGTCGGCGAGGTCCCGGGCCCGGCTCAGGTCACCGAGGCGCTCGGCGACCACCGCCTTCACGGCGGCGATCATCGCCGCCGGGGTGGGCAGCCGGTGCGCCGCCCGGGTGTCGCCCAGCTTCTCGGACCAGTCGCCGGCCAGCTCCAGCCGGTCGGCGTAGACCGTCGCGACGAGCGCACAGACGGCGGTCCACATGTTGCGCTCGTCGTCGAGGCCGATGGTGGACAGCACCCGTTCGGCGTCCTCGACCACGCCGACGTCGCCCTGTTCGAGCACGGTGGTCAGCATGGTCACGCCGTGGAGCCGCCGCTTGACCTTGGCCAGGGTCAGCGGGTCCCGGACGGACGGCGAGGGCATCGGCCGGCTGGCCGCTACCCCGGGGTAGAGGGTGGCCAGCCACCCCTTGGTGATCACCAGTGCCGCGGCGGAGCTCGGGTCGGCGCTGTCGGCGCGTTCGCCGAGGTGGTGGACGAGCTCGACGGCCTTGTCGATCTGGCCGTGCCAGAGCAGGAACTGGATGGGGCCGGCGGCCTGCCGGCTGCTCAGGTGCCCCGCCCGAACTGCGGAGGCGACGCCGAGCAGGTGGGGTACCGCGGCCTGCGGGTCCAGCATCCACTCGGCCCGGGCGAGGGCCGAGCGGATGCTGGCCCGCAGGCAGGCGTCGGCGCAGTCGCGGTTGGCCCGCCGCAGGTAGCGCAGGGCGGTGCCGGCTTCGCCGTCGAGCAGCGCCTGCTCGCCGGCGTCCAGCAGGGTCTGGGCCATCCACGGCTCGCCCAGCTCCTCGGTCCTGACCAGATGGCGCGCGATGCGCTCCGGCGCGGTGCCGTCCTCGTGCAGCAGGCAGGCGGCCTCCCGGTGCAGCCGGGCGCGTTCCTCGGCCGTCATCCCGTCGAGCACGGCCTGGACCACCGCCGGATGTCGCAGCCCGTCCGCGGTGACCAGGCCGCCGCTGGTCGGCCCGTCGATCGCCCGCAGCGCCGACTCGGCGCGGACGTCGACGAGGTGGGACAGCAGGCTCCCGTGCAGCGGCTCCCCGGTCACCGCGAGCGCCCGGGCGGCCTTGAGCACCAGGTGCTCGCAGCGGTAGAGGCAGCTCAGCACGGCCTCCCGGAACGCCTCGCCCACGACTGGCCGGTCCGGGCGTTGCCCGGTGGCGGCCAGGTGGTCGTCGCTGAGCGCCCGCACCAGCAGCGGGTTGCCGGCGGTGATCTCGTGGCACTCGTCGGCGATACGGCGGGCGGCGGGCGCGCCGAGCCGGGCGGCGAGGAGTTGGTACGTCCCGTCGGCGGTGAGCAGGGGCAGCCGGATGCGGTGCAGCCGCGCGGGTTGCAGCAGCTCGGCGTACACCTCGGGATGCCACGGCCGGGTGCGGGGCGACTCGGTGAGCACGATCAGCACGGGGAGGCCGGCGATCCGCCTCGCCGCGTAGTCCAGACAGCGCAGTGAGGGTATGTCGGCGTGGTGGGCGTCGTCGACCGCGATGACCAGGGGTACCCGGCCGGCCAGCTCCACCAGCGCGCTGCCGAGCGCGGCGGTGGTCAGGGCGGGGCCCTCCAGGTCCCGGTCATCGGTGTCGCCCCAGGCGAGGGCGCCCCGGTCGATCAGCCGGCCGAGGCGGTCGCGGTCGCCGTCGCCCAGCGGCGCGGCCCGGACGAGCTGACGGATGACCTCCAGCGGGACGGTGCGCTCGGCGCGGGACGCGCCGGCGGCGAGGAAGCGGACGCCGGACCCGGCGACCTGCCGGGCGAACGCCTGTAGCAGCGTGGTCTTGCCCCCGCCGACGGGGCCCGTCAGGACGGTCAACGGCCGGTCGTCGGCCAGCCGGCCGGCCGGCCTGAGCCGGTCGGCGAGCCGGTGCTCCAGGAAGGCGAGCTGGCTGCTCCGTTCGGTCAACACCATGGTCGTGGCCTCGGAAGGAGCGCGGGGTGCGCCGACACCGGGTGCGCCATCTTCCCAGGGCTGCCGAGGGGCCTGACGAAATCGGAGACCGGCAATTTTCGACCCATTCCCAGATAGGCGAATATAGACGACCGTCTCATTTAGGAGACATGCCATCGATTAACTTGACTGCATGGCGCCTCTGAATCGTGGCCCCACCAGCTTCATCGGCAATTTCCGCCCCCTCGGGGCTTGTCCCCCGCTATCGACCGCCGTGCATGGTGGAGTATGTCAGCCCCGGAATTGGGCGGCAAGCCGGAAGTTGTAAAGGATAGGCAAACATCGGTTCGGTGCCGACGGGGTGGCGCCTGCCCTGACGCGCCCTCCGCAACGGAAAGTCGTCAGCCGAATTCATAACGTGATGCGGTTCGCGGAGCGGGCCGCTCGCGGGCGCTTTCGGCACTTGCCGGGAATTGGCGGGGGAGGTGTCGCGGCGTTCGGCGCCGGTGCCCGCGCCGCCGTCGCGGGTGCTCGGGCGGTGCGTCCGGCACCCCGCCCGTCGGGCGTCGTGTCGGGCGCAGGCGGCCCGCGCGAGCGGCGGCTCCGGAATCCGCGTTTCGTGCCCAGGGTGGCCGGTCGCGGCCCGGGCCCGGTTGGCCCGTCCGGTGCCGGGTCGTCGCCGTGTGTGAAGAAGGCGCAGCTCAGAGCCCCGATCGCGTGGCCCGGCGCCGACGGGTCGGGCTGAAGGCTGGTGCCCGCCGGGCCAGGGTGTACCGCTGGCGGACTCCGGCGTCGGGCCCCCGGGTGGGTGGGGCTGGCGGCGGACCGGAAGCACCCCCCGGGTCGGGGCTTCCGGTGCGCCTCCCGGTTGCCGAGCGGTCGGTGCCCCGTCGGCAAAAGTTAAAAGAATTCGCCTTTCGCTGCTGTCGCGCCCGCCCCGCGGGTGTGCGCCGGTCGCCGGCCGGCCCGCGTTCGAGGGCGTCGCTAACGGCGGATGAAACGGGAGGATCCGCATCGGCGGCATCGCCGCACTCCTGCCCGATTCGAACCTTTAACAGCGGATAGGCGAGATAGACGTTAATTAAGACATATGTGGCCTCAATGGTTGTCCGTGCGCCGCCTTCGCGCGGTTGCCACAGTGGCGCCCGGTGCATTCAAACGGCGGCTCGACATCAATATTGCGAAGGCCGTCCTGAATCAGATCCCAATTCTACTGCAATGGCCGTCGCCAATTATTTCACACCCCGTCCGGACCGAGCTTCCTCGAATGGGTGTCCCGGCCGAATGTGCCGCCGCGGCGCCTTCGCCCCGCTGCCGCCCCGCCGTCGCCCCACGCCCGTCCTGCCCCTGTCTTGCCGTCGCACTCCGAGCCGGCGCGGATCGCGTCCTACCTGGCCCGTCGGCCCGTCACGCCCCGGCAGCCCGCCCGCCAGCAGCGCCGCGGGCCCGCGCGGCTAGGGGTTGTGCCAAGCGAATGGGCAGCCTAATTTCGGAGCACCCGCGCGGACGGCGGGGAAGGCCGGATATGGGCTGCACGCACCCATGACGCGAAGGGTTCTGTGGCCGTGATGTCCCAGCCACTGCCGAGACTCCACCACGTCCCCGACAGGGGTTAACGGAGATGACACTGCTGCCGGCACTGTGCGGTCACGGTACCGACCGGGCCGACGCGGTCAGGGTCGCCGGGCGGACCCTCTCCAGCGAAGCGCTGCTCGGCTGCGTGAACGCGGTCGCCGACCGGATCCGGGGTGCCGGCGCGGTCGCCGTCGATGCGACCCCCAGCCTGGAGGCGGTGGTCGGGATGGTCGGCGCCGTACGCGCGGGCGTGTCGCTGGTGCCCGTGCCGCCCGGCGCCGACGAGCGGGAGCGCAGTCGCATCCTGCGCGAGGCCGGGGTGACCGTGGTCCTCGGCCGGGACCGCCCCGGCAGCCTCGGCCTGCCGGTTGTTCCGGTCGACCTGCGGCAGCGATCCTGGACCCGGCAGCCCGAGCCGGAGCCGGGCGCCGACGCGGTGATCCTCTACACCGGAGGCACCAGCGGGCCGCCGCGCGGCGTGCGCATCTCCCGCCGGGCCATCGCCGTCGGCCTGGACCTGCTGGCCGACGCGTGGCGCTGGACCGGGGACGACGTCCTGGTCCAGGGCGCCCCGCTGTTCCGGGCGTACGGCCTGGTGGTCGGGCTGCTCGGCGCGCTGAGGGTGGGCAGCCGCTTCGTCCACCTCGACCGGGAGGCCATCGCCGGCCCGGCCGGCACCCTGTACCTGGCGGTGCCCGGGCAGTGGGCGAGGATCGCCCGGAACCGTCACTGGGCGCACACCCTCGCCGGAGCCCGGCTCCTGGTCTCCGGGGACGCCCCGCTCGTACCCGCCGTGACCGAACGCCTCCGGCTGCTCACCTCGCACTCGCTCCTCCAGGGCTACGGCACCACCGAGACCCTCATCGCGCTGGCCGGGCGGGTGGACGCCCCGCCGGCCGTCGGCGCCGTCGGCGCGCCCCTGCCGGGGGTCCAGGTCCGGGTCCTGGGCCGGGACAACCTGCCGGTGCCCACCGACGGCGAGTCGGTCGGCGAGCTGAGCATCCGGGGGCCGACGCTGTTCAGTGGATACGTCGACCGGCGCGGGCAGCGCACCGGCACCGACGGGTGGCACGCCACCGGCGACCTCGCGACCGTGGCGGCGGACGGATCACACCGGATCATCGGACAGCGCCGCACGGACGTCGTGCACGGTCCCGTCCGCGTGTACGCCGGCCAGGTCGAGGAGGTGCTGCTGAGTCATCCGGGGGTCCACGACGCAGCCGTGGTCGGTATCCCGCACCCGGTCCTGGGCGAGCAGGTCACCGCGTACGTCGTCGCCGCCGACGGGCTCACCGCCCAGGTGCTCATCGACCACGTCGGGCGGTACCTGTCGGCCTGCCAGCGGCCCCGTCGGGTGCACTTCGTCGACGAGCTGCCGCGCAGCGTGCAGGGTCGGATCAGGAAGTCGCTGCTGATCGCCGCAGGCTGAACGCGCCCGAGCCCCGGCCGGTGCGCCGGAGCGTCAGCCCTCCACCCAGCCGTGCCGTCGGGCCAGCGCCAGCATCCGGGCGCGTACCGCCACGATCTGCGCGCCCGTCAGGTCCGGCACGGCGGTCAGCAGGGCCTCCGTGGTCTCCGCGAAGAAGGCCCGCTCGGAGAGCACGTCGCACAGGCCCTCCTCGTCCTCCGCGCCCGCCGGGAGCTCCCGGGCGCGCACGGCACCGGCCGTGGCGCTCCGGTCAGCGCCGGGGGCGGGGCCGATCACCCGCACCGTGAGCGCCTTCGGGCCACGGTCGCTCTCCACCGCCTCGTACTCCACCGGCACGCCGGGCACCATCGTCCACTTGTCGCCATCGACGGTGTTCGCGTGGACGAACACGTCGTCACCGCCGTCGTCCGGGGCGATGAACCCGTAACCCCGCACCTCGTCGAACCGCACCACTTTGCCTCTGAGCATCGCTTTCCCGCATCCGTCCGACCACTCCGCACGCTCCGGCCACCCGGGGGCCGGCATGCCACAGACTGGCAGGCGCCCTGGGCGGCGGGCACCCGTACTTTACCCCTATCGACCACCCGGGGGGCGGCGCGGCGACCCGGCGCACCTACCATCG
This sequence comes from Micromonospora sp. NPDC020750, assembly GCF_044334565.1. Taxonomy (NCBI): domain Bacteria; kingdom Bacillati; phylum Actinomycetota; class Actinomycetes; order Micromonosporales; family Micromonosporaceae; genus Micromonospora; species Micromonospora sp. NPDC020750. The sequence goes on from NZ_JBIRTH010000011.1 coordinate 216,786, forward strand.
GCGGGTGATCGAGCAGATCCTGCCCCCCTCCGTGGCCGTGGCCGAGTCCTTCGAGGATCCCGCCGGACTGACCCTGTTCCCCGAGGAGGAGGCGCTCGTCGCGAACTCGGTGCAGAAGCGGCGCCGGGAGTTCACCACCGTGCGGCACTGCGCCCGCCGGGCGCTCGGTGAGCTGGGCGTCGAGCCGGTGCCGATCGTCTCCGGCGCGCGGGGCGCCCCGATCTGGCCGGCCGGGATCGTCGGCAGCATGACCCACTGCGACGGCTACCGGGCGGCCGTCCTCGGCCGGGCGGCGGCGTTCGCCACCCTCGGGGTGGACGCGGAGCCGCACGCGCCGCTGCCCGAGGGGGTGCTCGACGCGATCGCCCTGCCGGCCGAGCGGACCCGCACGGCCGCGCTGGCCGCCGCCCGTCCCACGGTCTGCTGGGACCGCCTGCTGTTCAGCGCCAAGGAGTCGGTGTACAAGGCGTGGTTCCCGCTCACCGGCCGGTGGCTGGACTTCGCCGAGGCGGACATCGTCGTCGACCCGGCCGGGACCTTCGTGGCCGAGCTGCTGGTGCCCGGCCCGGTGCTGGGCGGCGTGCCGGTGAGCGCCTTCACCGGCCGGTTCCTGGTGGGCCGGGGCCTGGTGCTCACCGCGATCAGCATCCCGACGCCCACCGCCTGAACGGAGTCGACCGGCGGCCGGTCAGTCGGCCGTCAGCCTCGTCTTCTGCACCTTGCCCAGGGCGTTGCGGGGCAGCGCGTCGACGAACCGCACCTCGCGGGGGCGCTTGTGCGCGGACAGTTGGCGGGCCACGAAGTCGATCAGCTCGGGCCCGTCCACCCCGTCACCCACCACGTACGCCGTGACCTGCTGGCCCAGGTCCGGGTGCGGGGTGCCGACCACGGCGGCCTCCCGGACGCCGGGGTGCGCCAGCAGGGCGTCCTCCACCTCGCCCGCGCCGATCCGGTAGCCGCCGCTCTTGATCAGGTCGGTGGCGGCCCGGCCGACGATCCGGTGCCAGCCGTCCGGGTCGACGGTGGCCACGTCCCCGGTGCGGAACCAGCCGTCCGGGGTGCGGGTCGCCGCGTCGGCGTCCGGCCGGTTGAGGTACCCGTCGAAGAGGGTGGGCCCGCACACCTGGAGCTCGCCCATCGCCGCGCCGTCGGCGGGCAGCGCCGCGCCGTGCTCGTCGACCACCCGGGTACGCACGCCGGGCAGCGGCACGCCGACCGTTCCCGGCCGGCGGGGCCCGTCGGCGCGGGCGCTGACCGTGATCAGCGTTTCGGTCATCCCGTACCGCTCGACCACCCGGTGGCCGGTGAGCGTGGCGAGGTCGGCGAAGACCGCCGCCGGCAGGGCCGCGCTGCCCGAGACGAGCAGCCGCGCCGGGCGCAACGCCCGCGCCGCGTCGGGGTCGGCGGCGATCCGGGACCACACGGTGGGCACGCCGAAGTAGACGGAGCCGGCCGCCGCCGCGTACCGGTCGGGGCGGGGGCGGCCGACGTGGTGCAGCCGGCTGCCCAGCCTCAGCGGGCCGAGCACGCCGAGCACGAGCCCGTGCACGTGGAACAGCGGCAGGCCGTGCACCAGCAGGTCGTCCGGGGTCCAGGACCAGGCGTCGGCGAGGCCGTCCAGGCAGGCGGCGACCGCCCTCCGGGAGATCACCGCGCCCTTCGGGGCCCCGGTCGTGCCGCTGGTGTAGAGGATCAGCGCGGTGCCGGCGGGGTCCGGCTCCGGGTGGACGGTGTCCGACCCACGGGTCAGGTCGACCGGGACCACCGGCGGGCCGGCGCCGCCGACCGGCTGCGGGCCGTCCGCCGGGACGAGCAGCGTCGCCGCGCCCGAGTCGCGCAGGATGTGCTCGCGCTCCATCGGCCCGGCGTCCGGCGGCACCGGTACGACCGCCGCGCCGGCGGTCAACGCGCCCACCACCGCGACCACCGTCTCCAGGGTGGCGGTGGCCTCGACGGCCACCCGGTCGACGCCGCGCAGCTCGTCGGCGACCGCCGCGGCCCCGCGGCGCAGCTCGACCCAGGACACCGCCCGGTCGTCGACCCGGACCGCGCCCGGGCGCTCGTCGTCGGACTCTGCCAACCAACGCAGCAACGTCATGCCCTGCGCCCCTCTCCAGCGGCTCGGATCCGGCGCCGCCCGGCGCGCCGGGAGTCGACGCCACGCCGGACCGTCGCCGGCCCGCCGGCCCGGCCGGATCGCCGGTAGGGTTCGCGTGGGCGTCGGCGGGGTGCGCGTCGTCGCCGGAGGCCCGGCACGGCGGGTCCCGGGACGAACCGACCGTAGTCGGGGCGCCCCCGGCCCGGCCACCCCTACCGGCCGCCGCCGGCCGTGTCGTCGACGTCCCTCAGGAGGTGCCGCCGGTGACCGGTGAGGCGGGAGGCCGGCGGGACGCGTCCGGCCCGGTCCGGGCGGTCGTGTTCGACCTCGACGGCGTGCTGGTGGACAGCCTGGCCGTGGCCCGGGAGGCGTTCGCCCTCGCGTACGCCGAGGTGGTCGGCGACGGGGTGGCGCCGGTCGAGGAGTACTGCCGGCACCCGGGCCGGTACCTGCCCGAGGTGCTGGAGCTGCTGGGTCTGCCGGCGGCGATGGCCGGCCCGTTCGTCCGGGAGAGCAGCCGGCTGGCGCACCGGGTGACGCCGGTCGACGGGGTGGTCGAGCTGCTGGGCGTCCTGCGTGGGCGAGGGCTGGGCCTGGCTGTGGCCACCGGCCGCAGCGGGAAGCGGGCCCGGGACCTGCTCGGTGGGCTCGGCATGCTGCCGCTGGTCGACCACGTCGTCGGCGCGGACGAGGTGCCCCGGCCGAAGCCGGCCCCGGACATCGTGCGGCGGGCGCTGGAGCTCCTCGGGGTGCGCCCCGGCGAGGCGGTGCTGCTCGGCGACGCGCCCGCCGACCTGGTCAGCGCCCGGGCCGCAGGGGTGGTGGCGGTCGCCGCGTTGTGGGGTGAGTCGGACCGGGAGGTCCTGCTCGCCGCAGGCCCCGACGCCGTGTTGGCCCGCCCGGCGGATCTGCTGCCGCTCTGCCCGCCACCCGGTCCCGGGTCGCCCACCGCCCGGCCCGACCCGGCGACAGGCACGCGCGGTGACCGGCGGGCACCCCTGTCGGGCCGGTCGGCCCCGGATGACACCCCGGTTCGTCAGCCGATGGGTTGATTCGTGATTCAGATCCCCGGATGATGTCCGGCGTCGGTCGCCGCCGCGCGGACCGATTCCGCGTACCGCAACACGCCGCGATCCCAGAGGGTCCCGCCCTCCCGACGGCAACCCGCACGTGACGGAGGACGACGCCAATGCCGGTCATCGAGGTGGAGCACCTGCACAAGCGGTACGGGGAGAAGGTGGCCGTCGACGACGTGTCCTTCACCGTCGAGCAGGGCGAGATCTTCGGCGTGCTCGGGCCGAACGGGGCGGGCAAGACGACCACCGTCGAATGTGTGCAGGGGCTGCGCCGCGCCGACGGCGGCTCCGTGCGGGTGCTCGGACTGGATCCGATCCGGGACCGCACCGAGGTGCGCCAGCGCGTCGGCGCCCAGTTGCAGGAGAGCCAGCTCCCCGACAAGCTGCGGGTCCGCGAGGCGCTGGATCTCTACCGCTCCTTCTACCGCCAGAAGGCCGACATCGACGAGCTACTCGCCGACCTGGGCCTGGCCGAACAGCGCAACACCGCCTTCCACAAGCTCTCCGGTGGGCAGAAGCAGCGGCTCTCGGTGGCCCTGGCGCTGGTCGGGCGCCCCGAGGTGGCCATCCTCGACGAGCTGACCACCGGCCTGGACCCGCAGGGCCGGCGGGACACCTGGGACCTGGTCGAGCGGATCCGCGACCGGGGCGTCACCGTCGTGCTGGTCACCCACTTCATGGAGGAGGCGGAGCGGCTCTGCGACCGGCTGGCCATCATCGACACCGGCCGCATCGTCGCCATCGACACCCCCTCCGGCCTGCTCACCCGCGTCGGCACCGAGCACCGGGTGCACTTCCGCCCGCTCGACGGGCTGGACGACTCGTTGCTCGCCGCCCTGCCCGAGGTGACCGGGGTCAGCCGCAGCGGCGACGAGGTGACCGTGACCGGCCCGGAGGAGGTGCTCCAGTCGGTGCTCGCGGCGCTGACGGAGCACAAGGTCCGGTACGCCGCCCTCCGGGTCGAGCAGCCCACCCTGGACGACGCCTTCGTCTCGCTCACCGGTCGCCGCGCCGGCCGGGCCGCCGCCCCCCAGAAGCCGACCGACAAGAGGCCCTCGTGAACGCCCTGACCAAGCTCATCGCCGTCGAGATGAAGCTGTTCGTACGCGAACCGGTGTCGCTGTTCTTCGTCTTCGTGCTGCCGATCGGCCTGATGCTCGTCTTCGGGCTGCCCCAGCGGGGATCGTCCACCCAGGGCACCGGGCAGCACGGCGAGCTGACCTTCCTGCCGGCGCTGGCCCTGGCCCTCACCATCGGCATGCTGGCGCTGTTCACCCTGCCGATGGCGCTGGGCGTCTACCGCGAGCGGCGGGTGCTGCGCCGGCTCGCCACCACCCCGGTCCACCCGGCAATGCTGCTGGTAGCGCAGGTCGTGGTGAACCTGGTGATGGGGGTGGCCGGCGCGGTGGTCACCGCGATCGGCGTACGGTTCCTGCTCGACCAATCGTCCCCGGCGAACATGCCCGGCTTCGTGCTGGCCTTCCTGCTCGGCGTGGCGTGCCTGTTCGCCATCGGCCTGCTCATCGCGGCGCTCGCGCCGTCGGCCCGGGCGGCGCAGTCCATCGGTCCGGCGCTGTTCTTCCCGCTGCTCTTCCTCGCCGGTGCCTGGCTGCCCCGCGACCAGATGCCGACGGTGCTGGCCCGCATCGCCGACTACTCGCCGCTGGGGGCCACGGTGGACACTCTCGCCGCCTCGTGGGCCGGTGACAGCCCGGCGCTGTCGCAGCTCCTCGTCCTGGCGGCCACCGCGGTGCTCGGATCCGTGCTGGCCACCCGCTTCTTCCGCTGGGAGTGACGAGCGTCCGGCGGGCTGCCGGAAGCGAAGCGAGGGCCCTTCCCGCCCGGGTGGCGGGGAGGGCCCGTCCCGTCTGCGCCGATCCGAATGCCGTTCGCCCTAGGGGTTGTTAAGGGTGTTCGGGTATTGTGACCTGAATTACATTCAACCTGAACGAGGCCGGTCACCGGGGCGCGGGAGGGCGTTCTCCCGCCACCCGTTCCGTGTCCGCGGAACGGGGTGTCGCCCCCGCCGGTGACCCGCGCCGCACCGACGACTCACGCGTCCGGGGCGGAGCGACAAGCGACGGAGGTCGTGCGATGACAGATTCTTCCGATTCCGCCACCGTTGTCAGGGCAGCGGACCGGATCGTCAACGATGACGACCGGAGCGCCTGGTCGGCGCGGGTGCCGATCGGCGGGGACGCCGCCAGCATCATCGACGTGGTGTTGGAGGGCGGCCCGACCAATCTCCCCGCCGAGCAGCGCAGCCACCGGATCTCCCCGGCGGAGGACAAGATCAAGGTAAGCCACTACGGCGGGTACGAGCACTTCGAGCGGGACACCGTCAGGGTCGCCGACGAGCTGCCCGTGGTCTTCCGCTGGACCGGCCGCACCAGGATCGCCGAGTAGTCGAAGGCAGCGCCGGGCGGTCGTCGGCGCCACGCGCACCGGTGGCGCCGGCGGCGGCCGGGCGGGGTCCGGCCGCCGCCGCCCCGACCGGGCCCCGGCTCAGGCCCGGTCGGGGGAGAGCCGGTGGGTGAGCGCGGTGTGCCGCCGGCCGGTGCCCGCGGTACGCACCGCGATGGCGAGTGCCTTGCGCGACCCGGCCAGCACCACCAGCTTCCGGGCCCGGGTGACCGCGGTGTAGAGCAGATTCCGTTGCAGCATCGTGTACGCGCTCATGGTCACCGGCACCACCACCGCGGGATACTCGCTGCCCTGCGACCGGTGCACCGTGATGGCGTACGCGTGCTGCAACTCGTCGAGCTCGTGGAACTCGTATCCCACGTCCTCGTCCTCGTCGGTGCGCACGGTCAGCGTCTGGTCGTCCAGGTCCAGGGCGGTGACCACCCCCACCGTGCCGTTGAACACCCCGGCGGCGCCCTTGTCGTAGTTGTTGCGGACCTGGATCACCTTGTCGCCGATCCGGAACACCCGGCCGCCGTGGCGCCGCTCCGGGGCGCCGTCGCGGTGCGGGGCGATCGCCTGCTGCAACAGGGTGTTCAGGTTGCCGGCGCCGGCCGGGCCGCGCAGCATCGGGGTGAGCACCTGCACGTCGCGGGGGCGCAGGCCGAACCGGCCCGGGATCCGCCGGGCCACGATGTCGACCACCTGCTCGGCGGTGACCTCCGGTTCGTCGCTGGGGAACAGGAAGAAGTCGGGGTGCTCACCGAACACCGGGGACTGGCCGGCGTTGATCCGGTGCGCGTTGGCAACCACCCCGGACTCCTGCGCCTGCCGGAAGATGCGGGTGAGGCGGACCCGGGGCACGGTGTCGGCGGCCAGCACGTCGCGCAGCACCTCGCCGGCGCCGACCGAGGGCAACTGGTCGACGTCGCCGACGAGCAGCAGGTGCGCGCCGGGCGGGACCGCCTTGACCAGCTTGTTGGCGAGGATCAGGTCGAGCATGGACGCCTCGTCGACCACCATCAGGTCGGCGTCGATCGGGTTGTCCCGGTCGAAGGTGGCGTCCCCGCCGGGGCGGAGCTGGAGCAGCCGGTGCACGGTGGTGGCCGGGTGGCCGGTCAGCTCGGTGAGCCGCTTCGCCGCCCGGCCGGTGGGCGCGGCCAGCACGATCTTCGCCTTCTTCGCCGCGGCCAGCTCGATGATCGACCGCACGGTGAACGACTTGCCGCAGCCGGGACCGCCGGTCAGCACGGCCACCCGGGAGGTCAGCGCCAGCCGTACCGCCTGCTCCTGTTCCGTCGCCAGTTCAGCCCCCGTGCGGGCCCGCAGCCAGGCCAGCGCCCTGGGCCAGTCCACGTCGGCGAAGGCCGGCATCCGGCCCACCGGGTCGCGTAGCAGCCGGACCAGGCTCGCCGCGAGGGCCGACTCGGCCCGGTGGAAGGGCACCAGGTAGACCGCCGGGATGACGGCGCCCTCGTTGCTGCGGTTCGGCACCGCCTCGCGGACCACGCCGTCCTCGGTGGCCACCAGGTCGGCCAGGCCGGCGGCGACCAGCTCCGCCGGCACCTCCAGGATCGCGGCGGCGTCGGCGACCAGGTTCGGCTCGGGCAGGTAGCAGTGCCCGCCGTCGGCGGCCTCGGAGAGGGTGTAACGGATGCCGGCGCGCACCCGCTGAGGGCTGTCGTGCGGGATGCCCACGGCCTTGGCGATGCTGTCGGCCGTCCGGAACCCGATGCCCCACACGTCGGCGGCCAGCCGGTACGGGTCGTCGCGCACCACCGCGATCGACGAGTCGCCGTACTGCTTGAAGATGCGCACGGCGTGCGAGGTGGAGACGCCGACGCCCTGGAGGAAGATCATCACCTCTTTGATGGCCTTCTGCTCCTGCCACGCCGCGCCGATCGCCGCGGTGCGCTTCCTGCCGAGGCCGTGCACCTCGACCAGCCGGCCGGGTTCCTCCTCGATGACCCGCAGGGTGTCCACGCCGAAGGCGGCCACGATCCGGGCCGCCATCTTCGGGCCGATCCCCTTGATCAGCCCCGAGCCCAGGTAGCGCTCGATGCCCTGCACCGTCGCGGGCAGCACGGTGGTGCAGTGCTGCACCTCGAACTGCCGCCCGTAGCGCGGGTGCGAACCCCACCGGCCGACCAGCCGCAGCCGCTCCCCGGGCTGCGCGCCGGGCAGCGGGCCGACGACGGTGAGCAAATCGTCGCCGGAGCGGTCGGTGGCGACCCGGGCGATGGTGTACCCGGTCTCCTCGTTGGTGTAGGTGACGCGTTCCAGCACCGCCTCGAGCACGCTGCCCCGCACCGGGGCGGCCGCGGTGTCGGCGGTCGGCGCGGACGGGTTGGCGGACATCGTGACGATGATGGCAGACCTCCCGTCCGGGGCGCCGTGGCGGCCCGGGGGCGGTCACCCCGTATCCGGTGAGCGGCGAGGTGGGGCGGACCGCCCCGGGAAGGCACCTGACGTTGTTCCGCGAGTCCTGGCCCTCGCCGCCGGTGGCGCTCGCCGCGACCGGCGACCCGGACGCGGCTACGCTGGCTGGGATCAGACCGGCCAGCGGGCGCCGCCCGCACGTCGCCGGTCCGGGCGACCGCCCGGGGCGACGGGAGGACCGATGGACGCTGACCACGGGGGTCGTACCGCCGCCCCGGTGGATCCCACCCGGAAGGCCCGGCTCGCGTCCCGGCTCGGCGGGACGGTGGCCGCCCGCTGGTTCGAGGCGCTCTACGAGACCCCGCTGCTGTTCGCCGCCATCCTCGACGACGCCGGCCGGGTGCTCGACGCCAACCAGCCCGTCGTCGAGGGCTGCGGCCTGGAGCGCGCCGAGGTGCTGGGCCGGCCGTTCTGGGCGTGCGGCTGGTGGACCCCGGACCCGGAGCTGAGCGCCCGGCTGCGCGGCTGGTGCGAAGCCGTGCTCCGCACCGGCGAGCCGTTGCGGACGCGGAGTCACTTCTTCCTCGGCGACGGCACCCGGCGCCTGGTCGACCTGGTGCTCTTCCGGGTCGGCGACGACGACGGGGCCGGCTACCTCATGGCGACGGGCCTGGACGTCACCGACGCGCTGGCCGCCCAGCGGGAGCGCGAGCACCGGGTCGACGTGCAGGCGGACGCCCTGCACCAGGTGGCCGTGGCCCGGCAGCGGGCGATCGAGACGGTGCGGCGCGCCGAGTGGCGCGCCGAGGAGCGGCTGCGTCGGCTGGTCGTGGTGGCCCTGGAACTGCTCGGCGCGGAGACGGTGGCGGACCTCACCACCATTGTCGTGGACCATGCCGTGCCGGTGCTCGGGGCCGACGGCGGCGCGCTGGTCGTCCGGCAGGGGACCGACCGGCTGCGCGTCGTGGTCGGCGAACGACTCGGGCGGCAGGTGCGGGCCGGCGGCGACCTGCCGTACGACAGCCCGCTGCCGGCCGCCCACACCGCCCGCACCGGGGAACTCCTGCTGCTGCCCGACCGGGCGGCCGGGCTGGCGTTCACCCCCCAGATGGCCGAGGTCTACCGGACCACGGAGCGCGACGCCTGGGCGTTCCTGCCGCTGCGCGTCGGCGCCGGGCTGCTCGGCACGCTGGCGGTCTCCTGGCGGGACGAGCGGGAGTTCGCCTCCGACGAGATCGCCGTGCTGGAGGCGTTCGCGGCGCAGACCGCCCAGGCGCTGGACCGCATCCAGCACCTGCGGGCCCGCCGGGAGAGCGCCCTGGCCGCGCAGCGGCTCTCCGAGGCGTTGCAGTACAGCCTGCTCACCCAACCGCCGACCGCGGCGCTGCTCGACATCGCGGTGCGCTACCAGCCGGCAGCGCACGAGGCGAAGGTCGGCGGCGACTGGTACGACGCCTTCGAGACCGCCGACGGGGCGACCGTGCTGGTCGTCGGCGACGTCACCGGGCACGACCGGGAGGCGGTCGCCGCGATGGGCCAGATCCGCAACCTGCTGCGGGGCCTCGGCTACGACAGCGGCGACGGCCCGGCGGTGCTGCTCGGCCGCCTCGACCGGGCGATGCGCGGCCTGCGGGTCGGCGCGCTGGCCACGGCGGTGCTGGGCCGGGTGGAGCACGACCCGGAAGACCCGCCCGGAATGCGCCGGCTGCGCTGGTCCAACGCCGGCCACCCACCGCCGTTGCTGCGCGGGCCCGACGGGTCGGTCCGGGTGCTCGCCGCCCATGACCTGCTGCTCGGCGTCGACCCGGACGCGAACCGCCGCGAGCTGGTCGTCGAGCTGGCCGAGGGCAGCACCCTGGTGCTGTACACCGACGGGCTGGTCGAGCGGCGCGACGGCGTGCTCGACGACGGGATCGAGGTGCTGGCCCGCCGGCTCGCCGAGATCGGCGACCGCCCCGCCGAGGAGGTCTGTGACCTGCTGCTCCGGGTTGCCCCGCCCAACCACGAGGACGACATCGCACTGCTGGTGATGGGCCTGCGGCCGACCGCGCCGGTCAGGGCAGCGGCCGGCAGACGCCCCGGGCGTGGTCGGTGATCGCCGCGCCGACCACGGTCGCCTCCAGCGGCAGCACCTCCAGGCAGCGCCGCACCGCGGCGGACAGCAGGGCGTTGGGTACCCGCATGGACAGTGTGCAGTGCGGCACCCAGCGCCCCGGCCGGTAGTGTTCGACCAGTCCGACGCCGGCGGCGGCGAGCCGGTCGTGCACGAGCGCGTGGTGGGCCAGCAGCTCGGCGTTGGGGGCCGGCCCGAGCCACAGCACCCGCCCGACGAACTGCCCGGCGTGCTGGAACGTCAGCCGCAGCGGCGCCGCCACCACCGTGCCGACGAGGGCCGCGGCGACCTGCTCCGGGTCCAGCCGCGGGGCCACCGCCAGCGACACGTGCGGCCGGTGCCGCTGCTCCAGCAGGGAACGCATGCTCTGCACCCCCTCGGACTCCAGCGCGTCCCACAGCACCCGGATGCGCCGGGTGGCGTCGGTGTCCAGATACAGCTCCAGTGCCGCGACCACGCCGATCACCCTAGGGCCCGAGGTTTGCCGGCCCGCTGACGCGGTACTGCTTCGGGAAAGTCCAGTGTCGAGGAGGACCGGGTGGACGTGAGTGATGTGCTGTCCGAGGCATACGGCCGGCTGCCCGGGCTGGTCCGCGGCGCCGTCGACGGCCTGTCGTCGGAGCAACTGCGCCGGGCGCCGGCGACCGGCGCGAACCCGGTGGGCTGGCTGGTGTGGCACCTGACCCGGATCCAGGACCACCACGTCGCCGACCTGCTCGACGCGGAGCAGGTGTGGGTCACCGGGGGCTGGGCGGGCCGGTTCGGGCTGCCCGCCGACCCGGACGACGTCGGCTTCGGGCACACCCCGGAGCAGGTCGCCACCGTCCGGCCGGAGAACGCCCAGGCGCTGCTCGACTACTTCGACGCGGTCGCCCAGCGGACCCGGGGGCTCCTCGCCGGGCTGCGGCCGGCGGACCTGGACCGGGTGGTCGACGAGGCGTGGGACCCGCCGGTGACCCTCGGGGTCCGGCTGGTCAGCGTCATCGAGGACGACCTGCAGCACGTCGGTCAGGCCGCGTACGTGCGCGGCCTGCTCGGGGCGGACTGACCGGGCGGGGCCGTGCGTCGTGCGCGACCCCGCCGCCGGTCACGGCACGATGACGGCGCGGCCCTCCAGGGACCCGTCCCGCATCTGCCGGTACGCGTCGACCGCGTCGTCCAGCCCGAACGTGGTGACCTTCGGCTTGATCAGCCCGCGCGCGCCGAGGTTGAGCACCTCGATCAGCTCGGGCCGGCTGCCCCAGTACGTGCTCTGGATGCTGACCTCGTAGGGCACGGAGAAGAACGAGACCGACAGCGTGCCGCCGCCGATGCCGACGATGGTGAGGTCCCCGACGGTGCGGGCGGCGGCCGCGCCGAGCGCCAACGTGGCATCCGCGCCGACGAAGTCCAGGACCACGTCCGCGCCCCGGCCGCCCGGGGTGGCCTTCCTGATCTCCTCGGCGGTCCGGTCGCCGGAGCGCAGCGTCAGGTCGGCCCCGTACTCCTCGGCGAGCTTCAGCGCGTCGGCGCGGGTGTCCACCGCGATCACCCGGGCCGCCGTGGTGGCCTTGAGGATCTGCACGCCGACGTGCCCGAGACCACCGACGCCGATCACCACGGCGGTGCTGTCCGGCGGCAGCTTGTGCCACGATCGCCGGATGGCGTGGTACGGGGTGAGACCGGCGTCGGTCAGCGGCGCCGCCTCCACCGGGTCGAGGCCATCGGGCAGCGGCACGATGTGCCGGGCGTCCGGGACCAGCTCGTACTCGGCCATGCCGCCGTCCAGGCCGAGCCCGCCGCCCCCGCCCGGCACGGGCGCCCCGGCCGGGTTCTCGCAGTACGGGTCCACGCCGACCCGGCAGCGGGCGCAGGTGCCGCAGCCCCACGGGCCGTAGACGGCCACCGGCTGGCCGACCTCCAGGCCGGTCACCCCGGCGCCGAGGGCGTGCACCCAGCCCGCGTTCTCGTGGCCGAGGGTGAACGGCGGGTTCCAGGGGACCGCTCCGGCCTCGAAATCGTGCATCAGGTGCAGGTCGGAGTGGCAGGCGCCGGCGCCGCCGATCTTCACCACCACCTGGCCCGGGCCCGGCGTGGGTTCGGGCACCTCGACCAGTTCGGGTTCGGACTTCCACCTCGGCAACCGCAGCGCGCGCATCCGTGCCTCCCGTTTCTCCGCGTCGGGCATCTCCCCGGTGACCTGCCCTTTCAGCGCCCGAACAAACGGGCGGCGGCCACGAGAGCCGCCGCCCGTCCGGCCGGGTCGGCAACCTTACAGTCCGCCGCCTCGCCTCCCCTTCGGTGCGAGACTCCGCCTCAGGCAACGTCGGTGAAGGAGAAGCCATGTCAGACCCGAACGCGCAGACCAGAGGCTCCGACGAGCGGTTCGACCGGGTCGGCGAGACCCTCTCGGAGGCGGTGACGCGGGCGGCGTCCGTGCTGGAGGAGGAGCTGGCCGGGGGCGTCGACAGCGCCCGGCGGCTCACCGAGCGGCTCACCGCGGACCGCCGGGTCGACCCGGCGGCGTTCGACGAGGTCGTGGGGCGGGTCCGTAAGGACACCCACGCCCTGATCGACATGGTGGTCGGCCAGCTTCCCACCCCGGCCTCCGGCGACGACCTCACCCGCCGGTACGCGGCGGACGCCCACGACGCGCTGGACAGCCTCCTCGACCTCGCCCGACTCACCCCCGAGTTCGCCAACGGGCTGCTCGACCGGGTCTCCGCCAGCACCCGCCGGGCCGAGGGAGACCCGGTGGCCGCCCCCGGCGCCGAGCCGGGCGCGCCCACCGACGGCCGCTGAGCCGGTGACCGCCACCGTGACCGACGGCCCGGTCGACACGCTGCTCGCGCGCTACCGGGCCCGCACCATGGCCACCCTGCTGGCCGAACTGCCCACCGGCGGCCCCCGGTATCTGTACGACCTGGTGGCCGACTACCCCGGCCGGTCGGGCAAGGGGCTGCGGGCGGCGCTGTGCGTGGCGACCTGCCGCGCGTTCGGCGGCACCGACGACGACACCGTGGTGAACGTCGCCGCCACCGTCGAGCTGTTCCACAACGCCTTCCTCATCCACGACGACATCCAGGACGGCAGCGAGCAGCGTCGGGGCGCCCCCACCCTGTCGGCCCGCTACGGGGTTCCGGTGGCGCTGAACGTCGGCAACATGACGAACCTGCTCGCCCTGGAGCGACTGCTGGCCAACCGGGACATCCTCGGCTCCGGCACGACCTGGGAACTGGTCGAGCAGACCCGGTTGATGCTGCGCCACTCCCTGGAGGGGCAGGCCATCGAGGTCGGCTGGATCCGGGACAACGCCTGCGACCTCACCGCGGACGACTACTACCGGATGTGCCTGAAGAAGACCTCCTGGTACACGTGCGTGTATCCGTGCCGCACCGGCATCCTGGCCATCGGCGACGGCCGGCCCGGGATGGACCGGCTGGACCGGTACGGCTGGTTCCTCGGCGCGGCCTTCCAGATCCAGGACGACGTGCTCAACCTCGTCGGTGACTACGCCCGATACGGCAAGGAGATCTCCGGCGACCTGTGGGAGGGCAAGCGGACGCTGATCCTGATCGACTTCCTCGACCGGTGCACCCCGGCCGAGCGGGAGCGGACGGTGCGCTTCCTCGGTGCCGCCCGCTCCGCCCGGACCGCCGTGGAGGTGCGCTGGCTGCACCGCCGGCTGCTCGCGTACGACAGCGTGGTGGCGGCCCAGGGACAGGCCCGGGACCTGGCCGACGCCGCGCGCACAGAGGCCGCGGCGGCGCTGGGCGAGCGGGCCGACTCCGAGGACGGCCGATTCCTGCTCGCCCTCGCCGACTACGTCGTCGACCGGTCCCGGTGAGCCCGGGGTCAGCCGGCGCGACGGGCGCCGCTCCGGTTGCCGATCCGCCCGGGGCGGGGTCCACTGATCCACATGGGCGAGATCAGAGTGGGCACGTCGTCATGGGCCGACCGGATGCTGCTGGGCTCCGGCTGGTACCCCCGCTCGGTCAACACCCCCGCCGGCCGCCTCCGCCACTACGCCGAGCGGTTCGGGCTGGTCGAGGTGGACACGTCCTACTACGCGGTGCCGGTGCCGGAGACCACCGCAGGCTGGGTGGCCGCCACCCCGCCCGGGTTCACCTTTGACGTCAAGGCGTTCAGCCTCTTCACCGGCCACCCCACCCCGGTCGCGGCGCTGCCCCGGGACCTGCGACCGGCCGGCGGCCCGTCCCGGATCCGTTGGCGGGACCTGCCCGCCGGGGCGTACGACGAGCTGTGGAGCCGGTTCCGTGCGGCGCTGGAGCCGATCGCGGCGGCCGACCGGCTCGGCGCGGTGCTGCTCCAGTTCCCGCCATGGCTGGCCCGCAGTGCCGCGGCCGAGCGGCGGATCGTCGCCACGGCCGAGCGGCTGCGGCCGTGGCGGGTGAGCGTGGAGCTGCGGCACGGCTCGTGGTTCACCGAGGACGCCGTCCTGCGCACGCTCGCCCTGCTGCGCGAGCACGACCTCTCCTACGTCTGCGTGGACATGCCGCAGGGGTTCGTCTCGTCGGTGCCGCCGTTCCTGGTCGCCACCGCCGCACCGGCCGTGGTCCGCTTCCACGGCCACAGCGCCGCCTGGGCCGGCGGCGACAAACAGGACAAGTACCGGTACGCCTACGGCGAGCGCGAGCTGCGGAACTGGTCGCGGCTGCTGGTCGAGCTGGCCGATACCAGCGACGAGCTGCACGTCCTGTTCAACAACTGCTGTGGCGACCAGGCCCAGCGCGACGCGGCCCGCCTGGTGGAGGTCCTGGCGGAGGCGGGCGTGCCGGCCGGTGGGACGCCGGTCAGCCGCGCCGGTTGATCCCCTCCGGGTGCATCCCGGTCGCCTCCTCGAGCGCGTTGTCCGGCAGGTCCCCGCCGGCGCTGTCGTTCGGGAACGCGCGCCGCGACGGCGCCGGGTCGGGCGGCGCCCCCGGACCCGCCTCGGCGACCGGTCTGTCCTCGACGTTGCCGAACCCGTGCCGCCCTGCGGGCGGGGTGGGCTCGGCGGGCGCGCCGGCCCGTCGGTCGCCGAGGCTTCCCTGCGGCACGGCGGTCTCCTCGCTGCCCTCGTCCATCGGGGAGTCCTCGCCGGCACCCCACGGCGGACCGGCGTCGAACCCGTCGCTGGTGCCGAAGGGGGCGGCGGACCCCGGTCCGCGTTCGTCCCCGTCGGTCGTCGATCCGTCCCTGCTCGTCATGGCCCACCTCGCTGGTCGGGTCGGTGCTACGGGCGCTGATTGCCCGCCTGCGCGCCGCCCATGCCCCACCGGTCCGACGGGCACGGGCGGCGCGGCGGTCAGCGGCCGGACATGACCAGGTGCCGCTTGGCCGCGCCCATGGCGGCCACCTTCCCCATCGCCCTGGGCGCGTTGGCGAGCCCACCCGCGCGCCCGAGCAGGCCCCGGAAGACCTGCCCCGGCTTCTGCTGCTCACCCATGTACGCGCTGACCACCACCAGCGCGCCGGTGAGCGCCGGGACGGCCCACTGGAGCAGCTTCAACTGCCGCTGGCTGGAGGCCACGTTGGTCGGCGTCTGCGGGTTCGGCTCGGTCGTCCCCTCGACGGACGGGCCGCCCGCCTTTTCCAGCCGCATGCCGAGCAGCCGGCTGTACCCGGTGACCGCGAGCGCGGCGACCGTGAGGGCCGTCTTCACCGTGCTCACCCGGGCCACCCCTGACTGGGCGAGCACCCGGGGACTCTCGGTCGTCAGCTCGCCGACCGCGCCGGCCAGGTGCGCGCCGATCGCCGCCGCGTTGACCGGGGTCCACCGGGCCCACCCGGCCGAGGCCACCGGCAGTCGCTGGGTCGAGTCGTTGATCTGTGCCGCCGCGCCGTTGACGCCGAGCGCTCCCATCAGGGAGCCGCCGAACCAGGCAGCCAGGCCCAGGTCGTGCATCGAGCGCAGTGCGGTGTGCCGTTCGGACATCTGATCCCCTTCCACGGTACTGGCGGTGCGGCATACCCACCGATCGGGGAAGTACGCACCGTGACCGGTCAGAGGCCGTAGCGGCTCTTCAGGTGGCGCCACCAGTCGCGGAACATCCATTTGTCGAACTCGGTGATGGTCGTCGCACTGCCGGCCTTCATCAGGAAGCCACTGACGCCGGTGGGCGTCCAGTCGTAGAAGTCGTCGAGCCCGAAGGTGTGGCCGATCTCGTGCAGCAGGATGTGCATCGAGTCGGTGTTGAGGTTGGCCATGAAGTACTCGCGGCCCACCCGCTGGCCCCAGTCGCCGCCCGCCCCGCCGCCGAACCCGTCGGTCAGCCACAGGGACTGGTCGTAGTGGTGGCTGGCCCCGCCGGGGCAGTTCGGGTACTGGCCGCTCTGGTTGAAGAACCGGCCGCAGGGCTCGGCGCACTGCGGGGCGTTCTCGCGGATGTCGTTGACGTAGATGTCGACGGAGTTGTCCGACCACTGCAACTGGTTGCGGTCGCGGACGGCCCAGCCGACGACCCTGACCGGCACGTCGCCGTACGGCCAGCCGTTGTGGCCGACCATGACGTCCGTCCACTTCTTGTACTGCCGGGAGAGCGCAGCGTGGATCTGGTCGCGCTGGGCGGCGGTGACCGTGGCGCTGGAGTCCCAGCGCACACAGAAGTTGAGGTAGCCGCGGTTGGCGGAGACCTGGTCCCAGCCGTAGTTACGGAAGCCGTACAGGTTGGTGTAGGTGCTCTCCTGGTGGGCCCAGACCTCGCTCAGCGGGGTCACCAGGTTGGCCGGCGGGCTCCACCCGGAGCTGGGCGGCGGGGTGGTCGGCGCCGGGGTGGTGGGGCCGGGCGTCGGGGCGCCGGCGCACGTCACGCCGTTGACGGCGAAGGACGCGGGGGCCGGGTTGCTCGCCGCGTTCCAGGTGCCGTTGAAGCCGAACGTGGTGCCGCCCCCGGTGGGCAGGTTGCCGTTGTAGCCGACGTTCGTCGCCGTGACCCGGGCGCCGCTCTGGGCGACGGTCGCGTTCCACGCCTGGGTGACGGTCTGCCCGGCGGTGAAGGACCAGGTCAGCGTCCAGCCGGTGAGGGGATCGCCGAGGTTGGTCACGGTGACGTTCGCGCCGAAGCCGCCGGACCACTGGTTGGTGACCTGGTAGTCGACGCGGCAGCCGCTGGCCGCGGCCCGGGCTCCGGTGACCGCGAGGCCCGCGCCGGCCGCGGTGGCGAGGGTGGCGACGGCGGCCGTCACCAGCCGGGCGCCTGTTCGGGACAGTGTCATGGATCGACCTCCGACTGGGCCCGGCGACCACCCGGCCTTGGCCACCAGGGAGGGTTCGATTGTTGTGAATCCAAATTAACCCGAGCGACGCGAGCCTGACAAGCCGGCGGCGAAGGCGGCCACCCACGCGGCCACCGGCGCGGCGGCGCGTACCCAGACGAAGTGGTCGAGCGGGGCGCCGGCCTGCGCGGTCGTGTAGCGCTCGCGCGCGACGGTGGCCGCGGCGAGCTTGCCGCAGAGCTGGTCCAGGGTGGCGTGCGGGGTGTACTGGTCGTCGTCCACGCTCACCGCGAGGACGGGGACGTCGAGCGTGCGCAGCGCCGCCTCGACGTCCACCCCGTCGAGGGTGGGGAAGCGGCCGGTGCGGGCCGTGTACGCCCAGTCCCGGATCACCCCGCGCGCCTGCCGGCCGCCGAAGCCCCAGCCCGGCCAGACGCCGAGCAGCCGGGCGGTCGCGGCGATCCCCTGGGTGTACGGCAGCACCCCGTACCTCCGCGGGGCCGGGTAGCCGCGCCAGTACGGCACGCCGACGGCGACCAGGGCCAGTCCGTCCACCGCGCCCGTGCCGTGCAGGGCCAGGTGCAGCAGCGCGGCCTGGCCGCCGAGGGAGTGCCCGAGCAGGATCGTCGGCCGGCCGTCCAGCAGCGGCTTCAGCGCCGCCAGCACCGCGCCCACGTCCGCGGCGAGCTCCACGTAGCCGTACCGGCAGGCCCGGCTCGGCGCGGGGGTGCTCGCGCCGGTGCCGCGCAGGTCGGCGACGACCACGGCGAGGCCGGCGGCCCGCAGCGCGGCGGCGAACGGCCGGTAGTAGCGGGCCCGTACCCCCATCGCGGGCCAGATCACCACCACCGGGGCGTCGGCGGCCCCGTCGGGCTCGGGATACACCTGCACCCCGAGCCGGGCGCCCTCGACGTCGACGAACTCCTGCGTGTACTCCCCGGTCGCGCTCATCTGCACAGCGTACGGCCGTAAGCTACCGGCGGGTAGCAAGGGTGCGTGGGTGGCCGGCCGTCAGGCCGCGGCCGGCACCGGGCGGGCGACGGTGGCCACCGCCTCGTACACGACGTTGAGCTGCTCGGCGCAGCGCCTCCACGAGTACCGGCTACGGATCCGGTCCAGCGCCGCCGTGGCGTACGCGAAGCGCCGCACGTTGTCGCCGAGCAGCCGGCGGATCGCGGTGCCCAGTGCCCGGGGGTCGCGCGGCGGCACCAGGTCGCCGGTGAGCCCGTCGATGACGGTGTCGGCGATGCCGCCCACGTCGGTGCCGATCACCGGGACGCCGCAGGCCATGCCCTCCAGGGCGGTCAGGCCGAACGGCGCGTGCCACGGGGCGGCGACCAGCAGGTCGGCCGAGCGGTACCAGCTGGCCAGCTCCTCGCGCGGCACCCCGCCGATCAGCCTGACCCGGTCGGCCACCCCGCAGGACCGGGCGAGCGCGGTCAGCCGCCGGGCGGAGCCGTCGGTGGGCAGTTTCTCGGCCGGTGGACCGCCGACGATCACGCACTCGGCCTCCGGTGCCCCGGGCATGGCCCGGACGACCTCCTCGAAGCCCATGCTCTCCGTCAGCCGGCCCACGGTCAGCACCCGGGGGCGGGCCGGGTCACGCGGGGCGGCCGGGCCGTCCGGGCGGAAGATCCGCTCGTTGACCCCGGCGGGCACCAGGGACATCCGGGACCGGGGCACCCCGAGGCGGACCAGCTCACCGATCTCGTCCTGGGACTGCACGACCACCCGGTCGGCAGCCCGGCCGAGCGCGCGCTCGTAGCCGGTCCGGCCCGGTGGGCCGGTGTCCCGTGCGCCCCGCTGCGCCGTGCCGAGGGCGTGGTAGGTCAGCACCACCGGCACCCCGGCGCGCCGCCCGGCGTGTACGGCGGCGAGCCCGCTCCGCCAGAAGTGGGCATGCGCGACGGCGGGCAGCCAGGCGTCGCGCCAGTGCCCGGCCAGCCACCGGCCGAACTCGCCGGTGTGCGGCAGCAGCTCGTCGCCGGGCAGCAGGCGCGGCGGTCCGGCCGGCACGTGCAGCACCTCGTAGCCGTCCGGGGTGGCCACCGCCTCGGGCAGGGTGGGGGAGTCGCGGCGGGTGTAGACGCGTACCTCGTGGCCCTGGTCGACCAGGGCCGCCGCCAGCTCCGCCACGTGCGTGTCCTGGCCGCCGGTGCTGCTCCCGCGCAGGACGGCGAGCGGGCTGGCGTGCTCCGAGATCATCGCGATCCGCATTCTTCCTCCTCCATCCGCCCGTCCCGGCCGGCGGGGACCCGTCGCGCTGGCGGGGTCCCTGGAACGCGCACGACAGGTCCCTACCCTCGCCCTCGGCTCCTAACCTCCTCTGGTCAGGCCCCGTCGCGGAGCATGCCGGGGCCGAAGACCTCGTAGGCGATCCGGTCGCTGGGGACGCCGCGGCGCAGCAGGCTGCTGCGGACCTGGTTCATGAACGGCAGCGGGCCGCACAGGTGGACGTGGGCGTCGGGGGTGAGCGGGATCAGCTCCGGATCGACGCGCCCCGGGCTGACCCGCACCGGCAGTTCGGCGAGCGGTCCGTCGGTGGCGTCGACACTCTCGTACCAGAGCGCGGTGGACAGGTTGGGCAGGGCGTTGTGCAGCCGGGGCAGCTCGTCGCGGAGCACGTGCGCGGTGCCGGCCCGGTCGGCGTGCACCAGCGTCACCGGCCGCTGCGGCGCGGTGGCCGCGAGGTGCTCCAGCGCGGCCATCGCGGGGGTGAGCCCGATGCCGGCGCTGACCAGCACCAGCGGCCCCTCCCCGGCCACGGCGCTCACCTCGCCGAACGGCGGGCTGAGTCGCAGCGTGTCGCCGACGGCCACCTGCTCGTGCAGGAATGTGGAGACCATGCCGTCGGGCGCGCCGGCGGTGCCGCGCACCCGCTTCACGGTGATCCGCCACCGAGCCGCGCCGGGCCGGCCGGAGAGGCTGTACTGCCTGATCTGCTGCCCCCGGCCGCCGTCGAGGTCGACCGCGACGGAGACGTACTGGCCGGGGACGAACTCCGGCACCGGGCCGCCGTCGGCCGGCTCCAGGCTGAACGACACGACGTCAGCGGTCTCCCGGACCCGCTCGGCCACCCGCCAGGCCCGCCAGACCGGCTGCCCCTCGGCCACCCCGGCGCCCTGGTAGAGCCGGGCCTCCCGGGCGATCAGTTCACAGGCCAGCAGCCAGTACGTCTCGTCCCAGGCCGCGGCGACCGGTGGGGTGACCGCGTCGCCGAGCACCTCGCCGACGGCGGCGAGCAGGTGTCGGCCCACGACGGTGTACTGCGCCGGAGTGATGCCGAGCGAAACGTGCTTGTGCGCGATCCGGTCCAGGATCGGCCCCCACGGCGCGTCGCTGGCACCGACCAGGTGCTCCGCGTACGCCACGACGGCGGCGGCCAGCGCGGCCTTCTGCTGCCCGGTGGCCTGGTTGCCCCGGTTGAACAGGTCCAGCAGCTCCGGATGGGCGTCGAACATCCGCCGGTAGAACCGGCCGGTGATCGCCTCGCCGTGCGCCTGGACGGCGGGCAGGGTCGCCCGTACCACCGCCGCTGATGACTCCGTGAGCATGACATGTCCTCCTGCGTCCGTTGTCGTCCGCTTGCGTCGACGACGTGCCCAATAAACAGGATTCTCAGATTCCTCTTCAGGGTCGAAGGTCCCGGTTGCGGAGTCGTCTGGATCACACCGGGGCTGGGTCGCCCGGCCCGGGTCACCGCACGTCCGCGGTGGCTAGGGTCGGTGCGTGAAGCTCAATCGGTCCACGGACATGGCCCTGCGGATCGCCATGCTGACCGCCGCCTCCCAGGCCCGTACGACGGTGGACGAACTGGCCGAGCAGCTCGCGCTGCCGCGCAGCCACGTCGCCAAGGTGGTGCAGCGGCTGCAGAGGATCGGGGTGCTGGTGACCATCCGGGGCCGCTCCGGCGGGGTGGCCATCGCCGGGGCGGCCGGCGAGCTCACCGTCGGGGCGGTCGTGCGGGCCTTCGAGGGCGACGACGAGATGGTCTCCTGCGAACAGCCGGCCTGCCCCCTGGTCGCCGGCTGCCGGCTGCGTGGTCAGCTGCGCCGCGCGCAGGAGGCGTTCCTCGCCGTCCTCGACGAGACGCGGCTCGGCGACCTGGTCGACGGCCCGACCGGCCCCCTCCTGCTCACCCTCGGCCGAGGATGACGAAGGGGCCCCCGGCAACAGGGGCCCCTTCTCACCGACGGTGGGCGGTCAGCCGACGCTGATCGTCCCGTCCCCGGAGCGGACGCAGGCCACCGCGCGAGCGGTGGTGGAGGAGGCTCCGGCCAGGCAGCGGCCCAGCACCTGGTGCCCGGCCACGTTGGGGTGCCACGACTCCTGGCACGTCTGGAAGTAGCTCACGCAGGTGTTGGCGATCCGCTGGATGGCGATCTTGTCCTTGCCGGCGAGGCTGGTGACGAAGGTGCCGGTCGCGCCGTCCTGGAGCCGGATCGGCGTGGCGAGCGCCCCGGACGGGCTGGTCGGCTGCTCGCAGAGCCGGGCGCCGTCGAACGCCCGCTGCACGTTGAGGTAGACCAGGTCGGCGGCGGGGAACTGGCTGGCCAGGCTGTCGCGCGTCGAGCGGACCAGGGTGCCCAGCCCGGAGGAGAAGTTGTGCCCCGGCCGCAGGCTGGCCCGGTGGATCGGGCAGCCGGCCGCGTACCGCTCGGCGCCGAGGTCCCGGAACTTGTCCCGGTCGTCCTGCCGCCCGTCCTCCTCCCAGTAGTTCGAGGCCAGGTCGAACGGCAGCGGGTTGGTGTAGTCCTGGAACACGATCCGGTGCTGGCCGTCGGCGTCGATCTGGTCGAGGGTGGTGAGGATCTGCCGTACGGCCGCCGTGGTCTCCGCGGTCGCGGCGCTCAGCTGCGCCGCGGTGGCCAGGTCGGCGTCGCTGCACGGCTCCTGCGGCACCGGCCCGCCGAGGTACGCCCAGAACTCCCACCAGCCGGTCCACGCGTCGGCGATGAACCGGTTGGCGCACTTCTCCGCCACGCTGCCGAAGGTGAACGAGCTGTTGTTCGAGCCTAGGCCCACCAGCACCAGGTCGATGTCGTGGGTCTGGCCCACCGCGCGGAGCTGGTCGAGCTGGGAGGCGACCGCGCGGCCCTTGGTCCGGTTGACCGACGCGTTGCCGATGTCGTACGGCTGCCCGCCCGAGCAGGCCAGGTTGAACCGGTCCTGGATGCCCGGCAGGTTGGCCTGGAACAGCGAGGCGTTGGGGGACCGGTGGCAGAAGTAGGCGTTGCTGTTCGGCGCGGTCCAGCCGGGGAAGCCCTGGCTGATGCCGTTGCTGTCGACGACGGGGGAGTAGGCCCCGGCCCCTTCGCCGCTGATGAAGCTGTCGCCGAGTGCCACGGCGGCGGTGGGGAGGCCGGCAACCGCCGGGGCGGGCGGTGCGACGGCGGTCGACAGCGCCGCCGCCGCGACGGTCAGCACCGCCGCGAGCGCGGTACGACGGAACACGGACATACGCGTCCTCCATCAGTCCATGGAAATATGAAAGTTTCTATGAGGCGGTGATCACATCACGGGCGAGTGACGGGCGTCAACGTCCGGTCATCCCCGCGCGGGTTCGGGCAGGGGCGTCCCGGGACCGCCGGGGCAGGGCCGGTCCGTGGCGCGGGTATGTCGTCCGGGAGCGGCCGGGCGGGATGAATTTCGGGGCCGGTGGCGTTGCCGGGGAGGTGGACGTCCTCCGGGCCGCCCATCGGCAGGGCCGCCGCCGGCGGCGGGGCGACCCGCACACTGCGGGGTGCCTACGTCCTGTCCCACCTCCCGGTTAGGCTCGCTGCGGCGCGCCGCGCGATGTGATCGAGCCGGTGAGCGGCACCACACCGCCGAGACCTGGGAGTACGACCAGTTGACCGCACAGCCTGAGATGCTCTACGGGGCCGACGACCTTACGCACCTGGAGGGCCTGGACGCCGTTCGCAAACGCCCAGGCATGTACATCGGCTCCACCGACAGCCGTGGCGTGGGTCACCTCGTCAACGAGATCCTCGACAACTCCACCGACGAGGGTGTCGGGGGCCACGCCACCCGAGTCGAGGTGATCCTGCACGCCGACGGCTCGGTGCAGGTCGACGACGACGGCCGGGGCATCCCCACCGACGTGCACGCCAAGTCCGGCATCTCGGGCGTCGAGCTGGTGCTCACCCGGCTGCACGCCGGCGGCAAGTTCGGCGGCTCCGGCTACAAGACCTCCGGTGGCCTGCACGGCGTCGGCGCCTCCGCCGTCAACGCCCTGTCCCGTCGCTTCGACGTCACGGTCCGCCGCAACGGCAAGGTGCACACCATGTCGTTCCGGCACGGCGTGCCGGGGGTCTTCGACGGCCCCGGCCCCGACGCCCCGTTCACCGCCGGCCCCGGTCTCCAGGTCGCCGGCGCGATGAAGCGTGGCGCGGGCACCGGCACCTCGATCCGCTACTGGCACGACGCCCGCTACTTCGAGACCGGCGCCGCACTGGACGTCGATGCCGTCCGGCTCAAGTTGCGCAACACCGCGTTCCTCGTTCCCGGCGTGAGCTACCTGCTGCGCGATCTCACCGGCGAGGAGCCGGTCGAGGAGACCTTCCACTTCCCCGCCGGCCTGACCGACATGGTGGAGTTCCTCGCCCAGAGCGGCGACCGGCCGGTCTCCGGCACCCTGCTGGTCGTCGGCGAGGGCACCTACCGGGAGAACGCGGCCGACGCCAACGGCGTCATGCAGTCCAACGTGCAGCGACGTGCCGAGGTCGAGGTGGCGTTCCGCTGGGGGACCGGCTACGAACGCACCGTCGAGTGCTTCACCAACACCATCCGCAACGCCCACGGCGGCACTCACCGCAAGGGCTTCGAGCGCGCCATGGCCCGCACCCTCGCCGACGCGGCCCGCAACGCCCGAGGGCTGCTCAGGCCCAAGGAGGACGCGCCCACTCTGGACGACGTCCTGGAGGGGATGACGGCCGTGGTGCACGTGCGGATCCCCGAGCCGCAGTTCACCTCGCAGACCAAGGACGAACTGTCCACCGCCGGCATCACCAAGGTGCTCCAGGGGCTGATCGAGGCGCACCTGAAGGCGTGGCTGGAGGACCGCCGCACCAAGGTCGAGGCCCGCACGGTGCTCCAGAAGATCGTGGACGCGGCCCGGGTCCGGCTGACCCAGAAGCAGCAGAAGGACGCCGCCCGCCGCAAGACCGCCCTGGAGGGCGCGTCCATGCCTCCGAAGCTGGTCGACTGCCGCGCCACCGGCATCGACAGGAGTGAATTGTTCATCGTGGAGGGGGACAGCGCCCTCGGAACAGGCCGGCTCGCCCGATCCGCCGAGTACCAGGCGCTCCTCCCGATTCGCGGCAAGATCCTCAACGTGCAGAAGGCCAACCTCCAGCAGGTGCTGGACAATGCCGAGTGCGCCGCCATCGTCCAGGTGCTCGGCGCCGGCTCCGGCCGCACCTTCGACCTGTCGGCGCTGCGGTACGGCCGAGTGCTGATCATGGCCGACGCCGATGTGGACGGCGCGCACATCCGCACCCTGCTGATCACGCTCTTCGCCCGGTACATGCGCCCGCTGATCGAGGCCGGCCGGCTCTACGCCGCGATGCCGCCCCTGCACAAGATCACCACGAAGGGGCGTAACCCGCAGACCACCTACACCTACACCCAGGCGGAGATGGAGGCGTTGGTCCGCAAGCTGGAGAAGTCCGGCAAGCAGATCGTCACCCCGATCCCCCGGTTCAAGGGCCTCGGCGAGATGAACGCCGACGAACTGTGGGACACCACGATGAACCCGGCCACCCGGGCGGTCCGCCGGATCACCCTCGACGACGTCGATGCCGCCGAGCGGATCCTGGAGCTGCTGATGGGGGAGAAGGTCGAACCGCGCCGCAACTGGCTGATCGAGTCCGCCGACCGGGTCGACCGCGACGCGATCGACGCATGAGGACCGCCCGCCGCCAGACCGTGGCCCCCCGGGGACAGCGCCGGCCGACCGTGGCCCGCCGAGGAGAGAGCTGAACCATGGCACGCCGTAAGAACACCGGTCCCCGGGCAGACCTTGCCGCCTTCGATCAGGCCGGCGCGCGGGTCTTCGACAACCCGCTGGTCACCGAGGTCTCCGACTCCTACCTGGAGTACGCCTTCTCGGTGATCCACTCCCGCGCCCTGCCGGACGCCCGGGACGGCCTCAAGCCCGTGCACCGGCGCATCCTCTACTCGATGCACGAGGCGGGCCACCGCCCCGACCGGGCGCACGTGAAGTCGGCCCGGGTGGTCGGCGACGTGATGGGCCGGTACCACCCGCACGGCGACACCGCGATCTACGACGCGATGGTCCGGCTGGCCCAGGACTTCTCGCTCAACGTCCCGCTCATCGACGGGCATGGAAACTTCGGCAGCCCCGACGACGGCCCGGCCGCCGCGCGCTACACCGAGGCCCGGATGTCCCGGGAGGCGATGCTGCTCGTCGGCGAGCTGGGCGAGGACACGGTCGACGTCGAGCCGAACTACGACGGCTCGCTCACCCAGCCGACCGTGCTGCCGGCCGCGTTCCCGAACCTGCTGGTCAACGGGGCGTCCGGGATCGCGGTCGGGATGGCCACCAACATGATCCCGCACAACCTGGGCGAGGTCGTCTCCGCCGCCCGGTGGCTGATCAACCACCCGGACGCCGACCTCGACAAGCTCATGGAGTTCGTCCCCGGGCCGGACCTGCCGACCGGCGGCGTGCTGCTCGGCCTGGACGAGGTGCGCCGGGCGTACGAGACCGGGCGCGGCGTGGTCCGGATGCGTGGCCGGGTGGAGATCGGCCACCTGGAGGGCAGCCGGGGCCGGCAGGCGATCACCGTCGTCGAGCTGCCCTACGGGGTGGGCGCGGAGAAGGTCATCGCCGCGATCACCAACGAGGTCAACAAGACCAAGCGGCTGACCGGCATCGCCGACGTCAAGGACCTGACCGACCGGGAGAACGGCACCCGGCTCGTGATCGAGTGCAAGGTCGGGGTGAACCCGCAGGCGCTGCTGGCCGACCTCTACCGGCTCACCCCGCTGGAGCAGTCCTTCGGCGTCAACAACCTGGTGCTCGTGGACGGCCAGCCGCGGACCCTCGGGCTGAAGGCGCTGCTGGAGGTCTTCCTTCGGCACCGCTACGAGGTGGTCACGCGGCGCAGCGCGTACCGCAGGCGCAAGCGCGAGGAGCGGCTGCACCTCGTCGACGGCCTGCTCATCGCGCTGCTGGACATCGACAAGGTGGTCCGGCTGATCCGAAGCAGCGACGACGCCCAGGCCGCCAAGGACGGCCTGATGCGCCAGTTCAAGCTCTCCGAGATCCAGGCCGGCTACATCCTGGACACCCCGCTGCGCCGGCTGACGAAGTTCGACCGGATCGAGCTGGAGGCCGAGCAGGAGCAGCTCCGCAAGGAGATCGCCCAGCTCTCCACCATCCTCGACGACGAGAAGGTGCTGCGGAAGGTCGTCTCCGACGAGCTGGCCGCCGTGGTCAAGCAGTTCGGCACCGAGCGGCGTACCACCCTCGTCGACGGCGACCTCAAGGAGGTGCTGGCCGCGTCCGCGCCGGCCGGTCCTCTCGAGGTGGCCGACGACCCGTGCCAGGTGATCCTCTCCGCCGCCGGGCTGGTCGCCCGGACCGCGGCCGAGTCGGAGGAGGCGTCCGAGGGGCGCCGGCGCAGCGGCCGGGTCAAGCACGACGCGGTACGGGCGGTCGTGCACTCCACGGCCCGGGGCCGGGTGCTGCTGGTGACCAGCGCGGGCCGGGCGTTCAAGGTCGACGTCCTGCCGCTGCCGGTGCTCCCCGAGCAGGCGGGCACGGTGTCGCTGCGCGGCGGCATGTCCGCCGCCGAGCTGGTGCCGCTGGAGCCCGGCGAGACGGTGGTCGGGCTGGCCCCGCTCGGGGCGACGGCCGAGGGGTCGCCGGGGCTGGCGCTGGGCACCCGGCAGGGCGTGGTGAAGGTGTGCGCGCCGGACTGGCCGGTCCGCTCGGACGAGTTCGAGGTGATCGGCCTGCGAGAGGGCGACGAGGTGGTCGGGGCGAGCTGGCTCGCCGACGGCACCGAGACCCTCGCCTTCGTCTCCTCCGAGGCGTCGCTGCTGCGCTTCGCCGCGTCGCTGGTACGCCCACAGGGCCCCAAGGGCGGCGGAATGGCCGGTATCAACCTGCCGGCGGAAGCCAGGGTGGTCTTCTTCGGGGCGATCCGCACCGACGACCCGGGGCACGGCGAGCCGATGGTCGTCACCTCCACGGGCGCGACGGTGAAGGTGACGCCGTTCGGCGCGTACCCGGCCAAGGGGCGGGCGACCGGCGGGGTGCGCGCGCAGCGGTTCCTCAGGGGCGAGACGGACCTGGTGGTGGCCTGGATCGGCCCGCGCCCGGTCGGCGCGACGGCGACCGGCGACCCGGTGGAGCTGCCCCCGGCCGACCCCCGCCGCGACGGCAGCGGCTTCGCCGTGATGCTCGGCCCGTCGACAATCGGCCACCAGATCGAACGCAACTGACCCCACCCCACCCCCACCCAACTCTGCGGGGGCGGGGGTGGGGCGGGGGTGGGTCAGAGTTCGGGGTCGGGGGTTTGGCGGGGTGCCGGGGTGGTGCCGCGGAGGCGGGCGACCAGACGCATGCCGTGGTAGATGACCAGGGCGGCGGCGGTGCCGAGGGCGATGCCGTTGAACGAGAGGTCGCCTGCGGTGAGGGTGTAGTTCGCCGCGCCGACGATGAGGGCCACGGCGGCGGTCATCAGGTTGACCGGCTCGTGGAAGTCGACCCGGCTCTCGATCCAGATCCTGGCGCCGAGCACGGCGATCAGGCCGTACAGGGCGGTGGTCGCGCCGCCGAGCACCCCCGCCGGCACGGTGAGGATCAGCGCGCCGAACTTGGGGCTGAGCCCGAGCAGCACCGCCGCCACCCCGGCCACCCAGTACGCGGCGGTCGAGTACACCCGGGTCGCCGCCATCACGCCGATGTTCTCCGCGTACGTGGTGGTGCCGGAGCCGCCGCCGGAGCCGGCGAGCACGGTGGCCAGGCCGTCGCCGAGGAACGCCCGGCCCATGTCCCGGTCCAGGTTGCGGCCGGTCATCGCGGCGACCGCCTTGACGTGCCCGGCGTTCTCCGCGATCAGCACCAGGATCACCGGGATCACCAGCACGACCGCGCGCAGGCTGAACTGCGGCGTGTGGAACTCGGGCAGGCCGACCCAGGCCGCCTCGCGCAGCCCGTCGACGGCCTTCGGGTCCAGGTCGCCGAGTGCGGCGGCGAGCAGCCAGCCGACCGCCACGCCGACCAGGATGGACAGCCGGGCCAGGAAGCCCCGGAACGCCACCGTGGTGAGCAGGATCACCGCCAGGGTGATCACCGCGATCATCGGCTGCGCCCGGAAGCCGGTGCCACTGCCGCCGCCGTCCCAGGCGACCGGGGCGAGGTTCAGCCCGATCAGGGCGACGATCGCGCCGGTGACCACCGGCGGCATCAGCGCGTCGATCCAGCGCGCCCCGGCGAGCTGCACGACAAGACCGACCACGGCCAGCGCGACGCCGGCCACCACGATCCCGCCGAGCGCGGGTCCGATGTCCCCGCCGGCCTTCGCGGCCAGCACCGGGGCGATGAACGCGAACGACGACCCCAGGTACGACGGCAGCCGGTTGCCGGTGATCAGCAGGAAGAGCAGGGTGCCGATGCCGGAGAAGAAGATCGTGGTGGCCGGCGGGAAGCCGGTGATCAGCGGCACGGTGAAGGTGGCGCCGAACATCGCCACCACGTGCTGCACGCCCACCCCGAGGGTGCGCGGCCAGGAGAGCCGCTCGTCGGGGTGGACCACGTCGCCGGGGCGGACGGACCGGCCGTTGCCGTGCAGGGACCACGGGGACCAGCGGGCGCGCGGCTCGGTGGGGGTCTGGGTCATGGGACGCCCTTCGCGTCGAGGTGCTGACGGGGGCGTGGACGACCCTGGGAGTTGTTTCTAGCAGAGGCCGGCCGACCCGCATATCCGCAGGGTCCGGGTCACCTGGAAGCGCAGCGCCGGCACGGGTGGCCGCTCAGGCGACGCCGGCGGGACGGAACTGGACGCTGACCCGGGGCCCGACCGGCCGGACGGTCTTCGGGATCGCGTGCTCCCAGGTGCGCTGGCAGGTGCCGCCCATCACCACCAGGTCGCCGTGCCCGAGCGGGAAGCGCAGGCTCGCGGTGCCCCCGCGCGGGCGCAGCAGCAGCGGGCGGGGCGAGCCGAACGAGACGATGGCGACGATGGTGTCGGTGCGCGCGGAGCGGCCCTGGGTATCGCCGTGCCACGCGACGCTGTCCCGCCCGTCCCGGTAGAGGCACATCCCGGCGGTCACGAGCGGTTCGCCCAACTCGGGCGTGTAGTGCGCGGTCAGGGCCGCCCGCGCCGCGGTGAGCACCGGGTGGGGCAGCGGCCGGCGGGCGGCGTACCAGCAGAGCAGCCGGGGTACGTCGACCTCGGCGTCGTACATCGTGCGGCGCTCGGCCCGCCACGGCACCTCGGCGAGCAGGGTGTCGAGCACCTGGTCCGAACCCAGGACCCAGCCGGGCAGGTGGTCCACCCAGGCGCCCCGGTCGAGCGGGTGCCGGCGCAGCCGGCCGGCGAGCGGGCCCAGCGAGGGCTCGTCGGGGGTGAGGTCGAGCATCGACGGCTGGTAGGCGGCACCGGACATGCGCCCACCCTAACGGCTCGTTCGTACACCCGTACGACTGCCGTCCCCCCTCAGTGGTGGAGCATCCTGCGTACCCGCCCCTTGACCGCGGCCCGTACCCGGGTCCGCAGCCGCTGCGCGTCCAACTCCTCGATGCTCTTCTTGAGCTCCTGGTTCCCGTCGCGCAGCCACTGGATCCGGGCGATCAGCTCGCCCGGGTCGGTGGCCGTCTGGGCGCGGACCGCCGGGGGATAGCTCGTCTCGGCGACCTGCCGGTCGAAGCGTGCCGCGGCGTCGCCGTCGGCGAAGGAGTGCCCGAGGTCGTGCCGGGCCAGGAACGACATCATCGTCTCGAACCTGGCCCTGTGCCCGTTGTTCAGCGCCGTGTAGTCCGCCTCGTCGTAGAGCGCGACGGCGTCCACGTCGGCCGACACGTCCTTCATGATCCGGTGCGGGATGTCGAAGTACCGGGCCAGCTCCAACGTGCGCGAGTCGTGCGCGAACAGGTAGCCCGGGGTGCCGGTGATCAGTGCCGTGATGGTGCCGTGGATGCGGGTGCCGAAGTTGAAGTCGAACCCGGACAGGTAGTCCATCCAGGTCCACGGGTCGACGAACATCCGCACCTTGTCCTCGACGAAGAGCGGGTGCGAGGTGTGGATCGGGATGGCGGCCTGCTTGCCCCGCTCCTCCGGCAGGTCGCCGTAGAGCAGGGTGCCGAGGGTCTTCAGGTCCTGCGGGAGGTAGCGCAGGTTCGGGTAGCGCTGGTGGTGCGAGGTGATCACCTTCGCCATCGACCTGACGTACGGGGAGACGGTCAGCGCCACCCGGTCATCGACGGTGAGCGTCGCCTTCCGCTTCTCCACCCGCAGGCTGTCGCCGTGCAGGAACATCGACGGGCAGCCGATCACGTCGACCGCGGAGAAGCCGAGGCTGCGCAGGTACCCCTCGGTGATCTCGCCGCGCACGCCGATGCTGTGCGACCGGTCGAGCACCGCCTTCACGAACGGCTTGACCACGTCGTCGATCGGTCGCAGGTACTCCCGGTCGCCGTTGACGTCGGTCTGCGCGCCGACGCCCAGCACCACCACCGGGATCTTCAGCCGCTCGATGAGCCGGGTCATGTTGACCAGCCGGTGGGTGTAGCTGCGCCGGAACGCGTTCGCCAGCGGCACCACGAAGACGTCGTACCGCTCGTTGATCTCGTCCGCGTCGCGCGGGTTGGCCTGGAACTTCGACGAGGTGATCTGGGCCGTCGAGGTCCGCAGGATCTTGTGCGCCGAGTGGCTGAACACGAGGTTGCCGGTGTTGTCACCGATCCAGTTGCGCTCGAACGTCTCCTCCGGCGAGTAGACGTCGAACGGGCCCTTCTTGGCCCGGAGCAGGATCCGCTGGTGCATCGGTGCCGTCCTTCTCGTCGTGTCCACCCCGTCGAGGGTGCGCCGGCGGGCGCCGACCAGGCGTGGCCCCACGAGATCGGGGCACGCCCGTTGGTTCCGAGACCGCGATATTAGGCCATCGGACACCTGCTTCTGGCATTCACGTCTCCCGGCGAGCGCCGACGCGAGGGCCGGGCGGGAACTGCGGGTAGGGTGCCCGGCGGGCGGCACCCACCGGCCCGCCACGACGCGGCGGCGCCGGCTGCCCGGCGCGACACGAGGCGAGGAGGCGCGGTGTTGGTGACCCTGCGGACGGACGGACCGCCGGCATGACCAGCACACCGACCGTCGTACGACCCGAGTCGCCGGCCCGCCCGGCGAGCCGGCTGCCCTCGCTGACCGGGCTGCGCTGGATCGCCGCCCTGCTGGTCTTCGGGTACCACGTCGGCACCATGCGGATCGTCGCCGAGCCCGACTACCAGGCCGTCATCGACTGGCTGTTCACCCTGGGCCTGTCCGGGGTGGAGTTCTTCTTCATCCTCAGCGGGTTCGTGCTGGTCTGGTCGGCCCGCGACGGGGACCGCCGCCGCGACTTCTGGCGCCGCCGGCTAGCCAAGATCTACCCCAACCACCTGCTGATGTGGGCGGCGGTGCTGCTTACCGGCGTGTGGGTGTTCGCCGACCCGGTCAACCCCCGCGCCGCGGTGGAGAACCTCCTGCTGCTCCAGGCCTGGGACCCGACCCCCGGCTACTTCTACAGCGTCAACTCGGTGAGCTGGTCGCTCTCCTGCGAGCTGTTCTTCTACTTCTGCCTGCCGTTCGCGCTGCCGCTGGTCCGCCGAGCGCGGCCCGGGGTGCTGTGGGCGGTGGTGGTCGCGGTGCCGCTGCTGATCGTGGCGCTCTGGCCCGGTCAGCGCCTGGTGCCGCAGGAGAGCACCTGGTGGTTCACCCAGGTCTTCCCCGTCGTGCGGTCCCTGGAGTTCTGGATGGGCGTCGCCGCGGCCGAGCTGCTGCGTCGGGGGCGCTGGCGGGGCCCCGGCCTCACCGCGGCCAGCGTGATCTTCGTGGCCACCTGGGTCGTCGCCTCGCAGTGGATCCGCGCCGAGCTGTGGGCGGCCCTGCTCGCGGCGGCGTACCTGTTGGTCATCGCAGCCGCCGCCGCCGCGGACGTGCGCGGGGCACGGACGCCGTGGCGGTCCCGGCCGATGGTCTGGCTCGGCGAGGTCTCCTTCGCCTTCTACCTGGTGCACGTCTTCGTCATGGTCACCGTGCTGCGGCTGGCCGACCGGCTCGGCGTGGGGCTGCCCGGCTGGTGGGGACCGCTGGCCGTGGTCGGCTTCCTGCTGGTGAACCTGGGGCTGGCCGCGTTGCTGCACCGGTGGGTCGAGATGCCGCTGACCCGCCGGCTCGGGCCGCCCCGCCGGCCCCGCCCGCCGGCTCCCGGCGGCGGGACGGTCCCCGGCGACCCGGCGGGGCCGCCCGGGCCGGCGACGACGGCCGCCCCCGCACCGGCGCACCCCCGCGAGCAGGTCGCGGTCCCCGAGCGGCGCTGACGGCCTCGCCCGCTGGCACCCGGCCGGGTCGGCTGACCCGACCCGACCCGGCCCCGGTTGGTCGCGGTGCTGCCCCGAATTTCTTTATGACGCCGGTCACATCGCTCGGGTAAACGGGCAGTCGACCCATCGGGGCGGGTCCACCGACATAACTCGCCGACGATCAAGACTGATCGTCCGGTTGTCGCCCGAGGGCACCCCGAAGGCCCCTAATCCCATTGAGTCACGTCAGTTCCCAATGTGCCGCAAGAAAGCTGATCGGAGAGGGTTTACGCAGGTAGGAAGGGCTTGGCAGGGCCTCGACCGGCCAGTAATGTCGGCCCGTCCGGTGCGGTACCCGATCGCAATAGGCGACGCCGCGCCGACCCGCTCAATCGTGACCATCACGAACCGGGGACCCAGTGCACATGTGGGGTGAATCCGCGGGCCACGGCCCGCGGTAGGGCGATCTTCCCGCCCGAATCCGTCAGCTAACCCGGTAGGCGGTGTCGGAAGGAGTGCCATCCTCGTGCAGCGCGACCCCATCCCTCGGTTGTTCCTCCACCGCGGCGCCGTGGTGCCCGCGTCCGTCGCCCCCGGGCTGACGAACTGACCGGCGCACCCGCCCGTACGCCCGGCTGACCGGGCATCTTCCCAGAGCTGACCTGACCGGCTGTGGACGTCTCGTCCACGCCACCGTGCGACGACGCATGCCCAGGTGCCCCCGCTCTCCGCCCCATCCCCGTGGAGGAACACGTGAACGACCACCTCAAGCGGCAGTTGCGACGTCTCGCCACCGAGCGCCCGTACCAGGTCGTCGCCGGCTCGGCCGCGGCGCTCCTGCTGGCCTCCGGCACCGGTGTGTTGCTGGCCGGCACCGACGACACCCCCGCGCCGCGGCAGACCACCAACGCCGCCGTGGCCGAGATCGCACCCCGCCTCGACAGCGCGGCCAGCCGCGCCCAGGCCCGGGTCGGCGCGACCGAGTCCTCCAGCGCCTCGCCGTCGCCGAGCGCCACCACGGCCGCGCCGAACCCCGACCTGACCACCAGGGCAGCCCCGAAGCAGACCACGGCGAAGCCGGCCACCCCGAAGTCGCCGTCGTCGAAGGTTCTCGACTACGCCTACCAGGCGCAGACCACCTACTACTACTGCGGCCCCGCGGCGGTGCGCAACGCGCTCTCCGCCACCGGCGTCGGGAGTACCCAGGACGGGCTGGCCAGCCGTCTCGGCACCACCGAGATGGGCACCAACTCGGCCGAGGACACCACCCGGGTGCTCAACGCAATGGTCAAGGGCGACCCGTACCAAACCCGGATGATCCCGGGCGGCGCCGCCACCGGGGCCCAGATCGACCGGCTCAAGGCGGACGTGGTGAAGGCGGTCAGCGCCGGGCGCGGCGTCGTGGTGAACATCGCCGGCGACGCCACCGACGTCGACGGCGGCTGGCACTCCTTCCCCGGCGGCCACTACATCGCCGTCGTGGGCTACCGCAACGAAGGCCGTACCGTGCGGATCGCCGACTCGGCCAACCCGGCCGCCTCGGCGTACTGGATCAGCACCACGGCCCTGGCGCACTGGGCGGCGACCAGGGGCTACTCGGCCTGATCACCCTCCCCCCACCGGGCCCCGGCTCTCCCCGTGAGCCGGGGCCCGGTGCTGTCCCGCGCCGTCCGGCATCCGCGGCCGTCCAGGTGCCGTCCGGCACCGCGGCCGTGACCGAACCCGTCAGCTCCGGCCTCAACCCTGTGACGCGAACTTCTTGATCATTGCGGGAAGCGGGCGGGGGAGGGCGGGGTCGGGCGGGGGGTGGGTGGGGTCCAGGTCGGGGTCAGCTCGCGGCGGGCCGCTGCCAGGAACGCCTCGGCGTACTGGTGGGTGGGGAAGTCGCCCAGGTAGCGGGAGCGGGTGGCCCAGCGGGCCGTTGCCTGCGGGTCGGTGTCGAGCAGCTGACCGAGCACCTCGTCGAGGTTGGCCGCGTCGCGTCGCAGTACGTAGCCCGAGCCGGCCAGGGGGAACCGCTCGACGAACCGGTCGCCGTCGCCGCCCATGTCCGTGACCGCGTACGGCTTGCCGGAGTAGAGGTAGTCGGAGATCACCCCGGAGACGTCCGAGAGCAGCGCGTCGGAGCGGTTCACGCAGTCGACCAGGGACATCTCCCGGCTGGCCGCAGCGCCCCAGACGTGCTGCCGGCCGGTGCGGGCCCGGTCCGCGGCGAGCAGCTCCGTGAGCCGGGCGAGCTGCCGCGCCGACCCCGGATTCTGCCCGGTGTACGGGTGGGCGCGCAGGATCACCGTCGCGCCCCGGGCCAGCAGCCCCCGGACGAGGGTTTCGCCCACCGGCAGGGAGCAGTAGTTCGCGTCGGCGTGGTGCCCGGTCCAGGTCGGGGTGTAGAGCACCGTCGGGTTCGGCAGACCGGTTGCCGGCTCCCGGCGTACCTCGATCGACTCGACCTGCGGGCGGCCGACCACGACGAACTTCTCCGCCGGGATGTCCACCCCCGCGCGGGCGTACCGCTCGATCGCGGCCGGGCCGGCCACGAAGATCCGGTCGAAGATCGCCGAGACCGGGTTGGCGCTGGGCGCCTTGTCGCTGTCGCCGTGGTGGATCTGCACGTGGGTGAGCTGGGTGAACCGGATGCAGTGGCTGTTCTTCGCCCCGTGGTTGACGTAGAAGGCCACCTTGAGACTCGGCACCAGCGCCTCGTCCATCGCCTTCAGGGTGGGGCAGTACACCACCGGCGCGGTGGTGGCCGCGGCGATCGGGGCGAGGAACTCCGGCTCCCGCACCATCACGAGGAACGGCCGGCCGATCCGCTCCAGGTAGGGCAGCCACATGGTGACCTGGTACTCCGACCCCGGCGGGGCGGAGAAGTGCAGCAGGAACTCCGGCTGGTACGCCCGCAGCGCCCGGGTCACCGCGCCGCCCCCGGTCCCCGGCCGGAACCGCCTGCGGGCCAGGTCCAGGGCCACCGCCCCGGCGCCCGCGCCGACGCCCAGCGCCAGCAGCAGGGCGACGAACGCCGGCAGCGCCAGCGCGGCGGCCAGCGCCACCGCGGCGAGCAGCACCAGCAGGGCGTCGGCCAGCCGACCGGCGACCAGCGGGGCCCACGACCGGACCGGGAGGTTGGCGGCCCGGATCTCCAGGTCACCGGCCTGCCGCAGCGGCCCCACCAGCAGCACCAGCCCCAGCAGCGCCAGGGCCGTGGCGGCCAGCGCCGGGTCGAAGCCGGCGTCGAGCCGGCGGGCGTACCCGACCAGGATGCCGGCCGCGAGCAGCACCGACTCGGCGGTGCTGTCGGCGGCCGGCCGGACCCGGCGCTCCCAGCCGGCGGCGGCCAGGGCCGCCACCGCGAACGCCAGCCCCCAGCCGGTCGCCCCGGTCAGCGCGAGGGCGAGGAACGCCAGCACCGCCAGGCCGGTGGTCGCCACCCGGGCGGTCAGTTTCCTGACCAGGTCACCACGCATGTCGTTTTCGCTTCTCCCGCCGTGCTGCGGTGGCCGTCGTCGCTCAGCCGGCCGTGGCCGGGGTCGCCGTCGGGCCACCCTGGGCGGGAACGTTCGCGGCGGGCCCCTCGCCCGGCGCGCGCCGGACGTCGATGACCTGCCCGGTCAGGTCGGAGATCAGCACGTCCAGCGAGGACTGGGCGACGGTCTCCGCGGCGAGCAGGGTGTGCTCCGGCTCCTCGCCGAACGCCTTGGTGCGCATCGGGGTGGCGGTGCGCTCCGGGTTGATGCAGTTGACCCGTACGCCGAACTCGGCCCACTCGTCGGACAGCGCCTGGGTCAGGTTGACCAGCGCGGCCTTGGTGGCCGAGTAGAGCGCGTAGCGGGCCCGGCCCCGGGTGTACGAGCTGGACGTGTAGAGCAGGAGCTGGCCCTTGGTCTGCTGCAGGTACGGCAGGGACTGCCGGGCGATCGTGACCGGGCCGACGAAGTTGACGTGCAGGACCCGGTCCATGGTCTCCTGGTCCATCTCCGCCAGCTCGCCCTTCTCCAGGATGCCGGCGGTGACCACCACGTGGTCGATCCGGCCGGTGGCCTCGAAGGCGGTCGTCAGCGCGGCCTCGACGTCCTCGGCACGCTCGACGTGGGTGCCGGTGGTGGAGCGGCTGAACGGGAAGACCTGCGCGCCGTAGCGGCGGGCCAGTTCGGCCAGCTCGTGACCGATGCCGTAGCTGCCGCCGAACACGACGATCGTCCGGCCGGTCAGCTCCTCGGCGTAGCTGCGGTGGTCGGTCAGCCGGGGGGCCTGCGCGGCGGCTAGCTGGAAGAGCTTGTCCGCGAGGTGCACGTCGACCGGGTGGGTGACCTTGATGTTCTCGTCCGAGCCGTCGATCACCTTGATCGGGGTGCCGGGCAGGTACCGCAGCACGACGCCGCAGTCGTCGGTGGCGGCGAAGTTCGCGTCGCCACCGGCGATCCGGTACGCCTCCCGGATGGTGCCCGAGCGGAATGCCTGCGGGGTCTGGCCCCGGCGCAGGGTGGAGCGGACCGGGATATCGGTGATGCACTCGTTCTCGTCGACCTGGATGATCGTGTCGGCCGAGGGGATCGCCACGTCGACCGCCGTGTAGGTCCAGAGCGCGTTCACGCACTCCCGGACGATCCGGCCGCTGAGCAGCGGGCGCACCGCGTCGTGGAAGAGGATGTTGACGTCGCCCTCGCCGATGGCGTCCAGGGCGATCCGGGTGGTCGCGTTGCGGGTGTCGCCGCCGGAGATGACCTTGCTGACCTTGCGGAAGCCGGCCTTGTCGACGATCTGCTGGGCGTCGGGGACGTGCCCGGCGGCCATCAGCACGATGATCTCGTCGATCTCGGGGGCCGCCTCGAAGACCGCCAGGGTGTGCTCGATGATCGGCTTGCCGGCGATCTTCAGTAGCTGCTTCGGGATGCCCAGGCCCAGCCGGGTCCCCGTGCCCCCCGCGAGGACCACCGCCACCGTCCGCGAGGGGCGCCAGGGAGCCGGGCTGGCCGGCGTGGCGTCCGGTGCGGCGGTGCGGTCCTGCGTCATTGCCGTTCCTCACTTCTGCGCGGGGTGGGGGATTAACGCCTTGATGACCGGTTGGTGAATTCTGACCGGCGTCGAGGGAAACCTTAACGCGGGTGACGGAGCGCGCCGTCCGGGGCAGCCCCGACCGGTGCGCTCCGCCGTCCTACTTGTGGCTCTCGTACGCCTTGCAGACCTCCTCGGTGGGGCCGTCCATCTTCAGGACGCCACCCTCCAGCCAGATGGTCCGCTCGCAGGTGTCCCGGATCGAGCTGATCGAGTGGCTGACCAGGAACACGGTGCCCGCGCTGGCGCGCAGTTCCCGGACCCGCTGCTCGCTGCGGGCCCGGAACTTGCGGTCACCGGTGGCCAGCGCCTCGTCGATCAGCAGCACGTCGTGCTTCTTCGCGGCGGCGATGGCGAAGCGGAGCCGGGCGCCCATGCCGGAGGAGTAGGTCCGCATCGGCAGCGAGGCGAAGTCGCCCCGCTCGTTGATGCCGGAGAACTCGATGATGTCGGGGGCGAGCCGCTTGACCTCGTCGGGGTGCATGCCCATGGCCAGGCAGCCGAGCACCACGTTGCGCTCGCCGGAGAGGTCGTTGAGCAGGGCCGCGTTCACGCCGAGAAGCGACGGCTGGCCCATGGTGTAGACCGCGCCCCGGGCCGGCGGGAGCAGCCCGGCGATCGCCCGTAGCAGGGTGGACTTGCCCGAGCCGTTGCTGCCGATCAGTCCGATCGCCTCACCCTGGTACGCGGTGAAGCTCGCCCCTTTGACCGCGTGCACCTCGCGGATGTTCGGCGCGTTGGTCCGGGACACAATGCGCTTCAGGGCGGAAACCGGGCTGCTGCCGCCGGTGGCGCCCTTGTGGATCCGGTAGATCACGTGCACGTCGTCCACGACGACGGTGGGGATCCGCCCGGCGTCCACCACGACGGCGCTGCCCGCCGGCTGGGTCTGGTCAGCCACGGCCGTACTCCTTCTCTCCGCGCCAGAAGTAGACGAATCCGCCGATCCCCATGACGACGGCCCAGGCCAGCGCGAGCGTCCAGAGCCGTAGCGGGGACGTCACCAGCTGCGCCTGGTTGGACTCCAGCAGCGCGTACCGGGCCAGCTCGATGTAGATCAGCGGCGGGTTGCACTCCAGCAGGGACGCCGCCCAGCTCGGCAGGTGCTCTCGGAACAGGACGACCGGGTAGAGCACGCCGGACGCGTACAGCCAGGTCCGCATCACGAACGGCATGACCTGCTTGAGGTCGGTGAGCTTCGCGCCGAGTCGGGCCATCACCATGGTCAACCCGATGTTGAAGACCGTCTGGAGCGCCAGCGTGGGCACGAGCAGCAACCAGCGGAAGGTCAGCGGCTCACCGGTCACCAGCACGATGCCCGCCAGCACCACCATCGACATGAGCAGTTGCTGGAACTGCACCAGGGTGACGGTGATCGGCAGCGCGGCCCGGGGGAACTGCAGAGCCCGGATCAGACCCAGGTTGCCGGTGATCGCGTTGGTCCCGTTCTGCACCGCCGTCTGAGTGAACATGAAGACGAAGACGCCGGTGCAGAGGTACGCGATGAAGTTCGGGACGTTCCGGTGCTGGGACATGATCACGCCGAAGATCAGGTAGTAGACCGCCGCGTTGGTCAGCGGGGTCAGCACCTGCCACAGTTGGCCGAGCTGTGTGTTGCTGAACGTCGACGCGACCTTCGCCCGCGAGTACGCGGTCATGAAGTGTCGATACGCCCACAGCTTGCGGGCGTACTCGGCCAGGGAGGGGCGTTCCCCGGCGACCCGCAGACCGTACCGCTTCGCGAGTTGGGCCCGGGTCAGCCCGGATTCGGGGTCGGCCACCGCGGTGTTGGCCATGGTCAGGCGCTCCGATCTTTCGTGCCGATGGGGAGCAGATGATGTGTCGCGGCGAGAAATTCGGCGTCGCCGGTGCGGAGAGGGTGCCTCGCCGCTGCTGCGTGGAAGGTAGTCCAAACCACGTCGGGACGCAACCGTATCGTCGTTGCGCTACATTGTCCCACGTGACGACGGAGAAGAGGCGTGCCCCGGCCGGTGCGGCGGTGCTGCGTGGTGAGATCACCACGGCCATCCGCGCTGCCGTCATGCAGGAGTTGGCCGAAGTCGGCTACGGACGCCTCTCGATCGAGGCGGTCGCCCGGCGGGCCGGTGTCAGCAAGACCGCCATCTATCGCCGCTGGCGCTCCAAGCTCGATCTGGTGCTCGACATGGTCACCGCGGTCGCGGGGCGCAGGCTGCCCCTGCTGGACACCGGCAGCCTGCGCGGTGACGTGGAGGTGCTGCTGCTCGCCGCCTCGACGGCGCTCGGACACCCGCTGGCCTCGCAGATCATCCCGGACCTGCTGGCGGAGGCGGCGCGTAACCCGCAGATCGCCGAGACCCTCCACCGGGCGATGCGCGACTACCAGGTCCGGCTCGGTGAGATCGTGATCGGCCGGGCGGTCGCCCGCGGCGAACTGCCGACCGGCGCCGACCCGTGGGCCGTGGCCGATCTGATCGTCGGCCCGGTCTACTGGCGGTTGACGATCTCCCGGGCCTCCCTCGACGCCGCGCAGTTGAGCACCATGGCGACGGCCGTCGTCGCGGCATTGCGAGTAGCATGTGGTGGTTCGCCGGATCGGGAAAAAGAAGTGTGGGACGACCGCGCGCTGCCCGAAGACGACCGCGCACTGACCGAATCTGAACCGCGCCGGGTCGGCGCGTGAACGTCGCGGTCGCACGGCTCCGCCACGCCGGTACCGGCTAGTATCGCCATCCGAACCCCACCGCCACCATCCGACACAGGAGGATCCCCCATGGCTGGGCAGCACCCAGACTTCATCCCACCGGCGCGGCCGATCATTGGCGAAGCCGAGATCGAGGCAGCTGTGCGGGTGCTGCGCAGTGGCAAGGTGGTGCAGGGGCCCGAGGTGGCGGCGTTCGAGGAGGAGTTCGGCGAGTTCGTCGCCGGGCGGCACTGCGTCGCCGTCAACTCCGGCACGTCCGCGCTCCAGCTGACCCTGATGGCGCTCGGCTTCGGCCCGGGCGACGAGATCATCGTGCCGTCGTTCTCCTTCGCGGCCAGCGCCAACGCCGTCCGGTTGGTCGGTGCCGAGCCGGTCTTCGTGGACATCGAGCCCCACAGCTTCTGCGTCGACCCGGAGGCGGTCGCCGCCGCGATCACCCCGCGGACCGTCGGCATCATGCCGGTGCACCTCTACGGGCACCCCGCCGCGATGGACCGGATCATGGCCATCGCCGAGCGGCACGGCCTGGCGGTCGTCGAGGACGCCGCCCAGGCCCACTGCGCCTCCCTGCAAGGCACCCCGGTCGGCGCCTTCGGTGCCGCCGGCTGCTTCAGCTTCTACCCCACCAAGAACATGCACGCCCTGGAGGGCGGCATGATCAGCACCGCCGACGCCGGCCTCGCCCGCACCCTGCGGCTGCTCCGCAACCAGGGCATGGAGCAGCGGTACGCCAACGAGATCGTCGGCGCCAACATGCGGATGACCGACGTGGCCGCCGCCATCGGCCGGGTGCAGCTCGGTCAGCTCGGCGACTGGACCGAGCAGCGCCGGGCGAACGCCAAGTTCCTCGACTCCGCCATCACCGGCATGGTGACCCCGCCGGTGGCCGACGCCGCCAAGCACGTGTACCACCAGTACACCGTGCGGGTCCGCGGCAACCGGGACGCCGCCCAGGCCCGGCTGACCGAGCTGGGGATCGGCAACGCCGTCTACTACCCGACCCCGATCCACCGGCTCAAGCCGTACCTCACCCAGGACGGCACGCCGGGTCCGTGGGAGCTGCCGGAGACCGAGCGGGCCGCAGCCGAGGTGATCTCCCTGCCGGTGCACCCGTCACTGAGCCAGGCCGACCTCGAGCGGATCGCCGAGGGCGCGAACCTCGCCGGTGGTGCCCGGTGACCGCGGGTCGCAAGCTGCGCGCCGGCCTGATCGGCCTCGGCGCGATGGGGCGCAACCACGCCAGGGTCCTCTCCGGCCTCGACGGCGTCGAGCTGGTCGGCATCGTCGACCCGGCCGGCGACGTCACCGGCACGCTCCGCGCACCGGTCGTGCCGGAGCTGGCCGACCTGCTGGCCATGGGCATCGACTACGCGGTGGTCGCCTGCCCGACCGCGCTGCACGAGCGGATCGGCCTGGAACTGGCCGGCAACGGGGTCTGCGCGCTGATCGAGAAGCCGCTGGCACAGTCGGTCGAGGCCGCCACCAAGCTGGTGGAGGCGTTCGAGTCCGCCGGCCTGGTCGCCGGCGTCGGTCACATCGAGCGCTACAACCCGGCCCTGCAGAGCCTGCGTACCCGGCTCGAGGCGGGCGAACTGGGCGAGGTCTTCCAGGTCGTCACCCGGCGGCAGGGGCCGTTCCCGCACCGGATCGCCGACGTCGGCGTGGTGATGGACCTGGCCACCCACGACATCGACCTGACCGCCTGGGTGACCGGCCAGGAGTACAGCTCGGTGGCGGCCCGCACGGTGTCGCGCAGCGGCCGGCTGCACGAGGACATGGTCGCCGTGATCGGCCAGCTCTCCGACGGAACGATGGTCAACCACCTGGTCAACTGGCTGAGCCCGCTCAAGGAGCGGTCCACGGTGATCACCGGCGACCGGGGCTGCTTCGTGGCCGACACGCTCACCGCCGACCTCACCTTCTACGCCAACGGCGCGATCGACACCGAGTGGGAGGCGCTGCGCGCGTTCCGTGGGGTGGCCGAGGGCGACATGGTGCGCTTCGCGATCCCGAAGCGGGAGCCGCTGCTCGTCGAGCACGAGCGGTTCCGTGACGCGGTCGAGGGCAAGCAGAGCGACATCGTCACCCTGCGCCAGGGCCTGCGCACGGTCCAGGTCGCCGCAGGGCTCCTCGAGTCCGCCTCGGACGGCAAGGTCGTCTCCGTTGCGCCCAGCCAGCACGAGGAACCGGCCGCCGCCCGCTAGTCGGACCGTTCAGGGGGGAGAACGACACGATGGATTCCAACGGCGCAACCAGCTACCGGGGCCGGGTCGTCATGCTGGTCGACAACGGCGTGCACGGCGATTCCCGGGTCCAGAAGGCAGCCCGCTCGGCGGCGGAC
The DNA here is from genome assembly GCF_044334565.1 of Micromonospora sp. NPDC020750. Taxonomy (NCBI): domain Bacteria; kingdom Bacillati; phylum Actinomycetota; class Actinomycetes; order Micromonosporales; family Micromonosporaceae; genus Micromonospora; species Micromonospora sp. NPDC020750. The sequence continues at coordinate 259,663 of NZ_JBIRTH010000011.1, forward strand.
GCGGGCTGGGAGGTCTTCCTCCTCGGCATCCGCAACGCCCGGTCCGACTCGGACACCTGGCGGATCGGTGACGCCGAGGTCCGGCTGCTCCGGGTGCCCAAGCCGCTGCACCGGTCGCTCCGGGACAGCAGCCGCTCGCTCCGGCGGCCGTTGGCGTACGCGTCCACGACCAAGGCCGCGTACCGGGTCCAGGAGATCAAGGCCCGGCAGGCCGACCTCTACGAGAGGCGGGTCCGCGGGCAGGTTCTCGGCGGGGGGGTGCCGGCCGTCGTCGGCCGGACGGCCCAGCTGCCGTCCCGCGCCGCCGCGACGCTGCTGGCGAGGTGGGTGCGGTTCCGGTCCGGTGAGACCCGCCGGCTGCGTCAGGCCCAGACCGACCCGGCGGCGTTCCTCAACCGGCTGCCCATCCGGGCCTGGCAGGGGCTGCTGGGCAGCCGCAGCTGGCGGCAGTTGGACCCGGGCCTGTGGGACTTCGAGCTGGCCTTCCGGAGCGCGATCGACGGGTTGAATCCAGACATCATCCACGCCAACGACTTCCGGATGCTCGGGGTCGGGGCGCGGGCGATGATGCGGGCGCGGGCCGCAGGCCGGAAGACCAAGCTGGTCTGGGATGCCCACGAGTTCGTCGGCGGCATCACCGGCCGGGCGGACAACCCGCGCTGGCTGCCGGCCCAGATCGCCTACACCGATGAGTACGCCGCCTACCCGGACGCGGTGGTGACGGTCTCCGAGACTCTCGCCGAGCTGCTTCAGGAGACGCATGGCCTGCGGGAACGGCCGGGGGTGGTGCTGAACGCGCCGATGGCGCCACCGGCGGACGCCGCGGACGACATGCCCGACCTCCGCGTGCTCTGCGGGGTGGACGAGCGGACGCCGGTGCTGGTCTACGCCGGCGCGGTGAACCCGAGCCGGGGCTGCCAGATCATGGTGGAGGCGCTGCCGGAGCTGCCGGAGGTGCACCTCGCGTTCGTGACGATGAACCCGAACGGCGACAACCAGCTCTCGGAGGCGCTGCTGGAGCGGGCCGTCGAGCTGGGTGTCGGGAACCGGGTGCACCTGCTGCCGTACGTCAAGCACTGGCAGGTGGTGCCGTTCCTGTCCGCAGCGGACGCGGGTGTCATCCCCATCCACCACAAGCCCAACCACGAGTTGGCGCTGATCACGAAGTTCCTGGAGTACTCGCACGCCCGGCTGCCCATCGTGGTCAGCGATGTGAAGACGATGGCGCAGACCGCCCGGGCGACGGGCCAGGGCGAGGTGTTCCGGGCCGAGGACGTGACCGACTACGTCCGGGCCGTCCGAGCCGTGCTCGCCGACCCGGCCCGCTACCGGGCGGCCTACGAGAAGCCCGGTCTGCTCGAGGGATGGACGTGGGAGGCCCAGGCGCGGGCGCTCGACGAGGTGTACAGGTCGTTGCTGGGCGTGCTCCCGGCAGACGGAACGCGCCCGCAGGTACCCGGGGACGAGTTGGAGTTGTCGCGTAGCGCCTAGCTGACCGGGGTGTGCCGGCTCCGCCCTCGGCGGAGCCGGCAGATCCGGTTTCCTCGGCCGTCCGACCCGACCCGCGTGAATGCCGGCTCCGGGCCGATCGGTCCGGACCTGACACTGGGGCCGTCCCTCGATGAGGGACGGCCCCAGTGTCAGTCTCTGTCCTGAGGTCAGTCGCCGGTGGCCGGCGGTTCCAACAGCAGCCGGTCGAAGTCCTTCTGGGTGACCGACCAGTCCCAGGTGTTCAGCACGTGCGACGCCGCAGCCTGACCCGTCTCGCGCCAAATCTCCTCGGAGGCGGTGAGGGTGAGGATCCGCTCCGCGGCCTCCTCCGGGGTGCCCACCACCCAGCCGCTGGGGAAGAGGTTACGGGCGCTGTGCGGCCGGCCCGCGAAGAAGGGCCAGTCCCGCACCACGGGCACCGCGCCGCTGGCAGCCCCCTCGACCAACCCGCAGTGGAAGCTCTCCCGGACCGAGGTGCTGAGGATGACTCCCACGTCGGTCAGTGCGCCGGGCACGTCCTCCGTTCGGCCGGTCCGCACGACCGCGCCGGCAGACTCGAGTTCGGCCAGTTCGGCGTCGAGCTTCTTCACGTACGACCGGACCGCCGGGCTGAGTGACGGCCTGAGTTCGTCACCGATCAGCTTCAGGCGGTACCGCTCGTCGCGCTGACGCAGCTTCCGCAGCACCGCCAGGGCCCAGCGTGGATCCTTGGCCAGCGAGCTCAGCCCGATCAGCCCGAGGGTGAAGCGGGCGTCGGCCGATGGCTTGGGCACCGCGTACCGCTGGAGTTCCATCGCGTTGGTGACCACGTGCGTCCGGGGCCCCTGCGGGCCGCGCAGCCGCGGTACCGCAGCCAGCGTCAGGTCGCGCAGGTGCTCGGAGACGAAGACCAGGTCGTCCACCCGGGACCAGTCGGTCAGGTGCGGCCACCAGCTGAACGCCTCGAAGCTGTGCAGCCGGACGATCACCCGGGCGTTGCCTGGGTCGATCATGGTCAGCATGGCGGCGGGCAGGTTGCACCAGTCGACGAAGACGGTGTCCGCCGCAGCGACGTGGTGGCCCCACGCCTCCTGGACCTCCTCGGCCCGCTTGGAGGTGCCGGCGAGCATGTGGTGCACGAGGTTGGTCCGGCCGTTGCTGAGCACCGGGCGGATCGACTCCTCCACGAGGTTCAACCGGCGGGCTTCCACCCCGGGCATGGCCTCGTAGCGCTCGATGATGGGGTGCAGGAAATTGTCGTTGAGCCCGGTGAGGAAGAGCATCCGGTGCGCCCGGTCGGCCGGCGGGAACTGTGCCGGCGACCGCCGACCGCGCGGGGTCGCCATCGCCCTGCCGACCTCGCTGCGGTGCAGTGGCGCGAGGTAGCCCTCCGGGTCCTCGGCCAGCGGCGACGTGAGCCCGTCGAAATGCGCGATCCGGTGGAACATCAGGTCGAAGGCGCGGAGGACGTGCGGCGCGGCCTTGCCCGGGTTCTGCTTCTTGAGGAAGCCGTCCGCCAGTTTCAGCTGCCCCTTGGCCACGGTCATCAGGTGGGCGGGCAGCTTGCCCTCGTTCAGCTCCGCCTCGACGATCGGGCCGAGAAGGTGCCCCTTGGTCGTGACGCTCGTCAGCCGATCCTGGGCCGCCAGCGCCAACCGGTTCGCGCTGGCCTTGTGCCCGGCCTGGCGCATGCTGGTGTTCACCCGCCGGACGAACTTGCCGCGGTACCGCTCCGGCACCCCGGGCGCGGAGGCGGCCTGGTGCCAGAACCAGCGCACCGCGCCGAGCCGCATCGCCCGCTGTCCCGTGCTGGCGTTCAGCACCAGCTTCGCCAGATCGACCGTCCGGCTGCGGGTGGAGCTGACCAGCAGTTGCGGGGACGGGCCGATCGTGGTCAGCCGTGGGCGGCGGTGCTGCGCCGGGTCTGCCGACCGCTTCTCCACGGCCCTCAGCGCCGGCGCGATACCGTAAACGGCTTCCGCCCGGCGATGGCGCTGAGCCAGCTGCCAGACGGTGTGCAGAGCCTGCGCGTCCAGGGCGACCAGGACGTCGGCCTGCCTGGCATGGCGGCGTACCCACGGGTCGCGTTGGGCCCGCAGCCAGGGCCGGCGGGCGGGGCTGGCGATCTTGATCATGCGGCCGGCGCGCGGGCCCAGCTCCTTCACCGTGGACAGCAGGTGAAGCTCGGCGAGGTCGGCCGCGGCCGGAATCTTCTCCGGATCGAAGGTGCAGGCGACCCGCACCGTGACCCCCATTGACCGAAACTGCTCGAGCGCGTCGGTCAGGACTGCCTGCCGGCCGGGGACGGCTCCCAGGATCATCAGAACCTCGATCATGACCTACTCTCCTCGGCCGAGGCACGAGCGCCGGTGGAGGCGACGTGCGGGGCGCCGGTCGATCCTCCGCGCCGCACCAGCTCGGTGACCTCTTGGACGGCCGGGATGAGCTGCTCCTCCCGGGCGTACTGCCTCGCCCCGGCCCGGGCCTTCTCCCGGTCCGCCTCGCTGGCGGTGCGGGCCAGCGCCGCGGCCCGGCGGAAGGCGCCGGCCAGCTCGACCGGGTCCAGCCCGACCGCCCCGGTCCAGAGCGGATACGTGGACAGGACGGTGGAGGCGTCGTGGTCCGCCTCGTGGGCGGAGACGACCGGCAGGCCGGTCGCCATGTACTCGTACACCTTGCCGGAGGTCATGTACCGGCCGCCGGTCACCATCAGCACGACCACGTCCCAGCGGGCGTACAGGTCGACCACCTCGGCCTTGGGCACCGAACCGCCGACCACCACGCCGTCGGCGGCGGCCGCCCGGAGAAGTTCGGCGTGCGCGTTGTCGCCGCGCGCCCAGGCCGCGCCGATGTGGCCGCGCACCTCGAAGCGCGCGCCCGCCAGCGCCGGGTCCTCCTGACGCGCCATCCGCCACCCCTGGAGCACGGCGTCGAGCAGCGGCACGGGAAGGTTCAGCGCGCCGAGGTAACCGAAGACCAGCGGACGGTCCGGGGGCGCGGGGCGGACCTGCGCGGGAATGCTGGCCGCGTCGTAGCCGTTGCGCACGACCCGCATCTTGTGCGCGAGTTCCGGATAGCGCTCGCGGTACCAGCGAGAGATCGGCTCGTTGACGTTCCAGATGGCGACCGCGTTGGTCAGCAGCTTGATCTCCCACTGCCCGGAGACCGATTCCTTCGAGAACGCCTCGCCGTTGTTGATTACGTCGACGGACCAGCCGTCCCGGAAGTCCACCACGTACGGAACCCGGTGGCTCTCCCACAACTGCCACGTGGCGGCCAGATTGACGTAGGGGGCGCAGGTGGTGACCAGCAGGTCGGCCGGCCGCTCCCGGTGGATCTCCACCAGGGCCTTCTCCAACGCCGGACGCCAGCCGCCGAAGACCGGCTCGGGGAATATCTTGAGGTTCTGCTTGCGCAGTTCGGCGAGGTAGTCCTTGTGGGCCAGAGCCCGCCGCTCGGTGAAGGACCGGATGTCCGTCTCCAGGTCGTCTCGCACCAACGGCAGCTTGACCATCCGGACCCGGGGGTCCACCCCCTCGGAGAGGGTGTGGTCGAGGCCGTACTCGCGTTCCCACGCCTCATCGATGATGGTGACCACGGTGACGTCCCAGCCGTGGGCGGCGAACTGGTTGGCTGTCTCCCGCATCCGGTAGGCGCAGCTCTTGGCCGCGGGGGGGAAGCCGATCGCGAGATAGATCATGTGCGGTCGGGACCCGGGCCGTCGTGGTCGGGGCGGCCTCAACGAGTTCCAAAAAGTTCGCCCGTTATTCATCGATTCCGATCCTGGGGAGCTGGGAGATGTGGCGTCGTGGCCCCGGACCAGTCGTGGTCCCGGACCACAGGACCACGCGGTCCGCCCCGGTGGGGACGACCGTCGGACGTCCACGGAGCGGGACCATGCCGGAAAGACCTTTCCATCAGCGGTACGCCGTACGTCTCGGGTCGGCCGGACGCGGTGCCGGTTCCGTCGACGGTCGCGCGGAGCGACCTTCGGACAGAGCGCGGAGACTACAATAACGCCGTTCCGGGCGCCCGGCCCGGCACCGCCGTCCGGGCAGCCGACACCGTCCCCTGGCCACCGCCCGTTGTCGCGGCGGCCGGTCTCCGGCCCCGGCGGCTGCTTCCGTAGACTCATGCGCCATGACCGACCCCGGTACCCGTGGCCGCGACGCCGCCCCCACGGAGGCTGCGCGCGACCGTGCTCCCGCGACGACCCTCACCCCCGCGACGGCAGGGTCCCGAGCCGGCGGGACGGCACTGGACCAGGCGCCCGCGCCGGCGACGGCCGGGTTGACGGAGGGCGGCGACCCAGGGCCGGGCGGGGCGGACGAAGGCCGGCCGGCCGGTACGACGCCGTGGTGGCGCCGGTCCCGGGCGGAGCTGGTGACCGCGTTGGTCTACCTCGCCGGCGCCTTCTGGGTAACCGGCCGGGGCTGGTGGGACGTCGACGGAAGGCTGCTGGGCAGCCGCCCCAATGACCAGGGGTTCAACGAGTGGATGCTGGCGCACGCGGCGCACGCGGTCAGCCACCTGGAGAACCCGTTCTTCACCACGCTCCAGAACGCCCCGGCCGGCGTGAACCTGATGACCAACGTCGGGCTCCAGCTCCCCGGGATCGTGCTGGCCCCGTTCACGCTGCTCTTCGGCGCGTCCTTCTCCTACCTGCTGTTCATCACGCTGAACCTGGCCGGCACCGGCTACGCCTGGTACCACGTGCTCTCCCGGCACGTGGTCGGGTCACGGGCGGCGGCCTTCGTCGGCGGCCTGTTCTGCGCCTTCGCCCCAGCCCTGGTCTCGCACAGCAACGGCCACCCGCACATCACCGCCCAGTGGCTGGTGCCGTTCATCGTCTGGCGGGTCGTGGCGCTGTCCCGCACCGGGCACGTCCTCCGCGACGGCCTGGTGCTGGGCGCGCTCGTCATCGCGCAGTTCTTCGTCAGCCTGGAGATCCTTTTCCTCACCGCGCTCGGCTGCCTGATGATGGTGGTGACGTACCTGGTCCTCCGGCCCCGGGACGCGCTGCGGCGGCTGCGCCGGCTGGTGACCGGCCTGGCGATCACCGGGGTGCTGGTGTCGGCGGCGACCGCCTATCCGCTCTGGATGCAGTTCGCCGGCCCGCAGCACCGGGTCGGCCACCCCGGCACTCCGGACATCTACGCGCTGAAGCTCGGCTCGTTCGTCCGGTTCGCCACCCAGTCGCTCGCTGGCGGGCCGACCAGCGCCGTGGGCTGGGCGCCGAACACCACCGAGCAGGCGAGCTTCTACGGCTGGTCGGTGCTGGTCGTGGCGGCCGCTGCGCTCTGGTGGCTGCGTCGGGAGCTCGTCGCCCGGGTGCTCGGGGCCGTCGGCCTCGTCTCGGCGCTCCTCTCGATCGGCACCACCTGGACCTCGGGCACCCGGCGGACGGATATCCCGGCCCCGTTCGCGTTGGTGCAGAACCTGCCGGTGTTCGACTCGCTGGTGGTGTCCCGGTTCGCGTTGATCACCACCGCGGTCCTCGGCGTGCTGTTGGCCGTCGCCGGGGATCGGCTCACCGCCGCTGAGCTGCGGGAACAGCCCGCCGGACGGTTGGCCGCGCGGGTGGCGGCCGTGCTGGCGGTGGCCGCGCTGCTGCCGATCCTGCCCGTTCCGCTGCAGGCGCGCGGCCGCAACCCGGTGCCGGACTTCGTCACCAGCGGCGCGTGGCGCGACCACGTCACCCCCGGCCGCACCCTGGTGCCGGTGCCGGTCCAAGGCATGACCTCGCTCTACTGGAGCTCCGCCGCCGTGGCCGGCTTCGCCGTGCCCGAGGGCTACTTCCTCGGGCCGGTCTCCGCCACCGACGGCACCGGCCGTTGGGGAGTGGAGCCGCAGCCGACCGCGAAGCTGCTCACCGCGGTCTCGCTTGGCGAGCGGGACACCACGCTCAGCCCCGCCGAGGTCGACCAGGCGCACGCCGACGTCCGGTACTGGAAGGCCGACGCGGTGGCGTTGCCCGACCACGGTCGCCGGCGGGACGAGCTGAGGACCGTGCTCGATGCGATGTTCGGACCGGGGCAGCGGGTCGACGACGTGTGGCTCTGGGACGCCCGGCCCTGGAGCCGCTGACCGGGGTCAGGGCGATTTCGTCCAGACCAGCAGCAGGTGTCCGCCGAAGTAGGCGGAGAGGATGGTCAGCGTCACCAGGACCGTGATCGCCCGGGCCCAGCCGGCCCGGGCGAGGCCGACGGCGGCCGGGAGCAGGAGCGGGAACGCGGGCAGCAGGAACCGGGCCTTGGAGTGGTAGTAGCCGGCGGCGCCGAGCGTGGTGACCAGCAGCAGCCCGCTGTAGAGCAGAAGCTGCCACGGTTGGCGGTCGAGCAGACTCAGCACGAAGAACATGAGCGACAGCAGCAGCACCAGGGTGACCACGAACAGCGGCAGGGCCGCCACCTGCCCCAGGACCTCCTGGCCCCGCTGCGCCGTGTAGACGCCGAAATCGAACGAGGTGCCCCAGCCGGCGTCCTGGATGTGGAACCAGCCGTCCACCCGTCCGGTCCGTGCGCCGACCCAGGCCAGGTAGCCGAGCCAACCGGCCGGGGTGAGCAGCAGGGCGGCCCACGGGCGCCAGCCGTCCCGACGTCGCACGATCGCCACCAGAGCGGCGAGCCCCACTACCGCGATCAGCGACGAGGCGGTCGGACGGGTCAGGCCGGCGAGGACGCAGAGCGTCGCGGTGGTGAGCCAACGGCCGCGCAGCACCGCGTACAGCGCCCAGGCGGCCAGGGCAGTGAACAGGCTTTCGCTGTACGCCATGGATTCGACGACGCCGTGCGGCAGCGCACCCCAGAGCGAGGCGAACAGGATGCCGGTGCGGCGGTCGTGCAGGTGCTCGCCGATCGCGAACAGTGCCCAGGCGGCCGCGAGCCCGGCGACCCACGCCACGACGAGCGCGGCGGCCCGGGGGCCGAGCGGTGAGATCCACTCCAGGGCGGCGGTGAGGCCGGGGTAGAGCGGGAAGAAGGCCATGTTGCTCTGCGTCTTCTCGTACCCGTCGTACCCGTGCTGGACGATCGCGAGATACCAGCTCCCGTCCGACTTGGTGAGCAGTTCGACGGGCGAGCGGTCGGTGTTGCGGGCCCAGACGTAGACGGTGAGCAGTCCGACCAGGCGGACCACTACGTACGCGCCCAGCGCGGTCCGGGCGTGCCGGGCGGCCAGCCACAGCCGTCGTCCGGCCGCGACCGGACCGGTACCGTCCGGCCGGACGGCCGGTTCGGGCGTTGCTTCCGGCATGGGTCGACTCCGCGTGTTGGGCGTCACCGGGTCCATCTCTGATCCTGTCCATGCGAGCGGGCGAGCGACGGTTGTGCCCGGCAGACCGGGAAGGATGGGTGTCGCCGGGGAGGTGATGGCGTTCCCCGTGCGCACCGGGCGCCGAGCAGCATGCGCCGAGCAGCATGCAGAGTAGCAACCAGGGACACGGGGGCACGGAACACCGCCGCTGAGAAACGGTGCGCCGCTTGCGTTGTCGTAGACTCGCTCGGGTCCGCGGGTGCGGTGCCTTCGACACGGAGACGGGCAGAAATGGGATCTGACGGCGCGACCCCAGCGGCGACCACCCGAGGACGGGTCGTGATGCTGGTGGACAACGGGGTCATCGGCGACTCCCGGGTGCAGAAGGCGGCACGATCGGCGGCCGAGGCCGGCTGGGAGGTCGTCCTCCTTGGCCGCGCGCCCGTCGGACAGCCGGCGAGTTGGCGGCTCGGCGGCGCCGAGGTTCGCCTGGTGCCGATGCCCGAGCCGCTGGCCAAGCGCCGGCACGAGTTCCGGCGGGCCTGGCTCCGTCGCCCGCTCGCCTACCCGCCCAGCGGCATCGGGGCGCACCGCAGTCAGGCGATGCGAGCCTGGCAGGCCGACCTGCGGGTGCGACGGGCAGTGTTGACCGCCGCCTCCCGGGAGTCCGGCGTCGGCCGTCCCGGCGGCCTCTCCTGGCAGGTTCTGCGGGCCGAGGAGAAGTTCGCCGGCCTCACCCGCCGCTGGGTCTCGTTGCGCAACCGGCAGTTGACCCAGGCTCGGCGTGGCCGCAAGCTCGACGGCCCCTGGGACCGCGCGTACACGCTGTTCTGGCAGAAGGTGCGAGGCGGCGGCGCGTGGCGACGCCTCGAGCCGGGCCTGTGGGACTACGAGCTGGCCTACGGCCCGGTCGTGGACGAGCTGGAGCCGGACCTGATCCACGCCAACGACTTCCGGATGATCGGCGTCGGCGCCCGCGCCAAGCTCCGGGCGGCCGCCGAGGGCCGACGGATCGCCCTGGTCTGGGACGCCCACGAGTACCTGCCTGGCGTGCAGCCATGGCGGGACAACGCCCGCTGGTTGCCCGGGAACGTCGCCCACGAGCGGGAGTACGTGCCCCACGCGGACGCCACGATGACGGTCTCGGGCGGCCTGGCGGACCTGCTGCGGCGCGAGCACGGGCTCGCGGAGCGCCCGGCGGTGGTCCTCAACGCCCCGGCGGTCGACGAGTTGCCGGCCGACCCGGCCGCGCCGGTGCCGGACATCCGCACGCTTTGCGGGCTGCGGCCGGGAATCCCGCTGCTGGTCTACAGCGGGGTGGCGGCCGCGAAACGCGGTCTCGGGGTGATGGTCGAGGCGCTGCCGCGGTTGCCGGAGGCCCACATCGCGCTCGTGGTCAACAAGCCGGAGTCCGCGTACGTCAAGGGTCTGGTCGGGCGGGCTGAGGAGCTGGGCGCGGCCGACCGGCTGCACGTCCTGCCGTACGTGCCGCACCACCAGGTGGTGCGGTTCCTGTCCGGCGCGCAGGTCGGCGTCATCCCGATCCAGCATTGGCCGAACCACGAGATCGCCCTGATCACCAAGTTCTTCGAGTATTCACACGCCCGTCTGCCGCTGGTCGTCTCCGACGTCCGGACCATGGCGGAGACTGTCCGCGAGACCGGGCAGGGCGAGGTGTTCGCGGCCGAGGACGTGACGGACTTCGTCCGGGCGGTCCGGGCGGTCCTCGGCGACCCGGCACGTTACCGGGGCGCGTACGACCGGCCCGGGCTGCTGGCGGGGTGGACGTGGGAGGCGCAGGCGGAGGCGCTGGACGCGGTCTACACCCGGTTGCTGCCAGGCGCCTCGTCCCGCCCGGCCCTCGATGGCGACCCGGCCCCGGGCGCCGCCCCTGCGTCAGTGGGAGTGGGTTCGTGAGCATGCCCGACGTGACGGTGGTCGTCGCCGTCTACAACACCATGCCGTACCTGACCACCTGCCTGGACTCGCTGGTCGGGCAGACCATCGGGCTGGACCGGCTGGAGGTCGTCGCGGTCGACGACGGCTCCACCGACGGCAGCGCCGCCGAGCTGGATCGGTTCGCCGAGCGGTACCCCGGCACCGTCACCGTGCTGCGCCAGCCCAATTCGGGCGGTCCGGCGGCCCCCAGCAACCGCGCCCTGGACCACGCGCGCGGCCGGTACGTCTTCTTCATCGGCTCGGACGACCACCTGGGGCCGGAGGCGCTGGAGCGGTTGGTCGACGCCGCCGACCGGTGGGACTCCGACGTGGTGCTCGGCCGGATGGTCGGCACCAACAAGCGTTACGTGCACCAGGCCGTCTACGCCAGCACGCAGGAGGAGGTCGACCTCTTCGGCGGCGACCTGGCCTGGTCGCTGTCGAACACCAAGCTGTTCCGCCGGGACCTGATCGAGCGGCACGGCCTGCGGTTCCGCGAGGACATGCGGATGGGCAGCGACCAGCCCTTCACGTTGGAGGCGTGCTTCCGCGCCAGGCGGATCTCCGTCCTGGCCGACTACGAGTACTACTACGCGGTCAAGCGGGACAACGCGCAGAACATCACCTACGCCAGCCGGTTCGAGGAGCGGCTGCGCTGCGCGGAGGAGCTGGTCGGCTTCGTCGTCGACCTGATCGAGCCGGGGCCGCGCCGGGACGCGATCCTGTTGCGCAACTTCAGCTGGGAGGTGGCGAAGCTCCTCCAGCGCGAGTTCCTCGCCCTCGACCCGGACGCCCAGCAGAAGGTCCACGACCGTATCCGCAAGCTGGCCGAGGCGTACCTCACCGACGGCGTCGTGGCCCGGTTGGCGCCGGACCTGCGGCTGCGGTTGGTCCTCGCCCGGGACGCCGGCCTGGACCGGCTGCGTGACCTGGTCGGCCAGCAGTCCGACAAGACGCCGCCCGAGGTCGTCATCGAGGAAGGTCGCTGGTACGCCCACTACGTCGGCTTCCGCGACCCCTCGCTCGGCTACCCGGACGAGTGGTACGACGTGACCGACCAGGCCGCCAAGGTGATGGCGAAGCTGACCGCGACCGCCCTGGCCTGGGGCCGGGACGCCGGCGGGGCCCGGGTCCTGGTGGTCACCGCGCAGAGCCGCTGGGCGGCGCTGGCGGCGCTCGGCGCCGACGCGGTGCGGATCAGCGTCGGCGAGCTGGCGGGTGCCAGTTCGGTCACCGCGGGCGGCCCCGGTACCGTCGTGCGGACGGACTTCGCGCTGGACCAGCTACTCGCGGTCGTCGCGGCGAACGGGGAGCGTCGGGTGGTGCGGGCCGAGGTCACCGCGTCGGGCGGGACCGGCTCGTCGCCACTGCGTACGGACCGCCGGGTCTCCGCACCCCGCCTGCTGGCCCGGCACGGTGTCCGGTTCCACCTCGTCACGCCCACCACCAACCACAAGGGCCAGGTGATCGTCGCGATCACGCCGGTGACCCCCCGACGGTTCCTTGCCCGCCTGCGCCGTATCTGGCCCTCTGGAGGAAAGTAGTTACATGGACATCTGCGTCGTCGCGCTCGGAAAGATCGGCCTGCCACTTGCCGTGCAGTTCGCCTCGAAGGGGCACCGGGTGGTCGGTGCCGACGTCTCCGAGCGGGTCGTCCAGCTGGTCAACGATGGTGCCGTGCCGTTCCCCGGCGAGGCCGACCTCGACGTCAAGCTGAAGGAGGCGGTGGCCGCCGGTCTGCTGTCGGCCACCACCGACACCGCCGCCGCGGTCGCCGGGTCCGAGGCGGTCGTCGTGGTCGTACCGCTCTTCGTGGACGCGGACGGTGTGCCGGACTTCGGCTGGATGGACGATGCCACCCGGGCCATCGCTCGCGGCCTCAAGCCGGGCACCCTGGTCAGCTACGAGACCACCCTGCCGGTCGGCACCACCCGCGCCCGCTGGGCGCCGATGCTGGAGGAGGGCTCCGGTCTCACCGCCGGCAAGGACTTCCACCTGGTCTTCAGCCCGGAGCGGGTGCTCACCGGCCGGGTCTTCGCCGACCTGCGCCGTTACCCCAAGCTGGTCGGCGGCATCGACGAGGCGTCCGCCGCGAACGGCGTGCGCTTCTACGAGGCCGTGCTGGACTTCGACGAGCGGCCGGACCTCGACCGGCCCAACGGCGTCTGGGATCTGGGCTCCGCCGAGGCGTCCGAGCTGGCCAAGCTCGCCGAGACCACCTACCGGGACGTCAACATCGGCCTGGCGAACCAGTTCGCCCGGTTCGCCGACACGGTGGGGGTGGACGTCACCAAGGTCATCGATGCCTGCAACACCCAGCCGTACAGCCACATCCACTCGCCGGGCATCGCCGTCGGCGGCCACTGCATCCCGATCTACCCCCGGATGTACCTGTGGAACGACCCGGCGGCCACCGTGGTGCGCTCGGCCCGCGAGGCCAACGCCGCCATGCCCGAGTACGCCGTCGACCTGCTCGCCGCCGCGTACGGCGACCTGACCGACGTGGGGGTGCTGGTGCTCGGCGCGTCGTACCGGGGCGGGGTCAAGGAGACCGCCTTCTCGGGCGTCTTCCCCACCGTGGAGGCGCTGCGCGAGCGGGGTGCCAAGCCGTACGTCTCCGACCCGATGTACACCAACGAGGAGTTGGCGGCGCACGGCCTGCCCGGCTACGACGGCGAGCCGGTCGGCGCCGCCGTCATCCAGGCCGACCACGTCGAGTACCGCAGCCTCGCCCCGGCTGACCTGCCGGGCGTCTCGGTGCTGGTCGACGGCCGTCGGATCACCGACCCGGCCCGCTGGGCCGGCGTCCGTCGGGTGGTCATCGGCGGCTGACCCGGTCCGCCCGGTCCCCGTGGGTCTCGGCCGCTCGCCGGCCGGGGCCCACTGCTTTCGTGGCTCGACCGATACGTTCGGTGACCTGCGTCCTCGGCTGTTCGTCCGCCGGACACCCCAGCAATACTTGTGTTACTTGCCCCGTTTAGGGTCGCAGATGCCTGGTATCGGACCCATCGACGCCGGCGAGTAGACAAGGGAGCGTGTCGTTGTTCAGCAGAGTGCGAAACCAGCAGGGTCTCGCCGTCGTCGGTGTGACCCTGCTGGGCTACGGGGTCATGGTCCTGTCCGGTGTCTTCGACTGGCTGATCCCGTACGTGGTCGCCGCGTTGGTCGCCGTCGCCGGTGAGTTGGCCCTCGCCACCCGGTTCGCCGCAGCGGGCGAGCTGCTCCAGAAGGCCGGGCTCGGGCCGGTCTGGCGGTGGCTCGTCCGTGACCTGTCGGTCGTGCTGCTGATCGTCAGCGCGGTCGGTCCGGCAGCCGGCGGGACCGTCGCGGTCCTGTTGCTGCCGGCCGCGCTCTGGAGCGTCGCCGTCGGCAGCGCCGCCCTCAGCGCGGTCGGCGAGCACCACGCGGCGACCCCGGCCTTCACCCGGAACATCGACCTGGACCGCACCGCCGGGATGCCGGGTCCGCCAGCCTGGGCGCGGCGGATCGCGGGCCTGCGACTGCCGCTGATCAACGTGCTCCTCGTCCCGGCGGCCGTGCTGGCCGTACTGGTCGACCGGGTCGCCCCCGTGGTGGTGACCGGGCTGGTCACCCTGGCGGTGGGACTGGTCACGGTAGCCGTGCTCGTGCTGGCCGGACGGGGTGGGCGTGGCCGGGGGCAGGGGTCGCTGTCAGCCGTGCACGCCTGGCTGGCTCGGGAACAGCCCGAGGTGGCGCTCTACTTCGCCGGCCCCGCCAAGGACGTCTACCAGGCCAACATGTGGCTTGCCCCGGTCGAGGCGGCCGGGCGCCGCGCGGTGGTGCTGCTCCGTAACGACGAGGCGATCCGCGAGCTGGCCGACACCCGGTTGCCGGTGATCTGCGTACCGGCCGGGGTCGACTTCATGAACCTCGACCTCAGCTCGATCCGGGTCGCCCTGTACGCGGCGAACGTCGGCGCCAACATCCACATGCTGCGTGAGCCGGGAATGAGGCACGTCTTCGTCGGCCACGGTGACAGCGACAAGCAGGCCAGCGTCAACCCGTACAGCAAGGTGTACGACGAGGTCTGGGTGGCCGGGGCGGCCGGTCGGGAGCGGTACGCCCGGGCCGGGGTGGGCGTCCTCGACCGCGACATCGTGGAGGTCGGCCGCCCGCAGCTCGCCGGGGTGCACACCTTCGGCGCGGAGTTCACCGACCGCCCGTTCACCGTGCTCTACGCCCCCACCTGGGAGGGGTGGCTGGACGACGACCCGTATCACACCTCGCTGGTGCTGATGGGGGAGCGGATCGTCACCGGGCTGCTCGCCGCCGGTGGCGTCCGGGTGGTCTACAAGCCGCACCCGCTCACCGGCAGCCGGTCGAGGAAGGCCCAGGCGGTGCACGAGCGGATCGTCGCCCGGCTCCGGGCCGCCGGCGGGCAGGTCGACCCGACCTCGCTGGGCGGCACCGCGCACCTGGTGGTCACCGGCCGCACGCCGGCCCTGTTCGACTGCTTCAACGCCACCGATCTGCTGATCAGTGACGTGTCGAGCGTGGTCTCCGACTTCGTGCAGAGCGAGCGGCCGTACGTGGTGGCCAACCCGGCGGGTCTGTCCGAGGACGAGTTCCGCCGGACGTTCCCCACCGCGCGGGCGGCGTACCTGCTCTCGCTCGACTGCGGCGAGCTGGAGAAGGTCCTCGCCCTCGCCCGGGGCGGGAACGACCCGATGGCCGAGGCTCGGCGGGAACTGAAGGAGTATCTGCTCGGACCGGCCGGGTCCAACCCGATGGACCGGTTCCGGCAGGAGATCGGCCGCCTCTGCGGTTGACCCGCTCGGGTCGGGGACGGGAGCCGGGCGGGGGGGGGGGGGGGGCGGGGCCGGGCCCCCCCCCCCCGCCCCGGGAGACCCCCCCCGCCGCGGGGGGGGGGGGGGGCGGGCGGGGCCCAGCCCCCCGCCGCCGCCCCCCCCC
>NZ_JBIRTH010000011.1:275266-287429 GCF_044334565.1 Micromonospora sp. NPDC020750
TTGCCCGGGGCCCGGCCCCCCCCCCGCCGGGGGGGGGTGGGCGGGGGGGGGGGGGGGGGGGGCGGGGGGGGGGGGGGCGGGGGGGCCCCCCCCCCCCCCCGCCCGGTCATGTCGTCAGCCGCGCTGCGGCGGGTTGTCGGCGTCGCGGGAGACGACCTCGCCGCGCTCGTCGACCCAGCCCTTGGGTCGTGCCGGGTTGCCCGCCACCAACTGGTACGGCGCGACGTCCCGGGTGACCACCGAACCGGCGGCGATCATCGCGTACTCGCCGACCTCGATCCCGCAGACCAGGGTGGCGTTCGCACCGATCGAGGCGCCCCGGCGGACCAGGGTCGGGGTGATGGTCCAGTCCGGATTCTGCGCCCGGGGGCGGAAGTCGTTGGTGAACACGGCACACGGGCCGACGAAGACCTCGTCCTCGATGGTCACGCCCTGGTAGACCGAGACGTTGTTCTGGATCTTCACGAGGTCGCCGACGGTGACGCCGGCATCGACGTACACGTTGCGACCGATCACGCAGCCGGCGCCGACCCGGGCGCTCGACCGGATGTGGGCCAGGTGCCAGACCTTGGTGCCGTCGCCCACCTGGGCGCCCTCCTCCACGTCGGCGCTCGGGTGGACGAAGACGTCGGGTCGGTCGGTGGTGTCAGTCATCGCTGCTCGCATCGCTCGGGGCGCGCCGTCGCGCCGGCGGGTGGCCGCGTCGGGACGGCGACGGGTGCCGGCCGCCCGCGCGGATCGGACTGCCACGCCCGCCGGCGGGCTGCGGTCACCCCGGCCGGCGCGCGGACTCGGGTGAGCATAGCGATCCCTCAGCGGAGCAGTCGCGCCACCGCGTCGGCGGCCGGGACGTCCGCCGGCAGCGGGTGGGCCGCGGCCACGGCGGTCACCGGCAGCGTCCCGTACAGGTGCGGGAACGGCGCCCCGCCCCGGGACGGCTCCCAGCGCAGCGCCGCACCGAGCGCCGCCGGATCCACCGCCAGCAGGGTGAGCCCGGTGGCACCGGCGAAGTGCCGCCGGGCCGTCTCGACGAGCTGGTCGGCGGCGGAGAGGTGGATGAACCCGTCCTGGCGGTCCACCGCCGAGCCGGCGAAGTGCCCGGCGTTTCGGGCGGTGTCCCACTCGGTCGTGGCCAGCAGCTTGTAGATCACCCCGGCAGCCTACGGCGACCGCGGCCCCGCGACCCGGGACTCGCCCCGGCCGGGCCCTCGGCCGGCGGGAAGGGTCTGACCGGCCGGCCCTCCCGTCCGGGCGGTGCTTCTGCGACCATTCGACGACCGAGGAACGAGGAACGGAGGTCCGGGGTGCGCATCCTGCTGGTCGAGGACGACCGACGGGTGGCCGCCGCCCTGTCGTCCGCCCTGACCCGCCGCGGCTACGAGGTGGAGCACGCCGCCACCGTCGCCGCGGCGCTGTCCGCCGCGCCCTGCGACCTCGTGCTGCTCGACCTGACCCTGCCCGACGGCGACGGCACCGACCTGTGCCGGGTGCTGCGCCGGCGCAGCGCCCAGCTCGGCATCATCGCGGTCACCGCCCGGGGCGAGGAACGCGACCGCGTCCTCGGCCTGCGACTGGGCGCCGACGACTACGTGGTGAAGCCGTTCTCGATGGTCGAGCTCCAGGCCCGGATCGAGGCGGTGCTGCGCCGGGCCGCGCACGCCGCCCCGGAGCGGGACGTGATCCAGGCCGGCCCGGTCCGCATCGACGTCGCCGGGCGGACGGTCACAGTCGACGGTCGGGAGGTGACCCTCACCCGCAAGGAGTTCGACATCCTGCTCTCGCTGGCCCGGCAGCTCGGGGTGGCGGTGCCCCGGGACCGGATCCTGCTCGACGTGTGGGGCACCACCTGGGCGGACCGGCACACCGTCGAGGTGCACGTCGGATCGCTGCGCGGCAAGCTGGGCGACGCCCGGCTGGTGGAGACGGTCCGCGGGGTCGGCTACCGGCTGCGCGGGGAGTGAGGGGCGGTGCGTCGTCGGCTGGTCATCAGCTACCTGCTGCTGATGGTGCTGGTGCTCATCGCGTTGGAGACGCCACTCGCCACCACCCTGGCCACCCGGGAGACCGACGAGGTGCGCGCCGACCGGCTCGCCGACGCGACCCGGTTCGCCTCGCTGGCCGGGCCGGCACTGCGCGGCGGCGTCCCCGGCCCGATCGGGGGCGAGCTGAGCAGCTACGACGAGTTGTACGGCATCGGCGCGGCCGTGGTGGACCGGGACCGCCGCACGGTGGTGGCCTCGCGCAGCTGGCAGGTCGGGCCGGGCACCGAGGCGGCGTTGGACAACGCGTTGTCCGGGCAGCAGTTCAGCGTCCCGGAGTCGGTGTGGCCGTGGACCGGCGGGCCGGTCGTGGTGGCGGTGCCGATCAACGACGGCGGTGAGGTGCTCGGGGCGGTGGTGATCGCCGCCCCGGCGGACGGGGTCCGGCACACCGTCACCGCGTGGTGGCTGCTCCTCGCCGCGATCGGCATCTTCGCCGTGCTGGCCTGCGTGCTGACCGCGTTCGGGCTGGCCGGCTGGGTGCTGCGCCCGGTGACCGAGCTGGACGCGGTCACCCACGAGATCGCGGAGGGGGACCGGGGGGCCCGGGTGCAGCACCGGATGGGCCCGCCGGAGCTGCGTCGCCTGGCGGTGAGCTTCAACAACATGGCCGACGCGGTGTCGGACGTGATGGACCGGCAGCGGGCCTTCGTCGCGCACGCGAGCCACCAGCTGCGCAACCCGCTGACCGCGCTGCGGCTGCGGGTGGAGGAGCTGGGGCCGAGCCTGACCGACGAGCCGGGGCGGGCCGAGCACCGGCTGGCGCTGGAGGAGACCGACCGGCTGGCTCTGCTGCTGGACGCCCTGCTCACCCTGGCCCGCGCCGAGCGCGAGGAGAACGAACGGGTCACTGTGGACGCCGCGGCGGTCGCCGCGTCCCGGGTGGCCGCCTGGCAGCCGCTGGCCCGGCACCGGGCGGTCGCCCTGCGACTGGCCCCGGTCGTCGATCCGGTGTACGCCCGGACCGTGCCGACCGCCGTGGACCAGGCGCTGGACGCGCTAATCGACAACGCGGTCAAGTTCAGCGGCGCGGGTGGGGAGGTGACCGTGGACGTCCGGGCGGCCGACGACGGGGTCGCGCTGGAGGTCCGCGACACCGGCCCCGGCATGACCCTCGACCAGCTCGACCAGGCCACCGAGCGGTTCTGGCGGGCCCCCGAGGTGCAGAACGTCGACGGCGCCGGGCTCGGGCTGACCATCGTCGCGGTCCTGGTCGACGCCTCCGACGGCCGGCTCACCATGCGCCTGGCGCAGCCGCGTGGCCTGGTGGCCGGCCTCTGGTTCCCGGCCGCCCCCGACCCCGCGACGGCCCCCGACCCGCTCCCGCCGGGCACCGCCGGGCCGCCGGGTGGGGCCGGGCCGCCGGGTGGGGCCGGGCCGCCGGGTGGGGCCGGGCCGCCGGGTGGGGCCGGGCCGCCGGGTGGGGCCGGGCCGCCGGGTGGGGCCGGGCCGACCGGCGACGCCGCGTCGGCCCGGGACGCAGCGCTGACCGGCGGAACGGTGGCCCCGGCCGGCTGACGGGTCAGGGCTTGTTCGACCGGTACCAGTCGGCCGCGCCGGGATGCAGCGGCAGCGGGACGGTGGCGATCGCCGAGCGGGGGCTCATCCGGCCCGCCGCGGGGTGCGCCGCGGCCAGCTCGGCCCGGCGTTCCATCAGCAGCCGGGTCACCTCCCGGACCAGCGGATCCGGCAGGTCGGCCCGGACGACCAGGTAGTTCGGGTTCGCCACCGTGGTGACCGGCTCGACCCCGTACACCGAGCGGGGAATGTCCCGGGAGACGTAGACCTCCCGGTAGCTGCGCCGCAGGGGCTCTGTCCAATCGCCCAGGTCGACGATCCTGGTGGCGCCGTCGGCGGTCAGTTCCTCGACGCCGCGCACCGGGAGCCCACCGGAGAAGAAGAAGGCGTCGATCCGCCCGGCGCGCAGCGCGTCGACCGAGGCGTCCAGCCCCAGCCGCTCCCGGCGGACCGTAACCCCGCCCAGCTGGGCGACCTCCAGCAGCCGGGTGGCGGTCACCTCGGTGCCGGAGCCGGGCGCCCCCACGGAGACCCGCCGGCCACGCAGGTCGCCCACCGAGTGGACCGGGCCGTCGGCCCTGGTGACCAGGTGTAGCAGGTCGTCGTAGACCCGGGCCACGGCCAGTACGCTCGGGTGGTCCTCCCGGCCGGTGGGGAGCACGTCGGCCTGGGTGAAGCCCAGCTCGGCGTCGCCCGTGTCGAGCAACCGCATGTTCTCCGCCGACGCGGCGGTGACCACCACGCTGGCCAGCACCCCGGGCAGCTCCCGGTTCAGGACGGCGGCCAGCGACTGGCCGAACGCGTGGTAGACGGCGGTGGGGCTGCCGGTGGCGATCCGGATCTGGATCGGCTCGCTCGGCGAGTCCCGGCAGCCGGCGAGCCCGGGCGCAGCCACCAGCACCAACAGCAACACGGCCACGCCGGCGGCGCGCGGTGGCACAGACCAGCTACGGCTCACCCGGTGCACTCTGCGCGTGCGACGCTCCCGGCGCAAGCCCGCCGGCCGGCCGCGTTCCGCTTCCGCCGGCCGGCGGTCCTCAGTCGACCGCGGTCACCCCCGGCCCGGTCGCCGGGTCCAGGGTCACGCTCTGCAGGATGCGGTCCCGGTCCGAGCCGTCGGCCACGCTCACCACGTAGCAGCCCGCCCCGGGCCGCAGCAGTGCCGGCACCTCCAGCAGGGCGGCACCCCGGACCAGCACGGCGGCCAGCTCCCGGTCGGTCAGCCGGATCCCCAGGATGTGCCGCCGGACGTGCCGGCCGCCTGCCAGCAGCGCCGCCCGCCAGGCCGCGGCGGCGAGCCGGGGCCGCCACACCCGGCGGGCCGTGGACGCGCCCGCTACGGGCCCGCCGAGCAGCTCCCGGCGGCCCTGCCGCCAGCCGATCTCCACCAGCGTCGCGTACGTCGCCGCGTGCTCGCGGGGCACCTGGAGCCGGTGCAGCTCGAAGCGGCGGCGCAGGCCGCCGGTGGTCACCTCGTGCCCGGCCGGGATCTCCAGCCGGGCGAGGAGCTGGCGCATCCGGTGCGCCGCGTCCTCCCGGTTGAACTCGGCGGCTTGGCCGACGCGGGCGGGGGCCGGGGGACGGCGACCCGCCCCGGCCGGGGCGGCCGGCGCGGAGGCGCAGCGCAGCAGGCACGCAACCTCGAACGCGTCGGCGAGGGTCAGCCAGTCCAGCGGGGGCGGGGTCGTGGGAAGACGAGGCCGGTCGAGCAGCGTGGGTTCGGGGGCCACCACAGTCTCCTTGTCGGCGTCAGGTTCCCCTTACCGTGGCCTCCCGCGCGGCCCCGTGGTAGCCGTGGCCGCGAGCCTTGAGGAAATCTTGCGACAGTCGCTGTCGGTGACGCCCATCTGTGCGCGATCCGTCACAACTGGGTCACCACGACGTCCACCGCCCGGGGCCGTCCGGCGGTCACCGGCTGTTCCAGGACGGTGTACTTCAGGTCCCGAAGCGCGGTCACCAACTCGCCGGCGCGGCGCGGGCGGGCCCCCGCGGTGAGCAGGTCGCGCACCAGCCGCCCCTTGGTCGCCTTGTTGAAGTGGCTGACCACCGACCGGACCGGCCCGTCGGGGGTGTTCCGCTCGTGTAGCACCCGCACCGTCACCGTCCGCCCGGCCAGCTCGCCGCCCGGCGTCCAGGTCGTCGCGTACGCGCCCGAGCGCAGGTCCAGCACCGCGCCGCCGCCGGCCGCCGCCACCATCGCCGGGGCCAGCTCCCGCCGCCAGTACGCCGACAGCGCCCCCACCCCGGGCAGCCGCGCCCCGATCGGGCAGCGGTACGGCGGGATGCGGTCGGTGAGCCGCACCGCCCCCCACAGCCCGGAGCTGACCAGCACCGACCGGCGGGCCGCCCGCTGCGCTGCGGGGGGCAGCGTCGCCAGGTCGAGGGCCTCGTAGAGCACGCCGGTGTAGATCCGGCCCGCCGGGGCGGTGGCCGCCCGCTCCAGCCGGGCGTTGCGGCGCAGCTCGCCGGCCAGCCCCGGGGTCAGCCCCAGCGCGTCCAGGGCCGCCGCCTCGTCCGGCCCGGCGCAGAGGCCGACCAGTGCCGCCAGCACCTCCGCGCGGGCCGGGGCCAGCTCGGGCAGGGACAGCCGGGTCGGGTCCAGCCGTCGGCCCGTGCCGGCGTCGGCCTTTCCCTCCGAGGGCGGCAGCAGGATGAGCATCTCGGTACGACTCCTCGGTGCGGCGGCGCGCCGGCGCGTGCCGGTCCGGCCAGCGTACGGCCCGCCGGTCAGCGCCACGGCCGCACGGCCGTCTCCGGGTGGTATACGCGATAGCCGCCGACCTCGGCGAGCAGGGCAGAGCTGGCCCCCGCCCCGAGCAGCTCCCGCAGCCGCCGGTCGGCGGGGCCGCCGGCCGCCAGTGCGTACCCGGGGCGGTCGGCCCGCCCCACCTGCCGCCAGTACGGCCGGTACCGGTTCTGTCCCGGTGTCAGGTCCCCGTCGAGCACCCCGCAGACCACCGCCTCGGCGGTGTTGAAGACCAGCCGGTTGCAGGTCCAGTAGTCGGCGTACACCGTGCGCAGCCCGGCCCGGCGGACCGTGTCGGCCAACTCCCGCGCCCGCCGCTCCTCCGCCCGCAGCCCTCCGGCGCCGGCCACGAACAGGCCGGTGGCGACCAGCGCGGTGGCGACCAGCCCGGCCAGCGCGGCGGTGGCCGACGCGCCGGCCAGCCGCCCGACGACCCCCGCCGTGCCCCGCCAGACGACCCTCGCCGCCAGCCACAGCGGCCACAACGCCACCGGCAGCGAGAGCTGGAGCACCGACAGGTAACGGGCGTTGCCCAGCGGGTCGGTGGCGGCCAGCGGGCTGCGGACGTACGCCGCCAGGGTGAGGCCGGCGCCCGCGACCAGGGCGAGCTGCGTGGCCGGCCCGACCCGGTCGGCGTCCGGCCGGCCGGCGGCCCGCCGGTACGCGGCCAGCGCGAGGACCGCGGCGCCCGCCAGCAGCACCGGGTAGAGCAGGCCGAACCACTGCTGCCAGCGGGCGCAGCCGTCGACCGGGCACAGCCCGGTGGCCAGCGGCACCCCCTCCAGCAGCCCGCCGCGCAGCCGGTCGGCCAGCGGCGGCGCCGGTCCGGCGGCGGCGCTGATCCGACGCAGGACCGACAGAGAGTCCTGCCCGGGCGGCGCGCGCAGGTTGTCGGCGATCAGCGGCGCCGCCCCGACGGCGAACCCGGCCACCAGCAGTGCCCCCGCCCAGCCCAGCAGCTCCCGGCGGAGCACCCAGGCCAGCAGCAGCCCGGCCGCCGCCAGGTACGGCACGATCAGCCAGTCCGACCAGACGGCCACCCCGGCGAGCAGGCCGGCCGCCCCGGCCGCCAGCCGCCGGGCCCCGATCCTCCCGTCGGCCAGCCCCAGCGCGATCAACAGCACCAGCGCCACGGCCGGTTTCACCTCGGGCCGGCCGCCCACCACGGTCAACTGGTCCCGCACCACCCGCTCCGGGCCGAGCGCGAGCAGCCCCACCACCAGTACGGCGCACCACGGCGAGCAGATCCGGCGGGTCAGCCGGTACATCAGCCACGCGAAGATCGCCCAGAGCGCCAGCATCGGCAGCCGCAGCACCGGCCAACTCGGCCCGGCGGCGGCGACCAGCGGCGCCGCCAGGTACGCCTCCAGCATGCCCATGTAGCGCTGGCCGTACAGGAAGACCGGTTGCTCCCGGCCGGCGGCGATGTGCAGAGCGGCCAGGCCGAAGGTCGCCTCGTCGCTGTTCGACCCGGGAAGGGTGAGCAGCGTCAGCGCCAGCCGGTAGCCGAACCCGGCCAGCCCGAGCAGCAGCGCCACCAGCGCCGGCCGGTCAGACGGGCGCCACCGCCCGCGGTGCTGCACACGTGTCGACACGACCAACGCCCCCGTCGCCGCCCCGACCGGAGTCTGTCATGCACGCGGTCCGGACCGGGGTCGATCGGGGAGAACCCCCTCGTCCCCGCCTCGCGTGGCCGTCCCCGCCGGGGTGTGGCAGGGTTGCAGCGTGCCACCCACCACCGCGGGCGAACTTGCCCTACCGAACCTGCACCGGGCCGCGCGGATCGAGGACGCCGTGCACAACCTGGTGGAACGCCGACTGCGTCGCACCGGGTGGCAGACCAACATCGTCGCGTACGCCGGTTACGGCGCCCCGGGCTGGGCGCGGGTGCTGTGCCGGGTGCTGCTCGGCCGCCCCGACACCCGGTCCGGGCAGCGGCTGGACAAGGTGCGCGGCTGGCGCAGCTTCACCACCCTGCCCGCGAAGCACGTGACGGTCACCATCGAGGCCGGCGGGGTGAAGCACGAGGCGAAGGCCGACCGCAGCGGCTTCGTCGACACCGTGGTCGAGGCCGACCTGACGCCCGGCTGGTCGTCGGTGCGGCTGAGCGTCGCCGACGCCGAGCCGGTGGAGGCGCTGATCCGCGTCCTCGACCCGAACGTCCGCTTCGGCATCCTGTCCGACATCGACGACACGGTCATGGTGACGGCGCTGCCCCGGCCGCTGCTCGCCGCGTGGAACACCTTCGTGCTCGACGAGCACGCCCGCAACGCGGTGCCCGGCATGGCGGTGCTCTACGAGCGGCTGGTCACCGCCCACCCCGGGGCCCCGGTGTTCTACCTGTCCACCGGCGCGTGGAACGTCGCGCCGACACTGACCCGGTTCCTGTCCCGGCACCTCTACCCGGCCGGCCCGCTGCTGCTCACCGACTGGGGGCCGACGGCCGACCGGTGGTTCCGCAGCGGCCGGGAGCACAAGCGCGCCACCCTTGCCCGGCTGTCCCGCGAGTTCCCCGACGTGCGCTGGCTGCTGATCGGCGACGACGGCCAGCACGACCCGGAGATCTACCGGGAGTTCGCCGCCGGGCACCCGGACAACGTGGCCGGGGTGGCCATCCGCCGCCTCTCGCCCACCCAGTCGGTGCTGGCCGGCAGCCTGCCCACCCCGTCCGGCAGTTCGTCGTCCGGGCCGGTGGGGCAGAAGTGGCTCTCCGCCCCCGACGGCGCGGGGCTGTGGAAGCTGCTGCGCGACGCCGGCCTGGTCTGAGTTCTCCCAGGACAGCGGACGGGGCCGGCCGCGGCTCGCGCCACGACCGACCCCGTCGCCCCACGGATCAGAAGATCCGGTTGTACATCGTCCAGCTGGTGCCGATGAGCCGCCCGGACTTGTACGGCTTGCCGTCGGTGTTGGTGTTGATGTTGTTCGCGTAGTACCAGAGCGTGCCGTCGGCCTTGGTCGCGACCAGGTCGACGTAGCCGTCACCGCTCACGTCGCCCGGCACGATCCGGTTCAACGTGTTGAAGGCGGTGCCGATCTGGACGGACGTGGTGAACGGCGAGGTCGGGCTGTTCACGTAGTTGTTCGGGTGGTACCAGAGGGTGCCGTCGGACTTGGTGGCGATCATGTCGTCGTACCCGTCGCCGTTGATGTCCCCGGCCATGATCCGGTTGAACACGGTCCAGTCCGTGCCGATCTCGGCGCCGTTGCCGTAGAACGGGGAGAGCGAGTTGGTCGCCCACCGGTTGTGGTGCCAGATCAACTTGCCGTCGGGCCGCATGCTGATCATGTCGGCGTACCCGTCGCCGTTGATGTCCCCGGCCGTCGTCTTCGGCAGTTGATCCCAGCCGGCGCCGACCTGTCTGCCGGTGCCGTACGGCTTGCCCGGGTTCAGGTTGACGTTGTTGCCGTAGTACCAGAGCGTGCCGTCCGGCTTGGTGCCGATGATGTCCGGGTGGGTGTCGCCGCTGATGTCGCCGGTCATCACGCGGTCGAAGGAGTTCCACGCGCTGCCGATCAGGTTGCCGTACCCGTACGGCTGGGAGGTGTTCCCGCTGTTGGGGTAGTACCAGAGCGAGCCGTCCGTCTTGGTGGCCACGATATTGGCGTACTGGGCCACCGGGGCCGGCGCGACGCTCCACGCCTCGTTCCAGGACTGGACGAAGGCCATCTCGCCCGCGAACCAGCCGCCGTAGGTGGTGGCGGCGGTCCGGTGGCTGCCGATCCGCAACCCGCCGGTGGCGTTCCAGACGGTGCTGTGGCTGGCCCGGCCGACGTTCGCCCCGTTGAGGTAGATGGTCATCAGGTTCAGCGACTTCTGGAAGTTGACCATGACGTGCGTCCACACGCCGAGCCGGGCGCTGTTCGCGCCCGCGCTCGCCGTGTCGTACGTCGGCGAGGCCACGTCGGTGCGGGGCATGGCGAAGCGCCAGGACCTGTCGGTGGCGTCGGTGTAGAGCCTGAACCCGGCGGTGTTGGTCCCGTTCTGGGACAGGACGGTGCCGCCGAAGGCCGTCGGCTTGACCCAGGCGGAGGCGGTGAAGTCGTTGTTCGTGCTTACCGCCGGGCCGGCCGTGGTGAGGGTGCCGCTGGTGCCGTTGAACCGGACGTCGGGGTCGAACATGTCCCCGGTGCTCCAGTCGACCCCGCCGGTGCCGGTGGCGTGCAGGGCGCCGACGGTGTCGCGGGCAGTGAAGGTGCCCGGTACGACCTCGCCGTCGTTGAGCTGCCAGGCGTGGTCGGCGGTGATCAGGTTCTGGGCGGGCCGGGCGCTGACGGTGCCGGTGCCGGGGGTGCCGGCGGCGAGGTCCGTGACATTCCACCGGGTGGTGCTGCCGCCGGCGCCCGTGGCCCACAGGTCGGCGGTGCCGTCGCCGTCGCCGGCTGCGGCGGCGTGCAGGGTGAGGGGCGCGCCGGTGTTCCAGTTGGTGGACAGGAGGTAGGGGGTGTAGGTGAGCTGCCCGGTGCCGTCGGTGTAGCTCAGGCCGGTCCACAGGTGCAGGGCGCCGGTGGTGCGGTTCCACAGGAACATGGCCGTGCCCCCGGCGAGCTGGGCCGTGGTGATGGTCCAGTTGTTCCAGTCCGTCCCGCCGTTCGGCGTCGCGGCGGTGATGGCCTCGGGGCCGTTGAAGCCGTTGGGCATGCCGATGTTGGGGTAGTACGTGAGGTGGTAGCCGTTGGTGGCGTCCCCGCTGGTGCCGATCAGGTCGGGGTACGGGCTGCCGAGGTGGCGGCTGTCGCCGGCGTTGGCGAGCTGGATCGGCTGGTTGCCCTTCTCGTCGTGGAGCTGACCGGAGTCGACGCTGAACTGGTTGCCGCTGCGCTGGGCCTGGATGATGGAGCCGTCGCCGTTGGCGGCCAGGACGCCGGCGCCGCCGGGGTTGACGCCGCCGGGGTAGTAGACGAGGACGTCCTGAAGGCCGGTGCCGGTGAAGCGGCCGGCGATGGCCTGGGCGCCGTCGAAGTCGGCGGGGGCGTTGTTGCCGGTGACGCCGTTGCCCCGCGCGCCGATGTCCGTGGCGGCGAGGGCGGTGCCCTCGGTGCTGCCGGAACCCAGCCACAGTCCGGATGGCAGGCCGTTCGCGGCGCCCACGGTGAGCAGGTCGGCCACGCCGTCGCCGGTGAGGTCGCTGTCGGCGGCGGTGGCGGCCGGGTTCGAGTTGAACGTGACGCTGGCCGACTCGCCGACGTTGCCGCCAGTGGACACGCTGGTCACGGTCAGGGTGTTGGTGAACCGGGTGGGCGACACGTTGATCGTGGCGTTGCCGTTGGTGTCGGCCGGGATGTCGCCGGGGGGTCCGGCGTTGAGCTGGTAGACGTAGCCGGTCGGGGTACTGCCGTTGTTGCTCTCGGACTTGGTGATGGTGAAGGTCGCCGGCTCGCCCACCGTGGTGGTCAGATCACCGGGGTGGGAGACGGCCGGCATCCCCGGCCGGGTCGGGTCGAACTCGAACTTGCAGGGTTCCGCCCAGTCGCTGGGGGTGCGGAAGTCGGTCGACTGTGCCTTCCACGAGAACTTCGTCGGTATGCCGTTGGCCGCTGCCCGGAGCGTGGCCACGGGCACGACGAGTACCGCCGTCGAGCCGGAGGAGTAGGTCAGTAGGTTCGGGTTGGACGTGGCCAGGGCGGTCTCGGTGGTGTCGGTGGTCTTCCAGAGTTTGAAGGTGACGCCGAGGGTGCCACCGTTGCGGTCGGAGACCGGGGCGTAGAGGGAGACCGAGGCGTCGCCGACGACCGTCGGGGTGGCGGCGGCGCAGACGGTCTTCGGGGAGGTTGTCAGGCCGGCCGGCTTGTTGGGTTTGTGGTTGTAGCGGATGGTGAGGGTGGGGCTGGTTTCGAGGAACTCTTTCCAGCTCTGGGTGTC
>NZ_JBIRTH010000012.1:0-186837 GCF_044334565.1 Micromonospora sp. NPDC020750
CCTTCGGCCCACCCCAAAAATGGCACGACCTCTTCGCCGTCGGCAACGAACAACCCCGCGTCGGCGACATCAACGGAGACGGAAAAGACGACATCGTCACCTTCACCTGCAACACCGACGCCGACGTCTACGCCGCCACCTCCACCGGCACCACCTTCACCGGCACCACCATCAAATGGCACGACTACTTCTGCACCCCCGGCGAATTCCCCTACCTCGCCGACATCAACGGAGACAACAAAGACGACATCATCGTCTTCACCAAAAACAACACCAACGACGTCCACACCGCACATTCCACCGGCACCACCTTCGGCCCACCCCAAAAATGGCACGACTTCTTCGGCCTCCCCGGAGAAACCACCCTCTGAACCCACCCCCACCCGAGTCGCCTCGCCGTCTTTCCCGGGGAGGCATCGAGCGCGCCCGGCCGGACCGGCCGGGCGGGAAGGACCTGACATGGCACTGGACCGTCGTGCATTCCTCGGCAGGGTCGCTGCGGTCGCCACGGCCTCGGCCGTCGCGCCGGCCCTGGCCTTCCCCGGCCCGGCCCAGGCTGCCGCCTGGAAGAAGCGCCTCACCGGCGCCGACCTGGACACCAACAGCCGATGGCAGGTCGCCGGCACGGACCTGGGCATCCCGTACGTGCTGGAGAACGGCTCGATCGGGTACCTCTTCGGCGACACCTTCAACACCCCGTGGCCCGAGGGCCCGCCGCTGCCCAACGACTGGCGGTCCCCGGTGATGTTGCGCTCCAACGTCCACCCCGGTGCGCCCGGGGGGATCGTCTTCGACAGCGCCGCGCGGGTGGCCGGCAACGGCCGGGCCCCCGAGATCATGCACAACGGTCACCACGGGATCGGGATCGACGGCCTGTGGGAGGTCAGCGTCATCCCCAACGACGGGATCAGCTTCCCCGAGACCGGCCGCCAACTGGTCTCCTACATGAGCATCGAGAACTGGGACTCCGTCGGTCCCGCCGGCCCGCACTGGCGTTCGCGCTACGCCGGCCTGGCCTATTCCGACAACGGCAACGACTTCGTCCGGACCCCGCTGAAGTGGTGGAACAACGGCAACAACACCGACCCGTTCCAGATGTGGACGATGCAGCGCGACGGGGACTGGGTCTACGTCTTCTCCGTCCGGGCGGGTCGCCAGGACGGCCCGATGATGCTGCGCCGGGTCCGCTGGGACCGGCTGTTCTACCCCGAGTCGTACGAGGGTTGGGGCTGGAACGGCAGCAACTGGGGCTGGGGCAGGCCCTGCACCCCGATCCTCAACGGCCGGTTCGGCGAACCGTCGGTACGCAGACTGCACGACGGCACCTGGGTCATGTCCTACGTCAACTGTGTGACCGGCTGCATCGTCACCCGTACCGCCGGCGGGCCGGACCAGGTGTGGTCCGGCGAGAAGATCCAGGTGTTCCCGTGGCAGGAGCCCGCGCTGTACGGCGGCTTCATCCACCCCTGGTCCGGCAGGAACGCCAACGAGCTGCACCTGATGGTCTCGAAGTGGACCAGGGGGCTCGACAACCGCAGCACCGCCTACCACGTCAGCCAGTTCGTCGGATCCCTCTGAACCTGGGTCGCCGGGCGGCGGCGGGCTGCCGCCGTCCGCCCGGCGTCGCCCGACGCGGGACGCGGTCGGTCAGGAGGCGCCTTCCGGGGCGGCGAGGGACCGCAGCGCCGGCCGGAGGCGGATCTGCTCGACCGCGCGGTTGTAACCGGCGAGCATCAGGAACGCGTCGTCGTCGGCGCCGACCTGGCACATCGACCGGATCCAACCCGCCGAGCCGTTCAGCAGGCCCAGCAGCGACCCCGTGCCCAGCGAGCCCCGGCGCGTCCCGCTCGCCGGGTCCCACAGGGTCACGCCGATGCCGTCCCCGGCCGCGGCGAGCAGCACCTCGCCGTCCATTTCCACCGTGCAGAGCGCGTAGCGGGGGGCCTCGTCGTCGAAGGAGTCGAGGCGCTCGCCGCTGTCGGGGTCCCACAGGACCACGGTGCCGTCGCCGGCCGCCGAGGCGAGCCGGGTCGTGCCGTCGACGGTGACCGCGCAGACGGCGTTGACGCCGCCCTGCTGGGCGCCCAGGTGGCGGACCAGCCGACCGTCGACCGGGTCCCACAGCCGAACGGTGCTGTCGGCGTACCCGGCGGCGAGCAGGATCCGACCGTCAACCGGCACGGTGCACAGCGCCCGGACGACCCACCGCACCTGCGGGCCGACGACCCGCACCCGGCGGCCCGTCTCCGGCTCCCAGATCCGGATCCGGCAGTCGTCCCCACCGGAGGCGAGCAGGACGGTGTCGCCGACCGGCACGGCGCACAGGGCGTTCACCGGGGCCAGGTGCCCGGCGAGGGCGTGCACCGCCTGACCGGTCTCGGGGTCCCACAGGTGCACGGCGGCGTCGTAGCTGGCGGAGGCGAGCAGCAACCGCCGCGGCGTCTCGATCGCGCAGGCGGCCCGTACCACGCCCGGGGTGAGGCGGTCGAGGTGCCGGCGGAAACCGTCGGGAATCTGGTCCGGCAGCAGGCCCGACAGGTCGGCGAGCACGCCGCCGGAGCCCATCGTCCGCAGGTGCTCGCCGGTGCCAGGGTCGCCGATCCCGACGAGGTGCCCGATCCCGCCGTACGCGGCACGCACGCGGCCGCCCACGCGCACCGGTGTCACGCAGGCGTGCCACGGCCTGGTCCACGCCAGGGTGGTGCCGGCGACGAGGGTGCCTCCCGCGACGAGGCCGCCCAGCAGCGCGCCGGGCCACCGGTGCGCCGACTGCACGCCCGGCACGACCTGTACGGCGGCGAGGTACCAGGCCGCCGGCACCACGAACCGCGCCGCGAGCCGGGCCACGCCGAGGACGTCCGGCGGGAACGGCTCCGCCCGCAGCGCGCGACCACCGCCGCGCAGCAGCGAGAACAGCACCGCCAGCGTCACCAGGATTCCACCGACGACCGCCGCCGGACCGGGTTCGCCGGTGAACGCGGCCAGCAGGACGAACGCGACGGCGGTCGAGAGGAACCCGCGGATCCACGGCGCGGTCCGGGAGAAGACGACCCGGGACAGGCCCAGGGTCAGGGCCGAGCCGAGGGCCGTCACCACCGCGACCGCCGCCAGCGGCCAGAATCCGTCGATCCGCAGGGCGTCCGGTTGTGACCACCGCACCGCGATCAGCACCAGCAGCGTCGCGGCGACCGGCAGGACGAGTCGCACCATCGGATGACCTCACAGTCCGCGTCCCCGGCCCGGCCGGGGATCGATGAGCTTTGAGCGAATGCCGGTCCGATTGTGTCGGACGGCCGCCACCGTGCGGCGGCGGCCGGTCGCGCTAAGCGAAGCGGGACGGGTCGCCCGCGCCGACGCGGACGATCTCGGGTTCGCCGTCGGAGAAGTCGACCACCGTCGTCGGTTCGGTGCCGCAGTCGCCGGAGTCGACGACCGCGTCGACGACGTGGTCGAGGCGTTCCTTGATCTCCCAGCCCTGGGTCATCGGTTCGGCGTCGCCGGGCAGCAGCAGCGTGCTCGACAGCAGCGGCTCGCCCAGCTCGGTGAGCAGCGCCTGGGCGACGGTGTGCGCGGGGATGCGGACGCCGACGGTCTTCTTCTTCGGGTGCAGCAGCCGGCGCGGCACCTCCTTCGTGGCGGGCAGGATGAAGGTGTAGCTGCCGGGGGTGGCCGCCTTCACGGCGCGGAACACGGCGTTGCCGAGGTGGACGAACTGGCCGAGCTGCGCGAAGTCCCGGCAGACCAGGGCGAAGTGGTGGCCGCTGTCGAGGTGGCGGATCTCCCTGATCCGGTCCATGCCGTCCTTGTTGCCCAGCCGGCAGCCCAGGGCGAAGCACGAGTCGGTCGGGTAGGCGATCAACCCGTCCCCCCGGACGAGGTCGACCACCTGGCGGATCGTCCGGGGTTGCGGGTTGTCGGGGTGCACGTCGTAGTACTTCGCCATGGCGGAAGCTTAGGCCGACGCCTGGCTGTGTCGTCTTCCTGACAGTGTTGGATCCCCTTGCGGGTGGACCTCCATCGTTGTTCCATGGTGCTTCGACCGCCCCACGCCGGTGGGTACGACGGCGTGCTGCGCCGCCCCCCGATGCCCGGCCCCGTGCTGGCCACCGTGCTCGCCTTCGCGCTCCTGGCGCTGCTGTTCGCGCTGGCGACGGTGCATCGGCTGCTGGCCGAGGACGGCTCGCTGGGCGCCGCCGTGTTCTTCGCCGCTATGGCCGCCACCTGTGCCTTCGTGGCGTTCAGCCTGTCCGGCCGCCGCCCGTGGGCGGCCTACCCCGCGTACGTGTCGTCCGGGCTGTTCGCCGTGGCCTCGCTCGGGATGTTCGGCGCGATCACCATCGTCGGGGTCGGCCTGTTGGCCTGGGTGCTGTGGGCCCTGAACTCCCGGTCCGCCCGGGAGTGGCTCAGCGGCCGTCACCGGCTGCGCTGACCACCGCCCCCGCGTCGTGCGGGCGGGCCGCCTCGACGACCGCCACCAGGTCGTCGAGGGTGTCCAGCCGGTGGCCGGGTTCGGTCAGCTCGACCTCCACGCCGTACTCCAGTTCGATCGCGTCGACCAGGCGCAGCAGGCCGAGGGAGTCGACGCCGAGGGCGACCAGCGACCCTCCGCCGAGGATGTCGGCGGCCGGCACGTCACCCCCGGTGGCCTCGCTGACCAGTGCGGCGACCCGCGCGCGTAGCTCGGTCGTGCCCATCAGAGTTCCTTTCCGGACTGTCGGACGATCTCGGCGATCTCCGCGATCGTGGGGGTGTCGAAGAAGGCGTCGAGCGGCACCTCGACGCCGAGCCGCTGCTGGATCCGGCCGCTGATCCGGGTGATGGTCAGCGAGTGCCCGCCCAGGTCGAACAGGTCCTCGTGCACGCCGATGTCGGGGATCTTCAGCACGTCCTGCCAGATCTCACGCAGCGTCTGCACCACCGGGTCGTCGTCGGCCGCCGCGTTCTCGGCGACGATACCGACCGGCGCGTCCCGGGGCGCCGGCGCGGGCAGCGCCGCCCGGTCGACCTTGCCGTTCGGGCTCGTCGGGAGCCGGTCCAGCAGCACCCAGTCGGTGGGCAGCACGGCCGTCGGCAGGCTCAGCGCCAGGTGCCGGCGCAGGTCCGCCGGGTCCGCGACCGCGCCGGCCCGGGCCGCCACGTACGCCACCAGGCGGGCCTCGCCGTCGCCGTCGGCCCGCAGCGCCGCGGTGGCCTGCGCCACCGCCGGGTGCTCCAGCAGCCGGGCTTCGACCTCGCCCAGCTCGATCCGGTACCCGCGGATCTTGACCTGGTCGTCGGCCCGGCCGAGGAAGTCGAGCCGGCCGTCCGGCAGCCACCGGCACCGGTCGCCGGTGCGGTAGAGCCGCCCCTCGCCGTCTCCGAACGGGTCCGGCACGAACCGTTCGGCGGTCAGGTCGTCGCGTCCGAGGTAGCCGTCGGCCAGCCCGGCGCCGGCCAGGTACAGCTCGCCGGGCACCCCGACCGGCACCGGCCGCAGCGCCTCGTCCAGCAGGTACGCCCGCACGTTCGGCAGCGGACGGCCGATGGTCACCTCGGCCGGGTCGGCGGGGACGTCGGCGGTGGTGGCGTAGATCGTCGCCTCGGTCGGGCCGTACCCGTTGACCAGCCGGGTGGTGCGGGCCCGCAGCTCCCGGGCCAGGGCGACCGGCAGGGCCTCCCCGCCGGCGAGGGCGACCAGCGGGCCCGCCGCGTCCAGGCCCGCCTCCAGCAGCACCCGCCAGCCGGACGGGGTGGCCTGGACGTGGGTCACCCCGGCGTCGCGGACCAGCCGCAGCACCCCGGCGCCGTCGATCGCGCTCACCGCCGAGGCGACGACCACCCGGCCGCCGGTGACCAGCGGCAGGAACACCTCCACCGCGGAGATGTCGAACGACGGCGAGGTCAGGTGCAGCCAGCGGTGCCCGGGCCGGCTGTCCAGCAGGTCCCGCATCCCCAGCAGCAGGTTGGTCAGCGCCCCGTGGCGCACCGCGACGCCCTTCGGCCGGCCCGTGGAGCCGGAGGTGTACAGCACGTACGCCAGGTCCTCGGCGGTCGGCGCGGCCGGGTCCCGCGCCGGCTCCGGGCCGGCGAGCAGGTCCACCCCGTCCAGGGCGAGTTCGGGCCGGGCGTCCTGCGTGCCGCCGGACGCGGTCACCACCAGCGCCGGGTCGGCGTCGGCGAGCACCAGGTCCCGCCGGCCCGGCGGGTGGCCGGGGTCGACCGGCAGGTACGCGGCCCGGCGGCGCAGCACCGCCAGCATCGTCACCACCGTCCGCCAGGACCGGTCCAGCGCGACCGCGACCAGCGACCCGGGGCCGACGCCGCGCTCCCGCAGCAGCACCGCGAGCCGGGCGCTGGCGGCGTCGAGCCGGGCGTAGCTGAGCATGACGTCGCCGTCGACGACGGCCACCGCGTCCGGATCCGCCGCGACCCGGGCCGCGAACAGTTCGGGCACGGTGTCGCCGGGGTACGCCCGCGCGGTGTCGTTCCAGCCCCCGGTGACCCGGTGCAGCTCGTCGGCGGGCAGCACCGGCAGGTCGGCGACCTGCCGGCCGGGGTCGGCGACCACGGCGGCGAGCAGGGTGCGCAGGTGAGCGCCGATCCGGGTGACCGCGTCGGTGTCGATGGCGGCGGGGCTGTGCTGGAGGCTCACCGTGATCCCGGTCGGGCCGTCCACGATCTGCACGTGCAGCGCGTTGCGGGCCGCACCGCCGAACAGCGTCCAGTCCACTCCGGTGGCCACCCCGGGGAAGGCCGGCTCGGCGCCGCGCCTCCGGTAGCCGACCGAGACTCCGGTCAGCGCTGGCGCGGGGCGCAGCCCCGACACGGCGTGGGCGAGGGGCACCGCGCGGAACCGGTACAGCTCGCGCAGCCGGGCCCGCACGGCGCGGGCGTGGTCGGCGAAGGTGCCGGCGGCCGGGTCGGCGGCGACGGGCAGTTCGTTGACGAACAACCCGACCCGGTCGGCCTGCGTGGCCGTGCGGGTGGACAGCGTGACCCCGACCGGGACGCCCCGGTTGCCGTACCGGGCCAGCAGGGCGTGCACCGCGGCGAGCAGCAGCTCGAACCGGGTCACCCCGAGCGCCCCGGCGGCCCGGCCCACGCCGTCGGCCAGGTCGGCGGGCAGGTCGACGTCCACGGCGGCACCCGGTTCCGCGCCCGTGGGCAGCCGGCGCAGGCCGGGCAGCACCACGTCGCCCGGGCCGGACCAGTGCCGCGCCCAGTACGCGCGGGCCGCCGACAGGTCGACCGCGACGCGTTCCCGCTCGGCCGCCGCGTCCCCGGCGTACCCGTCGCAGCGGGGTGCGGCCCGCGCCGGGATGTCGGCGAGCGCGGCGGCGTACGCGTCGGCCAGGTCCCGGGCCAGCACGTCCTTGGACATGCCGTCGAACACCAGGTGGTGGACGGTGACCAGCAGCAGGTGCCGGCCGTCGGCGGCGGTGAGCAGCGTGAACCGGGACAGCGGGCCGACCCGCAGGTCGTGGGGGCGGGTCAGCTCCCGCGCGACCCGGTCGTCGGTCCACTCGCCGAAGGTGACCGCCGGCCGCACGTCGGCCGGCGCCAGCCCGGGGGTGCCGTCGGCCTCGGTGACCACCCGGATGCCGAGGACCGGGTGCCGGTCGGTCACCGCCGCGCACGCCTCGACGAGGGCCCGGCGGTCCAGGTCGGCGGCGAACCGGACGCCGAGCGCCATGTGGTACGCCGTGCCGGCGACCCCGGCCTGCTCGGTGAACCAGACGGCGTGCTGCGCGTATGTCGCCTCGGCGGTGCCCACATGCTCTCCCATGAATCGCGGTCCCGTGCTGGTGGTCAGTTGTCGAACAGGCCGGCGAGCTGCCGCTTGAGCACCTTGCCGCCCTCGTTGCGGGGCAGGCCGTCGAGCAGCAGCAGCCGGGCGGGAAGCTGGTGGCCGGCGAGCCGGTCGGCGAGGAAGCCGCGCAGCGCCGGCAGGGTCAGCCCGTCGGCGACGGCCTGCGGCCGGGGCACCACGGCGGCGGCGACCGCCGACCCGAGCACCGGGTGCGGCACGCCGACCACGGCCGCCTCGGCGACCAGGGGGTGCTCGTGCAGCGCCGCCTCCACCTCGAGGGACGAGATCTTGAACGCGCCGGACTTGATGACGTCCTGGTGCCGGTCGGTGAGGTAGAGGAAGCCGTCGGCGTCGATCCGCCCGACGTCGCCCATCCGCACCCACCCGTCGCGGAAGGTGGCCCGGTTGGCGGCCTCGTCGCGGTAGTAGGCGCGAGGGTACGGGGCACGCAGCCACACGTCGCCGGTCGTCCCGGGCGGCAGCGGGACGCCGTCGGCGTCGGCGACGCGTAGCTGCCCGCCGACCGGCCGGCCCACCGCGTCCCGACGCGCCGGGTCGTAGATCATCGTGGTCTGGGCCGGTGCCGCCTCGGTCGAGGTGTAGTAGTTGACGATCGTGGCCTGCGGGAACGCCTCGGCGAGCCGGGCCGCCACCGCCGGCGGCAGCGCCGCCGCGGTCGACCCGATCAGGTGTACGCCGGCCAGGTCCCGGCCCCGCAGCGCCCCCGAGTCGAGCAGCTCGATCGCCATCGACGGGACGACGAACAGCGTCCCCGTGCCCGGGGTCTCGACCAGCCGGGCGAACCGGACCGGGGTGAACGCGGGCAGGGTCAGCGCGCCGGCCTTCGCGGTCAGCGCGTTGAACAGCATGGTCTGCCCGGCGTTGGTGCCGATGGCGAACGCGTGCAGGAACCGCTGCGAGTGGCCCAGCGCCAGCCGGCGCGGGTTCGTGGACGCGCCGACGGTCAGGTTGGCGTGGCTCGCCCCGACGCCCTTCGGGCGGCCGGTGGTGCCGGAGGTGTAGAGGATCTGCGCGAGGTCGCCGGGGCGTACCGCCGGCAGGTCGGCGTCGGTCGCGGGCCCGGCGGCCAGGTCACCGGCCCGCCACACCGGCAGCCCGGCGGGGGCGTGCGGCGCGGCGGTGTCGTCGCCGTGCACGACGGCGGTGGCCGCGCAGTGGGTCAGCGCGTGGCCGAGCTGCCCGGCGGCGAGCCGGTCCGACAGCGGCACCGCGACCCCGCCGGCCCGCAGCACCCCGCAGTACGCCACGGCGAACCGGGTCCAGTCGCGGGCGCCGAACACCAGCCCGACCCGGTCGCCGGGGCGCAGCCCCCGCCGGCGCAGCCCGGCGGCGACGGCGGTCGTGCCGGCGGACCACTGGGCGAAGGTCAGCCCGGCCACCCCGGCCACCTCGACCGCGACCCGGTCGGGGTGCAGGGCGGTGCGCCACGCCAGCAGCTCCGGCACCGTCCGGGCGGCCGGCGGGCCGCTCGTCGTCACGGTCACCGCCGTCCACCCCCGGTCCCGGCGACCTGCGCTCGGACCTTCTCGACGCCGTCGGTGGCGGCGTGGGCCCCCGGCGCGGTGACGCCGACGGTGGCCCGGGCCTGGCGCTCCTCGATGCCGACGAGGTCGTCCGGCGGCGCGTCGGGCACCTCGTCGTCGAACCGGGACAGCACCGGCGTGGCCAGCGCGACCAGCGCGGTCAGCGCGATGCACACCCCGAACACGACGTACAGCAGGCCGTGGCCCCGGCCGGGGCCGACCCCGATCACCGCGCCGACCGTGCCGGCCAGCGCGCCGCCGGGCAGCAGCAGCGGCTCGGTCGCCTTCGCGGCGAACGGGGCGACGATTCCCCAGCCGAGGGGCATGGTCGACCAGGCGATCATCTGGTTGAGCGCGAACACCCGGCCGTGGAAGCGTGGTGGCACCTTGGTCTGGATGATCGTGTTGTAGACGCCGTTGACGATGCCCAGCGACAGGTACATGCCGAACGCGCCCGCGCCGACCAGGAGCGGGTCCGGCCGCAGCCCGGTCAGCACGGCGGCCACCGCGATGCCCAGGGTGCCCAGCAGCACCGCCCGCATCCGGCGGCGGCTCGGGCCGCCCCAGACCAGCATCACCAGGCCGCCCACGGCCGCGCCGACGCCGCCGGTCAGCGCGATCCGCGCCACCTGGTCCAGGTCGGCGAAGCCGAGCACCAGCGGGGAGAGCAGGTACAGCGCCGGGAACAGGAACAGGTTCAGGGCGGCGAAGAAGGTCAGCATCGCGCGGAACTCCCGGCGGCGCAGCGCGTAGCGCAGCCCGGCGACCATCTCCTCGCCGAGCCCCTCCCGGCGTTGCAGGGCCAGGGTCCGGGGGAACCGGACGAGGCCCAGCACCCCCATCGCGAACACGTACGACGCCACGTCGATGAGCAGGATGCCGCGCAGCCCGACCGCGTCCAGCAGGGCGACCGCGACCAGCGGAACGGTGAACTGGGTCAGGCCCATCGCGGTCTGGGTCACGCCGTTGGCGTGGCCGAGGAAGCGCTTGGGCACCAGCTGTGGCACCGCCGAGACGAACGCGAGGCGTTGGAAGGCCAGCGCCACCGACAGCCAGGCCACCAGCGGGTAGAAGTGCCACACCTGCGCCCGGTCGGCCAGCACCAGGGCGGCCAGCACCGCGTTCGCGCCCCCGGCGGCGACGCCCGCCGCCAGCAGCACCCGCCGCCGGCTGGTCCGGTCGATCAACGCGCCGGCCAGCGGGGCCACCAGCAGTCCGGGCAGCAGGCCGAGCACCGCGAACAGGGCGAACCGGGCCAGCGACCCGGTCTCCAGGTAGATCCACAGGGGGATCGCGAAGTTGGTCAGCGCGGTGCCCATGCCGGAGATGACCTGCCCGGCCGCGACCAGCCCGAAGCGGCGCATGCTCGGCTCCGGCGCCTTCGCCGGGCCGGCGGTCGGGGCGTCCGGCGTGCCGGGGGGCCCGGCCGGCTGGCGGGAGACGGCGACCAGTTGCCACGCGGGCTCCGGCCCGCCGGCCGGCTCGAGCGCCCCGCCGGCCGGCTCAGGGCCGGTCGGGTCGGCGGTCTCGGTCCGTCCGGCGGCCCCGGCCGGCCCGGCCAGCGGCACGGGCGGGACGGGCGAGTCGACCTGCCGGTGCACGGTCGTGACGATCTCGGCCAGCTCGCCGGCCCGGTACTTCAGGAAGTAGTGCCCGCCCTCGTCGATCACCGCGAGCGCGGTGCGGTCGGTGAGGAAGTGCCACTCCCGGAACCGCTCGCTGTGGTAGTCGGTGCTGCGGTCCCGTTCGCCGACCACCGAGACCACCGGCGCCCGCAGCGGGGTGACCCGCTGGCGCATCAGCTCGGTGAAGTACTCCTCGGAGACCCGGGCGTCGTGGCGCATCGCCCGGATCAGGAACGCCACCTCGTCCGGGTCGAGGGAGCCGACGGACGTGCCCTGTGCCTGCAACCAGGTCCGGTAGATCCGGTCGCTGCGCATCCGCTCGGCCAGGCGCAGCCGCAGCAGCGGCCCGAGCAGCCCGTCGGCCGGCCGGCCGAACGGGAACACCGCGCCGAGGTACACCGCCTCCAACTCCCGGCCGGCGGCCTCCAGCAGCCGGGCCACCTCCACGGCGAGGGCCCCGCCGGGGCCGCAGTGCCCGTACAGCACCAGCGGGCCCTCCACCCGGGACAGGATCTCGGCGGCGACGTCGGCGGCGACCTCCTCGACCGGCGCCGGGTCGTCGGCCAGACCGATGTCGTGGCCCGGCATGGCCACCGACAGCAGCCGGTACCCGGCCGGCAGCGCGTCGGCCAGCGGCTGGTACACCACGGCGCTGCCGCCGCCGTACGGGACGCAGACCAGCGTGGCGACCCGGTCGGCGGCGGCCATCGGCGGGGTCAGCTCGTGGAGCAGCCCGTCCGGCCCGGTCCCGCCGCCGGTCGCCAGGACGGCCAGCTCGCGGACGGTCCGGTGCCGGAACAGGTCCATCACGCTGACCGTGCCCGTCGTGCCGCCGTCGACGGTCGGCAGCTCCCGGCGGAGCCGGGCCACCACCTGGGTGGCCAGCAGCGAGTGCCCGCCGAGGTCGAAGAAGTCGTCGGTGGCGCCCACCTCGGCCACCCCGAGCACGGCCTGCCAGATCCTGGCGATCAGTGTCTCCACGGGCCCGACCGGCGGCACCCGCTCCCCGGCCGGGACCTCGTCGGTCGGCTCCGGCAGGGCCCGCCGGTCGACCTTGCCGTGCTCCTGCAACGGCAGCCGGTCCAGCACCACCCAGCGGCCGGGCACCATGTGCTCGGGCAGCCGGTCGGCCAGGACCCGGCGCAGCCCCGCCACGTCCGGCGGCTGCGCCCCGGGCGTCGGCTCCAGGTACGCCACCAGCCGGTCGTCGCGCAGCAGCACCGCCGCCTGATGCACCCCCGGGCAGTCCCGCAGCGCGGCCTCGACCTCGCCCAGCTCCACCCGGTACCCGCGGATCTTCACCTGGTGGTCGCGGCGGCCGAGGAACACCAACTGCCCGTCGGCGCGCCACCGGCCCAGGTCCCCGGTGCGGTAGAGGCGGGCACCCGGCGGGCCGTACGGGTCGGGCACGAACCGCTCGGCGGTCAGGCCGGGCCGGTTGAGATAGCCGCGGGCGAGGCGGTCTCCGCCCAGGTACAGCTCGCCGGGCACCCCGACGGGCACCGGCCGCATCCGCTCGTCGAGCACGTACACCCGGGCGTGCGGCAGCGGCCGGCCCGTCGGCACCGGGCCGGTGGCGGGCCCGCCGGCGCCCACCTCGTACGTGGCGACGCCGACGGTGGCCTCGGTGGGGCCGTAGTGGTTGAACACCCGGGCCCCGCCGGCGGCGGCGAGCGGCACGATCCGCTCCAGGTCGGACGCCTCGCCGCCGAGGATCAGCGCGCGGGCCGGCAGCAGGTCGCCCGGCCCGGTGTCGGCGGCCAGCGCCGCCAGGTGCGACGGGGTGATCTTCAGGTAGTCGATCCGGTGGGCGCGCAGCTGCTCGGCCAGCTCCGCCCCCGTGCACCGGCGCTGCACCAGGTGCACGGTCCCGCCGGTGGCCAGCGCCAGGTAGAAGACGGTGACGGCGAAGTCGAACGACATGGACTGCATCAGCGCGTACCGGGCGGCCGGGACGACGGCGAACCGGTCGGCCACCCCGTCGAGGTAGCGCAGCACCTGTCGGTGCGCCACCGCCACCCCCTTCGGGGTACCCGTGGAGCCGGAGGTGTAGATGACGTACGCCAGGTTCCCGCCGGTCGCGCCGGTGGGCGGCGGCGTGTCGGGCCCGGCGGCAACCTCGGCGGCCACGGCGCCCAGGCAGGTCGCCTCGACCCCTCCGGGCAGCCGGTCGCGCAGCTCGGGGCTGGTGAGCACCACCGCCGGCCGGGCATCGGCGAGCATCAGGCCCAGCCGGGCCGGCGGCTGCTCCGGGTCCAGCGGCAGGTACGCCCCGCCGGCCCGCAGCACACCGAGCAGCGCCACGGCCAGCGCGACCGACTGCTCCAGCAGCACCCCGACCAGTACGTCCGGGCCGACGCCGCGCCCGCGCAGCCAGTGCGCCAGCCGGTTGGCCCGCCGGTCGAGTTCCCGGTAGGTCACCGCGTCCGCGCCGCACACCACGGCGGGGGAGTCGGGGGCGGCGGCAACGTGCGGGGCGATCAGATCGGCGAGGGTGGCCGCCGTCCCGGGGGCCCCGACCCCATCGGTCCCGACCCCACCGGCCCTGACCCCGACCTCATTGGCCCCGACCCCATCGGCCCCGGGCTCGGCACGGCCGACCTTGTCCTGGTCGGGACGGGCCAGCGCCAGCACCCGGTCCCGCTCGGCGGGACCGAGCAGGTCCAGGTCGACCACCGGCAGGTCCGGCTGCGCGACCGCCGCGCGCAGCAGCGTGTCGAGGCTCGCGGCCAGCCTGGCGATCGTGTCCGCGTCGAACAGGTCGGTGTTGTAGACGAACATCCCGCGCAGCCCGTCGGCGGCTTCGCTGACGTACAGCGACAGGTCGAAACGGGCGGCGGCGGCGTCCGTGCCCAGGCTCTCGGTGCTCAGCCCCGCCGGCCACCGGCCGCCGGTGCGGGCGTAGTTCTGCAGGGTGAACAGCACCTGGAACACCGGGGAGCGGCTGACGTCCCGGGGCACGTTCAGCTCCCGGACCAGCCGCTCGAACGGGATCTCCTGGTGGGCCAGGCCCTTCACCACGGTGCCGCGGGTGCGCCGCAGCAGCGCCGCGAAGCTGGGCTCCGTGCCGGGTGAGTCGGCGCTCGCGCCCACCGGGGAGAGGTCGGCCCGCAGCGCGAGGGTGTTGACGAACAGGCCGATCAGGTTCTCCAGCTCCGGTACCACCCGGCCGGCGACGGGGGACCCGATCGCGAAGTCCCGCTGCCCGCTGTGCCGGAACAGCACCGCCTGCAGGCCGGTGAGCAGGGTCATGTAGAGGGTGGCCCGGTGCGCCCGGCTCAGCCGGCGCAGCCCGTCGGTCAGGTCGGCGTCGACGGCGAACCGGTGGGTGCCACCGGCGTAGGACTGCACGGCCGGTCGGGGCCGGTCAGTGGGCAGCTCCAGCGGCGGCACGCCGGCCAGCGCCCCGGCCCAGTAGGCGAACCCGTCCCCGGTCGCCGGGCCGTCGAGGCGGATCCGCTGCCAGGCGGCGTAGTCGACGTATCCCGTCGTCGGGGCCGCCGGTGCCGGCCCGCCGTCGCGCAGCGCGGCGTAGCCGGCCGCGACCTCGCCCAACAGCAGGTCCAGCGACCAGCCGTCGCTGACGATGTGGTGCATGGCCAGGTGCAGGACGTGGTCGTCCGCGCCCAGGCGGACCACCGTCGCCCGCAGCAGGGGAGCGGCGCCGAGGTCGAACGGGGTACGCACGGACGCGGCCGCCAGCTCGCGGGCCTCCGCCAGCGAGCCCGCGTCGGTGACGGTGACCGGCACCCGCACCTCGGGCAGCACCTCCACCACGGGCTCGCCGTCGGCGTTCTCGGCGAAGCGCATGCGCAGGCTGTCGTGCCGGGCGGCGGTGCCGTCCAGTGCGGCAGACAGCAGCTCGATCTCCAGGGGCCCGCGCAGCCGGGTCGTCGACCAGACGAGGTACGCGGCGGTACCGGGCGTCAGCTGCTCGGTGAACCAGATCCGTTCCTGGCCGAACGACAGCGCCGGTCCCGTGGCGACGTCGGGCGGCGTCGCGGGGGGCGGGAGGGGGATGGCCCGCGTCG
The DNA here is from genome assembly GCF_044334565.1 of Micromonospora sp. NPDC020750. Lineage (NCBI taxonomy): Bacteria > Bacillati > Actinomycetota > Actinomycetes > Micromonosporales > Micromonosporaceae > Micromonospora > Micromonospora sp. NPDC020750. The sequence goes on from NZ_JBIRTH010000012.1 coordinate 14,990, forward strand.
GTAGGTCGAGATTCGTCACGCGATGCCTTCACGCCGGTGTCGGACAGGGGCCCGTAGTCTGCATGCTGCAAACGGAGCATCGCGTCGTCTGATCGGTCCACGGTGGAGAATCCGATCGTCCGACCCCGGGCGGCACGGCCCGTCGTACGGTCGGGGATGCGATTTGCCGATGCCGTGGTGCCCGCCGAATGGGCGGACGAGATGCTGGTTCACGCGCCCTTTCACGGTGCCGACGCCGGCACGGCGCCGCTGACCTGGGCCCAGCAGGTGACCTGGCGGGCGAACGCCCGCAACGGCTCCAACCACCGCTTCCTCAACCTGCGTCGCACGGTGCCGGTCTCCGCCCGGGCCGGCGCCGACACCGAGCGCGCCACCCGGGCGCTCGGCGCGCTGGTCGGCCGGCACGGGTCGCTGCGCACCCGGGTGCGCACGGTCGACGGCGAGCACCGCCAGGAGACCGCCGCGACGGGGCACCTGCCGCTGCTGGTGCTCGCCGGCACCGGTGACGGCGCGCGGGACGCCCGGGACGCCGCGGACCGTCTCGCCGACGTGGCGTTCGACCATGCGCGGGAGTGGCCGGTGCGGGTCGCCCTGGTCACCGTGGACGGCCGGGTACGGCAGGTCGTGCTGGTCTTCAGCCACTCGACCGTCGACGCCCACGCCGCCGAGGTGGTCCTGCGGGACCTGCGGCTGCTCCTGCTGCGCGGGCGGATCGACACCCCGCCCGGGCCTCAGTCGGTGGACGTGGCCCGGCTCCAGCACGGTGCCGAGGGACGCCGCTCCGAGCGGGCCGTGGCGTACTGGCTGCGGGAGTTCGCGGGGCTGCCCGCCGAGCCGCTGCCGCCGGGCGGCCCTGGGCTCACCCCCCGGCTGCGCCGGGGAGTGCTGGTCTCCTCGGCCGTCGACCTGGCGGCCCGGGCGATCGCCGCCCGGCACCGGGTCAGCACCTCGGCGGTGCTGCTCGCCGGCGTGACGGCGCTGGCCGCCGCCCGGTCCGGGCGGGACCGCTGCGGCCTGTTCCCGATGGCGCACAACCGGTTCCCCGCCAGGTACGCGAACGCGGTGGCGAACCTCGGGCAGATCGGGTTCGGCGTCCTGGACGTGGCGGACCGCCCCGCGTTCCCGCTGCTGCTGTCCCGCGTCTGGCGGGCGTCGCTGACCGGCCTGCGGAACGCCTTCTACGACCCCTCCGCGCTGCGCCGGGGATTCGTCGACGCCGACCGCGACTACGCGACCGCATTCCTGCCGCACTACTATTTCAACGATGTCCGGCTGCCCGCCGGCGCTGCGGCTGCCGCGCCGGAGGTGACCCGTCGCGACCTGCGGGCAGCCATGGCGCGCACCGGCTTCTCCTGGGCCAGGGGGCTGGACCGGGCGTCCTGGCACCTGCTGACCCACGTGGTCGACGAGCCGGGCGGGGTGGGGATGACCCTCACCGTCGACACCCGTCACGTCGCGGTCGACACGGTCGAACCGTTCCTGCGCGAGCTGGAGGAACTGCTGGTGGAAGCGGCATTCGCCGAGGTGTCCTGGCCGTCGGCGGCCCCGTCGGCGGCCCCGGTGGTGGCGGCGGTGGTGGCCCCGGTGGTGGCGGCGCCGCCGCCCGTGGTGCTCCCCGCCGAAGCCGGCGGGGAGGTGGCGTACGCCCAGTTCGCGGGCGGCCGGGTCGGGACCGGCCCGCTCACCTGGGGCCAACGGGCGATGTGGCGGGCCGTCGAGGAGTTCGAGTCCCCGAGCCACAGCGTGCTGAACCTGCGCCGTGTCCTGGCCGTCTCCCGGCGGGCCGACGTCGACGTGGCGCGGGCCGTGCGGGCCGTCGCGGCCCTGGTGGACCGGCACGAGTCGCTGCGCACCCGGGTGTGCTCCGTCGACGGCGAGCTGTACCAGTCCGCCGCCCCGGCGGGCCGGCTGCCCGTCCTGGTGCACCCGGTCCCGCACGCCGCGGCCGATCCCGACGGCCGGACCGCCGCCGCGGCCCTGGCCGACCGGCTGGGCGCCCCCCGCTTCGACCACGCCGCCGAGTGGCCGCTGCGGGCCGCGCTGGTCACCGTGGACGACCGGGTACGACAGGTCGTGCTGGTATTCAGTCACTCCACCGTGGACTTCCACGCCACCGAGACCGTGCTGCGGGACCTGCGGATGCTCGTGCTGCGCGGTTCGCTGCCCACCCCGCCCGGTCCGCAGTCCCTCGACGTGGCCGAGCGGGAACGGGACGGGGAACGGCGTCGCGGCGACCGGGCGGTGGCGTACTGGACGCGACAGTTCCCCGGCCTCACGGTGGGCCTGTTCGACCAGGTAGGACCCGGGCTCAGCCCCCGGTACCGTCGGGGTTCGCTGGTTTCCGAGGCAGTGCATCACGCGGCCCGGCTCGTCGCCGTCCGGCACGGCGTCAGCAACGCCTCCGTCCTGCTCGCGGCGACCGCAGCCGTGCTCACCGCCGACAACGGCGGGGACGTCTGCGGCGTGTTCACCATGGCGAACAACCGGTTCCAGCCCGAGTACGACGTCGCGATCAGCAAGCTCAACCAGATCGGGCTCTGCCGGCTCGACCTGGCCGACCGGCCCGGGTTCGCTGAGTTGCTCTCCCGCGCCCGCCGGGCGTCGCTGGACGCGTACCGGCACGCCTACTACGACCCGGCCGAGCTGGAACGCGCGTTCGCCGAGCGAGGGCTCGACTACCGCACCGCCCTGGCCCCGTTCTGCTACCTCAACGACATCCGGCTGCCGCACGCCACCGACCCCGAACCGGTCGGCCCGGACGAGGCTGCCCTTCGGACGGCGGCGGGCCGCAGCACGTTCCGCTGGCTGGAGGAGCTGGACCGGTTCGCCTGGCGCTGCCGCCTCCAGGTCATCGACGCCCCCGGCGCGGTCGAGCTGGCGATCACCGTGGACACCCGCTACCTGCCGCCGGAGCGTGCCGAGCGGTTCCTGCGGGCCGTCGAGGCCCTGCTGGTCGAGGCTGCCTTCCACGATGTGCCCTGGCCGTGGTCGCCGTCGCCGGCCTCCGCCTTTCCCCGGTAGGGCTGACGGGTGGCGCAGGTGTGGCGGGGGACGTGCCGCCGGCATGCCTGCGCGCCTGGGCCGTCAGCCCGGGTGGCCGAGCTGTTGCCTCATGAGGTGATTGATCCGGCCTGGCGTCATCTGTCAAAGACCGGTGCCCGCGACGGTATCTCCGCTCGCCGCGCCGGCTCCTGAAGCCATGACCACACCGACGCGGGGCCGGAGAGTCCCCGAGCCGGTCACCTCCGTCGATGGGAGACAGTTGTCATGGCGTTTCTGGGTAGCCGTGCCCGCCGCGCGGCGTTGGCCCTGCTCGCCGGCACAGTCCTGGCGAGCCTGCTGGCCGCCACCGCCACCGCCGCTCCACCTGCTGTCAAGCCGGACCGGGCCATGGCCGTCACCGACGTCTGGATGCGGGACGTCGCCTCGGACGTCGGCCTCCAGCCGCACTCGGGCAGCCCGATCTGGGCCAGCCCCGACGTCAAGATCTGCCCGACGGCGGTGGAGTGCGCGACCAGCGCGAACGCGATCGTCGGCGTGACCAACTACATCTTCGTGAAGCTGCGCAACCCCGGGCCGTACGGCTCGGGCATCGACAGCGGGGCGTTGCGGTTCTACCGCACGACCCCGGGCGGCAGCCTGGCCTGGCCGATGGGCTGGCTGCCGGTCGCGGCGGTGAGCGTCGTCGTGCCGCCGGGTGTCACGACGGTGAGCGTCCCGTGGGGCGGCGTCCCCGGCCCCGGCCACTTCTCCCTGCTGGCCGTGTGGGAGTCCCCGAACGACCCGTTGCCGTTCCTGACCGCCGACATCCTGACCAACGTCCGGAACAACAACAACATCGCCTGGCGCGACCTCAACTCGATCAACCCGTTCACGGGTGGGCCTCCGGCCCCGGCGTCTGATTGATCCGGCCTGGCGTCATCTGGGCAACCGCCACCCCCGGTGTCGGTATCTGCGGTCGGTCGGTCGGCTCCTGAAGGCATGACCACGCCGGCGCGGGAACCGGGCCGGTCACCTCCGTCGATGGGAGACAGTGTCATGGCTTTTCTGGGTAGCCGTGCCCGCCGCGTGGCGGTGGCCCTGCTCGCCGGCACAGCCCTGGCGAGCCTGTTGGCCGCCACCGCCACCGCCGCTCCACCTGCTGTCAAGCCGGACCGGGCCATGGCCGTCACCGACGTCTGGATGCGGGACGTCGCCTCGGACGTCGGCCTCCAGCCGCACATGTACAACCCGATCTGGGCCAGCCCCGACATCAAGGTCTGCCCGATGGTACCGCCGTGCGCGACCAGCGGGAACGCGATCGTCGGCGTGACCAACTACATCTCCGTCACGCTGCGCAACCCCGGGCCGTACGGCTCGGGCATCGACAGCGGGGCGCTGCGGATCTACCGCACGTCCCCGGGCGGTGGGATGGCCTGGCCGGCGGACCTGACCTGGGTCGCGACGGTGTCCGTCGTGGTGCCACCGGGCGCCACGACCGTGGTCGTTTCGTGGGGCGCTGTGCCCGGCCCCGGGAACTTCTCGCTGCTGGCCGTGTGGGAGTCCCCGGACGACCCGTTGCCGCTGCTCACCCCGGACCTGCAGGTCAACGTCCGGTACAACAACAACATCGCCTGGCGCGCCCTCCAGTCGGTCTAGCCTTCGCGGGCGGCGCGCCGGATCCGGCCGTTCGCCGTCGCCGGCCCGCTGATCGCCACCGTCGCCGCCCGGTAGGCGTACGGCGGGGTCCCGGACCGTTCGGTCCGCCCGACCCCGACGTACGCCTGTCAGCAAGGCGATCATCTGCACGTCGAGCACGGGGCGTTGTAGGAGCAGTGGCCTCCGTAGGTCTTGTTGCACTGCCAGCAGGGCCCGTCGCCACCCGAAGCGGCGACCCGACGCTGTCCCGGACGGTGCCGGACAGTGGCCCTGAACAGCCAGGACAACCCGGGCAGGTCGCCCGCGATGTCGGATCCGAGGGAAGGGCGCCGCCGGCGTGGACAGGCCGGGCGGCGGCCTCAGCCCAGGCTGACCCAGTCGGTGGCCACCGCGTACCCGTCGGCGCGGGCGGCGAGCCGGACCGGGCCGGCCGGGGGAGCGCCCAGCGAGAAGAAGCCCACCTCGTCGACCGGCGACTCGTCGTACTGACCGGTGGCCGTCCGGGCGGTGACCCGCCCGCCGCGGGCCGGGGAGAGCTGACCGACGATGCCGGCGTCGCTCACCTCGATCTCCAGCACCACGGCGCCGCTGCGGAAGGACAGGGTCCGCGCCGCGCCACCCGAGCGGGTGAGCCCGGCGGGCTCGGCATCGCACGCCGAGTCGAACGTCAGCTCGGCGACCGCCAGTTCGGCGTCCACGGTCCGCCAGGCGAACGCTGCCCGCGCGGCGGTCAGGAACTCCTCGGGGACGGGCCCGGCGTCCCACAGCGCCGCGCCCAACTCCACGGTCAGGGCATCGTCATCGACCGGCGGCCACGGCGCCATCGCGGTCACCCCCGTTCCTCTTGGGGCCGCGACGGGCCCCGAGGAACGGGGCGAGCGCCGGGCAGTTACGCAGCTTGTGCAGGCAGCGGCCCTGGGTGGGGCCGATGCTACCGACCGGCATGCCGAGTCGCTCGCCGATTTCCCGGTAGCTGACCGGGGGGTCGGCCGTCAGCAGGGCCAGCAGCTCCTGGCAGCGGGGCGGGAGCTGGGCAAAGCCCTCCCGCAGCGCCTGGCCGCGTTCGGCCCGCAGCAGCGCCTCGTCCGGCGCCGCCACGTCCACCGGCGGCCCGTGCCGGGCGTCGAGCGCGTCGTCGTGCGGGTCGACCGGCTGGCTGCGCCGGCCGAGGCGGGACAGCCGGTAGCACTCCCGCCGGGCGGTGGTGGCCAGCCAGGCGGCCAGCGCCTGCGGGTCCCGCACCTGGTCCAGCCGCTCCACCAGGCGCAGCCAGACGGTCTGGTTGACGTCGGCGGCGTCGGCGCGGCTCATCCCGTGTGCCCGGATCACCGACACCACCAGCGGGGTGTAGCGGCGTACCAGCTCGGTCCAGGCCGCCTCGTCCCCACCGGCGGCGGCGGCGACCAGTCCGGTGGCGGTCGGCTCGCTCACCGGCGTGCCCCTTCGCCGTCCGGGCCGGGCCTCACGAGACCAGCACCCCGTAGTCGGGGTGCCAGCGGGGGTTCGCGAGCAGCGCGACCCGGGCCGCGTCGGCGCTCAGGCCCCCGGCGACCATCATGGCCGCCAGCCGGCCGGAGACGTACGCGGTGGCGAACGAGGTGCCGGCCCACCCGGCGAAGCCGTGGAACACCCGGGTCGGCCGCCCCGGCAGCGGAAGCTGGCCCTCGACGTACGTGCTGTCGCGCTCGCCGACCGCGCAGGCGTCGGCCCACGGGCCGAAACCGCTGTACGCCGCCGGCACGATGCCGGTGCCGACCCGGCTCACCGCGGCCACGCCGAGCACCCGGCCCAGGGCGGCCGGCCAGGCCGGGCGGCTGGTGCCGGCGTTGCCGGCGGCGGCCACCACAGCGGTCTGCGCCGGCAGCGCGGCCACGGCGTTGACCAGGGGCAGCGGGGGCAGGTCGTCCTGGGTGAAGCCGCCCAGGGACAGGTTCACGATGGAGACCTGCGGCCCGAGGCGGGACATGGCGGCCACCAGCATCGCCTCGTCGCCGACGCCGGTGGGGTTCAGCGCCTGCTCCGGGTCGACCTTGACTCCCGGCGCGGCCTGCCGGACCACCCCGGCGACGAAGGTGCCGTGGCCGCCCTGCGTGGCCAGCACGGTCCCGGAGACGTAGAGCGCGTCCTCGTCGTCCGGCTCCGGGAGGTAGCTGCCACCGAGCCACTGGGGGTGGTACGCGCCGGCCTGTTGCCAGATCCCGGTGTCGCAGACGCCGACGGTCACCCCGGCGCCCTCGCCGAGCCGGGCCGGGTTCGGCGGGGCCAGCGCGGCCACGGCCCGGGGCGGGCTGCCCGGGCTGCCCATGATGTTGCCCAGGCCCAGCAGCACGTGGTGTGGCTGTGCCGCCGGCACGGTCTGGCCCGGCCACTGCTGGGGGTTGCGCAGCGCCGTCACCACCGTGGGGATGTCGGTCTCCTTGCCGAACAGCAGCCGGGTGACCCCGGCGAAGCCGGCGCCGACGGTCACCTGGTGCCCGCGCGAGCGCAGCCAGGCGGTGACCCGTTGGGCGTCGGCATTGGCCGCGAGCAACTGCCGGGGACGGTAGAGGAACTCCCGGCCCGGGACGGTGTGCCGGCGGACGTTCGGGTCGGCGGCCAGGGCGTCGGAGAAGGCGCGTTGGTACGCGTCGTCGTCGCCGGTGTCGCCAACGGCGGCGGCCGGTCGCAGCGCGCTGCCCAGGGGCGCCGCCGCGGCGAGCGCGCCGAGTGCCAGCAGCCGCCGACGGGACAGCCGGCCGGCCGGCGGCGTGCGGGGGAGGTCAGGCGGCACCGGTCCTCCAGGCGGTTGCGGGCGGCACGATCGACGGTGTCCCCGGTGCGGTCGCCACAGCACTTGCCGGGCTCGGTCGATTCTTCCAAACCATTGTTGAATGTCAATGACGTGAATCGTCACTGCGATCCGTGGAATTCCCACCTGCCCCGTCCGCATTGACGCTGGCCGGTTCATCGGGAACGCTGTCCGGTATGGTCGACAGCGCCGGTTCCGGTGCCGGAGCGGCCCAGGCCGCGCTCGACGCGGTGCAGCGCTACCCCCGCGAGGCGATCGCCCTCGCACAGCGGGTGCTCGCCGCCGGCCGCGCCGGCACCGGCGACGAGCGCTCCACCGCCGAACGGGCCGTCGGCCTGGCCCTGCGGGAACTCAACGACCTGCCTGGCGCGCTGCGTCACCTGCGTCGGGCGGTGCGGGTCGCCGCGACGCCCCGTACCCGCGCGCTGGCCCGGATGAGCCTCGGCTACGTGCTGGCCAACGCCGGCCGTACCGGCGCGGCCCTGCGCGCGGTGACCGCCGCCCTGCCCCCGCTCACCGGGGCCGACGCCGGACACGCCCAGTTGCAGCGGGGCGTGGTGCTGCACTACCGGGGCCGCTACGACGAGGCGGTGCGCGACTACTCCCTCGCCGTCGAGATCGCCCAGCGCGAGGACGACCAGCTGCTGGAGGCCCGGGCCCGCAACAACCGCGGTCTGCTCAACGCCCACCGGGGTGCCGGCCGGGGCCGCGACGACGACCTCGCCCGGTCGGCGGCGATCTTCCAGCGGCTCGGGCTGGAACTCGCCGCCGCCGACGCCCGCTGGAACCTGGGCATCGCGGCGGGCCAGCGCGGCGACACCGTGGGCGCGCTGCGCTGCTTCGCCGAGGTCGAGCAGGAGTACCGCCGGCTGTCGGTGCCCCGGCCGGCGCTGCTGCTGGACCGGTTCGAGCTGCTGCTGTCGGTGCCGCTGCTCGACGAGGCGGTCGAGGTGGCCGGGGCGGCGGTGCGGGAGCTGGGCCGCCGGGGGATGGCCTCCGACCTGGCTGAGGCGCTGCTGGCCCAGGCCCGCGCCGCGCTGCTCGCCGGGGACCTGGACACCGCCACCGACGCCGCGGCCCGGGCGCGGGTCCGCTTCCGCCGCCAGGGCCGCCGCACCTGGGCTGCCTTCGCCCGGCACGTCGAGCTGCGCGCCGAGTTTCGTCGCGGCACCGGCTCGGCGGCGCTGCTCACCGCGCTGGTGCGTACCGCCGACCAGCTCGACGCGACCGGCTGGCCCGGCCCGGCGTTGACCACCCGGATCGACGCCGGTCGGCTGGCCGTCGCGCTCGGCCGCACCGAGAAGGCGGCGACCCTGCTGGGCCGGGCGGCGCGGGCCCGTCGGCGGGGCACCGCGTCGAGCCGGGCCCAGGGGTGGTACGCCCTGGCGCTGGCGCGCCGGCTCGAGGGGGACGACCGCTCCGCTGCCCGGGCGCTGCGGCGCGGACTGGCCGTGCTGGACAGCCACCGGGCCTCGCTCGGCGCCACCGAGCTGCGGGCGCACAGCGGGGCGTACGGGCAGCAGTTGGCCGCCGAGGGACTGGACCTCGCGGTGCGGTCCGGCGCCCCCGGCCGGGTCCTGGCCTGGGCGGAGCGGTGGCGGGCCAATGCCCTGCGCACCCGGCCGGCGCTGCCGCCCGAGGACCCGGACCTGGTCGCGGCGCTCAGCGAGCTTCGCCTGGTCAGCAGCCTGTTGGAGGATGCCCTGCTCGCGGGCGGGCCGACGCACGCGCTGCGGGGACGACAGGCCCGGCTCGAACAGCGCATCCGGGACCTGGCCCGGCGCGCGCCCGGCGGCGGCGACGTTACGGCCCCGCTGGGCGTCGCGGCGCTCGCCGCCCGGCTCGGCCCGCGCGTGCTGGTGGAACTGGTGGCGCACGGAAACCATCTGCGGGCGGTGCTGGTCCGCGACGGCCGGGCCAGCCTGCACGACCTCGGTCCGCTCGCCGAGGCGGTGGAGCAGGCCCGGCGGCATCGCTTCGGTCTGCGCCGGCTGGTCACCACCGGCGACACCGCGGCCGCCCGCGCCGGGGTCGGGCACGCCGCGGCGGTGCTGGACCGGCAGCTGTTCGACCCGCTGCGCCGGCGGCTGGGCGACCGCCCCCTGGTGCTCGTCCCGACGGCGGCGCTGCACGCGGTCCCGTGGTCCGGCCTGCCGACCTGCGCCGGGCGGCCGGTGACGGTGGCCCCGTCGGCCACGGCCTGGTTGCGCGCGGACGGCCGGATCGCGCCCGATGGCGCACCGGTGCTGGCGGCGGGCCCGCGCCTGCCGGCCGCGCGGACCGAGGTCGGGCTGCTCGCCCGCGAACTGCCCGGCTCCCGGCTGCTCGCCGGGGCGGACGCCACCGCCGGCGCGTTGACCGCCGCGCTGGACGGCGCCGGGCTGGCCCACATCGCCGCGCACGGCACGTTCCGGGCCGACAACCCGCTCTTCTCCGGCCTGGAGTTGGCCGACGGGCCGCTGCTCGCGTACGAGCTGGAACGGTTGCCCCGCCCGCCGGGCTGCGTGGTGCTCTCCGCGTGCGACTCGGGGCTTTCCGGGGTGCGCCCCGGCGACGAGGTGCTCGGCTTCACCGCCGTGCTGCTGGCGCTGGGCACCCGGTGTCTGGTGGCGGCCGTGCTGCCGGTGCCGGCCGACCTCACCACCGCACTCATGCTGGACCTGCACCGCCGAATGCGCGCCGGCGTCCGGCCGGCACAGGCCCTCGCCGACGCCCAGGCCGCGTTCGTGGCCACCGGCGACGGCTCCGCCGCGGCCACGGCCGCCGCCTTCGTCTGCTTCGGCGCCGGGTGAGCGGTGCCGGCGGTGCTCGACCCGGCCCGAACGGCTCGGATCGGTTCGACGGCTTAGTCGCGCCGCCCGCCGGGGTCTCGGCCCGGCGGGCGGATAGCACCGTCGTATGACCAGGAGAGGATGATCAGAAATTTATATACATCAATAGAATCTCCGTCATCCCGAACACGGTGCGCCCACCGGCGCGCCGGTCCCTCGATGCGGAGGAACATATGGTTCGCTGGCGCACCCTCACTGGCCTGTTGGCCGCCGCGCTGGTCGCGGTGACCGCGGGCAGCCTCACCCTCACCGCACCCGCCGCCGCCGCGCCGCCCGACGGCACGATGACCCCGAACGTCGTCGGCGGCACCCGGGCCACCCAGGGCGAGTTCCCGTTCATGGTGCGACTCTCGATGGGCTGCGGCGGGGCGCTCTACAGCCCCCGGCTGGTCCTCACCGCCGCGCACTGCGTGGGCGCCACTGGTGCCAACACCAGCATCACGGCCACCCTCGGCGCGGTCGACCTCCAGTCGAGCAGCCGGATCACCGTCCGGTCGAACTACGTCTACCGCGCCCCGGGCTACAACGGTTCCGGCAAGGACTGGGCGCTGATCCGGCTGGCGACCCCGGTCACCACCCTGGCCACCCTGCCGATCGCCACCAGCGGCGCGTACGACAGCGGCACCTTCACCATCGCCGGCTGGGGCGCGGCGCGGGAGGGCGGCGCGCAGCAGCGCTACCTGCTCAAGGCCACGGTGCCGTTCGTCAGCGACTCGGTCTGCAACTCGAACTACGGCGGCGACATCATCCCGGCCGAGGAGATCTGCGCCGGCTACGCCAGCGGCGGCACCGACACCTGCCAGGGTGACTCGGGCGGCCCGATGTTCCGCCGCGACGCCAGCAACGCCTGGATCCAGGTCGGCATCGTCAGTTGGGGCAACGGCTGTGCCCGCCCCAACTACCCGGGCGTCTACACCCAGGTGAGCTACTTCGCCTCTGCGATCGCCGCGGGCGCCGCGAGCCTCGGCGGTTGACCGGACGACAGCACGGTGCGGCCCGGCCGGTAGTCCGGCCGGGCCGCACCGTGCGCCGGGCCTACTGGACGGCGGGCGGCGTCCAGTCGCTCGGCAGGTGCCCGATCCGGACCCGCTGCGGGTGGTCGCCCACGGGCACGCTGGCCACCTTCTGGCCGGTGGCGAAGCTGATCGCGGTGACCCGGTCCGCGCCCGACTCGGAGATGACGCAGTCGCGGCCGTCCCCGCTCACCGTCGCCCAGTACGGCTTGCTGGCGGTGACCAGCGGGCCGGGGGCGAGGGTGGCCCGGTCGACGACGGTGGCGTAGTCGTCCATGGTGCCGGCGACGCAGAGCTTCGCGCCGCCGGGGCTGATCGACATGCCGTGGTGCCGGGAGTCGTTGACCCAGGTGGTGCGGTCCTCGCTGGTGTTGGGGTTCTTCGGCAGGGTGGCGACCCGGGTGATCTTGTCGGTGGCCACGTCGTACTCGACGAAGCCGTTGAAGAACGACACCTGGAAGTAGAGCTTGCGCTCGTCGGGTGTGAAGACCGCGGGCCGGACGGCGTCGGAGAGGTCGCCGCGGCCGAAGGCGTCCAGCCGGGGCCGCATGTCGATCTCCCTCACCGTCTGCAGGGTGCCGGCGTCGGCGATCGTGATGTGCCGGTCGCCCTTGGTCCAGTCCTGCGACGGGTCGTCGAGGGAGGTGTTCACCTCGCCGATGGACATGTTCCAGATGTGCCGGCCGCCGCCGGTGAAGAGGTTCTCGTGCGGCTTGTCGCCGGTGCCGAACGAGCCGACCTGCTGGCCGGTGTTGATGTCGAGGACGTGCACCTTGTTCGAGGTGGAGGCGGAGACCGCGACCCGGGTGCCGTCTGGCGAGACCGCCATGTGGTCGGAGCGGAACCCGGAGACCGGGAACCGCCACCGCACCGCCCCGGTGCTCAGGTCGATCGAGACGACGTCGGCGAAGCTGGGCCGGGACGCCACCAGCGCGGTGCCGTCCGGTGTGGTGTACATGTCGTCGACGAGTTGGTCGTGCCCCTCGCCGGGGCCCTGCTGGATGCCCAGGTAGAAGGCGAGTTTGATGGGGTTGAGGTAGATCTCCCAGAGCCGCTGCTGCCTGTCCGGGACGACGTTGATCCGGCCGAGGCGGGCGTAGTCGCCGCGCGGGCGGATGACGTCCACGGTGCCCTCCCAGTTGTTGCCGACGAACATCACCTCCGCCAGCCCGGCGGAGGCGGGAACGACGGCGGCGACGGCGGGGGCGGGCGCGGCGGCGAGGGTGAGGAGGGCGAGGGCGGTGGCGAGGCTGCCGTACCGGCGTGGGCGGGGACGGTGGGCGCGCGGGGGCGCGGACGGTGCTGTGGTCATGGACTACTCCTGGACGTGGGGCGGCCGTGGTGTGGCGTTCCGCGGTGCGGAACGCGGTGCGGAACGCGGTGTTACTTTGCGGTAACAGAAGGAAACCAACCGAAGCCGGACTCCCGGTAGGCGACGGAGGCCAAAACCGGGCCGGGTCGTTGTGGACGGGCCACAGTGGCCGTGGCGAGGGGAGCGGGCCGATGGCGTTGACGGAACGGACCGGGCCCCTCGGTGCGCTGCTGCGCGAGCTGGCCGCGGACCGGCAGGTCGTGGACGAGATGGTCGAGGCCGCCCGGGTGCACTCACCGGAGGTGGCGCGGCTGCCGCCGGCGGAGAACCGTCGGCACGTGGCGGCCCTGTTGGCCGCTGGGCTGGCCTCCTTCCAGCGCCTGGCGGAGCCCAGCGAACGGGACTTCGCGGAGGCGCGGCGGCTCGGCGCCGACCGGGCCGGGCAGGGCGTCTCCGTCGCGGGCCTGCTGCGCGGGGTGCAGGCGGGCAGGCAGAAGGTGGTGGAGATCGCGCTGGACCGCGGCCGGGCCGCCGGGATATCCGACACCGCGCTGCTGGAGGCCATGCTGGAGCTCGGCCGGTACGCCAGTGCCCTGGAGCGTGCCCTGGTCGACGGCCATCACACGGCGGAGCTGGAACTGGTCCGCACCCGGCGGGACGCCCGTAACCGGCTGCTGCGGCGGCTGCTGCTCGACGAGGCGGCCGACGGTCGGCCGGACGAGCTGGCCGGGTTCGGGCTGCGCCCCGACGGCCGGTACCACTGCGTGGTCACCGACCTGACCGACCCGGCCCGGATTCCAGCGGTGCGGCGGCAGTTCTGCGGGGGCGGGGGTGTCTTCGGCACGGTCGACGACCGGCTCGCCGGCCTGTCCCCGCGGCTGCCGTCCGCCGACCTGGCCGACGCCGCCGTGCTCGTGGTGGCCGCCCCGGCCCGACCGCTGGCCGAGGCCCCGGCCCTGCACCGGCTGTGCGTGGCCGCGCTGCGCGTCGCCGCCCGGGCCGGGCTGCGCGGTCTGCACGGGGTGGTCGACCTGGCCGGCGAGACCGCGCTGGCCGCCCAGCCGGAGCTGGCCGGGCTGGTCAGCGGGGAATTGCTCGGCGCCCTCGACCAGGCCGACGACTTCCACCGCCAGCTCGCCTCGACCGCGCTGGCCTACCTGGACCACGGTCAACGGCTGGACCTGACGGCCACGGCCCTGCACCTGCACCCGAACACCGTGCGCTACCGGCTGCGCCGGTTGCAGGAGCTGGCCGGGCTGCCGCCGACCCTCGCCGAGCCGGGCGGCCGGTGGCCGGTCCCGCAGACGGTGCGCTGGTGGTGGGCGCTGCGCACCTGGTTGGGGCAGGAGTGAGGCGTGCCGCCGGTCCGGGCCGCACGCCTCACCCACCCCCCTGCGGTGGCCTCAGACGATCCGGGTGAGCCGGATCGCGTCGGCGATGACCAGCCCGGCGGCGGTGGTCCACCGGCTGACCCCGACGCGGTTGGCGTCCCCGGCCGGCAGGGCGAACGTGCCGAGGGAACGCCACTGCCCGCCGGTGGCGCGCTGGTCGACGTGGACGGTCCGGTTGCCGGCGGTGGTGGCCACGATGTACGGCGTGGCGCTGTTGTAGCCGGCGTTCGCCGGCCACCAGGCGTCGACCCGGTAGCTCCCGGTTGCCGGGACGTTGACCCGGTACCAGGCGACGTCGCTGGACTGCACCGGATCGGCGTAGCGGTAGTCGGCGCCGTACCGCTGCCCCGAGTACGACGAGACGCCCCAGTTGGCGCTGGCGGTGAACCGCCCGGCGGTGGAGTTGTCCACGATCGCGCTCCACGCGCTCCCGCCGGACATCCGGGCGGCGACGTCGGCGCGCATCACGTCGAGGTCGATGAACGACGGGTCGATCTTCCCGGAGGTGCTGGTCTCGCGGTGGCCCCGGGCGTGGCTGGCGTCCCGGCCCAAACGGGTGAGCACCGCGGCGGTGGCGGCGATGCACGCGTTGTACTGGGCGCTGGTCATCTCCTGGCTGACGCCGTTGTAGTCGATCTCCCAGCCGATCATCAGGGTGTTGCCGTCGCCGGCCGGGATCGGGCCGCTGCCGCGGCTGGCGCCGGCATGGTTGCACCGGCCGGCGGAGATCAGGTGGAACACGCCGTGGTAGTCGACCAGGGCCTGGCAGAGCGGGCCGGGCAGGTCGGAGCGGCCGTTGATGCAGATGTTCAGCGCCGGGTGCGGGTTGGTGGCGCTGGAGGTGGACGCGGTGTGGTGCCACAGCACCCCGATCGGGGCGAAGTCGCCCGGGCGCGCCCGGTTGCGCCAGTCGCCCTCCTCGACGACCTGCACGCCTGCGGCCCGCAGCACGTCGGCGAGCCAGGGGACCGGGGCCATCAGGAGGCCTGGATCAAATCGGCCAGGCACTCGGCCGGCGTGGCGGCGCGGGCCGGGGCGGGCCGGGCGGTGGCGGTGACGGTGAACGCGGCGGCCAGCAGGGCGGGTAGGCCGAGCAGGCGGCGACGCCGCAGGGTGGCGGAGGGGGAGGTGGCCACGACACTCCTCGATGAAGGACGGGGGCCCCGTCGATCGGCGATCACGATGACGGGCACGTTATACCGTCACGAGAGTCGATGTCGATACCCTTCGACCCCTCACATCATCCTGAAGCTTTCTGCCCGATCCGGCTCAGCCGGCCGCCGGCGCGCAGTGGTCGGCCTCGAACCGGGCCCGGGTGAGGAAGGCCAGCTGCGCCCGCTTGTCGGGCATGTCGATCTCATCGTCGAAGGCGAAGCCGGACCCCTCCAGCCGGTGCAGCGCGCGCCCGTTTCGCACGTCCGGCTCGACCACCACCCGTTGCCGGGCCGGGTCGCGGAAGAGGAACCGCACCAGCGCGGGCCCCACCGCGCCGGTGAGGTTGCGCGGCGGGCGTCGCCCGGGGGCGAGCAGCAGGTGCATGCCGACGTCGCCGGGCCGGACGGGGTACCGCTCGCCGACCGGGTCGGCCTCCGGCTCGTAGCTCTGGAACAGGCCGATCGGCTCGCCGTCGAGCTGGATCAGGTACGCGTGGTGGGTGGCCAGCCCGTCGACGAAGGCATACACGTCGCGCACCTGCTCGACGGTGTGCCCGGCCAATCCCCAGTACACCGCCCGGGGCTGGGTCACCCAGCCGTGCAGCAGCTCGGCGTGGGCCGCCGGGTCGACGGCGACGAGGGACAGCTCGCCGACGTCGGGTAGCCCCTCCCGGTACGCCACGGTCTTCTGGTGTGTCACGGGTTGCTCGTCTCCTGCTCGGGGGTGAGCTGCGCCCAGTCGGTGACCACCGGGATCAGCTCGCCGGCGGCCCACAGGGGCAGCTGGTTGTCGAAGTGCGGGTCGTCGGGGCGGCCGGAGGCGCCGAACGGCACCACCCACCGGCTGTCCGCCCGGTCGGTCAGGTCCCAGACGTAGCGGGCGACCGGGCCCCGCCAGCAGGCGTCGGAGAGCCCGGGGACGCTGCTCGTGGCCAGCACACAGTCGGCGTCGCCGGAGAGCGCCACGCGTTCGCGCATCTCCTCCACCGCGACGTCGACCTCCTTGGCCACCGACAGGTGCACCGGGTGCAGGACGTGCCGCCGCCCCCAGGTGCCGGGCGGGTCGCCGTGCGCCACCTCCTCCAGCGCGGCGGCGGCCACGGGCCCCACGTCGACGCCGAGGCGGTCCAGCCCCGCCACCACGGCGTCGAGGGCGTGACCGATGCGGCCCAGGGGGTTGGTCCACGCCGCGAACAGCTCGTCGTACGCGCCCCCGGCGCGCAGTGGGCGCAGCCGCGGGTGCTCGTGCAGCCCGCGGGCCAGCGCCGCCCGCCAGGCGGCGAACGCGCCGGCGTCGGCGCTGTCGGCGCGCATCCGCCCGTCCCAGGCGGTCAACCGGTCGCGCAGCGCCCGGGCCGGCGTGCTGAGGACGTCGGCGTCGAGGCGGTCGAGGGCGCCGCGCAGGACGGCGGCCTCCAGCCGGTCGTCGGTGTGCACGGTGGACGGCTCGGCCCCGGCCGTCAGCAGCGTACGGATGCGCTGGGCGCGGTGCGGCGGGGCGAAGTCGACGCCGAGCGCCGCCACGTCGGGCCGGCGGTCGTTGGCGCAGACCGCCGGCCCGGTCACCGCGGTCCGGGACATCGGGGCGTACTCGCCGGTCCAGTCGTAGCGCGGCTCCCAGCCGGGCACCGGTTCCCGCCGGCACCGCTCGTCGCGGACCGGGACGAGGCCGGTGACGAGCTGGGCGATCGCCCCCGACCGGTCGGCGACGAGCACGCTGTTGACCGGTTCGACCCAGTGGCG
Organism: Micromonospora sp. NPDC020750; assembly: GCF_044334565.1. NCBI lineage: Bacteria > Bacillati > Actinomycetota > Actinomycetes > Micromonosporales > Micromonosporaceae > Micromonospora > Micromonospora sp. NPDC020750. Next base: position 31,860 of record NZ_JBIRTH010000012.1, read on the forward strand.
CAGCGCCGTGGCGACGTCGCCGACGGTCCGCGCCCGCAGCAGCGGCAGCAGCGCGTCGAAGCCGAGGCGCTGCTCGACCCGGGTGGGGGTGCGCAGGCTGATCGCCTCGCCGGTGTGCCGGTCCTCGTCGATGACGGGGCCCCGGGGCGTCTCGATCACCTCGACCTGCACCGGGTCGCCGCCGCGTACCCCGATGCGCTCGATGTGGTGGCGGGCCGGCGCCCAGCCGTCGGCCTCGCGCACCAGGACCCGGTCGCCGTCGCGGCGCAGCTGCTCCCGGTAGAGGTCCTGGTAGTCGGCCATCGCGTTGGTCACGGCCCAGGCCACCTCGCCGGCGTGGCCGAAGTGCGGTAGGCCGGGGACGCCGGGGAAGGCGAACCCGAGCACGTCGAACTCGGGGCAGGCCAGCCGCACCTGGTGGTAGATGCCGGGTAGTTCGAGGATCCGGTGTGGATCGCCGGCGATGACCGGACCCCGCCCGGTGGCCGGGTCGGCGGGCACGGCCCAGGCGTTGCTGCCCGAACCGGCCGGCGGCTCGGCGCTGAACAGCCCGGCCGCCGCCGGCCCGAGGGTGGCGGCTACGTGCGCGTGCCACAGCTTGTTCGGGAAGGTCGCGAACAGCACGTGCTGCACCAGGAAGACCCCGAGCGGGGACCACGGCCGCCACCGGCCGGGGGCGCAGCCGGCCGCCGCGAACTCCGGGGCCCCGGCGGCTCCCTCGGCGAGTCCGTCGTTGACCCCCTGGGCGTAGGCGGCGGCCCAGCGCCGGGTGGCGGGGTCGAGCCCGGCGTAACAGCGCCGGGCGGTGTCGTCGAGGCGGGCCCGGCGGGCGAACCGGTCCCAGCCCACCTCGGCGGGCCCGACGTGCTGGGCGAGCCGGCCCTCGGAGCGCCACCGCTCCACCTCGATCTGCCACGCCCGGTCGAGCGCCGCCGCCCGGCCCTGGAGCCGGGCCAGTTCGTCCACGGTGTCCGCCCACAGGTGCGCCACGCCCCAGGCGTCGCGACGGATGCCGGTTGTCCGGGCGTGCGGCGCGCGCGGCGAGGCAGGCTCCCACAACAGTTCCAATTTAGGTTACCCTCCCCTAACTTAGGTTGACCTTACTGGAGGGGTGCGTGAAACGGAACTGGGAAGCCCTGGTGCTGCGCGCGATGGGCGGCCGGACCTTCCGGCTGACCGTGCGGGGGACCGAGCCGGTCGGCGGGAGCTATCAGCGGCTGCATCTCGACGACGGCGGCCTGCTGGCGGAGTGCGGGGTCCACCCCACCATGTGGGTCCGGCTGTGGTTCGACAACGGGGGCCGCTCCCACCAGCGCGCCTACACCCTCGTCGACCCCGACCCGGCGGCCGGCCGGTTCAGCCTGGAGTTCGCCCTGCACGACGGGTGCGCCGCCCGGTGGGCGAGCGCCGCCCGGGCCGGCGACACCATCGAGGCCACCGTGCAGGGCAGCGCGTTCCGGCTGCCGGACCCGGCCCCGCGCCACCTCTACCTGGTCGGCGACGCCGCGTCCCTGCCGGCGGTCAACAGCCTGCTGGACGCCGCCACGGACATCCCGGCCACGGCCTGGGTGGAGTACGCCCACGACGGCGAGCGGGCGCTGCCGACCCGGGACCGCGCCGGCCACGAGATCCACTGGGTGCCCCGTCGCGACGACGGCCGGCACCTCGTCGACACCGTCCGCGCGGCGCTGCCCGCCGGTGCCGACGACGCCCACTACTGGGTCGCCTGCGAAGCGGCCAACACCCGCGACCTGACCAGGCACCTGCGCCGTACCCTCGGCGTGGGCAAGCACCAACTCACCGCGCTCGGCTACTGGAGCGCACGGTGAGGTCGCCCATCGGCACGCTCACCGCCCCCCACGTCCCGGTGCTCGCCGCGAGCTGAGCGGTCCGACCGCTTCCCTTCCGCCCAGGAGCGCCATGAGCCTGTCCGACCCCGCCGTCCGGACGTTGCCCGTCCCCGCCCGTCCGCTGCCCACCCGGTGGCTGATCCTCGCCGTGCTCTGCCTCGCCCAGGTCACGGTGGTGCTCGACAACACCGTGCTGACCGTGGCGGTGCCCGTGCTCACCGCCGAGCTGGGCGCCAGCACCGCCGACGTGCAGTGGACCATCAACGCGTACGCGCTGGTCCAGTCCGGACTGCTGCTCACCGCGGGCAGCGCCGTCGACCGGTACGGCCGGCGCCGGCTGCTGCTGGCCGGCCTCGTCCTGTTCGGAGCCGGCTCGCTGGCCGCGGCGCTGGCCCAGTCCACCGGGCAGCTCATCGCGGCCCGGGCCGGCATGGGCATCGGCGGCGCACTGCTCGTCACCGCCACCCTCGCGGTGGCGATGCAGGTCTTCGACGCCGCCGAGCGGCCCCGGGCGATCGGCATCTGGGCGGCGGCCAGCGCACTGGGTTTCGCGGCCGGGCCGCCCGTCGGCGGGCTCATCCTCGCCCGCTTCCCGTGGGAGGCGATCTTCCTGGTCAACGTCCCGATCGTGGTGGTCTGTCTGGTGGCCGCCGGGCTCCTCGTGCCGGAGTCCCGCAACCCGTCCGGCGGTCGCCTCGACCTCGGCGGGGTGGTGCTGTCCACGACCGGCCTCACCGCCGTGGTGTACGCGATCATCGCCGGCCCCGACCGGGGCTGGGCCTCCGCCCCGGTGCTCGGCACGGCCACCGGGGGAGTGCTGCTGCTCGCCGCGTTCGTGTGGTGGGAGCGGTGGATCGCCCACCCCATGCTGGACATGGGCTTCTTCCGGGACCGCCGCTTCGTCGGCGCGGTCTCCGGGGTCGTCCTGATCACCTTCGGCGCCACCGGCGCGCTGTTCCTGCTGACCCAGCACCTCCAGTTCGTGCGCGGGTATCCGGCCTGGGAGGCCGGACTGCGGATGGTGCCGTTCGCGCTGTCCATCGTCGTGCTCAACCTCGCCGGCATCGCCGCCCGGCTGATCCACCGGCTCGGCACGGCCGGGGCCATCGCCGTCGGTATGACCCTGCTCTGCGGCGGCCTGCTGTTCGTCACCCATGCTCCGGGAGACGGCTACGGCTTGCTGCTGGCCGGCCTGCTCACCATGGGCACCGGCTGCGCCCTGGCCAACCCGGCGATCGTGGAGGCGGTGATGAGCGCGATCCCGCCGGAGAAGGCCGGCGCGGGCGCCGGGGTGGACGGCACGATGACGGAGGTCGGCAGCAGCCTCGGCGTCGCCGTCCTGGGCGCCGTGCTGAACGCCCGGTTCGCGGCCCTGCTGCCCGCCGCGCTGGCCGGTGCCGGGTCGTTCCCCGCGGCGCTGGCCGCCGCCCGGACCGACGCGGAGCGGGCCCAGGTCGCCGATGCCTTCCGCGCCGCGTCGGAGTCCGGGCAGACGGTGGGCGCGGTCGCCGTCCTCGCCGGTGGCCTGGTCGCCGCCTGGCTGCTGCGGCGGGCGCACCGCACCGGTTGAGGCGCACTCCGGACCGGCTGAGGCGCACTCCGGGCGGGGCGCGACGCCGGCCGGAGCGTGCGGCGTAGCGGCGACGGGGTCCTGCAAGCTGCTCGCAAATACTGGAAGTTGTTGCGGCAAGGTTGCGCCGATCTCTCCCGGTATGTCAAGGAACTCCCTCCAGCGCGAGGGGGGATTCCTCCGAAGTGGGCAGTGGGGATGCGCTGAGCGCGGTAGGAGAGGCTGCGCGGGTGCATATTGCCGGCAGGTTTCAAAAATCTTGCCGAAAGGTCTTGCAAAGTCTTTCATCCATACCGCATCGTCTTGCTACCTGGACGGCCGTCCATCCACCAGTGCCTCTTCGACCCCCGGAGGAAGGTTCACCCGTCATGGAACGTCTGAGGTCACCCCTTAGTGGCCGCGCCGGCGGCCTGCTGCTCGCCGCCGCCGTCGCCGCGTTGGCCCTGCCGGTCGCGATCGCGACCACCACCGCCGCCACCCCAGCCCAGGCCGCCGCCGGGCTCAACAACAGCGAGGTGACGGCCAGCCTGTGGGAGTGGAACTGGCCGTCCGTCTCCGCCGCCTGCACCAACCACCTCGGCCCCGCCGGGTACGGCGCGGTCCAGGTCGCGCCGCCGCAGGAGTCGGTCAGCCTGCCCAACAGCGTCGACGGCGTGCACCCCTGGTACGAGGTGTACCAGCCGGTGTCGTACAAGCTGGAGAGCAGGTTCGGCACCCGCGCGCAGTTCGCCGCGATGGTCACCGCCTGCCACAACGCCGGCGTGCGGGTGTACGTCGACGCGGTCGTCAACCACATGGCCGGCGCGAACAACGACGAGTCCGTCGTCGGGTACGCGGGCACGGACTTCTCCGGCCCCGGCTACAGCTTCCCGGCCGTGCCCTACGGCAACGGGGACTTTCACCGGCCGGGCGACAACTGCCCGACCGGCGGCGGCATCAACGACTGGAACAACGAGGCCCAGGTCACCAACTGCGAGCTGCTGCAGCTGACGGACCTGTACACCGAGAAGGACAGCGTCCGTACGAAGATCGCCGCCTTCCTCAACGACATGATCGGCCTCGGTGTCGACGGCTTCCGGGTCGACGCGGTCAAGCACATCAAGAAGGACGACTTCGCGGCGCTCCTCGGCAAGCTGAACAACACCGTGGCCGAGAACAAGCGCCCGTACATCGCCCAGGAGATCTTCGACGGCGCCAGCAACGACGCGCTCAAGGCGCGGGCGTTCACCAGCAACGGCGACGTGCTCGACTTCGCGTACGCCAAGGGCCTCAGGTCCGCCTTCCAGGGCTCGATCTCCACGCTCGCCAACATCCCGAGCTGGAACCTCGACGCCCCCAGCGCCAACGTCTTCTCCATGGTCACCAACCACGACCTGGAGCGCGACGGGGTCGTGCTGTCCTACAAGAACGGCACCGACTACACCCTGGCCAACTACTTCGCCCTGGCCTACCCGCACGGCAAGCCCTCGGTCTACGACAGCTTCTCCTGGTCCGGCCGCAACCAGTCCCCGCCGGCCAACGGCAGCGGCTACGTCACCGACACCGTCTGCGGCGGCGCCTGGAACTGCCTGACCCAGTCCACCGGCGTCAAGGGCATGGTCGGCTGGGCCAACGCCGCCCGCTCCGTCAAGAGCGTGTCGGACTTCACCACCGTCAACAGCAACGTCATCGGCTTCCACCGGGGCGACCGTGCCTGGTTCGGCGTCAACGACTCCGGCAGCGCCACCACCGCCACGTTCACCACCGGCCTCGCCGACGGGCAGTACTGCGACGTCGTCTCCGGACCCGCCACCGCGTCCGGCTGCGCCGGCGGCACGGTGACCGTCTCCGGCGGCCGGGCCACCGTGTCCATCCCCGCCAACAACGCGGTCGCGATCCACGTCAACGCCCGGCCCGGCGGCGCCACCCCGTCGCCCACGGTCACCCCGACGGTCAACCCCACCGACAAGGTCGCCACCACCTTCACCGTCGCCGCGACCCCGGCCGCCGACCAGGAGGTCTACGTCGTCGGCAGCATCCCCGCCCTCGGCTCCTGGGCCCCGGCCGGCGCCGTCAAGCTGACCGCGCAGGGCGCCAACACGTACCAGACGGTGATCGACCTGCCGCAGTCCACACCGGTGGAGTACAAGTTCATCAAGAAGAACGCGGCCGGCGCCGTCACCTGGGAGAGCGGCGCCAACCGCTCCTTCACCACCCCGGAGGGCGGCACCTACACGGTGAACGAGACCTTCCGCGGCGACACCGACACCGGCGGGCAGATCGCCGCCTCGTTCCACGCCACCGTCACCACCTCCTACGGCCAGACCGTCTACGTCGTCGGCAACATCGCGGCCCTCGGCGGCTGGAACCCGGCCAACGCCGTCGCGCTCTCCTCGGCCGACTACCCGGTCTGGCGGGCCACGCTGAACCTGCCCCCGAACACGGCGGTGGAGTACAAGTACATCAAGAAGAATCCAAACGGCTCCGTCACCTGGGAGAACGGCGGCAACCGCACCTTCACCACCCCGGCCAGCGGCACCAGGACCAGCACCGACACCTGGCGGTAGGCACCCCACCGCCCCCTGCGACACGGGGTGGCCGGCTCCCCGGAGTCGGCCACCCCGTCGGTGGTCGCGGGCCAGCCGGGCGGGAGACTGTGGACCGTGGCACGCGCCCGACGGTCTAGGCTGGCGTGTCCTGACTTTCCGTCACGGTGCCGTGCCGCAGGCGGTGACGGCGGCCGGCGCCGTCGGTGTGGCAGGACGCCGGCCGGACGGCGGTCCACGCCGGTGCCGGCCCATCGAGGAGAGACATGACGACTGCCCCGACCTCCTGCTCGCGTCACATCGACGGCTTCGGCGAGGTGGCGATCCGGCCCGTGCGGCCGGCCGAGGACATCGACGTGATCCACGACTGGGTCACCCGGGAGCGCTCGCGGTTCTGGGGCATGCTCGACGCCAGCCGCGAGCGGGTGCTGGAGATCTACGAGTACCTGGACTCGCTCGCCACGCACCACGCCTACCTGATCCACCGGGACGGCCGGCCGGTGGCGCTGTTCCAGACGTACGAGCCGGCGGCCGATCCGGTGGGAGAGTGCTACGACGTCCGGCCCGGCGACTTCGGCATCCACCTGATGATCGGACCGCCGGACGGGGGCACCGAGCGGGGCTTCACCGCCGTACTGCTCGACACCTTCCTCGCCTTCGTGCTGGCCGACCCGGGCCGCCGGCGCATCGTGGCGGAGCCCGACGCGCGCAACGACAAGGCGATCGCCCGGCTGACCCGCGCGGGCTTCGTGCCGGGGCCGCAGATCGACCTGCCGGAGAAGCGGGCCCAGCTGCTCTTCCTGGACCGGGACGCCGCGCTCGGGTGACCCGCAGGCGGGCACCGTCCGGCCCGGTCAGGCCGGTGGCCGTCGCCCGAGGGAGGGAAGGTCGTACCGCCTCACACCCGACCGGGGACATTAGGTTAGCCTAACCTCGTGTCGACTGATCACGCCCAGCCGCAGCCGGCGCAGGGTGTCATGACCGGGACCCTGCCCATCGCGCCGTGGCGCCTGTTCGCCGTCGAGGTCCGCGCCGTACGCCGGCTCAGCCCCTCGTTCCTCCGGGTCACCTTCACCGGCCCCGACCTGGACCGGTTCGCGGACAACGGCTACGACCAGCGGGTCAAACTGGCGCTGCCGCTGCCCGGGGAGCGCGGGGTCCAGCTCCCCGTCGGCGCCGACTGGCACGTGAGGTGGCGGGCCCTGCCCGAGGACCGGCGCTGCCCGGTGCGCACCTACACCGTCCGGGCGGCCCGGCCGCACCTGGCCGAGGTCGACATCGACCTCGTCCTGCACGGTGACGGCGGTCCGGCCAGCCGGTGGGCCCACCGGGTCCGGCCCGGGGACGAAGCCGCCCTGCTCGGCCCCGACGCCGGCTACCCCGGCGAGCACGGCGGGATCGAGTTCCGGCCCCCGGCGACGGGCCACCTGCTGCTGGCCGGCGACGAGACGGCCGTGCCCGCGATCTGCGCCATCCTGGAACGGCTCCCAGCCGACGCCCGGGGCCGGGTGCTGCTGGAGGTGCCGGAGCGGGCCGATGCGCTGTCCGTCCCGACCCCGGCCGGCGTCGAGGTCGCCTGGCTGCCCCGCGACGGGGGTCCGCACGGCAGCCGCCTGGTTCCCGCCGTCGCCGCGGCGGCGGCGAGCCTGCTGCCCGGCCGGACACCGGCCATGGCGGGCCTGCCGTTCGGGCGGACGCCGATCGCCGACGTGGACGTCGACCGGGACTTCCTCTGGGAGGTGTCGCCCTCGGTGGCGTCGGGGCCGCTGTACGCCTGGCTGGCGGGCGAGGCCGGTGTGATCCGTACGCTGCGCCGGCACCTGGTCGCCGAGCGGGGGATCGACCGGCGGGCGGTGGCGTTCATGGGCTACTGGCGGCTGGGCCGGGTCGACCCGATCTGACCATGACCGGCGGTGCCGCCCTCTGGGTGTTGAGCGACGGCTTGATATGGGTCGGGCAGGCGTGTGGAGGGTTCTATCGATAGTCGGCGAAAATTCGACGTTCCACGCCATCAACGGTGATGGCTCCGCCGTGGGGAAGGATCCATTGCGGTCGGGTGTGGCCGAAGGGGATGCCGACGCAGACGACTGCCTCCGGGTTGTAGCGGGCCACGACGTCGACGACCGTGTCGCGCTGCTGCTCGCGTAGCCGTGCCCGATCCGCGGCAGCGGGCCGACGGGTGTGGTCGGAGACCGGCGGACGGGCGAGCAGGACCGCGTCGACGGCGCTGAGGATGCCGCGTTCACCGAGTGAGCGGACGATGAAGCTGACATCGCGCGCAGGGAGGAGTTCTTCCGACGTCTCGATGATCAGCACCCCGCCGTGCAGAATCTGCGGGGGAAATGGGAAGCGTCCCGCCGTCAGGATCCACTGGATGACCTCCAGGCAGCCGCCCCAGGTGGTGCCGGTGACTGTGCGGCGCGGCCCGTACCAGTTCCACGGCTCCGTCGGTTCGCGTTCTCCGGAGTGTTCCAACGCTTGCGGATTGGCCCAATCGATCCCGACATCTTCGGATTCGCCCGGATCGGTGATCTCCAGCCGCTCCCCGGTGAGTAGCGCCGCTCGCAGCGACCGGGCGTGGATGTCGTCCACGGCAGGCCCGGGGCCAAGGTGTACCTGGGAGGATCCGCCGTAGAAGCTGGCGATGCCAAGGCCCCAGAGCCAGTGGTGCAGGTTGGTGTTGTCGCTGGTGCCGAGGAACGGCTTCGGATCGGCTCGGGCGAGGTCGGCGTCCAGATGCGGGATGACCGTGATCTGGTCCTCGCCTCCGACGACGGCGAGAATGCCGCGCACCTCGGGATCTGCGAAGGCGGCGTTGATGTCCGCTGCGCGCGCTGCCGCGGTCGCACCCACCTTGCGGGTGGTCGGGTATTCGACCGGAACGAGGCCGGTCACGTCAGCAAGCCGTCGCATGGCCTGCTCGTGGATTTCGGGATAGGCACCTGCTGCGGCGAAGGACGGGGAGAGAACTGCGATGTGGTCGCCTGGGCGCGCCTTCCGAGGAAGAACAAGATCGTGCGTCATGCCGAGATCCAACAGGTGCGCCAGTCCGTACGCATCCCATTTTGGGGTGTATCACCGCGTTGGCCTGGGTTTATCGGCGCGGTGCCCGGCGTCAACGGGCGAGCCGTACCGAGGTGCCACCTTCAACCGGACGGGTGCCAACCCAATGCCAACTCGCACCGGACGGCGCCACCTCGCCGCGGACGGGACGCGTGCCGTGCCTGGGCCGGGACGCCGGCGAGCAACGTGGTTGGGTTCTGCGGCGGGGCGGCCTATGGTGGCCCCATGCCATCGGCCGCCCCGCTCGCCCGCGTCACCGTCACCGCCGTGACGGCGTCGCCGGCTGCCGCCGGCCGCCGGCGCACGTGGGTGGCCACCCGCCCGGCGGGCGCGCCGTCGCCCGGTGCCGCCCCCATCCACGGGCTGCCGAGCCCGATCCCCAGCGGGCGTGGCCCACCGCCGGAACATCTCCGACGGGTACGGCCACCAGGGCGAAGCTTCCGGCTTCGGCCCTTTTCTTTTACCCTTTTCCGGAAGGACGCGACATGAGCACCGACATCCAGCAGGCCAGCGGCCAGCAGTGGCTCGCCGACCTGCGCGCGACACTGACCGACGATCACGCGGCCCAGACGGTCCGGCTGACCGAGCTGACCGCCGACACCGGCGACCCGGGCGAGGCGCACACCCGCGCCGCGCTGATCGCGGCGACCCGGATGAGCCTGGAGCGGATCGTCGACGCACTGCACCGCATCGAGGACGGTCGCTATGGTGCGTGCGAGAAGTGCGGGGCGCAGATCCCGCCGGAGCGGCTGGAGGTCGTCCCGCACGCCCGCTTCTGCGTGCCCTGCCAGCAGAAGCACCACGGCTGACCAGATCCGCGGGTGGCCGTCGCCGGATCAGTCGTCGGCGACGGCCACCGGCTCGCCGGCCACGCATCGCAGTTTCAGCTCGTGCTCGCCGCCCGACCCGACGAAGGTGACCTCGACGTCGTCGTCCGGGCCCTGGTCGGCGTCGCCGACCCGGTAGCCCTGCGCGGGCGCCCAGGACACCAGCCGCACCCCGCCCGAGGTGCACTCGGCCACGGCGCTGCCGCCGGTGGTCGCGAAGGCCCGGCGCGCGCCGGCCCCCGGCGACGCGGTCACCGGGGGCGCGCCCGGCCCGGTGGACGGGCTGCCGCCCGGGGCCGCCGTGCTCGCCTGCGGCGAGGCCAGCGCCCGTTCGACGTCCCGCTGGCTGTGCACCCCGCCCGGGGTGCCGGTGATGCTCTCCCCGACCAGCCGGATCGCGGCCACCCCGACCAGGGTGGCGAGCACGGCGGTGGCCAGCCACCCGGCGAAGGCGAGGGCACGGCGACGACGCATCCCCCGACTATCCCCGATCGAAGGTTGGCGGGAGCACCGGTCGACGCTAAGAGAGGGTTAAGGAACCGGCCGGCGGCGGTCCCGGCGGTTAGCCTGCATCCTGTGCCCCGCCTGCTGCTCATCGAGGACGACCTGACCATCCGGACGCCACTGGCGCGGGCGCTGCGGGACCGGGGTCACGCCGTGGCCGCCGCGTCCACCGCGATGGCGGGTCTGCGCGACGCCCTCGACGACCGGCCGGACCTCGTCGTACTGGACCTGGGCCTGCCCGACCTCGACGGGCGGGACCTGCTGCGGATGCTGCGCGCGGTCAGCGCGGTGCCGATCATCGTGGCGACCGCCCGCGACGACGAGACCGAGATAATCCGGGTCCTCGACGCCGGCGCCGACGACTATGTGGTGAAGCCGTTCACCGCCGCCCAACTGGACGCGCGGGTCCGCGCGGTGCTCCGGCGCGGCGCGGCCCAGGCGGCGCAGGACCCGACGCTGGCGGTGGGCGGGCTGCGGGTCGACCCGCGCTCACGGCAGGTGACCCTCGACGGCACGCCGGTCGAGCTGACCCCGCGCGAGTTCGACCTGCTGCACCACCTAGCCGCCCGGTCCGGCGAGGTGGTCACCAAGCGGGAGCTGCTCACCGAGGTCTGGCAGATCCCGTACGGGGGCGCGGACAAGACCGTCGACGTGCACCTGTCGTGGCTGCGCCGCAAGCTGGGCGAGAGCGCCCAGCAGCCCCGATACCTGCACACGGTGCGGGGGGTGGGGGTCCGGCTGGAGTCCCCGGGCGGTGCCGGGTGAGGGCGCGGCTGGCGCTGCTGTCCGCCGCGGTCAGCGTGCTCACCCTGGTGGCCTTCCTGGTGCCGTTGGCGCTGCTGGTACGGGCCGTGGCCGAGGACCGGGCCACGGTCCGGGCGACCGCGGACGCGCAGAGCCTGGTGCCGGTGGTGGGTACGGCCGACGCCGCCACCATTCGGCTGACCGCCGAGCAGCTCGCCGCGGAGTCGGGCCGGCCGGTCAGCGTGTTCCTGCCCGGCGACACGGTGCTGGGCACGCCCGTCCCACGTACCCCGGCGGTGGCCCTGGCCGAACGGGGGCGAAGCCTGACCGCGGAGTCGGACGAGGGACGCGAGGTGGTCATCGCCGTGCAGGGCCGGCCGGATGGCACGGGCGTGATCAGGACGGTGGTGCCGCGCGCCGAGCTGACCGCCGGGGTGACCCGGGCCTGGCTGGTGCTGGCCCTGCTCGGGGTGCTGCTGGTGCTGCTCGGGCTGCTGGTCGCCGACCGGCTGGCCCGCACCCTGGTCCGGCCGATCGCCGAGCTGTCCGCGGTGTCGCACCGGCTGGCGAACGCCGAGCTGGACGCCCGGGTGACGCCGGCAGGCCCGGCCGAACTGCGCGAAGTGGCCGGCGCGCTCAACCACCTGGCGGGCCGGATCCAGGTTCTGCTCGCCCAGGAGCGTGAGGAGGTGGCTGACCTTTCCCACCGGCTGCGCACCCCGCTGACCGCGCTCCGCCTGGAGGCTGAGTCGCTGCGTGAGCCGCAGGAGGCGACGCGGATCGCCGCCGCGGTGGACGGGTTGGAGCGGGCCGTGACCGGCCTGATCCGCCAGGCCCGCCGGGACCGGTCGCCGGCCGCCACCGGTGGCGACGCGGCGGCGGTGGTCGCCGACCGGGTGGCGTTCTGGTCGGTGCTGGCCGAGGACACCGGGCGGGAGGTCCGCTGCGACCTTGATCCCGGGCCGCTGCCGGTCACGGTGCCCGCCGAGGAGTTGGCCGCGGCCCTCGACGCGCTGCTCGGCAACGTGTTCGCGCACACCCCGGACGGCACCGCGTTCACCGTCCGTCTCGCCCGCGACTCCGACGGGGTGGTCCTCGTCGTGGCCGACGGGGGCCCCGGCATGCCGCCCGCCACCGTACGCCGGGGAGCCAGCCCGGCCGGGTCCACCGGATTGGGCCTGGACATCGCCCGCCGGGTGGCGGAGGCCGGCGGCGGCCGGCTGGAGCTGCGCACCGCCCCGGGCGGCGGGGCCGAGGTGCGCCTGTGGCTGGCCCCGCCGGCGACCTTAACCGCGCCTTAGCGTTCGTGCAGCGCGCCGCTATCCCGCCACGGCCGATCCTCGACGTAGTAACCGAGGAAAGGTGCACCGAGATGAAGCGCAACTCCCTGATCATGGCGTCCGTCGGCGGCGCGGCGATGCTGGCGGTGGCCGGGGTCGCCCTCGGCGTCACCGCCGCCGACGACCGCGCCGCACCGACCGCCCTGGTCGCCGCCACCGTGGCGCCGGCGGCGACCGGCAGCCCGGACGACGCCCCCACCTCGGTGCCGGCGACCGGTGCGCCCGCCACCGGTTCGCCCGCCGGCACGGCGACGCCGCCCCCCACCGGCTCGCCCGCCGGCGGGAGCGTCGACGAGCGGCGGGCCGGCGAGATCGCTCTGGCGCGCGCCGGGGGCGGCCGGATCGTCGAGGTCGAGGCCGAGGACGAGGACGGCCGTCAGGTGTGGAGCGTCGAGATCGTCGACGGGCAGACCGAGCACGAGGTCGACGTCGACCGCAACGACGGCACGGTGGTCAAGGCCGAGCAGGAGCCGGTCGACGATGACGACGATGACGACGACGACGACCGTGACGACAAGGACGATGACGACGACCGCGACGACGACTGAGGGCCGGCACCCCGGTGCCCGGCCCGGCGTCGCCGGACCCGGAGACGGGCCGCTCCCACACGGGGAGCGGCCCGTCTCCGTCTTCGCCCCCGCCGCCCGGCCAGCCGTCGCACCGCCCGACGGCGTTTCCGGCGCGGCGTGGAACTTTTCCCTCCCCGCGACCGACAAACAGTGGTGCGTCGCACCGGGGCGGCGCGCGGAGACCGCCCTCCCACCGCTGGTGGGAGGCGTCAGCCGCCGGAGCCGGGCCGGGAGACAGACCACGTGAACGCAACAGCGCCGCGCGCCGTACCGGTTCGCGTGAGCACCGCCGAAGCGCACCACCGGGCGGGCGCGGCCACCCGCGTCGGGTCGGCCACCCGCGTCGGGTCGGCCACCCGCGTCGGGTCGGGCGGCCGGCGGTGGTGACCGCGGAGGCCGACGACGAGCAGGTGACCCGCTGGGCACGCCTCGCCGGGCAGGGCGACCAGCAGGCCGCCGCGGCGTTCGTCCGGGCCCTGCAACGCCCGGTGTGGCGGTTCCTGGCCCACCTCGCCGGGCCGGGGGAGGCCGACGACCTGACCCAGGAGACGTTCCTGCGGGCGCTGCGCAGCCTGCCCGGCTTCGCCGGCCGCTCCTCGGCCCGCACCTGGCTGTTCACCATCGCCCGCCGGGTCGCCGTCGATCACGTCCGGGCGGCGGTGACCCGCCCGCGTACCGCGGCCCTGCCGGACTGGCGCACGGCGGCGGAGGGCGTGGGCGCGGTCGAGCCCGCGGTGGACGACGGTGTCGCCCTGCACCGGCTGATCGCCGCTCTGGCCCCGGAGCGACGGGTGGCGTTCGTGGCCACGCAGGTGGCCGGCCTGTCCTACGCGGAGGCCGCCCAGGTGTGCGGCTGCCCGGTCGGCACGATCCGCTCCCGGGTGGCGCGGGCGCGCGAGGATCTGGTGGCCGCCTGGCACGCCGACGCCCGCCCGGCCCGCCCGACCAGCGCCGGCTGAGTTCCCGGGCGGGCGGCCGGGAGACCGCCGACGCCTGCCCGGCCCGCTGAGCCTTCGGGCGCCGCCGACGGCCCCGCCCGCCGAGGGCCGGCCTTCAGGCGGCCCGGCGGTCGCTGGCCTGCGCGGCGTACGGCTGCGGTGGCACCAGGCGCAGCGGGGCCGGCTGCTCGGACTGGTCCGGCTCGACCCGCCAGCGGGATGCCCGCGACCGTCCCTGCCCCGGCGACGGACCACCCGGGCGCAGCCGGGGCCGCGACAGCAGCCCGGTGAGCACCCAGCCGACCACCAGGAAACCGTGGCTGACCAGCCGGGACGCGGCCACCTGGCCGGTCATCAGGTCGTTCACCGACAGCAGCACCAGCGTCGCGACGAAGGCGCTGAGCATCGGCAGCACCCCGGCGGGCGCAAACCGCCGCGCCGCGACGAACAGGAACCCGGCGCCGACGGCGACGTTCCACGCCGCCGACTCGTGCCACAGGTGCTGGCCGGCGGCGTGCGCGTGCGCGACGACCGCGCCCCGACCGACCTGCGCCAGCCCGAGCACCAGTTGCACGGCGCCGACCAGGCCCAGCGCGGCCCGCAACCCGGCCACCAGCCGGCCCCGCCGGGCGGGCGTCCACCGGCGGGGGGAAGCCCCGGCCGGGACGGCGGCGAGGACCGCGTCGGCCAGGTCGGGCCCCGGCGACACCAGCCGGGTACGTGCCCGCCGGGTCACCGCCGCCGCCGCATCGAACCAGGCCGAACAGTCACCGCACGCGTCCAGGTGCCCCTCGGCCGCGGCCCGCTCGGCCGGGCTCTCCTCCCCGTCCAACTGGGCCGACAGGATCTCCCGCCACTGCTCACACCGCATGTACCGATAGTCGCTCGCCGGCGGCGTGTGGTTCCCGCCGACGAGCCACGTGCCACCCGGCGCTGCCTTTCGGCGGGCGGCCGTCAGCTGCGAGCCGCTGCTCGACGGCGAGCGCGCCCCCGCCCCCGGTCGGCAGCCGCGACGCCGCCCGCCCCGCCCGGCTCACGGCGCGTCCGGCGGCTTGTACGCGGTGACCAGCTCCCAGCCGCCGGGCAGCACCCGCACCCGGGTGAAGCCGACCTCCTCGAGCAGGCCGGTGTAGAACTCCACCTCCCGCAGCCGGCTGACGCAGCTGTCGACGCCGATGAGGAAGTAGCTCCAGAAGAACTGCATCGCCAGCCGGTCCGGGGTGCGGAACTCCTCGCAGATCAGCAGGAGCCCGCCCGGCGCGAGCGCGGCGTACGCCTTCTCGACCAGCGTGCGGGCCACGTCGTTCGGCCAGTCGTGCAGCACCCGTACGAACGCCAGCGCGTCGTAGCCGCCCGGCAGCGGCTCGGCGAGGAAGTCGCCGCCGACGAACCCCAGCCGGTCCGGGTGCCCGCAGCGGGCCCGCGTCAGCTCCACCAGCGGTGCCACCGCCGGCAGGTTGTACACGTCGGCCCGCAGCCCCGGGGCGTCGTCGAGCACCCGCGCGGCGAGCGTGCCGTCGCCGCCGCCGACGTCGAGCAGGCGGCACCGGCCCGGCCACAACCGGTCGGCGTGCCGGTGGACCGTCTCGAGCACCGGGCCGAGGCCGACGGCCATGCTGCGCTCGAAGGCGGCGGTCTGCTCGTCGTCGCGCGGCGGCCACGCGAAGTCGTCATCGGTCATGCCGGCGTCGCCGCGCAGGCTCTCCGCGAGCCGGCCGTGCAGCCGCCGCCACGGGTACCGGTCCCGGTCCCGTTCGATCGCGTCCGGCCCGGCGACCGCCGCCACGGCGTCGCGCAGCCCGGGCACGGCCCGGTAGCGGGCCGTGGTGATGTCGTCGCCGGGCTCGTCCCGCTCGACGAACCCGAGGCTCTCCAGGCAGTCCAGGAACTTGTACAGCCGCAGCGGCCGTACCCCGAACTTCTCGGCGAGCTCACCGAGGACGGCCGGACCCGGCTCCAGCACGTCGAGCAGGCCCATGGTGAGCGCCGTCTCCAGCACGTCCATGGCCTTGGTGCCGTTGGCGAGCAGGCTCATCAGCGCCCGCGGCGACAGCGTGACGGTCATCGGCCCAGCTCCTCTTCCAGTGCGTCCATGAACGCCTCGACCTCGTCGAGGGTGTTGTAGACGTGCGGTCCGACCCGCAGGTAGCCCCGCCAGCTGCAGATCACGTCCCGCGCGGCCAGCCGCCGCTTGACCGCCTCACCGTCTGGGACGTCCAGGCACACGACGCCGCCGCGCAGGTGCGGCTCGGTCGGGCTGACCACCGTGATGCCGGCGGCCCCGGCACGGGCCAGGATCCGGGACGTGCACGCCAGGGAGTGCTCCCGGATCGCGGCGATGCCCACACCGGCCAGCAGGTCCAGGCCGACCTGGGAGACCAGCGAGGTGAGTGGGAACGGGGTCCCGCCGGCGAACCGCTGGGCCCCGGCCGCCCAGCCGGTCGACGGCCGGAAGGTCAGCGCCCGGTCACCGGCCTGCCAACCGGTCGCCGCCGGCTCCAGGGTCGACGTCAGGTCCGGGCGGACGTACAGGAAGGCCGTGCCGACCCCGCACAGCCACTTGTGCGCGCCGCCGAGGACGACGTCGACGCCGAGGGCCGTCACGTCCAGCGGCATGATCCCGACGCTCTGGAAGGCGTCCACCACCACCAGGGCGCCCACGTCGTGGGCGCGCGCGACCAGGCGGCGCAGGTCGACGGTGGCCCCGGAGGAGAAGCTGGCGTGCGGCACGCACACCAGCAGCGTCCGCTCGTCGATGCGCCGGACGAGCGCGTCCTCGTCGAAGCCGGGGCCACCGGTGCCGACCACGTCGAGCCGGGCGCCGTAGCGGCGGAACGCGTTCCACACGAACGGCACGGCCGGGAACTCCAGGTCGGTGATGACGACCCGGTCGCGCGGCGGGCGGTAGTCGAAGCAGGACGCGACCCGGCCGAGCAGGATGCTCAGGTTCGCGTCGGTGACCACGCTGCCCGGCGGGGCGCCGATGAACGCGGCCAGCCCGTCGGCGTACCGGTCGAGGCCCTCGTGCCAGCCCTGCCACACGTCGTCCCGCCAGGTGCGCAACGTGTCCCAGTAACCGGTGAGAACGCCCTGCGCCGCCCGTGGCACCGCGCCGGTCGAGTTGTTGTTCAGGTAGAGGCAGGTCTCCAGCAGGGGGAACTCGGCGCGCAGCGCGGCGTGCGCGGCGGCGTCGAGACGCCGCGGCCCGCCGATCGCGGATTCCAGTTCGGGTGCGCTCACTCGGGACAGCCTCCACTCGGTTCGGACGGGGCCGCCTGGTCGGGGTCGGCGGTGACGGCGGTGAAGACCGGGATCGCCCGGACCTCGGCCAGGTAGGGTGTCCCCTCGGTGTAGCCGGTGCCCGGCCGCTCGCCGAGCATCCGGACCGCCAGCCGGTGGTGGGTGCGGCGCCAGTGCAGCACCGTCGCGGCGAACTCACGCATCCGTAGCTCCACCAGGGCTCGGTCCGCCCCGGCCAGCCGGCCGTCGCGGACGGCCGCCCGCAGCGCCGCGTCGACCGAGGGCCCTCCGGCGCGTACCCGGTCGCGCAGCTCGGGCACCGACCGGTAGGCGGCCGAGTCCAGCCGGGACCCCTCGGGGGTACGGCACAGCGACTCCATCAGCTTGTAGGAGCGGGACTGGATCGCGCTGGCCCCCTCGGTGTACGCCCGGAACGTCCGGAACGACTCCGGCTGCATGCTCGCCAGCAGCGAGAACAGGGGTGCGGCCGAGGCGAGCTGGTCCCGGGCGTACCCCAACCGTTCCGCCGCCGCGACGGCCCGGCCCGCGTCGATCGCGTCGATCGTCGCGTGCAGCTCGTCGGCGAGCCCGGCGAAGACGCACTCGTAGGCCTGGAGCACCCGGATGAACAGGTACTCGTCGTGCGACAGGTACACCGGCAGCATGCTCAGCCGCAGCGCCCGCTCCTCAACGGCGCTGCGGTCGGCGGCGGCGAGGGCGTGCAGTGCCGCGGCGGCCGCCGCCGGCTGGGGATCGTCGACGGTCAGGCCCAGGCGGGACACCGCGGGGAAGACGGCCCGGACGCCCAGCCGGTGGCGTTTGGCCACCAGCGCCGGCCCGGGCCGCTGCTCGGGCAGCAACTCGGTGGTGCCGGCGGCGGCGGCCAGCTCGAACGCCAGCGCGTCGGCGACCAGGTGCACGAGGAGCCGGTCGCGGCCCTGGCGGGTGGCGGCCCGATCCGTCACCGAGCCGCCACCGCCGTCGCCGCAGGGCAGCCCGAGCAGGCGCAACGCCAGGTAGCTGCGGTAGTCGTACCGACCGTCCCACTTGTCGAGCGCGACGTCGAGGAAGTCGCGCAGCAGCCGGACGGGCCCGGAGTCCGCCGGCCCGGCGCCGGTCGCCCGGGCGGCGACGTGCGCCCTCGCCTCGTCAAGGAGAGCGAGCAGCCCCTTTCCGACGAAATGTTTGCCGGTCCGGTGGAACTCAGCCATCACCGGGAGGTAGGGAAAACTGTCGGGATCGGCCCCCCCGGACAGCCAGCTCGTCAGCTCGCGCACGAACCGCACCTCGACATTACAATTATGTAAAACACGGACGGTGACGTTTCGGCGAATTTCGGTCCGGCGGGATTCTTCAGGGCCGATCCGGGTGGAAAATGCCCTCGGCCGGCGTGGCGGGGGCGACGCGTGCCTGCCACAGTTCCGGGAAGAACCGGTGGTCGATCAGCCTGGCGAGCATGTTGGCCGGGCTGCCCTCGGTGCCGGCGACGCCGTGGCCGCCGACCCGGATCGCGGCCTGGTAGTGCCGCACCCGCCAGAACGCGACCCGCTCGTCCCACTCGACCATGGCCTCGGCCAGCCGGTGCGCCGGGTCCGTCGGGTCCGCCCGGAGCAGCCGCGACAGGTCGGTCCCGCGTCGTGCGAGGTGGTCGGTGAAGGCCCGGTCGAGCTTCCGGCTCCCGGCCTGCACCCCGCGCCAGCCGGGCGACTCGGCGCCGGATCCGGTGCCGAGCGCCGGTTGCATCGCCTGGAAGGCCGCCGGGGGCAGGTGCCGGAACATCTCCAGTTGGTCGGTGACCAGCCGCACCCCGAGCGTCGCCCTGGCCAGTAGCGGTTCCGCCGCCGCAGGCTCGTCGGCGGCCACCCGGGCGCCCGCCTCGGCCAGCTCGGCCCCCGCCAGCTTCAGCCACAGCTCGGTTGACTGGTGTACCACCTGGAAGAGCAGTTCGTCGCGGTGGATCATCTGCTCCGGGGGGCGCTGGAGCTCCAGCAGCTCGTCCGTGCGCATGTAACGCGCGTAGTCGGTGGCGCCGTCGCCCGGCAGCACGGGTGAATGGTCCCGCTTCACGGAATAGCTTCCCTTCGATCGGTGTCGGTGACCCCGCACCCGACCCGAGGTGGATCGACGGCAGCCATTATTGAACGACGAATGGCAATGTGTCACGCCCTGGTGGCAGACCGTCCCGCAGCGCCACCAATGGGTCCGTCTCCGCTGTTTTCATGGCAATTCCCGCGTCGTTTAGCACGGCAATCCACCGTAGTCAATCCCTGGCGCGCCCGGCGGATTCCGGGCAGGCAGGAAGATGATCGCGGTGCCCGCCCGGCGGTACGGTGCTCGCCGTGACCGCTGTCGACCGCACCGCCCCCGGCCCGCACCCCGAGGGCCCCGTCGCCGTGCTCGCCAACCCGACGGCCGGCCGCGGGCGGCACCGGGGACTGCTGCCCGGCCTGCTGGAGCGGTTGGCCCGGGCGGGCCGGCCGGTGCGCCTGCTGGAGGCGTACACGGCCGACCAGGCGGAACGGGCGTGCCACGCGGCGCTGGCCGACGGGATCGCCGCCCTGGTGACGGTGGGCGGGGACGGGACCGTGCACCGTGGACTGCAGGCGGTCGCCGCGACGACCGTGCCGTTCGGGGTGGTGCCGGCCGGCACCGGCAACGACTTCGCCGCCGACACCGGCTTCCCCACCGACCCGCTCGCCGCCGCGGATGCGATCGCCGACGCCCTGCGGGCCGGCCGGACCAGCCCGGTCGACCTGGCCCGGATGACCCGGCCGGACGGCCCGCCCCGCTGGTACGGGGCGGTGCTCGCCGCCGGGTTCGACGCGATCGTCAACGAGCGGGCCAACCGGATGCGCCACCCGCGCGGCCCCCGCCGGTACGACCTGGCGATCCTGGTCGAGCTGGCCCGGCTACGCCCCCGCCGGTACACGCTGCGCCTCGACGGCGAGCCGTTGCAGGTCGACGCGGTACTGGTCGCGGTCGGCAACTGCGCCAGCTACGGCGGTGGGATGCGGATCTGCCCGGACGCGAACCCGACCGACGGGCTGCTCGACGTGGTGGTCGGCGGCCGGTTCGACCGGCGCACCCTGGTCCGGGTGAAGCCGCGCATCTACCGGGGCACCCACGTCCAGCATCCGCTGGTGAGCAGCCACCGGGCCCGGACGGTGGAACTGGCCGCCGAGGGCATCACCACGTACGCCGACGGGGAGCGCGCCCTCGACCTGCCGGTGACCGTCACCGCCGTCCCGGGCGCGGTCCGGCTGCTGCGGTGACCAGGGGTGAGCCGAAGGCCCCGCCGACCGGACACCCCGCGCCGTCAGTGGCCCCCGGGCGGGTCAGGTCGGCAGGGCCAGCCCGAGCACCGAACCCAGCCCGTTGAGTCGGCCCGGCTCGGCCTCGGGCAGCACCAGCGCCGCGCAGCCGGCCCGCACCGCCCCGGCGTCGGCCGCGGTGTCGCCCACCATCAGCGCCCGTTCCGGGTCCACCCCGAGCATCCCGCAGGCCCGCCAGAAGATCCCCGGGTCCGGCTTGCAGCGCCCCACCTCGTACGACAGGGCGTACGCGTCGATCAGCCCGTCGAGCCCCCAGGCGGCGAAGAACGGCCGGATGTCGAAGCCGATGTTGCTGACCACCGCCACCTTCACCCCGGCCTCCCGCAGCGCCGCCAGGGTCGGCGCGGTGTCCGGGTACGGCACCCAGCCCTCGGGCACCAGCACCCGGTCGTAGAGCGCGTCGGCCAGCCCGTCGATCCCGGCGTCCACGGTCGCCGCCAGCCCCGTGTACGCGGCCCGGTGGGCGTGCGGGTAGAGGTCCCGGTCGGCCCACAGTTCGGCCAGCGCCGGCGGCACCCGGGCAGGCAGCGGCCCGCCCGCCCGGCCCGCCGTGAGCAGCCGGTCGGCCAGGCCGGTGGCCCGGGCCCGGTCCAGGGTCGCCCCGCAGGCCGCCGCGGCGGCCTGCACCCAGTCGTGCGGCTCCTCCACCTGGGCGAGGGTGCCGTGGAAGTCGAACAGCACCGCCTCCACGGGCCGGCGGGACGCCTGGGCGCTGGCGGCGGCGTCGATGCCGCGCGGCGGGGTCGGGCGGGGCGGTTCGGCATGGTCCGGCACGCCGTGCACCCTACCGACCGCCCCGGACGCCGGTGTCGGACGGCCTTGACAGGTGGTCCCGCGACGCACGCATTAATCTTGACGACATGTCGAGTCCCGCCGAGCGGTACGCCGCGGCCCGCCGCCGGGCCGCGCAGGCCTCACAGTTTCCGGCGCTGGACGAGTTCGCCCCTGACCTGGGGTTCGATCTCGACGACTTCCAACGGGAGGCGTGTCAGGCTTTGGAACGGGGCAGCGGGGTGTTGGTCTGCGCCCCCACCGGCGCCGGCAAGACGGTGGTCGGCGAGTTCGCCGTACACCTGGCCCTGCGCGGCGGCCCCGCCCAGCCGGCGGGCGCCGACGGCGCCGACGCGGCGCCCACCCGGCGCAAGTGCTTCTACACCACCCCGATCAAGGCGCTGTCCAACCAGAAGTACCACGACCTGGTGCACCGCTACGGGGTCGAGCAGGTCGGCCTGCTCACCGGCGACAACGCCATCAACGGGGACGCCCCGGTGGTGGTGATGACCACCGAGGTGCTGCGCAACATGCTCTACGCCGGCTCGGCCACCCTCGATGGCCTGGCCTACGTGGTCATGGACGAGGTGCACTACCTCGCGGACCGGTTCCGCGGCGGCGTGTGGGAGGAGGTGATCATCCACCTGCCCGCCTCGGTCACCCTGGTCTCGCTGTCCGCGACCGTCTCCAACGCCGAGGAGTTCGCCGACTGGCTGGTCACCGTGCGCGGCGAGACGACGGTGGTGGTCAGCGAGCACCGGCCGGTGCCGCTGTGGCAGCACATGCTGGTCGGCAAGCGGATGTTCGACCTGTTCCACGACGCCGACGCCGCCCGCAAGCACGATGTGCACCCGGAGCTGCTGCGCTACACCCGCGACACGATGCGCCGGCTGGAGCTCGGCGAGGGGCGCAGCGCAGGCCCCGGCGCCGGGCGGCGCGGCCCCCGCTGGCGCGGCCCGCTGCGCCCCGACATCGTCGACCGGCTCGACCGGGAGGGGCTGCTCCCGGCGATCCTGTTCCTCTTCAGCCGCGCCGGCTGCGCCGCCGCCGTGCAGCAGTGCCTCGCCGCCGGCCTGCGGCTGACCTCACCCGAGGAACGCACCGAGATCCGCCGGGTCGTCGAGAGCCGGGTCACCGCCATTCCCGGCGAGGACCTGACGGTCCTGGGCTACTGGGAGTGGCTCGACGGTCTGGAGCGCGGGCTGGCCTCCCACCACGCCGGCATGCTTCCGGTGTTCAAGGAGATCGTCGAGGAGCTGTTCGTCCGGGGCCTGGTCAAGGCGGTCTTCGCCACCGAGACGCTCGCCCTGGGCATCAACATGCCGGCCCGCTGCGTCGTGCTGGAGCGCCTGGTCAAGTACAACGGCGAGGCGCACGTCGACCTCACCCCGGGGGAGTACACCCAGCTCACCGGCCGGGCCGGCCGCCGGGGCATCGACGTGGAGGGGCACGCGGTCGTCGTCTGGTCCCCGGAGACCGACCCCCGGCACGTCGCCGGCCTGGCCTCCACCCGCACCTACCCGCTGCGCTCCAGCTTCCGCCCGTCCTACAACATGTCCGTCAACCTCGTCGGCTCCGTCGGCGCGGAGCCGGCCCGGGTGCTGCTGGAGTCCTCGTTCGCCCAGTTCCAGGCGGACCGGTCGGTGGTCGGCCTGGCCCGCCAGGTGCAGCGCAACACCGAGACCATCGACGCGTACGGCGTGGAGGCCGGCTGCCACCACGGCGACTTCGACGAGTACTTCGCCCTGCGGGTGGCCATCGCCGACCGGGAACGCGCCGTGGCCCGGCAGGGCCAGCAGCAGCGCAAGGCCGCGGCGGTGGAGTCGCTGGAGCGGCTGCGCGTCGGCGACGTGATCCGGGTGCCGTCCGGCCGGCGCGCCGGCCTCGCGGTGGTGCTCGACCCGGCCACCGGCGGGTTCGGCGAGCCCCGCCCGCTGGTGCTCACCCAGGACCGCTGGGCCGGCCGGGTCGGCCCCGGCGACTTCACCACCCCGGCCGAGGTGCTTGCCCGCATCCGGGTGCCCAAGCATTTCAACCACCGTTCCCCGGGGGCCCGCCGAGACCTCGCCGCCGAGGTCAGCGGCACCGGGCTGGACCGGCACGGCGGTCGCCGTGGCGGCCGGTCCCGGCAGGGCGCCGGCGAGGACCACGCGATCAGCCAGCTCCGCTCCGAGCTGCGCCGGCACCCCTGCCACGACTGCCCGGACCGGGAGGAACACGCCCGCTGGGCCGAGCGCCGCCGCCGGCTGGAGCGCGACACCGAGGAGCTGCGCCAGCGGGTGGCCGGTCGCACCGGCTCGCTGGCCCGCACGTTCGACCGGATCGTCGCGCTGCTCACCGCGCGCGGCTATCTGTCCGCCGACGGTGCGGTCACCGACGCCGGTCGGATGCTCGGCCGGATCTGGACCGAGGCCGACCTGCTGGTCGCCGAGTGTCTGCGCCGGGGCGTCTGGGACGGCCTGTCGCCGTCGGAGCTGGCCGCCGCGGTCTCGGTGGTGGTCTTCGAGGCCCGCCGGGACGTCGACGAGCGGGCGTCGCTGCCCCGTGGGCCGGTCGCCGATGCCGTCGAGGAGACGCTGAAGCTGTGGGGGGAGATCGAGGCCGACGAGGCCGCCCGGGGCCTCACGGTCACCCGCGAGCCGGACCTCGGCTTCGCCTGGCCGGTCTACCGCTGGGCGCGGGGCGAGGCGCTGGCGAAGGTACTGGCCAGCGGCCACGAGATCGACGGCGAGATGCCGGCCGGGGACTTCGTCCGCTGGGCCCGGCAGGTGGTCGACCTGCTCGGCCAGCTCGCCGACTCCGGCGGGGCGTCCACCGAGCTGCGGGCCACCGCCCGACAGGCCATCGCCGCGGTGAACCGGGGTGTCCTGGCCTACCACGCCACCGCCTGATCATCACCGGTGCGGCCGGCGGGGCCCACGGCCCGGCCGGCCGTCGGTGGGGTCAGCCCTGGGCAGCCAGGGCGTCGACGAGCCGGCGGCAGGACCCGGCGAGGTTCCACCGCTCGGCCAGCTCCAGCAGCCGGTCCGGGGCCACCGGCGACGGCGGCAGCGCGGTCGGCAGCTCCGGCAGCGGCACGTCCAGCGCGACCCGCACCACCTTGGGCGCGACGGCCAGGTAGTCCCGGGCGGCGTCGAGTTTCGCCCGCAGGCCGGAGGCGAATCCGGAGTCGGGGTCGTCGAGGGCGGCGACGATGCCGTCGAGGTCGCCGTACCGGTCGATCAGCCGGGCCGCGGTCTTCTCCCCGACGCCCGCCACCCCGGGCAGTCCGTCGCTCGGGTCGCCGCGCAGGGCCGCGAAGTCGGCGTACCGGTCGGCGGGCACCCCGTAGCGGGACCGCACCGCCGCGTCGTCGCAGTCCTCCAGCTTCGCCACGCCACGCCCCACGTAGAGCAGCCGCACCCCGCGCTCGTCGTCGACGAGCTGGAACAGGTCCCGGTCGCCGGAGACCACCTCCACCGGGGCCGGCTGGGTCACCGACAACGTGCCCAGCACGTCGTCGGCCTCGTAGCCGGCGGCGCCGACGGTGGTGATGCCGATCGCCGCCAGCACGTCGAGGATCACCGGCACCTGCGGGGTGAGGGTGTCCGGCACCACCTCGCCGCCCTCCGGGGCCAGCCGGTGCGCCTTGTACGACGGCAGCAGCGCCACCCGCCAGTCCGGCCGCCAGTCGTGGTCCATCGCGCAGACCATCCGGTCGGGACGGCGGGTGCGGATCAGCGTGGCGAGCATGTCGAGGAAGCCGCGTACGGCGTTGACCGGGGTGCCGTCCTGGGCCTTCGCCGCGGACTCGGGGATGCCGAAGTAGGCCCGGAAGTAGAGGCTGGGGGCGTCGATCAGCATGATCGGGGGTCGGTGTGCCACGCCGGACAGCCTGGCACAGCGGTCCGACGATCCGGGTACGACGCGACGGTCAGCGCGGCTCGTCGTGTCGGTAGAGGGTCTCCCGGCGGGCCAGCCGCTGCACCGCGTAGCTCGCGACCAGCAGGACGATCGCGACGACCGCCTCCAGCCACGCCACCGCGCCGTCGGCGACTGTCAGGCCGATGGCCAGCAGCGCCAGCCCGGCCACCGCGAGGATGCCGGCCCAGAGCAGCCGACGGCGCCGCCGCGCGCCCCGTTCCCGCTCGCCGTCCGCCACCCGCGCCGCCCGCCCTCCGCTCGTCGCCGCCCGCCGCACTGGTGCCGGCGTAGCTCCAGGCTAGCCAGGCGGCGACCCGCTCCGGGCGGCTTCGCCCGGAGCCCACCGGCCGGCGCGCCGGTCACCACCGGTCGAACCAGTCGCGGACGCCCTCGACGTCGCCCGCGCCGAGGTCGACCATCAACGCGACCTGGTGTCCTTGGTGGCCGGCAGCAACACGCGTGGTGCCCACAGGTCTGCTCCGTGTCGTGGGGGCGTCGGGCGTCATCGGGGTGCGTCGAGGCGGCGCTCCAGCGTCTCGACGCGGGCGACGAGCGGCTGGAGCTGCTGGTGCACCGCGGCGACCAGCGCCTGCGTCGGGTCGGTCCCGCCGCCGGCGGCGGGGGCCTGGGCGCGCAGGTACATGTAGCCGGCGAGGGCCGCCGTCACGGCCCGGCGCACCAGCCGGGGCTCGCCGCCCAGCGTCCGCAGCACCTGCCCGGCGGTGCCGTCGGGCTCGGCGGCCAGGCCCACCAGCAGGTGCTCGCAGCCGACGTAGTTGTGCCCCATCGCGATCGCCTCGGTCGCTGTGATCTCCAGCGCCGAGGCGGCGGTGCGACTGAAGTGGATCGAGGACGGGGCGTCGGTCGCCTCCGCCGCGTTGCCCGGGCGCCGGTCCAGGTCGCGCTGGACCAGGGCGGGATCGATCTCCATCGCCTGGAGCACGTGCAGCGCCAGGTTTTCGCCCTCGGCGAGTATGCCGGCCAGCAGATCGCCGGTGCCCACCGACGCCGCGTCGGCCACCCGGGCCCGGGCGATGGCCAGCTTGACGACGGTGCGGGCGCGGGCGGTGAACCTCGGCAGTCGCTCGGCCAGGTCGTCGGCCTCCAGGCCCGCGAGCGCGACCTGCCGGATGGCGGTGACCTGGCGGACCGCCTGTTCCAGGGCGCGCTGACAGATCGCGGACACCGGGACGCCGCTGTCGCGCACCGCGCCGGCCAGGTCGTCGGGCAGGTAGACATTGATCTTCGGCATTGCCGCCTCCGCCGGGGTTATCAAGGGGTTATGTAGTAGTTATACCCCCGCCGGGGGTATCTTCACAAGCGTTTGCCTCCCCACGATTCACCCCCTGTGGCAAGCGGATGCCCGGCTCTGTGGCCCGCCGCCGCGCCGGTGCGGGTGCGGCCGTTGCGGCCCGGCCGCCGACCGAACCGGGTGTCCGGCGGTTGCCAAACGACCGTTAAGCTGAGCGCGTGGGAATCGACGAGCTGTACCCAGCCGGGCGGCTGGCCGCCGCGCAGCGCGCCACCGCCGCCGCCGGCCTCGACGCGCTGCTGCTCACCCCCGGCTCGGACCTGCGCTACCTCACCGGCTACGACGCCCACGCGGGGGAGCGGCTGACCTGCCTGGTGCTGCCCGCCCGGGGCGAGCCGACGCTGATCGTGCCCACCCTGGAACGTCCCGCCGCCGAGGCGTCCCCCGCCCCGGCCACCGGCGTGCGGATCGTCGACCATCCCGACGGCGCCGACCCGTACCCCCTGGTGGCCGCCGCCCTCGACGGGCCGGTCGCGGCCGTCGGCCTGGCCGACCGGATGTGGGCCGAGCAGGTCCTCGCCCTGCGGGCCCTGCTGCCCGACGCCACCCAGCGCCTCGCCGGTGAGGTGCTGCGCGAGTTGCGCATTTGTAAGTCCCCGGCCGAGGTCGCCGCCCTGGCCGAGGCCGGCGCCGCCATCGACGCCGTGCACCTGCGGATGGACCGGTGGCTGCGCCCCGGCCGCACCGAGGCCGAGGTGGCCGGCGACATCGCCGCCGCGATCCGCGCCGCCGGCCACGTCACCGTCGACTTCGTCATCGTCGCCGCCGGCCCCAACGGCGCCAGCCCGCACCACGGCACCTCCGACCGGCCGATCGGCGCCGGCGAGCCGGTGGTGGTCGACATCGGCGGCACCATGCCGTCGGGCTACCGCTCCGACTGCACCCGCACGTACGTCGCCGGCGGCCCGCCCCCGGCCGAGTTCACCGACTACTACGCGGTGCTGCACGCCGCCCAGGCCGCGGCCGTCGCCGCCGTCCGCCCCGGCGTCACCGCCGAGGCCGTCGACGCCGCCGCCCGCGACCTGATCACCGCGGCCGGGTACGGCCCGGCGTTCCTGCACCGCACCGGCCACGGCATCGGCCTGGACGGCCACGAGGACCCGTACGTGGTCGCCGGCAACCCCCGGCCGCTGGAACCCGGCATGGCGTTCTCCGTCGAGCCGGGCATCTACCTCGCGGCCCGCCACGGCGCCCGCATCGAGGACATCGTCGTCTGCACGACGGACGGCGTGGCCCGGCTCAACACCACCCCCACGGAGCTCATCGCGCTATGACTGTCGACCGGATCCTGCCCACCGACGAGGCCCACGACCTGCTCGACCTGGCCACCGAACTCGCCGACCGGGAACTCGCGCCCCGGGCCGCCGGATTCGAGCAGCGCGCCGAGTTCCCCCGCGAGGTGCTGCGCACCCTCGGCCGTGCGGGCCTGCTCGGCCTGCCGTACCCCGAGGAGCACGGCGGCGCCGCCCAGCCGTACGAGGTCTACCTCCAGGTGCTGGAGATCCTCGCCAGCCGGTGGCTCGCCGCCGCCGAGGCGGTCAGCGTGCACACCCTGTCCTGCTACCCGGTCGCCCAGTTCGGCACCGACGCCCAGCGCAAACTGCTGCCCGACATGCTCGGCGGCGAACTGCTCGGCGCGTACTGCCTGTCGGAGCCCCAGGGAGGCTCGGACGCGGCGGCGCTGACCACCCGCGCCACCCGAGACGGTGACGCGTACGTGGTGACCGGCACCAAGGCGTGGATCACCCACGCCCGGGTCGCGGACTTCTACAACATCTTCTGCCGCACCGGCGGGCCCGGCCCGAAGGGCATCTCCTGCCTGCTCGCCGACCGCGACACCCCCGGCATCATCCCCCAGGCCCCCGAGCGGACCATGGGCCTGCACTCGTCCCCGGTGGCCCAGATCGCCTTCGACGATGCCCGCGTCCCCGCCGGCCGGCTGATCGGCGGGGAGGGGGCCGGCTTCACCATCGCCATGTCCGCCCTGGACTCCGGCCGGCTCGGCATCGCCGCGTGCGCCGTGGGCCTGGCCCAGGCCGCCCTCGACTACGCGGTCGGCTACGCCCGGGAGCGGCAGCAGTTCGGCCGGGCGATCGTCGACTTCCAGGGCCTCGGGTTCATGCTGGCCGACGCGGCCACCCAGATCTCCGCCGCCCGCGCCCTCACGCTGCACGCGGCCCGGCTGCGCGACGCCGGCCGGCCGTACTCGATCGAGGCGGCGAAGGCGAAGCTGTTCGCCAGCGACATGGCGATGCGGGTGACCACCGACGCGGTGCAGGTGCTCGGCGGCGCCGGTTACGTGGTCGACCACCCGGTCGAGCGGTACCTGCGGGAGGCCAAGGTGCTCCAGATCGTGGAGGGCACCAACCAGATCCAGCGGCTGGTCATCTCCCGCGACCTGGCCAGAGGCTAGCCTGGTCCGATGGTCTTCGAGCGGATCACCGTCGACCCCGACGTCATGGGCGGCGCGCCCTGCGTGCGCCAGTCCCGGGTGCCGGTCGCCACGGTCCTGGCCATGATGGCCGACGGGATGAGTGCCACGGACATCCTCACCGACCTGCCGTTCCTGGACGAGGAGGACATGACCGAGGTGCTGCACTACGCGGCGGACGCGGTACGCGACCGAACGGCACGCTGAGCGCGCCCCCGGCCGGCCCCTCGTCGCGGGTGAGCGCGACTACGGGTAGGTTGCACGCCGTGGAGGACATCGACCGGGCCATCGTCGCGGCGCTGACCGCCGACGGGCGGCTGTCGTACACGGTTCTGGCGGAGAAGGTCGGCCTGTCGGTGTCCGCGGTGCACCAGCGGGTCCGCCGGCTTGAGCAGCGCGGGGTGATCAAGGGGTACGCCGCCAGGGTGTCCTTCGAGGCGCTGGACCTGCCGCTGACGGCCTTCGTGGCGATCCGGCCGTTCGACCCGTCACAGCCGGACGACGCCCCGGAGCGGCTGGCCCACCTGCCGGAGATCGACTCCTGCTACTCGGTGGCGGGGGAGGACTTCTACCTGCTGCTGGTACGGGTGGCCAGCCCGGCGGACCTGGAGCGGGTGCTCCAGGAGATCCGCACGGCCGCGAACGTCACCACCCGAACCACGGTCGTCCTGTCCACCCCGTACGAGAACCGGCCGCCGAAGATCAGTGGCGACCCGCCGACGCGTCGGCCCCGGGCGGCGGGGGAGTCGACTGGTTCCACCGCTGGATGACCCGCCGTCCGTGCTCGTGGCCGAGCACGCTGACCGTGGCCGTGTCCAGCCGTAGCCGCCCGCCGGCGGCCGGCGGCAGCCCGATCCACCGGGCGCCGAGCACCCGCAGGCTGTGCGCGTGGCCGACCAGGGCGACGTCGCCGGAGTCGAGCAGGGCGGCGACGCGGCCGAGCACCCGGTCCAGCCGCTCGCCGACCTCGGTGGGGGACTCCCCGCCCGGGCAGCCGTCGGTCCAGATGTCCCAGCCCGGTCGGTCGGCCTGGATGTCGGCGGTGGTCCGGCCCTCGTACTCGCCGTAGTTCCATTCGGCCAGCTCGGGGTCGGTGTCGTCGACGGTCAGCCCGGCCAGCCGCGCGGTGCGCAGCGCCCGCGTTCGGGGGCTGGACAGCACCCGGTTGAACCGCCGGCCGTCGAGGAAGGCGCCCAGCGTGCGGGCCTGCCGCTCGCCGTCGGGGGTGAGGTCCAGGTCGGTGTACGAGGTGTGCCGGCGGTTGGCGCTCCACTCGGTCTCGCCGTGCCGGACGAGCATGATCTCTCCCATCCGCCCAGTCAACCAGGCCCACCCGCGGTCACCCCACTTCACCTAGCCTCCTAGGATGCCCTACGGATTGTGCCCCGCACCGAGTGAGGTTTCCGGCGCGGGCCGACCGGGCATGCCTGATGACAGGAGGCCACACGGCCCCGGAACCGCCGGAGCAGAGGGAGTCCGAGATGAGCTTCACCGACAAGGCGAAGAACAAGGCCCAGGAGCTGACCGGCGCCGCCAAGGAGCGGATCGGCGCCGCCACCGACAACGAGCGGATGCGGGCCGAGGGCGCCACCGAACAGAGCGACGCGCGGGCCCGGCAGGCGGGCGAGCATGTCAAGGACGCCGGCCGGGACGTGCGGGACGCGTTCACGAAGTGACCTGACCGCGGCGGGCCCGGAGGGGGATTCCCTCCGGGCCCGCCGTCTTCATGTCCGGGGATGCCTACGGAGCGGGGGCGCTTTGGCGGTGCGGGATCGCGTTGGTCAGCGTCGGTCAGATGAGGGTGCGCCAGTAGGTCCAGAACCGCACGCCGATCAGCGCGGTGAAGGCCAGCAGCCAGAGGGTCGGGATGGCGCTGTGCACCCGTAGGGCGGCGTCTGTGATGCGGCGGGGGGCGGGCAGCCGGCCGTCCTGCAGGTTGTAGAGGGTGGTGTAGCTGAACAGCACGATCATGACGGCCCACACGACCATGCAGTACGGGCAGAGCGCGCCGATGCGGTACAAACTCTGGAAGAACAGCCAGTGCACGAACGCGATGCCGAACAGCGTGCCGGCCTGCATGCCGAGCCACCACCAGCGGGGCAACTGGAGCCGGGCGAGCACGGCGATGCCGGTGGCGGCGACGACGGGGAAGGTGGCCAGGCCGACGAGCGGGTTGGGAAACCCGAACACCTCGGCCTGGCCGGTGGTCATGATCGATCCGCAGGACAGAATCGGGTTGATGGAACAGCTGGGCACGTAGGCGGGGTTCTTCAGCAGGGCGATCTTCTCGACGGTGAGCACGAACGCCGCGAGGGCGCCGACCAGGCCGCCGATGGTCAGGATCCAGCCCATCAGTCCGTCGCTGAGGATTCGAGGTGCGGCAGCGTCGGCGTCCGGGTGGGGGACCGGTCCGGTCTCCTGGTCGGCGCCGTGGGCCTGGGCCAGGTTCACGAGGCGAGGGAGGTGTCGATCGAGGCTTTCAGGCCGGCGTAGGTGGGCGAGCCGGTGTACCTCTCACCGTTGATGAAGAACGTCGGGGTGCCCTGCACGCCGAGGTTCTCGCCGTCGGTGGCGTCGGCCTTGACCCGGGCATCGACGTCGGCACTGGCCACGTCGGCCTTGAACTTGGCCATGTCGAGGCCCAACTCCCGCGCGTAGCCCTCGAAGACGGCGGCCTGCGACTGCTGGTTGTGCCCCCAGGCGTTCTGGGTGTCGAACAGGGTCTTGTACATCTGTTCGAACTTGCCCTGCCGGGCGGCGGCCTCGGCGGCGTGCGCGGCGTTGAAGGCGTTGGGGTGGCTGGCGATGGGGAAGTAGCGCACCACGTAGGTGATCCGATCGCCGTACTCGGCGCGCAGCTTCTCCACACCGGGGTAGGCGGCCAGGCACGACTCGCACTCGAAGTCGAGGAACTCCACCACGGTGGTCTTGCCGTCCGTGGCAGTGGACAGGCGGTGGCTGTCGGGGCGCACGAGCGCCTCAGACGCCACGGTGGTGGGCGTGCTGTCCCGGTTGACCACGACGATTCCGATGAGCACGGCCAGGGCGGCGGCCAGCACGCCGAGGGTGACCTTCAGGTTGGTGCTCATGCCGGTGCGGACCGGGCGCGCGGCCTTGCCGGCGTTCGCCTTGCCGCTCGCGACGGCTCCTGCACCCGGCTCGGCCTGCGCCGCCCGGCTGCTGTCGGCAGCCGGGGAACCGGCGGGCCGCGCCGCTCCCGCTGTGATGCCTTTGGCGGTGCGCTTGCGCGCCTTGGCGTTGTTCGCCGGCATGACACCCTCACCTGTTGTCCAGCGCGCGCGAGCGCGTCCCGTCCATGAGCCCGTCCGCGAAGATACAGCTCCGGCTTTATTCATTGCTGGATGAATCCTGAGTCTTTGCTGTGGAGGGCGACGAGGGGGCTGAGCTGCCCAGGGGCGGGATGTTCCGTCAGTACATTGTCCGGTGTACTTTCGGGGGGTGGAGACATTGACGCACGGGCAGGTGCTGGCCCGCTTCGGCCACGCCCTGTCGGATCCGACGCGGGCGCGGCTACTGCTGGCACTGCGCGAAGGGCCGGGCTATCCGGCGGAGCTGGCCGAGCTGCTGGGCACGACCCGGCAGAACCTGTCCAACCACTTGGCCTGCCTGCGCGGCTGCGGCCTGGTGGTGGCAGTGCCCCAGGGCCGGCGCACCCGCTACGAGCTCGCCGACGCGCGGATGGGGCACGCGCTGGGTGATCTTCTCGGGCTCGTCCTCGCGGTCGACCCGGCCGCGTGCCCGGATTCCGGGGAGAAGGGCTGCTGCTGATGAGCCTGCCGTTGATGCAACTGGCCCCGGCGGGGCCGACGTCGGCGCGGCGGGCGGTGCTGGCCCGTCGGGTGCGCTGGTTCGTGGCCGCGACGATCACTTACAACGTGATCGAGGCCGTCGTGGCGATCACCGCCGGAACGATCGCCTCGTCGACCGCGTTGATCGGCTTCGGCCTGGACTCGATCATTGAGGTGGCGTCGGCGGCCGCGGTGGCGTGGCAGTTCGCCGGCCGCGATCCCGAGGCCCGCGAGAAGGTCGCGCTGCGCATCATCGCGCTGTCGTTCTTCGCCCTGGCGGCCTACGTCGCCGTCGAATCGACGCGGGCCCTGATCGGCGGGGCCGAGGCCGACCACTCCAGCATCGGCCTAGCCCTGGCCGCGCTGTCGCTTCTGGTCATGCCGGTGCTGTCCTACGCGCAACGTCGCGCCGGCCGCGAACTCGGCTCGCGATCAGCCGTGGCCGACTCCAAGCAGACCCTGCTGTGCACCTACCTGTCCGCAGTGGTGCTGGTCGGGCTGGCCGTGAACAGCCTTTTCGGCTGGTCGTGGGCCGACCCGATCGCCGCCCTGGTCATCGCCGTGGTCGCAGTGAGGGAAGGCCGGGAGGCGTGGCGGGGCGACACCTGCTGCGCCGTGCCAGCGCCACTGTCCGCCCCCCAGCAGGCCGGCGCACCCGGCGATGCGCGCGGGTG
This sequence comes from Micromonospora sp. NPDC020750, assembly GCF_044334565.1. Classification (NCBI taxonomy): domain Bacteria; kingdom Bacillati; phylum Actinomycetota; class Actinomycetes; order Micromonosporales; family Micromonosporaceae; genus Micromonospora; species Micromonospora sp. NPDC020750. The sequence goes on from NZ_JBIRTH010000012.1 coordinate 65,262, forward strand.
CCAGCCGGGATGCTCCTGCTGCGCCGCGGACAGCAAGTGATCCTCCGCCGGATGCCGGCGACCGTACGGGCCGCATCGATGCGGAGCTGCAGACCGCCGCCGTAGCGTCAGCTTCTCGCCCCGCAGGCGACCCCTCGGCCCCGCCAACCCCATGACAACTAGTGTCCTAGGACGCCTCACCAACGGAGACCCGTCCCACCAAAACCGAAACCAGCCAGCCCCGGCTAATGCCGGGGCTGGCTGGGCGGACCGAGGACCGAAGGTCAGTCGTCGTGGTGCTCGCGCCACCACTGCTGGCCGGAGGCGGGGAGCGTGTCGATCGGGTCGTAGTAGGCGTAGCGCTTGTTGAGCGCTTCGAGGTCGGCCGACTCGATGGAGGTGCGGTAGTTCTTCGTCCAGTACGAGATGCCGCGCTCACGGTCGTACTCGGTGAGCATGTGCACCCAGCGCTTGCCGACGAACGGGACGTCGCAGACGATCCGCGGGGTGGCGTAGCCGGGCAGGTAGCCCATGATGTCGTGCTGGAGCTGCTGGGCGTGCCAGACGGGGACCCGCCAGTGCTCGGCGTTGGGGATCATGTCGCACATGTAGAAGTAGTACGGCAGGATGCCGGCCTCACCCTGGAGCGCGAAACAGAGGTCGAGCAGGTCGGGGGCGGTGGCGTTGACGCCGCGCATGAGCACGCCCTGGTTGCGTACGTCCCGCACGCCGACGTCGAGGGCGGTCTGGGCGGCCCGGGCGACCAGCGGGGTGATCGACTGGGCGTGGTTGACGTGGGTGTGGATGGCCAGGTTGACGCCGCGGCGGGCGGCGGTGCGGGCGACCCGTTCCAGGCCCTCGACGACGTCGGGCTGGAGCCAGTGCTGGGGCAGGCCCATGAGGGCCTTGGTGGCGAGCCGGATGTCGCGGACGGTGTCCAGTTCCAGCAGCCGCATCAGGTACGACTCGAGGTTGCGCCACGGCACGTTGGCCACGTCGCCGCCGGAGACGACGACGTCACGGACGCCGGTGTGGGCCTTGAGGTAGGCGATGTGGGCGTCGTACCGGTCGACGGGCTTGAGGGTGAGCTTGAGTTTGTCGACGGTGGGGGTGGAGTTGCCGACGAGGTCCATCCGGGTGCAGTGCCCGCAGTACTGGGGGCAGGTGGAGAGCAGTTCGGCGAGGACCTTGGTGGGGTAGCGGTGGGTGAGGCCCTCGGCGACCCACATGTCGTGTTCGTGCAGGGAGTCGCGGCTGGCGTAGGGGTGGGAGGGCCAGTCGGTGCGCCGGTCGGACGCCACGGGGAGCATGTAGCGCCGGATCGGGTCGGCGAGGAGCGCCTCGGTGGTCATCGGCGCGAACGGAACCATGGTGTTGATCATTTGTGGGGGCACCAGCATGGACATGGTGGCCAGGGCCTTCTGGTCGGCCTCGAGGTCGGCGTAGAAGGACTCGTCGACGGTGTCGCCGAGGACGGTGCGGAGCTGCTTGATGTTCTTGACGCAGTTGACGCGCTGCCACTGGGCGTTCTCCCACTGCTCGCGGGTGACGTGGCGCCAGCCGGGGAAGCGGGTCCAGTCGGGTTCGACCAGGGGGCTGCGGCGGTATTCGTACGGCTGCCCGGCGGTCGGTACGGCGACCGGGGCGTGACGGGGTTGAGGGATGGTCTCAACCGGTTGGGTCTGGGTCACGGCCCCTCCTCGGTGCGTGGTGCGGATGATCAGCAGGCCGTAGGCTACTGGAAAATATCCGGTGAAGAAATTAGTCTGCCGTAAGTTTTCCCGCGACGCGAGTCCTGGCCAGGGCTTCGGGCGGTTGGACAGGGGGAGGTCGGCGTGACGTCACCGGTGGGTCTGCACCGCGTTGTCGAACCGGCGGGGGTGCTGCCGCAGGCGGCATGGCGGCTGGACGCCAGTGCGACGATCGCGCCGAACGAGGTGCGTATCAGGGTGGAGCGGCTGAACCTGGACGCGGCGAGTTTCCGGCAGTTGTGGGAGAAGCACGGCGGGGACGGGGAGAAGGTCCGCGCCGAGGTCCTGGAGATCGTTTCCACCCGGGGCAAGATGCAGAACCCGGTGACCGGGTCGGGTGGGATGCTGATCGGCACCGTCGACGAGGCGGGGCGGCGTTCCCCGTTGGGGCTGAAGGCGGGCGACCGGGTGGCGACGCTGGTGTCGCTGACGCTGACCCCGTTGACGATCACCGACGGGCTGGCCCGCTGGGAGGGCCGCAGCGAGCAGGTGCCGTGCGACGGGTACGCGATCCTGTTCGCCCGGTCGATCGCGGCGGTGCTGCCGGCGGATCTGCACCCGGAGTTGTCCCTTGCCGTGCTGGACGTGTGCGGGGCGCCGGCGCTGACCGCGCGGGTGGTCCACGGGCATGTGCGGCGGCGGGAGTGGGAGGGCGATCCGACGCCGGTGAGCGTGGCGGTGATCGGTGGGGCGGGCAAGAGCGGGTCGCTGTCGTTGGCGGCGGCGCGTCGGGCGGGCGCGGGTCGTACGGTCGGGGTGGTGCCGGTGGCGGCGGAGCGGGACGCCCTGGTGGCGGCGGGTCTGGCCACGGAGGTGGCGTTGGCCGACGCGCGGGATCCGGTGGCGTTGTCGACGGCGGTGACGACGGCGCTGGGGGTGCCGGCGGACGTGACGGTGGTGTGCGTGGACGTGCCGGGTTGTGAGCATGGTGCGGTGTTGGCCACGGCTGACGGCGGGACAGTGATCTTCTTTTCGATGGCGACGAGTTTCGCTGCCGCCGCGTTGGGCGCGGAGGGGCTGGCTGCGGACGTGACGATGCTGGTGGGCAACGGGTACGTGCCGGGGCACGCGGAGCTGGCGTTGGGGTTGTTGCGGTCCGAGCCGGGGGTGCGTGGTCTCTTCGAGGCGCGGTTGGCGGCAGACTGAGAGCCATGACGAACCCCTCGACGACGCGCCCGGTGACGTTGTACCGCGGTGGCGTGCTGCATTGTCCGGCGGATCCGGGTGCCACGGCGTTGCTGGTGCGGGACGGGCGGATCGCCTGGTTGGGGGTCGACGCGGACGCGCCGGTGGCGGACCGGGTGGTGGATCTGGGCGGGGCGTTGGTGACGCCGGCGTTCGTGGACGCGCATGTGCATGCCACGGACACGGGGTTGGCGTTGTCGGGGCTGGACCTGTCGGGGGTGCGGTCGGCGGGTGGGTTGTTGGACGCCGTGGCCGGGTTCGCGGCGGGTCTGCCGGCGGATGCGGTGGTGCTGGGGCATGGCTGGGACGAGTCGGGTTGGGTGGAGAAGGCGTTGCCTGGTGCGGCCGGGTTGGGGCGGGCGGCTGGGGGGCGGCGGGTGTATCTGTCGCAGGCGTCGATTCATTCGGCGTTGGTGTCGGAGGCGATGTTGGTGGCGTGTCCGGAGGCGGCCGGGGCGTCGGGGTTCGACGCGTCGGGGTGGTTGCGGCGGGACGCGCACCATGTGGTGCGGGCGGCGGCGCTGGCGTCGGTGAGTCGGGAGCAGCGGGTGGCAGCGCAGCGGGTGGCGTTGGCGCATGCGGCGTCGTTGGGGATCGCGGCGGTGCACGAGTGTGGTGGGCCGGAGATTTCCGGCGAGGAGGACTTCACGGGGTTGTTGGCGTTGTCGGGTGCGGGGTTGCCGGAGGTGTACGGGTACTGGGGTGAGTTGGGTGGTGCGGCGCGGGCGCGGGAGTTGGGTGCGGTGGGTGCGGGTGGGGATCTGTTTGCGGACGGGGCGTTGGGGTCGCGGACGGCGCACGTGTCGGGGGTGTACCTGGATGGTGAGCCGGGGGCGTGTGGGCACGGGTATGTGAGCGCGGAGCAGGTGCGTGATCATTTGTTGGACTGTGCGGCGCACGGCATGCAGGGCGGGTTCCACGCGATCGGGGATGCGGCGATCTCGACGGTGTTGGAGGGGTTCGCGGGGGCGGCGGAGAGGTTGGGTGTGGATCGGGTGCGGGCGGCGCGGCACCGGGTGGAGCATGCGGAGATCATGAGTAGGCGGTTGATCGCGGGGTTTGTGGAGTTCGGGGTTGTGGCGAGTGTGCAGCCGGCGTTCGACCGGTTGTGGGGTGGGGCGGGTCGGATGTATGAGTCGCGGTTGGGGTTGGGTCGGTCGTTGGAGTCGAATCCGGTGGGTGCGATGCATTCGGTCGGGGTGGCGTTGGCGTTCGGGTCGGATTCGCCGGTGACGCCGCTGGATCCGTGGGGGTCGGTGCGGGCGGCGGTGGCGCATCACAACCCGGTGCAGCGGATGAGTGTGCGGGCGGCGTTCGCGGCGCACACCCGGGGTGGGTGGCGGGCGGTGCACCGCGATGGTGAGGGTGTGTTGGCGTTGGGGGCGGCGGCGACGTTCGCGGTGTGGGCGACGCCGGCGGGGGTGGATCGGGGTCTGCCGGTGTTGCAGGCGTCGGATCCGGAGGCGCGGGGTGCGGAGGATGTGACGCCGTTGCCGGTGTGTCGGCGCACGGTGCTGCGTGGCGAGGTGATCTATGAGGAAGGGTCTGCGTGAGCGAGCGTAGCGAGCGAACCGTTGATGTGGTGCAGGCGCGTGTCGCGTCGTCGTCGAGCGAATTGGGGGGCGGTGTGACGGGGAAGCTTGGCCTGGATCCGGTGCTGGTGGCGCGGGCGCGGGAGTTGGCGCGTCGTGCGGGGCGGCCGGTGGTGGATCTGGCGCGTAGCCATACGACGGTGTCGGTGGAGCGGGCGGTGCTGCGGTTGGCGGGGGTGACGGGTGCGGATCCGGACGGTATTCCGTGGGTGAATCGTCTGGTGGATGCGGTTGTCGCTGATGTGGGGTTGGGGCATGGGGTGGCGTTGCCGGTGTTCGACGCCTTGGTGCGGGAGCAGAGCACTGATGTGACGTTGTTGGCGCAGAAGGCGGCGGCGGGGTCGGTGCGGTTCGCCCTGCCGGCGGGGAGGTCGGCCACGGCGGCGCGGCGGGCCGCGCGTAGGGCGGTGGCTGCGGGGGTGCGGCAGATCGACCGGCGGCGGGTGGAGCGGGATCGGTTGGTGAAGCGGTACGGGGATCCGGTGCAGCGGCCGTGGATCTATCTGATTGTGGCGACGGGTGATATTTACGAGGACATTCCGCAGGCGCAGGCGGCGGCGCGGGCGGGTGCGGATGTGATCGCGGTGATCCGGTCGACGGGGCAGTCGTTGTTGGACTATGTGCCGGAGGGGGCGACGCGGGAGGGGTTCGCGGGGACGTATGCGACGCAGGAGAACTTCCGGTTGATGCGGGCGGCTCTGGATGAGTCGTCGCGGGAGTTGGGTCGGTATGTGCGGTTGACGAACTACGCGTCGGGGTTGTGCATGCCGGAGATGGCGACCTTGGCCGGGTTGGAGCGTCTGGACATGATGCTCAACGATTCGATGTACGGGATTCTGTTCCGCGACATCAACCCGGTGCGGACGTTCGTGGACCAGCGGTTCTCGCGGCAGGTGCACGCGCGGGCGGGAATCATCATCAACACGGGTGAGGACAATTATCTGACCACGGCGGATGCGGTGGATGAGGCGCACACGGTGACGGTGTCGCAGTTGTTGAACGAGTACTTCGCGCATGAGGCGGGGTTGGCGGACTGGCAGTTGGGGTTGGGGCACGCGTTTGAGATCAACCCGGATGTGCCGGAGTCGTTCCGGTTGGAGTTGGCGCACGCGTTGTTGGCGCGGGAGTTGTTCCCGGATGCGCCGTTGAAGTGGATGCCGCCGACGAAGCACATGACAGGGGATGTGTTCCGGGGGAATCTGCTCGACGGGTTCTTCAACCTGGTGGGGGCGATGACGGGGCAGGGGATCCTGCTGGTGGGGATGATGACGGAGGCGGTGGTGACGCCGTGGTTGTCGGATCGGGATATCGCCTTGCAGAACGTGCGGTATGTGCTGGGTGCGGCGGGTGGGTTGCACGAGGATTTCGTGCCGGCGCCGGGTGGGTTCATTCAGCAGCGGGCGAATCGGGTGTTGGGTGAGGCGTTGGATCTGTTGGAGCGTATCGGTGAGCAGTCGTTGTTGACGGCGATCGCCGAGGGCACGTTCGGGATCATGAAGCGGCCGGCGGACCGGGGTAAGGGTCTGTCGGGGGTGGCGGCGCACGAGGGTGACTACTACAACCCGGCGACGGAGATCCTGGAGCAGTCGGCATGACGGAGAAGCAGGTCGTCCGGCCGTACGGGGACACCACCGGCGACGGGATGGTGCAGGTGTCGTTCACGTTGCCGGTGCCGCATGACAAGCGGGCCGAGGGCGCGGCGGTGCAGTTGGCGAACAGGATGGGCATCGACCCGGCGATGTTGGTGCACGCGAAGCCGATGAGTGACGGGTTCACGTTTTTCGTGGTGTATGGGCGGGTGAACCATCTGGTGGACCTGGCGGCGGTGCGGGTGGTGGAGCGGGACTTTCCGCTGCTGTCGGCCAAGGAGGTCAACGCGCTGGTGAAGCAGCGGTTGCGGCGGAAGTTGTCGGTGGTGGGGGCGTGTATCGGCACGGACGCGCACACGGTGGGCATCGACGCGATCCTGAACGTGAAGGGCATCGCCGGGGAGAAGGGTCTGGAGTACTACCGGGAGTTGAAGGTGTCGAACCTGGGGGCCCAGGTGAGTGTGCCGGAGTTGGTGGAGGCGGCGCGGGCGGAGCGGGCCGACGCGGTGTTGGTGTCGCAGGTGGTGACGCAGCGGGACGCGCATCTGCACAACACGCGGGAGATGTCGGCGGCGTTCCGGGAGGCGATGCCGGCGGGCCGGCGTCCGCTGTTGATCGTGGGTGGGCCGCGGTTCGACGAGTCGATGACGGGCGAGTTGGGCGTTGATCGGATTTTCGGGCGGGGCACCACGCCGGGTGAGGTGGCTTCCTATCTGGTGCACGCGTTGGTGACGAGTAAGAAGGCGAAGGCATGAGTGATTCCCGGGTCGGTCTGACGGTGACGCATCGGCGGTATGTGCCGTATTCGCATGCGCATTATGCGGGGAGCCTGGTGGACGGGGCGTACGCGTTGGGGTTGTTCGGTGATGTGGCGACGGAGGTGTGTATCCGTACTGATGGTGATGAGGGGTTGTTCGCGTCGTATTCGGATGTGCAGTTCCGGGCGCCGATGCGGGCGGGGGACGTGTTGGAGGTGACGGCGACGGTGACCCGGGTGGGGACGCGTAGCCGCACGATCGACTTCGAGGCGCGGGTGGTGTGTCGGGGTCGTCCTGACCGGTCGGAGTCGGCGGCGGAGGTGTTGGATCCGGCGGTGGTGGCGGTCACGGCGACCGGCACGGTGGTTGTGCCGGCGTCGGCGTGAGGGTCGCGGTCTGCGCCGACGTCGGGTCGACGTACACGAAGGCCGCGGTGGTGGACCTGGACTCCGGTCGGTTGGTGGCGGCGGGGTCGGCGCCGACGACGGTGGGCAGTGATGTGCTGCGTGGCTTGGACGCGGCGGTGGCGTCGGCGACGGTGGGCGTCGCGGTGGGTGACGCGCCGTGGTACGTGTGTTCGTCGGCCGGTGGTGGGTTGCGGCTGGCGGTGGTCGGCTACGAGCCGCTGGTGACGGCGCAGGCGGGTCGGCGGGTGGGGTTGTCGGCGGGGGCGAACGTGGTGCACGTGGCCGTCGGCCGGTTGGGTGCGGCGGGGTTGGCGGCGTTGCGGGGGGCCCGTCCGGACGTGGTGTTGCTGGTCGGGGGCACCGACGGCGGTGACGAGGAGGTGTTGACGCACAACGCGACCCGGCTGGCGCGGGCGCGGTGGCGGGTGCCGGTGGTGTTGGCCGGCAACGTCGATGTGCGTGACGGGTTGGGTGCGCTGCTGGTGGCGGCGGGGGTGCCGGTGACGGTGGCGGACAATGTGTTGCCGCGGATCGGGGTGCTGGCGCCGGCGTCGGCGCGGGCGGCGATCCGGGAGGTGTTCCTGCGGCACGTCATCGGTGGGAAGCGGTTGTCGCGGGGGCCGCGGTTTGCCCGGTTGGTGCGGGCGGCCACCCCGGACGCGGTGCTGACGGGGGTGGAGGTCCTCGCCGACGCGGTCGGTGGTGATCTGGTGGTGGTGGACGTGGGTGGGGCGACCACGGACGTGTATTCGGTGTTGACGCCGGACGAGCGGGCTGACGGTCCGGGTCGGGAGGTGGCGGGGACGCTGTGGCGGGCCCGGACGGTGGAGGGGGATCTGGGGATGCGGTGGAGCGCCCCGGGGGTGGTGCGGGCGGCGGTGGAGGAGCGGCTGGTCGGCGGCGGTGAGGAGGCCGGGTTGGCGGCGGCGGCGCGGGTGCGGGCGGCGGATCCGGGGTTCCTGCCGGCGGGTGACGCGGAGCGGGCGTTGGATGCGCGGTTCGCGGCGTTGGCGGCGACGGTGGCGGTGCGGCGGCATGCGCGGGGTGGGGCGACGGGGGAGCGTGGGGGGCGGGATCTGCGGGACGTGCGGCTGCTGGTGGGGTCGGGGGGTGTGCTGCGTCACGTCGCGCCGGTGGTGTCGGCGGCGGTGTTGGGGGCGGTGTTGGGTGATCACGCGGGTGGGTGGCCGGTGCCGCGGGATGCCCGGCCGGTGGTGGACGTTGACTATGTGCTGGCCGCGGGTGGGCTGCTGGCGGGGGATCATCCGGTGGCGGCGGGGGCGTTGCTGCGCCGGCACTTCGGGGCGGATTGAGACACGCCGACGCGACACGCCGTGGTGAACGGCACGACTGGCCGTTGGTGGGTTGACAGGGCGTGGGGTGCAGCACGTACCGTCTTTGAGTCCTACTACGGGAAGCGGCTGTTGTTCGCTTCGTCCCTTCGTCCGCTGGCCGAGTGACCTTCGGGTCGCGGCGGCCAGGTCCAGCGGGCGGGGGTCGGCGGGGCGGCGCGAACCGGCCGCGGTTACCGGTGTACGGGCAGGGTGAGGTGCACGGCCAGTAGACAACGGCCAGGCGGGGGCAGCCAGTTTCCCGTCGGGTCGGTCCGAAGGTCGGCGTGCCTGATCCTCGCCCCACCGGCCGGGAAGGGCCTGGGAGCATCGGGGCGCGGCAGCTGCCGCGCCCCGATTTTCGTTTCCGCCCCGGGTGGGCGGTGCCGCGCCGGGTGCCGCGCTGGGACGGGTAGCCTTCGGCGGTGTGATCGCAGGTGAGGTGCCGGTGACGGTTGTCGCGCAGAACCCGTCTGGTCCCGCGGCCGGGGTGCGGGCCGGTCGCGGGGGGCCGTTGCCGTTGCGGGTGGCGGTGCCGTTGGCGGTGGTCGCCGGGTTGGCGATGCTGGTGGCGTTCCCCCCGTACGGGTGGTGGCCGGCCGCGCCGGTGGGGGTGGCGTTGCTGGGCGCGGCGGTGCACCGGCGTCGGGTGCGCGCCGGTGTGGGGTTGGGTTTCGTGGCGGGCGTGGCGTTGTTCGGCCCGCTGCTGTCGTGGACGAACCTGCACACGGGTTACCTGCCGTGGCTGTTGTTGTCGTTGTTGCAGGCCGGGTACGTGGCGTTGCTGGGTGGGGCCGCGGCGTACGCGTCGCCGTTGGTGGACCGGTGGCGGTGGTCGTGGCCGGCGCTGACCGGGGTGCTGTGGGTGGGGCAGGAGGCGCTGCGGTCGCGGGCCCCGTTCGGGGGGTTCCCGTGGGGCCGGTTGGCGTTCAGCCAGGACGAGTCCCCGGCGCTGCGGCTGGCGGCGGTGGGTGGGGCGCCGCTGGTGACGTTCGCCGTCGCCGTGGCCGGTGGTCTGCTGGTGGCGGCGGTGTGGCGGCCCTGGCGGGGCGGTGCGGCGCGGTCACGGTGGACGGCGGGGGCTGCGGTGGTGGGTGCGGCCGGGGTGCTCGCGGTGGGGTTGTTGGTGCCGGTGGGGGTCGCCGGGGGCGGCGGCACGGTCACCGTGGCGGTGGTGCAGGGCAATGTGCCCCGGCTGGGCCTGGACTTCAACGCGCAGCGGCAGGCGGTGTTGGAAAACCATGTAAAGGCCACCCTCGCCCTGGCGGCGCAGGTCGCGGCGGGGCAGCGGCCGCAGCCGGACCTGGTGGTGTGGCCGGAGAACGCCAGCGACATCGACCCGCTGCGCAGCCCGGTGGCGGGGCAGCGGATCAGTGCGGCGGCTGACGCGGTGCGGGCGCCGATCCTGGTGGGGGCGGTGCTGGTGGGTCCCGGTGAGGGGCAGAGCCGCAACGCGGGAATCCTGTGGCGGCCCGGCAGCGGCCCGGACCTGGAGCAGATGTACACGAAGCGGCATCCGGTGCCGTTCGCCGAGTACGTGCCGCTGCGGGACGTGGCGCGGATGGTCAGTAAAGAGGTCGACCGGGTTCGCAGCGACATGGTGCCCGGTGACCGCGCCGGGGTGGTCGACGCCGGCCCGGCGGTCCTGGGCGACGTGATCTGCTTCGAGGTGGCCTACGACGGGTTGGTCCGCGACACCGTCACCGGTGGGGCGCAGCTGCTGGTGGTGCAGACCAACAACGCCACGTTCGACGTCGCCGAGGCCCGTCAGCAGTTGGCGATGGTGCGGCTGCGGGCGGTGGAGCACGGCCGCGCGTCGTTGATGGCCTCCACGGTCGGGGTGTCCGGGTTCGTGGCCCCGGATGGGCGGGTATCCGACGCCACCGGGTTCAACACCCGCGCCGTGGTGCTGCGCCAGTTGCGCCTCGGTGACGGGCGCACCCTGGCCACCCGGGTCGGGGTGTGGCCGGAGGCGGCGCTGACCGCTGCGGCGGTGGCCGCCCTGGCCGGGGCGGTGTGGCGGCGCCGACGGTCGGCCGTCGCCCGGTAGCGACACGTCGGCGTCGCGTCGGCGGGGGCGGAGGAACGGTGAGCGGAGCGGTGGGTGTGCGTCCGCAGGTGCGGCGGCCGGGGTTGGGGCGGGTGTTGGTGGTCATCCCCACCTACAACGAGGCGGACAACGTGTCGCCGATCGTGGCGCGGGTCCGCGCCGCCGCTCCGGACGTGGACGTGCTGATCGCCGACGACAACAGCCCCGACGGTACGGGGGCGATCGCCGACGCGCTCGCCGCCACCGACGCTCGGGTGCGGGTGTTGCACCGGCCGGGTAAGCAGGGCCTCGGTGCCGCCTACCTGGCGGGGTTCGGGTGGGCCCGGGAGCGCGGCTACGACGCGGTGGTGGAGATGGACGCCGACGGTTCCCACGCCCCGGAGGATTTGCCGCGGTTGCTGGCTGCCGCCGGGGACGCCGACGTGGTGATCGGTTCCCGCTGGTGCCGGGGCGCGAAGGTGGTGGACTGGCCGCTGCGGCGGCTGCTGCTGTCGCGTTGCGGGAACCTGTATGCGCGGGTGGCGTTGGGGATGCCGGTGGCTGACGCGACCGGCGGGTACCGGGTGTACCGGTTGGCGGCGTTGGACGCCGTGGACCTGGGGTCGGTGTGTTCGCAGGGCTACTCGTTCCAGGTGGAGTTGTCGCGGCTGGCGCACCGGGCGGGGGCGCGGATCGTGGAGGTGCCGATCACGTTCGCCGAGCGGGAGCGGGGGGCGAGCAAGATGAGCCCGGTGATCGTCGCGGAGGCGTTGTGGCGGATCAGCGTGTGGGCGGTGCAGGACCGGCGGGCGGCGTGGCGGCGTGGGGTGTACGGCACCCGCGCCGGTCAGGCGCGGTGGCCGTGACCGGCGGCGTGTCATGCTTGAACGGCGGGATGTCGGAACGGCCGATGGGGTGAGATGCGCCGAGGACTGAAATTCGTGCCGGTGGCGGCGCTGCTGGCGGTGCTGGTGGAACTGGCGGTGTTCGTCGGGGTCGGCCGGCTGGTCGGGTTCGGGTCGGCGGTGCTGTTGGTGTTCGCGGCGTCGCTGCTGGGGCTGGTGCTGCTGCGGCGTGAGGGTATGCGGGCGTGGCGGGGGTTCCGGGCGGCGGCGCAGGCGGGTCAGCCGCCCGGCCCGCAGGTCACCGACGGGCTGGTGGGGTTGTTGGGGGCGTTGCTGCTGGCGGTGCCGGGTCTGGTCAGTGGTGTGGTGGGGGCGTTGCTGCTGGTGCCGCCGGTGCGGCGGCTCACCCGGGCCGGGGTGCGGCGGGCCGCGGAGCGGCGGGTGTCGTCGATGGTCGCCGGTGACCTGTTCGGGCCGCGGGTGGTGCGGGTGCGCCGTGGTGCGGCCCAGCCCTCCCCGTCCGACGAGGCGCCGGTCGAGCCGACAGTGGTCGACGGTGGCCGGGCCATCGAGGGGGAGATCGTCGAACCCGGCCGTTGACGTCGACGCGGGAAGCGTCGGTCTTGGGCGGGACATGCGCGAACGCCCCCGGTGAGTGATCTCCCGGGGGCGTTTGTGCTGTTCGGGGCTGGCGTTCAGGCTCGGCCGCGGCGGGTGCGGACCTCCTGCAGCCGCTCGGCGAGGATGTCCTCCAGTTCGGCGATGGAGCGGCGCTCCAGCAGCATGTCCCAGTGGGTGCGCGGCGGCTTGGCCTTCTTCTGCTCCGGCTCGTTGCCGTCGACCAGCCGGGCGACGCTGCCGTCGAACTTGCATTCCCAGGTGGTGGGGACCTCTGCGTCGACGGCGAACGGCACCTCGAACTGGTGGCCCTTGGCGCAGAGGTACTCGCGGGTCTGACGCGGCGCGAGCTCCGTGTTGCGGTCGGATTCGTAGCTGACCGCGCCCAGACGGCTTCCGCGCAGCATACGCTCGCCCATGATCGACTTCCCCTCGCTCGTGGTGCTGGTCTTCTCGTGTAACGGTCCGTGCCGGCCGGGCCATTCCCCGCCCTGGCGGGCCGGAACCCGCCCACCCGGTGGGGCGCGGCACGGCCGTCGCCCCGCAAGGGTAGCCGGACAGGACATGCACCCGGCGGGGTCGCCCCGGCCGGTCGAGTCGGTGGGAGTGTTTCGGCGGTTTACGGGGATGTTATCGAACCCCAGCCGTGCGGAGGTGTCGATGTCGAGTGACGCGCCGGTCGACCACCGGCCGCCCGCCGGCCGGACCTTCTTCGGCCACCCCCGCGCCCTGGCCACCCTGTTCCTCACCGAGATGTGGGAACGGTTCAGCTTCTACGGCATGCGGGCGATTCTGGTGCTGTACCTGACTGCCGCGGTCGCCGACGACGGCGGCGGTCTGCGCCAGTCCACCGCCACCGCCGTGTACGGCGCGTACAACGCGATGGTGTACCTGATGGCGCTGCCCGGCGGGTGGGTCGCCGACCGGCTCCTCGGCGCCCGCCGCAGCGTGCTGTGGGGCGGTGTCACCATCGCCTGCGGCCACTACGTGATGGCGATCCCGGTGGGCTGGAGCGTCTTCGCCGGCATGGCGCTGATCGTCGTCGGCACCGGGCTGCTCAAACCCAACATCTCCACCATGGTCGGCGACCTGTACGACCGGGACTCCCCGCGCCGCGACGCCGGGTTCTCCCTGTTCTACATGGGCATCAACCTGGGTGGTTTCGTCGCCCCGCTGATCACCGGTTTCCTCGGCGAGCGGATCAACTGGCACCTGGGGTTCGCCGTCGCCGCCGTCGGCATGACCTTCGGGGTGATCCAGTACGTGATCGGTGGGCGGCACCTCGGCGACGCCGGCGCCCGCCCCGCCGACCCGCTGCTCGGCGCCGACCGCCGCCGCGCGCTGACCCGCGTCGGGGTGGCCGCCGGCGCGTTGGCGGTGGTTCTGGCAGCCCTGGCCGTCGCCGGGCTGTTCACCGTCGACACCATGGTCAACCTGCTCACCGCCACCACCGTGCTGGTCACCGTCGGGTACTTCACGCGGATCCTCACCGACCGGGAACTCAGCGGCACCGAACGCAGCCGGATGAAGGCGTACGTGTGGCTGTTCGTGTTCGCCGCCTCGTTCTGGCTCATCTACGACCAGGCCGGGTCGGTGCTGAACATCTTCGCCGCCGACCGCACCGACCGGGACGTGTTCGGGTTCACCTTCCCCGCGTCCTGGCTCCAGTCGGTCAACCCGATCCTGATCATCATCGGGGCGCCCCTGTTCGCGTGGCTGTGGCTGCGGCTGGGCCACCGGGTCTCCACCCCGGTGAAGTTCGCCGTCGGCCTGGTGCTCAACGGCCTGTCCTTCGTGCTGATGGCCGCCGCCGCGCAGGCCGCCGTCGGCGGTGACCTGGTCTCCCCGTGGTGGCTGGTGGCGGTCTTCGCCATCCAGGTCGCCGGGGAGTTGTCGCTGAGTCCGGTCGGCCTGTCCGCCACCACGAAACTCGCCCCGGTGAAGTACGCCAGCCAGATGATGGGCCTGTGGTTCCTGGCCACCGCCGTCGGTGACGCCATCGGCGGTCAGGTGGCCCGGCTCGCCGAGGCGTGGCCGGAGCCGACCTACTTCCTCGTCTTCGGCGTGGCGTCGGCGCTGCTGGGCCTCGGCGCGGTGATGTTCTCCCGGCACCTCCGCCGGCTGATGGTCGGCATCCACTGAAAGGTCAGGGACACGTCAGCGTGGTGCGGCACCGAGCCGGGCCAGTGCGGCGGCCAGGTCGCTGACCTGGTCGACGAGCTGCGCCGAGCGCCGCTGCGCGGCGTCCCGGTCGGCCTCGGCCGCGCCGAGGCGGGCCTCCAGCTCACCGAGGCGACCCTGCACGGCAGCCGTCGCCTCCCGGGCGGCGGCCAACTGGCTGGCGACGGCGTCGCGGGCCGCGTCGGCCTCGGCCAGCCGCGCCGACAGCGCCGCGGCTTCCTGTCGGGACGCCGTCGCCGCGGCGTGCGCCTGCTCGGCGGCGCGGCGCGCCTCGCCCGCGTCGGCGCGCAGCCGGTCGGTCTCCTCACGGGCCCGGGCGGCCTCGACGCGCGCCGCCTCTGCTGCCTCGGCGGAGCGCCGCGCGTCGGCGCGGGTCCGCTCGGCGTCGGCGTCGGCCTGCCCGGCGCGCCGCCGTGCCTCATCCGCCGCGTCGGCGGAGCGCCGCGCGTCGGCGGCGGCGGTGTCCCGCTCGGCGGTCAGGTCGGCGGCCCGCCGTCGTTCGTCGTCGCGTTCGCCGGTCACCGTACGCAGCTCGTGCCGGGCGGCGTCGCGGTCCCGTTCGGCCTGCACCCGCAGCGCCTGCGCCGCCCCGTTGTCGCGGCGCGCGGAGTCCCGGGCCACCTCGGCGGCGTCGGCCCGTTCCCGGCCCCGGGCCGCGTCGGCCTCGGCCCGTTCGGTCCGCTCGCGGGCGGCGTCGGCCTCGGCTGCGGCCGTGCGGGCCTCCTGACGGGCTCGGGCGGCGCCTGCCGCCGCGTCCTCGGCGTCGCGGCGGGCCTCGTCGCGTTCGGTGTGTGCCTGGGCCAGTTCGGCGGCGGTCTCGGCGCGTAGTTGCGCCAGTTGCCGTTCCACCCCCGCCGGGGACAGTTCGGCGTGCAGCGCCTCGGTGAGGGTCTCCACCACCTGGTCGAGCCGGTCCACGGCCTCCCAGGTGCGGGCGACCTGCCCGGGCAGGCCCGGGGCGTTGCGGTGCCGCATCCGGTTGTTGCGTGACGCCCGCTGGCAGGCGCCGTCGTTGTCCCGGCAGTAGCGGAACGGCCGGCCCGCGCCGGCCCGCTGCGGCACGTCCCGGCCGCAGTGCGCGCAGGGACGGGCCTCGGTGGGGGAGGGCTGGGCGTCCATCGAGGCGGAAGTCTAGCCACGCCGCTCTGCCGGGGGCGCCGGGCGGGCGGGTCAGCCGGCGGCGCGGGCCGCGCCGTCGAGGGTGTAGCGGCGCTGCGCCAGCAACGCGGCGAGCATCAGCGCGGCCGGCAGCAACCCGAATCCGTAGCGGATCGCGGTGAGCGCCGCGCCGGGTTGGGCGACCGGCTCGCCGCCGGCCGAGGCGACGAACCCGCCGGCGGCGAGGCACAGCGCGTACGTGTAGGGGCCCAACGCCGCGCCGGTGGCCTCGGTGGCCGTCCACACCCCGGTGTAGGTGCCCGCGCCGGTGGCGCCCGCGGCGCGGATGACGTCGGGCACCATCGCGAACGGCAGCAGTTGCATCCCGGCGAACGACACCCCGAGCACCGCCACCGCCGCGACCAGCACCGGCAGGCCCGCCGGTCGGCCCACGGCGAGCACCAGCGACCCGGCGGCGAACGCGCCCTGCGCGGCCAGCAGCGCCCGCTGCTTGCCGACCCGCCGGGCCACCGCCAGCCAGCCGGGGGTGACCAGCAGCGCCGGGGCGACGAACGCCGCGACCAGCACGGTGGTCAGCGCGGGACGGCCCAGCTCGTACTCGGCGTAGTAGGGCACCCCGGCGAGCACCAGGTGCGTGGTGGTCGACATCGCCAGGTACGCGGCGACCAGCCAGCGGAACTGCCTGTCGCGCAGCGCCGCGACCAGTACCCGCCACCCGTCCGGGGCGTGGCCGTCGCCCGACGTCCCGGCGGCCAGGCGCAGCCGGCCGATGCCCGTCATCCCGACCAGCATCGCCGCGAGGGCGCCCACGCCCAGCAGCAGTCCCATCCGCTGGTAGCCGGCCCGTGTCGCGGTGTCCCCGCCGGTCAGCAGTGGCGCCAGCAGGCCGGCGACCAGGATCCCGGCGGTGAGCACCACCATCCGGAACGCCATCAGCCGGGTCCGCTCGTGGTAGCCGATCCGCAGGTCGGCCGGGGTGGCCAGGTAGGGCACCTGGTAGGCGGCGAAGAGCAGGTTCCCGGCGACGAAGCACACCGCCACCCAGCCCGCCGCCGGCGCACCGGTGAGCCCGCCGGGTACGGCGAACAGCGCGGCGAACGCCACCGGCAGCAGGCAGCCGACCAGCAGCAGGGGTCGCCGGTCCCCGCGGCGGGCCTGCTGCACGTCGCAGCGGTGCCCCACCCACGGGTGCAGCAGCACGTCGGCGACCTTCGGCGCCAGCAGCGTCAGGCCGGCCAGCCACGGCGCCACGGCGAGGACGTCGGTGAGGAAGTACAGCAGCAGCAACCCGGGTACGGTGACCCAGACGCCCATGCCGAGCGAGCCGGTGGCGAAGCCGAGCAGCGGCCCGCGCGGCAGGCGGGTGCCCGGCGTGCGGTCGCGGGTGTCGAGCCCGGTCATAGGTTTGCGTCCCTCCGGCGGCACGCCGCCCCCAATCCAACGGTTGCTGGATTGTAGGGGGACAATGGCGGCCGTGACCATGCCCCGACGGCGACCGGGTCGGCCCCGGCGTTCCGACACCCGAGACACCCGCGAGGTGGTGCTCGCCGCCGCCACCGCACTGTTCGCCGCCCGCGGCGTCGACGCCGTCGGGCTGCGGGAGGTCGCCGCGGCCGCCGGCGTCGACGTGGCCACGGTCTCCCACCACACGGGTACGAAGGCGCAGCTCTACGACGCCTGCTTCGCCCGGGTGTTCGCCGCCGAGCGGGCGGTGTTGGAGGCCGGGGCGGCGCGGGCCCGCGAAGCCCTCGACGCCGGGCCGCTGCAGGCACGGCGCGCCCTGTACGACCTGCTCGACGTGTTCGTCGACTTCCTGGAGGGCCGGCCGGAGACCACCGCGCTGTGGCTGCGCCGCTGGCTGGAGCCGGACCGGCACGCCGAGCTGGACCAGCGCTACGCGACTCCCCTGTACGACCTGGTGGAGGAGTTGCTGGCCGCCGCCGCGGCCGGCGGGGCACTGGTCGAGCCGACCCCGCACGTCACGGTGCGCAGCCTGGTGTGGGCGGTGCACGCGCACGTGGTGGCGCTGGCCACCCCCGGGGGGTCGCCGGCACGGGAGCGGCGGGAGTTCCGGGCGTTCCTGCGCCGGCTGCTCGATGCCCTGTACGGCCCGCCGGCTTGACGAGCGGGGCCCGGTCCGCGCATTATCCGGCAGGCGTTGGATTAACTGTCGAGGGGGACCGCATGGGGGCACCGCCACGGGTCGCGGTCGTCGGCGCCGGCGCCGCCGGCCTGGCCACCCTCAAGGCCCTCGCCGACGTCGGCATCACCGCCGTGGCCTACGAGGCCGCCGACACCGTCGGCGGCCTGTGGGTGTACGGGGCCCCCGACTCGCCCGCCTACCGCACCCTGCACCTGAACACCAGCAGGACCCGCACCCAGTTCGCCGACCACCCCATGCCGGCGCACTGGCCCGACTACCCCGACCACACCCGCGTCGCCGGCTACCTGAACGACTACGCGCGACGCTTCGGGCTGCTCGACGCCGTCGCACTGCGACACACCGTCACCCACGTCGCCCCCGGCGCCGACGGCCGCTGGACGGTACGGGCCACCGGCCCGCACGGCCCCGTCGAGGTCGACGTGGAGGCGGTCGTCGTCGCCAACGGCCACAACCGGGTGCCCCGCCCACCCGAGCCCGGCTACCCGGGTGACTGCGCCGCCGAACAGCTGCACAGCCACGACTACCGGGGCCCCGAGCAGCTCACCGGCCGGCGGGTCCTGGTCGTCGGCGGCGGCAACTCCGCGATGGACATCGCCGTGGACGCCTCCCACGCCGCCCGGCGCACCCTGCTGTCCCTGCGCCGGGGGGTGTGGGTGGTGCCCAAGTACCTGCTCGGCCGCCCGTCGGACACCCTCAACGGGGCGCTCGCGCGCCGGCTGCCCTGGCGGCTGCGTCAACGGATCAGCCAGGGCATGCTCGCCGCCACCGTCGGCCCACCGCCCCGTTACGGCCTGCCCGCCCCCACCCACGGCTTCCTGCAGGACCACCCCACCCTCTCCGACACCCTGCTGTCCCGGCTCACCCACGGCGCCGTCGAGACCCGCCCCGGCATCGCCGCCTTCCACGGCGACCGGGTCGAGTTCACCGACGGCCGCGTCGACGAGATCGACCTCGTCGTGTGGTGCACCGGCTACCGCGTCGCCGTGGACTTCCTCGACCCGGCGCTGCTCGGCGCCGGCCCCGACACCCTCCCGCTGTACCGGCACGTGTTCCACCTCGACGCCCCCGGCCTGGCGTTCGTCGGGCTCATGCAGTCCACCGGAGCCGCGTTCCCCCTGGTCGAGGCGCAGGCCCGGCTCGTCGCCGCGCACCTGGCCGGCCGGTACGCCCTGCCCGACGCGGACCGGCGGCGGGCCGCCTGCCGGGCCGAGCTGCGCGCCGCCACCGCCCGGTGGGGGCAGCGCCGACCGGCGATGCGGGTCGACTTCGACGCGTACCTGGCCGACCTGCGCCGGGAACTGGCCGCCGGCGTCCGCCGAGCCCGGACAACGCGATGAGCGCCCTGACCGGCCGCCGGGTCGTCGTCACCGGCGCCCGGGGCACCTTCGGACGTGAGCTGTGCGCGGCCCTGGCCGCCGCCGATGCCCGCGTCATCGGCCTCGACCTGTACCCCGGCACCACCGCCGGAGTGCCGGTGCTCGGCGTCGACCTGACCGACCCGGACGCCACGACCGCGGCCGTGCGCGCCGCCGTCGCCCGGCTCGGCGGCCTCGACCTGCTGGTCAACAACGCCGGCGTCGGCGGACCCGCCCCGGCCGAACTGGCGCCCGACGACACCGTGCGCCAGCAGATCGAGGTGAATCTGCTCGCCGCGTGGCGGACCACCGCCGCCGCCCTGCCCGCCCTCGTCGATGCCCGCGGCCGGGTGATCTTCGTGGCCAGCCGGATGGCGGTCCTGCCGCTACCCCTCGCGGCCGCGTACGGGGTCAGCAAGCGCGCCCTCGTCGCGTACGCCGACGCGCTGCGGCTGGAGGTCGGCACCCACGTCGGGGTCAGCGTCGTCTACCCCAGCATGGTCGCCTCACCCATCCACGACAGCACCTCCCGCGCCGGCCTGTCCCTGCGGGGGGTGTCCCGGCTGGAATCCGTCGAGGGCGTCATCGCGGCGATCCTGCGCGCCGCCACCGCCCGCCGCGCGCCGCGCGACGTTTCCACCACCGCCCGGGGACGCCTCGAGCTGGCCCTGGCCCGGCACGCGCCCGCGCTCGCCGACCGCCTCGTGCGGCGCACCGTCGCCGGCCGGGTGGCCGCCGGTGACCTCGACGGCGCGCCGCTGGCAGAGGGCCTCGTCCGCCGCCACCGCGACGCCACCGGCTGACCGGCGCGGCGATCCGGGTCAGGCCCAGGCCGGCTCGACGACGCCGCCGGGCCCGGCCTGCGGGCGGTCCGACGGGGGCAGCACCCGACCGACGCGATGGGCCACACTACGGGGATGCCGGTCCTGCTGCGGGCTCCCGCGACCGCCCACCGCCCCGAGCTGCTGCTCCGCCCGTGGTGCGACGCGGACATCGCCGAGCTGATCGAGGTCTACCGCGACCCGGAGCTGCGCCGCTGGGTGCGCCACCCCATCGACGACGTCAACGGCGCCCGGCGATGGGTGACCCGCAGCCGGCAGGGCTGGGCCGCCGGCAGCCGGTTCAGCTTCGCGGTGCTGGAGCCTCGACCCGCCGCAGCGGACCGGCTCGTCGCCACGGTGGTGCTCAAGGAGGTCCTGCCCGGCCGCGAACACGCCGAGGTGGGTTACTGGACGGCCGCCTGGGCGCGCGGGCGCGGCGTCGCGCCCCGGGCGGTGGAGGCGGTCACCGGCTGGGCGTTCACCAGGTTCGCCGCGACCGGGCTGGCCCGGCTGGAACTGCTGCACCAGGTCGACAACCTGGCCTCGTGCCGGGTGGCCGAGAAGACCGGCTACCTGTTGCGCGAGATCCTGCCGGCCCGCGCGCCGTTTCCCCGCGACGGGCACCGGCACGTCCGCGGGGCACCGCCGGCCCCCCGCCGCGTCCAGGCCTGACGGGGAATGCCCTGCGGCGACGCGACGCTGCCCCAGACGGCAGAGGTTACGGTGGGTGCGGGAGGTGGCGACGGTGACCGACAGGTGGGAAGCGGCGGCCGAGGCGCAGATCCGCACCGCCCAGGAGCGCGGGGAGTTCGACAACCTGCCCGGCATGGGCAAGCCGCTCCCGGGACGAAACACCCCCTACGACGAGTCGTGGTGGATCAAGAGCTTCCTGGAGCGTGAGGCGCTGCCCGCCGCCCTGCTGCTGCCCACCCCGCTGCAACTGCGCCGCCGGATCGAGCGGATCCCCGAGGAGGTGCGGAACCTGCCCACCGAGCAGGCCGTGCGGGCGTATGTGGGCGACCTCAACGCGCAGGTCCTCGCCTGGCTGCGCAACCCGACCGGGCCGAGGGTCGTCGTCCGGCCCGCCAACGCCGACGAGGTGGTCCGACAGTGGCGCGCGGCCCGGGACCGGTCCCGGGCGGAGACCGACCCCGCACCGCAACCGACGCAGCCGCGAAGCCGTCAGGGCTGGTGGCGGCCCTGGCGCCGCCGCGCCTGACCGACGCAGTGCCCGCTGTTCACCAACCCGGCCGGGCCGGTGGCCCCTGGACGCGGTGGAGGAGGAGCAGGGCGAGCACTGCGTCCCCCGGCTGTGCGGCTGGTGTGCCGCCCCCCTTGGCGCCGGGCGCCTTCCCCGGGGGCCAGCAGGCTGGTCAGCTCGGCGATGGCCTCCGGGGAGGGCTGAAGTTTGTGCCGTGACTTCGCCATCAGGAGACCGTTCCCAGTCGTCACGTCACCTACCCCGGGCCTTGCAGCCCAGGGAGGTTCCGCGCTCCGCGGTGACGGCCTTGACTTATCGATCGCCGCCGATTTAACTTTTAGGAAAGTTTCCTAAAAGGAGGACGTCATGGGCGGTCGTACCGGTCCGCGAAGATCCACCCGCCTGCCGCTGGCCGTCGCGGTCCTGCTGGCCGTGGTCGGCGCCATCGTCGCGCCGTCGACCGCGGCCTATGCCGCCGCCGGCCTCACCGCCACCTTTTCCTCGTCCGACAACGGCTCGTGGCGGATGGACAAGTACGTCATCAGCAACCCGACGCCGACCGCGGTCTCCGGGTGGACCCTCGAGTTCGACCTGCCGGCCGGGGTGACCATGGGCAACGCCTACCACGGCACCGTCACCCGGGTCGGCGACCACGTCACGGTCGTCAACGCGCACTACAACGGCACCGTCGCGGCCGGTGGCAGCACCGAGCCGTACAGCTTCTGGTACATCGCGACCGGCACGGCCACCGCGCCGACGAACTGCCGGGTCAACGGCAACAAGTGCGACGGTAGCCCCGACCGGGCGCCGGGCACGCCGACCGGCCTCACGGTCAGCGGGCGGACCACCAAGACCCTGTCGCTGACCTGGACCGCCGCCACCGCCACCGACTTCCCGATCGCGGGGTACGACGTGCTGCGCGGCGGGACCGTCGTCGCGACGGTCACCGGCACTGCGGCGACCGTCGGCGGGCTGACGCCGAACACCCCGTACACCTTCGCCGTCGTGGCCAAGGACACCCGCGGCAACACCTCGCCGGCGAGCGCCACCGCGTCGGCCACCACGCTCAACCCGGCCGACGACACCGCCGCCCCGCCGGCACCCGGTGGCCTGCGCAGCACCGCCGTGACCGCCAACAGCGTCACGCTCGCGTGGAACGCCGTCAACGACGCCAGCGGCATCGCCGGGTACGACGTCTACCGCGGCACCCAACTGGCCGCCACGGTCAACGGCACGGGCACCAGCATCACCGTCGGCGGACTCACCGCACTGACCGCGTACACCTTCACCGTCCGCGCCCGCGACACCTACGACAACGTCTCGCCCGCCAGCGCGCCGGTCACCGTCACCACCGACGACGTGATGGGCGCCGGCCGGTACGCCAAGGTCGGCTACTTCGTCCAATGGGGAATCTACGGCCGGCAGTACTTCGTGAAGAACCTCGACACGTCTGGCGCCGCAGCGAAGCTGACCCACATCAACTACTCCTTCGCCAACCTCGACCCGGTGAACCTGACCTGCCTGCAAGGCGTCACCCGGGGCACCACCCAGAACCCGCAGGACCCCGACCAGGGCACCGGCGCGGGCGACGCCGACGCCGACTACGGCCGACCGTTCAGCGCGGCGCAGTCGGTGGACGGTGTGGCCGACACCGGCTGGGAGAAGCTGCGCGGCAACTTCAACCAGCTCAAGAAGCTGAAGGCCAAGCACCCGCACCTGAAGATCCTGATCTCGCTCGGAGGCTGGACGTACTCCAAGTTCTTCTCCGACGCCGCGGCGACCCCCGCGAGCCGGGAGAAGCTGGTCCGCTCGTGCCTGGACATCTACCTGCGGGGCAACCTGCCGGTAGCCGGTAACTCCGGCGGGCCGGGCACCGCGGCCGGCATCTTCGACGGCATCGACCTCGACTGGGAGTGGCCCGGCGCCGAAGGGCACCCCGGCAACCACTGGGGGCCGCAGGACAAGGCCAACAACACGGCGCTGCTCGCCGAGTTCCGCCGGCAGATGAACGAACTCGGCGCGACCACCGGCAAGCAGTACCTGCTGACCGCGTTCACCCCGGCCGATCCGGCGAAGATCGACGCGGGGTGGGACATCAGCCGCGCCGACGGCACGCCGAGCGTCTTCGACTACCTCGACTTCGCCAACGTGCAGGGGTACGACTTCCACGGCGCCGGCAGCGACAACTCGTGGGAGCCGAACCGGACCGGGCACCAGGGCAACCTGTACCGCGACGCGCAGGACCCGTACCCGTTCGAGTTCAGCGTCGAACGCGCCGTGCGCACGTACACCGCCGCCGGGGTCAACCCGCGCCAGCTCACCGTCGGCTTCGCCTTCTACGGCCGGGGCTGGCAGGGGGTCGCCGCCGGAACCCTGCCGGGCGGCGGCTCGGCCAACGGGGAGTGGCAGACCGCCACCGGGGCGGCGCCCGGCCAGTTCGCCGAGGAGGCGGGCACCCGCGGGTACGCCAACCTGCTCGCGATGGTGCCCGGCTGCACCGTCCACCACGACACCCAGTCGGTCTCGTCGTACTGCTTCACCGGCAACGGCGGGCAGTGGTGGAGCTTCGACGACCCGTGGTCGATCGGCCAGAAGACCACCTGGGCCAAGCAGCAGAACCTGCTCGGCGGCATGATCTGGGAAATGTCCGGCGACACCACCGCCGGCACCCTGATGTCCGCGGTGGACACCGGCCTGCCGTCACCGCGCTGACACCGACCCGGGGGCGGCGGGGCCACCGCGCCGCCGCCCCCGGCGGGGTCGGGAACAGCCGGTCCAGCACGACGGCGGCGAGCCGGTCCTGACCAGCCGAACGGCCCGCTGGCTGGTGCTGGCCCGTCCCGCCCTGTCGAGCCACAGTTACGCGCTCAGCTGACGGCAGCGCCGAACCACCTGGGCAGGTGGCTGAGCAGATCCTGCTGGTCTTCACCGACCCACGCCACGTGGCCGTCCGGCCGCAGCAGCACGGCGGGCACGTCCAGTTCCTCACTGACGTCGACGACGTGGTCGACCCGATCCGCCCAACCCGACACCGAGAGCCGGCCGGTCTGGTCGAGCAGCAGCCCTCGGCCGCCGTGCAACAGCTCGTAGAGGCGCCTCCGCTTCAGCCCCACGTCCCGCAGCCGCCGGCCGAGCAGTTCATGCCCCTCGCCGAAGTCGTAGCGGACCCCGATCGCGGTGATCTTCTCGGTCAGGTACCGGTTCACGTCCTCGAAGTTCATCAGTTCCGCCACCAGCCGGCGCACTGCCCGGGGACCCGGCTCGGTGGACATCAGTACGGTCTGCGCGCGGGTGTTGTCCAGCACGTCGGCAGCGACCGGGTGCCGTTCGGCGTGGTAGCTGTCCAGCAGCCCCTCCGGTGCCCAGGCGTTGACCTCGGCGGCCAGTTTCCAGCCCAGGTTGAACGCGTCCTGGATGCCGAGGTTGAGCCCCTGCCCGCCCAACGGCGGGTGGACGTGCGCCGCGTCGCCGGCCAGCAGCACCCGGCCGACCCGGTAGCGCTCGGCCTGCCGGGTGGCGTCGCCGAAGCGGGAGAGCCAGCGCGGTGAGTGCACGCCGAAGTCGGTGCCGGCGTGGACCCGCAGCTGTTGCTTGAACTCCTCAAGGGTCGGTGGGACCGTACGGTCCTCGGCCACCCCGTCGGCGGGCACGACGATGCGGTACACCCCGTCCGCGAGGGGCCCGGCGCCGAACCGCAGTTGCGTCTTGCGGACCTCGGCCATCACGGCGGCCAGCGTCTCCGGCGGCACGGCCGCCTCCATCTCGCCCAGCAGCGTGTCGACCCTGGTGGGCTCGCCGGGGAAGCCGACGCCGAGCAGCTTGCGCACCGTGCTCCGGCCGCCGTCGCAGCCGACGAGGTAGCGCGAGCGCAACTGCGTGCCGTCGGCCAGCTCGACGGTCACCCCGTGGTCGTCCTGGCTCAGCCCGACCAGTTCACGGCCGCGCCGGATCTCGACGCCGACCTC
Source organism: Micromonospora sp. NPDC020750 (assembly GCF_044334565.1). Lineage (NCBI taxonomy): Bacteria > Bacillati > Actinomycetota > Actinomycetes > Micromonosporales > Micromonosporaceae > Micromonospora > Micromonospora sp. NPDC020750. Next base: position 90,152 of record NZ_JBIRTH010000012.1, read on the forward strand.
GATGGCGTGCTCGGCCAGCAGGCGATCGGTGACGGTCTGCGGGATGCCGAGGACGTACGGATGTGCGGTGTCCAGCCGGCCGGGCGACGGCTTGGGGATGCCGGCGAAGAAACCACCGGCCGGGTACTGCTGGCCGAGCGCGAGGAACCGCTCCAGCAGGCCGCGTTGGGCCATCACCTCGATGCTGCGCGCGTGCAGGCCGAGCGCGCGGACATACCTGGCCGGCTCCGTCTCCTTCTCCAGCACGAGCGCGTGCACGCCGTGCAGCCGCAACTCGCTGGCCAGCATCAAGCCGGTCGGTCCGCCGCCGGCAATGATGACGTCAATCATGGAAACCCCCAATGAACAAGCTTGCATTTCGGCCAGTCGCCCGCGCAGTAACCCGCACCTCCGCGCCGAGTGCGCGCATCCGCACCGCTAGTCCCACCAGCGGTTCGACGTCCCGCGAGACCCCGCCGTCGACCAGAGGCAACGCACTTCGCGAATCCCTGATTACCGCAGGTTCTGGCTTCGGCTGGAGATTCTGCGGCACGACCCGGGTCTTGCCGCAAGGCCCCCAGTGCGCTATATATTGAGAGTGGCAAGGAGTGGATAATCTCCTTGCCTTTCCTTTTGTCGGCCCGCTGTGGACGGGACCTGATCGACCTGCTGTAGGTGAGGAACTACCGCTGCGGATTGCGAACGAGTAGCGTCAGCCGGCTGACGATGACCGCGATGCCAGCGGCTGATGCCGCCGCGAGCAGCAGCGTGAAGGTGGGATAGAGGTAGGCCGTCTGAAGCCAGGAGATGTCACGGCCGCGATAGAGGAAGCTCACCACACGGTCGAGCTCGACAAGAAGGGCCAACGGCAGCAAGTAGGGCAGGAGCCGGGCGGCGATACCCCAGTCAGGACGGCGGTTGGTAGCCCAGCCGCGGGTCTGGCGGATCCCGCGTGCGCCCAGCAGCGCCACGGCGAGCACGAGAATCAGGATGGTGATGTCAATCCAGACCAGGGACGTGTTGGGGCGCGACGGGGCGCGTCCTTCGATGAGGTCGATGAGGCGCGCCCCGATGGCCTGGGCGTCGCGGTGCAGAGTTCCGGTGTTGGCCATCACCGCGACGCCGTACCCACTGCCGGGCAGGATGGCCTGGTAGGCGGTGAACGTCATCATGTCGCCGTCGTGTTCGATCAGCGGTGCGCCGGAGCCGGTGGTGTCGCTCTGCCAGCCCAGGCCGTAGTCGTCGGCGGATGGGCGCTGCATGTCGGCGACAGCGTCGGCAGAGACGACCGGCGTGCCGTCGGGGCCGCGGCCGTGGTTGCTCTGGCAGATGAGCCAGGCGGCCATGTCGTGGGCGGTGCTCAGCACAGCGCCGGAGCCGGCGCCGAACGCAGGAGGTTCCGGCAGGGCGACGGGTGTGCCGGCGATCATCAGGTGACCGCGGCTGCTGGGCGGTAGCTCGTCGGCGGTGTTGATGGTCCGGCTGTCCACCATGCCGAGGGGGCCGAACACCTGCTGCCGCAGATAGGCGTCGAACGGCTGGCCGCTGACGACTTCGACCAGACGCGCGGCGACCTGGTAATTGGGGTTGTGGTACTCGAACCGGGTGCCCGGGTCGGCCGCCAGGCGGGCGGCACGCATCGAGGCGACCGCTTCCTGCAGGTTGTGCACCGCAGGGCCGCTGAACGACTTGTACGTCCGGTCCGACATCCCCGAGGTGTGGTGGAGCAGCTGCCGTACGGTGACCTGCGCGACGCGCTCGTCCGCCAGGGTGAACTCCGGCAGGTAGCTGCGCACGGGAACGTCCAACTGGATGCGGCCGGCGTCGACCAGCTGCAGAACGGCCAGCGCCGTCATGGACTTGCTGACCGAGGCGACAGCCATGACGGTACGGTCCGTGACGGCGTCGCCCTGTGCGGTGTTCCCGTAGCCCGCGGTATGGATCACGGTGCGACCCCGCGTGACGGCGACCGCGACGCCCGGCACGCCCGTGACCTCGCGGTACGACTGGACCGCCGCGTCGATCGTGGCCGGGATGATCTCCACGGCCGGGGCGGTGGGCGCGGTCGGGGCGGCGAGGATCAGGGCGGTCAGCGTTCGGATCAGCACCGCGCCAGCCTGCGTGGCGACGTCCCCTCGGCGCATCGGACGGTGGTCCGATGCGCGGCGGAATGGCCGTCACTACGGTGACATGCGTGCTGATTCCCCGCCGCGCCCTCCTCATGGCCGACGTGCTGCTCGCGGTCGCCGTCACGGCCGCCGCCGTGCTGCGAACGCCGGCTTCCGGCGTGGCGGTGTGGGCGCTGTCCGCGCTCGTCGGCCTGCCGCTCGCGGCGCGCCGCCGGCGGCCGGTGCCCGTCTTGGCGCTCGTCGGCACGGCTGCGGCTGTTGCGGTGCTCGCCGGGGTGGGAGCGGAGGTGTCGATGTGGGCCGTCGCGTTCGCGCTCTACCCGGTGGCAGTCATCTCGGCCCAGGCCGCGGCCTGGGGTCTGCCGACCGCGCTGGCAGCGGTTCTGCTTCCCGGGCTCAGCGACGCTGCCACGAGCCGGTTTCCCCTCATTCCTGTCACGGATGGGGTGGAGTCGTTCAGCACCACGCCCTGGCTGGCGACCGCGATGAGCATCGCCGTCATCGCGGGCTCGTGGTCGCTGGCCTGGGCGGTGCGGAGCAGCCGCCGGCACGCCGCTGAACTGACCCGGCTGCGCACCGCTCGGGCGATCAGCGAGGAACGGCTGCGCATCGCCCGGGACGTCCACGATGTCGTCGGACACAATCTCAGCCTGATCGCCATGAACGCCGCCGTCGCACAACACCTGGGCACCGAGCAGAACGCCGCCCTACGCACCATCGAGCAGGTGAGCCGCGGCGCCTTGAACGACGTCCGGGCCGTACTGGGTGGGCTGCGCGACGAACCCTCACCCGATGACAGCCAGGACAGCTCACCCGACTTGGCTGGTATCGGCGGGCTGATCGAGGCCGCCCGGGCGGCCGGTGTGGACGTCACCGTGGACGGGCCACACCTGTCGGCCGTGCCGGCTGCCGTGCAGACCTCCGCCTACCGCATCCTGCAAGAGGCCCTCACCAACGTGCGCCGGCACGCCAAGGCACGCCATTGCCACGTGACCGTCACAGCGACGCCCCATGCCCTCACACTCTGCGTGGTCGACGACGGCACTACCACCGCCCGCCGTCACACGGCCCCCGGACACGGGCTGGCAGGGATGCGGGAACGTGCCGCCCTGCACGGCGGCACGTTGACAACCGGCCCACAGCCGACCGGCGGATTCGCCGTGCGGGCGACCCTCCCGTTCCCGGCATGAGCAGCGACGCCATCCGCGTACTGCTGGCGGACGACGAACCCCTGTTCCGAGCCACCGTACGCCGCCTGCTCGACGCCAGCCCCGGCATCACCGTCGCCGCCGAAGCAGGCACCGGACGCGAAGCCCTGGCACTCGCCGCCGAACATCGTCCCGACATCGCCCTCATGGACGTCCGCATGCCGGACATCGACGGCATCACCGCGACCGCACAGCTCACCGCCAGCCCTCACCCGCCCCGGGTGCTCATCCTGACCACCTTTGACCTCGACGACCACGTCTACCGGGCACTCCATGCCGGCGCCAGTGGCTTCCTCCTCAAGGACACCACCCCACCCCGGCTGCTCGACGCGATCCACACCGTGGCCGCGGGCGAGGCACTGCTCGCCCCCACCGTCACCCGCCGCCTCATCGCCGCCTTCACCAACCGGCCGACCGCCACCCGACCCCTCGACGGCGTGACGCCCCGCGAACGCGAAGTCCTGACGCTCATCACCCGAGGCCTGTCCAATCCCGAGATTCAAGCCGCCCTGCACATCAGCCGCGCCACCCTCAAGACACATGTCGGACGGCTGCTGACCAAACTGGGAGCCCGAGACCGCGCCCAACTCGTCATCGCCGGCTACCAAGCACGCCTGCCCGAGGAGCCGTCGCTCGCCACGAACAACCTTCCCCTCGAATGACTTCCGTTTTCCGACGGCCGCTTCCGTGGGGTCCAGCGACCCGCCCGGAAGTCTCAAAAAGTTCCCCACCCCAGCGGTCACCGCTGAAATCCGCATCGGCCACGCCCGCGTCTCGACCGGGCGGGGAGAAGCTCGACGCCCTGCGGCCGTACCGCCACACGTTCCTGGTCGAGGTGCCGGCAAGGAACCTTTGACGATAGATTGATCATCTACGTATGATTCGCGGTGTGAAGCCGATGCGTGAACCGACGTTCCTCATCCTCACCGCGCTCGCCGGGGCCCCTCGCCACGGGTACGGCATCGTCCAGGAGGTCGAGGTGCTCTCCGAAGGGCGGGTCAACCTCCTCACCGGCACGCTCTACACCGCGCTCGACCGGCTGACCGCCGAGGGACTCGTGGAACACGACCGCGACGAGGAGGTCGACGGCCGGGTGCGCCACTACTACCGGCTCACCGCGCGAGGTCTGACGGCCCTGACGGTCGAGACGGCCCGGCTGCGCCAGCTCACCGGCGCGGCCGAGGCCCGGCTGCGTACCCTCCGCCCGGGCATCGCCTGATGACGGGGCCGCTCGCCCGGCGGTACCGCCGGCTGCTCTTCTGCTACCCGCGCGCCCACCGCCGCGACGAACTGCTCGCCACCCTGATCGAGGCGACCCCGCCCGGGCGCACCCGGCCGACGGTGCGTGAGGCCGCCAACCTGATCCGGCACGGGCTGCGGGCCCGCCTCGGCCGCCCCGCCAGCCGCACCGTCGCCGCCTGGGCGGTCCTCGCCGCGATCATCAGCGGGGTCTTCGCCGCCGCGTTCGCCACGCGCGCCGGCTGGGAGACGGCCGAACCGCTGCCCCGGGCCGCGCAGACCCGGGCCATGCTCGCGGAGTTCCTGCCCGGGCAGGAACTCCGCGGTATCGAGGACGCGCCGGCCATGTTCGTCATCTACGGCCAGCCGCTCCGCTGGGCTGCCGCCAACGACATGCTGTTCGGCGACGGTGCTGAATACGCGTTGAATGGCGTCGGCGGCGCCGTCGACGGCGTCCCGAGCCAGTCGCCGCAGGAGACGCTCGACCTGACCCGGCAGCGGCTGCGGGAGACCGGCTGGACGGTGTACAGGCCGATCGTGCGCAACATGTACGAGTGCATCGGGCCGCCGTGCGATCCGTCGGCGATTCCGACGGACACCACCCTCGTCGCGCAGCGCGGGAACACGACGCTGACGCTCCAGGTGAACTCCGAGTCCACCGCGGACAGCACGTTCCTCACGGCAACCTTCCAACGCGCGACGCCGCCGACCGTCTACCCGTTCGCGGTCGTCGGCGGTTTCGCGGGCGCGGTCGCCGCCTTCCTGCTGTTCGGCTGGGCAAGCCGCCGCACCGACGGGCGGCGCCTGACGGGCGGGGTCGTCACGACCCTGTTCGGTGCGACCATGGTCCTGTGGTGGGCGCCGACCCTGTTCGCGGTACCACTGACGGCGCAGCACCATCTCGACGAACCGCATCCGTCGTGGCACCCGATGTGGGAATGGCTGGGCCAGCCGACGTTCTCGCTGCTCTTCGTCGTCGGTGGCGGCTGCGCCCTGCTCGGCCTGGCGCTGGCCGCACTCCCACGCCCGCGCGCCGAGGCAGTGCCCACGACCGCTTCGTCGTGAGTGGAACGGCAGGGGCCGCACCCACGGCTGTTCGCGGTCCAGGACGTCCTCGCCGACGACGGCTGGGCCGCGCAGCCGACCGGCGCCGACCGGCGTGGCCTGACCCCGCTGTTCTGGACGCACACCGCCCCGTACGGCGAGGTCATCAACGGAATTTGTGGAAGCTGCTGACCGGAATGCCGTACGGGACCTGCCCGACCGCCATGGGCCGTGGAAAAGCTGCCATGAGCGGTTGCGGCGGCGGACGGGGCGTGGGATCGGATCCACGCGCACGCGCACGGGCCGGGGTGCTTGTTTGCCGCACCCACGCGGAATTGGTAGGAATACACCCTTGCCTCTCATAGGAATGGGTCACGGTGGCGACAAGCGACTACGACAACTTTGCGAACGTCTACTCGGCGGAGAACGAGTCCGGCCTCTTCAACGCCTACTACGAGCGGCCCGCGATGCTTCGCCTCGCCGGCAACGTCTCGGGCCGCCGAATCCTCGACGCGGGGTGCGGTTCCGGCCCGTTGTCAGCTGCGCTGCGCGCCAAGGGTGCCGTGGTCACCGGCTTTGACGTGAGTGCGGCCATGGTCGACCTGGCCCGCCAGAGGCTGGGTGAGGACGCCGACTTGCATGTGGCGGACCTGAGCGCGCCGCTGCCGTTTCCAGACGCCGAGTTCGATGACGTCGTCGCGTCCCTGGTCCTGCACTACCTGGAGGACTGGTCCGGCCCTCTCGCCGAGCTGCGTCGCGTGCTGAAGCCAGGCGGTCGCCTGTTGCTCTCGGTCAATCACCCCGTCGCCCATGCGATCGAGTATCGCAAATACTTTGCGCTTACCAAGTACTCCGAGGACTACATCATGGACGGCCAGACTGTGTGGCTGACCTTCTGGCACCGGCCGCTGCACGCCATGGCAGATGCTTTTGCTGCTGCTGGGTTCCGCATCGCGACGATCAGCGAGCCGCCCCCTTCTCCGGACACTCCGGCGGAACTGCTTCCGCCCGACCTGGACTCCGGGTCCTTCATGTGTTTCCTCTTCTTCGTCCTCGAGTCCGCCTAGGAGGAAACTCCGGGCAGAGCAGGGGATGTGTTCCTACGGCCGTCCGGACGTATGCCCACGGAGGCGAACTGGCCTGGCTCACATTGATCGACAGGACAGGCCGTAGTGGACCGCGGCGACGAGCCCGGCTGGCTACACGGTCTCCGCGGCCCCAGCGCCGGTACCAGCTCGGAAGCCCTTGAGTAGCGCTTCCAGCCCGTCGACCTCTTCGAGACCCGCACGCGATCGAGGTGTGTGGGCCGGCCGGTACCTCGACGCCGCCGTCCGCGGGCTCCGCTCGGCCGAGGTCGCCCTGCACCTGGCCCGGTTCCGCGATTACTCCCATGCCGCCCACGGCCACGAGCGGCTCTCCGCCGTCGTCCAGCGCGAGGTCGTCGCCTGGCGCACCCACCTCACCGCCAACCGGGACGCCGGCGGACTCGGCCTGGCTCCGGCGACGGTCAACACCCACCTCGTCTCGCTGTCCGGGTTCACCACCTGGGTGTGCGCTCACGACCGCCGCCCTGCCGCCCATGCGCCAGGGTCGGTGACCTGCCCGCTCGAACCCCGTGCCCTGAGCCCCGGTCAGGTCCGCACGCTGAAGAACGTGCTCGACCGGCTGCCGCGCTTCCACCGGCACGAGGGCCGTCGCCGAGGCGCGGTTGGCGAGTTGCACGGCCGCTACGCGATCGTGTACACCCTGCTCGGCACCGGTCTGCGCCGCGAGGAGCTGGTCAACCTCGACCTGGACCAGGTAACCCCGAACACCCGGAGGCGCTTCACGCGGCGAAGAAGGCGAAGATCAGCGGCGTGCGCGGCAAGGGCCGGACCAGCCGCACCGTGTTCCTCGGCGCCGACGGCCGCACCGCCCTGGCCGACTACCTGGAACACGAACGCCCCGGCGATGCCGGCGCGACGACGCCCGCGCTGTTCCTGTCCGCCGCCTCGATCGGCTCCCGGCGCCCCGACGGCCGGCTCTCCCCACGATCGATCAACCTGATCTGCGAACAGATCAGCCGCTCCCACGACGCCGAACACACCGGACCCGGCCCGGCACATCAGCCCGCTGCGCCCCCACGACCTGCGGCATTCGTTCGCCTTCGCGCTCGCCGAGGCCACCGGCAGCGACGCCTACGAACTCGAACGCAGGCCCGGTCACCAGTCCCAGCGCTACACCAACCCGCCCGAGGACATCCCCGCCGGCTACATCGAGCACTTGTGATCAACGGCGTTTGCGGTTGGTGACACGTTTCCTACCGGCGCCCCAACGCGACCGGGACGCAGCCGGACCCGATGCCGGTGTCGACTGAGGCCATGACGCAGGCGATCCGCGCCCGGCCTTAAGGGGGCGCCCGTCTGAGTGCGTGGCAGCGGTGTGTAACGGGGCGATAAGGCGCGGGTTCGGTGTCCGCGGCGCGGGCCGCGAGCGGAGGTGCTGTCCGGCCCCGAGGGTGGATGCTTGCTCGCGAGGCGGGAGTAGTCGCTCAGGCGAGATGTCGCGGACAGCCAAGCGGAGGTCTTTGAAGCACGGGATTCGCACGCAGGCATGTCCGTGTGGGCGAAGGCCGGCACATTCAAGTGAGCCGCCGCACGCTGGGCCGGCCCCGCCGACCGCTACGGCCGGCGGGGCCGGATGGTACGGGCCGCCCCACGGCGCAGGTCATCGCGCCGTGGGGCGGCACCTCATGCCCGCTCGGGTGACAGCGGTGGGGCGGTGACGACCAGGAAAGTGAAGTCCTCGCGGGCCTTGGCGTCGATGGGCAGGGGCAGGCGTATGCGCCCGGAGTCGACCATGACTCGCACGGCGGGGCGGCTCAGGCCGAACCCGGCGGTGAGCAGCTTCTCGACCCGGATGGGTGCCGGGAGCTCGAACCTGATGATGACCTCGAGTGGCGCGGCATCCTCGCGCTGGAGGTCGTAGAACGGTATGTCGGTGTCCAGCTGCCAGGTGCCGGTCCAGTCGAGCTGGTAGGCGGCCTTGTGGGCGAGCGCCGCGTCCATGGTCAGCTGTCGCACCATGGCCGGATCGTTGTTCTCGAACATCAGTAGCCGCTCGTTGTCCAGCGCCCGCACGTTGATGCGCTCGTGGACGGGGATTTTCGAAGTGCGGCCGCACAGGTCGCAGCAGATCAGCAGCCATACGTCGAGCAGCTTGTGGTTGGCGTTGACCCGGATCTTGCCGGTGGGACGGTGCCGCGTGGACCTGCATGACACGCAGGTTTTGACGATGGTGGGCAGTCCGAGCTCGCTGACCACCCACAGCGCTTTGCGGTCGATGCCGGGTCCGCGACCGTGGGCCGGCACGCGGATATGGCGGGAACTATTCATGGCTTCGGCGATTCCAAGGTCTAGGCAGGAGGCGCCTGGCAGCGCGATGGCGCGCCGGGGGTGCCTCCCGGATCCAGTGGCGGGCAGCCGGCGTCTCGACGGGGAGCACGCCGGCTGGCGCGACGTCGCAGATCACGTCGCGTGAAGGAAGCCCGCACCGGTCACGCGGTGCGGGCTTCGAGTGGCACGGCGGACGGAGACGGGGAGGTGACTCGAACCCGTCTTCATCGCGCACGTGCGCCACTGGTTACTGATCCATGCGCGTCAGCATGGTCAACCCGTGGGCCGCCGGGCAACGGATTTTCCGCGTGGCCCCGTCGCCGGGGGTGGGGAAATCCGCTGTCGGTTGTCGGAGGGTGGCGGTACAAAGCCGCAGTGGAAAAGAACCTGGAGTTCGCTGACCTGTTGCGGCTGATGGACGAACGATCGACCGCTTTCCTGGCGGCGGTCGCCGCGGCGCCCAGCCTCGACGTGCGGGTGCCGACCTGCCCCGAGTGGACGTTGTTCGACCTGGTGCAGCACCTGGGCGAGGGGCGCCGCAAGTGGGCCGCCATCGTGGCCGCGGGGCCCGCCGACGCTCCGCCGGCGATGTCCGCCACGGTGGCGCCCCGGGAGCGCGAGGCCCTGCTGGCCTGGTTCGCCGCGTCGACGGGGGAACTGCTGGACGCGCTGCGGGAGGCCGGCCCGGATCGTGGTTGCTGGACGTGGTGGGGTCTGTCGCAGTCGCCGCAGACGACCGGTGCCGTCGCCCGGCACCAGCTCCAGCAGGTCGCCGTGCACACCTACGACGCCCAGGTCGCCGTGGGCGCCCCGCAGCCGCTGCCGGACGAGGTGGCCCTCGACGGTGTCGACGAGTTCCTGACCACCTGCGTCGCGACGACGGTCGCGTGGCCGCACAAGCCCGCGGTCATCGACTACCACGCCACCGAGGGCCGTTCCTGGCGGCTCTGGTTCTCCGCCGACGGTGCCCGGACCGCCCGCCTCCCCACGCCGGTCGCCGGCGAGGGCCCGGAGGCGGCCTATGTCTCCGCCCGGGGCACGGCCAATGAGCTGGTCATGTTCTGCTACGGCCGCATTCCGATGGACTCGCTGCGGCTCGACGGCGACCGGCGTGTCTTCGACCAGCTGATCGCCTGGGAGCCGGAGGAATAGGACGCGACGACGGACCCACCGCCCTGCGCCGACCTCGGCCTCAGCGCACGGCGGTGGGTCCGCGGCCCGTCACTCGTAGCGGTATTTCAGCGAGTCCGCCTCCACCTGTTCGATGTCGGCGATCGTCAGCTCCGGCATCCGCAGCTGGGGCCAGCGTCACCTCGGCCGAGGTCGGCTGGGCTCCGCCGGCAGCCACTGCTCCGGTTTCCAGGCCCCGCTGCACAGCAGCGCCTTGGGGCAGTGCGGGTAGACCTCCTCGATGCCCAGCACCAGCGCACTGGCCGGTGGCTTGCCCACGGCGGTCAGCTGCGACAGCAGCTCGGGGCGAGTGGAGACGCAGGCCCGGCCGTTCACCCTGAGTGTCATGGTGCGCGCCGGGATGACGAACAGCAGCCGGGCCGGCCCGGTGGCGATGACGTTCTGCAGGCTGTCCAGGCGCTTGCTGCCCGTCGCGTCCGGTATCGCCACCGTCCGCGCGTCCAGGACGGCGACGAACCCGGCGGGGCCGCCGCGCGGGGAGACGTCGCAGTTGCCCTCGGCGTCCACGCTGGCGACCAGGACCAGCGATGAGCAGCTGATCAACCGCCGGGTCTGCTCGGTGAGTTCGGTCATCTGCTTACGCACGGCGGCGCGGCTTGCGGCTGTGGTGACGGCGGCCGCGAGCGGCACGGCAGCTACAGGTACGGCAACCCGGTGATGCTGGTGCACGCCGTCACCGCACCGAACGCGATCATGTGCGTCCAGAGCAAGATCATTCTCAGCACTAACCGCTGTACCGCTCTTCCTCAACTCCGGCCCTGCCGCTCCCGAGGTGCCAGCCTCCGGCTGCGCCGGAGGCTGGCACCTCGGGAAGTCGAGGCCCCGGGGCTGGCCGTCACACTGGCTGGCGCGGCCTCGGCTATCGCCGCCCTGATTACTGGATTACCGGTAACGCAAATCCAGTAATCAGGGCGGATGAATCGGGCAAAAGGTCAACGCATCATAATGACAGTTATTGTGCGTAAGGAGTTGGGATGGTGCTCCCCGCCCGGCAACAGCCATATCCGGGTCCCGCTGTAGCTGGTGGCGTCCCCGCGTAACTGATACGTCGGACCGCCGGCCTGACAAAGGTCCAACCAACCTGACAAGAGGGTGGCCCGCCGATCATGACGTGACCGCTGTCGAACCAGAGCCTTCGCTTGGTTGAGCGGTGAACGATGGAGCTCCTGCCGTGCGCCGAACCTGCCTCGATTCAGCCCGACGCGTCCATCAGGGCGGTGACATAGGCGTTCAGACGCTCCTCCACGGCCCGCGTTGTCAGTTCTGTCCTGCCTGCCTCGCGCCATGGCTGCGCCACCGACTGCACCTCTTCTGAGCACGCCAGCGCGTCCCGCACTCGCCAGTACAGCCGCTCGCTCGCGGCTGCGGCCAGCACCCCACCGGCCTCCTCGTACGCCTGGGCGAACTGCGGGCCCCACGCCGGGCCGTGCAACAGCGCGAGATTGGTGGAGCAGTGCGCCACATCGAGATCCGCCGGGCCCCAGGAGGTCCCTGCCCAGTCGATGACCCCGGTGATCCGGGTACCTGCCGGTCCTGGGGACGGCACGTCGAACAGCACGTTGCCGGGTTGAAAGTCCCGGTGCAGGAATCGCCCGTCATAGGGCGGCGCGGGCTTGCGGATCACGTCGATCGCTGCGGCCCAAGCCCCCGCGTCGGCGCCCTTCGGAGTGACGACGGTGTCCGCGGTCGTCAACGTCGCATACTTTCGGGGCCGCTCGGTGGGTCGCACCGCGTGGATCGCCACGAGTTGACGGGCCAGCAGGAGAACGCGCGTCTCCACGCCCTCATCGTGGAGGATCGGCCGGCCTGCCAGATGTGTCATCAGGAGCGATGGATACTCGCAATGCGTAGCGGTCGGATCGACCGCGACCAGTCCAGGAGCCGGCACGCTGGTCCGCGTGAGCAGAGAAAGGGCGTCGGCCTCCCTGTTCAGCCAGTCCTTGGCGTGTCCTACATAGAACGGGTCGACGAAGCTCCGCAGCACCAGGACCCGGGTGCTGCCGTCCGGCCTGCCGATGGTCAGCCTCCGCATTTGGGCAGTGATGCCGCCGTGCAGCATCTCGGTCCTGACGATTCGTTCGCCGACATCCAGGTGCCGGCTCACCCAAGCCAGCGTCAACGGTAGGACAGCCGTCTCGTCATCGTGGTTGGTCACCGTGTCACCTCATCATCCGGAGGACGGCATGCGCGCGGGTTCTAACCTCGTTGGCCGAGCCGCCTGGCGCCGGGCATGCCGGACCACCGGTGTGACAAACGGTCCACCCGACCTGATAAGAAGATCGACGTCGGTGGGTTGGCTGCGATCTCTGAAGTTGTCCGCCGTTGAGCTGGAGGGGAACTGCTGGGGTGTGGTCGCGAGCCTTCGGTCGGTGGCGGGCGGTCAGCGCTCGAATCTCTCGGAGTTCGAGGTCGGATCCGGGGCATCGACACCCGCTCCACGAACGGATCGACCCAGATGACCGACGCACTCGCCTTCGAAGCGACCAGCCCGATTTCGCTCCTATCAGATACGGCGGACCGGACGCCGGATGGAAGGCCCCGTGCATCTGATAAACCCCAGCTCGACGGAGGCACGCCTTGTCAGCTTCACCGGACCCGGACAAACCAGGTCGGCGAGCGCTCAGACCTGCCTTATCCGGTCTCCGGGGGGAGAGTAGAGACACGAGGCCCGCGCGGGATGCCGCACCCTATGGCGGACGGAGAATTCAGAAACGGGGGTCAGCCGGTCCAGGTCTCGGCTTGGGCGCGGGCCACGGCGGCAGCCTCCCGCTCGCGCCAACGACGTTGCGCCTCTCGGTTGCAGGCCCGGCACACGCTCCGGTACTGCCCGGTCCGTTCGTCGATCTCCCGCTCGTGCCCGTTGCGGCATCGGGGATCGCGGACACGGCTGCGGCAGCTTTCGGCCCGGGTGAGCTGCTGTAGATGGGTCGGCTCGACGCAGTCCCTGACACCGCAGACATGGTGCACGTCCAGCGTGGGGTCGTAACCGCCGACGAACACGGCGTACGCCGCGATGTGCGCCCACGCCCGGCGCGCGATCTTCTGGTGGACCCCGCGTCGGGTGCCGTACCCACGGACGATGAGACAGCCGTCGTCGGAACGCGCCGAGCGTTGGAGCAGATGCTCCCGCAGGCTTTCCGGGGTGAAGTGACGCGCCAGGCCGTTGACGTCGGACAGCATGGCCTCACTGTAGGAACGTCCTGCGACGTTCCCGGCCCCGGTCCTGTCACCGGCGCAGAGCGCCGCGCCGTTCGCGGCGCGCGAGCTGCCGGGGAGTCGGCGGGCGAGGGCTCTCGTCGGGTACCCCGACCAGGTCGGCGAAGGTCGGGTCGACGGCGAGCAGCGGGCGCGGCCCGTACAGCGCCATCGCCGTCAGCAGTTCGCCGGTGCCGCGTTCGCGCCACACCGGCCGGTGCTGCGGGTCCAGGTCGGCGTGGGCGCGTCGGGTGCGGCGCAGCAGCCTGCGGGCCGTGGCCCCGGTCTCCGGCACGTCACACAGCCGCCACCCGCCGAGCAGGGTGGCCCCGCAGGCCAGGAGCAGGCCGACGACGGGGGCGGGCCCGCCGATGTCGTGGGACAGCAGGGCGCTCTCGGCCAGCCGGAGGATGCCCACGGCGGCCACCCCGAACAGCGGCAACGCGGCGAGGGCGATGCGACGGCGCTGCCAGCGGGTCAACAGCCAGCCGTCGCGCAGCAGGCGGGCGACCAGCCGGCGCAGCACCTGGTTGACACCCGGGTCGGCGAGCACCGCCGCCCAGGTCTGCGGCTGCCGTACCGCAGCGTGCACCGCCCGCACGAGGGGCCCCGACCGTGCCGGGGGCGGCCCGGTCGCGACCAGGGTGGACAGCTCACCCACCCGCAGCACCCCGGCGCGGCGCAGCGCGGCGGCGGCGACCTGGCAGGCCAGAACGGTGCGGTCGGTCAGGTACGCCAGGGCGGTCACGCCGGGTTCGCGGCCCCGGGTGCGCCATCCGGTCAGCCAGCGAACGGACAGGGCGACGGTGAGCGCCACGGCCACCGCCACCACGTAGTCCACCAGGAATTGCGGACCGTCGACACCCCAGAGCACACGTCCAGTATGGATCAGGTGGGCGCTCGGCCACCGCGCCGGCCTCGCCGTGCATGAGCACGACCGTGCAACCCGCCGCCACGTCCCCCCGGCGGCGCCGGATCGCCCTGGTCTGGGCGCTGGAGCGTTCACCGGCCGGGCGAACTGGCGGCGCTGACCCGTGCAGGCCGCTGACGGGCGGCCTGCACGGGTGAGGGGATCACGACCAGCCACAGCACCCGGCCTGGATCACCGCTCAGACCTTTCGCTGCCGCGTAACCGGGCGGCGACGTGGCCTTTTCCACCGCAGTCGGCGATGGGTCTGCGTCGGTTGACGACGGCGGCGGCGTGCGGTAAATAAGAACCAGGAAGTTGAGTCACCAAGGCTCAACATGGCACCTTCGGCCAGGAGACCCGTAGGAGGCACACCATGCTGATGCGTACCGACCCGTTTCGTGAGATCGACCGGCTTGCCGAACAGTTCTTCGGCACCACCTCCCGTCCCGCGGTGATGCACCTGGACGCCTACCGCGACGGGGACCACTTCTACGCCGCGTTCGATTTGCCGGGGGTGGACCCCGACAGCATCGACTGCACGGTCGAACGCAACGTGCTGACCGTCCGCGCGCAGCGCCGCCGCCCCATCGGCGAGCGCGTCGAGATGGTCGCCGCCGAACGCCCGATGGGCACCTTCAGCCGGCAGTTGTTCCTCGGCGACACCCTCGACACCGACAAGCTCGAGGCCGGCTACGACAACGGCGTGCTGACCCTGCGGATCCCCGTCGCGGAGCGCGCCAAGCCCCGCCGGGTCACCGTCACGGCCACCGGCAACGGTCGTAAGGAGATCAACGCCTGACTTTTCGACACCGGGGGCGGGTGGCCGGCGTGGCCGCCCGCCCCCGGTCACGTCCGCTGCTGGGCAACCCGGACCTGGGGCCACTGCGGGCCCGGCCGACCAGCCCCGCGCGGTAGCCGTCGCTACCCGGTGACCATCAACGGGACCGGGGGAAAACCCGCCCGGGCGCGCCTCACCGGCGATCCGACCGCAGGCTGAGAGTCTTCCTCACATGCAGCCCTCCGAGTTCCCGGTGCTGTCCCGTCCGTCGGCCCGCCCGGCCCTTTCCGGCGCGGGGCCGGGCGACTTCACCGAGGCGTGGCTGCGCAACCGGCGGCTGTCCGAGCACACCCGCGACGCGTACCGGCGGGACGTCGCCGGCTGGCTGGCCTGGTGTGTGGCCCGGGACCTGGACCCGCTGCGGGCGAACTTCCTCGACGTCAACTCCTACGGCCGGTCCCTGGAGGCAACCCCGGCCGCGCGCAGCGGCCAGCCGCTGACCCCGGCCACCGTGGCCCGCAAACTGTCGGCCCTGTCCAGCTGGTACGACTTCCTGGTGAAGCTGCGCGCCGTCGAGGCGAACCCGGTCTCCGGCGCCGACCGGCCCCGCGTCGACCGGGACCACTCGGCGACGGTGGGTCTCACCCCCGAGGAGGTGGACACGCTGCTGGCCGCCGCGGAAGCCGAGACCGGGCCGACCGCGGCGCGTAACCGGGCTGCGGTCGGGCTGCTGGCCGACCTGGGACTGCGGGTGGGGGAGCTGGTCTCGCTGAACCTGTCCGACCTGGGTGCGGAGCGGGGGCACCGCAGCGTCCGGTTCGTCGGCAAGGGCGGCAAGCCGCGTCGGCGGGCGTTGACCCCGTCCACCGCGTACGCCGTGGACGCCTACCTGACCGAGCGGGCGGCGACGCAGGGGGTCGCGGTGCACGAGTTGACCGGCCCGCTGCTGGTCACCGCGACCGGCGCCCGGCTGGATCGGCACTCGGTGTTCCGGCTGGTCCGCCGGCTGGCCCGCACCGCGGGCATCCCGGCGTGGGCGAAGCTGTCCCCGCACTCGCTGCGGCACGCGTTCGCCACCACCGCACGGGCGGAGGGGGTGCCGTTGGAGGACGTGCAGGACGCGATGGGGCACGCCGACCCGAGGACCACCCGACGCTACGACCGGGACCGGCACAACCTCGACCGTGACCCGGCGTACGTGATCTGGGCGGCGCGGGCGCGGCGCCGGAGCTGACACCCTGACGTCGCACCCGACGCGCCCGCTCAGCAGAGCAGGTCGAGGTGCTGGTGGGCGTCGCCGGAGATGTCCTCGTGGCGCAGCCGCCGCCGGGCCCACAGCCGGGCGGCCACCTCGGCCTGCTCGTCGCCCCACGCGGCGTGCTCGACGAGCAGGGCGCAGGCCAGCGCCGCCGCCAGGCGCAATGCCAGCCCGCGCGCCCCGGCGACCACGTCGGCGGCCCGCGGGTCGGCGGTGACGTCCGCCAGGGCGGTGGTCAGCTCTCCGGTGACCGTGGCGAGGGTGTCGGCCAGGGCGGGGGAGAGCGGCCGGGCCAGGTCCACGGCGGCGGCCAGCCGGCGCAGCAGGGGCGCGCCGGCGTCCTCCCGGGTGACCGCGCGCAGCACGTCCAGGGCGAGCACGTTGGTGGTGCCCTCCCAGATCGGCAGGACCTGCGCGTCGCGCAGCAGCCGGGGCACGCCGGTGTCCTCGACGTACCCGGCGCCGCCGAAGCACTCCACGTACTCGCTGGCGGAGCTGACGGCGAGCCGGCCGGTGGCGAGCTTGGCCAGCGGGGCGACCACCCGCAACTCGGCGGCGGCGTCCGGGTCGGCGCCCACCTCCACCCGGCCGAGCAGCGCGAACGCGTGCCCGGCCAGGGCGAACGCGGCGGCGGCGTCGACGGCGAGGGCGCCGAGGGTGGCCCGGTGCAGCGGGTTGTCGGTCAGCCGCCCGCCCGCGACGGCACGGGCGTCGGCGTACGCGCGGGCGTAGGCCAGGCCGCGGCGCATCCCGCCGGCCGCGGCGGAGGCGTTGTGCACCCGGGTCACCACCACCAGGGTCATCGCCCGGACCAGTCCGGCCACGGCCGGGTCGCCCAGCGGCAGCGCGTACGCGTCGCGCAGCCCGATCTCGGCCGTCGGCAGCGCCCAGGTGCCCAGCTTGTCCTTGAGCCGGTGCACGGTCACCCCGGGCGCCGGCGTGTCGGGGGCGGCGGTGGCCCCGGCCAGCGGCGAGTCGGCGGCGTAGCGGGGCACCAGGAACGGGGCGAGGACCCGGCTGCCCCGGCCGGCTCCCTCGGGCCGGGCCAGGGCCACCGCCATCGGGGCGTCGGCGGCGGAGCAGAACCACTTGTCCCCGGTCAGCCGCCACGACCCGTCGGCGGCGGGCCGGCCGGTGGTGGTGGAGCGGGACAGGTCGGAGCCGCCCTGCGACTCGGTCATCCACTGCCCGCTGACGATCGCCGTGTCCGGGTCGGTGGAGGTGAGCCGGGGCAGCCACGCGTCGCGGACGCCCGCGTCGACCTCGGGGAGGCTGAGCAGCGCCGCCGCGCCGTCGGCCATCGCCACCGGGCAGGAGAAGGTGGCCGACTCCGGCCCGTACAGGTGCAGCAGGGCGTGCTGGACGACGCGGGTGGCGGCGCCCCACGTGCCGCGCGCCGATTCCAGGTAGGGCAGGGCGACCACGGCGTGCCGGGCGGCGGCGGCGCGCTGGGCCTGCCAGCCTGCGGAGGTGTCGACGCGGTCGACGCGGGCGCCCCACGGGTCGTAGCGGACCAGGGTCGGCGGGTGGGCCTCGGCGTCGGCGTGCGCGGCGCGCAGCGGCCCGGCCACGTCGGCGGCCAGGTCGGTCAGTGGGCCCTGCGCGGCGTCGTGTCCGTCCGCGCCGAGCTGCCGTCGCAGCCAGGACCGCAGCAGGCGGTCCCCGGTGTACGGGTCCTCGGGGGTGGGCACCGGCTGCACGTAACGGGTCATCGTCTCGCCTCCGGGGCGCTCGCGTCGGGGTGTGCGCCGACGGTAGACGATGTGCGCCCCGGAGGCGACCGGGGGCGAGTTGCTGCGGGCCGGCGGCCGGCCGCCTACGGTCGGAGGTGATGGGCGGTGAGCGGTCGTGGAGCCGGCCGGCCCGGCGGCGCCGGCCGGTGCGCGTCGGGCTGCTGGCCGCCGGCGCGGGGCTGGGGTTGTGCCTGGTCGGGGTGGCCGGTCTGGGGGCGTGGAACGTGCAGGTGGTGACCGGGTCCAGCGGCCCGGTGCGGGAGACCGCCGACGGGTTCCTGCGGGAGGTGTCCGCCGGCGACGTCGACCGGGCCTACGGGCGGTTGTGCGCCGACGCGCGCAGCCGGTGGAGCGCGGCGGGCTTCGCCGCGTGGCTGCGGACCCCGCCGCAGGTCACGGGCTTCGAGATCACCGACGTGGCGGTGGCCACCCGAGGCGGCCGTCCCCGGGGCACGGTGGCGGTGCGGCTGACCCGCGACGGCGGCGGCAGCGAACAGCGGGAGCTGCCCGTGGTGCGGGAGTCCGACGGCTGGCGGGTGTGCGGGGACCCGTACTGACCCGTCGGCGGTGTTACCGGCCGCCGAGGTCCCCGGAGCGGTAGTGCCGCCGGCACAGCACCTGGTAGCGCACCTGCGCGCTGTTCGCGGTGTCGCCGATGACGACCTGTTCACCCTCGCGGACGACCCGGCCGCCGACGACGCGGGCGTTGAGCAGTCCCTCCCTGCCGCACCAGCACAGCACCTCCACCTGGATGCGGGCGACGGAGTCGGCCAGCTCGAACAGCCGCCGGGCGGCGGGGAACAGGCAGGACCGGAAGTCGGTGGCTAGGCCGAAGGCGTACACGTCGACGTCGTAGTTGTCGACCAGCTCGGCCATCTGCTCGATGTGTTCGAGGTCGTAGAACGACGCCTCGTCGCAGATGAGGTAGTCCACCCGGACCCCCTCGGCCCAGGCGTCGCGGACCAGGTCGCGCAGGTCGAGGCCGTCGGTGACCTCGATCGCGGAGTGGGCCAGCCCGATGCGGGTGGTGACCTGCGGGCCCAGCGACCGGTCGATGCGGGTGGTGACCAGGCCACGGCGACCCTGCCGGGCGTGGTTGTAGTTCATCTGCAACGCCATCGTGGACTTGCCGCAGTCCATCGGCCCCCAGAAGAACTTCAGCGCGGCGGCGTGCAGCGGGCGGCCATCGACGCCCCGGGCTGCGGCGCAGCCGGCACGGGTGTCGTCCGGGCCGGGGAGGGGCCGGGCCAGGCAGATCGGGGCGGCGTCGTCGGTCACGTCGGGGCAGCCTAGCCCATCGACGGCCGGCCATCGGTCCGGTGCGTGGGCCCCGGGATACGGGACCCACGCACCGGACCGGCGCGCTACAGCACCCGCGGCGGGGTGTTGCCGGCGGCGACGATGGCGTGGCGGATCGGCACGGCGGCCAGCAGCGCGAACCCGACCACGAAGAAGATCAGCAGGGAGACCAGACCCACCCGGTAGGACTGGGTCAGCTGGAACACCAGCCCGAACGCGAGGGGCCCGAGCCAGCTGGTGCCCTTGTCGCTGATCTCGTAGAAGCCGTAGTACTCGCCCTCCTTGCCGGCGGGGATGAGCTGGCTGAACAGCGACCGGCTCAGTGCCTGGCTGCCGCCGAGGACCAGGCCGATCGCCCCGCCGAGGATCATGAACGGCAGCGGGGCCTTCTCGGGCAGCCGGAAAGCGGCGATGATCACACCGGTCCACAGCACGAGGCTGATCAGCACCGTCTTCCACGCCCCGATCCGCCGGGCCAGCGCGCCGAGGCCGAGGGCGCCGCCGAAGGCGAGGAACTGCACCAGCAGGATCGTCACGATCAGGGTGCCCTGCTCCAGGTGCAGCTCCTCGGTGCCGTACTGGCTGGCCAGGGTGATCACGGTCTGGATGCCGTCGTTGTAGACCAGGAACGCCAGCAGGAAGTACAGGGTCAGCGGGTACGCCTTGATCTCCCGCAGGGTGCGGCCGAGCTGCCGGAACCCGTCGCTGAGCACGTTGCCGCCGCCACGCAGCGCCGCGGCGGTGGGGTGTTCACGCAGCCAGCGCAGCGGCACCAGGGTGAACACCGCCCACCACACGCCGGCGGACACGATCGACCAGCGGGCCAGGTCCAAGGTGCGCTGCGGGTTGCCGTCCTCGCTGAACATCGTGACCGCGACCAGGTTCAGCGCCAGGAGCACCCCGCCGCCGAGGTAGCCGATGGCCCAGCCGCGGCTGGAGATGCCGTCGCGTTCGTCGGGGCCACCGAGCTGCGGCAGGAACGAGTTGTAGACGACCACGGCGGCGCCGAAGGAGATGTTCGCGACGAGGAACAGCGCCCCGCCGAGCAGGTACCGCTCACCGGTGACAAGGGCCATCGCGATGGTCGCCCCGGCGCCGGTGAACGCCGCCGCCCCGAGCAGCCGCCTCTTGTGCGCCGAGCGGTCGGCGACCGCGCCGATCACGGGCAGCACGAACACCGTCAGCAACACCGACAGGGAGATCAGGTACGGGTAGTACGAGCCGGCGGCGACCCGGATGCCCAGCGGGTGGACGTAGCCGTCGCAGCTGTCCGCGCCGAGCTCGCAGCCGGCGGCCAGTTCGGTGACGGTGGTCAGGAACGGGCCGAGGAACACGGTGATGACCGTGGTCTGGAAGGCCGAGTTGGCCCAGTCGTAGAGGTACCAGCCGCGCCGCTCGCGGGCGGTGCTCGCCGGCGGCGGGGGGTTGTCCACCGTCGGGGTGACGGTCTCGGCCATGGGGGTTTTCCTCCGCCGGTTCTCAGGCGGCCCAGTGGCCGCGGCTGCGGTAGACGTCGCGCAGCACGCCGACGTGATCGGTCATGATGCCATCCACTCCAAGATCAAGTAACTCGTGCATCTCGGCAGGTTTGTCGATCGTCCAGACGTGCACATGGAGTCCGAGCCGGTGGGCGTAGGCGATCAACCGGCGGTCCACGACCGGGATCCGGCCGTAGCGGGGCGGGACCTGGGCGGCGACCACCGACGGGGGCAGCCGAAGCTGCCGGCCGTGCAGGGACGCCACCCGCAGCCGGGCCACCCCGCGCATGCCGAGGCCGGTGGCGATCCGCCCGTCGGTCAACGCCCGCAGCCGGGCCAGCCGGGCGTCGCTGAACGAGGCCAGCAGCACCCGGTGGCCGGCGCCGGCCCGACCGAGCGCGGCGACGGTCGCCTCGACGCCCCCGTCGGCCTTGACGTCGATGTTGAACCTCACGTCCGGCCAGGCGCCGAGAACATCGTCGAGGCGGGGCACCACGGCGGCGCCGCCGACACGCACCGAGGCCAGGTCGGCCCAGCGCAGGTCGGCGATGCGCCCCGGCTCGCCGGTGACCCGACGCAGGGTGGTGTCGTGGAAGACCACGGCGACGCCGTCGGCGGTGCCGTGCACGTCGGTCTCGACGTACCGGTAGCCCAGGTCGACGGCGCGGGAGAACGCGGCGACGGTGTTCTCGTCGCCGTCGGCCGCACCGCCGCGGTGGGCGAACGCCAGCGGCGCGGGCGCGTCGAGGTAGCCGGAGCGGGGCTGCACGGTGGGCAGTATGCCGGGCCGCAGTGGCCGGCGGGTGTCCGGCCGGGAATCAACCGCCGGCGGGCCGGTCAGGTCGGCCAGCCGGTTACCGCCCGGCCGTCGGGGTCGGCGAGTTCGACGCCGACGAAACTGCAGGTCCGCACCCGGGGCGGTGTGGCGGTTCGTCGGATCAGACGCGGGACCGTCTGCGTAAGCGGCCGGGGGCGTTGCCGGTGATCCGGAGGCGACACTAGTATCGGACATCGTGACTGCCGGGTCGGCCTTGGGCCACGAGCGGACAGGGCACCCGGCCGAGGCGTGAAGGCCGGGCAGGCCCGCGGCCCGCCATACGTGAGTGACATCCACCGCCCCGCCCCGCGCGGGTGTCTCGTCCTGCCGCTTCACGTCACCTTCCGCAGCGCCCCCGACGTGGCCCCTCTGGGGGCCACGCGCCGGCCGCTTCTTCCCGTCACCCGCCGCCCGCCCCGCGCGAGGCGAGCACCCGGTCCGGAGAATGGACACCGCATGCCCAACGACTTCAACCAGCAGATCATCGAGGAGTTCCGCGCCAACGGCGGCCGGGTCGGGGGGTGGTTCGAGGGCGCCCGGCTGTTGCTGTTGACCACCACAGGGACGCGCACCGGCGCACCGCACACCACCCCGGTGGGCCGGGTGACCGGCGAGGACGGCCGGGTTCTCGTCATCGCCTCGGCCGGGGGAGCGCCGCGGGACCCGCAGTGGTTCCGCAACCTGACGGCCGATCCGCTGGTCACCGTCGAGGACGGGACGTCGACCTGGCGGGCGCGGGCGGTCGTGCTGGCCGGCGACGAGCGGGACCGGGCCTTCGCCCGCGCGGCGCAGGCCGACCAGGGCTGGGCCGACTACCAGGCCCGGGCGGGCCGGGTGATCCCGGTGGTGGCGTTGGAACCGGCCGCCTGACCCGGTCGCGTCGGGCGCCCCGACGCGACCGGGTCAGGGCCGCATGCCTCGCCGGTGGGAGCGGCTGGTGTCGCTGGGGCGGCCCGGGTCGACGTGCCGGGGCCGGTCGGGCTCGTCGGGGCGCAACGGGACCAGGCTGTCGGTGATCGCGTCGATGATCCGGTCGGTGGCCCGGGTCGCCGCGCCCGGGGCTGCGGGGTCGATGCCGGTCAGGTCCACGGGCGCCCCGAAGTGCACCCTGAGCACCGGCCGGCGAACCACCGCCCGGGCGACGGCGCGCAGCATGCCCTTCGGGGCCCGGTAGGGCAGCACCTCGTGGGAGCCCCACTGCGCGACAGGCACCACGGCGGCGCCGCAGGCGAAGGCGAGCCGGGCGGTCCCGGTCTTGCCGCGTTCGGGCCACAGGCCGGGGTCCAGGCCGATGCGGCCCTCCGGGTAGACCAGGATCACCGACCCGTCGGCCACGGCCCTGGCCGCGTCGTCGAGGGCCCGGTGCACGGCGTCGGTGCCCCGGTCCACGCGCAGGTGCCCGGCGCGGCGCATCGCGGCACCGACGAGCGGGGTGCGGAACAGGCCGCCGGTGGCCATGATCCGGGGGGCGACGCCGCGGGCGCGGCAGGCGGCGGCAAGGACCACCGGGTCGAACGGGCTGAGGTGGTTGGCGGCCAGGATCAGCGGGCCGCGGCGCAGCCGGTCAGGCACGTCGCCGGTGACTTCGAGGCGGGCCAGGGCGCCGACGAGGGCGCGGGCGAACAGTTGGGCGCCACGCCAGAGCAGGGGTGGCCGCCAGGGGCCGGTCGGGGTGTCCATCAGCGCTCGATGGTCGCACGCCGCCGCCACAGCCGGGGGGCCGCCCGCCCGGGTGGGCCGAGCGGCAGTGGTGATCAAGGTCATTGGTCCCGGGCCGGCTCGGGACCTCCGCCCCTGACGACTTCCCTACGACACCCAGTAGTATCTACTACGTCTCGTAGTATGAAAGGCTGGGGGTTATCAGGTGGACGCATTGGACGTCGCCCGGTGGCAGTTCGGTGTCACCACCGTCTACCACTTCTTGTTCGTGCCGCTGACCATCGGCCTGTCCGTGCTCGTCGCCATCCTGCAGACCCTGTGGCACCGCACCGGCAACGAGCGCTACCTCAAACTCACCAAGTTCTACGGCAAGCTCTTCCTGATCAACTTCGCGATGGGCGTGGTCACCGGCATCGTGCAGGAATTCCAGTTCGGCATGAACTGGAGCGACTACTCCCGCTTCGTCGGCGACATCTTCGGCGCCCCCCTGGCCATCGAGGCCCTCGTCGCCTTCTTCCTCGAATCCACCTTCATCGGCCTGTGGATCTTCGGCTGGGACCGGCTGCCCAAACGCCTGCACCTGGCCGCCATCTGGGCCGCCGCCATCGGCACCAACCTCAGCGCCTACTTCATCCTCGCCGCGAACTCCTTCATGCAGAACCCCGTCGGCTACCGCATCAACCCCGACACCGGCCGAGCCGAGCTCACCGACTTCCTCGCCGTGCTCACCAACAAGGTCGCCCTCATCACCTTCCCGCACACCCTCGCCGGAGCGTTCCTCGTCGCCGGGTCCCTCGTCGTCTCCGTCGGCCTGTACCACGTCATCCGCCACCGCGACAGCGCCGACACCGGCGCCTACCGCTTCGCCACCAAGTTCGGCTCCTGGGTCGTGCTCATCTCCTCGGCGCTCGTACTCATCACCGGCGACATCCAGGGCAAGATCATGACCCAGGTGCAGCCGATGAAGATGGCCGCCGCCGAGGGCCTCTACACCACCGAGAGCCCCGCCTCCTTCTCCGTACTCACCATCGGCAGCCTCGACGGCAGCCGCGAGGTCTTCGCCCTCAAAATCCCCTACCTGCTGTCCTACCTCGGCACCGGCGACCCCAACGGCACCGTCCACGGCATCGACGACCTACAGGCCCAATACG
Source organism: Micromonospora sp. NPDC020750 (assembly GCF_044334565.1). Classification (NCBI taxonomy): domain Bacteria; kingdom Bacillati; phylum Actinomycetota; class Actinomycetes; order Micromonosporales; family Micromonosporaceae; genus Micromonospora; species Micromonospora sp. NPDC020750. The sequence goes on from NZ_JBIRTH010000012.1 coordinate 114,594, forward strand.
CCAGCCAGTACGGCGCCGGCAGCTACACCCCGATCATCCCCATCACCTACTGGAGCTTCCGCTTCATGATCGCCTTCGGGCTCGCCGCCGCCGCGATCGCCCTGCTCGTCCTCTGGACCCAGCGCAAGGGCCGCACCCCCACCAGCAAGTGGCTCCTGCGCGCCGGCCTGGTCATGCCGCTGCTACCCCTCGCCGCCAACTCGTTCGGCTGGATCTTCACCGAAATGGGCCGCCAACCCTGGATCGTCTTCGGCGAGATGCTCACCCGCGACGGCGTGTCCCGCAGCGTCTCCCTCACCGAGGTCCTCACCTCCTTCACCGCCTTCACCCTCATCTACGCCATCCTCGCCGTCATCGAGGTCAAACTCCTGCTCCGCTACGCCAAGGCCGGCGTACCCGACCTCACCGACACCCCCGAAATCGACGACAGCCACGACGACACCGAGCGCCCGCTCGCGTTCGCCTACTGACCCGGAGCCCACCATGGAACTGACAACCATCTGGTTTCTCCTCGTCGCCGTGCTGTTCACCGGCTACTTCATCCTCGAAGGCTTCGACTTCGGCGTCGGCATGCTGCTACCCGTCCTCGGACGCAACGACCGCGAACGCCGCGTCCTGATCAACACCATCGGCCCCGTCTGGGACGGCAACGAGGTCTGGCTCATCACCGCCGGCGGCGCCATGTTCGCCGCCTTCCCCGAGTGGTACGCCACCCTCTTCTCCGGCTTCTACCTGCCGCTGCTGCTGATCCTGCTGGCCCTGATCATCCGCGGCGTCGCCTTCGAATACCGCCACAAGCGCCCCGAAGCCTCCTGGAAACGCCGCTGGGACACGGCGATCTTCGTCGGCTCCCTGGTGCCGGCGATCCTCTGGGGCGTCGCCTTCGCCAACATCGTGCGCGGCGTACCCCTGGACGCCGACCACGAATACGTCGGCGGCCTGCTCAACCTCCTCAACCCGTACGCCCTGCTCGGCGGCGCCACCACCGCCACCCTGTTCCTCACCCACGGCGCCGTGTTCATCGCCCTGAAGACCGTCGGCGACGTCCGCGAACGCGCCGGCAAGCTCGCGGTGCGCTTGGGCATCGCCACCGCCGTGCTCGCAGTGGCGTTCCTGAGCTGGACGTTGACCATCCGCTCCAGCACGGCCGCCGTCGTCCTCGCCGTCGGCGCGGCGCTGGCCCTGCTCGGCGGCCTCGCCGCCGCCCGCGTACGCCGCGAGGGCTGGGCGTTCACCGGCACCGCCGTGGCAATCGCGCTGGCCGTGGCAACACTGTTCGCGGCGCTGTTCCCGAACGTGCTGCCCTCCACCCTCGACGCCGCCGGCACGCTCACCGCCACCAACGCCGCCTCCACCCCCTACACCCTGAAGATCATGACCTGGGTGGCGGTCGTGTTCACCCCCATCGTCCTGGCCTACCAGGGCTGGACGTACTGGGTGTTCCGCAAGCGCATCGGCGTCGCCCACATCCCACACCACTGACCACCGACAACACGGCAGGGGCCGGCGCGGTAACCGCGCCGGCCCCTGCCGCACACCCCGAACAACAAAACCCAGCCAGGCACACCACACCACCGCTACCGTCACCCGATGCCCACCATCGACGTCCGGGAACTCACCCCCGACGACCTCACCGCCGCCTGGACCCTCGGCCGCCACGCCTTCGGGTCAGACCCCACCCGACCACCACCAACCACCACCCCACCCGGCCTCACCCGCTACGGCGCCTTCGACCCCACCGGCCAACTCCTCGGCAAAGCCGTCGACCTGCACCACGACCAGTGGTGGAACGGCCGCCCCGTGACCGCCGCCGACGTAGCCGGCGTCGCCGTCGCCCCCGCAGCCCGCGGCCGAGGCGTCGCCCGCGCCCTACTCACCGGCCTCCTACGCGGCGCCCACGACCGCGGCGCCGCCGTCAGCGCACTGTTCCCCACCACCACCGCCCCCTACCGCGCCTGCGGCTGGGAAGTCGCCGGCACCCTCCGCACCCTCGACCTGCCCACCGCCGCACTACCCCGACACCCACCCGCACCCCACCTCACCGTCCGCGACGGCAGCCCCGCCGACCTACCCGCCATCACCGACCTGTACGAAACCGTCACCCGCCACCGCCGCGGCCTACTCACCCGCCGCGGCCCCCTGCACGACCATTCCACCGACACCCTGCCCACCGACGGCCTCACCCTCGTCGAACACGACGGCCACCTCGTCGCCTACGCCACCTGGGACCGCGGCCGAGGCTACGGCCCCGACGCCGTCCTCACCGTCAACAACGCCCTCGCCACCACCGCCGACGCCGCCCGCGAACTCATCCGCACCCTCGCCACCTGGGCCAGCGTCACACCCACCCTGCGACTCAAACTCCTCGACGGCGACGCCATCACCGCCCACCTACCCGTCGAAGCCACCCGCGAACACCACCAGAACACCTGGATGCACCGACCCGTCGACGTCACCCGCGCCATCACCCAACGCGGCTGGCCCACCCACGCCCACGGCACCGTCACCTTCACCCTCCACGACCACCTCGCCGACTGGAACACCGGCACCTGGCACCTCGACGTCGCCGACGGCACCGCCGAACTACACCGCACCACCACCGACACACCCCTGCACCTGACCGTCCGAGGCTTCGCCCAGCTCTACACCGGCACCACCGACGCCGAAACCCTCCGACACACCGGCCAACTACACACCACCGCCGACCCCCGCCCACTCGACCTGCTCGCCGCCGCCGGCCCCGCCCACCTGCACGACTACTTCTGAACCCCGACACGCCCCCGCCCCCCGCCGCACACGGCGACGGAGGGCGGGGGACAGGCACACCAGGCGCGATCAACCCGCCTCGCGCAACTCCGCCAACCGGGCCTCGATCTCCGCCAACTCCGCCCGCAGCCTCCCCGCCTGCTGCTCCGCCTCCGCCCGCTCCGCGGCCAGGATCTGCTCCACCGCCTCCTGCACCCCCGGAACATCCACCAACACCACCATCCGCAACGCCTCCGCCGGCTTCACCACATACGGCTTCGCCAACGACTTCGCACCCTGCTGCGCCGCCACCGTCCACTCACCGTCGGCATACGCCAACGTCACCGTCAACCCCGCCGGACCCTTCGCCTTCACCGCCTTCACCGGCCGCCGCGCCGGCTTCGCCTCCACCTGCTGCTGCTCCACCTTCGGCTCCTCCCGCCGCGCCACCGGCACCCGCGGCGTGTCCAACACGAACTCCGGCTCCGCCGCAGGCGGCTCAGGCTCCGGCTCCGGTTCCGCCTTCACCTCCGCCACCCGACGCCCTGCCCCCCGCGGCGCCACCGCCACATCGGCGGGGGAGAACGGCAACTCGTCCCGACCGAACCGCACCACCACGAACTCGTCGGACACCGACGGATCGGTCAACTCCACCACCTGGCCCACCTGACCGGCGATCTGACCCGCCGACGACGTGAACACCACCTTCGGCTTCCGGCCGGCCGCCAACGCCTCCCGGATGCTCTGCACCTCGTCAGTGGACAAACCCTGGCCCGCGGCAACCATCACAACCCTCTTCCGTACACCTGTCTGATTCCTGCCTTGATACCAGCACGCTGCGACACCCCGAAGATCAGCCCCCCAACGCCCGCAACGCCCGATCCGCATGCTCGTTCATCCCCAACTCGCTGTGCACCACCTCCACCACCCGCCGGTCGGACCCGATCACAAACGTCATCCGCCGCGAACCCAACGGCCCCAACGGCACCCGCCGCAACACCCCCAACCGCCGCGCCACCACACCGTCCACATCCGACAACAACGGATAATCGAACCCGTGCAACCGGGAGAACTCCGCCTGCTTCTCCACCGCGTCCCGACTGATCCCCACCCGAGACGCGCCCACCGCCGCGAACTCCGCCGCCAGATCCCGGAAGTGACAGCTCTCCGCCGTGCACCCCCGCGTCATCGCCGCCGGATAGAAGAACAACACCACCGGCCCCACCGCCAGGAACTCCGACAACCGCCGCAGCGTCCCCGTCTCGTCCGGCAACTCGAAATCCTCGACCACGTCACCAACCCGCACACCCGACACCCGCACACCTCCACTAGTCGACGCCGGCAGCGTAAGCGATCACCGGTGTGACCGCGCTCTCCACCAACACCGCCACCCCCGCCGGTACCGTCACCACCAGCACCCGGGGGAGGAGCACCCATTGAATCCCGTCACCATCATCACCGGCGGCAGCCGCGGCATCGGCGCCGCCACCGCCCGCCGCCTCGCCAACCACGGCCACCACGTCGCCATCGGCTACCGCCGCGACCACCACGCCGCCGACACCGTCGTCGCCGACATCCGCGCCACCGGCCGCCACGCAGTCGCCGTCCCCGCCGACACCACCGACCCCGACGCCATCACCCGCCTCTTCGACGCCGCCGCCGACCTCGGCCCCCTCACCGGCCTCGTCAACAACGCCGGCGTCACCAGCCCTATCGGCCCCTTCACCGAGCTACGCGCCGACGACCTGCGCCACGTCGTCGACGTCAACCTCATCGGGTACGTCCTCTGCGCCCAACAAGCCGCCCGCCGCCTCACCCACGGCGGCGCCATCGTCAACGTCTCCTCCGCCGCCGCCACCCTCGGCAGCCCGGGGGAGTACGTCCACTACGCCGCCGTCAAAGCCGCCACCGACACCCTCACCGTCGGCCTGGCCAAGGAACTCGCCCCCCACGGCATCCGCGTCAACGGCGTCGCCCCCGGCATCGTCCGCACCGACCTGCACGCCCTCTCCGGCGCACCCGACCGCGCCGACACCGCCGCCGACCGCATCCCACTCGGCCGCGCCGGCGAACCCGACGAGATCGCCGCCGCCATCGCCTGGCTCCTCAGCCCCGACGCCAGCTACACCACCGGCGCCGTCCTACGCGTCTCCGGCGGCCTCTGACGTGGGCACGCCCCGCTACCCGCGCGGGCGCGCCCACGTCACGAACCGGTCGGTCAGCCCACAGGCGATCCCGCACGCCCGGCAGCGCCACGTCGGGATGACCCCGGCGGCTCATCCCGACACCCGCGCCCGCGCCGCGCCGGCCGACGGCCCGGCGGCAGCGCGACCGGCGGCGACAACTCCCTGACACCTTTCGTCCTGGGGCTGGAAGCCACGGACGGGCGACCTGGGGGAGAAGCCCTGGGACCGGCACGCCAGGTCAGTGACGGGCCCGCCGTTCCTTGACGCGCCGCACGTAGCGAATCACCCCGGCCGGGGCCCTCGAGGCGAGCCGGTCGTCCGCTGCCCGAGGCAGCCCTGGCCACCACGTACGCACCCAGGTCGGTTTCCTCAGCCCGTGAACAGATTCGCCGCCGTCAGCACCGTCTGCACCACCCCGTACCCCAGCAGCGCGCCCACCAGCAACCAAGAGATCCACAACCGGCCGGTCTGCCCGGACGAACCGTTGCTCATCGCGCTATCCCTCCCTGCACCCCGCCCGAACCGACGGGCGTCGGCTCGTGGAACCGTTCCGGCACCGGCCGCACCAGCAGGTTCGCCACGAACCCCACCGCCAGCACCCCCACCATCGTCAACAGCGCCGGCCGGTACCCTGCCGCCGTCAGCGTCCCCGGCGCACCCTTCGCGTCGAGAAACCCGTTGATGATCAACGGACCGGCGACCCCCGCCGCCGACCACGCCGTCAACACCCGGCCGTGGATCGCCCCCACCTGGTACGTGCCGAACAGGTCCCGCAGGTACGCCGGCATCGTGGCGAACCCACCACCGTAGAACGACACGATCACGCACGCCACCAACACGAACAGCGCCGTCGCCACCTGCCCGAACAACGCCAGCAGCAGGTACAACACCACCCCCACACCCAGGTACAGCACGTACACCGGCTTACGGCCGATCATGTCCGACGCCGACGACCACACGAACCGGCCACCCATGTTGAACAGCGACAGCAGCCCCACGAAACCGCCCGCCGCCGCCACCGACACCGCCGACGAGCCCTCCTCACGGAAGAAGTCCTGGATCATCGGACTCGCCTGCTCCAGGATCCCGATCCCGGCCGTCACGTTGCAGAACAACACCACCCACAGCAACCAGAACTGCCGCGTCCGCACCGCGTTCGCCGCCGACACGCTCGCCGTGGTCACCATCGGCCTCGCCGTCGTCCGCGCCGGTTCGAACCCCGCCGGCCGCCAGTCCGCCGCCGGAACCCGCACGTTCGCCACCCCGAACATCATGATCACGAAGTAGCCGACGCCCAGCGTCACGAACAGCCACACCAGCGCCGTCCCCGACGCCGTCGCGCCGGCGACTGCGTCCGGGTCGTAGCCCGAGTCGTAGAGCGACAACAGCTGCCGGGACAGGGGAGAGGCCACCATCGCGCCACCCCCGAACCCCATGATCGCCAACCCGGTAGCCAGGCCCGGCCGGTCCGGAAACCACTTGATCAACGTCGACACGGGGGAGATGTAGCCGATCCCCAACCCGATCCCGCCCAGCAGCCCGTACCCCACGTACAGCAGCCACAACTGATCCGTCGCGATCCCCACCGCACCGACCAGGAACCCCGCCGCCCAGAAGCACGCCGAGACGAACATCGCCTTACGCGGACCGTTGCGCTCCACCCACGTACCGGCCACCGCCGCCGACAACCCCAGCATCACGATCGCGATGCTGAAGATCACCCCGATCGCCGTCTGGCTCGCGTCGAAGTGGGCGATCAGCGAGTTCTTGTACACGCTGGTCGCGTAGACCTGCCCGATGCACAGATGGATCGCCAACGCGGCCGGCGGAATCAGCCAACGGCTGTACCCGGGCGGCGCGACAGTGTGCCGACGGTCGAGTGCGGAAAGCATGCTGCCTTCTTCCCGAAAGTTGACGAAAGACTCTCCGCCCGAGGCTCGCTCCCCACGCCGAGCACCCACCCACCTCACCCCGCCCACCTCACCCGCTCGCCTCCGCCTCGCCTCCGCCTCGGTGATCATGAAGTTATTGCCATGGAACTCGGGCGTGTCGTGGCAATAACTCCATGATCACCGGGGCGAGGCGGTGGCGGTGGACATGCGGCCGTACCTTTCGCGTGCGCGGCGCAGCCGCGCGAGTCGACAGCCGACGGTGACGAACACGTTGGCGACGCGGGATCACCTGGCGATGCGCACAGGTGCGTGTGGCCGAATTGCCCTTCGGGTGTGGGAGTCCTTGCAGCTCACGGCGCTCCCGGTCGGCGATTCGATAATGTACATTATGTAAAGTAGACCGTTCGGGGGACCCTCCTGCAGGAGCAGGCACCCGGTAAAGGGCCGGCTCTCCGGGGCAACGTCCGTCGCGACGGAACTCCAGCGCCCGCGGCTCCAGCACCCGCCACCGTCTCCGGCCAGGCCGAGGTCGGTCGGCCCGCTTGGCCGTGCAGGCTCCTTGATCCAACGCCGGCCTGAAGGCCGTGATCAAGAGGTTTGCGTCCGGTTCGGACCTGTCCCCGACGTAAGCCTTCCTGATCGCCACCGAAGGCGGGAGCGGGAGTTGGGCGATGCCGGCCGGGGTTGAAGCGTCAGGGCTTCACTCCCCTTGGGGGTCGCCAGTAACCCGAGGATCATGCATAATATCCCTTATGCATGACAAACAGGACGAATCGGTACGGTCGTTGATCGAGGAGTTCCTGACCGCTCGGGCCACACGCAAGCCTTCCCCCCACACGCTGGAGGCGTACCGGCGGGATCTGTGCGCGGTGGCGGCCCTGGCCGGCGAGACTCTTGCCCCTCCCCTGCCGTCGGACGCGCTTCCGGTCACCGGCCTCTCCCCCAGGGTCATGAGGGCGGCATTCGCCCGGTTCGCCGCCCCCCGCGCCGTGGCCTCGGTACATCGCGCCTGGTCGACGTGGAACAGCTTCTTCTCGTTCCTGGTCGCCGAGGGGGTGGTGGCGGGCAACCCGATGCCGGCGGTGGACCGACCCCGTGCCCCGCTCCCCCAGCCCAAGCCGCTGCGCGGTGAGGACACCCCGGAGCAGTTGCTCGCTGCGGTGTCCCGGGAGGACGGCCGGCAGCGCGATCCGTGGCCGGAGCGGGACGTGGCGGTGTTGGCGTTGGCGCTGTGTGCGGGGCTGCGCCTGTCGGAGTTGCTGGCGCTGCGGGTCGCGTCGCTGGAGGGGCGGCCCGGCGAGCGGCGGGTCGACGTGATCGGCAAGGGCGGCCGGCCGAGGGTGGTGCCGATCGAGCCGGAGCTGGACCGGGTGGTGGTGGCGTATCTGGACAGCCGGGCTCGACGGTTCGGGTCGCGGTCGGTGCGGCCCGATTCGCCGTTGCTGCTGGACCGGCGGGGTGAGCCGCTGCGTCGGGGCGGCCTGCAGTACCTGGTGGAGTCCTGTTACCGGCGGGCCGGGGTGGTCGACCGGGTGCCGCGGGGGGCGCAGTTGCACGCGTTGCGGCACACGTTCGCGACGCGGTTGGCGGAGGACGGGGCGAGCGCGGCGGAGATCATGCGGTTGCTGGGGCACGCGTCGTTGGCGTCGTCGCAGACGTACATCGAGGTGACGGCGGGTCAGCAGCGGGCGGCGGTGCGGTCCAACCGCACCAACCGGGCGCTGGTGGGGTTGGTGCGGTTGGAGGAGGGCGCGGCAGGGTGACCGGCGGGGTGTGGGGTGTGGCAGGGTGCAGGGGTACGCGACTGGCGGCATCGGGGATGGGATCGACCATCGGGGAGCTCGCCGTGGGGGTCGTCCGCCTGGGCTCCTGCGGGCGAGGTGGTGCCATGTCTTCTTCTGCGGTTTCCTCGGGTGGGGTTTCTTCGGGCTCGGCGCGGTTGTTGCCGGGTGGGCCGGTGGCGCAGCAGGTGCTGGGTGAGGTGGCGGCGGAGGTCGCGGCGTTGCGGGCGGTGGGGGTGACGCCGTCGTTGGCGACGGTGCTGGTGGGCGACGACGACGCGAGTGCCGGGTACATCCGGATCAAGCAGCGGCAGGCGGCCGAGTTGGGGTTTGCGTCGCCGCATGTGCATCTGGCGGCGTCGGCGTCGCAGGCCGATCTGCACCGGGTGGTCGAGGAGTTCAATTCCGATGCGGGTGTGCACGGGGTGTTGGTGCAGCATCCGATTCCGGGGCACCTGGACTACGACCGGGCGTTGCAGGTGTTGGATCCGGACAAGGACGTCGACGGGATGCATCCGGTGAACATGGGGCGGTTGGCGCTGGGGTTGCCGGGGCCGTTGCCGTGTACGCCGGCGGGGATCGAGGCGTTGTTGGCGTTCCATGGGGTGCCGGTGGCGGGTCGTGAGGTGGTGGTCCTGGGTCGGGGTGCGACGTTGGGGCGGCCGTTGGCGATGTTGTTGGCGCAGAAGCGGCCGACGGCGAATGCGGCGGTGACGGTGGTGCACACGGGGGTGGCGGACTGGCCGCGGTATACGCGGCGGGCGGAGATCCTGGTGGCGGCGGCGGGGGTGCCGGGGATCGTGCGGCCGGAGCATGTGCGGCCGGGTGCGGTGGTGGTCGGTGGTGGGGTGCGGTACGAGGGTCGGCGGTTGTTGCCGGATGTGGACGAGTCGTGTGCGCGGGTGGCGGGGGCGATCACACCGCGGGTTGGTGGGGTGGGGCCGACGACGGTGGCGATGTTGTTCCGTAATGCGGTGGTGGCGGCGCGGCGGGCGGCTGGGCGGGGTTGACCGTTCCTCCGGTGGGTGCCGCACTCGGTCCGACGGCCGTTGGCAGGTGCCGAACGGTTGTCGGGGTCGGGAGGTGTGTGCTCGTCGGGGTCAGCCGAGGTCGACTCGGGGTCAGCCGAGGTCGACGAGGAGGGGGCGGTGGTCGGAGATGGTGGTGGCGGGGGTGGTTACGGCGGTGACGGGTGGGAGGCGGTGGCGGTGGTGGGGGTCGGCGAGGATGTGGTCGAGTTGGACGCGGGGTCGGGCGGCGGGGTAGGTGGGGCGGCGGCCGAGGGGGGTCCAGCCGGAGATGAGTCGGGCGGGGCCGGCGGGAAGGTTGAGGTCGCCGAGGAGGATGCGGGGGGCGGGTAGGGCGCGTAGGGCGCGGATGGTCTGGCGGAGTTGGTGGGCGTTCCAGCCGGGGACGAAGGACAGGTGGGTGGCGGCGACGGTGATGTCGCCGTGGGGGGTGTCGAGGACGGCGGCGAGGACGACGCGGGGTTCGTCTTCGAGGAGGGTGAGGCCGGGGCCGGGTATGTAGACGGGTGAGCGGACGGGGGCGGGTTTGAGGCGGGTGACCTGCCAGGTGCGGACGGGGTGGCGGGTGATCAGGCCGATGCCGTAGCAGGGTTCGCCGTGTCCGTCGTCGTCGTGGCGGAGGGGGCGGAAGTGTTCGCCGGGGGTGCCGACGAGGGCGGCGGCGAAGCGGTGTTGGGGGGCGTTGAGGGCGCGGGCGGCGATGGCGGTGAGGTCGAGGTTGCCGCTGCGGGTCTGGTCGCGGTCGACTTCCTGTAGGGCGAGGATGTCGGCGTCGAGTGTGGTGACGGCGGCGGTGAGCCGGTCGGGGTCGACGAGTCCGTCGGTGAGGGATCGGCCGTGGAGCAGGTTGAAGGTGGCCAGGCGCACCTTTGCACCCTACGTGGGTGGTGGGAGGGTTGGCGGATGCTGAAGGTGTTGGTGTGTTCGATGGTGGTGTTCGTGGCGGTGGGTTTCGTGGGGGTGTGGCTGCGGCGTCGGCGTGGGCGGTGACGCCGTTGGGTCTGGTGTGTGGGGCCGGGTCGGTGGTGTCGGCCGGTGGGTGGGGCGGTGAGGTGCCGGCCGGTGCGGGTCGCGCGCCGGCCGGCCGGGGTGGGTCAGGCGTGGCGGACGATGTCGTCGTAGTCGAGGCGGGGCAGGCGGGGGAACCAGGCGTTGGGGCCGGGCCTGCCGAGGTTGACCACGAGCAGGGAGCGCCAGGTGCTGTCGGCGAAGAGGTCGCGGTCGACGGCGGCGGCGTCGAAGCCGGCCATGGGGCCTGCGGCGAGTCCTGCTGCGCGGACGGCCAGCAGCCAGTAGCCGATTTGGAGGGTGGCGTTGAAGCGGGCCATGCCTTCGCGGGCGGCGGCGTCGGCGGCGAGTCCGTCGCGCATCTCGGGGCGGATGGGGAAGATGCGGGGGATGAATTCGTGGAAGTCGGTGTCGGCGGCGAGGACGGCTACGACGGGGGCGGTGGCGGTCTTGGCGCGGTTGCCTTCGGACATGTGGGTGAGCAGTCGGTCGCGGGTTTCGCCGGGGCGGGTGTAGAGCACTCGCAGGGGCTGGGTGTTGGCGGCGGTGGGTGGGTACTTGGCGAGGTCGAAGATGGCGCGCAGTTGGGCGTCGGTGACGGGTTCGTCGGTGAAGGTGTTGGGGGTGCGGGCGTCGGTGAACAGTTGTGCTTGGGCTGTGGCGTCGAGGGTGATCAGGTTGGGTGTGACCGTGTCGGTCATGTGGGGTTTCCTTCGGGGCGGGGACGTTAACTACTCGGAGGCTAGCAGCTAGTTTTTTCGAAGTTACTTCGTCGTGGGTAAGGCCACGTATCGTGGGGGCCATGACGCCCCGCTCCCCCACCGGTGAGGTTCCCCGGTCCTGCGACGGGGGGTTGACGCGGGCGTTCGCGTTCCTTGGCAAGCGGTGGAACGGGGTGCTGCTGGGCACCCTGGCGCATGGGCCGGCGGGGTTCGCCGAGCTGACCCGGGCGTTGCCGGGGATTAGCGAGTCGGTGCTGTCCGACCGGCTCGGCGAGTTGGCCCGGGTGGGGCTGGTGCGCCGCACCGTGCGGCAGGGTCCGCCGCTGGGGGTGAGCTACGAGCTGACCGAGCGGGGTGCGGCGGTGTTGCCGGCGTTGGACGCTCTGGCCCGGTGGGCGCACGAGAATCTGTCCGCCGAGGAGTGCGGCCGGGCGTGAGCGGGTCACCGCGCCGGGGCATGTGATCATCGTCGGATGCCGTTGCGCGCCGAACATGACCGGGTGTTGCTGGGGCGGTTGCTGGGTCGCGACCCGGCGCTGCACGCGTACCAGTTGGGTGACCTGGACGATTTCTTTTGGCCATACACGTCGTGGTTCCGTCGCGGGGAGCAGGTCGCGTTGCTGTACCACGCGGTGGCGCCGCCGACGTTGCTGGCGTTCGCCGACGCCGCCGGCCGGGAGGAGTTGGCGGCGCTGCTGACCGACCTGGCGCCGGTGTTGCCGGCGCGTCTGTACGCGCATCTGTCCCCCGGTGTGGTGTCGGTGCTGGGGGGCGGGTTCCACGTCACCGATGGCGGCGCGTACCGGAAGATGGCGTTGACCGACCGGGTGCGGCTGGCCGCGGTCCCCGGCGAGGGGCAGCCGTTGGGCGTCGCCGACCTGCCGGAGCTGACGCGGCTGTACGCGGCGGCGTACCCGGGTAACTGGTTCGACCCGAGGATGCTCGACACGGGCCGGTATGTGGGGGTGCGCCGCGACGGGCGGCTGGTGGCGGTGGCCGGGGTGCACGTGTACTCCTCGGCGTGGCGGGTGGCGGCGCTGGGGAACGTCACCACCCGTCCCGGGTACCGGGGGCGGGGCCTGGCGGCTGCGGCGGTGTCCGCGCTGTGCCGGCGGCTGGCCGCCGACGTCGACCACGTCACGTTGAACGTGAAGGTCGACAATGTGGCGGCGCTGCGGCTGTACGACCGGCTCGGGTTCACCCCGGTGGCCGGGTACAACGAGTACACCCTCACCGCGTGCGCGGGACCGCGGTGACGGCCCCGCCGCGCGCCGAGCCGCCGGCGGGTCCCGTCGTGGGGCTGTGGCGGCGTCGGTGGGTGCGGCTGCTCGCCGTCGCCGTGGGGGTGCTCGGCGCGGCTGTGGTGGGTCTGCGGGGGCGGCTGCCGGACCCGCGGGAGTTCCTTGCCGCGCTGACCGGCGCCGGTTACGGGTGGGTGGTGCTGGCGGTGTTGCTGCAGGTCGTCTCGCTGGCGGCGTTCGCGTTGCAGCAGCGGCGGCTGCTCGAGGCCCTGGGGGTGCGCCTGCGGCGTAGCCGGGTGGTGGCGATCAGCCTGGCCGGCACGGCGTTGTCGATCTCGCTGCCGGCCGGGGCGGCGGTGTCGACCGGGTACGCCATCCGGGAGTACGAGCGCGCCGGGGCGTCCCGTGAGGTCGCGGCGGCCTCGGCGGTGGTGTCGGGGTTGGCGTCCATCGGTGGGTTGGCTCTGCTCTACGTGGGTGGGGGTGCGGTGGTGCTCACCCGTGTCCCGGGTGGGTGGGACTGGCGTGCGCTGGCCGTCGTGGCGGTGCTCGGCGGGCTGGTCGCGCTGGTGGTGCTGGTCGGGCGTCGGCAGCCGCGTCGGCGTCCGGTCGGGTCCGCCTCTGACGTGTCGGGGGGTGCGGTGCGTCGGCGGGTGCGGGCGTTGTTGCTCTCGGCCCGTGAGGCGTGGTGGGCGGGGGCGTCGCTGCGGGTGCGGGACTGGGTGGGGGCGGTGGGCTACGCGGCGGTGAAGTGGGCGGCCGATCTGCTGTGCCTGGCCGCTGCGGCCCAGGCGTTGCGTCTGCCGGTGGGGGTGACCGCGCTGGCGGGCATCTACCTCGGTGTGCAGGTCGTCCGGCAGGTGCCGTTGACCCCTGGTGGGGTGGGTGTCATCGACACCGCTCTGGTCGCCGGGCTGACCGCCTCGGGCGCGACCGCGGTCAGCGCCGCCGCCGCGGTGCTGGTCTACCGGGTGTTGTCCTGCTGGCTGCTCATCCCGGTCGGCGGGGTCGCCGGGCTGATGCTGCGCGGCGGCCGGGTCTGAGGGTCGGGGCGGCCGGATCACGGCGGTGGCGTCGGCCGGGTGGGGGTGTGACCGCGTTCCGCCGCCCGGTACGCACGTGGCCGGCACCGTCGGCGGCACCGCCCACGGGGTGGCCAAGGGAGGTGGGGGTGGGCGGCGGGACGCGGTCGGGTCAGGGGCGGCGGGTGGGTGAGTCGAAGCGGCCGGCGCGGATCTCCCGCAGCGCCCGCCGGCGGGTGTCCCCGCGCAGGGTGTCGACGTAGAGGCGTCCGGCGAGGTGGTCGGTCTCGTGTTGCAGGGCGCGGGCGAGGAATCCGCTGCCGGAGATGGTCAGTGGCTCGCCGTGCTGGTCGAATCCGTGGGCGGTGGCGTGCAGGGCGCGGGGGGTCGGGAAGTACAGCCCGGGGATGGACAGGCAGCCTTCGTCGTCGTCCTGGAGTTCGTCGGACAGCTCCACCGTCGGGTTGATCATGTGGCCGCGGTGGCCGGCGGCGTCGTAGACGAACACCTGGGCGGGCACGCCGATCTGCGGGGCGGCGACGCCGGCGCGCCCGGGTGCGCCGAGCAGGGTGTCCATCAGGTCGCCGACCAGGGCGCGCAGGTCGGCGTCGAAGCTGGTCACCGGCTCGCAGGCGGTGCGCAGCACCGGGTCGCCGATGATCCGGATGGGCCGCATCGTCATGGCAGCAGGTTATCGGCCCGTGAAGCGGGCGCGGAGGCGAGGGCGGCGCGGACGGGCCGGGCCTTGGCGGCGGCTTCGGCGACCTCGGCGTCGGGGTCGCTGTCCCAGGTGATGCCGCCGCCGGCCCAGCCGTGCAGCAGGTGCCCGTCGGCGGCGGCGGTGCGGATGGTCAGGCCCAGGTCGACCCGGCCGGCGCCCACCCAGCCCAGCGCGCCCATGCTCGCGCCCCGGCCCACGGGTTCGCGGGCGGCGACGACGTCGAGGGCGGCCAGTTTGGGTGCGCCGGTGACCGACCCGCCGGGGCAGACCGCGCGCAGCAGGTCGGCCAGGCCCAGGCCGTCGGCGGGGGCCGCGGACACCGTCGACTCGGCCTGCCACAGGTCGCACCAGCGGCGTACGGCGAACAGTTCGTCGACGGTGACGGTGCCGGTGGCCGCGACGCGGGCCAGGTCGTTGCGTTCCAGGTCGACGATCATGATGTGTTCGGCGCGTTCCTTGGCCGAGGCGAGCAGTTCGGCGCGGCCGGCGGTGGTGGCCGGGCGGGTGCCCTTGATCGGGCGGGTGACCAGCCGGCCGCCTTCGACGGCGATCAGGGTCTCCGGGGAGGCGCAGCCGATCGCCCAGCCGGGGCCGTGCAGGGTGCCGCCGTAGCGGGCGCCGGGCAGCCGGCCCAGCCGGGCCAGGGCGGGGCGGGGGTCGCCGGTGTACGGGGCGGCGGCGTGACCGACGAGGTTGACCTGGTAGACGTCGCCGCGGCCGATCGCGGCGCGCACGGCGGTCACTGCGTCGGCGTGCTGGCGGGTGCTCCAGCTCGGGGTCCAGTCGCCGACCCGCCAGGGGCCGGCGTGCACGGCCGGTGCGGCGGTGCGGGTGGGGGTGTGCGCGTAGACGACCACGGCCAGGTCGGGCAGGGCGGGGGCGGGGCTGGGCGCGCCGGGCGGCGCGGCGGCCATCGTGGCGCCGGCGGCGGCCGAGACGTACACGGCGGCCCCGCACACCCCGCCCGGGTCGTGGGAGGCGGGGCGGGTCAGGTCGTCGACGCCGAGCCCGTGGGCGGTGAGGAACTCCTCGACGAGGCGGGCCGGGTCGCCGCCGTCGCGCTGACGCCAGTGCAGGCGGTCACGTTCGGTGAGGGTGCTGCGGCAGGCTGCGGGGGCGGCGGGCACGTCCACCCGCGTCAGTGGAAACGCTTCCACGCCGTCCGGCCCAATCCGCCTCGTCCGTTCAGTGGATTTCCCCCCGACATGACGTGAACCTGCTCGATGCGGCTCGCGTTCGCTTGGTACTGTGCGTCACTGGTCATGTGAACCATGACACAGTGCCCCCACAGTCCGGAGAACCCGATGTGCCAGCACCAACCCACCTGCCCCTCTGCTGAAGCGACCGATCGGGAAGCCGCCCGGGTCCTCGCCTGCTTCCCTGAGCAGGGCTGGAGCCTGCTCTGCAACGGTGTCATCGTCTTCGAGGACACCGGGGAACTCCTCCCCGACGGCAGCACCATCGCCCCCCACCGCGGCCCCGCCCGCCACGCCCTGGTCGCCTGACCATTCACCCAGCGTCAACCTGACACACCCTCGTCGACCACAGGCCTCCCCCCGGTCCCCCGACCGGCCTGTCCGGGTCGACGCACCCGCCGGGGCGGCGCGAACCACCGCCCCGGCGCGCCCCGATGTCACTGCTCGAACGCCTCCGGCGGCGGACACGAGCACACCAGATTCCGGTCGCCGTACGCGCCGTCGACCCGCCGCACCGGCGGCCAGTACTTCCCGGCCCGGTCCACCCCCGTCGGATACGCCCCCACCGACCGCGGGTACGGGTGCGGCCACTCGTCGCCGGCCACCATAGCCGCCGTGTGCGGCGCGTTCGCCAGCGGATTGTCGCCCGCGGGCCACTCGCCCGAGCCCACCTTGTCGATCTCCGCCCGGATCGCGATCATCGCCGCGCAGAACCGGTCCAGCTCGGCCAGGTCCTCGCTCTCCGTCGGCTCCACCATCAACGTCCCCGCCACCGGGAACGACATCGTCGGCGCGTGGAACCCGTAGTCGATCAGCCGCTTCGCCACGTCGTCGACCGTGACCCCGGTCGCCTTCGTCACCGGCCGCAGGTCCAGGATGCACTCGTGCGCCACCAGGCCCTTGTTGCCCACGTACAACACGGGGAAGTGTTCCCGCAGCCGCACCGCCATGTAGTTCGCCGCCAGCACCGCCACCCCCGTCGCCCGGGTGAGGCCCGCCGCGCCCATCATCCGCAGGTACGCCCACGGGATCGGCAGGATCCCCGCCGACCCGTACCGCGCCGCCGAGATCGCCGGCCGGCCCGCACCCGGCTCCCCCACCGGGTCACCGGGCAGGAACGCCGCCAGGTGCGCCCGCACCGCCACCGGACCCACCCCCGGCCCGCCCCCACCGTGCGGGATGCAGAACGTCTTGTGCAGGTTCAGGTGCGACACGTCCGCCCCGAACCGGCCCGGCTTGGCGAACCCGACCAGGGCGTTGAGGTTCGCCCCGTCGACGTACACCTGACCGCCCGCGTCGTGGACCCTCGCGCACAACTGCGCGATACCCGTCTCGTACACCCCGTGCGTCGACGGGTACGTCACCATGATCGCCGAGAGCGCGTCCCGATGCTTGTCGATTTTCGCGTCGAGGTCGGCCAGGTCGACGTTGCCGTCGCCGTCGCAACCCACCACCACCACCCGCATCCCCGCCATCACCGCGGACGCCGCGTTCGTGCCGTGCGCCGACGACGGGATCAGGCACACGTCCCGGTGCCCCTCACCCCGGTCCCGGTGGTACGCGCGGATCGCCAGCAGCCCCGCCAGTTCCCCCTGCGACCCGGCGTTGGGCTGCACGCTGACCGCGTCGTAGCCGGTCACCTCCGCCAGCCACCCCTCCAACTGGGCGATCATCTCCCGGTACCCGGCCGTCTGCCCGGCCGGCGCGAACGGGTGCACGTGGGCGAACTCCGCCCAGCTCACCGGCTCCATCTCCGTGGTCGCGTTCAGCTTCATCGTGCACGACCCCAGCGGAATCATCCCCCGGTCCAGGGCGTAGTCGAAGTCCGACAGCCGCCGCAGGTACCGCAGCATCGCCGTCTCCGAATGGTGGCTGCGGAACACCGGATGGGTGAGGAAGTCCGAGGTGCGCGCCAACGCCGCCGGCAGGGACGCGTCCACGTCCCCGCAGTCCCCGGCCACCCCGAACGCCGCCCACACCGCAGACAGGTGTGCCGCCGTGGTCGTCTCGTCGCAGGAGATCCCCACCCGGTCGGCGTCGACCAGGCGCAGGTTCACCCCCCGCCCGGCCGCCGCGGCCACCACCTGCGCGGCCCGACCCGGCACGCGCGCGGTGACCGTGTCGAAGAACGCGACGTCCGCCACCGCCACCCCGCCAGCGCGCAACCCGGCCGCGAGCCGCGCCGCCATGCCGTGGGTACGCGCCGCGATGCCCCGCAGCCCGTCCGGGCCGTGGTAGACGGCGTACATGCCGGCCATCACCGCCAGCAGCACCTGCGCGGTGCAGATGTTGCTGGTCGCCTTCTCCCGCCGGATGTGCTGCTCACGGGTCTGCAACGCCAACCGGTACGCCGGGTTGCCGTCGGCGTCGCGGGAAACCCCGACCAGCCGGCCGGGCAACATCCGCTCCAACCCCGAACGCACCGCCAGGTACCCGGCGTGCGGGCCACCGAAGCCCATCGGCACCCCGAACCGTTGGGTGGTGCCGGCGGCCACGTCCACGCCGATCTCCCCCGGCGGGCGCAGCAACGTCAACGCCAGCAGGTCCGCCGCCACACACACCAGCGCCCCCGCCGCGTGCGCCGCCGCCACCAGCGCGGCGTGGTCCCGCACTGCCCCGGACGCCCCCGGGTACTGCAGGTGCAGGCCGAAGAACTCCGCCGGCAGGTCCTCGACGTCGACGTCGACCACCCGCACCTCGATGCCCAACGGCTCCGCCCGGCTGGTGATCACCGCGAGGGTCTGCGGCAACGCGTCCGCGTCGACGACGTACACGCTGCTGCGGCTCTTCGACGCCCGGCGGGCCAGGGTCATCGCCTCCGCCGCCGCGGTGCCCTCGTCGAGCATCGACGCGTTCGCGGTGGCCAGCCCCGTCAGGTCGGTGACCATCGTCTGGAAGTTCAGCAGCGCCTCCAACCGGCCCTGGCTGATCTCCGGCTGGTACGGGGTGTACGCCGTGTACCACGCCGGGCTCTCCAGCACGTTGCGGCGGATCACCGCCGGGGTGTGCGTGCCGTGGTAACCCAACCCGATCATCGACACGGCGACGGTGTTACGCGCGGCCAGGGCCCGCAACTCGGCCAGGGCGTCGTGCTCGCTGGCCGGCTCCGGCAGGTCCAGGGTGCCGTGCCAGCGGATCACCTCGGGAATCGCGGCGTCCATCAGCTCGTCGACCGAGTCGTAGCCGACGGCCTCCAGCATGCGGCGCTCGTCGGCCGGATCGGGACCGATGTGACGGGCGGCGAACTGCTCTACGGTCATGGCGGCGCTCCCGGAAAAGGGGTGAGGTCGACAGGTCGGCCTCCCCCTGAGTCGCACCCCGGGAAGGGCGCTCCACAGTGCCTGCCCACGAGGTCCTTTTGCCTGAGAGGTTCCGGGGAGGAAGCTGCCCCTTCGGCGCCGCCGGCAACGATCACCGAACGGTCTCTCCCACGTGGGTACCGGCGACACCCACGCTACCAGCGCCGCCGCCCCCAGCGGATGTCGTCCCCCCGACCAGTGGATCACCGGCCGGTCGGCCCGGCCCCGGCGGGTCAGCCCACGACCGGCGCCGCCCACCCAACGGACGCGCCCGCCGCCACATCCGGCACCGGGGACACACCGGCCAACCGGTCGGCCAACGCCGGCAGCAGCACGCCGAGCGGCGCGTCGACCCGCACGGCGGCGTACCCGTCACCCCGGGTCACACCCTGGTTGACGATCGCCACCGCGATGCCCCGTTTCGCCGCCCGAATCACGAACCGGCGCCCCGACATCACCGTCAACGACGACCCGAGCACCAGCAGCGACCGGGCACCCTCGACCAGGTCGAAGCAGCGGGCCACCCGGGCGGCGGGAACCGTCTCCCCGAAGAACACCACGTCCGGTTTCAGCATGCCGGTGCGGCAGAACCCGCAGTCCACCGTCCGGAACCCGGCCACCTCGCGGTCGGCGAGATCCACGTCACCGTCGGGGTTGACCGCCGCGACCACCGCGTCGAACCCCGGGTTGGCCTGCCGCAGCCGCCGGTCCAGCTCCTCGCGCGAGGTGTGGTTGCCGCAGTCCAGGCACACCACCTCGTCGAGGCTGCCGTGCAGCTGCACCACCGGCTCCGACCCGGCCGCGGTGTGCAGACCGTCGACGTTCTGGGTGATCACCGCATCGACCAGCCCGAAGCGTTGCAGGCGGGCCACCGCCCGATGCCCGCCGTTCGGGACGGCCCGGGCGATCGTGCGCCACCCCAGGTGGCTACGCGCCCAGTACCGCCGCCGCGCCACCGGATCCCCGGTGAACGCCTGATACGTCATCGGAGTGTGCCGCCGCGCCACACCACT
Source organism: Micromonospora sp. NPDC020750 (assembly GCF_044334565.1). NCBI lineage: Bacteria > Bacillati > Actinomycetota > Actinomycetes > Micromonosporales > Micromonosporaceae > Micromonospora > Micromonospora sp. NPDC020750. The sequence continues at coordinate 134,448 of NZ_JBIRTH010000012.1, forward strand.
GGGCCCCCGATAGTCCGGGATGCCCGACTCGGTGGACAGGCCCGCCCCGCTCAACACCACGACACCGCCCTCGGCGAGCAGCCCCGCCAGCGCGTCGAACGTCTTGGTCACAGAGTCCATGCTGCCTCAGCGTCGCCCCACCGGCTAACGCCGGCCCCGTGACCATCCTCGCCGCAGCGCCGGTGCCCGGACGCCCCGGCGGCTACCGTGGCAGGTATGCGCGTCGTCATCGCCGGAGGACACGGCAAGATCGCCCAGCTGCTGCACCGGGAACTCGCCGGCCGCGGCGACACCGCCGTCGGACTGATCCGCAACCCCGACCACGCCGCGGCGCTGCGCGCCACCGGCGCCCACCCCGTCGTCTGCGACCTGGAACACGCCGACACCGCCCAGGTCGCCACCCACCTCGACGGCGCCGACGCGGTGGTCTTCGCCGCCGGAGCAGGCCCCGGCAGCGACGCCGCCCGCAAGGACACCGTCGACCGGGCCGCCGCCGGTCTGCTCGCCGACGCCGCCGAACAGACCGGGGTACGCCGCTACCTGCTGGTCTCCTCCATGGGCGTCGACGACACCCCACCCGCCGGCACCGACGACGTGTTCGCCGCCTACCTGCGGGCCAAGAAGGCAGCCGAGGACAACCTCACCGCCCGCGACCTGGACTGGACGGTGCTGCGCCCCGGCCGGCTCACCGACGACCCGCCCACCGGCCGGATCACCCTGACCCGACACGCCGATGCGGGGGCGGTCACCCGCGCCGACGTCGCCCGGGTCCTCGTAGCCCTGCTGTACCACCCGAACAGCGCCGGCACGGTCCTGGAACTGGTCGCCGGCAACACCCCGATCGCCGACGCCGTCGCCTCCGTCGCCTGACCGGCGTTTCGTCGCAGGGTTCCCGCCCGGCGGCGCGCGTCAGGACCGGACCGGCCCACCCGCGCCGGCCAGCCGCCTACGTCCTGCCGTAACTGCTGACTCGCCGCACCCGCCGACGCCACCGGCAGCAACTGGTCGTACCGGTCCCGGCCGCCCATGGCATCTCCGCCGCCGACAGTGGAAACCCCGAGTCAGGGGCCGAACGCCGCACATAGGACTACCGAAACGCCACGACTGTCAACAAGAACGGGAATGTCCACACACGAAGCTTCCCGCTCGGCCGGGCCACACCGGACATCCCAAGCCCACCCGACGCCTCAACCCGCCCGCCGACGCGCCCGACGCGCCGCCAACTCGTCACCCACCGGATCCGCCGCAGGCTCCTCAACGACCCCACCCGCCGGCTCCGCCGGCAGACTCGACAACGAACCCTCGATCTCCTTGAAGGCCCCGCCGATCGCGATGCCGAACACGCCCTGGCCACCCTGCAACAGGTCGACCACCTCCTCCGGCGACCGGCACTCGTACACCGTCGTCCCATCCGAGATCAACGTGATGCCCGCCAGATCGGCCACCCCCCGCGACCGCAACGCCTCGATCGCCTTCCGGATGTTCTGCAACGACACCCCGGCGTCCAGCAACCGCTTCACGACCTTCAACACCACCAGGTCGCGGAACGAGTACAGCCGGGACGTCCCCGAACCCGACGCGTCCCGCACACTCGGCACCACCAGCGACGTCCGCGCCCAGTAGTCCAACTGCCGGTACGTGATACCCGCCGCGTGGCACGCCGTCACACCCCGGTAGCCCACCGCGCCGTCACCCTCAGACGCCGGCCCCGCCGGCACCACACCCGCCCCGCGCTGCTGAGTACCAGGCTCGGGATCTCGCGGCTCGTGCATCCGGACAACCTCCCCGCCAGTGCGGTGACACGTCGCTTCCGGGACGTGCACCCCTCGACACGGCAACCCTATAGCGCCCTTGAGGAGTCACCGCGCAGGAACGGCCACGACACGCCGCACGGCCACAGCAAAGATCCACGGCAGACCACCCACAGTGACCACGCCGGAACGGGAAGAAACACGCGGGAAACCCCACCCGCGCCAGGGATCAACCCGCGAAATCCTCCGGGCTCACCTGATCCAGGAACTCCCGGAACTTCTCCACCTCGTCCTCCTGCTCATCCGGAATCACGATCCCCGCCTCACTGAGGACCTGCTCCGAACAACGAATCGGCGCACCGACCCGCAACGCCAGGGCGATCGAGTCACTCGGCCGCGCCGACACCCGCACCCCGTCACCGATCAACAGATCGGCGTAGAAGACGTTCTCCTTCAACTCGGTGATCTCCACCGCCCGCAACGGCGCCTGCAGCGCCGCCAACACGTCCCGCAAAAGATCATGCGTCAACGGCCGAGCCGGCTTGACCCCCTGCTGCTCGTAAGCGATCGCCGTCGCCTCCACCGCACCGATCCAGATCGGCAGATAGCGATCCCCCTCGACCTCCCGCAGCAGGACGATCGGCTGGTTGCTCGGCAACTCCACCCGAACTCCGACCACGCTCAGCTCGCGCACCGCCGCCTCCGTGTCGTTGTCACCTACGCCCGCACCGCAACCTTCCCTGCACGGTACACGGACCGCGACACGCACATCCCATGCGCTTACGTGCACCACGCCCCGCACCAGAAAGGGATTACCCCGGCAAGCCTACGACACGCGCCCCCACCCAGATCTTTCCCACCGGCCCCCACAAACACCACGCGGCCCGGACCACAGCCCGGACCGCGCAGCACACACCACAACTCACCGGCCCAACGTCGACCGCAACCCCACCCGCACCAACGCCGCGTGCAACTGCTGCGACAACGCCACCAACTCCCGCGCCGTCTCCGCCGCCCGCGCCCGCGCCGCCGAATCACTCTGCCGCGCCAACGGGGCCACCAACTGCGCGAACAACCCCACCTCCCGATCCGCCGCCGTCCGGTAACCCCGCAGATGCCGAGGCTCCAACCCGTACGCCGCCAGACCAGCCACCGCCCGCGCGATGATCAACGCATCCCCGTCGTACCAACCCGGCGGATCCGACACCAGGATCCCGAGCCGCTCCAACTCACCCAACGTCGACTCGTCGATCCCGCTCCGCGCGACCAGATCAACCCGACCCAACCGCACCTGCGCCGAATCCACCGGCTGCTCCACAGCGAAACGACCCGGCACCTCACCATCCGGGCCCACCGCCACCAACGTCGGCCGAGACGGCGCCGCCCCATCCGCCGACGCATCCCACTGCGCCAACTGCTCACGGATCACCCGCAACGGCAGATACTGGTCCCGCTGCGCGGTCAACACGAACCGCAACCGCGCCACATCGTCCCAGCTGTACTTCCGGTACCCCGAAGCCGTCCGCTGCGGCTCCACCAGCCCCTCGGACTCCAGGAACCGCAACTTCGAGATCGTGACGTCAGGAAATTCCGCCCGAAGCTGACCCAGCACCTCGCCGATACTCATCAGCGGTTGGGCACGGGCCACCCCGGGAGGCGTCGAAGCCGCAGGCTCGTTCACCCCCGGCCGGCCTCCTCCTCCGGGCGCGGACCGGCGATGAACACCACCCGGAACTTGCCGATCTGCACCTCGTCACCATTGCTCAACGTGGCCGCCTCGACCCGCTCCCGGTTCACGTACGTGCCGTTCAGGCTTCCCACGTCCCGCACCGTGAACGTGCCACCGTCCCGGTGGAACTCGGCATGCCTCCGCGACACCGTCACATCGTCCAGGAAGATGTCACTGTCCGGATGCCGGCCACTCGTCGTCACATCATGGTCCAACAAGAACCGGGCACCCGCGTTCGGACCCCGACGAACCACCAGCAGCGCCATACCCGGCGGCAACGAACCGGACATCCGGCTCGGCACCACATCGGTGTCCGGCCCCTCCAGCACTTCGTCGAGCGAACCGAGATTGAGCGTCGAAGTGACGTCGAGCGGGGGGAACTCGTCGTCTGGGCGCGTCATGGGACCACCTCACGGATCTGTTTCAGGTCGGCGTACGGGTAATGGCGGGTCTGGCCGCCGGGCAGTCCACCCGGCGGCTGGCTCCCCGTGCCCGGAAAGGCAATTCCGCAACGCTCAACTCATTGGGTTCTCGGTCAACTGGGCGAGCCTAGCCAGCGCCGAAATGCAGGGCAACCGGACGCGCGGACACAACACCCGCACGCCCACGGACACTCAGCTCTCGGTGAGCTCGCGATACGCCCCGGCGGTCAGCAGGCCGTCCACCGCCACCGGATCACCCGGCGTGATCTCCACCAGCCAACCCGCACCGTAAGGATCAGAGTTGATCACCTCCGGAGTGTCCGTCAACGCCTCGTTCCGCGCCGCCACGACCCCACTCACCGGGGCGTAGATCTCGGACACGCTCTTGGTCGACTCGATCTCACCCAAGGAGTCACCCGCAGCCACCTCCACGCCCTCCTCCGGCAACTGGACGAACACGATGTCACCCAACGAGTCCTGCGCGAAGTGCGTGATGCCGACCCGGACAGAACCCGACCCGTCACCCGCCACCCACTCGTGCTCAGCGGTATACCGCAGATCCTCAGGAATCACCAGACGCGTCCTTCACCGTCGAGCCGACCATCGCTGCGCCGGCGAACCGGCGCGCCGCGCCGCGCCGGTCAGGAGACCGGACGGGCGTGTTCCAACTTCACAGGCGCGTGCAGCGCCGAAACCTCGGCAACCTCACGATCCTCGACGATCACGTTACCGCCGTCACCGGCAACCGATGCGGCCACCCCGCCCGGAATCTTCAACGCCGTCGCCATCGTCGTCGAATCACCGATCACCGTGATCGTGAACGGACCCGTCAACGGACGCCCGTCCACCACCAGAGCACCATCCCCGCCATCCAGGAAATACGTCGACGCGATGACCCGCACCGACGCGCCGTCCCCACCGGAAACCTGCATCGCCTCCGCCCCCGCACCCCGCAACTCCTGCACCGCGTCCAGGATCCGGTACGCCGAAATCGGCTTCGACCCCGCCTCGAACCGCACACTCAACCCCGGCCCCCGCGCCGGCAACGTCCCCGCCAGAATCCCCAACTCGTCCGCCCGCCGCGTCGCCTCCTCCAGCGCCGCCTGCCGACCCTGCTCACCCGACCGCAACTGCCGCTGACTCTCCTCCAACGACTCGATGTCCTGCCGCAGCCGCTTCTCCCGCGAATCCAGATCCGAGAAGATCCGCACCAGGTCCTCCTGCCGCGTCGCCGCCGACGTCGGATCCGTCGACGTCGTCCGCAACTGCACCACCAGGGTGAACCCCAACAACCCCAACAACAACGCGATCATCGCCCCCGCCGAGGTCAACCGCCGGCCCACCCCGAACACAGCCGGAACACCCGACGAACCCTTCGGCGCCCCGGCACCCGAAGGCCCCGGGTCCTCCACCGACGGCTCACTCTCCGGCGCCAACGGACTGATCTCGTCCGGATCCGGCGCCTCCGGACGCGGATCCGGCTCCCCCGCCGGGGCCTGCGGACGCACCGGCACCTCCGGACGCGGCCAACCGGTACCCGTCTCGCGCTGTTCCTCGCTCATCGCCACAAACCTACGCCCGGAACAGGTGCCGACGGATCGCCGCCACATTCCCGAAGATCCGCACCCCCAACACGACCACCACACCGGTGGACAGCTGCCCACCCACTCCCAACTGGTCACCCAGATACACGATCAGGCCCGCCACCAGCACATTCGAGATGAACGACACCACGAACTGCTTGTCATCGAAGATCCGGTCAAGCTTCGCCCGCACCCCGCCGAACACCGCGTCCAACGCGGCCACCACCGCGATCGGCAGATACGGCTGCAACGCCGCCGGAACCGTGGGATCCAGATACACCCCCAGCACCACACCGGCGAGCAACGCCAACACCGCGATCATCGGCCACCTCCGGAAGGACTGGGAGACACACCCGAGCCGGACGGCTCAGGCCGGGACGAACGATCGGCACCCGACCCCGCCACGGACGGACTCGGACTGACCGACGACTCGGCGTAGCGTAGCCGCGGCTCCGGCGCCGCCGGCAGGGTGATGTCCTCCACCTCACGCACCTGGAACGACAACCCCACCGACTCCACCAGGTCCCGCATCAGATACGCCGCCCGACTGTCCTCGAACCGGTCCCGCATCGACCTCGGCCCGATCGCCGACACCTCGTACGGCCCCGTCACCGGCCGAAAATCCACCAGGATGGCCTCACCCGCCGACCGGATCGTCGACGTCGCCGTCAACCGCTGCCCGTTGATCGCCACCGCCTCCGCACCCGCCGCCCACAGATCGTTGGCCACCTTCTGCAGATCCGTGTACAACACCCGCGGCGGACCACCCCCGGACCCGGTCACCCCGTCCTTGTCCTGCGCCGGCGCATCCGCCAACCGCACCACCACACCGTCCCCACGCACCCGACCCAGCCCCGTGCCCGCCTCCAACCGCCGCAGCCGCGACGCCTGCGAACCACTCAACGCCGCGTCCCGCTGCCGACCGACCTCCTCACGCAACCGGTCCGCCCGCGCCGCCAACCCGTCGGTCTCCGCCTCGCGCTCCTTGATCTCCGCCACCAACCCGGCCCGCGCCTGGCTGCGCCCCGGCTCCTCGGCCATCGTCTGCCGGTACGCCACCGCGAACAGGAAACCCAACGCCACGGCCACCACCAGGCTCACCGACCGCACCGACCACGCCCGCCACCCCGAGGGCGACGACGATGGCGACTCCCGACGGCGGGCCGCCGCGTCCGCGTACCCCGGATCCAACGGGTTGCGGAACAACTCGGTCAGGAAATCCGGCGTGTACACCCGGGACGCCGAACCGCGCCCCTCGCCGGCCGCGTCCGACCGCTGCCCCGCCGGCTCCTCCGTCATGCCGGCACTCCCGACGACCCGGCCCGCACCGACCGCACCAGCCGCGCCGCCTGGACCACGTAGAGCGCGCCGGCCACCCAGTACAGCACCAGGCCCCACCACGCCAGGCCCCAGCCGACCGCGCCCGCGACCGTCGCCGTGGCCGCAGACGTCGCGTGCGCCAGCAACAGAACCGGGAACGCAGCCAGCAGCAGGAACGTGGCGGTCTTGCCGACGTAGTGCACCGGCGGCGGGCCGTAGCCGTACCTGCGTAGCACGCCGAGCGACCCCAGCAGCAGCAACTCCCGCACCAGCAGCGCGGCGGTGAACTGCCACGGCACCACCTCGCGCGCCGTGAACGCCAGCAGGGTGGCCAGGATGTACAGCCGGTCGGCGAACGGATCGAGCAGCTCGCCCAGGCGGCTGACCTGCTGCAGCCGGCGGGCGACCCAGCCGTCCACCCAGTCCGTCGTGCCCCCGATCGCCAGCACCACCAGGGCGGCGACGTCGGCGCGCCGGACCAGCAGCAGGTACAGGAACAGCGGGACGCCGAGCAGTCGGATGAAGCTGATCAGGTTGGGCAGGGTGAGGATCCGGTCCCCGCTCGGCGCGGCGGTGTTCTCCGGGGGTGACGCCCCCGCCGGCCGACGCGACACCGAACCTCCCTCAGCAGCACGGTCCGGCACCCGCGGGCGGGCGCTACGGAAGGACGTGCGCGTTGCCGGGCCGGGCTCCGCCGGCACCTGTGTGATCCCGGACCGGGATCACCTCCCCTGGTCGGCCTGCGGTCACGGGGACCACCGGCCGGCGAGTTGCGCTGCCACTATATCGGGCTCGCTTTCGGCCTCCACGGGCCCGCGTTCGTCCGGGTGCTGTGTTTCTTGGTGTTGTGGTGCAGGTCACGTGGGGTAGATCGTCCTAGGAAATAGGGGTGTGACGGGTCAGGCCGTTCGGGCCGGCGAGTCCGACTGGGCGTCCACCGGAACGGGCGTGGCCGCCTGCCCGAACGCCAACAGGGCCAGCAGCAGCTCCTGCTGGGCGCGCGGGGGCATCCGGTCCAGCACCGCGCCGATCGCGCGGTGGCGGCGTTCCGCCAGCTCCCTGAGGAGGGCCTCGGCGGCCGCCGTCGGCATCAGCCGTACCTCCCGCCGGTCCCGTGGGTCGGCGGTCCGGCGCAGCAGCCCGATCGCCTCCAGCCGGTCGCACAGCCGACTCGCCGACGACGGCACCACGTCGAGCAGCTCCGCGAGCCGGTTCACATTGGTCGCCGGGCGGCTGCTGATCAGCGAGAGCACCCGCAGTTGGGTGGGCGACACGGTCATCCGGTGCCGGGAACCCGCCGGGTCCAGGACGCCGACGATCGCCTCGGCTGCCGCGGCGATCGCCGCGGCCAGATCCGGAGGTTGTTCCACCGATCGTCCCCTGCGAGTGTGCGCTCGTGTTCCGCTTACCGTCCCGTCACCGCGCCCAGCCGGCCCCTCCCCCGCCCTGGCCACGCCAGTCGAGGCAGACGACCACGGCATCGTCGCGGAGATCGACGTCCACGTGGTAGGACTGCAGCCCGCGCATCACCGTACCAACCGCCTCGGTCGCCGGCTGCAGCCGCGTCGCGCGCATGGACCGCGCCATGGCCCGCTCCCCGTACGGTTCGCGGCCACCGGGATCCGCCGCGTACACGCCGTCACTGACCACGAAGAGCCGGTCCCCCGGCTCCACGGTGAACTCCTGCACCTCGTACCGGGTCTCGGCGAACATGCCCAGCGGCAGTTGCTGCTCCAGCGGCACCCGGGCGACCGACCGGCCGCGTACCCGCAGCACGTGCGGGGATCCGGCGTCCACCGCCCGGACCCGGCCGTCGGTGGTGTCCAGCTCCAGCAGCAGCGTCGCCACGTGCCGCTCGCCCCGGTGCTGGAAGAAGATGGTGTCCGAGGCCAGCTCGGCCTGCTCGACCAGGCTGCCGCCGGAGCGGCGGGCGTTGCGCATGGCGTTGACCGACACCGCCGTCAGCAGCGCCGCCGACAGGCCCGTGCCGGCGCCGTTGAGCACCGTCACGGTGAGTCGATCACCGTCCACCGACCAGTCGAAGTGGTCACCGCCCACCGTGTACGCCGGCTCGAGCTGCCCGGCCAGCAGGAACGCGCCGTGCGTCACACTGCGGCCCGGCAACAGATCCCACTGCATCTCGGCGGCCATGCTCAGCCGCTCCCGGCGGCGGGCCCGGCGGTACCGGTCGGTCTGCCGGTCCGCCGCGCGCAGCGCCACCGCCAGCTCGTCGGCGACGTCCCGGACCGCCTCGACCGTTGCCGCCGACGGGGGAACCGGCAGCTCCACCAGGAACACGCCGAGACGTTCGCCCCACACGGTCAGCGGAAGGTACACCCGGCACCGGCCGTCGTCCCCGCCGTCGAGCACCGGCTGCTGGCTGCTGAAGCAGCGTTGCGCCACGCCGTGGCAGGCGAGAAAGCCGGCGTCGGGCAGCTCCGGATCGAGCACGGGCCACAGCCCGCTGATCCGGTAGTCGGCGACGAAGACGTCCGTGCGCGACGCGCCCAACCCGGCGCGGACGGCCTGGTCGGCGACCTCGGCCAACCGGTCGGGCGCCGCCTCACGCAGCGCGCGGGCCACCGGTCCGAACGCGTCCGACATGATCCCCCTCCGACAACTCTTGCTGTAGGGCAAGCATCATACGGAGGGCCGTCGCCGGCCGGCCGGCGCGGTCGGTCGGGGGCGGGCGCGGCGGCGGTCAGCCGGTGCGCTTGGTGGCCAGCCCGCCGTGGAAGGCGTCCGGCAGGGCCGCCGGCGGACCGTCGGGACGCCACCGCGACACCGGGACGATCCCGTCGTCCGTCGGCGTCCACCGGCCCAGCAGGGAACCGAACGCCGCGGGCGGGCGCATCCGGAACTGCGGCCCCATCATCGCCAGGGCCTCCGGGTACGCCGCGAGCTCCTCACCGTCGAAGTCGACGGCGAGGAAGCTGCCGGGGGCCACCGCCGCGTACAGCTCGTCGAGGGTGTGCGCCAGCGTCGCGTCGTCGAGGAAGGCGGCCAGCCCGAGGAAGACCACCCCCACCGGACGGCGGCCCCAACCGGGCACGAAGCGGCGCAGCAACGCGGAGTCGACCGTGCCGACGTCCGTGGCGTCGCCGTAGCCGTAGCCGGCCCGGTCGCTGCCGGCCAGGATGCGCTGCCCGAGCCGGATGGTGACCGGGTCGACGTCGGTGTAGAGCACCGTCGCCTCCGGGGCGGCCTCGTGCACGTTGCCCCTGGTGGGCACCCCCGCGCCGAAGACCAGGAAGCCGTCCACCCCGGCCCCGGCGATCGTCCGGACCGCCCGACCGAGGAACGCGCGCAGCTCGCGGAACAACGGCGCGCACGGGCCGTACGCCCCCTCGAAGGCCCGCGCGGCGGCCACGTCGACCGGGAAGTGGTCCTCCCCGCCGAGCCAGAAATCGATCATACGGGCGGTGCTCGCCCGGTCGGCCTCTTCCATGGGCGTCGCCCTCTCCGGTGAAGTTCCGGGGCAGCGTAGCGACGCCCCGACGTGCGCGGTATCGCCTCGGCGACACCCGTACGGCCGGGATACTGACCGCGACACCACGGCGGAGGAGGTACGGCGGTGAACGCGGCCAGCGGCGCGGCGGTGGTGGTCGGTGTGGACGGCTCCGAACCGGCCCAGCGGGCCGTCCGGCTCGCCGCCGGGGAGGCCGCGCGCCGGGGCCGGACCCTGCGGGTGGTGCACGGCTTCGTCTGGCCGCTGCTGCGGGTGCCGCTGGGCCCGGTGCCCGACGCGCCGCCCGGCGCCGGCCTGCGCGAACAGGCCGAACGCCTGGTCGCGCAGGCGGTGGCGCACGCCGAGGCGGCAGCACCGGGGGTGCGGGTCACCGGAGAGGTCATCGACGGGGAGGCATCCGCCGTGCTGGTCGGCGAGTCGCCCACCGCCGCGCTGATCGTCCTCGGCGACCGGGGGCTGGGTGGCTTCGCCGCGCTGGCGGTCGGCTCCGTGGCGATCCAGGTCGCGGCGTACGCCGATTGCCCGGTGTTGGTGGCCCGCGGCGCCGACCGGGCCGCCGGTCCGGTCGTGGTCGGGGTGGACGGCTCCGCGGCGGCCCGCGCCGCCGTCGAGTTCGCCGCCGACGAGGCGACGGCCCGCGGCGTCGCGCTACGCGCGGTGCACGCCTACCGGCACCCGGCCTCCGCCGGGCCCGGTGACATGCAGCCCCTGGTGTACGACGAGGGGCAACTGCGCGGCGAGGAGGAGCGGGTGCTGGCGGCGTCGCTGGCCGCTCTCGGCGAACGCCGGCCGGCGGTGCGGGTCGAGCGGGTGCTGACCCGGGGCCGGGCCGCCGCCGCGCTGACCGAGGCGTCCCACGCGGCGCAGCTGCTGGTGGTCGGCTGCCGGGGACGCGGCGAGTTCACCGGTCTCCTGCTCGGCTCGGTCAGCCACGCCGTGCTGCACCGCGCCGACTGCCCGGTCGCCGTGGTCCGCGCCCCGGTGTGACACCTGCGCACCGGGCCGCCGGCACGCCCCCGGGCATGGGCGACGGTTGGCTCCGGCGCAGGCGGGTAGACGGCGTGACCAACGGTCACCGCGACGTCAGGAGGCGGCTATGCCAGGACCACGGCCGGGCAGCAGCGCGTACGACAAGGAACGGGCGCGACTGCGCGATCTGATCGAGAACTCCGGTCGGGCGGCCGACCAGGAGGCCAACCAGGTCGCCAACCGGATCCTGCAGGAGGACCGGGGACAGCGCGGCGTCGTGCGGGGCGAGCGGACGTACGGCCCTAAGGGTGAGCGCGAACCGGGCGACCCGAAGTGACCGGCGCCAAACTGGTCGACGGGGCCATCGCCGGAGCGGTGGGCAGCGCCGCGCTCAACATGGTCAGCTACCTCGACATGGTGCTGCGCGCCCGACCGGCGAGCAGCACACCCGAGGAGACCGCCGGACGGGTGGCCGGAATCGCCCACATCGACCTCGGGCCCGAGGACCGGGCGGCCAACCGCCGCTCGGGCCTCGGGCCCCTGCTCGGGTACGGGATGGGCATCGCCGCCGGCGCCGCCTTCGCCCTGCTCGCGGGGCGGCGCACCGCGGGGCCGGTCGCGGTGGCCCTGCTCGGCGGGAGTGTGATGGCGATGTCGGACGGCTCGATGACCGCGCTGGGGGTAACTGATCCGCGCGGGTGGAGCCGCACCGACTGGCTGTCGGACCTCGTGCCGCACCTGGCGTACGGGATGGCGGCCGCAGCCACCTGGAACCGGCTGCGGCCGTCATCTTCCCGGGGGTGCTAGCCGCGTTCGGCGCTCTCGTCGTCGGCCACCTGGCCGCCGGCCGGGCCGTACGGCGACACCTGGCCGCGCGGCACCGTACGGCCCCGGTCGCCCTGGGACGTGCCACGGTGGCCGGGGTGACCGGACACGCCGGGCCCCTTGGCGTCCTGCACCGCGTCGTTGCGCGCGTTGCGGCGCAACTCCGGCTGCTGAGGGTTCGTCACGGGAGTCTCCCTTCCGGGTTGGACGGCGCGGCGTGGGCCACGCCACGACCGGCTTACCCGCCGCCGTTGCCCCCATGCCGCCCCACCCCCCACGCCCGGATCGCGCTAATACACGGAATCAGTGGCCTCGCACCGCATCAAAGGCCACTGATTCCGTGTATTAGCGCGACGTCGGGGGCCGGGTGGGTGGGCGGCGGCGATCGGGGTATCCCCGGGGTGTGGCAGATGCGCGGAGGACGGCACGGGCCCTGCTGGACCGGCAGGGCCGCACGTACGCGGAGGAGGCCGGCATCCGGCTCGCCGACCGGCCCGGGCCGCTGTACCAGCTGCTGGTGCTGACCACGCTGCTGAGCACCCGGATCCGGGCGTCGGTCGCGGTGGCCGCCGCGCGGGAACTGTCCGCCGCCGGCTACCGCACCCCGCAGGCGATGGAGGCGTCCGGCTGGCAGGAGCGGGTCGACGCGTTGGGCCGGGGGCACTACCGCCGCTACGACGAGCGGACCGCAACGATGCTCGGCGCCGGCGCGCGGCTGTGCCTGGACCGGTGGCACGGCGACCTGCGCCGGCTGCACCGGGAGGCCGGCGGGAACCGGCCCGCGCTGCGACGGCTGCTCACCGAGTTTCCCGGCATCGGCCCCACCGGCGCGGACATCTTCCTGCGCGAGGCGCAGCAGGTGTGGCCCGACGTTCGCCCGTACACCGACCGGCGGACGCTGACCGGGGCGAAGCGCCTCGGCCTGCCGGCGAACCCGGACGGGCTGGCCGGGCTGGTCGGCGGCGGCGACTTCGGCCGGTTCGCCTCGGCGCTGGTCCGGGTCGCCCTCGGCGAGGAGTCCGCCGGCGAGGTCGGCCGCACCGCCGCCGCCCGCTGACGCCCCCGGTTCGGTGCCCGCCCGTACCCGCCACCGGCGCCGCGGGGTGGACCGGCGGTCATTTGGTCGCGTTGTCGCCCGGCTTGGTCAGGTGCCAGGCCAGGGCGGCGGCCAGCACCGCGAGCACCACCACCCCGCCGGAGACCCCGCCGCCCTCGTCGGGGCTGCGACCCTTGCTGCCGAAGTAGATGACCGCGAGGCCGGCGAGCACCGTCACGACCGTCCGCATTCCTCGGTCCTTCACGCCCCGCACGGTACGGGGACGACACCGGCCCACACTCCGGAACCGGGGACGGTTCCCCCGGACGAGGGGGTGGCCGGCTCAGTCGGTCTCCAGGTCGTCCAACGAGATGGCGTGGGTCATCAACCAGCGGGCCAGGGCGGCCATCCCGAACAGCCACAACGGGGCCGACTCGGTGGGGCCGTTGGTGGCGAAGACGGCGAAGCGCAGGTCCGGCGCCCGGTACGCCTCGATCCGCCACCGGTGGCTCTTGTCCCGCCAGACCGCCGAAGGGTCCATGCCGCCACGCTAGGCCACGCCCGGCCCCGCCGGGGCCGCGTCGCGGCGGAACCCCCTCCACCCATGATCGTTCGCCGTGGACGGAGCCGACCCGCCGGAGGAGACCCCCCGCGACGGTCAGACGATCATGAAGCGGCCACGCCGGGCGGGGCGACGACCGTGCGGGCGTCGTCGGGCAGGCGGCGGGTGACGCCCCGCCGGTCCAGCAGCTCCAGCAACGGCACAGCGACCCGGCGGGTCGTGTCCAGGGCCTGCCGGGCGGCGCTGAGGGTGAACGGCTGCGGCAGCCGGGCGAGGACCCGGGCCGCGTCGTCGACCGCGCCCGGCTGCAGCACCACGTTCTCCGCGAGCCGCAGCAGCGCCCCCGCGCGCACGGCCGCTCCGATCTCCCGGGGCCCGAGGCCCAGGCCGGCGAGGCGGTCCGCCTCGGGGGCCTGGAACGGGCGGTCGCCGTACTCGGCGCGGACCCGGGCCACGGCCCGGGCCACCGGTTCCGGCAGCGCATCCCCGGCGTCCTCGCCGACCCGGCCGGCGCGCACCCGCAACGGCGGGCGGACCAGCGCCTCCACCAGAGCCCGGTCGGGCAGGTCGAGGCGCTGACGCAGCACGTCGACCGGGACGCCCGGCTCCAGCGGGTGCGCGGCGACGTACCGGGCGGTCTCGTCGGCCAGCCGGGCGGCGAGGGCCCGCCAGTGGCCGGGGTCGGCCAACCAGTCCCCGGTGACCGGGGTGGCGGTGGTGACCGGCACCCCCATCCGGGCCAGCTCGCCCCGGCGGACCAGGAGCCGGCGACGCAGCTCCCCGGCCAGGTCCGGCCGCCCGTCGAGGCCGGCGAGCACCCGGGCCCGGGCGGCGGCGGCCCCCCGCCGGGTCAGCGGGGGCGGGGCCACGTCGAGGACGGTCACCCCACCGGCGACGTGGTGCCGGCCGGGGTCGCGCAGCAGCGCCCGGTCGCCGACGAGCAGCGGCAGCGGGCGGACCAGCCGCAGCCGGGCGGTGTCCGGGCCGAGCGGGCGGACCCGGGCGGTGACGGCTGCGGCACCGACGTGCAGGGTGAGGGTGGCCGGCAGGTCGGCGGCCGGGTCCCCGGCGACCCGCACGTCGAGCAGGTCGGTGCGGCGGAACCGACCGGGGGTGAGCAGGGCGTCGCCGCGCCCCAGCCGCTCGCGGGGCACGTTGCGCAGGTTCACCGCCACCCGGGCCACCGCGTCGACCCGGCCGTGGGGCGCGCCGAGGCAGTGCAGGCCACGCACCCGCACCGGCTCGCCGGTGTCGGCCAGTTCGAGGTGGTCACCGACGGACAGCCGGCCGCCGCCGAGGGTGCCGGTCACGACCGTGCCGCTGCCCCGGACGGTGAACGACCGGTCCACCCACAGCCGCACGGGGGCATTGGCCGCCGGGTCGGGCAGCCGCGCCACGAGCCGGTCCAGGGCGTCGCGCAACTCGGGCAGGCCGGCCCCGGTGACGGCGCTGACCGCCACAGCGTCCACGGCTCCCAGGGAGGTGGCGGCGATCTCCGCGCGGGCGTGCGCCAGCGCCGGCCCCGGATCGGCCAGGTCCGCGCGGGTCACCACCAGCAGCCCGTACGCCACCCCGAGGGCGTGCAGCGCCGCTAGGTGCTCGGCCGACTGGGGCATCCACCCCTCGTCGGCGGCGACGACCAGCAGGGCGGCCGGGGCGGGGCCGACGCCGGCGAGCATGTTCGGCACGAACCGCTCGTGGCCGGGGACGTCGACGAACGCCACGGTGCCGCCGGAGGGCAGCGTGGTCCAGGCGAAGCCGAGGTCGATGGTCATGCCCCGGCGCCGCTCCTCGGCCCACCGGTCGGGCTCCATCCCGGTCAGCGCCCGGACCAGGGTCGACTTGCCGTGGTCGACGTGCCCGGCGGTGGCCACCACCCACACGTCAGGCGTCCACGGGCACGGACAGGACCGCCACGCGCAGCGCGTCGTCGGCGGAGACAGGGACGCAGCGCAGATCCAGCAGCAGCCGCCCCTGAGCCACCCGGCCGAGCACCGCCGGCGTGCCGGCGCGCAGCGGCCCCGCGTACCGCTCGGGCAGGGCCAGGGCCCACGAGCCCAGCTCGACGCCCGGCGCGCCGCCCCCGCCGACCACGGCGACGGCGGGCACCACCTCGGCCTTGCAGCCGTCGGCGGCCAGCCGGTCGCGCAGCCCCTCGGTGCGCTGCCGCAGGGCCACCGGGTCGGCGTGCAGCGCGGCCCGGGTGGGAGTGTCCGGGGTGTGCAGGGTGGCCGCGAGGGCGGCCAGCGTCAGCTTGTCGACCCGCAGGGCGCGGGCGAGCGGGTGCCGGCGCAGCCGTTCGACCAGGTCGGCGTCGCCGAGCAGCAGCCCGGCCTGGGGGCCGCCGAGCAGCTTGTCGCCGCTGGCGGTGACCAGGTGGGCGCCGGCCCGCAGGGTGCTGGCCGCGTCCGGCTCGGCGGGCAGCAGCGGGTCTGCGGCGAGCAGCCCGGAGCCGATGTCGGCGACCACCGGCACGCCGAGGGTGGCCAGCCGGTCGACGCCGACGGCACTCGTGAACCCGGTGACCACGAAGTTCGACGGGTGGACCTTGAGCACGAATCCGGTGTCGGGGCCGATCGCGGCGGCGTAGTCGGCCAGGCTGGTGCGGTTGGTGGTGCCCACCTCGCGCAGCCGGGCGCCGGTGCTGGCCAGCAGTTCCGGCAGGCGGAACCCGTCGCCGATTTCCACCAGCTCGCCCCGGCTGACCACGATCTCCCGGCCGGCGGCGAGGGCCGTGGCGGCGAGGACCAGTGCGGCGGCGCCGTTGTTCACCACGTGCACGGCACCCGCGTCGGGCACGGCGGCGGCGAGCGCGTCGAGGGCGTCCCTGCCGCGCCGGGCCCGCCGGCCGGTGGTCAGGTCCAGCTCCACGTCGGTGTGCCCGGCGGCGGCCACGAGGGCGTCCACGGCGGCGGCGCAGAGCGCCGCCCGGCCGAGGTTGGTGTGCAGCACGACGCCGGTGGCGTTGAGCACCACCCGAGGGGCGGGCGCGGGCAGGGCGTCGAGCACGGCGTCGCGTACCCGCTCGGGGGTGATCTCGCCGCGGCGGGCGCGGTCCTGGGCGGCGACGATCGCGGCCTTCACCCGGCCGCGGCCGAGCGTGGTGGCGGCGGAGGCCAGCCGCGGGTCGGCCAGCAGGAGATCCGTGCGCGGCACCCGCCGCCGTGGATCGGCGTCGCGCATCGCGTCCTCTCCTAGGGCTGCCTGGCGGAGACGGACGGGAATCGAACCCGCCTGGCCCGGGTACCGGACCACACCGGTTTTGAAGACCGGGAGGGGCACCAGCCGCCTGAACGCCTCCGTCGGCTATTCGATCACAGTGCCCGCCCGGCCGCGCGGGAAGGGCCTCAGCGTCCGCCGGGAGGGGCCTCAGCCCTCGACGGCGGGGCGCTCCGCCTCGCGGCGGCGGAGCCGTTCGCGCTGCGGGACGACCGTGTACTTCGGGTCGCGGGCGGAGGCGACGCCACCGTGGAAGATCCCGAACCGGGTGGCCACCGACGCGGCGAGCAGGGCGACGCCGGAAAGCCCGGACAGCACACGGCTGCGCCGGCCGACGAGCGCCCCGGCCACCCCGGCGGCGGTCAACGCCCGGCCGGCGCGCAGCAGCCGCCCGGGAGTGCCGGTGCGGTAGGGCTCGCTGAGCAGGCCGAGCCGGTGCTCCACCCGGTGCGAGCCCCACAGCTCCAGGGCCGCGCCGGCCACCGCCATCCGCCGGGCCGGGCCGGCCTGATCGCCGGGCGCGGCCAGCAGGCCCACGCCGGCGCCGCTGGCCAGGGCGCTGCCCGCGAAGATCATCGGCAGTTCCGGGTACGCCTCGTGCCACGACGGCACGGCCGTGCCGGCCAGCAGCACCCCGGTGTACGTGGCCAGGGCCGGCGCGGTCGCGGCGGCCACCAGCCCGGCGGCCTGCCCGACCGGGGGCAGCAGCCTGCGGCCCAGCCCGAGCACGCCCCGCTCGGGCAGCCACGGCGCGGCCTCGGCGACGGCGGCGACCCCGGCGGCGGGCCCGAACACCGTGAGGATCCAGGTGCCCACCGACATCGGCGAGGTCACCTTCGCCACCCGCAGCATGTGGTGGAACCGGTCGGGCCGGCCCAGGTCGTTGACGAGGAAGTACGCGCTGGCGCTCACCGCAGCCAGCGAGGTGAGCCGACCGGCCCGGCGCAGCGCCGGCCGGCCGGTGAGCTGGCCGCCGGCGGCCAGCAGCGACGAGCCCGCGGCCAGACCGCCGGTGAACAGGTACGCCGCGATGTCCCACTTCCACACCGGCGGCTTGAGCACCGGCCGGCCGTAGTAGGAGGTGAACTCGGCCGGTGGAACGTTGAGCTGTTCCCCGCCGCCACGCCGCCCGCCGCCACGCCGCCGCCGCTCCCCGGAGGCAGCCGGGCGGGGCTGGTCGGGGGTGGGGGCGGTAGGGGCCCCGCCGGGCCGGCCGGTGGCGTCGAGGCGACCCAGGAAGCGGCGGAACCGGTCACCCACCGGGGGGCGGTGCGGGCTCACGAGGAACCTCCGACGAACGCGGCGACGGCAACCGCCGCCATGGTCAGGGCGGCCAGCCCGGCGCGCTTCCACATCCGGGGCAGGTCCCGGGTGGTGACCACCGGGTCCGGGGGCAGCCCGTACACCTCGGGGGCGTCGAGGAGCAAGAAGAACGCGCCGTCGCCGCCGACGCCGTCGTTGGGGTCGTGGCCGTAGAGCTGGGCCTCCGGCACCCCCCGCTCGTGCAGGGTCGCCACCCGCGCGGCGGCCCGCTCCCGCAGCTCGTCCAACGGGCCGTACTGGATGGACTCGGTGGGGCAGGCCTGCGCGCACGCCGGGGTGTTACCGGCGCCGAGCCGGTCGTAGCACAGGGTGCACTTCCACGCCCGGCCGTCGCCCTTGCGCTGGTCGATCACCCCGTACGGGCAGGCGGAGATGCAGTAGCCGCAGCCGTTGCAGATGTCCTCCTGCACCACGACCGTGCCGAACTCGGTGCGGAACAGCGAGCCGGTGGGGCAGACGTCCAGGCAGGCGGCGTGGGTGCAGTGCTTGCACACGTCCGACATCATCAGCCAGCGGAAGTCGGTGCGCTCGGCCGCGCCGGTGGCCCGGCCGGGCGGCTGGGCGCCGGGCATGCCGAGGAACTCGGGCCCGGCGGCCATCCGGGCGGCGGCGACCGGATCGCCCGGCGGGAGCCCGGGTTCCGTGCCGGTGTCGTCGGCCGTCCCGGCGGCCACCGCCGCCGACGCGGCGCTGACCGACCCGGTGGTGGGATAGCCGGCGAACGGCGGCGTGCGGTGCCCGGCCGGGCGGGGCTGCTCGACGAACGCCACGTGCCGCCACGAGTTCGCGGTCAACGCGCCGGTGTTGTCGTACGACATGCCGAGCAGGTCCAGCCCGGAACCCGGCACGTCGTTCCACTCCTTGCAGGCCACCTCGCACGCCTTGCAGCCGATGCAGACGCTGGTGTCGGTGAAGAAACCCATCCGGGGGCGCGCGTCGGTCCAGCCGGCGTCCGGGGCCGGGTCCAGCGGCCCGTAGAAGCTGTTGGCGTCAGGCATCCTCGCCCCTCTTCTCGCCCGCCGACGCCTCCGGCGAGCGCTCGTTCGTGCTGCCGGCCGCGTCGTCGCCGCCCACCGCGTCGGTGGTGACCAGCGGGACCCTCCGGTCCACGGTCATCCCGGCCCGCCGCCGGTAGTCGGCGACCAGGTCGAGCAGGACCGGCCCGGTGGGCCGCCGGCCGGGCCGCACGTCGCAGGTGCCGACCTTGCTCTCCTGGATCAGCACGTTCGGGTCCAGGGTGATGCCGAACAGGTCGTTGGCCGAGTCCCCGGTGACCAGCCCCTCGGTGCCGAAGTGGTACGGCAGCCAGAGCTGGTGGATGATCCGCCCGTCCACCCGCAGCGGGGTGAGCCGGTCGGTGACCAGCACCTTCGCCTCGATCACCGCCCGGCCGCTGACCATGTGCGCCCAGCCCAGGTGGGCCAGCCCGACCTCGGCGGCCAACTCCGGGGACACCTCCACGAACATCTCCGGCTGCAACTCCGCCAGGGGCCGCACGGTGCGGCTCATCCCGCCGGCCGTGTGGTGCTCGGTGAGCCGGCTGACCGTGAACACGTACGGGAAGACGTTGCTGTGCGCCTCCGGCGGGCTCGGGTTCATCGGGTTCACCGGGTGCTCGTAGACCTTGCGGGCCGGGTTGGCCTGCTGGCCGTACATCGGGTTGCGCATCGGGGACTCGGCCGGCTCGTAGTGCGTCGGCAGCGGGCCATCGAGCACCCCGCTCGGGGCGTACAGCCAAGCTTTGCCGTCGCTCTGCATGATGAACGGGTCGTCGCCGGCGATCCCGTCCGGCCCGGCGGTGCCCTCCGGCGGACGGTACGTCGGCGGCTTGTTCTTCTCGAAGTCCGGCACGTCGTAGCCGGTCCACTCCGCTTTCTCCGGGTCCCACCAGACGTAGCGCTTGCGTTCGCTCCACGGCCGGCCCTGCGGGTCGGCGGAGGCGCGGTTGTACAGGGTGCGACGGTTCGCCGGCCACGCCCAGCCCCACTCGGCGGCCACCCAGTCCTGCTCGTGCCGGGACTTGCGCCGGGCTGCCTGGTTGACGCCGTCGGCGTACACGCCGGTGTAGATCCAGCAGCCGATCGCGGTGGAGCCGTCGTCGCGCGCCTCGGTGAACGCGGACAGCGGCCGGCTGGAGGCCGTGTCGTAGCCGTTGATCTCGCGCAGCACCGCCTCGGCGCTGGGCTCGGCCAGGTCACCATGGGTCGGGTAGTCCCAGGCCAGGTCGAGCAGCGCCCGGTCGCGCCGGTGGGGGGAGCCGGCCAACTTCTCGCGCAGCCTGCGGCCCAGGTGGTAGAAGAACCACAGTTCGGAGCGGGCGTCGCCCGGCGGGTCGACGGCCTTCTCCCGCCACTGGAGCAGCCGCTGGGTCTGGGTGAAGGTGCCCTCCTTCTCCACGTGCGACGCGGCGGGCAGGAAGAACACCTCCGTGCGGCACTCCTGCGGCACGATCTCGCCGGTGGCCACCTCGGGGCTGTTCTTCCAGAAGGTGGCGCTCTCGATCAGGAACAGGTCCCGCACGACCAGCCAGTCGAGGTTGGCCATGCCGAGCCGCTGGGCCTTACCGTGCGCGGAGCCGACGGCCGGGTTCTGGCCGAGCAGGAAGTAGCCCTTGATCTTGCCGTCGATCATGTTGAGCACCTGCTGGTACGTGCCGTGGTCGCCGGTCATCCGGGGCAGGTACCCGTAGCAGAAGTCGTTGTCCGGCGTCGCCGCGTCGCCCCAGTACGCCTTGAGCAGACTCGCCGCGAAGGCCCGGGAGTTGCCCCAGAAACCCTTCTGACCGGGGTGGCTGATGCTGCCCACCCAGTCGTCGAAGGTCTCGTGGTCGGCGTGGTGCGGCATCGGCAGATAGCCGGGCAGCAGGTTGAACAGGGTCGGGATGTCGGTCGAGCCCTGGATGCTGGCGTGCCCGCGCAGCGCCAGGATGCCGCCGCCCGGCCGGCCCATGTTGCCCAGCAGGGTCTGGATGATCGCGCCGGTGCGGATGTACTGCACGCCGACGCTGTGCTGCGTCCAGCCCACCGAGTAGACCAGCGCGCCGGTGCGCTCCCGGCCGGAGTTCTCCGTCCAGGCGCGGGCCAACTCGAGGAACCTCTCCTGCGGGATCCCGCAGACCCGCTCCACCATTTCCGGGGTGTACCGGCAGAAGTGCCGCCGCAGGATCTGGTAGACGCAGCGCGGATGCTGCAACGTCTCGTCCCGCCGGGTCCGCCCCGACGCGGGCACGCCGTGCGACTCGCGCTCCAGGCCGGCCGCGCTGTCCCGTTCCTTCCCGGTGTCCTCGCCCCCGGAGTTGCGCTCCTGGCCCTCGTACTGCCAGCTCGCCTGGTCGTACGAGTTGGTCTCGGTGTTGTAGCCGGAGAAGAGGCCGTCCAGGTCCTCGGTGTCGGCGAACTGCTCGCTGACGATCACCGCCGCGTTGGTGTACGCCAGCACGTACTCCCGGAAGTCCAGCTCGTTCTCCAGGATGTACCGCACCACGCCGCCGAGCAGCGCGATGTCGGTGCCCGCCCGGATCGGCAGGTACGTGTCGGCGACCGCGCTGGTCCGGGTGAACCGGGGGTCGACGTGGAAGACCTTGGCGCCGCGCTTCTTGGCCTCCATCACCCACTGGAAGCCCACCGGGTGGGCCTCCGCCATGTTGGAACCCTGGATGACGATGACGTCAGCGTTGACCAGGTCCTGCTGGAAGTCCGTGGCGCCGCCGCGACCGAAGCTGGTCCCCAGACCGGGGACGGTGGCGGAGTGTCAAATGCGGGCCTGGTTCTCGATCTGGAGCGCCCCCATCGCCGTGAACAGCTTCTTGATGAGGTAGTTCTCCTCGTTGTCCAGCGTCGCCCCGCCCAGGCTGGAGATGCCCAGCGTGCGGTTCAGCGGCCGGCCGGCGTCGTCCACGTCCTCCCAGGTCTCCTCGCGGGCGGCGAGGATCCGGTCGGAGATCATGTCGACGGCCGTCTCGAGGTCCAGGTCCTCCCACTCGGTCGCGTACGGCCGACGGTAGCGGACCGTGGTCTGCCGCAGCGGGCTGGTGACCAGCGACTTGCTGGCCGAGCCCTTCGGGCAGAGCCGGCCGCGGGAGATCGGGCTGTCCGGGTCCCCCTCGATCTGGGTTACCCGCCCGTCGGTGACGAAGACCCGCTGGCCGCAGCCGACCGCGCAGTACGGGCAGACCGACCGGGCCACGCTGTCGGCGGTCTCGGTGCGCGCGGTCAGCGCCGCCGAGCGGGCCGACTGGGCCGCCGCGCCCCGGCCGAGCGGGTCGGTGCCGGTGAGCTGCCGGTAGACCGGCCAGCCCTGGATGAAGGTCCGCAGACCCATCCGAAGCACCCCCTCCCCCGTTCGACGGACGCTGGCCTCCTGAACATAGGCCAGGCCGGCCCGGGTCGTGTCCCCGGCCCGGATCTTTTCCGCCGTGCGGAACCCGCGGGTCACCGGTCCGGGCGGTTCGACCGGGGCGAGGACGGCCCGGACCGGCTTCCCGCGAGCAGGGGCCCAGCCCGTGCGGGTCGCCGCTCGGCCTGGGACACGAAACCACCCCCGGCCGTTGGGCCGGGGGCGGTTCGGTGTCGGTGTGCAGGTCGCCTCTCGGCGCGTGGCACAACGCGGCTCCAGCCGGACGGTATTCCGCGAAGGCAATTCAGGTGAGGCCCGGGGACACTGAGCACACCGACACTTGCTACAACCTACCCACCCCACGGGCTGTTCCAGCCGTCCGGGGTAATCCACCTCACTTGCCGACCGCTCGCCGGTGCTCGGGTGGACGCCGCCGCGCGCCGCACCCGGAGGCGGTCACCCGGCGCCCGTACGGGCGCGGACCTTGGCGGCGCAGGCGTGCAGCAGGGACCGCGGGTCGAGGCCAAGGCTCTCGATGGCCACCAGGGCGGTGAACGCCACGTCGGCCAGTTCGGCCGCGACGTCCTCGCGGCTGTGCGTCACACCCTTGCGCGGGTTCTGGCCCAGCGCCCCGATCCACGCCCCGGCAGCTTCTCCGGCCTCCTCGGTCAGCTTGAGGATCCGGCAGGTCAGCTCCGCGTCCCCGGTGCCGTTGGCGGCGTCCAACCAGCCGCGCGACGCCTGCACCGAATTCCAGATCGACTCGTCCATCGGTCCAGTGAACCCGACAAGGAGACCTTGAACGATTCAGACTCGCCTACGACGCCAACGCGAACTGGGCCCGGACCATGCTGGCCGCCGGCGGCGGCGAGATGAGCCGCTGGGTGAAGCGGACCGGGTCGCCGTGGCGGGATCTGCCCGGTGGTAGACGCCGACCGGCCGGTAGGGTCGTCCGCGTGGATCTGGACGACACCGCCGCCCGGCTCGGGGTACCCGTCGAGGACGTCGACCGCGTGCACCGGCTCGCCGGCGACCGGCCGTCGGCTCCGCTGCCCGCCAAGGCCGACGCGCCCGCGATCCTCGACCGGCTCGCGGTGCGGCCGGACGACGCCGCCGAGATCATGGCGGGCTGGCCCGACCCCGACTCTCCGCTGTGGACTCCGGAGCTGCGCTGGCTGCTCGACCGCTCGATCGCCCTGGTCCGCGCCGATCTCGGGGGCCACGGTTGGCTGTCGCCCGGTCCGGCGCTGCCGCGCGAACGGGGCCCCGCCTGGCGGCATCTCTACGTGTACGCGTACCTGGCCCTGGTCGACGTCGTCACGGGGTACCACCGCGATCACGGCATCGCCGCTGCCGCGTCGTGGGTGACCCTCGCGGACCTGGGCCGCAACCTCGCGATCGACCGGCGGATGCACCGCGAGGGCTGGCCGGTCATGCAGAGCTGGCTGACCCTGCACGCGCGCGGCGGCATCTACGAGCTGGGCCGGTTGCAGCACCAGCGCGGCGGCACCGCCATCGACCTGCACATCCCCGAGTCGGGACCGATGACCCCGGAAGCGGTCGCGGCGTCGCTCGACGAGGCTCGCGCGTTCTTCCCGCGCCACTTCCCCGACGAGCGCTACACGGCGTTCTCCTGCGGCTCGTGGCTGCTCGACCCGCAGCTGCTGGAGTACCTGCCCGGGGACTCCAACATCGTCCGGTTCCAGCGGAGGTTCGAGCTGGAGCCCTACAAGGAGCCGGAAGGGCTCAACGCCGACGTCGAGGTGCTGCGGTTCGTGTTCCGCACCCTGACCACGCCGCTCGACCGGCTGCCGCGCCGCACCGTGCTCCAGCGCGCGATCGTCGACCATCTGAAGGCCGGCCGCCACTGGCACGTACGCCGCGGCCGCTTCCCGATCTAGCCCTGGCCGGCCACGACAATGCCCCGGCCGGCCCCGTGAAGGGCCTGCCGGGGCATTGTCAGGATTGCGTCACCAGAGCTGCTGGACGACGTCCGCAGCCTGCTCCTCCCACTGTGCGTACGCGTACGGGTACGCCGACACCTGCACCGTCTGCGCGGCGGCGGTCAGCGGCAGCTCGTTCCAACCGCCCACGTTCTTCAGTGCGTCGAAGAACGCCTCGGAGGCGTACTCGGGGTCGGTGATCTCGTCGGGCGAGCCCCAACCCGACGACGGGCGCTGCTGGAACAGGCCCTGCGAGTCGTGGTCGTTGTACGCCCCCAGGTGGCCCAGGTTGTACAGCTTCGACTCCTGCAGCGAGGTGGCCACACCGATCACCGCGCCCCGCTCGCCGACGCCGGTCTCCTTGGCCGCCTTGATGATCACCTCGGCGTTCTCGAGCTGCGCGTCGTCGAGGGGGATGCGCGACTGGGCGCCCTCGAGGCCGTGCGGGATCAGTTCGTCCCGGTCCGGCTTCTCGGCCGGCGTCGTGCTGCTGATGCTCTCGCCGGTCGTCAGCGCGGATTCGACGGTGGCGCCCTCGCGGTTCTTGCCGGTCGCCAGGTCGATCGCGGCCACCGCACCGGCGTGCGGGCCGCTGGTGACCGGTGCGGCGACGGCCATGGGGCCGAACGCCAGGCCGCCGAGGACGGCGACGCCGGCGATGCTCAGGACGATCCTGCGGTTCGGGGTCTTCGCGATGGCCGGGATCCGGTCGGTGGTCTTCGCGATGGCCGGGAGCCATCGAGTGAAGTCAACCTTCACGATGGTTGCCCTTTCGATCGTTGCGACGCGCTCCGGGTTGAGCGCCCCTCGGGGGGACCGTTCCGCCGTAGGGGTTTACCGACGGACGGTACGGGGGACACAACCAGACCCACGTGTCCGTCATTCCGGATATGCGGGGCAGCGGCCCGGGCTGCGAGCCCGGTCACGCCCAGAATCGGTCAGCTCGGACACAAGCGTCACCGGGCGCGGGGTGCCCCGAACCGGACGAAGCACATGCCGGATCAGCGGGTCGGCCGCCGATCCGGTGTCGACCGGCACGGACCCGACGACGGGACGGTGCTGGTGGGCGACGACGACCGCGAGTGCCGACCCGGCCCGCCCCGGCCGGAACGCCGGCCGGGGCGGGTGGCGGCGGATGGTCAGCGGCCCCGGGCGATCCACTCGTCGAGGTGCGGGGCCTCGGCGCCGACGGTGGTGCTGTCGCCGTGGCCGGTGTGCACGACCGTCTCCGGCGGCAGGGTGAGCAGCCGGGTGCGGATCGAGTCGACGATGGTGCCGAAGTCGCTGTACGAGCGGCCGGTGGCGCCCGGTCCGCCGGCGAAGAGGGTGTCACCGGTGAAGACCACACCGAGCTGCGGGGCGTACAGGCTGCACGCGCCGGGGCTGTGGCCGGGGGTGTGCAGCACCCGCAGGCCGGTGCCGGCCACCTCGATCGTGGCCCCGTCGTGCAGCTCCCCGTCGGGGGCCGTGTCGGGGTGCACCAGGTCCCACAGCACCCGGTCGTCGGGGTGCAGCAGCACCGGCGCGCCGGTGGCCCGGGACAGCTCCGGGGCCACCCGGACGTGGTCGTCGTGGGCGTGGGTGGCCACGATCGCCACCACCCGGCGCCGGCCGACGGCGCGCAGGATCGCGTCGACGTCGTGCGGGGCGTCGACGACGAGGCACTCGCTGTCGTCGCCGACCACCCAGACGTTGTTGTCGACGTCGAAGGTCTGCCCGTCGAGGGAGAACGTCCCGGAGGTGACGGTGTGGTCGACACGGACGGTCACGGGAAGACCACCACCGAGCGCAGCACGTCGCCATGGTGCATCCGGGTGAACGCCTCCTCGACCTGGTCCAGGGCGATCTCCTCGGTGACGAAAGCGTCCAGGTCGAGCCGGCCCTGCAGGTAGAGCTCGGCGAGCAGGGGGAAGTCGCGGCTGGGCAGGCAGTCGCCGTACCAGCTCGACTTGAGCGCGCCGCCGCGGCCGAAGACGTCCAGCAGCGGCACGTCGACGGTCATCTCGGGGGTCGGCACGCCGACCAGCACGACCGTCCCGGCGAGGTCGCGGGCGTGGAACGCCTGCTTCCAGGTCTCCGGCCGGCCGACGGCGTCGATGACGACGTCGGCGCCGAAGCCGCCGGTGGCAGCGCGGATCGCCTCGACCGGGTCGTCCTCCGAGGCGTTGACCGTGTGGGTGGCGCCGAACTTCCGGGCCCAGTCGAGCTTGCGGGAGTCGGTGTCCACGGCGATGATCGTCGTCGCCCCGGCCAGGGCCGCACCGGCGACGGCCGCGTCACCGACCCCGCCGCAGCCGATGACGGCCACGGAGTCGCCGCGGGTGACCCCGCCTGTGTTCATCGCCGCGCCGAGGCCGGCCATCACCCCGCAGCCGAGCAGGCCGACGGCGGCGGGCCGGGCCGCCGGGTTGACCTTGGTGCACTGTCCGGCGTGGACGAGGGTCTTCTCGGCGAAGGCCCCGATGCCCAGGGCCGGGGACAGCTCGGTGCCGTCGGTGAGGGTCATCTTCCGGGCCGCGTTGTGGGTGGCGAAGCAGTACCACGGCCGGCCCCGCCGGCAGGCGCGGCAGACCCCGCAGACGGCCCGCCAGTTGAGCACCACGAAGTCGCCCGGCGCGACGCCGGTGACGCCCTCGCCCACCTGTTCGACGATGCCGGCCGCCTCGTGCCCCAGCAGGAACGGGTACTCGTCGTTGATCCCGCCCTCGCGGTAGTGCAGGTCGGTGTGGCAGACCCCGCAGGCCTGGACGCGGACCACCGCCTCGCCGGGCCCCGGGTCGGGCACCACGATCGTGGTGACCTCGACCGGCGCGCCCTTGCGCCGTGAAATGACTCCCCGGACTTCCTGGCTCACGTTCTCCTCCTGCTCCACCGCTGTCGATGCCGGCGGCCCGCGGTGGGCGGGACGACGACGGAGAGCGCCACCGGGCGGGTACCCCACGTCGATCACGCTCCCCGGCGAAACTACCGCCGATCACCGTGCCGAGCCCAGCAACGCCCGACGCTTACCACGGCCGAGGCCACGGGGGTGATCACGCGGGTCGATGGGCCGGCACGGGCTGCGTGACCGGGGCGACGTCGCGGGCCAGGTCGGCGAGGTGGCGGCGGGCGGCATTGCGGTAGCGCAGCACCTGGACCGCGCCGAGCGCCCACAGGCCGTACTGCACGGCGAAGGCCCACCGGAAGGCGGTCAGGTCCGGTGCGGCGCGGCCTGCGGGGGTGGCCAGGTCCAGCACGACCCCGATGGCCAGCACCAGGGCGATCGAGGCGGCGAAGCCGCCCACGTTCACGATGCCGGTGGCGCTGCCGAGCCTGCTGGCCGGGTTGAAGGTGCGGGCGTAGTCGAAGCCGATGGCCGAGCCGGGACCGTTGGCGGCCAGCACCACGACCAGGGCGACCAGCAGCCAGCCCGGGGCGCGGCCGGGCCAGGCCAGCACCACCGCCCAGATCGCGGCGGTGGCCGCGGTGACGGTGAGCACCAGCACCGAGCGGCGGAACGGGTGCCGGGCGCACAGGTGGGCGATCAGCGGCCCGGCCAGCAGGCCGGCCAGGGTCATCAGGGTGAGCAGGGAGGCTGCGACGGTGGGCGCCATTCCCTGCCCCTGCACGAGGAACGGGTACCCCCACAGCAGCGCGAACACCGAGCCGGAGAACTGGGTGACGAAGTGCGTCCACAGCCCCAGCCGGGTGCCGGGCTGGGCCCAGGCGGCGGCCAGTTCCCGGCGTACGGTGGCCAGGTCGGGGGTGGGCGCCGCGGTGTGCTCGCGGTGCGGGCTGTCCCTGACGGCCGCGACGATCATGGTGAGCACGGTCGCGCCGAGCGCGGCGGCGGCGAGGAACGCCGGGGTCCAGCCGGCGCGGTGCAGCAGGGCGACCAGCGGCACGGCGCCGAGGACCGCGCCGAACTGACCGAAGGTGCAGGTGAGCTGCACCAGCATCGGGTTGCGTCGGCCGGGGAACCAGAACGCGACGATGCGCAGCACGCTGATGAAGGTCATCGCATCGCCGAGGCCGACCAACACCCGGGCGGCGACAGCGAGCCCGACGTCGGTGGCCACCGCGAAGCAGAGCTGGCCGGCGACCATCAGCGCCCCGCCGGCGATCAGTAGCCGCCGGGAGCCGAACCGGTCGAGCAGCACCCCCACCGGCACCTGCATGGCGGCGTACACGGCGAGCTGGGCGACGGTGAAGATGGCCAGGGTGGAGGCGCTGATGTCGAAGCGGTGCGCGGCGTCGACGCCGGTGACGCCGAGGGAACTGCGGTGGAACACCGCCGCCACGTACGCGCTGAGGGCCACCGCCCAGACCAGCGCGGCGGAGCGGCGGGGCGCGGCGGTCGGTGTCGGTACGGCGGTGGCGGCGACGCTCACCGAAGGGTCCGCAGCACTGTCGCGGCGTTGTCGATGTGCGCGGCGACGCTGTCCAGCCAGGCCTGCGGATCGTCGCCGTCGAGGGCGGCGAGCTGGGCGGTGTGCTCGGTGATCGCCATCTCGGCCCAGCCGGGCGAGAGCCGGAAGCTGGCCTCGCCCATGCGTAGCTGGCGGTCGCGCAGCCGGTGGTACAGCTCGGCGAGGATCTCGTTGCCGGCGGCCTCGACCACGGTGGCGTGGAAGGCCCGGTCGGCGGACATCAGGGCGGTGATGTCGCCGGCGGCGTGGGCCTCGCGCATCCGGTCCAGCCAGCGGGTCAGGTCGGCCCGCAGCGTGGCGCGGCGGGGCCAGACCCGCTCGGCGGCGTGCAGCTCCACCAGCCGGCGCGCCTCGATCACGTCGACGATCTCCCGGGCGGACACGGGCCGGATCAGCGCGCCGCGCTTCGGGTAGAGGGTGACCAGCCCTTCGGCCTCCAACCGCAGCAGGGCCTCCCGGACCGGGGTGCGGGACATCCCGACCGCCTCGGCGATCTCCCCCTCGCTGATCAGCAGCCCGCCGGGGTAGACCTGTTCGAGAATCGACCGCTTCAGGTGCCGGTACGCCCGCTCCGTGGCGGAGGGGGCGACGGCGCGCGCCGCAGGGGTGGGATGCGTCATGTATCTATGGTGCGTCGCACCCCCTGCGGGCCGGAACGCGGGCCGCCCGGACGTGGCCCGGGCCACGTCCGGGCCGGGGCCCAGGGGCGCCAGGGCCCGCGGGTGGGCCCTTGGCGGCATCATCGCCGGCCGCCGGCCCGGGTCGCGCCGCCGGGGCCCGGTCGCCACCTGGCGAGAAGGGTGTTGTGTGGCGTGCGCCACTCCCAGGACACGCCGGCACGGCGGGCGACGCCCCGCCGCACTGGGCAGAATCGACGCATGTCTTCGCGCCGATGGCTGCTCGCCGATCAACTCGGGCCGCACTTCCTCGACGACGGGGTGCAGCCGGTGCTGCTCGTGGAGGCCCGGGAGCTGTTCCGGCGGCGTCCCCTGCACCGGCAGAAGGCCCACCTGATCCTGTCCGCGTTGCGCCACCGGGCCGCAGAGCTGGGCGACCGGGCGCTGCTGGTGCGGGCCGGGACGTTCCGGGAGGCCCTGGCCCGGGTCGACGGGCCCGTCGAGGTGTGCCACCCGCCGTCGCGGGCGGGTCTGGCCTTCGCCCGCTCCGTGCCGGGGCTGACCATTCTGCCGCCCCGGGGCTTCCTCATCAGCCGCGACGAATTCACCGCCTGGGCGGACGCGTACCGGCGGGGGCCGTTGCGGATGGCCGAGTTCTACCGCTGGGCCCGCAGTGAGCACCGCGTGCTGGACGGCCCGCCGGGGCGGGTGCCGCGCCGGCCCCGGCGCTCCGGCGGCACGGTCGCCCCCGCTCCCCCGCCGATCGTGGAGGACGAGATCGACGCGGAGGTACGCGACGATCTGGACCGGTGGGAGAAGGAGGGGATGCGGTTCGTCGGCCGGGACGGGCCGCGCCGCTACCCCGCCACGTACGCCGAGGCCGACGCCCGGCTGCGGCACTTCGTCCAGCACCGGCTGCCCGACCACGGCCGCTACCAGAAGGTGATGAGCGTCGGCGACCCGATGCTGGCGCACAGCGTGTTGTCGTCGTCGTTCAACCTGGGGCTGCTCGACCCGGCGGAGGCGATCCGGGCGGCCGAGGGCGCGTGGCGTGACGGGACCGCGTCGCTGTCGGCGGTGGAGCCGTTCATCCGAGGGCTGCTCGGCTGGCGGGAGTTCCTCTGGCAGCTCTACTGGTACTTCGAGCCCGCGTTCCGGGGCGGCAACTGGCTGGCCGCGACCGAGCCGCTGCCCGGCTGGTTCGCCGACCTGGACGCCGACGCGGTCGAGGCCCGCTGCCTGGCCGACGTGCTGGCCGGGGTGCGGGACGGGGCCTGGGCGCACCACTCACAGCGGCTGCTGGTGCTCAGCAACTACGCGTTGCAGCGCGGCTGGCGGCCGGCGGAGCTGGTGGACTGGTTCAAGGGGTGCTTCGTCGACGGCGCCGACTGGGTGATGAACGCGACGGTGGTCGGCATGAGCCGGTACGCCGACCTGGGCCGGGTGGACACCCGCCCGTACGCGGTCGACGGCCGGTACATCGACGAGCTCAGCGACTACTGCGGCGGCTGCCGGTACCGGCCGGACGCCGTGCTCGGCGACCTGGCCTGCCCGTACACCGGGGGGTTCGACGCCTTTCTGCACCGCAACCGGGGGCGGCTGGCCGGCGATCCGCGGCTCGCCGCGGAGCTGGCCGAGCGCGAGGACCCGCAGGTGCGGGAGGCGGTGCTGGCCCAGGAGGACAAGCGCGGCGGCAGCCCGCCCTGACCGTCCTCAGCCATGCGCGGGGTGGTCGGCCCAGAAGTCGGTGACCAGCCGGTGCAACTCCTCGGCCCGCTCGACCTGCGGCAGGTGGCCGGTGTCGGCGAACAGGTGGGCGCGGGCCAGGGGCAGCCGGGCGCGGGCGGCGGCGAGGTGCGCGGCGGGCAGGATCAGGTCGCGGTCGCCCCAGACCACCAGGATGGGCAGGTCCAACCGGGCCACGGCGTCGAGCAGTTCGGCGCGCCACCCGGGGGCGACGCCGCGGAACGTGCCGAGGCTGCCGACGAGCTCCAGCATCACCCGGGCGGCGTGCGGTCGGCGGGCCGCCGCGAGGGCCTCGGCGAGGCGCGCCTGCGTGACGTGCCGCCGGTCGTGGAACAGGGCCCGCTCGGTGCGCCGGATCACGGCCCGGCTCGGCCGCAGCAGCAGCCGGCCGAGCGGTCGCAGTGCCAGCAGGCGCAGCGCGATCGTCACCTCCGCGCCGAAGCCGGCGCTGTTGACCAGCACCAGGCTGGCCGCGCGGGCCGGGTCGTCGACGGCCAGCCGCATCGCGACCGCCCCGCCGAGGGAGTTGCCGACCAGGTGGGCGGGGCGGTCGACGCCGAGGGCGTCGAGGCAGTCGGCGGTGGCCCGGGCCAGCGCCGGCAGGGTGTGCGGCTCGTCCAGCGGTGCGGATCCGCCGTGCCCGGCCAGGTCGAGGCTGACCACCCGGTGGTCGCGGGCGAGCAGGTCGTGCTGCTCGGCGAAGTCGGCGAGGGTGCGGCCGATGCCGTGCAGCAGCACCACCGGCGAGCCCTGCCCGGCCACCCGGCAGCGGACCGCCCGCCCCCGGACGGTGAGGGTCGTGTCGGCCGGACCGGTCACGCCGGCTGCCCCTTCGGGCTGTCCGGCCCGGTCACGCCGGCTCCCCCGGGGCCGTCCGCCGGAGCCGGGGTGGTGGGCGGCCCTGCCGGACGGCCTGACGGGGGTGCGGCGGCAGCCGGCCGGGGGGCGCGGCGGAGGGCGAGGGCGATGACCCGCCCGTACGAGGCGGGGGCGAGCCGGGCCAGCAGGTCCGGCAGCTTCGCCGACCAGCCGATCAGCACCCGGCCCCGGCGGCGCTCGACGCCGCGCAGAATGACCTCGGCGGCGACGGCGGGGTCGATGGAGAGCAGCTTCTCGAACTGCCGGCGGCCGGCCTCGAACTCCTCGGCGGGCACGCCGCTGCCGACCCGGGCGCTCTGCGCGATGCGGGTGCGGATGCCGCCCGGGTGCACGGAGGTCACCCCGATGCCGTCGTCGACCAGCTCGTGGCGCAGCGCCTCGGTGAAGCCGCGGACGGCGAACTTGCTCGCCGCGTACGCGGTCTGCCCGGCGGGGGCGATGAGCCCGAACAGGCTGGACACGTTGACCAGGTGGGCGCCGGGCTCGGCCTTCAGGGCGGGCAGCAGGGCGTGGGTCAGCCGCACCACGGCCCGGAAGTTGACGTCGACCACCCAGCCGAACTCGTCGAGGGTGACCTGGTCGAACCGGCCGCCCAGGGCGACGCCGGCATTGTTGACCAGCAGCCGCACCCGGGGGTGGCGCCGGCAGATCTCCTCGGCCACCACGGTGGTCGCGGCGGCGTCGGCGAGGTCCACCAGGTGGGTGGTGACCGGCCGGTCGGGGTGGTCGGCCCGGATCGCGGCCATCACGGCGGCGAGCCGGTCGGCGTCCCGGTCGAGCAGGACCAGGTCGGCGCCGCGCCGGGCCAGGCCGTGGGCGAGGGCCTCGCCGATGCCGCTGGCCGCCCCGGTGACCACGGCCGTCCCGGCCGCGAAGTCGAACCTGCGCACGTCGGTCTCCTCTGCTCGGTCGGCGGGGTCCGGTCAGCCGGCGGGGGTGCCGGCGGGGTCCCGCCGGCCGGTGCTGGCCGCCTCGCCCGCGCGGGAGAAGCGCACCCCGGCGTCGGTGAGCCGGCCGTGCCGCATCAGCAGCACGTCCCGGGCGTAGTTCTGGTGCAGCCGCCACGGCGTCGCCGCGCCCTGCTTCGGCAACGCGTCGACGCTGCGCAGCACGTACCCGGACTTCAGGTCGATCAGCGGCTCCAGGTCGCCCGAGGCGGGGGCGAGCGGGGTGACGACCTGCTGGCCGGTGGCGTCGAGGTGGGTCAGCAGCCGGCAGACGTAGGTGGCGACCAGGTCGGCCTTGAGCGTCCAGGAGGCGTTGGTGTAGCCGATGGTCATCGCGAAGTTCGGCACTCCGGAGAGCATCATGCCCTTGTACGCCACCGTTCGCGCGAGGTCGACCCGCTCGCCGTCCACGGTGATCGTCATGCCGCCGAGGACGAGCAGGTTGAGGCCGGTGGCGGTGACCACGACGTCGGCGGTCAGCTCCGCGCCGGAGGCGAGCCGCAGGCCGGTGGCGGTGAGGGTCTCGATCCGGTCGGTGACCACCGAGGCCCGGCCCTGCCCGAGGGCGGTGAACAGGTCGCCGTCGGGGACCACGCACAGCCGCTGGTCCCACGGGTCGTAGCGGGGCGCGAAGTGCCGGTCGACGTCGTAGCCGGCGGGCAGCCGCCCCCTCGCCGCCCGCCGCAGGAACCGCTTCACCAGCTTCGGTGCGCGGCGGCTGAGCTGGAAGGTGGCCGTGCCGAACAGCACGTTCTTCCACCGCACCACCGGGTATGCGGCCTTCGCGGGCAGGAAGCGGCGCAGCGCGTCGGCGAGGGCGTCGCGCGAGGGCAACGCGATCACGTACGTCGGTGAGCGCTGGAGCATGGTGACGTGGGCGGCCCGCTCGGCCAGGGCCGGCACCAGGGTCACCGCGGTCGCGCCGCTGCCGATCACCACCACCCGTTTGCCGGTGTGGTCGAGGTCGGCGGGCCAGTGCTGCGGGTGCACCAGCCGCCCCGTGTACGCCCGCACGCCGGGAAGGTCCGGGGTGTAGCCGGTGTCGTAGCGGTAGTAGCCGGAGCAGGTGAACAGGAACGCGCAGGTGAGGGTGACGTCCTCGCCGGTGTCGTCGCGGTGGGCGCGCACCGTCCAGCGGGCGCTCGCGCTGTCCCACTCGGCGGCGAGCACCCGGTGGTGGAAGCGGATGTGCTCGTCGACGCCGTACTCGTGGGCCGTCTCGCGGACGTAGTCGCGGATCGAGTCGCCGTCGGCGATGGCCAGCGGGTTGGTCCACGGCTTGAACGAGTAGCCGAGGGTGAACATGTCCGAGTCCGACCGGATGCCCGGGTAGCGGAACAGGTCCCAGGTGCCGCCGATCGCGCCGCGCGCCTCCAGCACCGCGTACGTCCTGTCGGGGCGGTTACGGCGCAGGTGGCAGGCGGCACCGACGCCGGAGAGACCGGCACCGACGATCAACACGTCGACGTGGTCGGAGGCCATCGCGCGTCTCCCGTCACAGGGGTGGTGGACCGGACCCTATCCAGCGCCGTCGACGTTGGTCAACACACTGTCGAGTGGAATCGACACGGTGTCGAGGTAGTAGCATCTGCGCTCATGACCGCCACCGCCCGTACACCCGGACGCGGCGCCGGGGCACGGGGCCGGCGGGCGGCCCGCTCGACCGGGGACGACCGGCAGTTGGCCATCCTGGCCACCGCCGAGCGACTGCTCGCCCAGCGGCCGTTCGGTGAGATCTCCGTCGACGACCTGGCCCGGGGCGCGGGCATCTCCCGGCCGACGTTCTACTTCTACTTCCCGTCGAAGGACGCGGTGCTGCTCACCCTGCTGGACCGGGTCACCGAGGAGGCCGACGCGGCGGCCGGTGACGTGCTGGTCCGGCTGGCCGAGGACCCGAGGGCCCGGTGGCGGGAGCTGATCCACCGGTTCCACGAGACGTTCGGCGCGCACCGCGCGGTGGTGCGGGCCTGCGCCGAGGTGCGCGGCACCAACGCCGAGGTGCGCCGGCTGTGGGCCGCGGTGCTGGAGCGCTGGGTGCAGGCCGTCGAGGCCGCCGTGCTGGCGGAGCGACGGCGCGGCGCGGCCCCGGACGGCCTGCCGGCCCGGGACCTGGCGATCGCGCTGACCTCGATGAACGAGCGGGTCTGGTACGCCACCTTCGCCGCCGACGGGCCGGCCGTCGCGGAGCGGGACGTGGTGGACGTCCTGCTCGACGTCTGGCTCGCCAGCGTCTACCGGGGCGCGGTGCCCCCGGCCGGCTGAGGCGCCTTCCGGCCGGGAGGCAGGCGGAACGCCGGAGGCCCACGGCGGCGTGGTCGGGTTCGACGGCTGACCCGGGTACGACCGACCGGAGGGTGCCGCGGCCGCACCCGAGCCGGCACGATTCGTCACAAGGGCAGACGAGATCGTCGATGTCCCGGGGGCTTGACGGCCGAGCCGCCGCCGTACCGGACAGAACCGCTCATCGAGGCCAGGGGGCTGGAACATGGACTTCACGCTCGAACTCGTCGTGGTGCCGGTGTCCGACGTGGACCGGGCCAAGGAGTTCTACCTGGAGCGCGCCGGGTTCCGGCTGGACGTCGACATCCGCTCCGGTGAGGACTTCCGGGTCGTGCAGCTCACCCCGCCGGGGTCGGCGTGTTCGATCGCGCTGATGCGCGACCCGGACGGCGCGGGCGGCGTCGGCGGCCTGCACCTGGTGGTGACCGACCTCGACGCGGCGCGCGAGCAGCTGCTGACGCGCGGACTGCCGGCGAGCGAGATCTTCCACTTCGAGGAGGGTGGCGTGCGGTTCCCAGGCCCGGACCCGCAGCGCCGCGACTACGCCTCCTACCTGTCGTTCAGCGACCCCGACGGCAACGGGTGGCTGGTGCAGGAGGTCCGACGGGCGACCACGACGGCCTGACGGGCGCAGCCGATTTCCCCGGCGCAGTGCCGCCGGGCCCGAGATGATCGGGGCATGGAACGAGGACCGGGACGGGGCCACCGGGCCGTGCCGCACACCGCCGACGTGCGGATCGAGGCCTGGGCGCCGGACCGGGAGGGCTGCGTGGCCGAGGCGGTGTCGGCGATGGTGGACACCTTCGCCGACACCGCCGGCGCGGGCGAGGGTGCCGAGGTGACGTTCGACGTCCCGGCGGGTGGCGACGGGGACCTGCTGGTGGCCGTCCTCGACGAGGTGATCTTCCGGCTGGAGACCGAGGGGGTGCTGCCGGTCGCGACGAACGTGACCGCCGGCCCCGGCGGTGGCCTACGGGTGCGCTGGCGGGTCGTGGCCGCCGACGCGGCGGAGCCGGGCGGCGCGGTGCCGAAGGCCGTGTCGCTGCACGGGCTGCGTTTCGGTGGGGACGAGGCGGGCTGGTCCTGCGCGGTGACCCTGGACGTGTGACCTGCCGGTCCGGCCCGCGGGTCAGCCCTTGACCACGCCCAGTGGCACCAGCCGGGCCACCCGGCGGCACAGACCCGCCCGCTCGGCGACGTCCACCACGGCCGTGACGTCCTTGTACGCCTCCGGCGTCTCCTCGGCCAGCCCTCGCCAGGACGCCCCGCGCACCGCGATGCCCCGATCCTCCAGCTCCCGGCGCAGCTCCTGCCCCCGCACGGTCTTCATGGCCTGGCTGCGGCTGCGGACCCGGCCCGCGCCGTGGCAGGTGGACGCGAACGCTGGGCCGCCGGCCACCCCGGTGAGCACGTACGAGGCGGTGCCCATCGAGCCGGGAATGAGCACCGGCTGACCGGCGGCGCGCAGGTCGGCGGGGAGGTCGGGATGCCCGGGCGGCAGGGCGCGGGTGGCGCCCTTGCGGTGTACGCAGAGCCGCCGGTCGACGCCGTCCACCCCGTGCGTCTCGACCTTGGCGAGGTTGTGCGAGACGTCGTACACCAGGTCGAGCCCGCTGCCGGTGACCCGCCGGAACACCCGGCGGGCGGCGGAGGTGAGCAGCTGCCGGTTGGCCCGGGCGTAGTTCGCGGCGGCGGCCATCGCCCCGAGGTAGGACCGCCCCTGCGCGGAGTCGACCGGGGCGCAGGCGAGCTGCCGGTCCGGCACCTCGATGCCGTGCCGGGGCATCGTCTGCTCCATCGCCCGGACGTGGTCGGTGCAGATCTGGTGGCCCAGCCCCCGCGACCCGCAGTGGATCATCACGACGATTTGGCCGGCGCGCAGCCCGAACGCCGCCGCCACCGCCTCGTCGTGTATCGCGTCGACCGCCTGCACCTCCAGGAAGTGGTTGCCCGAGCCGAGGCTGCCGACCTGCCCCTGGCCGCGCTGCACGGCCCGCTCGCTGACCTGGGCCGGGTCGGCGTCGTCGACCACGCCGAAATCCTCGCACCGGTCCAGGTCACGCGGCACGCCGTGGCCGCGTTCCACGGCGTAGCGGGAGCCGCCGCGCAGCACCGCGTCGAGCTCGGACCGATCGGCCAGGTGCCAGACCGCGCCCCGGCCCATGCCGCGCGGGACCGCCGCGTCGAGGCCGTCCATCAGCGCGTCGCGCAGCCGGGGCAGGTCGGCCCGGTCCAGGTCGGCGGCGAGCAACCGCACCCCGCAGGAGATGTCGAAACCGACGCCGCCCGGGGACACCACCCCGCCCGCGGCGACGTCGGTGGCGGCGACGCCACCGATCGGGAAGCCGTACCCCCAGTGCACGTCGGGCATCGCGTACGAGGCGTCGACGATGCCGGGCAGGGTGGCGACGTTCGCCACCTGTTCCAGAGACCGGTCCGCGCCGACGTCGGGAAGTAGCGCACGGGAGGCGAAGACGACGCCGGGCACCCGCATCGGGTCGCGCCGGTCGATCCGGAACCGGAACGGCGACTCCTCGACCAGTTCCATTGGCGGCGGCTACCCGCCCTGCGGCCGGCCACACCTGCCCCGGCGACGGGGGCGGGAGACAGCGTGCCCGGCGGCACCCCCGGCCCGCGGTCACGGGGGACGGCAGGACAATGGGGGAACCCGAGGGAGCACCCCGGCGCCTCACCCCCGTAGGAGAACACCCACCGTGTCCGGAACACCCCAGCCCACGCCGTCACCGTCCACCGGCGGCGACCTGCGGGCGGACTGCTCCCGGTGCTTCGGGCTGTGCTGCGTGGCGCCCGCCTTCGCCGCGTCGGCGGACTTCGCCGTCGACAAGCCGGCCGGGCGGCCATGCCCGAACCTGGGCGGCGACTTCCGCTGCGGCATCCACCGGGACCTGCGGGACAGGGGCTTTCCCGGATGCACCGTCTTCGACTGCTTCGGAGCGGGACAGCAGGTCGCCCAGGTCACCTTCGCCGGTCGGGACTGGCGGTCCGCCCCGGACACCGCGGCGCGGATGTTCGACACGTTCGCGGTCATGCGTCCGCTGCACGAGCTGCTGTGGTACCTGACCGAGGCGGTCGCGCTGACCCCGCCCGGCCCGCTGCGCGAGGAGTTGGGCGTTGCGGTGGCGCAGACCCGGCGGCTCACGGCCGGCAGCCCGCGGGAGTTGCTCGGGCTGGACGTCGACGCGCACCGGGGGCAGGTTAACCCGCTGCTGTCCCGGGCCGGTGAGCTGGCCCGGGGCGACCGGGCCGGGCTCGACCGCCGGGGGGCCGTACTGGTCGCCGCCGACCTGCGGCGGGTCGACCTGGTCGGGGCGAACCTGCGCGGTGCCGTCCTGCTCGGCGCGGACCTGCGCGACGTGGACCTCTCCCTCGCCGACCTCACCGGCGCGGACCTGCGCGGCGCCGACCTGCGCGGGGCGGACCTGCGGCGCGCGCTGTTCCTGCACCAGTCGCAGGCCGACGCGGCCCGCGGCGACCACCGGACCGGGCTGCCGCCGGCACTGGCCCGGCCGGCGCACTGGTCCCTGCCGGTCACCCCGGTTCGCCGCCCCGCCGCAACACGGCAGCCCCGCAGGCCCCACCGCAGCGGCGGCGGCCCAGCGGCTGGCGGGCAGCGCAGGTGACGAGCCGGGCCGAAGGCGAAGCGGAGACACCCCGGCCGTGGTGGCGTTCTTGGGGCGTTGAACAGTGCGAAGGCCGACCGGTGGAAGTCACCTGAACGGGCGGCCACCGGACGGGCGACGTCGACCGGGACAGCATGGCTGAAACACGCTGCCATCGAACACCGTGGCCCCGCGACGGGCGGGCCGCGACGGTGCGAGCCGCCGGGGGACGTTTGCCGCCGGCCGGGGCGGGCAGGACTGCGGCATGACCAGTGAGGAACGCTTCGACCGAGCCAGCAGCGACGAGCCCGA
This sequence comes from Micromonospora sp. NPDC020750, assembly GCF_044334565.1. Taxonomy (NCBI): domain Bacteria; kingdom Bacillati; phylum Actinomycetota; class Actinomycetes; order Micromonosporales; family Micromonosporaceae; genus Micromonospora; species Micromonospora sp. NPDC020750. The sequence goes on from NZ_JBIRTH010000012.1 coordinate 173,744, forward strand.
CGGCGCGACCGCCTACGAGGCGTCCCTGCGGCCGCCGGGCGAGTCGCTGCGCACGACCGAGGACACCGGGGACGACTTCGCCGACCTGCCGGCCGAGAACGCCCGCCCCGCACGGGAGACCAGCCGCGCCGGTTACGACGTCGACGCCGTCTCCGGCACCACCGACCCCACCCGCGAAACCTGACCCCCCACCCCGGCGCCGCAGCGTCCGGTGTTCAAGACGTTTGCGTCGGCCTGAGCTGCGGACCGACGCAAACGTCTTGAACACCCAGGTCAGGTGAGCCGGATGGCGCCGGCCGGGCAGAGGTCGGCGGCGCGGCGGATCCGGTCGGCCGCCCCGGCCAGTGGGGCGGGGCGGAGCAGGAGCACCAGGCCGTCGGCTTCGTCCTGGTCGAAGACCTCGGGCGCGGCGAGCACGCAGTTGCCCGACCCGCAGCAGCGGTCCCGGTCCACCTCGATCCGCATCGTGCCGCCCCCGGTCACCACGTCACCGGCAGGCTGTTGAGGCCGAACACGACCGACGTCTCGCGGGTGGACACCTGCTCCGGCGTCACGGTGGCGCGCAGGCGGGGGAAGCGGCGGGCCAGCTCGACCAGAGCGATCCGCAGCTCGGCGCGGGCCAGCGGCTGACCGATGCACTGGTGCACCCCGAAGCCGAAGGCCAGGTGCTGGTGCGCCTGCTGGTAGGGATCGAACTCGTCGGCGACCCCGAAGACCTCCGGGTCGCGGTTGGCCAGCGACAGCACGGCGATCGCGCCCTCCCCCGCCCGGATCAGCCGGCCGCCGATCTCGACGTCCTCCAGGGCCAGCCTGGGCAGGCCGGTGCGGACCACGCTGAGGTAACGCAGCAGCTCCTCGACCAGCGCGGGGGCCCGGTCCGGATGCAGGCGCAGCGCGTCGAGGCCTCCCGGCTCGCGCAGCAGCAGCAGGGTGCTCAGGCCGATCATGTTGGCCGTGGTCTCGTGGCCGGCGACGAGCAACAGCAGCGCCATGCCGACCAGTTCGTCGACGGTGAGCTGGCCGCTGGCCACCCGGTCGCGGACCAGCCGGCCGATCAGGTCGGTGGGAGCGTCCGCGTCGGCCTGCCGGGCGAGGACCAACTCGCGCAGGTAGTCCCGCAGCTCCCGGACCTCGGTGCGGAGCCGCTCCACGGGCGCGGTGCGGTCGAGCAGGGTGCGGCTGCGGGCCTGGAAGAAACCGTGGTCGGCGTACGGGACGCCGAGCAGGTGGCAGATCACCATCGAGGGCACCGGCAGGGCGAACGCCTCGACCAGGTCGGCGGGCGGGCCGGCGGCCTGGAGGTCGTCGAGGGCCTCGTCGACGGTCTGCTGGATCAGCGGCTCGATCCGCCGAACATTCTTGATCATAAATTCGGCGGTGAGCATCCGGCGCAGCCGGGTGTGCAGGTCGCCGTCCATCCGGATGAAGGCGCCCTGACGGTCCAGCTCGGACTGGGGCGGCAACGGACGCAGCAGCGGGAAGCCCGGCTTCTCGAAATTGGCGCTGAAGGCGGGGTGGCGCAGCAGCTGACGCACGTCGGCGTGCCGGGTGACGAGCCAGGCGGTGGTGCCGGTCGGCAGCCGGACCCGGGTCACGGGCTCGTCCAGGCGACCGCGCTCCTCCTCGTCGAGCAGGGCGAACGGGCCGTGGTCGGGGTTGGTCGGCGGCCAGAGGGGCAGGTCGGTAGCGGCGGTCGCGGTCACGCGGACACCTCCCGTGACAACTGTGAGTGACGCAATCGATCCGCAACGTTACCTATCGATGCAGATCGACACAAGGCCGCGTGACCTCACCGGGTCGCGGTCACCGTCCGGGCCTCGGTCATCCCCCGGTTGGCCAGGGCGTCGGCCCGCTCGTTCTCGGGATGGCCGTTGTGCCCCTTCACCCACAGCCAGGTCATCTGGTGCCGGGCGCAGGCGGCCTCCAGCCGCTGCCACAGGTCGGCGTTCTTGACCGGCTGCTTCGCCGCCGTCAACCAGCCGTTGCGCTTCCAACCCGCCAGCCAGCTGGTGATGCCGTTGCGCACGTACGTGCTGTCGGTGTGCAGCCGCACGGTGACCGGCCGGGTCAGGCTCTCCAACGCCTGGATCGCGGCCATCAGCTCCATCCGGTTGTTGGTCGTCGGCGTCACCTCCCCGCCACACAGCTCCCGCTCGTGGGTGCCGTAGCGCAGCAGCGCGCCCCAGCCGCCCGGGCCCGGGTTGCCACTGCACGCCCCGTCGGTCCAGATCTCCACGACCCTGTCGGCCGCCACGTCCACCATGCCCGCAACCTACCGGGTACGCCCCGCGCCCCCGTAGACCGGACCGTCGAGAACGGGCGGCGCCGGCCGCGGCCCTCTGGCAGGCTGCCTCACCATGACCGGACGCTTCGACCGCGTACCCGGACCAGGGGCTCACCGTGGCGGCGACGCGCAACCGGCTCGCGGTCGGCGACGGCGACCCGCTGGAGCGGTTGCGCGTCACGATCCGCGACGCGGTCGCCGCGCGTGTCGGCTGACCCGACCCCGGCCCCCGCGACGGGTCAGCCGGCGGGGCGGCGCAGCCGGCCACGAAGCCGCCCGGCGGCGTCGCCGACGACGGCGGAGGTCATCGCCAGCAGTGGGCTGGACCGCATCACCGCCAGGTCCTCCCCCGGCGAGGTGTCGCCGTCGAGGAAACGCAGCACCCGCTCGGCGGGGTTGCGGTCGAACAGCCGGTCGAAGAACTCCGGGCCGCCGACCCGGCCGGTGTCCAGGGCCCGCAGCGCGACCGCGTCCATCCACAGGTGCCGCCGGGGGTACGCGGGCGCGGGCACCGGCGGCCGGCCGGCGGCCAGCGCGCGGGCCACCTGGTCGGCCTGGCGCAGCATGGCGGAGAAGGTGAACCCGGTGGAGGGGCGGGTGGCGCCGCCGGCCGTGCCGAGACGGACCACCCGGGGCGAGGGGCGACGCGGGAACGGGGCGTCGGTCATCGGGATCACCCCGTCCTCCACCTCCCGCACCGTCAGCGCGGCCGGGTCCAGGCCGAGCCGGCCGAGGTAGCCGCGCAGCGCCCGGTCGTACCCGTCGTCGGCGAGCCGGTCCGGGGAGAACTCGGTGTACTCGACCAACGCGTACCGGTCGCTGACCGGCAGCACGTAGCCGAAGGAGACGCCCCGCCCGGGCTGCGGGGTGCGGAAGTCCATCAGCACCGCCCGGGCGGGGTCGAACAGCGGCCCGCCGGACTCCACCCACCAGCCACGGAAGTGCTGCAACCAGGACGTGCGGCCGGGCCGGGCCGGCGGGCGGGGGCGGGAGTCGAGCACCCAGGACGCCCGGACCAGCGGAACCCCGTCGGCGCCCCGGACCAGCACCCCGGCGCCGTCGTCGTCCAGTCCGGTCACCGCCGCGTCGATCCGCCTCGCCCCGAGGTGCCGCTCGGCCTCGGCGGCCCGGGCATAGACCGGGGCGGAGCGCAGCATGGCGTACCTCAGCGGGGTGAGGTCGAGCACCCGGCGGCGGGCCGGGGTGGTCACCTCGACCTGGTCCCAGCTCGCGCTGAGCAGCGGGTCCAGGTCTGCGCCGGGGCGGCCCCAGAACGCCCAGGTGCGGTCCTGGCCGCGCTTGCGCACCGGGTCGACGACCGCGACCCGCAGCCCCCGCACGCCGTGCCGGCCCAGGGCGGCCAGCACGAGGGACCCGGCACCGCCGCCGCCGACCAGGGCAAGGTCGACGGCGACCGGCGCGGAATCGTTCACCCCGACACGCTGTCACACCGCCCGGCCGGGTGCGGCACCGACGGGCGACCACCGGTCACGGGACGGCCGGGGGCGTCACTCGCCACGCTGGTGCACGGCCTCCAGCCGGGCCAGGTCCTCGGCGGTGAGCCGCAGCGCCCCGGCGGCGACGTTGGCGACCAGATGCTCGGGGTTGCCGGTGCCGGGGATGGCCAGCATGTTCGGGCTGCGGTGCAGCGCCCAGGCGATCCGCAGCTGGGCGGTGGACACCCCGTGGGCGGCGGCGACCGCGCGGACCTCCGGGTCCTCGTCGCCGCTCGCGCCGGCCTCCCGGCCCGTGGTGGCGATGGAGAAGAACGGCACGTACGCCACGTCCTGCGCGGCGCAGTCGCGGACGAACTGGTCGTGGCCGGGCCGGAAGCCGAGGCCGTACGCGTTCTGCACGCAGACCACGGGGGCGACGGCCTGCGCCTGGGGCAGGTGGTGCGGGCGGACGTTGGAGATGCCGAGGTGCCGGATCAGGCCGGCGTCGCGCAGTTCGGCGAGCGCGCCGAAGTGCTCGGCGACCGACTCCAGGCCGGCCTGGCGCAGGTTGACCAGGTCGAGGTGGTCGCGGCCGAGCTGACGCAGGTTCTCCTCGACCTGGCCGCGCAGCTCGTCCGGCCGGGCCAGCGGCAGCCACTGCCCGGACGGGTCCTTGCCCGGCCCGACCTTGGTGGCGATGACCAGGTCGTCGGGGTACGGCGCGAGGGCCGCGTTGATCAGCTCGTTCGCGGAGCGCAGCGGCGAGAAGTAGAAGGCGGCGGTGTCGATGTGGTTGACGCCCAGCTCCACGGCCCGGCGCAGCACCGCTATCGCCCGGCCCCGGTCGCTGGGCCGGCCGTCGGCGGTCGCGGTGAGCCGCATCGCGCCGAAGCCGATCCGGTTGACGGTCCGGTCGCCCAGCGTCCAGGTGCCCGCGACGTCCGCAGTGGCGATCCCCGTGTCCATGATCATGATTGTGGCACGGGCCGGAGGCCGCCGCCGCCCCGTGAATCCCCGTTGAAACCGCAGCGGCAGGTGTGGGACCGTCGCGCCGTGACGGACTATCGCAGCGTCAACCGGGCCAGCTGGGACGAACGGGCGCCCGCCCACGCCAGGTCGCCGGAATACGCCCTGGACCGGTTCCTCGCCGACCCCGGGCATTTGAGCGAGGTGGTCCGCTTCGACCAGCCGCGCCTGGGCGACCTCACCGGCCTGCGCGGGGTGCACCTGCAGTGCCACATCGGCACCGACACCGTGTCGCTGCACCGCCTGGGGGCCCGGATGACCGGGCTGGACTTCTCCCCCACCGCCCTGGCCGAGGCCCGTCGCCTCGCCGCAGGCGCCGGCGCGGCGGTCGACTTCGTGGAGGCCGACGTGTACGACGCGGCGGCGGCGCTGGAGCCGGGCGGCTTCGACCTGGTCTACACGGGCATCGGGGCGTTGTGCTGGCTGCCGGACATCCGCCGCTGGGCGTCGGTGGTCGCCACGCTGCTGCGCCCCGGCGGGCGGCTGTTCCTGCGTGAGGGCCACCCGATGCTGTTCACGGTCGACGACGCCCGCCCCGACGGGCTACTCACCGTCGAGTTCCCGTACTTCGAGCGGACGGAGCCGATGGTGTTCCAGGCCCCGGGGACGTACGTGACGACCGAGGAGACGTTCACGCACAACGTGACCCACGAGTGGAACCACGGGCTCGGCGAGGTCGTCACCGCCCTGCTGGACGCGGGGTTCGAGCTGACCATGCTCACCGAGCACGACAGCGCACCGTGGGACGCCCTGCCGGGGCGGACGGAACGCGCCGGGCCCGGCGAGTGGCGGCTCGCCGACCGGCCCTGGCGGCTGCCGCAGACGTACACGCTCCAGGCCCGGCTGCGCGGCTGACCCGGCCTGCCGTGGGTCAGGAGCCTGCGCGCCGGCGGTACAGCACGCTGCGGCGCAGCGGGCCCGACTCGACCTCGGGGTCGTCGAAGTCCTCACGCGGGTCTGTGGTCATGCCGAGGCGCCGCATCACCGCCTGGGAACGCACGTTGCCGACGGCGGTGATCGCGACGATCTCGGGCAGCCCGAGGTCGTCGAAGCCGTGGCGCAGGGCGGCGTGGGCGGCCTCGGTGGCGTAGCCGTGGCCCCAGGCGGGGCGGGCCAACCGCCAGCCGACCTCCACGCCGGTGAGCGGCATCCCCTCGTCGACGTCGTCGAGTCCGACGAAGCCGACGAAGCCGCCGGTGTCGCGGACCTCGACGGCCCAGAAGCCGTAGCCCCTGGCGTCGAGGTCGGCCTGGAAGCGACGGGCGGACGCGGCGGACTCCTCGGCGGTCAGCACCGGGCCGAGGAACTCGCGCACCTGCGGGTCGGCGTTCATCGCCGCCCACGGCGCCAGGTCGCTGTCCCGCCAGCCCCGCAGCACCAGCCGTTCGGTCCGGATCTCGATCATCGCCCCACCGTACCGCCGGGGTCGAGGGATTTTCGTCGCCGCCACCGCGTGGGACCAGCGCCGCGCCGCCGGCCGGTCACCGGGGGACGCCGCCCGCGGTGACCGGCCGGTGGCCCATACTCCCGGCCATGAGCCTGCTGCTGCCGGAGCCGGGGCCGTCGTCGGACGTGCCCGCCTTCTTCCTCACCTACCTGGACTTCTACCGGGAGGCCGTGGCCGACCGGCTCGCCGGGCTGACCGACGCGCAGGCCCGGTCGGTGCGGGTGCCGTCGGGCTGGACGCCGGTCGGGCTGATCCGGCACCTGACGTTCATGGAACGCCGCTGGCTGGTGTGGGGGTTCCTCGGCGAGCCGGTGCCCGACCCGTGGGGCGACCAGCTGGACGGGCGCTGGCACGTCGGCCCCGACGAGACGGTGGCCGACGTGGTGGCCGCGTTGCACCGCGGCGGGGCGCGGACCAGGAACATCGTCGGGGACGCCGCGCTGGACGCGCCGGCCGCCCTTGGTGGGCGGTTCACCGACCCGGCCGCCCGGCCGACGCTGGCCGCGATCCTGTTCCACGTGCTGCAGGAGTACGCGCGGCACGCCGGGCACCTCGACGTCGTCCGCGAGCTGATCGACGGCCACACGGGCGAGTGACCGCCTGCTGGAGGTAGCCGTTGAACTGGTCGCGCCGGTGTCCGGTCCCGCTGCCCGCCGGCTGAGCCGGGCGGGTCAGCGTCGGCCCGCGTCCAGCCAGAGCCGGATCAGGTCGCGGCGCCGCTCCGGCTCGGGATGATCCTCGTACGCGGTGCGCGCGTGCACCACGACGCCGTTGTCGAGGAACTGCATGTCCCCGGCCCGCAGGTCCATGCCGAGTGCGAACCGGGGGTCGGCGTGCAGCCGGTCCAGGGTGTACATCGCCTCCCGCTGCGCCGGGGTCAGCGGCGGCACGTGCGCGCCCCGCTGGGCCGAGCGGATGTAGTCCGGCCCGTAGTGGGCGGCGAGGCGGTCGCCGTCGCGGGCGTACACCGGTTGCCGGGCGAAGCTGTCCGGCCCGTCGCCGGTGCGCCGGTCGTACCACCACGGCTGGTAGAGCAGCCGGGCCAGGTCGGGGCGGGTGCGCACGACCTCGTTGTGCACCGCCACCGAGCTGACGACCGTGCTGAGCCCGCCGCTGCGGGCCGGCCGGACGCAGAGCAGCGCGACGACGTCGGTCGGGTCGGCGTGGTATCCGATGCCACGACGGTGCTCGTAGCTGCGGGTGGTCGGCCGGTCGGGGTCGGCCCCCCGGTCGCGGACGTGCCGCAGGACCGCGCCGTCGGGCCCCTGCGGGACGAGCCGGCCGACGTGGGCGGCGACGCCGAGTGCGAGCAGTTCGCACCCGCGTTCGGTCAGCCCGGCGACGGGCAGACCCCGCACCATCCCGACGCCGCAGCCGCCGGTCACCTCGGCGGCCAGCCGGGCCAGCTCCGGGCCGAGGGCCGGCAGCGGGAAGTCGGCCCGGGACATCCCGTCGAGGGGTACGCCGGCGGCCTCCACGGCGGCGACGGCGGCCCGCAGCTCGGCGCGCTGGGCGTCGTCGACCGTGAGCCGCCACCGCCCGCCGTCGGCGAGCTGGTCGGCCCGCCAGTCGGCCGGCCCCCGCACCTGGTCGATCATCGCCACGGCGCCTCCCCCGGATCGGGCCCGGCCGTCCCGGCCGGGCGTCGCCTCCAGTCTGGACCGGCAGGGTGGGTGGGCCCGGCACGCTCTGCCAGGGGCATAACGCCGGCCGGCTCCGGGCCGGGCACCTAGCCACTGCCCGGCCGGGCAGTGGCTGGGCCGGGCAGTGTGAGCCGGGCCGGTCAGGGGCGCCGGGTGCCGCCGCGGCCGAGTACCGGGATCAGGACGGCCCCGGCCGCTAGGTGCAGGGCCAGCAGCGTGACCGTCGCGGCCGTGCCGACGCCCTCGGTCACCGGCCCGGCCAGCGAGAGCAGCAGGACGGCGACCGCGACCGCCGTCCACAGGCCACGTGCCCGCCGGGTCCGGCGCTCCAGCAGGGCGAGCAGCGCCCAGCCGGCGAGGCCGGCCAGCAGCGTGGCGGCGGCCACGGCCCCCGGACCCACCGGCTGCGGCCCGGTGCCCGACCGGACCTCGACGTCGATGCCGGCCGGTCCCGTGGCGGCGTACCAGACGGCGTGGGTGGCCCCCGTCGCGGCGAGGACGGCCAGGGCCCGGGCCCGGCGCCGGGCCGCCGCGCAGGACGGGGTGGGGGCCGGCCGGCCGGTCGTGTCGGTGATCATCGCGATGCGCCTCCCGTGAGTGGGCCGGGTGTCGGCGTGCGCCGCCCGGTGGTTCTGCGTTCTCCGGCACGGTAGGCGGGGCCGCGTCCCGCGCGGATCGGCTGCGGGAACGGTTCGGCGCTCCGTCTCCGGGCGGGGTGGCGGCCGGATCTCCGTCTCGCGGCCGATGAGCCCGGCGTCGGGCCCGCCTAACATTCCGGCCATGTGCCGCTGGTCCCGTCCCACCGTCCTCCTGCTGGTCGACGCCGGTCTCGCCCTCGTCGTCCTCGCCGTGGCGCTGCCCGTCGCCGCCGTCGCGCAGTCCGGCGGTGACATCGCGGCGGCGTGGGGGCTGGCCGCCGCGCAGGCGAGCTGCCTGCTGTGGATCCGCCGGCGGCCCGTGGCGGCGCTGACGGTGGCGACGGTCGCGGGCGCCGGCCTGGAGGTTCTCTGCCCGCAGCTCGGCTGGCTGGGCCTGGTGGCCGTGCCGCTGGCCTACCTGGCGCGGCTGCGTCCGCCACGGGTGTCCCTGGTGGCGCTGGGGCTGCTGGCCGCCGGCACGCCCTGGAAGCTGGTCGACGGCGGCGGGCGGGACCTGCTGCTGGCGCTGGCCGGACTCGTGGCGGCCTGGGCGTTGGGCGAGGTGCAGCGCGGCCATGCCGAACGCCGCGACGCGCTGCGCCGGCAGGTCGCTGTGGCCGAGCGCGCACGGATATCCCGCGAGCTGCACGACGTGGTGGCGCATCATGTGGCGGTCATCGCCGTTCAGGCCGCCGCCGCCGAGGATGTGCTGGAGCTGCGGCCGGACCAGGCTCGGGCCGCGCTCGGGTCGATCCAGGAAGCCGCCCGCTCCGCGCTGACCGAGCTGCGCGCGATGCTCCAGGCGCTCAGCGCGTACGACGACGGGGCCGAACCGAACCGCCCACAGCCCGGCCTGGCCCAGCTCGACACCCTCGTGGAGGCGGTGCGGGCGGCCGGGGTGCAGGTAACCGTCGACCGTGCCGGCGTCGGCAGCGCCCTGCCCGACGGGGTGGAGCTGTCGGCGTACCGGATCGTGCAGGAGTCGCTGACCAACGTCCTGCGGCACGGCCGGGCCCACCGGGTCGACGTCACCGTCCGCCACGGCGACGGCGAGCTGCGGGTGGAGGTCGTCGACGACGGCCCGGGCCCGCACCGCCGGTCGACCACAGGGCTGGGCCGCGGCGTCGTCGGCATGCGCGAGCGGGCGCGGCTGCTGGGCGGCACGTTGGAGGCCGGTCCGCTGCCGGCGGGCGGATTCCGGGTCCGGGCCCGGCTCCCGGTGCGGGAGGCCCGGTGACGATCCGGGTGCTCATCGCCGACGACCAGGACCTGATCCGCGCCGGCCTTGCCATGATCATTGAGGCGCGGCCGGACCTGACCGTGGTGGGCGAGGCCGCCGACGGCGTGGAGGCGGTCGCCCTGGCGGAGCGGAACCGCCCCGACGTGGTGCTGATGGACGTGCGGATGCCGCGCCGCGACGGCATCGAGGCCACCCGGGACCTGGTGGCGCGGGGAAACCCCGCCCGGGTCGTCATGCTCACCACCTTCGACCTGGACGAGCCGGTGTTCGCGGCGCTGCGCGCCGGCGCCAGCGCGTTCCTGCTCAAGGACACCCGGCCCGCCGACCTCGCCGAGGCGGTACGAATCGTGGCGCGCGGCGACGCCCTGCTGGCCCCGACGGTGACGCGCCGGCTGCTCGACCGGTTCGTCGACCGGCTTCCCGCCGACCCGCGGGCACCCCGACGCCTGGCCGCGCTGACCGCGCGGGAGACGGAAGTGCTCGTGCTGGCCGCGCAGGCGCTGTCCAACGCCGAAATCGCCGCCCGACTGCACGTCAGCACCGCCACGGTGAAGACCCACATGTCCGCCGTGCTCACCAAGCTGGGCCTGCGGGACCGCGTCCAGGCCGTGGTCCTCGCCTACGAGACCGGCCTGGTACGACCCGGACCGCCGGGCTGACGAGCGCCAGCACCGCCGTTTCCGCAGCTCTCATGCCGCCCGGGTGGACACGTGACGGCAACGAAGAATTCTCGTTTTCACCGGATCGGGGACCCAACCCTCCTAGTGTTGGGCACACCGGTGCTAGTCACGGAGTTGGCCACCCGAACGACGTCCCACGCAGTCAGCGGACGAAAAGTGAGGGAAGACGCGCATGAAGACACAGTCAATTCTCGGATCGGCGGCGCTCGGCGTGGGTCTCGGCACGCTCCTGCTCCCGGTCGCCGCGCTCGCGGACACCACGGTGTCACCGGCCACCACCCCCGTCGGCGGGACCGTGGTGCTCACCTCGACCTGCAACCCGAAGTCGGGCGACGCGCTCTTCCGCGTCACCGGCCCCGACCGCGACCAGAACGTCCGGTCCACCACCGCCGCCGCCGGCGGCGGGCTCAGCGCCGAACTGTTCACCGCCGGGTTCACCCTCGGCACGTACACGGTCACGGCGACCTGCGGCGACGGGACCTCCTCAGGCAGCGCGACATTCACCGTCACCCCCATCGGCGGGGCCCCGGCCGGCACCGGCACCGACGCGGACAACCGCGGCCTGCTGGCAACCGGCGGCACCCTCGTCGGGGCCGCGGCCACCGGCGCACTGCTCCTGGCCCGCCGCCGACGCCACGCGGTCAACCACGCCTGACGACATACGTCACCACCATCCTGAGACGGGTGCCCGCGCCGGCCCACGCCGCCGCGGGCACCCGCCGCGAACGCCAAGGAGGCGCACATGCCCACCGGCGACCGGATTCCACAGACCGCCGTGGCGCTGATCGCGCTGGCCGGCGTCGCCGGAGCCGGACTACTCGCCCTCGGGGCGGCCCGCACACACCCACCACCACCCCGGGCCGCCCCGGGCACCGGAACCGACTCGGCGACGGGCAGCGGCACCGTACCCGGGACGCCGCTGCCCCACGCCACGCCGGTCCGGATCACCATCCCAGCGATCGACGTACGCGCCGACCTGGTGCCGGTCGGCGCCAGCACCGCCGGCGAACTGGAGGTCCCGCCGTCGGACCGGCCCGCCGTCGCCGGCTGGTACCGCCTCGGGGTCAGCCCCGGCGAGGCCGGCAACGCCGTCGTCGTCGGGCACGTCGACTCCCGGGAGACCGGCCCCGCGGTCTTCTTCGCCCTCGGCCGGCTCCGGCCGGGCGACCGCATCCAGGTCACCCGCTCAGACGCGCGGACCGCCACGTTCACCGTGGACGGCGTCGGGTCGTACCCGAAGGCCCGGTTCCCCACCGACCTCGTCTACGGCGCGGGCGCCGTGCCCCGGCTACGCCTGATCACCTGCGGCGGCCAGTTCGACGAACACACCCGCTCCTACCTGGACAACGTCGTCGTCTTCGCCACCCTGCTCCCCTGACCGCCGCCCCCGCGCCACCGGCAGCCGGAAGATCGCCTACGGTTGCCGTCAGTTCCGGTGTGGCGGAGGTGAACGGTGGACCAGCGACCCGTGCAGACCCGATGGCTCGGGCGGCTGCCCGCCCTGTTGCGCCGCCCATGGAGCCGGCCGACCACGGACGCCATGGGCGTCGGGGCACGGTCCAATCCGGACGCCGTGGTCGACTGCGCCATCTACGTCGACGGGCGGCGCCAACCCGGGCGCCCGCACTACGCCGAGGCGTACGCGCAGTGCCGCCACAGCCGGCGGCCGTTCGTCTGGCTGGGCCTGCACGACCCGACGCCGGCGGTGATGGCCGCGGTCGGGTCGACCTTCGGCCTCGACGAGTACAGCGTCGCACAGGCCCTCGCCGACGGACACCGGCCGACCCTGCAACGGCACGGCGACGTGACGCTGCTGGTGCTGCGCACCGCCGGCTACGTCGCACACACCGAACTGACCGACACCTCCGAGGTGATCGACACCGGCGACGTGATGGTGTTCCTCGGCGACCGGTACGTCATCACCGTCCGACACGGCGCGGCCGGAGCGCTCGCCACGGTACGCGAGGACATCCAGCGCCGCCCGGCGGTGCTGACCGAAGGGCCCTGGGCGGTGGCGTACGCGGTCTGCGCCCGAATGGTCGAGCTGTACCTGGAGGTCGCCGGTCACGTCGAGACGGACCTGGAACGGCTGGAGGAGACGGTCTTCGCCCGCGACCGGTCCGCCGACATCCAGCAGATCTACCAGCTCAAGCGGGAAATTGTCGAGTTCAAGCGGGCGGTGCTGCCGTTGCAGGCGCCGCTGCGGGCGCTGCTCGGGCAGCAGCCCGACGGCCCACCCCCCGCCCTGCGCCGCTGGTTCGCCGACGTGGACAGCGACCTGGCCCGGGCCGTCGACCGGGTCGGCGCGTACGACGACCTGCTCAACTCGATCCTCCAGTCCCGGCTGGCGCAGCTGGCCGTCGAGCAGAACAACGACATGCGCAAGATCGCCGCGTGGGCCGCGATCGCCGCCACCCAGACCGCCGTCGCCGGGATCTACGGCATGAACTTCACCAACATGCCCGAACTGCAATGGCGCTACGGCTACGCGGGAGCGCTGCTGGTGATGGCAACCGCCGCACTGACCCTGCATCGGCTCTTCCGCCGCTCCGGCTGGCTCTGACCCACCCCCCACGTCAACGGGGTGGATGGGTGGTTCCTGGGGTGGTGGGTGGTTTGGGGTGGGGTGTCCGGTGGTCGGGGTCACCGTGGGGGTGGAATCGGTGGGGGGTCGGGGGCGTTGTACATGGTTCACCCGGG
>NZ_JBIRTH010000013.1:0-142323 GCF_044334565.1 Micromonospora sp. NPDC020750
CAGGCGAGTTCCCCTACCTCGCCGACGTCAACGGCGACGGCAAAGACGACATCATCACCTTCACCAAGAGCAACACCAACGACATCTACGTCGGAGTCACCACCGGCACCACCTTCACCGCCGGCACCAAATGGCACGACTTCTTCGGCCTCAACGGCGAAACCACGCTCTGAACAGCGGGTCATAGGGGGCGCCGGTCGAACCGGGCCGGCGCTCCGTCGACCTGACGAACGACTTCGTCGACCGCCCTCACCGGCCAGAGCCATCTCCATCTGCCGGCGACGGTGCGGCACTGGCGCGGGCTGGCGGCCGACGATCGGGTGCTGCTGGCGGCCAATCCCACTGACCGGCTGCTCGTGGTGCACCCTTCCGCCGCCCTGGACGCGCTGATCATCCAGCCTGACGCTGCTGTTCTCGGCGGTGATCTGCCATGAGCGGCACTACGGCGGGTCGCGACGTCGTCTTCGGCTGGCTTCCTTGAAGGGTTCCCCCGCCCGGCATTCTTTGCCAGGATTCACATCACGTGTGGAAGATTTCTACACGCTTAGACTGGGGAGGACGAATCATGCGAATCCGCAGCATGGTGAGTGCAGCCGTACTCGCTGGGGGCCTGGTCGCCGCAGCGACGCCGGCCGCCGCCGCGCCCACCGCCGCGCCCCAACAAGAATCGGCGTGCTCGCTGACGGTCACCAACCTCTACTACTCCATTGGCATGCAGACCGCTTTCGCCAGGCTCTCGGGCGGGTGCAGCGGGCCGATCGACATCGCCCTGGAACGCGCGGACGCGCCCGCCGGCCCGTACCAGGAGGACCCGGAGGCGCTCTACTACCTGCAGCAGGCCGCCGACGGTACGGCAGCCACCGCCTACTTCATGGACCCCGCGGAACGGGGATACTGCCGCGCGAGGGCCAGCTTCGACACGCTCGTCGTGTACTCCCAGAACCCGGTCGGCTGCTAGACCAGCGGCCGGACGAAGACCAGCACGAAGGTCTCCGCGAGCGGGGCCGCCCGAGACGACGGCGGCCCCGACGGCCATGTCAACCGTGACGGGGCCAGGCCCAGGGGCCTGGTCGTAGGTGTGTAGATCTGCGCTGACAGGGTTGCTGTGCGTCATCCCAGCGTGTGCAGGGCGTCGTCCATCTCGGCGAGCAGGCGCACGGCGGTGTCCTCGGTCATCCCGTCGGCCCGCCACAGCATGATCAGCGACCAGGAACCGTCCGGGCGGGGAAACGCTTCGAACATCAGCTCGACGGCGGTGGTGGGGGGCCGGACCCGGACCCGTTCGACAACGACGTCCGCGCCCATCGTCACCGGTGGCGTCTCCGCCTGGAGCACCGCCCAGACCTGGAAGAAGGGATGCCGGGACCGGTCCGGCCGCAGCTCCCGGACCAACTCGTCGAAGGGGATCCGGGCATGCTCCAGAGCAGCGACCGTGCTGTCGCTGACCGCCCGCAGCAGCGTTCCGGGCTCGCTGTCCGGCACGTCGTACACCGGCACCGCGAGCGGGTTGACGAAGTACCCGATGATCCGCTCGGTCTCGGTGTCGAACCGGCCAGCGGTAACCGTGCCGATAAACAGGTCGGGTACCCCGAAAACGGTGGCCACCGCCCTGCCGGTGGCGGTGATCAGGGCCGACACCGGCGGTCCCCCGTTCGCGGCGGCGGCCCGGTGCAGGGCGGCCACCGTCTCCGCCGCCACCTCCAGTTCGAGTTCCCGCCGCGGCGCCTCACCGACGGCCGACGGACGCGGCAGAAACGGGGCCGGCGCACCCTTGAGGGTGTCCCGCCAGAAGGGCAGTTCGGTACGACCCCAGTGCTCCAGGTTCTCCTGCTCCCACACCGTGAAGTCCCGGTAGGAGACCGGCCCGCTCGGGGTCGGGCTGTCCTCCCCGGCGAGACGGGCCGCGTACGCGTCGGCGAGGTCCGCCAGGAAGACCGATTCGGACCAGCCGTCGAACGCGACATGGTGCACGTGCAGGCAGAGCAGGTGCCGACCCTCGTCGAGCCGGCAGATCCGGGCCCGGACCGGGATCTCGTCCTCCAGCTCGAACGGGCGGCTCCACCAGTCCATGGTCGCCTGCTCGGCGGCCAGTTGGACCGTGGCCACCGCCGGGAGGGCCACCTCCTCGACGCTGAGCACGACAGCGTCGCCGTCCAGCACCTGCTGGATCGGGGAGTCGTCGTCCCAGCCGTAGCTGGTGCGCAGCACCGGATTGCGCCGTACGACGTCGGTCAACGCCTGCCGCAGCACGTCCGGGTGCGGGGTGCCGGTCATCAGATAGGCCAGCACCAGCATGTTGTCGGCCTGGCCCGGCGCGGTCTGCTCGGCGAGCCAGAACCGGCGTTGCGCGTGGGAGAGCGGGGCCGGGCCGCTGGCGGCCACCGGCACCAGCGGCGTCGCGGCCCGTGGCGCGGTCGCGTCGAGCGCGTCGACGATGCCGGCCAGCGAGCGCCGCCGGTAGATGTCCGCGATCGTGCAACGGACACCGAGGCGGCCGGTCAGCCGGGCGGCGAGCCGGATCGCGTCGAGGGAGGTGGCGCCCGCTGCCAGCAGGTCGTCGGAGGCCGTCACCTCCGGCAGGTCGAGCAGGTCGCGTACCTCCGCCAACAGCGGATCCACGGCGTCGCCGTCGGCCCCGGTCGGGGCGTGCGACACCAGCCGGTGCAGCTCGGCCTGGTCCAGCTTGCCGTTCGGGGTCAGCGGTAGCCGGCCGACCTGGTGGAACCGGGTCGGGATCATCGCGTCGAGCAGGGTGCGCGCGGCGAAGTCGCGCAGCGGCGCGAGCTCTACCGGACGCCCGTCGGTGGAGCTGAAGACGCAGGCCAGCTCCGCGTCACCGGCGCGCCGCGCCACCCGCAGCACCGCGCACGAGGCGATCGACGGGTACGACCGCAGCACCGCCTCGACCTCGCCCGGCTCGATCCGCACACCACGGATCTTGAACTGCCGGTCGATTCGGCCCCGGTACCGCAACTCGCCGCCCGGGCCGAGTTCGCCACGGTCACCCGTGCGGTAGTAGCGGACACCGTCCCGGTCGAAGAACCGGCGCGCGGTCTCGTCCGGGTCGTTGAGGTAGCCCAGGGCCAGCCCGTCACCGGAGAGTGCGATCTCCCCGGTGCCGTCGAGGAGCACCACCCCGGTCTGCGGCACCGGCCGGCCGATGGGCACGTCGTCGGTGCCGTCCACCAGGTCGGCGTGGGTCACCACGTGGGTGGTCGCCGCCATCGAGCACTCGGCTGGCCCGTAGAGGTTCACCAGGTGCAGCTCCGGTGCGGCGTCGAGAATCCGGCGCAGGTGCGGGGCGGACACCCGGTCACCGCCGACGACCAGGACCCGGATGTCGCGGAACAGCTCCGGGCACTCGTCGGCGAAGACGTTGCACAACGAGCTGGTCACCCAGAGGGTGTTCACCCCCCGGGCGATCCCGGCGCGCAGCGCCTCGGCGTCCAGGGCCGGCTGGTCGCGGTCCATCAGCACACAGCGACCGCCGTTGAGCAGGGCCCCCCACAGCTCCAACGAGTGCATGTCCCACGGCACCGGTACGGCCTGCAACAACACGGTGGTCGAATCCAGCGGGATGGTCGGCGAGTTGACCAGCACCCGGCAGGTGCCGCGGTGCGGGGAGAGAACGCCCTTGGGTCGGCCGGTCGAGCCCGAGGTGTAGAACACGCTGGCCGGGGCGGCACCGTCGAGTCCGGGTCGACCGGTCGGCGCGTCGGGCGCCACCGGCCGGGGTGGTGACCCGGTGAACACGTCCGGCGAGAGGCTGACCAGGCCGGTCCCGGCGAAGCGCTGCTCGTCGTCGGTAACGACCAGGGACACGCCGCTGCGTGCCACCACCCCGTCGACGCGGTCCCTGGGCCACCGGGGATCCAGGGGCAGGTACGCGGCCCCGGCCAGCAGCACGCCGAGAAAGGCCGCCACCCGCTCCGGGGTGCGTTCCATGTGCACGGCGACGACGTCACCGGCCGATACGCCGCCGGCTCGGACGGCCTCCCGGGCCGTGGACGCCTGCGCCCACAGCTCGCCGTAGCTGACCCGGCGATCCCCCTGCTGGACCGCCGTCGCGTCGGGTCGCTGGCGGACGCGGGTCGCGACGACCTGTTCGATCCGGTCACCGAGGGCGTACGGGCTGTCCATCGGTCTCACTCTCCTGGTGGCGGGGCAGGGCAGCGGAACAGCGGCGGGACCGCCCGACTCAGACGACCCGCACCGGGAGGGAGGTGATGCCGAGCATGAAGTTCGACCCCGCGCCCCGGACGAACAGGTCGACGTCGGTGCGGTCGACGCCCGCTGCGCCCGTCACGCCGGCTCGCCCCCCGCCACGGACTGGTCGATCAGGGCCGCGAGGTCGGCCAGGACGGTGTTGGACAGCAGCGCCTGGAACGGCAGCTTCACCCCGAGGTCCCGGCTGATCCGCCGATGCATCTGGAACGCCTGAAGGGAATGGCCACCCAACGCGAAGAAGTTCTCATTGCTGCCGATGTTCTCCACCCCGAGCAGCCGCTCCCACAACTCGACGAGATACCGCTCGGTGTCCGTACCCGGCGGCAGGTAGCTGTCCCGGCGCAGGCGGTGGGCGTCCAGCAGTTCGCGCAGCGCCGCCATGTCCCGCTTGCCGTGGTCGGTGGCCGGGATCTGCGGCACCACGATGAAGTGACTGGGCACCATGAAGTCCGGCAGGTCACCTTCGGCCTGGGCCCGCAGCTCCGCGAGGCTGGGCGTGCCGTCGACCACCACGACGGCGATCAGCCGCCGGTCGTCACCCGTACCGTCGGGCAGGACGGCCGCCTCCTGCACCTGCCGCTGGCGGCGCAGGCCCCGCTCCACCTCGCCCGGTTCCACCCGGTAACCCCGGATCCTCACCTGGTCGTCGGCCCGGCCGATGAACTCCAGTACGCCGTCGGGCCGGCGACGGACCAGGTCACCGGTCCGGTAGGCCCGGACCGGAGCACCGTCGTCGCCGGTAACCGTGCAGAACCGCTCCTCGGTCAGCTCCGGTTGGTCCTGGTAGCCACGGGCCACCCCCGGTCCCTCGACGAACAGTTCGCCGATCTCCCCGTCGGCGGTGGGCCGCAGGTCCGGCGAGAGCACGTGGGCGGTCACCCCGGACAGCGGCCGGCCGATGGGGATCAGGTCGCTCTCGGCGTCGGCCATCGTCACCAGGTGCGCGGTGCAGGCCGTGGTGATCTCGGCAGGTCCGTACATGTTGTACAGCTCGCCGGAGAACCGGCCGCCGAGCAGGTCGCGGCAGGCGGACGGCTGGAGCACGTCCCCGCCGACCCGGACAAGACGTAGCGGGGCGAAGGCGTCGCGGTCCGCCCGGACCACCTGGTTGACCACCATCGTCGGGACCACCATCACCGTGATCCCGTACCGCTTGAGCTGCCGCTGGAAGTCGGCCGCCAGCAGATCCGGCACGTCGGGCAGCACGACCACCTCGGCGCCGACGGCCAGCGCCGTCCAGAGCTCCATGTTGAAGGCGTCGAACGACACGCTGGAGATCTGCCCGGACCGGTCGGCCGGGGTGAGCTGGGGCAGTCCCGGATTGAGCGCGAGCGAGACCAGGTTCCGGTGTTCCAGGACGATCGCCTTCGGCTGCCCCGACGAGCCGGAGGTGAACAGGACGTTCGCCGCGCTGGCGGGTTCGACGGCCGGCATCGGCGTCGGCTCCGACCGGGTCACCTCGGCCAGGGTGACCACGTCGGCGGGGACCTCCCGCAGCCGGTCGAGCCAGTCCGGCGCGCAGATGACCAGTTTCGCGCCGCTGGTATGCAGCATGAGGTCGCGCCGGGCGTCCGGGTAGCGGCTGTCCACCGCGACGTAGGCGGCGCCCGCCTTGAGGATGCCGAGGACCGCCACGAGCAGGTCGACGGACCGCTCGGCGTAGAGCCCGACCCGGTCCTCGACGGTCACGCCCCGGGCCCGTAGCCCGGAGGCCACGGCGTCGGACTCCCGGTCGAGTTCCGCATACGTCAGTCGGCGGTCGCCGTCGCTGACCGCGGGGCGGTCCGGATGCGTCCGTACCGCCGCTCGGAACAGCCCGGGCAACGTGTCGACGACCGCCGGCGCATCCGCTGAACCCGTCACGGTGTCTCTCCCCTCATCGTCAGCGAACCTGAGCTGTTCCCGCCGTCCTCGGCCGCCACGAGAGTCCGCACCAGCCCACACAGTCCGGCGAACGTCGGCGCCTGGACGAACTGCGGCAGGCGGAGCCGCACGCCGAGCCGGCGGCGCAGGTCCGCCAGCACGCGTACCGCGCCGAGCGAGTCACCGCCGAGGCGGAAGAAGCTGTCCGCCCGGCCGAAGCCGTCATGGCCGAGCACCCGGGCCCAGGCGTCCCGCACCGCCGCCTCCAGCGGGTCGGCCGGCTGCGCGGTGTGGCCCTGCCGGGCCTGCACGTGTTCGAGCACCAGCCGCCGTGCGCGGTTCCGGTCGGCCTTGCCGCTGGGCAACCGTGGCAGCGCCGGCACCGTGACGATCACGTGGGGCACCAGGTAGGGCGGCAGGATCCGGCGCAGCCGCTCGATCGCGTCCTCCGGATCGAACCCGGCTGCGGGGGACCGCCGTGGCTCGCTGACCAGTGGCCGGCCCGGATCCACCGTGGCCCGCGCGGCGTCCCACTCCGCGTACCGCCGGGCGGCCGTGGCGGATCGGCCGAGGTAGGCGCAGAGCAGGGTGGCGTCCCGCGGGTCGACGCGGAGCACAGCGACGCAGCCGTGGGCGCGGGCGAGATCCACCAGCGCCGCCGGGGTCACCGGCACCCGGGGCTCCGGGGCCGGGAGCCATGCCGCGTTCTGGGCGTTCGGAATTCCCCGGACCACCGCCGGGTCGCCGCCGTCGCCCACCCGGGCACAGATCCCCTCGAACGACTCCGGGGTCCGCCAGGCGTGTTCACCGGGGGTGCGGTCGGGCGCGGTCGGCGCCCCGGCCCTGGTCAACACCGCGTCGAACCGGAACGCGGACATCTCGCTCCATGCGACCAGGTGCTTGGGTCGCAGGGAGACCCGCAGGTCACCCCGGGACCCGGCGAGCCGGTACAGGTACCCCGGGTCGACGAGCAGTTCCCGTTCAGCGTCGGCGAGTTGGTCGGCCGCTGCGGCCAGTCGCGGCCCGTCCGCGTCCGGATGGCGTGCCTCTGCCATCGCCCGGTAGTGTGCCCGCGCCAGCGGCCACGAGCGGAGATCACCGAGGAAGATCCGGCCACCGGGCGACAGGTGGTCCAGGCACGCGTCCAGCACCTGGTCGAGGTACTCCCGGGTCGGGAAGTACTGGATCACCGAGTTGAGCACGATGAGGTCGAACCGGTCCGGCAGGCCGTCCCATTCGTCGGCCGACCTCAGCAGCGCCGCGAAACCGGGGCCCAGCGTTTCCCGGTCCGCGTTCAGCGCGTCCACCGACCGGGCCGAGATGTCGGTGGCCAGCCAGGTCGCGGCCTTCCGTGCCAGCGGCCGGGTCACGATGCCCGACCCCGCGCCGATCTCCAGCACATGCTCGAACCCGAGGCGGGTGAGCGCGTCGAGTGTGTGGCCGGCCCATTCCCGCATCACCCCGTCCGGGTACCGTTCGCGGGTCAGACTGCTCGTCCAGCCACTGAACTCCGACCGGTCGAGGTCGGTGTAGACCTCTTCCCACTGGGTGCGCCAGTCATCGACGGCGGCGCCCGCCCCGTCGCGCTCGGTGGGCACCACCAGGGCCGCGAGGCTACGGTTGTCGTCGACCTCGACCGCGACGACCGTGGAACCGTTCACCCCCGGCAGCCGGTTGATCGCGCTCTCCACCTCGCCCGGCTCGATCCGGTAGCCGCGCAGCTTCAACTGGTCGTCCACCCGGCCGCGTAGCTGGTACTGGCCGTCGCGGGTACGCCGGGCCCGGTCACCGGTGCGGTAGCCGCGTCCGACCCCGTCGATCGTCTTGAACGCCTCGGCGGTCAGCTCGGGTCGGTTCAGGTAACCGCGCGACAGCGCCGGACCACTGATCCACAGGTCGCCCCAGGTGCCGGCGGGGGCCGGACGGCCCCACCGGTCGCGCACGAGGAACCGGTTGGTGCGCAGTGGCACGCCGACGGAGATGTCCCCGGGGGTCATCTCCCAGGCCGACGAGTAGACGGTGGCCTCGGTCGGGCCGTACCCGTTGAACGCCTTTCCGGCCAGGCCCAGCAGCGCGTCGCGGACCTCCACGGTCAGCGGTTCCCCGCCGCAGATCGCCACCCGTACCCCGCTGTCGAGGTGTTCGGCCAGGATCCGCCACACGCTCGGCGTCGCCTGCACCACGGTCACGCCACGGTCCCGGACGAGTTCGGCGAGCCGGACCGGGTCGGCCGCGATCCCGGAGTCCGCGACCACACACTCGATGCCCGTGGTCAGCGGCAGCAGCAGTTCCACCAGCGAGATGTCGAAGGTGACCGTGGTTGACGCGACCATCCGGTCGGCTGCGTTCGGCCGGACCAACCGCTCCATCTCCGCGATCAGCCCGGCCAGGCTGCCGTGCTCCACCAGCACACCCTTCGGATGGCCGGTGGAACCGGAGGTGTACATGACGTACGCCGGTGACCCGGGGTCGGTCAGGAACTCCCCGACGGTCGGACCGGTGTCGCCGACCTCCCCCAGCAGGACCGCGGTGCGCCGACCCAGCTCGGGGACCGCCCGGTCGGCGACCAGCACCCCGATCCCCGCGTCGTCGAGGATGAACAGGTTGCGCGGCAGCGGGTTCTGCGGGTCCAACGGCACGTACACCCCGCCCGCCGCCCAGATGCCCAGCACGGACACCACGAGATCGACACCCCGGGGAAGGTACGAGCCGACCGGCACCCCCTCGGTGACCCCGGCGGCGCGTAGCCGGGCGGCGAGCCGGAGAGCGGCCCGCCACAGCTCACGCCGGGTGAGCCGAACATCCCCACAGGTCACCGCGACCGCGTCGGGCGCGGTGCGGACCGCGTCCGCGACCAGGGAGAGCACCGGTGACGGCACGGCCGTCACCGGCTCCGACCCGTCGGGCCGCTCGGCGACCTGTTCCCCGGGGAGCAGGTCGATCTCGCCCACCCGGACCCCGGGGTCGGCGAGACAGCGTCGCAGAACCTCGACGTACGAGCCGACGGCCTCGGCAATCGACCGGTCGTCGAACAGGGCCGTGCGGTACTCGAACCGCACGTTCAGTCCCTCGCTGTGGGGTGCCAGATCGATCAGCAGGTCGAACTTCGCGCCGGCCGGGTAGACCGGACGGGCGTGCGCCCGGGTCGCCCCGAGCCGCAGGTGGATCTCCGGCACGTTCTGGTACGTCATCATGACCTGGAACAGCGGATGCGTCCCGGGGGTCCGGTCCAGATCCAGCGACCGGATGATGAGGTCCAGCGGGGCCTCGCGGTGCAGCAGCGCCTCGAACGCGCGGGCCTGGGTACGGCTGATCATCTCGTCGAACGACGGGTCGCCGCTGAGATCGAGCCTGATCGGCAGCGTGTTGACGAAGAAGCCCACCGCCCGCTCGGTCACCTCGTCGCGGTCGTCGGCGACCGGTACACCGATCACCAGGTCCACCACGTTGCACCATCGGGCGAGGAAGACTCCGAGCACCGACATCGCCACCACGAACGGGGTGGTGCGACGCTCGGCGGCCAGCTTCCTGAGTGCCTGCGCCGTCGACCGGTCCAGCTTGTGGGTACGGATGCCACCACGCCAGTCGAGCAGATCGGGGCGGCGGGCCCGGTCGACCGGAAGGTCGAGTTCGGCGGGCGCTCCCTGGAGCGTCTCCCGCCAGTGGCTGACCGCCTCCTGCTGCGTCTGCTCGGTGCGTTCCCGCCGTTGCAGGGCGGCCAGTTCGGCCATCCCCGGAACCGGCGGCAGTTCCGTGCCGGACCCCTCGGCGCCGGCGCCGGCCAGCCCCGCGTAGAGAGTGGAGAGATCCTCGGCCAGGTTGGCAACCGACCAGCCGTCCACCACGGCGTGGTGCAGAATCAGGGCGAGTAACGCCTCCTGCTCGGGCAGCGTCCAGAGCGCCGCCCGGAACACCTCACCGCGCTGCAGGCTCAACGGCCGGTCGAGGAAGGCGGCCAGCTCGGCCTCGGCCTGCGCGGCTGCCTGCCCGGTCGACACCCGCAGGTTGCCGCCGGCCGGCTCGTCGACCAGCATGTGCACCTGGTCGCCGTCGTCCACGAACGCACAGCGCAGCGCCTCGTGTCGCGCCACCAGCGCGTCCACCGCCGCTTCGAGGGCCGGCACGTCCAGCTCGCCGTACACCTGCCAGACCAGTGGCACGGTGTAGGCGGCGCCTCCCTCCTCGTGCCGGTCGACCAGCCACAGTCGACGCTGTTCAGGGCTGGCGGGCACCGGCCGGCTCATCGGGTCGCTCCCTCGGGTTGCGCCGTTGGCACCGTTTCGTCCGCGACGCTGTCGCTCGTGGAGGGGATCGGCTCGGGGTTGCTGCCGGCGGGGGTGTATCGGACGCGAGTGCGCTGCGCCCACCCGACGACCGGCCCGGTCGCGGCGGCGAGCAGCAGGAAGATGACGACCAGGGCGAGCCAGCCCACGCCGGCCCAGACGCCCAGGAGGTAGGTCACCAGGACCGGACCACAGATGGACCGGATCGTCGAACCGAGGGAGTGGATGGACCCGTACTCGCCCTGGGCGTCCGGGTGGGCCAGCTCGAACCGGAGGGACCAGTCGGCGGCTGCGGCGCGCAGCTCACCGGCGGTCAGCAGCAGGACGCCAGCGGAAAGGACGGCCCCGGCCAGCACGGCGGTGTCGGTCCAGGCGGTGACGCCGAAGATGGCGCAGGCGAGCGCGGCGGCCAGGCTGCCCTGGATGAGGGCCCGGCGCGCGTCGGGCACCGATTCGACGTTGCGTGCGGCGCGGACCTGGAACAGGACGATGAGCAGGGTGTTGGTGACCATCAGTCCGGCGAAGATCGTGGCCGGGGCGTCGGTGTGGTGGGCGATCCACAGCGGCAGACCGATCACCAGCACCGTGTCGTAGATCGAGACGAGGCCGGCCAGGATGGACACCGTGAGGAACGGCGGATCGCGGAAGACGCCTCTGGGGCCGGTCCGGACGGTTTCCCGCCGGCCGGGCACCCGGGGATACTGAAGGCTGATCGCGCTGACCCCCAGGGTGAGCGCCGCGTAGGTGACCAGCAGCACGACGAACGCCGTACGGGTGTTCACCGCGAGCGCGACGCCGGCCAGGGCGGTGCCCACCGAGAGGCCGATGTTCGCGATGCTCCGGCTCCGGGCGGCGGTGACCACCCGGCGCTTGTCGTCGACGAGCTGTGCCAGGAGCGCCTCCCGGCTGACGCTCGCGCTACGTTCGGCGATGCCGAGAGTGCACATCAGGATCAGGAACGACGCGACGCCGTTGATCAGCGGCAGGCAGGCGAGCAGGAGTCCCTGCACCGCACCGGCTCCGATGGTCATCTCGCGTGGTCCGATCCGGTCGACCAGCCGGCCGACCGGACTGGCCGCGAAGATCCAGACCGAGGCGGTGAGGGAGAATCCGAGCCCCACCTGCACCGCCGACACGTCGGCGAAGGTGGAGAAGTAGATCACGCTGACCGCGGTGTAGAGCCCGAACCCGACGCACCCGACGAGGGTGTTGACGAGCAGGATGGCCTCGACCTTCGGCAGGTCGCGGACGCTGGCCCACCAACGCGATGGCCAACCGGCAACGCCTCTGAAGCTTGCCACCTGACTGATCGTCCTTCCGCCTCGATGCTTCGCCGGACCGTGGTGCGCTGGCCGCACCGACCCGTGGTGCTGGCGCTTCACCCGCGCCGCCGGCCAGATCCGGCTCACCTACGGCCACCGGCCGGACCGGGCCACCGGGTGGGCGGGGCCGACGGGGGTGGGTGTTGGCCACCCGAATGGGGCCTGAGCAGGGGAAACCCGCCGGTCGACCTGGCCGGATCGCGATTACGGTCGGGGTTGCGGCATCCGATCGGACCATGCCGGTCGTTACTGGTCGACCGGTCCGCCGGGGACGTGGCTCAGAGGATGCCGCCTGACGACATGCCGATCGGGAGACGGTCGGTCATACCTGTGTGCGTCCACCAATTGTTACGTCGCCGCATCTCCCGTGGTCACTATCTGTAGCCACAATTAGCACATGAAACATAGTTGATATCTGATGCGGCCCCGACGCTAGCAGGAGTCGGTTGCGTGATCAAGAGCACTCAGGGTGCCGTGCCGACCCGGGCGGCCCGGTCGCCGACGCCGATCCGAACTGCACAGACATCACTACGCGGAGTGACCGCAACCCGGAGCCGTCACGTCGCCACCATGGCTGCGACCACCTCTCACCCGAGGGCTACGATGGCCGGCGCGACCAGCGGGACGGGTCCGCCGCCCGAAGGGACGGCCAGCACCGGGTGCCGCGTCGCTTCCAGGCAAATCGTGCGCCTGAGGTGCGATGTCCATCGTTCGAGAGGACCAGGATGCAGGAAAGCGAGACGGACGAACGACTCGGCCACGAGTCCCCGCGTCGACACCTCCCGGTCGAGTCGCAGTCGGTCGACCCCGACAGTCCGTTCCTGGCCGACATGCTCGCTCTCTGGCGGGAGTTGCTCAGCCAACCCGAGCTGCCGGTGGACGCCGACTTCTTCGCCTCCGGCGGCCAGTCGCTGCTGGCGATCCAGCTTCTCCAACGGGTACGCCGGACGCTCGGCATTCCGGTTCCACTGGACACGCTCATCTCGGCGCCCACCCCGCGCCGGTTCGCCGAACGGCTGACCGTCCTGCGCGCCGAGCACCGCCGGGACGGGCCGGCGGACCGGCCGGCCTCCCGGTCGGCGACCGGTGCGCTGGACCGGGCGATCGCGGAGGCGATCGGGGAGGTCCGACACCTCGGCATCCAGCTCTACGTCTCGATCGCCGGCAAGCCGGTGCACGACCGGGTCGCCGGCCACCGCGAGGACGGCACGCCGTTGGGGCCCGACGACATCCTGCCCTGGTTCAGCGGTGGCAAGCCGCTACTCGCGGCGGCCCTGTGTGAGCTGTGGCGCCGCGGGTCACTCGACCCGAACGAGCCGGTGGCGACCTACCTGCCGGCGTTCGGCACCGATGGCAAGGCCGCGATCACCCTCCGGCACCTGCTCACCCACTCCTCGGGGCGACTGCTCACCGACGACCCGCGCAGCGCCGACCCTTACTCCGTGGGCTACGCGCAGGCGGTCCAGGGAGCTCTCGCGGCCCGGCTGCACCCGGACGACGTGCCCGGTCAGCAGCCGTCGTACTCCTCCTCGGCCATCGGCTGGCTGGTGCTGTCCGAGGTGGTCCGGCAGCTGGACGGCCGCGACTTCGACCGGTTCGTGACCGACGAGATCGCCGGCCCGCTCGGCGCGACGTACCACTATGGTTTCTCCGCCGACGAGCTGCGGGCGCTCGGCGGCCAGGTGGGCACCTACCACCGGCACAGGGCGGCGGAGCTCAGCAGCCCGCAGGAGGTGCAGACCGCTGCCGAAACCCGGCGGCTGCTGGCCAGCGGCCTGGTCCACACGACCCGGCATCCGGGTGAGGGGCTGTGGGCCAGCGCCCGCAGCATGGCCCGGTTCTACGAGCTGCTCTGCCACCATGCGGTCGGCGACGCGTGGAGTGCCGGGCATGACGGCCTGCTGGACGCACCGACCGTCCAGCAGATGATCCGACCGCAGCGACCGAGCTTCTTCGGGGAGGCTCCCCTCATCGACTTCGGGTTGGGCCTGACGCTGGAGAGCAGACGGCACGGGGAGGAACACGCCTACTACGGGTCACACACCAGCCCTCGCACCTTCGGTCACCAGGGCCACGGGTCGTCGCCGATGGCATACGTCGACCCGGAACACGAGCTGGTGGTGGCCTTCAACGGAAACGGACTGCCCGGCTTCGTGTCGGGCAAATCCATCTGGCACCGGGTCAGTGACGCTATCTACCGGGAACTGGGGCTGGTGTCACCGACCGCCCGGTGATGAACTCCGCCAACAGTCGACCGGCCCTGGCGTCCGCGAGCAGGTCGGCGCGGGGAACGTCGAACCGGACCCGGCGGTCGCCGATCGCCGGGAAGACGTCCTCGGGGTGCGTGGCGGACATGACGGTCAGTACCGGGAGCCGCAGCGCGGCGACCGGTGCCGGCAGCTCGGCGAGAGCGGCCACCACCAGGTACGACAGGTAGCGCTGGAACCGGACGGTGAGGTCGTCGACGAGATCGTCGTCCAGGTCCAACTCCCGGCCGACCTGGCCGGCGGTCCGGACGTAGCTGTCACCGAGACGCCGGGCCAGGCCCACCAGGGCGGCCCCTCCCGGCACCGGGCCGGACACCTCATCGCCGCTGGCCGGCGGCTGGTCGAGCACCGCCACCAGCGATTCGATCGAGCTGTGGTACGCCTCCAGGAGCAGTTCGTGGGTCGCCACCGCGGGATCGACCAGCACCAGGCTGACCGGGTGCCCGTGGGCGGTGAAGTCGTGCGCCAGGCGGGTGGCCACGGTCGCGCCGGAGCAGTATCCGATCACCGCCGAGATCCGCGCACCGGTGGCTAGGACCTCGTCCCGCCAGGCGTCGACCTGCCGGACGGCGGCGGCCGGGTCGTCGATGAGGCGGTCCGGCGGCCGGGTGGCCAGCACGGTGCAGCCGGACGGCAGCCGGGCGGCCAGGTCCACAAACCCGGCCTCCGGCCTGGCCCCGCCGAAGTCGACGGTGAGCACGAGGTCCTGCCCGCCGTCACCTACGCGGAGCAGGCTCCACATCTCCGTGTCCAAGAGGTCTCCTCAGTTTCAGGGTCGGGTACGACGGCCGTCCGAGTGGGACGGCCACGTCCATGATCTTCCGGCGCGGCACTGCCAATCTCGATCATGGCCGCTTACCCCCACCGGCACCACCAAAAGCCAGTCGATAGCTACCGATCAAATCAGTGATCATCAAGTCGAACGGCCGCCAGACCGAGCCGGACGCCGCCGACACCCCGGAAGCCGGGTCGGACGCAGGGGACGCTCGTCGGACGAGCAGCCACCCGGCGGCCAGCCACTCGTAGAAGCCGGGACGTCGTACCGCCAGGACGCGGCACAGCTGCTGCATGCCGTAGTCGGCGCGGTGTTCGGAGACGAACCGGTAGCGGAGGGTCATCGACCCATCGCCGGAGCGGGCCACTATGGCGGCGAGGCTCTCGAGGAGGGCCTCCAGCCGGATCTCGAAGCGCGCCCGCCGCTCTTGCCTGATGCCGGCGGACATAACGGTCTCAGCGGTCGGAGCCAGACGTCTCGTCGCCAGCCAACAGGCCGCGGCACGCATCCGCAGCGCTGTCACCTCGCCAAACGGCACTGCTGATGACGGGACCAGCAGCGGGAATGGCACACTGAACACGACGAAGCGTCGTCAGGGACAAGGTCCGTGAGGAACCTCGTCCTGCCGGAGCTTCCCGCTCAACATGCCGAAGTTGCCGTACCACGACAATCGCTACCTACAGCGACATTGTGATCTTGACGTGGTCGTGGCGGCGTAGGTGACCTGCGGGTCGCCCAGCATGCGCGGCAGGTCGGCCATGGTTGCACATCGAGGAGTATTTATGTCGGCACAGGACAAGCTAGAGTCGATCTTCACTTCGGTGGTGCGGCGCAACCCTGGCGAGAACGAATTCCACCAATCGGTGCGGGAGGTGCTCGACAGTGTCGTGCCGGCCTTGGAGAGGCACCCCGAGTACGCCGAAGCGAAGATTATCGAGCGAATCTGCGAGCCGGAGCGGCAGATCATCTTCCGGGTGCCGTGGGAGGACGATCGCGGTGAGGTCCACATCAACCGCGGCTTCCGGGTGGAGTTCAACAGTGCCCTGGGCCCGTACAAGGGAGGTCTTCGCTTCCACCCGTCGGTCTATCTGGGGATCGTGAAGTTCCTCGGTTTTGAACAACTGTTCAAGAACGCGTTGACTGGCATGCCGATCGGCGGCGGCAAGGGTGGGTCGGACTTCGACCCCAAGGGCCGCTCCGACCGGGAGGTGATGCGGTTCTGCCAATCGTTCATGACCGAGCTGTACCGGCACATCGGCGAGTACACGGACGTGCCGGCCGGCGACATCGGAGTCGGTGGCCGGGAGATCGGCTACCTGTTCGGGCAGTACAAGCGGATCACCAACCGGTATGAGTCCGGGGTGCTGACCGGCAAAGGCCTCAGTTACGGCGGTGCCCAGGTGCGCCGGGAGGCTACCGGCTACGGTGCGGTGTTCTTCGCCGATGAGATGCTACGCGCCGACGGCGGCGACAGTCTCGACGGAAAGCGGGTGGTGGTTTCCGGCTCGGGCAACGTGGCGATCTACGCGATTGAAAAGGTGCATCAGCTCGGCGGCACCGTGGTGACATGCTCGGACTCCTCCGGCTATATATACGACGAAAAGGGAATCAACGTCGATGTGCTCAAGCAGGTCAAGGAGGTCCGCCGGGCACGGATCGACGAATACGTCGACGCGCGCCGGCACGCCACGTTCGTCGCGGGTCGCCCGGTCTGGGACGTGCCCTGCCAGGTGGCGATCCCCTGCGCGACGCAGAACGAGCTCACCGCCGCCGACGCGCTCACCCTGATCGCGGGTGGCTGCACCATCGTGGTGGAGGGGGCCAACATGCCCACCACGCCGGAGGCGGTGCGGAGATTCGCCGAGGCCGGGGTGCGGTTCGCGCCCGGAAAAGCGGCCAACGCCGGTGGAGTCGCGGCCAGCGCGCTGGAAATGCAGCAGAACGCCAGCCGCGACTCGTGGACCTTCACCCATTCTGAGCAGCGGCTGCGGGAAATCATGCGGACTATCCATGCCCGCTGCTACGACACCGCCGAGGAGTACGGCATGCCGGGCAACTACGTCGCTGGAGCCAACATTGACGGCTTCCGGCTCGTCGCCGAGGCGATGCTCGCCCACGGGCTGATCTGAGACGGCGGCGTACTCGTAGTCCGTCCGGTCACGTCGTTCAGTGTCGCGGTCATCACGGCACCCTCCTCACCAGGCGCAACGCCTGGCGGGTCAGGCCGGAAACACCCTCAGACCCACAGGCCCGCGGCTGACCGGGCAGTTTCGGCGTGCACTACGAGGCGTCGCGGGCTGGACCCGTCAAGTGCCGGTGTTGACGATGACGGCCGGGTGGTTTCGCTGCTGGTGCCGTCTGCGGTCGACTGGGAGATGCCGGGGGCGGCGGGGCGGCCCGGTCCGGACCGGCCCCGCCGGGAATCACTCGGGGATGACGAACTGGGCGGTGCTGGTGGTGTCGTAGTTGACGCCGTTCTTCTCGGCGTGGTGGGTGCAGTTGACGTTGACGGTCCGGGACTGGACGGGGACGCCAGTGACCGGGACAGTCGGAGACCAGAAGTGCACATCGACGAGCGCCCCGTTGTTCTCAGAGTCGTAGTCGTCGGTGGAGTAGCTGAGGACGGTAGCGGAGCAGTAGACGTTGATGTAGTTGGCGTCCACCCGGTCGTTGCCCCAGGTGGCGAGTCGGGAGTATCCGCGGATCTTGACTCCGCCGCGGCGCAACGGCCAGGATCCTTCGTGGCCGGTGCCTTCCAGTTGGATGACGCCCTGCAGGTTGTACGCCGGCGACGGAGGCGTGACGGGGCCGCCACCGCCACCGCCACCGCCGTCGCCACCCCCACCGTCGCAATCGATGGGACACTCGGGTTCCCAGGCGTGCGCTGGCATGGCCACCGCGCCGGTGCCCGCAAGGCAGGCCAGCAGGGCGATTCCGACGGTTGCAGTACGTCTGAGCACGTCATCTCCGGTCAGCAGGCATTCAGGACGATCACCTAGGGCGTTCGATCGGGCGCGTAGAGTATCTACCCGGCTGTCGGCGACGCAATATCGACCATGCGGCGCGCAGTCGCCGCCGTCCGGCGCTTCCGTCCACCCGGGCCCCTTTGCCGGCGCACCCGGACAGCGGAGGGCTCCGAGGCCAGAGCCTCGCTCCACCCGGAGAACCGCCGCCATCACCGGTCAGTGGGCGGCTTCACCGCCGGGCCTGGTAGTAGGAGTCACGACGGGCGTGCGGCACCGCCGTGCATCGCCAGTCCGTCGAGGATCAGATCGAGGCCGAATTCGAACTGCCCGCCGAAGTGGTAGCCAGGCTGCTGGACGTGCTGCGTGGCGAACTCGACCATGTGCGGGTACTCGCCCGCCGCGAAACCTTCCATGATCGAATCCGCGATCGCGGTGGCGGAGTCTGGACCGTCGAACGGCAGCGACGCCTCCTGCAGCACGAAGCCGTAGACGTACGCATCGATGATCGCGTACGCGTGGGCTGTCATCTGTAGCGAGAAGCCCCCGGCCCGCAGCACACCCAGCATGGTGTCGTGATGGCGCAGGTTGGCCGGCCCGGGACTGGTCCGGGCTTCTACCAGGGTCAGCGCCCAGGGATGCCGCGCGAGGACCGTACGGGCCGAGAGGGAACGTCGGCGCACCTCGGCGCGCCAGTCGCCGCCCACCTCTGGCAGTTCGATCTCCGCGAAAACCCCGTCCACGAGTGCGTCGAGGAGCTCGTCCTTGCTGCGGATGTAGTGGTAAAGCGACATCGGCTTGGCGTTGAGCTCGGCGGCCAGCGACCGCATGGTCAATGCCCCCAGGCCGTGCGCGTCGGCGATGCCGACCGCGGCCTGCAGCACTCGCTCGCGGCTCAGCTGCCGTGCTGGTTCGCCCACCGACTGGTTCCCGTCTTCCTGGCATTGCGTTGACCGGCCTCGCCGCCAAGGCTATCGTACTTAGTACCCCTTACTTAGTACGAAGGCCTGAGAGGCAAAAATGTCACTCCGCGTGACCGGCAGATGCGCCGGTGCGTTCTTCCTGTTGGCATTCGTCTTCTACGGCATCGGCAGCGCTCTCGCCGGGCAGTTCGCCGGGGTGGCGCTCGTGGTGCTCAACTCCGTCATGGTGGCGGCCATCGGCGTACTGGTCTTTCGGGCGCTGCGTCGATCGCGTCCGGGGGCCGCCTGGACATACCTTGTCGCGCGCGGCGCGGAGGCGTTCCTGCTCACCGCCGGGATCGTCCTGCTGGACTCGGCCGGTGCCGGTGCCGCCGACATCGCCTACCAGGCGGCCATGCTGTCGCTGGGGCTGGGCAGCCTGCCGTTCTGCCTGGCCCTCAACCGGCAGCGCTGGCTGCCGAGCTGGCTGGCGATCTGGGGATTCTCCGGATACGCGCTGCTGGCGACGGGCGCGGCCGCCGAGCTGATGGGGGCCGGGGTCGGGGTCGTCCTGGCGATCCCGGGAGGTCTATTCGAGATTGTCTTCGGTCTGCTGTTGCTCGCTCGCGGCTTCGTGCCGTCCGCCGCTGTGCAGCCGAGCGCCGCCCCCGACGGGGCGTCGAGCGTGGCGGCCGTGGACGGCGACTCCCGAGCAGGCCGCGCGGCGCTGGCCGCCGGGCTCGGCCTGCTGCTGATGGCGGTTCTCGCTGGGCTGGCCAACTTCGGCGTCGTGGACCGGCTGGTCTCCACCGACGCCGCCGAGACCACCACCCGGATGCTGTCGAATCAACGGGCATTTGTCCTTGCCATCGTCGCCCTGTTCGCGGTGGCCTGCCTCGACGTGCTGGTCGCCTGGTCGCTGCGGGCGTTCTTCGATGACACCCACCGCACCGTCCCACTGCTCTCGGCCTGGTGCCGCACCGCGTACGCGGTCGTCTTCGCCGTCGCGATCACCTACCTGATCGCCGCCGCCGGTCTCCTGCACGACGGTCCGGCGACCGACGAGATCAGCCCCAGCGTGTACGCGTACATCACCGAATTCGAGGAGATCTGGAGCCTCGGTCTGATCCTGTTCGGCGTCCACCTGCTGATGATCGGGTGGCTGGCATGGCGGTCTCCCACTGTGCCGACCTGGGTGGCGGTGCTCGTAGCGATCGCCGGTGCGGGCTATCTCGCCGACTCGGTCGGGGCGCTTGTCTCGGCCGCGTACACGATTCAGGTCGCCGCAGTCACGTTCGTCGGTGAGGTCGTCGTCATGGGGTGGCTGCTCGTGTTCGCCGCACGCTCGCGTAGCCACCGCCGGCCCGACCCGGACGGAAACCGCGCCCGCAAGTTGCGGCAGCCCGCTTGAGAGCGGCCACCGCGCCGGGTGTTCCCGGCGCGGGATGAGGTGAGGAAGCAGAGTCCGGGTGTCCGCCGGTACCGCGCGGGTCGGCGCCGGGTTGGTCAGGTGCCCGCGGCCGGCGGGGACGCGGGGATCTCCTCGATCTGGGACACGCCGCTGGCGGCGTGGGCACCGTGGCGCTGCCACGTCTCGTGCAGCAGGATGCGCCCGTCGGGGAGGATCTCGGGGGTGCTGTGACACTCGCCGACGATGATCCGCCCGTCGTCGAGCACCATGCAGTACGCGAAGTCGACCGAGCCGTCAGGCTGGCACTGTCCGGCGAGGGTGCCCCGGCGCGCGTGACCCCCGGTGAATTCGCCCCAGAGCAGGTCGCCGTCCTGCCAGTAGTTCGCGACGCGGCTGTGCTCCCCGCTGCCGTCCGCGACCGGCCGGAACCGGCGCCCGTGATAGTTGATCGAGAGGGCCGTGGCGTTGGGTGAGGGCACGCGTGCTCCTTGAACGGGGTGGACGGCCTGGGCCGGCGATAGCGGTACGGTCGAGGTGAGTGGCTCTGGCGGTGCGCCAGACGCCGGGACACGCAAGAGGCCAGCGAGTCACCGGACCTCGGCGGCCGACGGACGCTCGCCAGCCGCCGAGGCGGTCAATCGAGCAGGACGACGCTGCGCAGCACGTCGCCGCGGCGCATGCGCTCGAACGCCACCTCGACGTCGCCCAAACCGATCCGCTCGGTGACGAACAGATCGAGCGGCAGCCGGCCCTGCAGGTGCAGATCGACCAACATCGGCATGTCCCTGGAGGGCAGGCAGTCGCCGTACCAGGAGGTCTTGTAGGTGCCGCCCCGCAGGAACAGGTCCAGCAGCGGCATCTCCAGCCGCATCGATGAGTCCGGCCTGGCCACCAGCACGAAGGTGCCGCCGATGGAGCGCGCGTGGAAAGCCTGGCTCCATGTTTCCGGCGACCCGGCCGCGTCGATGGTCACGTCGGCGCCGAGCCCACCGGTGATCTGTCGGATCCTGGAGACCACGTCCGGTTCCCGGCTGGCGTCGACGACATGCGTGGCGCCCAACTGGGTGGCCATCGGCAGCTTCCGCGGATCGATGTCGACAGCGACGATGGTTGTCGCCCCGGCCAGTTGCGCGCCGGTCACGGCCGCGCAGCCCACCCCGCCGCAGCCGATCACCGCGACGGTGTCTCCGGGACTGACGCCCCCGGTGCGCATCGCCGCACCCAGTCCGGACATCACACCGCAGCCGAGCAGGCAGGCAGTGGCCGGGTCCACCGCCTTGTCGACCAGGGTGCACTGGCCCGCGTGGACCAGGGTGAGCCGGGCGAAGGCACCGATGCCCAGTGCCGCCCCGAGCGGTTCCCCGGTGGTCAGGGTCATCGGTCGACTGGCGGTGAGTTCGTCCAGACACGCTTCGGGTGCCCCGCGCAGGCAGGGGCGACAGCGCCCGCAGACCGCCCGCCAGTTGAGGATGACGAGGTCACCTGGGACGACGTGCGTCACGTTGTCACCCACCTGCTCGACGATCCCGGCTGCCTCGTGCCCCAGCAGGTACGGGTAGCCGGAGCCGATGACGCCGTCGCGGTAGTGCAGGTCGGTGTGGCAGACCCCGCAGGCCAGCACCCGCACCGTTGCCTCGTCAGGTCCCGGGTCCGGGACCACGATGTCGCGGATCTGCACCGGTTGGCCCGGGCCGAGCGACACCACGGCCTCGACTGTCTGCGCCATGAACCATCGTCCTTGTCTGTCTGTCCTGCTGCTGCTGGTATGGGGGAGAGACGGCCGGTGGAGCGGCCCGGATCAGTCGGCGAACTCCACCTTGATCAGGTCCGCGAACCGGATCATCGTGGCGAAGGCGTCCTCCTGCGAGGTCCCGGTGGTGCCGAGGAACCCGAGGATCGTGTTGCCGTGCGGCGGGCGCTTGATGACGTCGCCCGGCCGTGCGGTGATCTTCAGGTCGAACGTCCGTTCCGACTCGCTGACCTCGGCCGGCACGTGCACGCTGGCGATGGTGCCGGCCGCGCAGATCAGACACATCGACGCGGTGTGCGTACCAGTGGGCTGAAAGTGCCGCACCCGGGGTCGCACGCCGCGGGCGATGTCGACGGCCGCCGCGATCGGGTCGTGATCGGCGGTCAGCCTGGCGATCAGGTCGAGCCCGCCGCCGCCGACCCGTCCGGCGATCTCCAGAAGGTGCGGCCGGCCGTCGTGGAACCGTACCTCCGCATGCGCCACGCTGCGCCGCAGCCCCTGCGCCCGCACCCCGGCAGCGACCACCTCGTGCACCGCTGCCAGGTCCTGCGGGCTCATCGACGTCGGCGCGTGGTGGACATCGTCGTCGAAGGTCTGCCCCTCTATGGTGATCCGGTCCACCACCGAGCCGAGGTAGACCTCGTCGTCCCAGACGACCACCTCCATCAGGTACTCCGCGCCGTCCAGGAACGACTCCACCAGCAGCCCGCTCGGTCCGAGGTCCACCCCTTCCGGTTCGGACCGCGCCCAGAACATGTCCCGGCTGCCTTCCTCCGCCTGCGCGTACCGCTCGGCCAACTCCGCCGGGGAGCCGACCTTGAACACGAAGTTGCTGCCGGCGCCGTGCGTGGGCTTGATGATGACCGGATAACCGAACGCCTCCGCCGCGGCATGCGCCTCGGCCAGGGTGCCGGTCAGCCGGAACTGGGGAGAGGGCGCGCCGGCCCGCTCGTACGCCTGCCGCATCAGGTACTTGTTGCGGCAGTTGACCGCGGTTTCGACTCCGATGCCGGGTAGGCCGAGGGCCTCGGCCACCGCCGCTACGGTGATCACCGACGACTCCGAGAACGTCAACACCCCGTCGAAGCCCTCGGCCTGGTGCCACTGCTTGCCGGCGGCGATGATGTCGTCGATGTGGCGGGAACCGGCCACCTGGTACCGCTCGGCGGGCCAGAAGTCCGGCTTACCTTCACCGTTGAGCACGTAGAGTGTCGCGCCCAGGGCTTCCACCTGCGCGTAACGCGACAGGTAGTACTCCAGATACTGGCAGGTCTCGATGGCGAGTAACTTCATCTGGTTCTCCTACGATGCTCGTCCGGCGCCAGCGCCGGGAGCCAGCTGGTCGAACGTGGCCGGCAGCATTGGCAACCGGAACATCGTGACCTTGTCCACGGCCCCGTCGTCGACCCGCAGCCGTACCCCGGCGCCGGCCAACGTGTCGGTAACGTCGATCAGGATGGGCGCGGCGTACGCGAGCAGGGTCTGCACCTGAGCCAGCACGTCGGCTGCGGTCTCCGAGTTGATGTGGGCACGTGCCAGGCGGTCCAGTTGGGTGGCGATCGTGTCGGCGACCCCGCCCGGGCTGAACCGGTCGTCACGGTAGTGCCGGCGCAGCCGGTCGGCCACCACCCGGGCCCGAGCGCGGCCGGCCGCGCTCACCGGCAACACCGCGCCGTCCGGGATGGTCAGCTCGGCCAGCGCCGTGGCCAGTCGGTTCCAGGGCCGCACCAGCCGGGTGGCCACCACGTCC
The DNA here is from genome assembly GCF_044334565.1 of Micromonospora sp. NPDC020750. NCBI lineage: Bacteria > Bacillati > Actinomycetota > Actinomycetes > Micromonosporales > Micromonosporaceae > Micromonospora > Micromonospora sp. NPDC020750. Next base: position 23,514 of record NZ_JBIRTH010000013.1, read on the forward strand.
CGCAGATCGGCCTCGGTGAAGTTGGTGCGTTGGAACTCCGGGGCGGTGAGGGCCAGATAGAACCGCGCCAGGTCGCGGGGCACGCGGTCGAGCAGTTCGGTGGCGGAGATCAGATGGCCGCGGCTGGTGGAGAACTTCGACCGGTCCAGCTCGTAGAACTCATTGGTCACGGTCACCGTCGGGGTGGCGTACCGCTGCGGGTGCGACAGCAGCATGGCCAGGTCGAGCATTCCCCAGTGGAAGACGTTGTCGTACCCGTGGAGGTAGACGATCGTGGGCTGGGTGTCGGCGAGCCAGAACTGGTCGGTGCGCTCGGTCGGCCGGCCGAGCTGCCCCGCCGACCACCACGTGCTGTAGATGATCGCCGGCATCGCCTCGATCCACGGGTACAACCGTTGCCCGGGAGTCTCGGCGAACGGCGCCGGCAGCCCCCAGTTGCCGGGCACGGTGACCGGCACATCCGGTAGCGGGCCGGCCATCAGCTCCGTGACCAGGTCGCGGGCGTTCGGCCGCCACTGCGGCGCGTGCCGGGCGTAGTGGTCGGCGAGCTGGTCACGCAGTCGCTCCAACGGCAGCACGAGGATCTCCACCTCGCGGTACTCGACGTCGTCCGTGGGGTCGAGCGGGTAATACGGGTCGAGCAGCTCGTCGAAGTTGTTCGGGTGCCCGCACGCCTCGCACGCGCCGCCCGAGCTCTGCGCCAGGCAGGTCGGACAGGTGCCCGAGACGAGCGCGTCGTAGAGGTAGACCCCGGCCCGTCGGGCGTACGGGAACCGGACGGTACGCAGCTCGAAAGCGCCTGCCCGGTGCTGGGCGGTGACGAAGTCGAGCACGGTGCGTCGGTAGGTCTCGTCGACCGGCGGCAGCCCGACCAGGGTGGCACCCAGCGCGGTGAACGCCTGTCCGATCTGCGCGGTGGCATCGCGCACCAGGTCCGCCGGGGCTACCCCCAGGTTCGCCGCGCGGGTCGCCACGAAGGACTGACTGTCGTCGGTGCAGGTGGTGTGGATGACGAACTTGCCCCGCGCCCGCTGGTACCGGGCGTAGACATCGGCGGCCAGGTACGGCCCCGCCAGGTGCCCGACGTGCAGGCCCCCGTTGGAGGTGGGCGTGGCCGGAACCACGATCACCGGGGATTCGTCCAGGCTCATGACACGGCCCGGTGGCGCTCGACGAACTGGTCCGCCATCTCGTGATCCCACCAGATCGCGTACATCTGGAACGGCTGGTCACCACGGTTGACCACCTGGTGCCGCTCGTGTGGCGGGAAGTGCACGACGTCCCCCGCGACGAACGGCGTGGTGCCCGCCTCGGTGACGAGCTCCGCCTGGCCCGTCAACGCGATCCAGATCTCGTACTCGTGGTGACCGTGCGCCCCGGACTCGGCCCCGGGCGGCACCACACACCAGGAGCCCTCGAAGGGGGCGTTCAACGCCTCCCAGGGCATCAGCCGCTGCGCCCGCAGCCCGTTGTCGGGCTTGAGGCCGTGGTGGTCCAGCTTGCGGATCTCCATGAGTCAGTCATCCCTTCCCTCGGCGAGGACGCCGCCGGCCACTGCCGTGCCGACCAGCGCCGGTGTGCTGGCACGGGGGGTGAGTAGATCGTTCACCATCTCGCCAGCGCGGACCGCCAGTACGCTGATCAGCGAGTCCGCGATGCCATGAGTCGCCTCGTTGACGCCCTGCAGATAGCAGCCGGCGGTCACGGAGTCCGGCGTCACCATGCGGTAGTTGCGGTCGACCGTGATCTCGCGTACACCCACGGAGGCGGCGGTCTGCCGGATCAGCGCCGGCTTGCCCTGCTCGAAGCCGGTGCCCAGGAGCACCAGGTCGGCGCGGAGCTCCTCGGTCGTCGCCCGTAGCCGGTCGTGCACGGTCAACACGACCTCGTCGCCCTCCATCCGGGTGGCGAGCACGTCGGTGAGCGTATGCATGACGATCCGCGCGTTGCCGGTCAGCCGGTCCTGGTACATCTGGCGATACAGCGAGTCGAGCATGCCGGGGGCCAGCCCGGCATAGTTCGTCCGGTGCATCTCCTGCAACAACTGGGCCCTGGCCTCGGCGGAGCCGGCGTGGAACTGGTCGACGAACGACGGGAAGTACAGCTCATTGGTGAAGGCGCTGCTCTCGTAGCCGCGCAGACCGGCCGACCTCATCAACATCCGGCACTCGGCGGTGGGGAACTGCTGGTACATCGTCCACAGCATCTCGGCAGCACTCTGCGCCCCGCCGACCACCACGACCCGGCGTACCGCCTTCGGGTCGAGCTGCGCCACCCGGCTGGTGAACTCGGTGCTGTGGACCACCCGGTCGGCGGGCAGATCCAGGAACGCGGCGGGAACGTTGGGGGCCCGGCCGACCCCGATCACCACGTTCCGGCAGCGGACCACCTCGCCGGTGTCGAACTGGACCCGCCAGCGATCCGACACCCCGTCGTCACGCGACGACACCGGCGTGATCGCCGTTACCGCCCGCCCGTACTCCACCTGCACCCGCTCCAGCGACTTGGCCACCCACTGCAGGTACGCGGAGACCTCCAGTCGGAACGGCAACGCCGAGCCCAGGTTGATGAACTCGTCCAGCCGGTTGGTCGAGTGCAGGTAGTTGACGAAGGAGTACCGGCTGCGTGGGTTGCGCAGCGTCACGAGATCCTTGAGGAAGCCGACCTGGCTCTGGGCCCACGGCAGCAGCATCCCGCGCTGCCAGGCGATGTCGTCGTACTGGTCCACCAGCAGGGTTTCGTCGGCCACGTCGGGAGCCATCTCCTCGACCGCCACGGCAAAGGCGAGGTTGGCCGGGCCGGCCCCCACCGCGACCACTGACTTGTGTCTCTCCATGCTGCCTCTCATCTTGACGCCTGGTCGCCCAGCTCCCGGCAAACCGGCACCGGGGGCGTGGACATCTGTGGCGGTTGTCCGCCGGCCGCCACGCACACCGTCGCGGCGGCCAGTCGGCTCGATGCCAGAACACTCTTCGCGGCGCTCCCCGCCCCACCGGCGAAGCTGAACACCCCCGGCATGTTGTCGATCGCGCGTAGCCGCAGCCCGCCCTCATCGGCAAAACTGTCCACGCCCGCGGCCGACCACCGCGGCGACGGCAGCCGCCCGTCGAGGCCGAGAACGGCGCGGGCGACCTCCGAAACCCGATCCAGGTACGCCGGGTCGGGGCGGGCGTCCCCCGGAGCTGCTCCCCACGCCGAGGTGGCGACACCGAGCAGCACGGACCCGGCTCCATAGGACCGGCCGTACAACGTGGACAGGTCATCGACGAGGCAACCGAAGTCGGGTCGCGCCAGCGGGTACACGCCGTACTGGATTCGTCGGGTGCGCAGCGACACGGGAACCAGTGCGCCGGTCCACGCGCCGGCCGCGACCACCACCATGTCGTGATGCCGGACGATGCCGCCCATCGTCACGGCTGGCCCGGCCTCGACCGAGTCGACCGCCTCGTGGCGTACCCGAACACCCAATTCGGTGGCCCGAGTGACGGCGTAGTGGCGCAGCGCATCCGGACGGATGTGCCCCGCGTACTGCTCGACGACCGCGAACGTGCCCTCCGGCCGGGGGGCGAGGCCGAGGGCCCGCGCCACCTGTCCGGCTGGCACCAGCCGGGCGGAGCCGCTGAGCGCGCCGTCCAACAGGGCGAGCTGGCGGTCCGGATCGACCTCCGGGCGCAGGAAATAGTAGGAGGGCGACTCCTGGTATCCGCTTGCCTGGGCCAGCGCGGGGTCGCGGCGGAGCTCGGCGAGGCTCTCAACCGCCAGCCGACACTCGTCGAGGTTCGTCTCGAAGCCCCGGACCAGTCCACCGGAGGCGACAGTGGCATCTCGGCCGCGCGTCGCCGCGCCCAGGTACAGCTCGATGCGGGGCCCCCCGATCTGCTCGGCGAGCCGCAGCGCGAGCAGGGAACCGGCCAGGCCCCCGCCGATGACGGCCACTGGAGTCCGCATCGGATCAGGCTCGGCGGGCATGCGGGCCGCACTGTGGACGCCCTGCGGCCCGCCGGTCGAGCCCGCGCATGATCACTCCGACTCCACAAGTGGGGGAAAGGTGCCGCTGTGGCAACTGTGGTTGCAGACAATAGAGATCAGTCGACATTCCGACAACCGATCAGGAAGCCCTGGTGCAGGGCGCGCAGGGCGACCATCCACGCCTTCACCACGCCCGTCTCCATCGAACGGGTTGATCCGGTTGGCTTGCGGGCGTTCAAATGTCGCTTGTCGGCTGTCAAACCTCGACGTTCGGTCGCGCTTCCTCCACCGGGGGCGCGGCGTTGGCGATGCGGTCGTCCGGGCTCGGCTGAACGGCCACCAGGACCACCGCGGCGGCCGTCAGCACCGCCGACGCACCGATGGTGACGGTGTAGCTGTGCTGCAGGTCAGCGAGAATCGCCCCGACCTGGCTCGTCGCTGCCACGGCGAGCATGTGGACTGCCCAGAGCACCCCGAGCGCGGTGCCGCGCACTCCGGGCGGCAGGACCCGGGTCGCCCACACCGTCGTGGCGACCACGGTGGCCAGATAGCTCACGCCGAAGACCGCGCCGAAGGCGATGACGGTGGCCGGGGAGTTGACGAACAGCAGCATGACCATGGCGGTGGCGCGCATCGCGTAGGCGCCGATCAGCGTGGCCCGCGTCCAGCCGAGGTCACACAGTCGTCCGGCGGCCAGCGCGCCGATGATTTCCAGCGCGCCCAGCACCGCCACCGCCGAGGCGCCGACCGAATCCGAGATGCCGTGGTCGTGCAGGTGCGGGAAGAAGTGCACGTCGATGAAGGCCATGGTGGTTCCACAGCCGATGAAGGCCAGCACCAGCGCGCGCATCTGCGGGTGGCGGAACGTCGTGGCCGTCGCGCTCCAGAACGACACCCTCGGTGCCACCCTGGCCGGCTGCCGGCTGACGGACAGGCGTACCAACGCCAGGGACAGGGGCAGCAGTACGACGAGGAAGACCACACCGATGGCGAACAGCACCTGGTTCCAGGACATGGTGTTGTCCAGGTAGGTCCACAGGGGAACCAGCACCATGAACCCCACCGCCGCCCCGTTGGTCAGCAGCGCGTAGAACAGGCCGCTGTTGCGCCCCTGGAACAGCTGGTCGGCCAGCACGCCCAGCGGCACGAAGGAGAGCATCGTGACCGCGACGGCACCGACCACGCCGTAGGTGAGGACGAACATCCACAACTCGGTGGCCATGGCACTGAGCAGCAACACGATGCCGTTCAGGGCGGTGCCGATCGCCAGCACCGGGATCGCGCCGATCCGGTCGGCGAGGTGCCCGATCACCGATGATGTCACCGCGGTGATCACAGCGAACAGGGTGGTCGCGATCGCCAGACTGCCGCGGCTGACGTCGAAGCCGTCCGCGATGTTCAGGAAGAAGACCTGGACAGTGCTTTTCAACGAGGAACCGGCGAGCGAGATCAAGAAACTGGCAGCCGCTGCGAAGGCCGCAAAGGCCGTGCCCACTTTGGCGGTCCTGGTCATTGGGTAGCCTCTGCTTAGGAGAGTGCCGATCTACAGGCACGATTGCCGAGACATCCTGGCATGAGCGTCAACCCCTGACCAGGGTCGGGTCTGGACCGACGACCGCGGCGGATCTCAGCGATGCTCGTCGGTGGTGCCCAGCACGGCGTCGATGAGGCTGTACATCTCCTCGTCGGAGGCGACGTCGAGATCGGCGGAGACGTCGAGATCGGGGGAGACGGCGAGACCCTCGGTGCCGCGCCATCGGCGGAGAAGCCCCTCCAGCGCGGCCGTTATCTCCGTACGCGCGTCCTCTGCGGCCGTGGTCGCGCCCAGGGCCTCCTCCAGGTCGCGCAACCGGTCGAGGACCGGACGACTGGACGGCACCCGCAGCGCACGCAGGCGGTCGCTGAGATGGCCGGCGAGTTCGACCGGGGTCGGGTGCTCGTAGACGACGGTCGCGGCCAGGCTCAGGCCGGTGTCGGCGCTGAGCCGGTTGCGCAGCTGGATCGTGGCGAGGGAGTCCATGCCCAACTGCTTGAACGGCTCGCCCGGCGGAACGTCGGCGGCGGGGTGCCCGGAGACGGCCGAGACCTGGGTGACCACGCGCCCGAGCAGGAACTCCCGGAGGTCCTCGTCCGGCAGCGCGAGCACCTCGGCGGGCAGCGGGTCGGGGCGGCCGGGCTCCGCGCCGGTGGTCAGCTCGGCGAGCAGGCCACGGGGACGCCGACCGAAGCGGTTCCAGTCGACCTCGGCGACCACGCTGCAGCCAGACACGCAGCGCTCCAGCGCGTCCAGGGCCTCCTGCGGCGCCAACGCGGTGAGACCGTCGAGGTGCGGGGAGCGGCCCGCCCCGGCGTCGAACATGCCGGGACCGGCCCACGGTCCCCAGGCGACCGAGGAGGCGGGCAGGCCCAGGTCGCGCCGGTGCAGGGCGAGAGCGTCCAGCGCGGCGTTGGCGGCAGCGTAGGCGCCCTGACCGGCCGATCCGACCACCCCGGCGAGCGAGGAGAACAGCACGAAACGCTCGAGCGGCAGGGCGCGGGTTAGCTCGTGCAGGTGCCAGGCGGCACCGGTCTTGGGCGCCCAGACGTCCGCCATCCGTTGCGGGGTCAGGGCTGCGGCGGGGGCGTCGTCGAGGATGCCGGCAGCGTGCACGACCGCGGTCAGCGGCGCATCGCCGGGCACCGACGCGATCAGCCGGGACAGGGCGGCCCGGTCGGTGACGTCGCAGGCGGCGATGTGTGCGTCCGCTCCCAGCGCGACCAGGTCGGCGCGCAGGTCCTCCGCGCCCGGCGTGGCGGCGCCGCGGCGGCCGGCGAGCAGCAGGCGGCCGGCGCCGCGCCGGGCCAGCCACCGGGCGACCTGCGCGCCCAGGCCGCCGAGTCCGCCCGTCACCAGGACGGTCCCGTGCGGACGCCAGGGCTGCGGCTCCCGCACCGGTGCGCGGCGCAGGCGCGGGACGAGGACGTCGTCGCCGCGGATCGCGATCTCGTCCTCGCCACCGGGATCGAGCAGGACATCGGCCACCAGAGACCAGCGGTCCTGCTCCGGCAGATCGAGCAGGCCGCCCCAGACGTACGGTGTCTCGAGCGCGATCGTGCGGCCCAGCCCCCACACGGCGGCCTGCGCGGGCCGGCGGATCCGGTCGCCGGGGCCGGTCGAGACGGCGCCCCGGGTCAGGTTCCAGACCGGCGCGCCCAGCCCGGTGGCGTCGACGGCGTTGAGCAGGTCGAGCGTGGCGGTCGCGGCCCGGGGCAGCCCGGCGTCGTCCCGGTCGTCCAGCGCGAGCAGCGAGACGATCCCGGCCGGTGTCCCCTGGTGCTGCCGCGGATCGGTGCACTGCCGCACCTGCACGCCGCGCTCGGTCAGGGCCCGGCGAAGGTCTGCGGCGTCGTGCTCGCCGACGATCAGCCAGGTCCCGCCGTGCGCGGGACGCCCGGGTGCGGGCCGGGGCTGCCAGGTGACGTCGTAGCGCACCGGGTCGACAGGCGGGTGCTCCACGTCGCGCAGCCAGTAACGCTGCCGCTGAAAGGCGTACGGCGGCAGGTCGACCAGTGTGCCGCCGGCGGTCAGCGGTGACCAGTCGACGGGGACGCCGCGTACGTGCAGGCCGGCCAGCGCGGTCAGGAAGCCGTCCGGCTCGGTCTCGCGCAGGCAGGTGATCGGCTCGTCCGCGTCCGGCAGGGCCGCGGACACCAGGGTGGACAGCGTGTGTCCCGGCCCGGCCTCGACGAACGCGCGGACCCCGGCCCGCGCGAGCCGCTCCAGTGCGTCGCCGAAGCGCACCGTGTCGCGGGCCTGCCGCGTCCAGTACTCCGGCGTGCACAGCTGCCCGGCCGCGACCGGCTCGCCGGTGACCGCGGAGATGATCGGCGTGGCGGGCGGCGAGAACGTCAAGCCGGTCAGCACCTCGTGGAACGGTTCGAGGATCTCGTCGAGGTGGTGCGAGTGGAAGGCGCGGTCGGTGCGCAGCACGGTGGCCCGCAGCCCTCGTACGCAGTCGTGGACGGCCTGCTCGTCGCCGGAGAGCACCACGGCGGCGGGCCCGTTCACGGCCGCGATCGCGACCTCGTGCTCGCGGCCCCGGATCAGCTCCCGCGCCTCGTCCTCGGAGATTGTCAGGGCGACCATCGCTCCGGCGTGGCCGACCTGGCGCATCAGCCTGCCCCGGGCGACGACCAGCGCGCAGGCGTCGGCCGTCGAGAGGACCCCTGCGGCGTACGCGGCGGTGACCTCCCCGACGGAGTGACCGACGAGGAAGTCCGGGCGTACGCCGAAGCTGGTCAGCAGGCGGTGCAGCGCCGCCTCGACCGCGAAGATCGCGGGCTGGGCGTAGTCGGTGCGGCTCAGCAGCTCGGGGCCCAGGTCGGTGAGTGACCGGCCGAGCAGGGGCTCCAGCTCGGCATTCAGTTCGTCGAAGGCCTGCGCGTACGCGGGCATCGTTTCGTGGAGACGGCGGCCCATCCCGGGCCACGCCGTTCCCTGGCCGGGGAAGAGGAAGGCGGTCGGGACCTCGCCCGACGCGTGCCCGGTGAGGCAGACGCCGCCGAGAAGGACGCTGCGGTGCGGGTGGTGGGCGCGCCGGGAGAGCGTGTACGCCACGTCCACGAGGCGAGGAGCGTCGGCCACGTGGTCGAGCAGCCGGGCGGTCTGCGCGGCCAGGGCGGCCGGCGTGGTGCCCGACACCGGGAGCGGCACGACCGGGGCCGTGGTGGCCGCCGCCGGGGGCTCGGCGGGTTCGGGCTGTTCCAGGATCAGGTGCGCGTTGGTGCCACTGATCCCGAACGCGCTGACCGCGGCGCGCCGGGGCCGGCCGGTCTCGGGCCAGGGGGTGGGCGAGGTGAGCAGGGCCAACGGCGTGTCGTCCCAGTCGACGTGCGGGGTGGGCGCGGTGAGCCTGGGCTGCGCCGGAAGTTCTCCGTGGCGCATCGCCAGGATCATCTTGACGATGCCGGTGACGCCCGCGGCGGCCTGGGTGTGCCCGAGGTTGGCCTTGATCGAGCCGACATGGAACGGTCGTTCCCGCCCGGCGCCGTACGTGGCGGCCAGGGCCTGCGCCTCGATCGGGTCGCCGAGCGTGGTACCCGTGCCGTGCGCCTCGACCACGTCGACGTCGTCGGCGTTCAGCCCGGCCCCGGCGAGCGTGGCCCGGATCAGCCGCTCCTGGGCGTCGCGGCTGGGCGCGGTGAGACCGTTGGAGGGCCCGTCCTGGTTGACGGCGGTGCCGCGGACGACGGCGAGCACCCGGTGGCCGTTGGCGCGGGCCCGCGACAGCGTCTCGACGACGAGGACGGCTGCCCCCTCGCCCCATGCGGTGCCGTCGGCGTCCGCGGAGAACGGTTTGGCGTGGCCGTCGGGGGCGAGGCCGTGCTGCTGGGAGAACTCGACGAACCGGGTGGGCGTGGACATGACGGTCGCCCCGGCCACGATCGCGAGGCTGCTCTCGCGCTCGCGCAGCGACCGGGCGGCCAGGTGCAGCGCGACCAGGGAGGACGAGCACGCCGTGTCGACGGTCATGGCCGGCCCGTGCAGGCCGAGCAGGTAGGCGAGCCGACCGGAGGCGACGCTCGGGGTATTGGCGACCGAGGCATGCCCTACCAGGTCGTCGGGGATGTCGGTGACCAGCGAGGTGTAGTCGCCGGCGATCAGCCCGGTGAAGATGCCGGTGTCGGAGCCGCGCAGCGCGTGCGGGTCCACGCCGGCGTCCTCCAGGGCGTGCCAGGTGGTTTCCAGCAGGACCCGGTGCTGCGGGTCCATGATCAGCGCGTCGCGCGGCGAGATGCCGAAGAACGAAGCGTCGAACGCGGTGGCGTCGCCCAGGAACCCACCCCGTCGCACGTACGTCTTCCCGGGGGCCGGCGAAGGCGCGTAGAGTGCGTCGGTCGCCCAGCCCCGGTCGGCGGGGAAGCCGGTGATCACGTCTCGGCCCTCGGTGAGCAGGCGCCACAGCTCGGCGGGCGTGCCGATGCCGGGGTAGCGGCAGGCCATACCGACGATCACGACCGGGTCGTCGGTGTCCGCGGCAGGCCGGGCCGCCGGTTCGCCGTCGGCGGGCCGGGCGGGTGTCCGGCCGGCCAGGAAGGCGACCAGCGCGGCCGGTGTGGGCCGGTCGAAGACCAGGGTGGCCGGCAGCCGCAGTCCGGTGGCGGCGCTCAGCCGGTTGCGCAGTTCGAGGCCGGTGAGCGAGTCGAAGCCCAGGTCGCGGAAGGTGCGGTCCTCCTCGATGTGGTCGGCCGAGCCGTGCCCGAGCACCGCGGCCGCGGTCGACAGGACCAGGTCGGTCAGCGTCTGCCGGTCGCGCGGGGCGGGGTCCGCCGCGCCGGTGGGCGCTGCCGCCGGTGTACGGCGGGACGGGCCGGCGAACACGGTGGGGTCGAGTCGGGCGGGGATCAGGTGCGCGACGTCGCGGGCGAGCGCCAGGTCGAACGCCGCGAGGCCCTGTTCGCGGCCGAGCGGGGAGAGGCCGTACCGGGCCAGCCGGGCCCGGCCGGCGTCGCCGAGGTGGCCGGCCATGCCGGTGTCGAGTTCCCAGAGCCCCCAGGACAGCGAGGTCGCCGTGAGGCCGCGGGCACGGCGGTGGTGGGCGAGCGCGTCGAGGAACGAGTTCGCGGCGGCGTAATTGGCCTGCCCGGGCGTGCCGATCGTGCCGGCCACCGAGGAGAAGAGCACGAACGCGTCGAGGTCGAGGTGCTCGGTGAGCCGGTGCAGGTGCCACGCTCCGTCGACCTTGGGCCGCAGCACGGTGTCGAGCCGGGTCGCGTCCAGCGAGTCGAGGGTGCCGTCGTCGAGGGCCCCGGCGGCGTGCACGACGGCGGTCAGCGGGTGTTCGGGGTCGAAGGAGCCGAGCAGCGCGGCGACCGCGTCGGGGTCGGCCACGTCGCAGGCGGCGACGCGCGTCCGGGCGCCGAGCGCGGCCAGCTCGTCCGCGATCGGGGCGCCGCGCCCGCTGCGCCCGGTCAGGACCAGGTGGCGTACGCCGTGCTCGGTGACCAAATGGCGGGCGACGAGCGCGCCCAGCGTGCCGGTGCCCCCGGTGATCAGCACGGTTCCGTCGGGGTTCCACGCCCACGCCGCCGTCGTGGGTGGGGTGGCGGAGCGGGTCAGTCGGGGGACGAGCAGCCGCGAGCCGCGTAGGGCGACCTGGGGTTCGCCGGTGCCGGCCGCCACGCGCAGATCCTCGGGGCCGGTCGGCCGGTCGGTGTCGACGAGCACGATTCGGCCCGGGTTCTCGGTCTGCGCCGAGCGCACCAGGCCCCGGACCGCCGACTGCGCCAGGTCGGCGTGCCGGGTGACCACGACCAGGGTCGTGTCCGAGTGGGCCGGGTCGGCCAGGGTGCGCTGCAACCACTCCAGGACGCCGCCGGTCGCCGCGCGCACCGCGGCGGGGACGTCCGGTGTGCTGTCGGGGCAGACGTACGCCACGACCTCGGCCGGTTCGCCGGCCCTCACCTCGACCCAGTCGACCTGCCAGAGCAGCCGGTCGGGCGACCCGCGCCGCAGCGGGCGCAGCGTGAGCGCGTCGACCGAGGCCACGGGCCGGCCGCCGAAGTCGGTGGCGTGCAACCGGATCGCGCCGCCGCCCGCGTCGGCGAGGTGCACCCGCAGGCCGGTCGCGCCGGTGGCGTGCAGCGCGACGCCGCTCCACGAGTACGGCAGGCGGATCTCGTCGTGGTCGTCCGCGACCAGCAGGGGATGCAGGGCGGCGTCGAGCAGGGCGGGATGCAGCCCGTACCCGGCGGCGTCGGCTTGCAGCGGTTCCGGGAGGACGATCTCGGCGTACAGGTCGGTGCCGGATCGCCAGAGCGCCCGCAGGCCCCGGAAGGCGGGCCCGTACTCGTAGCCGGTCGCGGCCAGGCGCTCGTAGGCGCCGCCGAGGTCGACCCGTTCGACGTCCGCGGGCGGCCACGCGAACGGCGCGGCCGGGGCCACCCCGCCGGTCAGCCAGCCGCTCGCATGCCGGACCCAGGTGCCGCCGTCCTCGGCGTACACGGTGACCGGGCGGCGTGGCTCCGACGCGGCCCCGCCGACACTGACCTGGATCCGCGCGCCGGCACCCTCGGCCAGGACCAGCGGCGCGTGCAGGACCAGCTCCTCGACCTGCGGGCGGCCGACCCGCTGCCCGATGTGCAGGGCGAGCTCCACGAACGTCGTCCCGGAGAGCAGCACGTCGCCGCCGACGCCATGGTCGGCCAGCCACGGCCGGCCGGTCGCCGACAGGACGCCGGTGAGCAGCAGCCCGCCGTCGTCGGCGCGCGGCAGCTCGGCACCGAGCAGCGGATGCTCGCCGGGCACCAGGCCCAGGGCGCGGGCGTCGGCCGCCGCGGTGTCGGGCAGCATCCAGAAGCGTTCGGTCTGGAACGCGTACGTGGGCAGGCCGACACGCCCGCGGGCACCCGCCGCCAGGGCCGGCTCCCAGCGCACGCCGAGGCCGATCACGTATGCCTCGGCGATCGAGGTCAGCAGCCGGTCGAGGCCGCCGTCGTCGCGGCGCAGCGTGCCGAGCGCGGTCCCGGGCCGGTCGCCCTCGTCGAGGATCTCCTGGACGTCCATGGTCAGCACCGCGCGCGGGCTCGCCTCGACGAACGTGCGGTGGCCGGCGGCGTGCAGGGCCCTGATCGCGCCCTCGAATTCGACGGTGTGCCGCAGGTTGCGGTACCAGTACTCGGCGTCGAGGCCGGCCGTGTCGATGATCCCGCCGGTGAGCGTGGAGTGGAACGGCACGTCCGAGGTGCGCGGCCGGATCCCGGCGAGCTCGGTGAGCAGGCGCTCGCGCAGCCGTTCCACCTGGACCGAGTGCGAGGCGTAGTCCACGGGCAGCCGGGACAGCCGTACGTCTTCGGCCGCGAGCTGCTCGCCCAGCGCGTCCAGCGCGTCCGGGTCGCCGGAGAGCACCGTCGACCGGGGACCGTTGACCGCCGCGACCGAGATCCGCCCCTGCCAGGGCCGCAGGTGCCGCTCGGCGTCGGCGCGCGGGAGCTGGACCGACATCATGCCGCCGCGACCCGACAGCGCGCGGATCGCCCTGGCCCGCAGGCAGACCACCCGGGCACCGTCCGAGAGCGAGAGTGCCCCGGCGACGCAGGCCGCCGCGATCTCCCCCTGCGAGTGCCCCACCACCGCGACCGGCTCGACGCCGAAGGAACGCCACACCGCGGCCAGCGACACCATCACCGCCCACAGCGCCGGCTGCACGACGTCGACGTGGCGCAGCGCCGCCGCGTCGCCCAGCACGCCGGGCAGCGACCAGTCCACGAACGGAGCCACGGCCCGCCCGCACTCGCGCATCGACGCCGCGAACACCGGCGAGGACTCCAGCAGCCGCACGGCCATGCCGGTCCACTGGGTGCCCTGGCCCGGGAAGACCAGGACCGGCCGGTGTCCCGCGCGGGCCCGCCCGGTGCTCACGCCCGAGGCCGGCTGCCCGCAGGCCACCGCGTCGAGGCCGCGCAGCAGCTCGTCGCGGCCGGCGCCGACCACGACCGCCCGGTGCTCGTGCGCGTGGCGGTGCGCGGTCAGGGCCCGGGCCAGATCGGCGAGGTCGGTCTCCGGTTCGTCGTGCAGCAGGTCGCGCAGCCGGGCGGCCTGCGCCCGCAACGCCCGCGGGGACCGGCCGGACACCACCCAGGGCAGCGCGGTGGGCGGTTCCGGGCGGCGTCCGGGCACCGGCTCCGGGGCGGGTTCCTCCAGCAGTACGTGCGCATTGGTGCCGCTGATGCCGAAGGAGGAGACGCCCGCCCGGCGCGGGCGGCCGGTCCGCGGCCACGTGCTGGTGGCGTCGAGCAGGCGTACGCCCGAGTCGTCCCAGTCGACGTGCCCGGTCGGGCGGTCCAGGTGCAGCAGGCCCGGCAGGACCCCGTGCCGTAGGGCCTGGACCATCTTGATGACGCCGCCGACGCCGGCCGCCGCCTGCGCGTGCCCGATGTTCGCCTTGAGCGAGCCGAGCAGCAGCGGCCGTCCGTCCGGCCGGTCCCGCCCGTACGTGGCGATCAGCGACCGCGCCTCGATGGGGTCGCCGAGCGGTGTGCCGGTGCCGTGCGCCTCCACCGCGTCGATGTCGCCGGGTGCCAGGCCGGCGTCGGCGAGCGCCTCCCGGATCACCTGCTCCTGGGCCGGGCCGCTGGGCGCGGAGAGGCCGTTGGAGGCGCCGTCCTGGTTCACGGCGCTGCCGCGCACGACCGCCCACACCCGGTGGCCGTGGCGGCGGGCGTCGGAGAGGCGTTCGAGCACGAGCAGGCCGACGCCCTCGGCCCAGGCGGTGCCGTCCGCACCGGCCGCGAACGACTTGCACCGCCCGTCGGGGGCGAGCCCGCGCAGCCGGGAGAACTCCACGAACATCTCCGGCGTGGACATCACCGAGACGCCGCCGGCCAGGGCGAGCGTGCACTCGCCGCGACGCAGCGACTGGGCGGCCAGGTGCAGGGCGACCAGCGAGGACGAGCACGCCGTGTCCACGGTGACGGCGGGGCCGCGCAGGCCGAACACGTACGACAGGCGCCCGGAGACCACGCTGGAGGTGTTGCCCGTGACGAGGTGGCCCTCGAGTCCGGCGGGCACGGTGTGCACCCGGGGCGCGTAGTCGTGGTGCATGACGCCGGCGAAGACGGCGGTGCGGCTCTCGCGTACGGTCGCCGGGTCGATGCCGGCGTGCTCGAACGCCTCCCAGGCGGTGGTCAGCAGCAGCCGCTGCTGCGGGTCGGTGGTGAGCGCCTCGCGCGGCGAGATTCCGAAGAACGCGGCGTCGAACTCGGCGGCGTCGTAGAGGAAACCGCCGCGGCGGGTCAGCGAGGTGCCGGGCCGGTCGGGTCCGGCACCGAACAGCGCGTCGAGGTCCCAGCCACGGTCGGCGGGGAACTCGCCGATCGCGTCGTCGCCCGACTCGGCCAGCCACCACAGCTCGTCGGGGCCGGTGACGCCACCGGGGTAGCGGCAAGCCATGCCCACGATGACGACCGGGTCGTCCGCGTCGGCCGACCCGGCCACCGGCGCGGGCACGGGGACGGACACGGCGAACAGGTGACGGGTCAGCGCGGCCGGGGTGGGGTGGTCGAAGACCGCCGTGCCGGGCAGCGCGGTGCCCGTGCGCACACGGACCCGGTCCAGCAGTTCCGCGGCCATCAGCGAGTCGAGACCCAGGTCGGCGAACGTGCGCTCAGGTTCCACGGCCGTCGCGTCGGGATGGCCGAGCACCTCGGCGACCTCCTCCACGACCAGGTCCCCGAGGGCCACCGCGGGCCGCGTCGTTCGCGGGACCGGCCGCGCGGTCAGCCAGTGGGGCTCGCGCTGG
The DNA here is from genome assembly GCF_044334565.1 of Micromonospora sp. NPDC020750. NCBI lineage: Bacteria > Bacillati > Actinomycetota > Actinomycetes > Micromonosporales > Micromonosporaceae > Micromonospora > Micromonospora sp. NPDC020750. The sequence continues at coordinate 38,762 of NZ_JBIRTH010000013.1, forward strand.
AACGCGTACGTCGGCAGCCGCAGTCGTGCGGCCCCGCCGAGCACCTTGGCCCAGTCCACCGGCACGCCGTGCGCGTGCAGCGTGCCGAGCGCGCCGAGCAGCGTCGCCGGTTCGGGCCGCTTGCGGCGCAGCACGGCGGTCACGGCCGGCGCAGGCCCGTCGCCGGCGGCCAGACACTCGCGGGCCGCGGCGGCCAGGCCCGCGCCGGGCCCGAGCTCGACGAGGACGGCGGCGTCCAGGGCGCGCATCGCGGCCAGGAACCGTACGGGCTCCCGAGCCTGCCGCACCCAGTAACCCGGGTCGGTCATCTCGGCGGGGCCGACGGGCTCGCCGGTGAGCGTCGACACGATCGGCAGCCGCGGCGGGTGCAGGGCCACCGCCGCCAGGACCTCACCGTAACGCTCCAGCATCGGGTCCAGGTCGCGCGAGTGCAGCGCCCGGTTCACCCGCAGCGCCGTGGTCTTGCGCCCCCGGCGAGCGAGCAACTCGGCCGCGTGGGCGAGCGCGTCGGCATCGCCGCTGATCACGGTGGCCGCCGGCCCGTTGACGGCGGCCAGCCCGATCCGGCCGTCGTAGCCGGACAGCAGTTCGAGGATCTCCTCCGCGGGGGCGCGTACGGTCAGCATCGCGCCGGTCGCCGGCAGCGCCTGCATGAGCTCGCCCCGGGCGGCCACCACGGCCGCCGCGTCGGGCATGTCGAGCACACCGGCGACGGTCGCGGCGGCGAGCTCGCCGATCGAGTGCCCGGCGAGCGCTGCGGCCGCCACGCCGTACGAGGTGACCAGGCGGTGGACCGCCACCTCCAGCGCGAACAGCGCCGGCTGGGTGTAGCGGGTCTCGTCCAGCAGGGCGGCCTGCGGCGTGCCGGCCGAGGCGAACACGATCTCGCGCAGCGGTACGCCGAGGCGGGCGTCCAGGTGCCGGCAGACCTCGTCGAAGGCGTCCCGGAACACCCGGTGCTCGCGGTACAGCGCCCGGCCCATCCCCGGATACTGGCTGCCCTGCCCGGAGAAGAGGAACGCGGCGGTCGCGCCGGGCGTGGCCACGCCCCGGGAGATCTCCGGGCCGCCGCGCCCGGCCGCGAGCCGGTCCAGCCCCGCGAGCAGACCCGGCTCGTCGGCCGCGGTGAGCACCGCGCGATGCCGCAAGGACGTCCGCGCACCGGCCAGCGTGCGGGCCACCGCCAGGAGGTCGGTGCGGGGCCGGTCGGCCAGGTACGTCCGCAGCCGCGCCGCCTGATCCGCCAGCGCGGCACCGGTGTGGCCGGAGAGCAGGAACGCGGCCCGCGCCGGGTCGGGTTCCGACGAGGGCGCCGCGGCGACGTGTTCGGCGAGCACCACGTGGCAGTTCGTGCCGCCCATCCCGAACGAGCTGACCGCGGCGATCCGTGGCCCGTCCGCCGTCCACGGCGCCGACTCGGTCACGACCCGCAGCCGCAGCTCGTCGAGGGGTATCCGCGGGTGCGGCGCCGTGAAGTGCAGGGCGGCGGGCAGCTCGCGGTGCCGGATCGCCAGGGCGGTCTTGATCAGGCCGCAGATGCCGGCCGCGCCCTCCAGGTGGCCGAGGTTGGTCTTGACCGAGCCGACCGGCAGCGGGCGGCGGGGGTCGCGGACCGCGCCCAGGACCGCGCCGAGCGCGGCGGCCTCGACCGGGTCACCGACGGGCGTGCCGGTGCCGTGCAGCTCGACGTAGCCCACGCTCGCCGGGTCGGCACCGGCGTCGCGGTACGCGTCGCGCAGTAGCTGCGCCTGCGCCGCCTCGCTGGGCACGGTCAGGCCTGCGCCGCCGCCGTCGTTGTTCAGCGCCGACCCCTTGACGACGCAGTACACCGGGTCGCCGTCGCGCAGCGCCGCCGCCAGGGGCTTGAGCACGACGATGCCGCCGCCCTCGCCCCGCACGAAGCCGTCGGCGCCCGCGTCGAAGGTGCGGCAGCGGCCGCCGGGGGACAGGCCGCCGAACAGGGCGGTCTCCTCGTCGCTCGCCGCGAGCAGGTTGAGGTTCACGCCCCCGGCCAGTGCCACGTCGGATTCGCCCGAGCGCAGGCTGCGGCAGGCCAGGTGAACGGCGGCGAGGGAGGAAGACTGCCCGGTGTCGACGGTCAGGCTCGGGCCGCGCAGGCCGTACAGGTAGGAGATCCGGTTGGCGATCAGGCTGCGCTGCAGGCCGGTGAAGGAGTGCTGGGCGGCGGTGTCCTCGCCGAGCTGCTGGGCCAGCCGGGCGTAGTCGTCGCGCATCGCACCGACGAAGACCCCGGCCCGGCCGCCGCGCAGGGTCGCCGGGACGATCCCGGCGTCCTCCAGGGCCTCCCAGCTCAGCTCCAGGGCGAGTCGCTGCTGCGGGTCCATGACGGCCGCCTCGCGCGGAGAAATCCCGAAGAACGCGGCGTCGAAGCCGTCGACCGCGGGCAAGAACGAGCCAACCCGGGGCCGCTCGCCAGGCCCGGCGTCGGTCCAGCGGTCCGGGGGCGCCCCGGTGACGGCGTCCACCCGGTCGCGCAGCAGCCGCCAGAACTGCTCCGGCCCATCGGCGTCGGCGAACCGGCAGGCCATCCCGACGATCGCGACGTCCTCGCGCATCACAGGACCTCGGCCAGCCAGTCGTGGACCGCACGGGCGGCCGCCTCGGCCTGCTCGGAGAGCATGTTCAGGTGGTTGCCGGGCAGCGTCACCACGCGGTTGCAGGGCGGCCGGAACCGGGCCTGCGGCGCGGGCGCGGGACGTCCGGGCAGCGCGTCAGCCGCGGCCACGTGCAGGATCGGGGCGGCTATCCCGCCGGGCCGCCAGTCGGCGAACAGGCTCTGGTAGGCGCCCATCGCGCCGAGCTGGGTGTCCAGGGCGCGGTCGGCGCCGCCCGCCCCGGCCGGCCAGCGGCGCGCCTGCTCGCGCATGAAGCCGCCGCGCAGCTCGTCGGTTCCCGAGGCGTACGGGTAGTAGTCGAAGAGTACGAGCGCGGCGGCCGGACGTCCGGCGGCCTCCAGGTGCGCGGCGAGTTCGTGCGCGAGCCACCCGCCCGACGAGTAGCCCACCAGCACGACCCGGTCCAGCTCGCCGTTGTCCAGCAGGGCCCGCGCCTGCGCCCGCACCAGGGCGTCCAGGTCGGCCGGCACCCGCTCACCGGGCTCGAAGCCCGGCGGCCGCACCATCCACAACGGACGGGGCTGCGGCATCGCGGCGGCGAAGAACCCGTAGGCGACGTCGGTCATCGGGGCGATCGGCGCTGTCGTGCAGACCAGCGCCGCGCCCGTGCCGTCCGCCATCCGGTACATCGGCGCGGCGGTCCCGGCCTCGAAGGTGGGGCGCAGGCTGCCCGCCGTACGGATCAGGTCCATGGCCACGGCGGTGCGGCCCTCGCGGACACCGACGAGGTAGAGCGCGCTGAGCGTGCCGTCGCCCGCGTCCGCGTCGGCGGGTGCGTCGAGCGCGGCGGGCCCGGCCTCGGGCAGCCGGGTGCCGAGGAACTCGGCGAGGTCGGTGACGGTCGGGTAGTTGAGGATGTCGGCCAGCTGCAGCTCGGCGCCGGTCGCGGCGCCCAGCCGGTTGCGCAGGTCCACCGCGTTGAGCGACTCGAAGCCCAGGTCGCGGAACGTGTCGTCGCGCGGGACGGCCCCGGGCGAGGCGTATCGCAGCACCACGGCGACGTGCTCGGCGATCAGGTCGGCGAGAGCGTCGTCGCGTTCGCCCGGCGTCAGCGTGGCCAGGCGGCGCAGCAGGGCACCGGCGGTCTCCTCCGCTCCATCGTCGTCCGCCGGGCGGCCGTCCATCCGGGGCAGCGCCGAGTTCAGCCAGTACCGTTCCCGCTGGAACGCGTAGCCCGGCAGGTCGATCCGGCGCCCACCCGTGCCGGCGAGCACGGTCGGCCAGTCGACGGCCACGCCCGACACGTGCGCCTCGGCCAGCGTGGCCATCCACCGGTCGAGGTCGCCCTCGTCGCGGCGCAGCGTGCCCAGGGCCGCGGCGGAGGCCCCGACCGCGTCGAGCGTCTCGCGGACGGCCGGCAGGAGCACCGGGTGCGGGCTGACCTCGATCAGCTTCAGGTTGCCGCCGTCCAGCAGCGTGCCGACCGCCCGGTCGAACCGAACCGGCTCACGCAGATTGCGGTACCAGTAGGCGGCGTCCAGCGGCATCGCCGCCGTGTCGTGCCAGTCACCGGTGACCCCGGAGACGTAGGGCACGGTCGCAGCCTCGGCCCGGATCCCGGCCAGCCCTTCGAGGAGCCGGTCGCGGACCGACTCCACCTGGTAGGAATGGGCGGCGTACCCGATCGGCAGCCGCCGGGTGCGCACACCCCGGCGCGCGCACCCGGCGAGCAGCGCGGCCAACTCCTCGAGGTCACCGGAGACCACCGTGGATCGGGGCCCGTTGACGGCGGCGATCTCGAGGCGGCGCGACAGCAGGCCGCCGGTCTCGTCGGGGGACAGGCCCACCGAGGCCATCCCGCCCAGCCCGCTCAGTTCGGTGAACAGCCGGCTGCGCAGCGCTGACACCCGCATGGCGTCGGGCAGCGTCAACGCACCGGCCAGCCACGCCGCGGCGATCTCCCCCTGCGAGTGCCCGGTGACGGCGGTGGGCCGCACACCGCAGGAGCTCCACATCTGGGCCAGTCCGGCCATCATCGCGAGCAGTGTGGGTTGCAGCACGTCGGGCCGCTGCTGAGGCGGTGTGCCGTTCTCGCCGCGCAGCACCGCGCCCAGCGACCAGTCGACCACTTCGGACAGCGCGTCCTCGCACGCCGCGATCGTCTCTCGGAACACCCGTGAGGTCCGCAGCAGCTCCCGCCCCATGCCCGGCCACTCGCTGCCCTGCCCGGGAAAGAGGAACGCGACACCGCCGTCCGCACCGGCGTGCCCGAGGACGACCCGCGGCGAGGGCGTCCCTTCGGCCAGGGCGTCGAGGCCGGCAAAGCCGTCCCCGCGGTCGCTCAGCACGACGGCCCGGTGCGGGTGGTGGGTGCGTCGGCAGAGAACGTACGCGACGTCGGCAGCGCCCGCCTCTGCCGTCAACCCGTCGAGGTGCCCACGCAGGCTGCGCGCCTGAGCGGCCAACGCCGCCGCACTGGTGGCCGACAGCGTGAGCGGCAGCGCCGCCGGCACATCGTCCTCCTCACCGCCGGCGGACCCCGCCGGAGTGTCCGCCTCGCCGGGGGTGGGCGGCTCCTCCAGGATCAGGTGGGCGTTGGTGCCGCTCATGCCGAAGGCGCTGACCGCCATGCGCCGGGGCCGGCCGCCCGTCTCGGGCCAGGGGGTGGCCTCCGCCAGGGGGCGCAGGGCCGTCTTCTCCCAGTCGACGTGCGGCGTGGGCCGGGAAAAGCCGGCGATCGGGGGCAGCAGGCCGTGCCGCAGCGCCAGGACCGTCTTGACGACGCTGGCGATGCCGGCCGCCGCCTGGGTGTGCCCGAGGTTGCCCTTGTTGGAACCAAGATGGAACGCGCGTTCTCTGCGAGAGCCGTACGTGGCCGCGAGCGCCTGCGCCTCGATCGGATCGCCGAGCGTGGTGCCGGTGCCGTGCGTCTCCACCGCATCGACGTCGTCCCCGGTGAGCCCGGCCCGTTCGAGGGTCTCCCGGATGAGTTGCTCCTGAGCGTGCCGGTTCGGTGCGGTGAGCCCGTTCGACGGCCCGTCGTGATTGACCCCCGACCCGCGCAGCACGGCCAGCACCCGGTGACCCAGGGTGCGGGCCCGCGACAGCTTCTCCAGGACGACCACCGCCGCGCCCTCGCCCCACGCCGTGCCGTCGGCGTCGGCGGAGAACGGTTTGATCAGGCCGTCCGGGGCCAGTGCCCGCTGCTGGGAGAACTCGATGAACCGGGCCGGGGTGGCGGTGACCGCAGCCCCGCCGGCGAGCGCGAGCCCGCACTCGCCCCGATGCAGGGACTGGGCCGCCAGGTGCACGGCCACCAGCGACGATGAGCAGGCGGTGTCGACGCTCAGCGCCGGCCCGTGGACGCCGAGCAGATAGGCGATGCGGCCCGAGGCGACGCTCACCGCGTTGTTGATTGAGATCTGGCCGATCAGGTCGGGCGGGATCTCGGCCAGATTGGTGGTGTAGTCGCCGGCCGAGACCCCGGCGAACACGCCCGTGTCGGTGCCGCGCAGCGCGGCCGGGTCGACTCCGGCGTCCTCGAGGGCGTGCCAGGCGGTCTCGAGCAGGATCCGGTGCTGCGGGTCCATCACGATCGCCTCACGCGGAGCGATACCGAAGAAGGCCGCGTCGAACCCGGTCGCGGTGTCCACGAAGCCGCCGACGCGGACGTACGTCGTGCCGGGCGCCGGCGCCTGCGGGTTCGGGTCGTAGACGGTGGCGGTGTCCCAGCCGCGGTCGGCCGGGAAGTCGGTGATCGCGTGCTTGCCCTGCGAGAGCAGCTCCCACAGGGCGTCGGGGGTGTCCACGCCGCCGGGGAAGCGGCAGGCCATGCCGACGACCACCACCGGGTCGGTGTCCGGGCGCAGGGCCTCGCGCAGCCGGGCCCGGGTGTCGTACAGCTCGGTGGTGACGCGCCTGAGGTATTCGGCGAGTTTCGTTTCCTGGGACATGCGAACGACACCTCTCAGCCGAATTCACGGTCCACGAAGTCGAACAGTTCCTCCACGGTGGTCGTCGGGCGCAGCGCCGCCCGGTCGTCGTCGCCGGGCGTCAGCACGTCCAGCAGCGCCCGCAGCCGGGTACGCACCTTGCCGCGCGACTCGTCGTCCAGGCCGGCAGCGCCGGCCTCCAGGGCCGCCAGCCCGTCCAGTACCGACGGGGCGGGCGCCGGTTCGGCGGGCGCCGCGGCGGTCCGCGTGAGCTCGGCGTCGAGGTGCTCGATCAGGGCGAGCGGCGTCGGCTGGTCGAAGGCGAGGGTGGCGGGCAGCTCCAGTCCGGTCGCGCCGCCGATCCGGTTGCGCAGCTCCACCGAGGTGAGCGAGTCGAAGCCCAGGTCGTGGAAGGGCAGTTCGACGGTGACCTCGTCGGCCGAGGCATAGCCGAGCACTGCGGCCACGTGAATGCGGACGAGTTCGCGCAGCCGCCCGCGCCGCCGCGCCGGGGCGAGTGCCCCCAGGGCCTCGGCCGACACCGCCGACGCGGACCGGGGCCGGACCGCGCGGCGCCGCCCGGACCGCCCGGCGAGTTCGCGCAGCATCGCCGGGACGTCGTGCTCGTCGAGCCCGGCGACCGTCGTCAGGTCGAGGCGCATCGGGGCGAGCAGCACCCGGTCGCTGGCCCGCGCCGCGTCCCACAGGTCCAGGCCCTGCTCGGTGGTCAGGCCGAGCATGCCGCCGCGGCCCAGCCGGGCCCAGTCGGCGGCGCCGAGCCCGCCCGCCATGCCCGCACCCGAGGGGTCGTCGCCGTCGGGCGCCCACGGCCCCCAGGCCAGCGACGTCGCGGGCAGCCCCGCGGCGCGTCGCTCGGTCATGAGCGCGTCCAGGAACGAGTTGGCTGCGGCGTACGCGCCCTGCCCGGCCGCGCCGAGCAACCCGGCCGCGGAGGAGAAGCACACGAACTCGGCCGGAGGCGCGTCGCGGGTCAGCTCGTGCAGGTGCCAGGCGCCGTCGACCTTGGGGCGCAGCACCCGCTCCAGCTGCTCGCCGGTGATCGAGCCGAGCACCCCGTCGGCCAGCACGCCCGCGGCGTGCACGACGGCGCCCAGCGGGTGCTCCGGCACGACGGAGTCCAGCACGCGCCGGACGTCCTCGCGGGAGCCGATGTCGCCGGCGACCACCGACACCGTGGCCCCGGCCGCGGTCAGCTCGGCGACCAGCGCGTCGGTTCCGGGCGCGTCCGAGCCGCGCCGGCTGAACAGCAGTAGCCGCCGGGCACCGCCGCGGGCCAGGTGCCGGGCCAGGTCGTGGCCCAGCCGGCCGGAGGCGCCCGTGATCAGTACCGTGTCCTCGGGCCGGGCCGTTCGCGGCACGGTGAGCACGACCTTGCCGACGTGCCGGGCCTGGCTGACGAAGCGCAGCGCCTCCGGCGCCCGTCGGATGTCCCAGTCGCGTCGCGGCGGCAGGTGCAGCACACCCCGCTCGAAGAGGGCGAACAGTACGGCGCTCATGCCGGCGATCCGGTCCGGACCGGCGGACTCGACCAGGTCGAACGCCTGGTACGCGATGCCCCGGCCGGCGAGTTCCGCGGGGTCGCGCGGGTCGGCCTTGCCGATCTCCACGAACCGTCCGCCGGGGGCGAGCAGCCGCAGCGAGGCGTCCAGGAACTCGCCGGTGAGCGAGTTGAGTACGACGTCCACGCCGCGTCCCCCGGTGCTCGCGCGGAAGTGCTGCTCGAAGTCGGTGGTGCGGCTGGAGGCGAGGTGGTCGTCGTCGAGTCCGAGGTCGCGCAGCACCGCCCACTTGCCGGCGCTGGCCGTGGCGAACACCTCGGCGCCCAGGTGACGGGCGAGCTGGATCGCCGCGATGCCCACGCCCCCGGCCCCGGAGTGGACGAGCACGGTCTCGCCGGCCCGCAGGCGGGCCAGGTCGGCGAGACCGTGGTACGCGGTGAGCCAGGCGATCGGCAGGGCCGCGGCGTCCTCGAAGGACCAGCCTGGCGGCATCGGCGCGACCAGGCGTTCGTCGGTGACCGCGACCGCCCCGAACGCGCCGCCGAACACGCCCGTCACCCGGTCGCCGGGGCGTACCCGGGTCACCTCGGGGCCCACCTCCCGCACCGTGCCCGCGGCCTCGGCGCCCGGTATCGCGGACCCGGGGTACATGCCCAGGGTGATCAGCACGTCGCGGAAGTTCACGCCGGCGGCCCGCACCTCGACGCGTACCTCGCGGTCGCCGAGCGGCTCCAGGGCCTCGGGGAACGGCACGAGCGCGAGGTCGTCGAGGGTGCCCGCGCCGGACGCCGCGAGCCGCCAGGCCGCCTCTTCGGGCACGCTCAGCAGGCCGTCGGCGTCGGCCGGTCGCAGCACGGGCACGAGCACCCGGCCGTCGCGCACCGCGACCTGCGGGGCGCCCGTGGTCAGCGCCAGGGCTACTGCGGTGCCCTCCGGAGTGTGCTCGTCGACGTCGACCAGCACGATCCGGCCGGGGTTCTCGGCCTGCGCGGCGCGCGCCAGGCCGAGCGCGGGCGCCGCGATCAGGCCGGCCGTCTCGCCGGGCCCGGCGGCGACCGCGCCGCGGGTCAGCACCGCCAGCCGCGTGCCGGCGTGGCGTGCGTCGGCGAGCCATCCGGCCAGGTCGCCGGTCACCCGCTCGACGGTGGCGCGGACCAGGGCGGGAACGTCGTCGCCCTCCTCGGCCACCACGCGGTACACCTCGGCCTGCGCATCGACGGACCCGGTGGCCTCGACCCAGTCGAGGCCGAGCAGGGTCCGGTCGCCGCGGCGGCCGGACGGCGCCGACAGGCGGGCCGGGATCGGCCGCCAGACCAGGTTCTCCACGGTCGCCACCGGCAGGCCGACGTCGTCGGCGAGGGTCAGCTTCACCTGCCCGTCGGTGCCGCGCACCCGGACCCGCAGCTTGGCCGGGCCGGGCCGGTGCAGGGTGAACCCCGACCAGGTGAACGGCATGACGCCCGTGCCGGTGTCGACCGGCCGCAGGTACGGGCCGAGCCCGACGGTCTGCAGCGCCGCGTCCAGCAGCGCCGGGTGGATGCGGTAGTGGCCGGCCTCGCGCTCGTGCTCGGCGGGCAGGGCGACCTCGCCGTACACCTCGGTGTCGCCGCCGGGCAGCTCGCGCAGCCAGACCCGGCCCATCCCGCGGAACGCGCCGGTGTAGTCCCAGCCGTCGGCCAGGTCGGGCCGCTCGTAGATGCCGCCGCCGATCGTCGGCACCAGGCCGGGCGGCGGCCATGAGGTCAGCTCCGGCTCGCCGGGGGAGCCGCCGGGCGCGAGCAGGCCTGCGGCGTGCTGCTGCCAGGGGCCGTCATCGTCGGGGCGGGAGAACACGCGTACGGTGCGGGTGCCCGTGTCGTCGGGGGCGCCGACCTGGATCTGGATCCGGACGCCGCCGTCCTCGGGCGGTAGCAGCGGCGCCTGCAGGGTCAGCTCGCGCAGCACCTCGCACCCGGTCAGCTCGCCGGCGTGCAGGGCCATCTCGACGAACGCGGTCGCGGGCAGGATCAGGGTGTCGTGCACGCGGTGCCCCGCCAGCCACGGGTGCTCGGCCAGCGAGAGCCGCCCGGTCAGGACGCGACCGTCGCCGTCGGCGAGGTCAACCACCGCACCCAGGAACGGGTGCGTGGAGCGCCCGAGCCCGGCGGCGGCGACATCGGCGGCGCCGGCCGGCGCGGACAGCCAGTAGTGCTCGTGCTGGAACGGGTAGGTGGGCAGGGCCACGGCGCGGGGAGCGGCCGGGGCGAACACCGCGCGCCAGTCCACGGCGGCCCCGTGCGCCCACGCCGTCGCCAGCGCCCGCAGCACCGACTCGTCGTCGTCGTGCCCCTTGCGCAGCGTGGGCACGGCGACCGCCTGCTCGACCAGCGGGCTGAGCACCGCGTCGGGGCCGAGTTCGAGCAGTACGTCGACGCCCTTGGCGAGCACGGCGCTGAGCCCGTCGCGGAAGCGGACCGTGCGGCGTACCTGCTGGGCCCAGTACGCGGGTGAGGTGAGCTGCCCGGCGGTGGCGAGGCGGCCGGTCACGTTGGAGACGATCGGGATCCGGGGCTCGTGCGCGGTCAGACCCGCCACGACGGCCTCGAACCCGGCGAGCATCGGCTCCATCAGGGGGGAGTGGAAGGCGTGGCTGACCCGCAGCCGCCGGGTGCGCCGTCCCGCACCGGCCCAGAGGCTCTCCAGACGTTCGATCTCGGCGAGCTCGCCGGACACCACGACGGCGTCGGCCGCGTTGACGGCCGCGATGGCGACCCGGTCGCCGCGCCCTTCCAGTGCGGGCAGGACGTCGTGCTCGGGCGCGCGTACGGAAAGCATGGCGCCGCCCTCGGGCAGCGCGGCCATCAGCCGTCCCCGTGCGGCGACCAGCCGGCAGGCGTCGGCGAGCGACCACACCCCGGCGACGTGGGCCGCCGCGATCTCCCCGATCGAGTGCCCGAGCAGGACGCGCGGTCGCAGGCCCCAGCCCTCGTAGATTCGGAACAGCGCGACCTCGACCGCGAACAGGGCGGCCTGGGCGTGATCCGTACGGTCGAGCAGGCCGCCGTCGGGCGCCGCGAGAATCTCGCGCAGCGGGGTTTCCAGGTGTTTGTCGAGCTCGGTGCAGATCTCATCGAAGACCGGGTTCTCCTTGGCCAGCGCCAGGGCCATGCCCGGGCGCTGCGAGCCCTGGCCGGTGAAGAGCATCCCGACGCGCCCGGCCGTGGCGACACCGGTCACGACCTCGGGGCCCGGTTCCCCGCCGGCCAGGCCGTGCAGCCCGTTCAGCAGGCTGTCGCGGTCGCGGCCGAGCAGGACCGCCCGGTGCCGGAACGCCGACCTGGCGGTGGCCAGCGAGGCTCCGAGGTCGGCCGGCTCGGTGCGCCCGGCGACGTCGAGCAGCCCGGCGGCCTGCGCGGGAAGTGCCCGCTCGGTCTTGGCCGAGACCGGCCAGGCGAGCACGGGCAGCGTGCCGGCCTCCACCTCGTGCTCGTGCTCGTCCTCGGGCGCCTCCTCGAGGATCAGGTGGGCGTTGGTGCCGCTGATCCCGAACGAGGACACCGCGGCGCGGCGCGGCCCGTGTCCGCGCTCCCACTCGACCGGCTCGGTGAGCAGCGCGACCGCACCCCGCCAGTCGACCTTCGCGGTGGGCTCGTCCACGTGCAGCGTCCGAGGCAGGCGCCGGTGCCGCATCGCCATGATCATTTTGAGGACGCCGGCCACGCCGGCGGCGGCCTGGCTGTGCCCGATGTTCGACTTCACCGAGCCGAGGCGCAGGGGGCGCTGCGGTGCCCGGTCGCGGCCGTACGTGGCCACCAGCGCCTCGCCCTCGATCGGGTCGCCCAGCGCCGTGCCCGTGCCGTGCGCCTCCACCGCGTCCACGTCGCGCGGCGACAACCCGGCGTCGGCCAGCGCCGCGCCGATCACCCGCCGCTGCGCCTCGCCGTTGGGTGCCGACAGGCCGTTGCTGCGGCCGTCCTGGTTGACCGCCGAGCCGCGCAGCGTCGCCAGCACCCGGTGCCCGTTGCGGCGCGCGTCGGAGAGGCGTTCCAGCAGCACGACCCCGGCGCCCTCGGCCCAGATCGTGCCGTCCGCGCCGGCCGCGAACGACCGGCAGCGGGCGGTCCGCGAGATGACGCCCTGCCCGCAGAACTCCACGAAGCTCCGCGAGGTGCTCAGGATCGTCACCCCGGCCGCCACCGCCAGCGAGCACTCCCGGACGCGCAGCGCCAGCGCCGCCTGGTGGATCGCGACCAGCGACGACGAGCACGCCGTGTCCACGGTGACCGAGGGGCCGGTGAAGTCGAAGAAGTACGACACCCGGCCCGACACCACGCTGGCGATGTTGCCGATGATGCCGTGGGGCGAGTACGGCGACGCCTTCCACAGGGTGTCGTAGTCGTGCCCGGTCACCCCGCAGAAGACGCCGGTGTCGCTGTCGCGGAGCGTCTCGGGGTCGATGCCTGCGGACTCCAGGGCCTCCCAGACGACCTCCAGCAGGACACGCTGCTGCGGGTCCATCACCAGCGCCTCGCGCGGCGAGATGCCGAAGAAGCCCGCATCGAACGCGCCGGCGTCGATGAAGCCGCCCTCGCGCACGTACGAGCGCCCCTCCTGCCCGGCCTGAGGGTCTGGGTCGTACAGCGCCTCGACGTCCCAGTGGCGGTCGCCGGGGAACTCGCCGATCGCGTCGCGGCCCGCGTCGACCAGGTCCCACAGGTCCTGCGCCGAGCGCACCCCGCCCGGGAACCGGCAGCCGGTGCCGACCACCACGACCGGGTCGTCGGCGCGCTCCTCGCCCCGGCGCAGCTTCTCCTTCGTGGCGAGCAGGTCGGCGGTGACCTTCTTGAGGTACTGCCGCATCTTGTCGTCGGCGACGCGCACGTCGATCCCTTCGCTCAGGGCCGCAGGGTGACGGGCAGGGTCCGCAGGCCGCGCACCACGACGTGCTGGCGATAGTCGAGCGCGTCCTCGTCGGCCTCGAACCCGGACGGTCGGGTCGCGAACGCGGACAGCGCGATCTCCGCCTCCTGCCTGGCCAGTGCGGCGCCGATGCAGTAGTGCGGCCCGGCGCCGAAGGAGAGCTGGGTGCTCTTCGGCTTGCGGTCGGCCTTGAACCGGTCGGCCCCGGGGAACGCTGCCTCGTCCCGGTTGCCCGCGGCCAGCAGCAGCACCACGACCGTGCCCGGCTCGATCCGCACCTCGCCGACCGTGGTGGGCCGCAGCACGACCCGGGCGGTGAGCTGCACCGGGGCGTCGTACCGCAGCACCTCGTTGACCAGCAGCGGCGCGATCTCGTGCCGCTCGCGCACCAGGGCCAGCTGGTCGCGGTTACGGTGCAGCGCCAGCACCCCGTTGGAGATCACGTTGGTCACCGACTCGTGGGCGGCGGCGAACAGGTTGAGCAGCACGTTGGTGATCTCGGGGCGGGTCAGCGACTCGCCGCCGTCGCGGACCTCGATCAGGCTGGAGATCAGGTCTTCGCCCGGCTGCCGGCGTCGCTTGTGGATCAGGTCGGCGAAGTACGCGTGGATCTCGAACGAGGTCTTCGCGAAGCCGCCGACCTCCTCCTCGCTGAACAGCTCCGGGCTGCGGAACGCAGCGGACAGCGTCGGCACCTCGGTGGCCAGGGCCAGCTCGTCCGACCAGTCCTTGAGCATGGTCACGTCGCCGTCGGGGATCGCCATCAGCTCGCAGATCACGCCCAGCGACACGCGGGTCGCGTACTCGACGACGTCGAACGAGCCGCGATCCGCCAGGTCGGCGTAGACGCGGTCGACGGTGCTGCGGATCATCGGCTCGTACCGGCCGGTGATCCGGGGGGTGAACGACTTGGAGATCAGGTTGCGCTGGCGGCCGTGCTCGGGCGGGTCCATGAAGAACAGCGACTCGAGCACCATCAGCGAGCTCGACCGAGGCAGCACCTCGGCGATGCTCGGGTAGCCGAGGGTGTCGTTGCCCATCGCCGGGTTGCGCAGCACCGCCATGCAGGTGGCGTGGTCGCCGACGACGACCAGGTCACCGGCGTGCAGCGGGCTGGCCGCCCGCAGCTCGGCGAGGACCGGGTACGGGTCGCGGCGCACGGAGTGGTCGAGGAGCGCGAACAGCGGATTGGTGTCCAGCGGACCGGGCACGGTGCAGTCTCCTGACGACGACAGTGACGGAGTCGATCCGCTGTGGCCGATACTAGGATCGCGCAACGGATTCGCGCCCCTACCAGGATGAATGGTTTCCGCCCCCGGCCCCGACGGACCGACGTCTCCCACGCACAATCGGTGGCCGCACTCGCCCCGATGGCCGATTCGGGCCTTCCCCGAAAAGAAGCGCGCCCACCCATTTTCTGGCGGCCGGGTGCCGTCAATGTGAGGGATGGGGACCATGCTTCCCCGCAGGTTAACCTGCGATTCGCGGTCGGCGCTGGTCATCGCGTTCTTCCGGAGAAGGAAGGCGAACCGGGTTATGAGTACGACGCATGTGCATTATGTTCAGCGGTTGCTGACCAATTTCGACGCCGATCCGGATCGCGCCGCAATAGTCAGCGGCGGTGTCATCCTCGCTGCGGGGGAAATCGCCGACGCCACCCGCCGGGCCGCGGCGGCGATGGGCCGCCAGGGCGTCACCTGCGGGGACGTCGTGTGCATTTTCACCGAGCCCAACACCGCCGCCACCCTGATTCTGCGTTGGGCGGCCAACCTGCGGGGGGCGACCGCCGCGCACGTGCGCGGCGTGAGCACGGTCATCCCCGACGACGAACTGCGACTGGAGTTGCAGCGCGCCGTCGTCGCGGACCTGGGCGCACGGATGCTGGCGGTCGACGTGTCTCACGAGGGGCGGGCGCGCGACCTGCTCGCGACCGGGGCCGAGCGTCCGGTCCTGGCGGTTCTCGGGGCCGGGGGTCCGGACACCGTGGACCTGACCGCCGGATCCGGCGACGGTGCCGAGCCCTGCGCGGACATCACCGACGACGACCTCGCGGTGATCACCCAGACCAGCGGGTCGAGCGGCCTGCCGAAGGGCGTCTGCTGGACCTTTGGGGTCAAGAACGACATGGTCGCGTCCGCACCGTGGCTGCCACCCATCGCCGGCGCTGGCGCCGCCGGCCGCCGCGGCCGGACGAATGTCCTGATCACCGCGCCGCTCACCCATTCCAGCGGGTTCGCCGCGGACGACACGCTCGTCTCCGGTGGCATGGTGGTGCTGCACAACGGCTTCGAGGCGGGGGCGGTGCTGCGCGCGGTCGCCCATCACCGGATCAGCCGGCTCATGCTCGGCACTCCGCAGGTGAACGCGCTCGCCGAGCATCCGGACCGGGCGGGCACCGACCTGTCCAGCTTGACCGAGCTGTTCTACATGGGCAGCCCCGGGGCGCCGCTCCGACTGCGCGAGGCCCGGGAGATCTTCGGTCCGGTGCTGATCCAAGGCTACGGCACAAGCGAGGCCGGCGACGCGATCACCGTGCTCTCCCCGGACGACCACGAGGACCTGCGGACCTGCGGCACCGTCGGCCGGCCGGTGAATCCCGAAGCGCTGAGCATCCGGGACCCGGAGACCGGCGCGGCCCTGCCCGTCGGCGAGATCGGCGAGGTCTGTGCGAAGCCGCGCTGGCCGTCGGCCGGCTACTGGCACGAGCCCGAACTGACCGCGGCGCTCGTCCGGGACGGCTGGATTCGCACCGGCGACCTCGGGCACCTCGACGCCGGCGGTTACCTGCACCTGAGCGGCCGGCTCTCGGACATGATGAAGGTCAAGGGAGTCCGGATCCATCCCGAGGCCGTCGAGAGGGTGCTGAACCAAGCGCCCGGCGTGTCCCAGGCCGTGGTGTGCGGCGTGGAGGACCCCGACCGGGTGGAGCGGATGTATGCCGCCGTCGTGCCGAAGCCCGGGGCGGCCGTGGACCCTGAGGAACTGCGTCGCCATGTCGCCGAGGCACTTTCCGACAGCTACGTCCCCAGCGTGATCGAAATTCGCCTGGAACTGCCGGTGATCGGCCCGGGCAAACCTGATCGGGTCCAACTGCGGGCCGATGCCCGCGCGGCATTGGCCCGGTCCGGCTCCCGGGTCTAGCACTGCAGACGTGCCGGCCGACGAGGTGGAGCACTGGGACCTGCCGTACGACCTGGGCGCGACCGCTACGCAGCGGGTCGAGATCCGTGCCCGCATCGACGCCGGCCAGCCGGTTCCGACCGGGTACGGAAATCCGCTCTATCCGTACGGTGCCGGCCTGACCTGGTAGTACCCGCTCACGAGTGAGGCGGCTCCACCGGGTCGACCCGGTGAAGCCGCCTCATCCGGCGCCTACGGACAAACATTCACGCCCGCGGCTGTGATGTAGCCCGACACCGCCATGTCATTCCTTGCCCAGTACGGGACTGTCCGAGTTGACGAGACAGCCCCGGTTGAGCGGCGGGACGGAGGAGTGGTTCGGGTTGTCTGCGCGGGCTATGCCTTGGCGCTAGCCCTCTTGGCGGTGGTGGACTGGCCGACTGCCTGGGTGAACACCGGTAGGTAGCCGTTGGCCTGCCCGGTCACCATCGGGTGGTACGAGTTCGACAGGTTCAGGATGTCGACCGAGTGGATCCACTTGTTGCCGCTGCAGATCTGGTGCCCGACGAAGATGCTGCGCACGTCGGCGAAGGCGAACCCGGCGCGGGCCGCGGCGGCGGCGATCAGGTTGTCGGCCAGGTTGATGCCCTCGTTGACCTTCGCGCGGGCCGCCTCACCGATCCCGACGCAGACCGTGCCGAGCTGGTAGAAGACCGGGTAGCTCAGCACCACGACCTTGGCGTTCGGGGCCTTGCCGCGGATCGCGGCGTAGGTCCGGTCGAGCAGGCCGGGGAGGTTGGCCCGGGCCTGCGCCTGGGCCGCGTCCACCGCGGCGATGCAGGCAGTGGAGCCCTTGAGGGCGCAGGTGGACATGATGTTGCCGAACCCGGCGTCGTTGCCGCCGATGGTGATGCTGACCAGGGTGGTCTGCGAGCTGAGCGCGGCGACCTGCGAATTGATCACGTCAGTCGTCTTCGCGCCCCCGCAGGCCACCGACTTGTAGGAGGCCGGCGCGTTGGCCGCCGCCCAGAGGGCGGAGAACGCGTTGGTGCTGCGTTTGCAGTTGCCGCTCTCCGAGGTGTAGCTGCCGGCGCCGACACCCGAGGCGTACGAGTCGCCGAGCGCCACGTAGTGGTGGCCGGCGGCCTGCGCCGGGTTGGCCAGCCCAAGCACCGCGAGCGTCGCGGAGAGAACACCTGCGAGCAGGGTCAGCATCCGGGTTCTGGTCATGTACCCCTCCATCGTTCAGTGGATGCGAAACGACTAATAGCAGTTCGTCGATGCCTGAGGATACATGCCGCTTGGATCATTACAACGGCGTGCGACTACAACTCCAGCCGTCGCCGCGCTGTCCACGGCGCGCAGCGCCCCTGGCCGGGATCCATCCACGAGCGTAGGAAGGAAACCAGGCTCCACCCGCCACCGTCACCCCTGCACCGGACCACCGACCGCGTCGATCAGAACGGTGGCGTGACCCCGTGCTTCAGCGCCGAGCCCAGCCGACGGAGACTCTCCCGCAGCCCTCTCGCCCCGCCGGGTGCCGCCGCCCCGCGGCACCCGGCCGTCCGCCTGGGTCAGGCGGCGGCGGGCAGTTTTCCCGGCGCTTCGGGTACGTCGTCGGCCTCGGCGGGCAGCTTCGCACCCGGCACGACCGTCATCCGGACCGGCCGGTACTACTCACGTTGGTGATGGCTGCCCGGAGCGACGCGGGCGAGACTGATCAGGCGGTTGGTGGGGGCGGAACCCGTTCACGCAGCGGCCGGAGGGGACAACATGACCGCGGTTTCTCTGCGTCTGAGAGACCATTCGTACGACGTACTCATCGGCCCGGGCGTGCGGACGGCGCTCGCCGGCGTCATCCGGCGGCTGGGCGCCGAGCGAGCCGTCGTCGTGTCGGCCCGCCCCCGGGAATGGGTGCCCGACACCGGGGTGCAGAGCCTGGTGCTGCCCGCGCACGACGGCGAGCACGACAAGACCCTCGGCACGGTGGAGGCATTGTGCGGTGAGTTCGTCCGCTTCGGGCTGACCAGGTCGGACGTGATTGTCTCGTGCGGCGGCGGTACCACCACCGACGTGGTCGGGCTGGCGGCCGCGCTGTACCACCGGGGCGTCCCTGTGATCCATCTGCCCACGTCCCTGCTCGCCCAGGTGGATGCCAGCGTCGGCGGGAAGACGGCGGTGAACCTGCCCGCCGGCAAGAACCTGGTCGGCGCGTACTGGCAGCCCAGCGCGGTGCTCTGCGACACCGACTACCTGTCGACCCTGCCGCGGCGGGAGATGCTCAGCGGCCTCGGCGAGATCGCCCGCTGCCACTTCATCGGCGCGCCGGATCTGCGCGGGCTCACCCTGGCCGAACAGATCACCGCCAGCGTGACGCTCAAGGCCCGCATCGTGGAGGCGGACGAGCGGGACACCGGAGTGCGGCACCTGCTCAACTACGGCCACACGCTGGGCCATGCGGTGGAGAGAGCCACCGGCTACGCCGTACGCCACGGCGAGGCGGTGGCCATCGGAACGGTCTTCGCGGGACAGCTCGCCGGGGCTCTCGGCCGGATCGGGCAGGCCCGGGTGGCCGAGCATCACGACGTCGTCCGGCACTACGGGCTCCCCGCCGCACTGCCGGCCGAGGCTGATACCGCCGCCCTCCTCCGGTTGATGCGACACGACAAGAAGGCGCTGCGGGGATTCACCTTCGTCCTGGACGGACCGGAGGGCGCGGCACTGGTGAGCGACGTCCCGCCGGACGTGGTCGCGAGCGTGCTGGATCGGATGCCGCGAACGCCCGTGGCCGACCTGGTCGCTTCGCCCGGCGGGGCTCGTCGATGACGCACTTTCCTCCGCTGGACGGCCTTCTCGCCGGGCGGCTGGAAGCGGCGTTGCGCAAGCCGGCGGCGCAGCAACCGGTGTGGCCTGATCCGCGCCGGGCACGAGACGCGGTGGCCGCGCTGAGCCGGGCCGAACCGATCGTGGCGCCGGACGAGACCGCACGGTTGGCCCGTCAGCTCGCCGCGGTCGCCCGGGGCGAGGCGTTCCTGCTGCAGGGAGGCGACTGTGCGGAGACCTTCGCCGACAGCACCGAGGCCCATCAGCGCGCCAATCTCCAAACGCTGGCCCACATGGCCGCGGTGCTCGTCCACCGTGCCGGACTGCCCGTCGTCAAGATCGCTCGAATGGCCGGGCAGTATGCCAAGCCCCGGTCCCAGGCCGTCGATGCCCGGGGTCTGCCCGTCTACCGCGGCGACATGGTCAACTCGGTCGAATCCACGCCCGCGGCCCGGGCACCCGATCCTGACCGGATGCTGCGAGCCCACGCCGGCGCCGCCGGCACCATGGGGTTTGTCCGCGAATTCCGTCGAGGCGGCCCCGCCGGCAGCGAGATCTACGTCAGCCACGAGGCGCTTCTGCTCGACTACGAACGGTCGCAGCTGTGGGTGGACACCAGCGGGCCGGAGCCTCGCCTGTCCAGTGGACTGGGGCACTTCCTGTGGATCGGCGAGCGCACCCGCCAGCTCGACGGCGCCCATCTCGCCTTCGCGGAGCTGTTGTCCAACCCCATCGGTATCAAGATCGGTCCGGCGACGACCCCGGAGCAGGCGGTCGAATATGTGCGCCGGCTCGACCCGCACGGCGAGCCCGGGCGAGTCACGCTGGTGAGCCGCATGGGGCACTCCCGGATCCGTGACGTTCTGCCGCCGATCGTGGAGAAGGTCACCGCCTCCGGCTGCCAGGTGATCTGGCAGTGCGACCCCATGCACGGCAACACCTACATGTCGGCGAACGGCTACAAGACCCGCCATCTCCGTCAGATAGTCGACGAGATCACCGGCTTCTTCGAGGTGCACCGGGGGCTGGGCACCCACCCCGGCGGCATCCACGTGGAGGTGACGGGCGACGACGTCACCGAGTGTCTCGGTGGTGTGCCGGCCGTCGCGGAGAAGGATCTACCTGTCCGGTACGAGACGGCTTGCGATCCCCGCCTGAACGCGCAGCAGGCGGTGGGGCTCGCCTTCGTGGTCGCGGAGCTGGTCGGGGCGCCCCGGACGTAGCGGACGCGAACTCAACTCGGGCAGCTGGGCGACCCGGAATCGCTGTGCATCCCGTCCGCGAGTTCGTTCCACATGACCGCCAGCTCCAGCCGGGACTTGACGCCGATCTTCTGGAATATCTTCCGGAGGTGGAACGCAACGGTGTGCCGGGAGAGGAACATCTGTGCCGCTGCCTGCCCGTTGGTGAGGCCGATGGAGACCAGCCGGGCCACGGCATATTCGGTATCGGTCAGACCGGGAATACCGCTGGACGGCCAGAATCTCGCCTGCGACTCCGGGTTGGATTTGATACCTCGCAGCTTGCTCCGGACGCGGGAGGAATCCCGCAGCGACCCCATCTCGGCGAACGATCGCATGGCCAGATCGAGGTTCTTCACCGCCTCCGGGTTCTCCTCGTCGTCCTCGGCCAGGACCAGGCCGATGTCCTCGATCGCCAGCGCGCGCGCCCACGGATCGGTGTGGGCCTCGGCGGCCAGGCGGATCTCCTCGACATCCCGGGCCAGGAGCCCCGCCGCGTGTGCCGCTGCCGCGCGTAGTTCGGGAATGTCGGGATTCTCGGTGGCGACCCGCTCGGACAACTGCACGCCGCAGCCGGCCAGGGCGGTCTGCCCCTGGTTGATCAGGAGCCGGACCAGCCACGGGATCGCGGCGGGCTCGTCGGCGAGCAGGGAACAGACTGCCGCTTCCGACTCGAGCACCTTGCCGGCGAGCGAGGCGGCCTGCTCCGGGCCCTTCTCCGCTTCGGCGATCTGAATGACGATCCACATGGCCTGACCGGTGGGCAAGATTTCGCGGCCGAAAACCGCGTCCTCCTTCAGCTGATTTGCATGATGAATGCTCTCCAGCAAATCGCCGCATCGCAAGGCTGTTGTGGCCAGGATAGCGTTGCCGAGTGGCGTCCAGGTCGTCTGATTAGCCTCGTTCGCCAGCTGCATTCCGATTTTTGACTGGCTGGCCGCACCCGCGATGTCGCCGTTCGCAAGTTTAATCTTTGCTTCGACCAGTGTGGCGATGGCGGCAGATTTGCGGTGCTCGATCAACGCGGGGCTGGCGCGTATCTCATCGATGATCTGCTGCGCCGCGCCGGTCCGCCGGATCAGGGTGTAGAGCAGCGCCTGTTGCAGGCGCGCGTGCAGGGCACAGGGTTCGCCGCACCGATCGCAACGGGCCAGGGTGGCGGCCTCGGTGTAGGAGAGGCCCAGGCCGAGGTCGCCGGAGCGCCAGCTCGCCCGGGCCTGCGCGAGCATCTGAACGATTAGGCAATTGTCGGAGGAAATGCCGTGGGAATCGTTCCGGGCAGACTTTGCCCGCCGTGACCTGATCAAAGACAATCCCCCAAATTGATCATGCCGATCCGGGCGGGTCATCTATTGCTCGCCGCCCACAACCAGGCCGCCTTGCCCGCCATGGTGCGCTTCTGACGTTACCATCGAAATGGATGAATCAAACACTGTTTTTTACCGTTGGCAGCCAGATTTCCGAGGTGTTGCGGGGCACGGTCGGCCGCACGATCGCAAAGGTGCTGGTCAGCGCGTCGACGGCGCGTACGTGCGGGCGGCTATCAGATCTCGGACCATGCCCGGTGAGGCCGGTTCATCTGAGCATCACTCACCTTGGCAGTTCGATGTCCGTCAAATGCGATGGGGTGCTTCGTCCGCAGGCTCCACCCGGCCGGTTCGCGGGCCACTACCCGGTTTGACAGTGTTGAGTGGAGGCGCTGGTCAGCAGACCGGTCCACCGGCGACATGGATGATCTGGCCGGACACGAACGACGCGTGGTCGCTCGCCAGGAAGGCCACCATGTCGGCGATGTCCCTCGGCTGACCGACCCGGCGCAGCGGAATCGTCGCCGCGGCCTGCGCCTGGTGCTCCTCGACCGTACGGCCGGCCTGCGCCGCCAGTGCCGCGGTCATCTCGGTGGCCACATAGCCGGGCGCCACGGCGTTGACGGTGACGTTCAGCGGGCCGAGTTCCAGGGCCAGCGTCTTGGTCAGGCCCTCGATCCCGGCCTTCGCCGCCGAGTAGTTGGCCTGGCCGACGTTGCCGACCGCGGCGATGCTCGACAGGTTCACCACGCGGCCCCAGCCGAGCTTGACCATGTGCTCGGCGACCGCGTGCGTCATCAGGAACGTGCCGCGCAGGTTCACGTTGATGACCAGGTCCCAGTCGGTCGGCGAGAGATAGAAGAGCAGGTTGTCCCGGGTGGTGCCGGCGTTGTTGACCAGGATGCCCGGCGGCCCGAACCGGTCGACGACCTCGTCGACCGCCGTGCGGACCGAGTCGGCGTCGCTCACGTCGACCCCGATGGCCGTGGCGCGGCCGCCCGCCCGGTCGAGGCTGGCGGCGGCGGCCTCCGCCGCCGCCGGATCGATGTCGAGGACGGCGACATCGATGCCGTCCTCGATCAGCCGGCCGGCCACCGCGGCGCCGATGCCCCGGGCCGATCCGGTGACGATGGCGACGCGGTTCACGCCGGCTCGGGCGTCAGCGCGACCGGTAGCGAGCTCATGCCGTGCAGGATGCTGGAGTAGATCCACCGCTCCGGCCCGGTCTGTTCCGCGGACGACACGAGCGTACGCAGCGAGTCGAGCACCTCCTCCACCTCGATACGCGCCAGCGTGTGCCCCAGGCAGATGTGCGAGCCGAAGGCGAAGGTGAGGTGCTTGTTCGGCGTACGGCCGAGGACGAGGCGGTCCGGATCGGCGAAGACCTCGGGATCCCGGTTGGCCGAGGAGATCCAGACGCTGACGATGTCGTCCTTCTTGACCGGCTGCCCGTTGACCATGGTGTCGCCGGAGGCCTTGCGTCCGCCGTGCAACGAGGGAACGGTCCAGCGCAGCACCTCGTTGGCGGCGGTGTCGAGGCCGACGGTGCCCTCCTTGAGGGCGCGCCACTGGTCCGGCCACTCGATCAGTGCCTGGAGGCCGCCGGAGATGGCATGACGTCCGGTCTCGTCCCCGCCGATGATCAGCCCGTAGCAGTTGGACATCAGGTCGGCGTCGCTCAGCGGGCGACCGCCGACGTGGCAGTTGGCCAGCAGGCTGACCACGTCGTCGGAGTCACTGCCGCGCCGGGTCTGCGCCAGGTCGGCGAAGTAGAGCAGAATCTCGCTCTTGGCCTGCCAGCTCTCCTGCGGCGGGGCGTCCGCGTAGTCGGAGCTCCACGCGTGCGAGGTGAGCCCGAGCAGATAGCGGCGGTCCGCCTCGGGCACGTCCATCAGACCGCAGATGGCGCCCAGCGGAACGTTCGCGGACACGTCGTGGACGAAATCGCACTCGCCCTTGTCGATCGCCGCCCGGACCAGGTCGTCGATCGTCCGCCGGATCGCCTCGCGGATGCTCTTGAGCCGGCGGGGGGAGAATGCCGCGTTCAGCACGTTGCGCAACTGGGTGTGCTTGTCGCCGTCGGTCACCGCGAGCATGGAGCCGGACGCGGAGTCGCCACCGGTGAGCAGGGTCGCCAGCGCGTTGCCGCCCTCGGTGGTGAAGTGTTCCTTGTCGCGGTAGACCGTCATCGCGTCGGAGTAGCGGGTGAAGACCCAGAAGCCGGGACGGTCACCCTTGGGCGGGTGCCAGTAGTGGGGCCGCTCCTCGCGGAGCGCACGCCACACCTCGGAAAGTTCGTTCTCGGCGTGCAGCACCGGGTCGGCGAGGTCGAGCGAATCGAGGAGCTCAGGGCTGACTTCTGGGCGGGTCATCGGCGGCCTTCCACGTGAGGAGTCGGGGCGGGCGGGGACGGCAGCGGGGTCGCCACCGAGGCGAGGGCACCGATCGTGGGGTTTCCCATGATCTCCGCGGGGGAGATGGCCAACCCAGCCTCGCGAGCGCGCCGGATCAGCGAGATGGCCAGCATGCTGTCGCCGCCGAGCGCGAAGAAGTCGCTGTCGACACCGACCTCGGCGGCCTCCAGCAAGTCCTGGAAGATGGCGACCAGCGCGCGCTCCGCGGGGGTACGCGGGGCCTCCCGCGCCGGACCGTCCTGTTCGGCCACTTCGGGAAGCGCGGCCAGGTCGAGTTTGCCGTTCGGCGTCACCGGAAGGGCCTCGACGACGACGTACCCGGTCGGCACCATGTGCTCCGGCAACCGGCGTGCGGCGTGCTCGCGGAGGTGCTCGCGGGCGGGCGCCTCCCCGTCGGCGGCCACGACCCAGGCGACCAGCCGGGTGCGGCCGGTGCCGTCCTCGCGTACGCCGACCACCGCGCGGGCGACCGCGGGAAGTTCCTCGAGCACCGCCGCCACCTCGCGCGGCTCGATCCGGAAGCCCCGCAGTTTGATCTGGTCGTCGGCCCGGCCGTGGAAGTCCAGGTTGCCGTCGTCGCGCCAGGAGGCGACGTCGCCGGTGCGGTACATCCGGCTGCCGGGCGGGCTGAACGGGTCCGCCACGAAGCGTTCGGCCGTCAACGCGGGCCGGTTGAGGTAACCCCGCGCGACACCGGTTCCCGCTACGTAGAGCTCCCCGCGGAATCCGGGTGGCACCGGCTGCAGCCCGGGACCGAGCACGTAGACGCGGGCACCGGCGATGGGCCGTCCGATCGGGGGACGGCCATCTCCCGTGAGCGGCCCGCTCTGAGTGGCGCAGACGGTGACTTCGGTGGGCCCGTAGGCGTTGACCATCCGGCGGTTCGCGGACCACCGCGCGGCCAGCTCGGCCGGACATTCCTCGCCGGCGCTGATCAGGCCACGGAGCCCGGGCACGGCTGAGCAGTCCATGCTGGACAGCGCCACCGGCGGGAGGATGGCGTGGGTGACCCGCCGTTCGACCAGGACCGCTGTCAGCGGTTCTCCGGCGAGGGGGCCCGGCGGCGGCACGACCACCGTCGCCCCCGCGGTGAACGCGCCCATCAACTCGGCGACGAACGCGTCGAAGCTCGGTGACGCGAACTGCAGCACCCGGGCGGTGCTGTCCAGTCCCAGGCCCTCGCGCTTGGTCGCGGCCAGGTTCGCCAGCCCGGTGTGGGTGACCACGACGCCCTTCGGCCGGCCGGTCGTGCCGGAGGTGTAGATGACGTACGCCGGATCGGCCAGTCCCGGGGTGACCCGCGGAGATTCGTCCGTCCGTTCGCCGATCCCCGGGTCGTCGACGAGGACGCGCGGCCAGGGACGGGTCAGCGGGAGGTCGGCCGACGCCGTCGTGCAGACCGCGACCGGGTCACAGTCCTCCAGCATGGCGGCGATCCGCTCTCGCGGATATCCCGGATCGACGGGGACGAAGGCGGCGCCGGTCCGCACGGTCGCCAGGAGCGCGGTGATCAGGTCCAGGGATCGTGGCAGCACGAGGGCCACCATCCGGCCCGGTGCCGCACCCGCCTCGGCGAGGGCCGCCGCGAGCCGTCCGGCACGGTGGTCGAGTTCGGCGTACGAGGTCACGACGCCGTCCTCGTCCACCGCCGGCTGCCCGGCGTGCTCGTCGACGGCGCGCTGCCACAGCCGGCCCAGCGTCGCGGCGGGCTGCGGCTCTCGGAACGCGTTCCATTCGCGGAGCACCTGGCGGCGGGTGGCCGGGTCGAGGAGGTCCAGCCCGGCGACCGGTTGGCCGGGCGCCTCGCGGAACGCGTGGAGCAGGCGCACGACCATGTCGAGGAGACGCCCCGCGGGTTCCGCGCCGATGCGCCGCGGGTCGGTGACCAGGGTCAGGACGAGTTCGCCCGCGTCACGGTCCACCCTGAGTTCGGCCGTGGGCGGCCGGACCGGATCGGGCGGCGGGTCCCCGGCACGGGTGAAGCTGACCGCGGTGTCGAACAACGCGTCCGCCGCGGCGTCGAGCACGGCCCGCCCCCGCGGTCCCAGCCGGGCGTGCCCGGCCGAGGTGGCCACGGCGTCCCCGACCCGGTCCAGGACGGCGCCGACCTCCTCGTCCGGCGCGACGTCCACCAGGAGCGGCCGGAGCCCGGCCCCGAAGACCACCGGAGAGCCGGCGCCCAGCAGGTGCAGCAGTACCGCCCAGACCCCGAGCAGCGTGTTCTCCGCGGACGGGAACTCCGGGACCCGCCGGACGAGCGTCGGTACCCCGGCCGCGTCGTCGCCCGGCCGGGCGAGCCGGTCGCGCAGCAGGGAATCGCCGTCGACACCGTCCAGCGACGACTGCCAGAACCGCGCGCCCAGCGCCTGCTCCAGCAGCAGGTTCCGATCCGGCTTCGCCGATCCCAGCAGGGGCAGTTCGGGTCTGACCTCGATGTCCACCGGAGCGTGGCGGTCGCCGATCGCGTCCGCCACGTACGCCCGCAGGTCGGCCGGTCGTGGCGTGCAGCCGGACGCCGGCGTCACCACCGCGTGGACCAGCGCCAGGCGGTCCCCGTCCTCGATCCCGAACACTGCCGCCTGGGCCACGTCCGCGTGCTCGAGGAGCACCCGCTCCACCGCCTCCGGGTAGATCCGGACGCCGTGGCCCTTCAGGACGCCGTCGAGCCGGCCGTCGAGGGTCAGGTACCCCGACTCGTCGAGCCGTCCGAGGTCGCCGGTGTGCACCCACCCGTCGCGGACCGTCCGCGCGGTCTGCTCCGGGTCGTTCCAGTAGTGGCTCATCGCCCATCCCCCGGACGAGCAGATCTCGCCGGCGACGCCCGGCGGGAGGACCCGGTCGTGGTCCTGCGGATCGCGGATGGTGATCCGGACGTTCGCCGGGGCCCGTCCGACGGTGCGGCGCAGGTCGGGGTCCAGGTGGTCCTCCGGGGTGAGCAGGCTGACCATGCCGGTCTCGCTCGTGCCGTAGACCTGGAACAACACCGGGCCGAGCGACTTGGCGGCGGCCGCCAGCCGCTCCGGCGCGGCCGGGCTCCCGGTGTAGAACACCTCGCGCAGGCTCGAGAGGTCGTAGTCGTCGAACGCGTGGTGCTCGGTGAGGGCGTAGACCTCAGGAGAGGCGAGGACGAGCCGGGTGACGCGGTGCCGTTCGACGGCCCGGAGCACCACCTCGGCGTCGAACCCGTGGTGCAGCACGACGCGGCCCCCGGCGATGATCGCGTCATCGGCGGAGAAACCGCTGGAGTGGGTCAGCGACCCGGTGACCAGGCAGACCGCCGGCCGGGCCCCGGCCGCGGCCGCGGCCATGTCGTTCTTGACGGCGAACGGCCAGCTGATGCCCTTCGGCCGTCCCGACGAGCCGCTGGTGAACGTCACCACGGCGACCTCCGGCGGATCGGCCGTCGAGTCGTCGAACGGCGTCTCCGGGGGCCGGGTCATGTCCAGCACGTCCGGCCCGGACGGACCCGGGGCGGCGAGGGCGAACGCGGATCCGGCCGCGGCACGCAGGCCGCGCGCCCGGTCGAGGTTGTCCTGGTCCACCGCGAGCACCGCCGGCCGGAGGTCGGCGAGGATCTCGGCCTGGACACGGGAACCCAGCTCGTCGCGGGGGTCCGCGGCGTTGACCCCACGGATGTGGACCGCCGTCGCGCCGACGAGGTTCACCCCGTAGCGGTAGACCAGCGTGGCCGGCGTGTTGGGGCTGGTCAGCACGGCGACCGAGGTGCCGGGGCCGACACCGGCCGAGCGCATCCACGCGGCTGTCGTGCGGATCGCCCTGGCGAGGCGCTCGGCCGAGAACGGCTCGTCTCCGAGCGTGACGGGAACGGCGGCAGGATCGGCGTCGAGCCGGCCGAGGATCTGGCGGACGTAGTGTTCATGCCCCCGCAACGGTGATCTCCAATGCAGCTCGACGATCGCGGCCGACGGATCGGCCGCGAGGCTGGGCGCCGGCGCAGGCCAGGCCGTCGTGACGGTTTGCAGGGCAACGCTAGGTGCCGTGCCGGCCGTCGTGGATCCCTCGCGTTGACGGTGGTTGCCGGTGCCGGGTGCTGTTCCCCGCCGGCACTGTCAGGGCAAGCGATGGGGCACGCCGAGTCGCCTGCGTATGGTCGCGAGACATGGCTTCCCTGACCCCGCGCGCCGACGTCCTCGTGGTCGGCTGCGGTCCGAGCGGTGCCGTGCTCGCGAGCCTGCTGGCCCGCCGGGGCCGGCGGGTGACCGTGCTCGAGCGGCATCGGGAGGTCTTCGGGCTGCCCCGGGCCACCAGCTTCGACGGCGAGACCGCCCGTCTGCTGGCGGCGGCGGGTGTCGGCGCCGGCCTGCCCGGGGTATCGGTGCCCGCGACCGGCTACCAGTGGCGCGGCGCGGACGGGCAGGTCCTCCTGGACATCGCCTTCAGCGAGGCCGGCCGGTACGGGTGGCCGGACGCCAACACGATGCACCAGCCCGCGCTGGAGCAACTGCTCGGCGCCGCGCTGGCGGCCGAACCCGGGGTCGAGGTCCGGCGTGGCCTGTCCGTCGTCGGCATCAGCCAGACCGACGACGGCGTCACCGCGATCGCCGAGGACGAAACCGGCGCCACCCACACCTTCCGGGCCGGCTGGCTGGTCGGCTGCGACGGGGCCAACAGCGTCGTCCGCGAACTGACCGCCGTGCCGATGACCGACCTGGGGTTCTCCTTCGAGTGGCTGCTGTGTGACGTCGCGCTGCACGAGCCCCGCGAGTTCGTACCGACGAACCTGCAGCTGTGCGACCCGGCCCGGCCGACGACGCTGGTGGGCAGCGGGCGCGACCGGAGGCGCTGGGAGTTCATGTGCCTGCCGGGGGAATCCGCCGCCGAGATGGACAGCGTCGAGACGGCGTGGCGGCTGCTGGTGCCGCACGGGGTCACGCCACAGACGGCGACGCTGCTGCGGAGCGGGGTCTACCGATCTCATGCCCGGTGGGCCCAGCAGTGGCGGCAGGGCCGGGTTCTTCTCGCCGGGGACGCAGCCCATCTGATGCCTCCGTTCGCCGGCCAGGGCATGTGCTCGGGCATCCGCGACGTCAGCAACCTGGCGTGGAAGCTGGACCTGGTTCTCGGCGGCCGGGCCGACGATCGGCTGCTCGACTCGTACACGCTCGAGCGGCGCGGCCACACCAAGGCGGCCGTCCTCGCCTCGGTCAAGCTCGGCCGGGTCATCTGCGTGACCGATGCGGCCGCCGCGGCGGACCGCGACGCGGCCATCCGGGCCAACGGCGGTGGCCGCCGGACGTCACCACCCGAGGCGGCACCGCTGGTCACCGGACTGATCCAGCCCGGGGGCGGTGACGTGATCGGCACCGGCCGGTTCGACGACCTGATCGCGGCGGGCTTCTTGCTGATCACCACCGAGGAGCCGGACGCCGTCAGCGAGACCCAGCGCGCCCTGCTGTCCGGGCTCGGCGCCACCGTCGTCCATATCGGACCGGGCGAACAGGCGGACGGCGGGTACCTGGACTACCTGCGGGACCGGGGCGCGGTGTCCGTTCTGGTCCGGCCGGACTACCACGTCTACGGCACCGCTGCCGCAGGCGCGACGGCCACGTTGGTGGACGGTCTGTTCGACCGGCTGGGGCCGCATCGCCCGTCAGTCTGAAGGATCCCGGCCGCCCGGCCGCACCCCTAGCGTTGATTGACGTGAGTACCTCTGAGCAAGATCTCATCCGGGCACTGCGCGAGTCGGTCAAGGAAACGGCCCGGCTGAAGCAGCGGAACAGCCAGCTGCTCGCCGCGGCCTCGGAGCCGATCGCGGTGGTCTCGATGGGGTGCCGCTTCGCCGGGGACATCGCCGGGCCGGAGGACTTCTGGCGGGTGGTGTCCGAAGGCGTCGACGTCTACACGCCGTTCCCCGGAGACCGGGGCTGGGACCTGGTCAACCTGTACGACCCGGACCCGGACACCCCGGGTACGACATACGTCGACCAGGGCGCCTTCCTGCACGACGCCGCCGAGTTCGACGCCCGCTTCTTCGGCATCTCGCCCCAGGAGGCGACGGCGATGGACCCGCAGCAGCGGCAGCTGCTCGAGGTCTGCTGGGAGACGATCGAGCGCGCCGGAATCGACCCGGACAGCCTTCGCGGCACCACCACCAGCGTCTACGCGGGGATCGTGCACCAGGACTACGCACCCGACATCGCGGGGGCGGAGGGTTTCCTCAGCCTCGAGCGCGCGCTGGGCAGCGCCGGTGGCATCGCGTCCGGCCGGGTCGCGTACTGCCTCGGGCTCGAAGGGGCCGCGGTCACGGTCGACACGATGTGCTCCTCGTCGCTGGTCGCGATCCACCTGGCGAGCCAGGCGCTGCGCCGGGGGGAGTGCACGATGGCGCTCGCCGGTGGTTCGACCGTGATGGCGACGCCGGGCGGCTTCGTCGGGTTCGCCCGCCAGCGGGGCCTCGCCCGCGACGGCCGGTGCAAGTCCTTCGCCGCCGCGGCGGACGGCAGCAGTTGGGCCGAGGGCGTGGGCGTGGTGCTGCTCGAGCGCCTCTCCGACGCCCAGCGCAACGGGCACCAGGTACTCGCCGTGATCCGCGGCTCCGCGGTCAACCAGGACGGCGCCTCGAACGGCCTCACCGCCCCGAACGGGCCCGCGCAGCAGCGGGTCATCCGCGCCGCGCTGGACGCCGCCGGGCTGTCCGCGGACGAGGTCGACGCCGTCGAGGCGCACGGAACGGGGACCACGCTCGGCGACCCGATCGAGGCGCAGGCGCTGCTGTCGACGTACGGCCGGGGGCGTGATCCGGAGCGGCCCCTGCTGCTCGGCTCGGTCAAGTCGGTCCTCGGTCACACCCAGGGCGCCTCGGGCGTCGCGGCCGTGATCAAGACCGTGCTGTCGCTGCGCAACCGGTACCTGCCGGCCACGCTGCACGTCGACGCTCCGACCCCGCAGGTCGACTGGTCGCCCGGCACCGTCGAGCTGCTGACAGAGGGGCGCGCGTGGCCCGACACCGGGCGTCCGGCCCGCTCCGGCATCTCCTCGTTCGGCGCCAGCGGGACCAACGTCCACATGATCGTGGAGGAGGCTCCGGCCGCCCCCGAACCGGGCGAGCAGGTCGCCGACACCGCGCCGGGGGCGGCGCTTCCGTTCGTCGTCACGGCCAAGACCGCGACCGCGCTGGCCAACCGCGGCCGGCGGCTCGGGGACACCGTGGACGAGAGCGTCGCGCTCGGCGACCTCGCCCACGCGCTGGCGACCCGACGCGCGGTGCAGAGCCGCCGGGCGGTGGTGGTTGCGGCGACCCGCGAGGAGCTGCGCGCGGGGCTCGCCCTGGTGGCCGAGGGCCGGACCGGGCCCGGGGTGGTCGCCGGGTCGGCCGGCACGAGCGGGCCCGGCAAGGTCGTCTTCGTCTTCCCCGGCCAGGGCACCCAGTGGATCGGCATGGGCCGTCGGCTGCTGGACACCTCGCCGGTCTTCGCCGCCCGGATCGCCGAGTGCCAGAAGGCGTTCGAGCCGTGGGTCGACTGGTCGCTGGTCGACGTCCTGCGCGACGGGACCCCCGAGGAGCTCGAACGCGTCGACGTCGTGCAGCCGGTGTGCTTCGCGATGATGCTCGGCATGGCGGCGGTCTGGGAGTCGCTCGGCGTGGTCCCGGACGCGGTCGTCGGCCACTCGCAGGGTGAGATCGCGGCCGCCTGCGTCTCGGGCGCGCTCTCACTGGCGGATGCCGCCCGGGTGGTGACATTGCGCAGCCAGGCGATCGCCGAGCTGCTGCCGGCCGGGGGCGGGATGGCGTCGATCGGGCTGGCCGAGGACGCGGTACGCGCCCTGATCGAGCCGTGGGGAGCGCGCCTGCAGGTGGCGGCGCTCAACGGACCCTCGTCCGTGGTGGTCGCCGGCGAGGGCACCGCGCTGGACGAGCTCGCCGCGCAGCTGGCCGACAGCGACAGCCGGTTCCGCCGGGTTCCGGTCGACTACGCCTCCCACAGCCACTACGTGGAGAGCTTGCGATCCGCCCTGCTGGCCGACCTCGCCGCCGTCACGTCCTCGGCGCCGCGCATCCCGTTCTATTCGACGGTCGAGCCCGGCTGGCGCGACGAGCAGCCGTTCGACGCCGAATACTGGTACCGCAACCTGCGTCAACCGGTCCTGTTCGAGCCGGCCGTCCGCGAGCTGATCGCCCAGGACCATCGGGTCTTCATCGAGCTCGGCGCCCATCCGGTGCTGGTGCCGTCGATCACCGGGACCGCTGCGGAGCTGGACGCGGACGTGCTCGCGGTCGGGTCGATCCGGCGGGACGAGGACGAACCCGCCCGGCTGGCCACCTCGGCGGCCGAGGTCTTCGTCCGCGGCGTGCTGGTGAAGTGGCCGGCCCTGCTGCCCGAGGGCGCCGGAGCGGTCCGGGTCGAGCTGCCCACCTACCCGTTCGACCACCAGCGGTACTGGATCACCATGCCGACCACCGCAGCGGGCGCCGAGTCGCTGGGGCAGGTGACCAGCGGCCACCCGCTGCTCGGCGCGGTGGTGGAACTCCCGCAGACCAACGGCGTGGTCTGCACCTCCCGGTTGTCCCTGGCGACCCACCCGTGGCTGGCCGGTCACCGGATCCAGGACAACGTGCTGGTGCCCGGCACCGCCTACGTCGACCTGGCGATCCAGGTCGGCGACGAGCTCGGCTACGGCGTGCTCGACGAACTGGTGATCGAGGCGCCGTTGGTGCTCGAGGCGGATGCGGCCGTCAGCCTGCAGGTCGCCGTCGGCGCGCCGGACGCCGCCGGTCGTCGCCGGGTGGAGGTGCACAGCTCCCGCGGCGGCGAGTGGACCCGGCACGCCGCCGGCCTGCTGTCCGACGCGTACGACCAGACGTCGGGCAGCGGCTTCGACTTCGGTCAGTGGCCACCCCCCGGCGCCGTTCCGGAGTCGGTCGACGACTTCTACGACCGCCTGGCCGACCGCGGATACCAGTACGGGTCGGCCTTCGCCGGGCTGACCGCCGTGTGGCGGCGTGGCGAGGAGATCTTTGCCGAGGCGGCGCTGCCCGCCGACCACCGGGACGACGTGGACCGGTTCGGCATCCACCCGGCTCTCTTCGACGCCGCCCTGCACACGAACGCCTTCCACCGGCGCGCGGACGACCGCAACGTCCTGCCGTTCGCCTGGACCGGCGTCCGGCTGCACGCCGGTGGTGCCGTCGCGCTGCGAGTCCGGGTCGCGCCGTGCGGACCGGACGCGTTGTCCTTCGACGCCGCGGACGGGACCGGTGCGCCGGTGCTGTCCATGGAGTCACTGGTCTCGCTCCCGATCACGGACGTGGGCGGGCAGCCGGGCGGCCGGACGCCGGACTCGCTCTGGCAGGTCGACTGGACGCCGCTGCCCCTGCCGGCGCCGGTTACGGTGCCGGAGCACCAGGTCGTCGTCGAGAGCTCAGGCGATGTGGTGCGGCTGGCGCTGGCCGACGAGCTCGGCGATCCCCACCCGGACGTCGCCGTCCTGGACGTCGCGCCGGCCGCTGGCGCGGAGGTCGAGCCGCTGCCGCTGCTGGGCCGGGTGCTCGAGGTGGTGCAGGCTTGGCTGGAGGAGCCGGCGCTCGCCTCGGTGCCCCTGGTGGTGGTGACCCGCGGTGCGGTCCCGGCGTCGGGTCCGATCGGGGATCCGGCGGGTGCCGCGGTCTGGGGGCTGGTGCGGTCGGCGCAGGCCGAGCACCCGGGCCGGATCCTCCTGGTCGACGTGGAGCCGGGCGGAGACCGCGACGGGGCGGTCGCCGCGGGCCTCGCCGCCGGCGAGGCGCAGGTCGCGGTCCGTGGGGACGCCGTCCTGGCCCCGCGGCTGGGTCGTGCCGTCCTCACCGGGGAGGCGGTCGCGCCCGGGTTCACCGACGGCGGCACCGTGCTCATCACCGGCGGGACCGGCGTGCTCGGCGCGCTGCTGGCCCGGCATCTGGTGGCCGAGCACGGCGTCCGCCGGCTGGTCCTGGCGGGCCGGCGCGGCGCGGCCGCCGACGGGATGGCCGAACTGGGCGAGCTCGGCGCGTCGGTCGAGGTGGTCGCCTGCGACGTGACCGACCGGGACGCGCTCGCCGCGCTCCTCGCCGCCGTCCGGGCCGAGCACCGGCTGACCGGCGTCATCCACGCGGCCGGGGTGCTGGACGACGCCGTCATCGCGAGCCTCGACCCGCACCGCCTGGCCCGGGTGTTCGCCCCGAAGGCGGCGGCACTGCGGCTGCTGGACGAACTGACCCGCGACGACCCGCCCGAGGTCTTCGCCGTGTTCTCCTCGGCCGCGAGCGTTTTCGGCTCGGCGGGCCAGGGCAACTACGCGGCCGCGAACGCGTACGCCGAGGCGGTCGTGTCCGCGCGCGCCGCCAGTGGTCTGCCAGCGGTGGCGCTGGCCTGGGGACTGTGGAGCCCGGCGACCGGGATGACCGGCCGGCTGGCCGACGTCGACCGGACCCGGATGAGCCGGGGCGGCGTACGGCCGATGCCGGCTGACGAGGCGCTGGCCAGTTTCGACGCGGGCATCCGCTCCGGCGCCCCGCTGCTGGTGCCGATCGGTCTCGACCTCGGCGCGGTCCGGGCTGAGGCGGGTGCCGACGGCACCGTTCCGGCGCTGTTCCGGTCGCTGGTCCGGCCGCCACGGCGGACGGCGCGGGCGGGCGCCGGCGAGCCCGGGGGCGCGCTGGGCCGCCGGCTCGCCGGGCTCACGACCGAGGAGCAGACCGAGCTGGTCCTCGCGCTCGTGCGCACGGAGGTCGCGACCGTGCTCGGCATCGCCGACCTCGACCCCGCCTCCGACGACAGCCGCTTCGGCGAGATCGGGTTCGACTCGCTGACCGCGGTCGAGCTGCGCAACCGGCTCACCGCGGAGACTGCGGTCAAGCTTCAGGCCACGCTGATCTTCGACTACCCGACACCGCGGCAGTTGGGCCGCTACCTGCTCGACAAGGTGCAGGGGTCGGTCGACAGCGGTGCCGCGCCGGTGCCCCGGGCCCCGGAACGTCCGTTCCCGGCCGCCGACGATCCCGTGGTGATCGTCGGCATGGCGTGCCGGCTCCCGGGCGGGATCACCACGCCGGCCGAGTTCTGGGACCTCGTGGCCGAAGGCCGGGACGGCATGTCGCCGCTGCCGGCCGACCGCGGCTGGGAGGTGGACCGCCTCCTCGGCACCGACCCCGATCAGGCCGGGACCACCTACGCCCGGCAGGGCGGCTTCCTGCACGACGCCGGCTACTTCGACGCGGCCCTGTTCGGCATCTCGCCGCGCGAGGCGACCGCCATGGACCCCCAGCAACGGCTGCTGCTCGAAATCACGTGGGAGGCCCTGGAGACGGCTGGCCTCGACCCCTCGTCGCTGCGCGGCCAACCTGTCGGCGTGTACACGGGCATGTCCATCCACGACTACCTCGGCGACCTGGCGCGCGTCCCGGCCGAGTTCGAGGCGTTCACCACCACCGCGACGGCCGGCAGTGTCGCGTCCGGCCGGGTGGCGTACGTGTTCGGCTTCGAGGGCCCGGCCATGACCGTGGACACCGCGTGCTCGTCCTCGCTGGTGGCGATCCACCTGGCGGCCCAGGCGCTGCGCCAGGACGAGTGCGAGATCGCGCTCGCCGGTGGGGTCGCCGTCATGGGCTCCCCGGTCGGCCTGACCGGGTTCTCCCGGGCCCGGGGGCTGGCTGCGGACGGCCGGTGCAAGGCGTTCGCAGCGGCGGCCGACGGCACCGTGCTGTCCGAGGGTGTCGGCGTCGTCGTGCTGGAACGGCTTTCCATCGCACGGCGCAAGGGCCATCGCCCGCTCGCCGTCGTCCGCGGCTCCGCGATCAACCAGGACGGCGCGTCCAACGGTCTCACCGCCCCGAACAGCCTGGCCCAGCAGCGGGTCATCCGGGCTGCTCTCGCCGCGGCCGGCGTCGGCGCGGCCGAGGTCGACGTGGTGGAGGCGCACGGCACCGGCACCACGCTCGGCGATCCGAGCGAGGCGCAGGCCATCATCGCCACCTACGGTCGTGACCGCCCGGCCGGGCAGCCGCTGTGGCTCGGCTCGGTGAAGTCCAACCTCGGCCACACACAGGCCGCGGCCGGCGTCACGGCGGTCATCAAGATGGTGGAGGCGATCCGGCACGGGCAACTGCCGTCCACGCTCTTCGTCGACGAACCCACCCCCCACGTCGACTGGTCCGAGGGCGCCGTGGCGCTGCTGACCGAGGGCCGGGACTGGCCCGACGCCGGCCGGCCCCGGCGCGCCGGGATCTCGTCGTTCGGCATCAGCGGCACCAATGCCCACCTGATCCTGGAACAGATCCCCGAGCCGGCCGCGCCGGAGGAGGACGGGGACATCGCGCCGGCCGTGCTGCCGTTCGTCCTGTCCGCACAGAGCGCGGCGGCGCTCGCCGGCCAGGCGGGACGGCTACGAACCGCCGTGGCGCAGGGGGTGCCGCTCCCCGGTGCGGCCCGGACGCTCGTCGCCGGCCGCGCGCTGCTCCCGCACCGGGCGGTCGTCGCCGCGGCCGGCCGGGACGCTCTGCTCGCCGGCCTGGACACGGTCGCCGCGGGCGAGGCCGGCCCGGGCACGGCGCTGGGCGCCGTCACCGCCGGCGCCACAGCGTCGGTGGTGTTCGTGTTCCCGGGCCAGGGGGCGCAGCGGACCGGCATGGGCCGCGAACTGCACGACCGGTTCCCGGTCTACGCCGCCGCCTTCGACGACGCGTGCGCGAAGCTCGACGAGAGGCTGGCCGGCGTCGTGGACCGGTCCGTCCGGGACGTGGTCTTCGCGCAGCCGGACAGCCCGGAGGCGGCCGCGCTGGACCAGACCGTCTACACCCAGGCGGCGATGTTCGCGGTCGAGACCGCGCTGTTCCGGCTCGTCGAGTCCTGGGGCGTACGACCCGCTCTACTGCTCGGGCACTCGGTCGGCGAGATCACCGCGGCGCACGCCGCCGGAATGCTGTCGCTCGACGACGCGGCGACCGTGGTGGCCGCCCGTGGCCGCCTCATGCAGGCGCTGCCCGCCGGTGGGGCGATGGCGGCGGTGGCCGCGACGGAGGAGGATGTCCGGCCGTTCCTGGGCGGGGGCGTCTCCCTCGCCGCGGTGAACGACCCCGCCTCGGTCGTGCTGTCCGGCGACGAGGACGCGGTGGACGCCGCCGTGCGGGCGCTGCGGGAACAGGGCCGCAAGGTGCACCGGCTGACGGTGTCCCACGCGTTCCACTCGGCGCGGATGGACCCGATGCTCGACGGGTTCCGGTCCGCGATCGCGGACGTGGTCTGGCGGCCGGCCCGGATTCCGGTGGTGGCCCCCGACGGGGCCGACCTGACGGACCCCGGCCACTGGGTCGACCACGTCCGGCGCACCGTGCGCTTCGCCGACGGCGTCCGCGCCGCGCTGGACCGGGGTGGGCGGCTGTTCGTCGAGCTCGGGCCGGGGGCCGGCCTGTCCGCGCCGATCCTGGAGACGGGGACGCGGTCCGGGTACGAACCGGTGTGCGTGCCCGCGCTGCGGGACGGACAGGCCGAGCCGGAAACCGTGATCGGTTCGTTGGCCGCGCTGTTCGTGCGGGGAGTGCCGGTGGACTGGCACCCGCTCGTCCCCGCGGACGCCCCGGACGTCCCGCTGCCGACGTACGCGTTCGACCGCCGGCACTACTGGCTGACCTCGACGCCCGGCGCGGTGAACGCGGCCGATCTCGGGCAGGTCGAGGTCGACCACCCGCTGCTGTCGGCGATCGTGCCCGTCCCGGACACCGGTGGCCTGATCGGCACGGCCCGGCTGGCGCTCACGACCCATCCCTGGCTCGCCGGGCACCGGCTGCACGAGGTGGCGATCCTGCCGGCCGCCGCGCTCGTCGACCTCGCCGTGCGGGTGGGTGATGAGCTCGGCTGCGGCGTACTGGGAGACCTGGCGCTGGAGGCGCCGCTCGCGATCCCCCCGGAGACGACCGTCCGGCTGGAGATCGTGGTCGGAGCCGAGGCCGGCGGCAGCCGCCCGTTCACCGTCTATGGCGCGCGGGACAGTGGGGGAACATGGGTCCGGTGTGCCGGCGGCACCCTGGAAGCCGGCGCCGTCACCGACCCCGGGCCGGTGCAGCCGTGGCCGCCGTCCGATGCCGAGCAGGTCGCGATCGACCCGGAGGCCGCCGGGCGCTCGGAGCTGCTCGGGCTGTGGCGTCGCGGCGAGGACACCTTCGTGGAGGTCGCGCTCGCCGACGAGGAGGAGCCCGCTGCGTTCGGCCTCGACCCGGCCCTGCTCGACGCGGTGACCCGGGTGGTGCTCGACCCCGGTTCGCTCGCGACGCGCTGGGAATCGGTGGTGCTGCACGCCACCGGGACGCGCCGGCTGCGGGCTCGCCTCGCCCGGCTGGACCACGATCGCTGGAGTCTCGAGGCGGCCGACGAGACCGGCCGGCCGGTGCTGTCCGCCCGGTCGCTCGGCTCGATGCCGGTCCGCCCCGAGGACGTGGGCGGCCGCCTCGCGACGGACGCCATGTACCGGGTGGCGTGGCATCCCGTGGCCACCGATGAGGTTCCGCCCGGCCATCCGGCGACCGTCGGCATCGACAGCGCCGAGGGTGTGGCCGCGCTCGCCGCCGATCCCGGCCGGCCGGCGGCCGCCGTGTACGACGTGCCGGCCGGCCCGCCCGCCGGGGTCGTCCTCGCCGACGTTCTCGCCGTGCTCCAGGCCTGGCAGCGCCACGCCCTCGCGGACACCCGGCTCGTCGTGCGGACCGAGGGTGCCGTCGACGGCGGGACCGGCGGCCTCACCGACGCGACCGGTGCCGCCGTGTGGGGCCTGGTTCGCGCGGCCCAGGCCGAGATGCCCGGTGTGCTGCTGCTCGATGTGGAGCCGGGCCTCGACGCCGGAGCGGTCCTCGGTACGGCACTGGCTGTCGATGAACCACAGCTCGCGGCCCGGGCCGGCGGTTTCCGGGTTCCCCGCCTCGCGGCGGCCGGGGCACTGGCCGCGGAGCCCGCCTCGTGGAACCCGGACGGGACGGTGCTGATCACCGGTGGCACCGGGTCGCTCGGCGCTCTCGTCGCGCTTCACCTGGCGCGGACCCGCGGTGTCCGGCGGCTGCTCCTGGTCAGCCGGCGTGGACTCGCGGCCGACGGCGTCGAGGCGCTGGTGGCCGAGCTGTCCGAACGGGGCGCCGAGGCGTCTGTGGTCAGCTGCGACGTCACGGACCGGGACGCGGTGGCGGCGTTGCTCGCCGCGATCCCGCCGGAGCACCCGCTGACCGCGGTCGTGCACACCGCCGGTGTCCTGGACGACGGGCTGGTCGCCGCGATGACCCCGGATCGGCTGGGTGCCGTGTTCGGCCCGAAGGCGGACGCCGCCCGCCACCTGGAGGAGCTGACCCGCGACCACGACCTCGCCGCTTTCATCACGTTCTCTTCCGCCGCGGGGCTGCTCGGCTCGGCCGGGCAGGCCAACTACGCCGCCGCCAACGCCTACCTGGACGGCCTCATGGCGATCCGGCGCGCGAACGGCCGCAACGGCGTGTCGCTGGCCTGGGGCCTGTGGGCGCAGGACGGCGGCATCACCCTGAACCTCGGTGACGCGGACCGGGCCCGGATGCGCCGCGCCGGTGTGTCGCCGCTGCGCCACGAGGAGGGGCTCGCGCTCTTCGATGCGGCCGTGGACAGCGGTGAGGCCCACCTTGTGCCGATCAAGCTCGACCTGGCCGCCGCGCGGGCCGACGCGGCAACGGGCGGACCGGTGCAGCCGCTGCTGCGTGACCTGGTGCGCGTCCGCCGCCGGGCGGGCCGGGCGGCCGCCGCCGGTGACCTGGCGGGCTCGCTGGCCGGCCGGTCGGTGGCGGAGCAGGAGCGCACCCTGCTGTCCCTGGTCCGGGCCCGGGTGGCGCTGATACTGGGGTACGCCTCGGCCGAGGACATCGCGCCGGACGCGCCGTTCCAGTCCGCCGGGATGGACTCGCTGGGCGCGGTCGAGCTGCGCAACCGGCTCAGCGCCGAGGCCGGGTTCGCCATGCCAGCGACGCTGGTCTTCGACTACCCGACGCCGGTGGAGCTGGCCCGGTTCCTCCGGGAACGGCTCACCGGCCGGGACGCGCCGGCGGCGGTCGAGGCCGTCGCGGCGGCGAACCCGGCCGATCCGATCGCGGTGGTCGGGCTCGGCTGCCGGCTGCCGGGCGGCGTGCGGGGCCCGGACGGATTCTGGGACCTCCTGGCCACGGGCGGTGAGGGCCGGTCGGCAGTGCCGACCGACCGCGGCTGGGACCTGTCCGCCATCCCGGTGGAGACGGCCGGCTTCCTGACCGACGCCGCCGAGTTCGACGCCGGGTTCTTCGGCATATCCCCGCGCGAGGCGACGGCCATGGACCCCCAGCAGCGGCTGCTGCTCGAGGTCGTGTGGGAGGCCTTCGAGGACGCGGGGCTCGACCCGGCCGCATACCGGGGTTCCGATGTCGGCGTCTTCGTCGGTGTGATGGGCGAGGGCTACGGGATGCACGGCGGTGACCCGCAGACCGACGGCCTCCGGGTCACCGGCGGTGCGCTTTCGGTGGCGTCCGGCCGGGTGTCCTATGTGTATGGCTTCACCGGGCCGGCGATCTCTGTCGACACGGCGTGCTCCTCGTCCCTCGTCGCGATGCACCTGGCCATGCAGGCCCTGCGCAACGGTGAGTGCTCGCTCGCCGTGGTGGGGGGCGTGACGGTCATGGCGACGCCCAACGCGTACATCGAGTTCGCCAAGGCCGGCGGGCTGGCGGTCGACGGGCGGTGCAAGGCCTTCGCGGCGTCGGCGGACGGGACCAGCTGGTCGGAGGGCGTCGGCGTGGTCCTGCTGCAGCGTCTGCCGGACGCCGAGGCCCGGGGCAGCACGGTGGGCGCCGTGATCCGGGGCTCGGCGGTCAACCAGGACGGCGCCTCGAACGGCCTGACCGCCCCGAACGGGCTCGCGCAGCAGCGGGTCATCCGGCGGGCCCTCGCGGTCGCCGGGCTCGAGCCGTCCGAAGTGGATGTCGTCGAGGCGCACGGTACGGGCACCCGGCTCGGCGACCCGATCGAGGCGCAGGCCCTCCAGGAGACCTACGGCAGGCGCGAGACGGCGGAGCCGCTGTGGCTGGGATCGGTGAAGAGCAACGTCGGCCACACCCAGGCGGCGGCCGGTGTGGCCGGCGTGATCAAGATGGTGCTGGCGTTCCGGCACCAGGCGCTGCCGGCGACTTTGCACGCGGACACACCGACCCCCGAGGTCGACTGGTCCGGTGACACGATCCGGCTGCTGACTGAGGCCCGGCCGTGGCCGGCGCGCCCGGACCGGCCGCGCCGCGCCGGCGTGTCCGCTTTCGGGGCCAGCGGCACCAACGCGCACCTCATCCTCGAGGAGCCGCCCCGGCGGACGCCGGTCACCGCGACCGGACCGGCCGGGTCCGGCGCGGGAGGCCTCCTGCCGTTCGTCGTGTCGGCGGGCGATCCGGGCCGCCTCGCCGCGGTCGCGACCCGGCTGGCGGACGCCGTCGAGGACCGGCAGCCTCCGCTGCCACAGCTGGCCGCCGCGCTCGCGTTCGGCCGGACGAAGCACCGGGAGCGAGCCACCGTGCTCGCGGCCGACCACGGCGAACTGGCCGGGCGGCTGCGAAGCCTCGCCGCCGGCGGGACCGGACCGGACGTGGTCACCGGACGGTCCGGGCCGGGCACCGGCGCGGTGTTCGTCTTCCCCGGCCAGGGCAGCGGTTGGGCCGGCATGGGCCGCGAACTGATGGCCGAGTCGGCGGAGTTCCGGGCGTGGGTACACCGATGCCAGGAACTGCTCGACGAGTACGACTGCGACTGGACCCTGGAAGAGGCGCTCGGCGGTGCCAACGACCTGTCCCGGACCGACGTCGTCCAACCCGCCGCGTTCGTGATGATGACCGGGCTGGCACGGCTCTGGGCCCGGGCCGGGGTCACCCCCGAGGTGGTGATCGGGTCGTCGCAGGGAGAGCTCGCCGCCGCCTGCGTGGCCGGGATCCTCTCGCTGGACGACGCGCTGCGGATCTGCGTCGTGCGCTCCCGGCTGGCCGCGGCGCTGCCCCCCACCGGCGGAATGCTCGTTCTGGGCGTCAGCCGCGCGCGGGCGGAGGAGCTGCTGCTCGCGTACGAGGGCCGGCTCGAGCTCGCCGCGGTCAACGGACCCGCGATGGTCGGCATCTCCGGTGAGGTCGCCGCCATCGAGCAACTCGAGGCTTTCGCCGCGGAGCAGGGGATCTGGTGC
Source organism: Micromonospora sp. NPDC020750 (assembly GCF_044334565.1). NCBI lineage: Bacteria > Bacillati > Actinomycetota > Actinomycetes > Micromonosporales > Micromonosporaceae > Micromonospora > Micromonospora sp. NPDC020750. Next base: position 80,756 of record NZ_JBIRTH010000013.1, read on the forward strand.
CGCAGGCTGCGGGCGGACTACGCGTCCCACTCCTTCCTCGTGGACGAGTTGGAGCGGCCGATGCTGTCCCAGCTCGACGGGGTCGGCGAGCGCCCGGCGCGCGGGCTCGGCGGTTCGTGCCGGTTCTATTCCACGGTCGAGAGCCGGTGGATCGGCCCGGACGAGGTTCTCGACGCGGGTTACTGGTTCCGGAACCTGCGCCGGCCGGTCGAGCTGGAAGGGGCCGTCCGCGCGGTGACCGCCGACATGCGGGCCGTCGTCGAGGTGTCCCCGCACCCGGGCCTGGTGTCGCCAATCCTCGACGTCGTCGCCGACGCCGGTCGGCCGGTCGGGGTGATCGGCACGCTGCGCCGTGACCAGGGTGGCGTACGCCAGGTGTGGACCGCGATGGCCGAGGCGTTCGCGATCGGGTTGCCGGTCGACTGGTCGGCGGCCGTTCCGGGCGACGGGCCGGCCTGGCGTGAGCTGTGCCGCGACCTGCCCACCCATCCGTTCGAGCATCGCCGGTACTGGCTGCGGGGCGGCGGCGCCGTCGCGGCCGCGGAGGAGGCGGTTCACCCGCTGCTGAGCACCGTGGCCGGTTTGCCCGATTCCGATGGCGTGCTCGCCGTCGGGCGGCTGTCCACGCACCAGCAGCCATGGCTCGCCCGTGCCGCGGGGCCGGGCCCGGTCGAGGTACCCGCTTCGGTCTGGGTCGAGCTGATCATCCGGGTCGGTGACGAGCTGGACTACGGCACGATGGCGGAGCTCGACCTGATCGAGCCCGCGTGGTTGGACCGGGGAACGTCCCTGTCGGTGCAGATCTGCGTCGGTGGGACGGACTTCGCCGGTCGGCGACCGGTGACCGTGCGGTCCGCGCCGGCCTCGGCCGATGGCGACCGGTCGGGCTGGACCCTGAACGCGACCGGTCTGCTCGTTCCGAGCCCGGCCGGCACCGACGCGGCGGAGTCCGGTCTCACGGTCTGGCCTCCGGCCGATGCCGAACCGGTGACACCGGCCGACCCGCGAGACGACGTACGTGGCGTCTGGCGGCGAGGCGACGAAACCTTCCTGGAGTTGGTCCTGCCGGACGAGCACCGCGAGGACGCCGCCGCCTTCGGCATCCACCCGCTGCTCCTGGACGCCGCGAGCCGTGCGATGGACCGCGCGCCGGGGAGCGCGGCCCGGTGGCGCGATGTCGAGTTGCACGCGACCGGCGCCGCGTCGTTGCGCGTCCGGCTGCGACCGGCCGAGGACGGAATCGCGCTGACCGCGGCCGACGAGACCGGCCAGACGGTGCTCACCGCCGGCCGGATCGCGGTACGGCCGGCGCGCGAGCCCCGGCCCGGCAGGCCGGGCGGCGTGCTGCGGACTGCGTGGGCCGAGCTCGACCGGGAGACCGCTGCGGCCCCGCCGCGGACCGTTCCGGTGAACAGCGACGATGCGGTGCTCGACCTCAGCGGCGATCCGTCCGCCCTGGCGGTCGCGGTCCTCGACGTGGCTCTCGGCGAACAGCCCGTGGCGGCTTGCCGTCGAGCGCTCGTCGTCGCGCAGACATGGCTCGACGAGCCCGAGCTGGCCGGCCTCCGGCTGGTGGTGCGGACCCGGAACGCGGTCCCGGTCGAGTCCGGCGCGGTGCTCGACCCGGCCGCCGCGGCCGTCCGAGGCATGATCTCCGCCATCCAGGCCGAGTACCCGGATCGTTTCGTCCTCGTGGACGTCGAGCCGGACGCGGATCCGGACGCCGGGCTGGGCCCGGTGCTGGCCGCCGGCGTCGCACAGGCGGCGGTGCGGGCCGGGCGCGTCCACGTTCCACGGCTGGTGGCCGTCGACGAAGCCGGACCGGCTGTCCAGCCGCTCGACCCGGCCGGCACGGTCCTGATCGTGGGCGGTACCGGCGCGGTCGGATCCCGGGTGGCCCGGCATCTGGTCGCCGGGCACGGCGTCCGCCACGTGGTTCTGGCGGGTCGGCGTGGTCCGGACGCTCCCGGGGCGGCGTCCCTGGTCGACGAGCTCGCCGCTCTCGGCGCGTCGGCGACCGTCGTGGCCTGCGACGTGACCGACCGGGACGCGGTCCACCGCCTGCTGTCCGGGATACCGGCGGACCATCCGCTGACCGGCGTGGTGCACGCCGCCGGGATGGCCGACCGCACTCCGCTCGCGGAGTTGGGCCCGGAGCGGCTCGGCGCCGTCCTCGATGCCAGGGACGAGTCGCTGCGGCACCTGGCCGAGCTCACCGCGGGTCAGGACCTCGCCCTGTTCGCGGTGATCACCGCAGCGGCCGAACTCACCGGTCCGGCCGATCAGGCGGCCACGGGAGCGGCTGAGGGGCTCGCCCGGGCGGCTGCCACACGCTGTGGCGCTCGCGCGCCGATGCTGCCGTCCGCGGACGGCTCGGTGCTGTCGGCCCTTTCCTCGGCGATCGACACCGCCGAACAGTTCCCGGTCCCCGGCCGGCCCGATCAGTGGGGCGCACCCGCGCCCGGCCGGCCGGTCCCTCCGCTGCTACGCGGGCTGGTCCGCCCGCGGCGGCGGTCCGCGTACCGGGCGGCGACCGGCGTGGAGCCGGCCGACCGGTGGACGGAGCTCCTGAGTGCGCAGGTCGGTGCGGACCGGGAGAAGACAGTGCTGGATCTGGTGCGGACGCAGCTGGTTCGCGTCCTCGGACTGAACCCGGACGACCCGGTCGAGCCGGAGCGCGGCTTCTTCGAGGTCGGCCTGGACTCCGTGATGGCACTCGAACTGACCCGGCGACTGAGCAGCCACGCCGGCACCGCGCTCACCCCGGCCGCAGTGTTCAACAACCCGACCCCGGCGGCACTGACCCGATATCTCGTCGAGCGGCTCGAGGCGGCCGGGCAAGAGGCCCGGAACTGAGGAAGAGGTAAGGGTATGCGATTCCTGCTCACGACGTTCGCCTGGCCGTCGCACTACTACCCGATGGTGCCGCTCGGGTGGGCGTTACGGGCCGCTGGGCATGAGGTAGTAGTAGCGAGCACGCCGTCGCTGGTCGACGCGATCATCACGACCGGGCTGCCGGCGGTGGCGGTGGGTAAGGACGTCGACATCGCGGGCAGGGCCAGGGACGGCAAGCTGCACGATCACAAACGGTGGCCGACCGATCCGGGCAGGTTGAGCGACGTACAGCAGAATCTGGTCAAGCAGATGTCGCACACGATGGTCGATGTCGCCGACGCGATGACAGACGATCTTGTCAAGTTCGCCCGGAGCTGGCAGCCGGACCTGATCGTGCACGAATCGATCACCTTCGCCGCGCCGGTCGCCGCCGAGGTGCTCGGCATTCCGACCGTCGCGCATGCGGTCGGAATGCCGCTCGCCCCGGGAATGATCGTGAGGAAAGACCGCCCGGCGCCGTCGCCGGCGTATGTGCGTCTCTTTCAGAAGTTCGGCGTTGCGCCGAGGACCGTCCCCTCGGCGTGGATCGACCCCTGCCCGCCCAGCATGCGCGTGCCGGGAGAGACCTCGGCCCCGCGGCTGTCCGTTCGATATGTGCCTTATAACGCCCCCGGTGCGCTGCCGACGTGGCTTATCGAGCCGCCCACCCGGCCCCGGGTGTGCATCACCTGGGGCACCTCAACGGTGGGGATGATCGGTGACGCGGTGACCGGTCTGCTGAGCCAGGCGATCGAGGCGGTCTCCAGCCTCGGAGTGGATGTCGTGCTCACCGTCTCTACAGCCACTCGTGCGGCTCTCGGCACGGTGCCGGACGGGGTGCGGGTGGCGGAGTCGCTGCCCCTGCACATGCTGCTGCCGAGCTGTCGGGCGATCGTGCACCCAGGCGGGGTGGGTACCGCGCTCACCGCGGGCATCTACGGAGTGCCACAACTGGCTGTCACCCAGTTCTCCGACCAGATGACCATCGGCGACGTACTCGCGGCCAGCGGCGCCGGTCACCATCTACTCCACGACGAGACCACCGTGGAGCGGATCAAATCCCACGTCGTCGAGTTGCTGGATGACCAGGAGTGCCTCGAAGCCGCCAGGCACCTGCAACGGGAAATCGCATCGCAGCCTGCGCCGGCCGAGTTGGTGCCGAAGCTGGTGGAGCTGGCGGGCAGGCGCGTGTCGGCTCGGGCGTGATGGCGGAGACACCATCAAGAAGGGAGTTAAGGTCCACAGTGTGTCCCCGAAGTACGAGCGGAGCCGTCCGGCCCGTCAGCGCCGACCCGGAACCGAGACCGGCGGGCACACCGGCAGCAGCTCGTCGGGGGAGTGGATGACGAGATCCGGGCCGGCCGCCATCAGGTCGTCCTCGTCCACCGTCGCCCAGGTCGCCGCCACGGAGGTCACTCCGGCGGCTCGGGCGCTGCGGATGTCGGCCGGGGCATCGCCGACCATGACGGCCGCGCCCGGCGCCGCGTCGAGCAGGCTGAGCGCGCGCAACACGATGTCCGGGGCGGGTTTGGCGTTGACGACCTCATCCGAGCCGACCACGTGGTCGAAGTGCTGGATCAGGTTGAGCGTGGTCAGCAGCGAGCGGGCCCGCGGCCCGGCCTTCCCGGTGGCCACGGCGAGCCGGAATCCGCGCGTCCGGAGCGTCTGGAGCAGGTCGACCACCCCGTCCGCCACGGGCACCTGGGCCGCGAGCCGGTAGCTCTCCCGGACGAACGGTTCCTCCATCTCCAGCGGTAGGCGCATCCGTCGCATGATCTCAGGGAAGTACAGGCCCTGATAACGCTGGTAGTCGGCGAACGGCGCCGGACCGGCACCGACCACTTCCGCGTACGCCGCGGCGAAGGCCCGGCCCATCACCTCGTGACTGTCCACCAGGACGCCGTCGAGGTCGAAGATCACCACACTGCGCATCGGTACGGCCTCCATCAGGTCGCCGCCGCGGTCGTGACCGGCCCGGTGGGCAGCAGCGGGGTCGCCGAGGCCGCGTACAGCGCCTCGATCGTGCCGACGATCCGCCGCGCGCCCGCGATCGCGGATCCGCACGCCGACGGATCGGCGAGGCGGGCCCTGAGGTCGTCGAGCTGGCGGGAGTACTCCGTGCCGATCGGCTCGGCCGGGACCGCGACCTCGCTCGTCCGGCCCCGCCGGACGACGCTGAGCCGCGGCCGCGGCTCGCGGTTCGGGCTGAAGCCGAAGGTGGACCGGAGCGTCGCGGCACCGCCGCTCCCGTCGATCCGGATCTCGGTGACGTCATGGCTCACCGAGTGCGTGGCCCAACTGGCGCGAAGGCCCACTGACAGACCGGTGCCGGTGACCAGGAATCCCCGTACGGTGTCCTCGACGTCCGCGTCGAGTTCCGGCGCCGGCTGATCGTGCCGCCAGGCCGCCGTCCAACGCGGGTCGTTGACGTGGTCGTGCGAGATGGACGCGGTGACCCGGTCGAAGGCCACCGGCCCGGCGATGGCCTCGAGAACGTCGAGCAGGTGCCAGCCGAGGTCGAACAACACCCCGCCGCCTGCCTCCGCCCGGCTGGTGAACCAGCCCTGGGACCGGGGCACTCCGCGGGCCCGTTCCCACACCAGGTCGATGTGGCGCAGGTGGCCGAGCTCGCCCGCCAGATCCGCCAGCTTTCGCACGTCGGCGCGGTACCGGCAGGCACTTCCGGCCAGCAACGGGCCGCCGCCCGCCCGCTCGGCTTCGGCCAGCGTGTCCGCCTCCGCGCTCGAGAGGCAGACCGGCTTCTCCACGAAGGTGGCGAGACCTCGGGAGAGAAGACGTCGCGCGATCGCCGCGTGCAGGTGGTTGGGCGAGGCGACCAACGCGAGGTCGGCGTCCTCGGCTCGCAGCAGGTCGACGTCACCGAAGGCCGGGCGGTCGGTCGCCGCGGTGAACGCCTCCCGCTTGGCCGGATCGGGGTCGACGGCGGCCACCACCTCGTAGTCGCCGCTCGCCATCAGGCGGGGAAGCCAGATCTCCCGGCCGGACCACCCGAACCCGACCAGTACGGTGCGGATCCTCATCCGGCGGCCACCACGTCGGCCACGATGGCGGCTGTGTCGGTGAGAGCCTGCTCCGACGCGAGCAGAGTGCGGTGGTGCAGCCAGACGCAGTCCTGGCTGATCGCGTCGGCGTTCGGGCACCGCTTGGCGAGCGTGTCGACGGACTCCGCGGGTGCGCCGGTTTCCCAGAACGCCGCGGTGCGGTAGATGGCGCGGAAGCCCGCGAAGGCCGGGATCCCCGCGTCGACCAGACGATCGACCAGGAGGTTGCGCCGCTCCTCCGACCAGCCGGGAAGCCGGAACATCGCCATGTAGTGCGGATTCCGGTCGGCCCGCGAGTCGCCACCCTGCGGCCGGACGCCGGGGATTTGGGCCAGGAGCGCAGACAGGAACCGCCACCGCTGCTCCCGCAACTCGATGTGGCTGTCGAGGCGGCCCAGCTGAGCGCGCAGGACGGCGGCCGAGAACTCGTTCATCCGCATGTTGGTGCCGGCCACCTGGTGGTGATAGCCGCGGTCGGTGCGTGGCCGGCCGCAGGAGTGGCGCAGGAACGCCTTCTCGTACTCGTCCGAGTCCGGGAACAGCACCGCGCCGCCCTCGCCCGCGGTCATCAGCTTGCCGTTCTGGAAGCTGAACGCCGCGACCGAGCCCAGCTCGCCCACGCGCTTGCCCTGCCATCGGGCGCCGTGCGCGTGGGCCGCGTCCTGCAGGACCCGGGCACCGGCATCCGAGGCGAGCTTGTCGAGTGCGTCCATGTCGGCCATGAGACCCGCCATGTGCACCGGCATGATCACCCGGGTCCGCGACGTGATCGCGTCGGCGGTGGCGGTCACGTCGATGTTGTAGGTGTCCGGATCGACGTCCACCGGGACGGCGACGGCCCCGATCCGCTGAGCGGCCTGGGACGAGGAGATGAAGGTGAACGCGGGCACGATCACCTCGGTGCCCGGTCCCGCGCCCAGCACCTGCAGGGCGAGCTCCAGCGCGTGCGTGCCGTTGGTGACGGCGAGGGCGTGACGGGCACCGTGGTATCCGGCGAACTCCCGCTCGAAGCTCTCCACCTCGCTGCCACCCATGCGCCACCACTGGCCCTGGGTCAGCGCCCGATCGAGAGCTCGCCGTTCGGTGTCGTCGAATTGCGGCCAATCCGGAAAGGTCGGCCCGGGTCGCGGACTCATTTCTACCTGGCTCCTTCTGGTCGATTGGCCTCACGGTACGAAGTCCGGCGCGACGCTACTATCCCTCAACCTGACAGCGATTTCAGAATTCGCCGCCCTCCCATTCTGCGAATTCGAAGTGAGTGGTGGGACTTCTTTCGGGGAGCATTCCCTCGGGTGGTCAGGTGCGGGTGATCGTGGCCAGCCAGGCCGGCGCCCCGTTGATGTCCCTGTTGTTCTCCAAAGTCACGGACTCGATCGAATCGACCCGCCAGCCATCGGCGAAGGTGGCCCGGATCTCGTCCTGGCTCACCCGCAAGGCGCGGATCCCGCCCTGGCTCTCCCGTCGCGGTCCGCTGCCGGAGTGATGGCGGTCGCTGATGCAGAGCAGGAACAACCGTGCGCCCGGCGGCATGACGGTGGCCAGGCTGTCGGCGTAGCGGACCCGCTCGGTGCCGCTGAACGCGTGGAACAGGGCGGAGTCGAGCACGGTGTCGAACTGCTCGCCCAGGTCGCCGAGTTCGAGCGCGTCCCCGACCTGGAAGCGCACTTCCAGGCCGCGCTCGCGTGCTTTGCGTCGCGCGGTCTCGATCGCTGTCGGCGCCGAGTCGATGCCGACCGTCGGGAGGCCGAGGGCAGCTGCCAGGAGCGCGACCTCGCCGGTGCCGCAGCCGACCTCGAGTACCCGGCCGCGGAACGCGCCTGCCTCGGCGAGGTTGCGCATGGCCAGTTGCGGGCGGCCGAGGTCCCAGAGCGGTGTCCCGCTGTAGTGCGCGTCGAAGCTTTCCACCTTGCTGCCACCCATGTCTGCTGGCTCCTTCTGGTCGATTGGGCCTTACGGTACGAAGTCCGGCGCCGGCGCCGGCCTATCCCTCAACCTGACAGCGATTTCGGAACTCGCCGCCGTCCCGTTCTGCGAATTCGGCGTGAACGGGGCGCCTTTCGGAAAAGTTCGCTCGGGAAGAGGGTGCTCAGGTGCGGGTGATCGTGGCCAGCCAGGCCAACACCCCGTCGACATATTTGTTGTTCTCCAACGTCGCGGGTTCGATCGAATCGACCCGCCAGCCGCTGGCGAAGGTGGCTCGGATCTCGTCCTGGCTCACCCGTCGCGGCCCGATGTCGGGTGGATGGCGGTCGCTGAAGCAGAGCAGGAACAACCGCGCGTCCGGCGGCATCACCGTGGCCAGGGTGTCGGCGTAGCGGACTCGTTCGGCGTCGCTGAACACATGGAACAGGCCGCAGTCGAGCACCGTGTCGAACTGCTCGTTCAGGTCGCCGAGTTCGAGCGCGTTGCCGACCATGAAGCGCGCTTCCAGGCCGCGCTCCCGTGTTTTGCGCCGGGCGATCTCGATCGCCGTCGACGCCGGATCGATGCCGACGGTCGGCAGGCCGAGGGCCGCCACCATGAGCGCGACCTCGCCGGTGCCGCACCCCACCTCGAGTACCCGGCCGCGGAAGGCGCCCGCCTCGGCGAGGTCGCGCAGCGCCGGTTGCGGACGGCCGGTCTCCCAGGGCGGCGTACCCGAATACCGCGCGTTGAAATGCTCGGGTGACAGGGCGTCGGTGAGTTGGCGCGCCAGTTTTTCCAGCGTCTCGACCAGTTCCTTGGCCTGGCCGGGGTCCTGGATCCCGGCGGCCGCGGCGAGTCGCTCGTCGATCCGCGCGGCGGATCGATCAGCGGCTCTGTGCCGGGCGACCTGCCGGACGAACGTGCGTCCAGGGTGGGCCGGGTCAGCGGCGGTGGTGACCACGCCCCGGTCGCGCAGGGTGGCGACGCTCGTCTCCACGTGACTCGCCGGGAAGCCGGTGCGGTCGGCGATCTCGGCGATCGAAGTGTCCGGGTGTTTGAACACATCGGTCATGATTTGACGCACGCCGGGGGACATCTGCCGCATGCCCGTGGGGTCCGGGATGGCATCCTCGCCGATCCGCATCAGCTTGCGCGCGAGGTCGTGCAGTTCGAAGCCGTCCATGATCGCAAAGTGTTCCCGACGCCGGATAGCGCACGCCATCACGCAGGTTGACGGTGTGCTCGGCGGTTCACCCGCGACGGCTGGACGACTAGCAGTGTGAGGGATGCCAGGGCCCGGCGGTCCGGATCTACCGTGGCTTGCGGTTATCGCGGATTCGGACCGTACGAGAGAAGTGGGTTTCATGAGTGTGAAACAGTCCGAACGGACGCTGTCCAACTTTCTCGCCTATCTCGACGGGCTGCGCGAGCGCGGAGCCGTGCACTTCGACGACAAGATCAAGGCGTGGCACGTGCTCGGTTACCACGACACCCTCCAGGTGTTGACCGACTCGGCGACCTTCTCGTCCGACGTCTCCCCGCTGGCCCCCAAGCAGGAAGACTTCGACCTGTTCAAGAAGGGCAACTTCGTCCGGGCGGACGATCCGGTGCACCGCCGGCTGCGCGGTCTGGTCAGCCGGGCGTTCACCCCGAAGATGATCGCCGGACTCGAGCCGCGGATCACCGAGGTGACCCTGCAGTTGTTCGACGACGCGGACGCCGGCGGCGACCAGTGGGACCTGATCGAGCAGCTGGGCTACCCGTTGCCGTTCATCGTCATCGCCGAGATGCTCGGCATCCCGGTCACCGACCGCGCGTTCGTCCGGCGGCTGTCCGACACCTTCTTCGAGGTGCACAACGTCGACCCGGAGCAGTCGCTGGATTCCCTGGGGGAGAGCGCGGTCAACAATGTCGCGCCGCTGCTGCGCGAGTTGAACACCCACCTGCTGGAGTTCGTCCGCGCCCGTCGCAAGACCCCAGGCGACGACCTGACCAGCAAGCTTCTGGAGGTCGAGGTCGACGGTACGCGGATGGACGACGAGGAGACCGTCGGCTTCCTCGGCCTACTGCTGCTCGCCGGCCACGTCACCGCGACATCCACGCTGGGCAACACGGTTCTCGCGTTGCACGAGAACCCCGAGGTCTGGGAGCAACTGCGGGCCGAGCCCGCGCTGATTCCGGCCGCGGTCGAGGAATCGATGCGCTACCGGCCGCCGTTCCCGCGTCTCGGTCGGCAGGCGATGAAGGACGTCGAGATCGGCGGGCAGATGATCCCGGCCGGCGACTTCGTCCTGGCGTGGCTGACCACCGCGAACCGCGATGAGCGCGTCTTCGCCGACCCGGACCGGTTCGACATCCACCGGAACCCCAACCCTCACCTGACGTTCGGCAAGGGCATGCACTTCTGCCTTGGCGCGCCGCTGGCGCGGCTGGAGGTGGGGATCGCCATGCGCCTTCTGATGGAGCGGTACAGCGACATCCGGGTACGCGACGACGTGCCGGTCAACCTGCGCAATCCCTGGGCGATGATCGGCGTCAACCGGCTGCCCATCGAGGTCCGCCGGTCCTGACGAACCGGAGCGTGGGCTCAGCGGTGGGGCAGCTCCGAGGTGCTGCCCACCTGCCGGGCCCGGTTCCGTCCAGCAGCGCCCTGGCCGGCGGGCTTGGGGTGAAGGGGACTTTCCGCGCGTGCGATGCGGGGAAAGTCCCCTTCACGTTTCTGCTGTAGGCGACCAGCCCCTCCCGGGCACAGACGCCGAAAAGCAGCGCTGCCGGAAGAATATCGACCACATACATCGATGGTCACGATAGCGACGCCGACACCAGGGCCCAGGCGAAGTCGTTAGGGTCTCCGGCTTGGCGGGCCCCAGGGGATGCGCACGTTGCCGGCACCATCGGCCCCTGCCGGGTCGGTCTGCCCTGCGTTGGTCCCTGTGGAGCTGCCCCGTTTGTGCTGTCGGTTCAGCGGGAGCGTGGACGGGGCAGCTCCGTAGGGGCCGAAGGGCAGGTCCCCGACCGGGTGGGGGCGTATTCGTCTGAACTTCGGGCGGGATCGGACACTCCGCGACTTTGCCGGGGCCCTGCTCAGGACACTGGTCCGCCGGCCGGACTACGCGGCCGAGGGAGGTCCGTCGACGGGCGCCCTATCAGCCTGGGGTGAACCACGGCTTGCGACGAAGGAGATCCCCGTGGCCAACCCGTTCGAGGTGGGGTCCGGCGACTTTCTTGTGCTCGGCAACGACGAGGGCCGGTTCTCGCTCTGGCCCGGATTCACCGATGTGCCCCCGGGCTGGAGCGTGGCCGCCGGCCCGGACGCGCGGGCAGGCGTGCCTGGGCTTCATCGAGCAGACCCCGTGACCGGTTTCTGACCGGCCGTCCGACTCGGCTCCGGCGATCAGCTGCCGGAGCCGAGTGCCCGCTCGATCAGACTGTCGACGTCCATGGCGTCGATGAGCTCGTCGTCGGCCGCCTGCGTCGACTCGGGGCCCTCGTCGGAGGCTGCGGCCCCGCCCGCCCCGGCGTCGGCCAGGCCGAGCAACGCTTCGAGGACACCGGCCTCCTTGAACCGTTCGAACGGCACCGAGGCCAGGATCCGCCGTACGTCCTCCTCACGGGTGTCCACGTCGTCCTCGGCCCCGAGTAGCTCCGAGCGCAGGTATTCGACCACCGCCTGCGGGGTCGGATAGTCGAAGATCAGGGTGGCCGGCAACCTCAGCCCGGTGGCGGTGATCAGGCTGTTGCGGAAGTTGACGGCCGCCAGCGAGTCGAAGCCGGCCTCCTGGAACGCCTGGGCCGGACCGACCCCGTCGGCACCACTGTGACCGAGGACCGTGGATGCCTGGCTCCGCACCAGCCGGAGCAGGATCCGATCCTGTTCGGCCTCCCCGGCCGCGCGCAGCGAGGTCGTCAGCGACGACGCGTTTTCCGTGGAGTCGTCGGAGGGCTGTGCCGCCTCGATCGCCGCCGCGGCCTCCGGCAGGTCGTCGAAGAGCGGGCTGGTGCGGGCCGACGTGAACGGCACGATGAAGGCGCGCCAGTCCATGTCGGCGACGACCACCGATTCCGTGGCGGCCTGGATCGCCTGGTCCAGTGCGGCCATCGCCGTGTCGGGTGTCATCGGGATGACGCCGCGCCGCCGGAGCTGGGCCAGCGTCTCCTCGTCCATCCCCGCGCCGGCCGCGGTCAGCGCACCCCAGGCGATCGCCTGCGCCGGGACGCCGTCTGCTCGAAGGCGCCGCACCAGCGCGTCGAGGACCGCGTTCGCCGCGCCGGCGGCTGCTTGACCGCCGCCGCCCCAGATGCCGGCGATCGAGGAGAAGACGACGAACGCGTCGAGTGGAAGTTCCGCCGTCAGCTCGCTCAGCCGGACCGCAGTGTCCACCTTGGCCCGGAAGACCTCGCTGACCTCCACGTCACCGGTCTCGTCGATCGGTTTGGTCAGGGACAGGTCGGCAGCGTGGATGACCGCGGTCACCGGGTGGCCCGGAGCGTGCACGAGGCCGGCGAGCGCGTCCCGGTCGGCGTCCGCGCACGACTCGACGACGGTGCCGCTGGCCAGCTTCGCCAGCTCGTCGCGCAGTGACTCGACGCTCTCGCCGGGCTCGCCCTCGCCGGTCGTGACCACCAATCGCTCCGCGCCTGCCTGCGCCAGCCACAACGAGACGTACCGGCCGAGGCCCTCCGCGCCGCCGGTGACCAGGACCGTCCCCCGCGGCCGCCAACGCCGTTCGCTCCCGGTCCCGGCCGGACCGGTGGCCCGCCGCAGGCGCCGGACGTGGACGCCGGACCGCCGGATCGCGACCTGGTCCTCACCGGACGCCCCGCTCAGCACGCCGAGCAGGTGCCGGACGGCCCGGCCGTCCGGTTCGGCGGGCAGGTCGATCAAGCCGCCCCAGCGGTCCAGGCGCTCGAGTGCGGCCGCCCGGCCCAGGCCCCACACCGCCGCCTGGGCCACGTGGGACGCCCCGGCGACGGCGTCGCGGGCATCGACGCTGACCGCGCCCTGGGTCAGGCACCACAGGGGCGCGGTGGTGCCGGCTGCGGCGAGCGCCTGGATCAGGGTCAGGGTGGCGGTGGTGAGCGCGACCGGGTCCGGCCGGTCGCGCTCGGTCCGGTCAGGGAGTGCCAGCAGGGACAGGATTCCGATCACCCCGTCGTCGGCCAGGACTCCGCCGAGCCGGCGGGTGAGCTCGTCGGTGGACAGGCCGGGTTCCACCGCGCAGGGCACCACGTCGAGGCCGTTGGCCCGCAACTGGTCGAGCAGACCCTCGCGGGAGACGTCCGCGGACTCCGGCGTGATGACGAGCCAGCGACCGGCGGGCACACCCAGGGCCTCGCGCTGGGGCGGGACCCAGCCGATCGCGTACCGGAGTTTCGCCGAGACCGACCAGGTCTCGCGTGCCCTCCGCCAGCCGGCGATGGCCGGCAGCACCGCGTCCAGGGCATCGCTCTGGTCGGCGGACAGTTCGAGCATGGTGGCCAGAGCCGCCGGATCGGCGTCCTCGATCGCGTTCCAGAAGCCGGCATCCGTCGCCTGGCCGCCCGGTCCGTCATCGTCCGGAGCGGCTTCGGTCAGCCAGAAGTGCTGGCGGTCGAAGGCATAGGTGGGCAACTCGGCCGGGTGCCGGGGCCGGTGCGCCGGCAGTGCCGAGCTCCAGTCGACCGGCACACCGCCGACGAAGAGCCGCGCGGCCGCGGCGAGGAAGGATGCCGGACCATCGGCGTCCCGGCGCAGCGTGCCGGAGACGATCGGGCGCCCGCCGCCGCGGGGCCGGGCGCCCGAGTCCGCGTCGTCGATGACGTCGGTCATCGGCTGCACCAGGACCGGATGCGCGCTGACCTCCAGGAAAACTCCGAAACTCTGGGTCAGCAGGCTCGCCACGGCCGGGCCGAAGCCGACCGGCTGCCGCAGGTTCTGATACCAGTAGTCCGCGCCGAGCAGGTCGCCACCGTCGATCCAGCCACCGGTCACCGTGGAGTAGAACGGAATGCGCGGAGGCCGGGTGTCGATCCCGCTCAACGCCGTCGCCAGGACGTCCTCGATGCGCTCGACGTGGCGGGTGTGCGAGGCGTAGTCCACCGGCACCTTGCGGGTCCGTACGCCCTCCCGCGTCAAGGACTCCAGAGCCTCGGCCAGCGACTCCTCGTCGCCGGCGATGACCACCGAGGACGGGCCGTTCACCACGGCCACCTCGAGCCGGCCGGGCCAGGCGGCCAGCCGGTCGTTCGCCTCGCCCGCGCCGAGCATCACCGACGCCATGCCGCCACGGCCCGACAGTGTGGTCGCGATCGCCTGGCTGCGCACCGCGACGACGCGGGCCGCATCGGCCAGCGACAGCGCACCGGCGACGCACGCCGCCGCGATCTCCCCCTGGGAGTGGCCCACCACCGCGTCGGGCCGCACGCCCACCGACTCCCAGAGCGCGGCCAGGCCGACCATCATCGCGAAGCTCGCCGGCTGGACGACGTCCACCCGATCGAGGGTCTGTTCGTCCACCTCGCCGCGCAGGACATCGGTCAGCGACCAGTCCACCCAGGGTTCGAGCGCCCGCGCGCACTCGTCGATCCGCGCCCGGAAGACCGCGGAACTGTCCAGCAGCGCGCGCCCCATGCCGGTCCATTGCGATCCCTGGCCAGGGAAGACGAGAACCAGCCGGCCGGGTGCTCCGGAGCCGACCACGCTGCCCGTGGTCAGGTTGGGTGCCACCTCGCCGCGGGCGAGCGCGGCGAGGCCGGTCAGCGCCTCGTCTCGCGAGCCGGCCAGCACGACCGCTCGCTCCGGCAACGTCGCCCGGCCGTGCACCAGGGCGTCGGCCATCGCCGGCAGCGCCGGTTCGCCGGTCTGAGCGGGGGTGTCCAAAGACGTCCGCAGCCGGGTGGCCTGCGCGGCGAGTGACCGGACGCTCTTGGCGGACACCACCAGCGGCACGACGTTCGTCGCGAGCCCCTTCACCGGGTCCGAATCCTCGGACGGGGCGGTCGTGGCCTCCTCGGACGGGGCCTGCTCGAGGATCAGGTGCGCGTTGGTTCCGCTGGCGCCGAACGCGGAGACGCCGACCCGTCGGGGCCGACCGGTCTCCGGCCACTCCCGCGGCTCGGTCAGCAGGGCAAGGGTGCCAGCCGACCAGTCCACCTGTCCGGTCGGTTCCTCGACGTTGATGGTCGGCGGCAGCACTCCGTGCCGCAGCGCCTCGACCATTTTGATCACACCGGCCACGCCGGCGGCCGCCTGGGTGTGCCCGATGTTGGACTTCAAGGACCCGAGCCACAGCGGCTGCTGCGCATCCCGGGCCTTCCCGTACGTGGCGAGCAACGCCCCCGCCTCGATCGGGTCGCCGAGTACCGTGCCGGTTCCGTGGGCTTCCACCGCGTCGACGTCGGCCGGACCCAGCCCGGCCGAGGCGAGTGCCCGCCGGATCACCCGTTGCTGCGCCACCCCGTTCGGTGCGGTCAGCCCGTTCGACACACCGTCGGAGTTGACCGCCGACCCGCGAACCGTGGCCAGCACACGATGGCCACGCTGCCGGGCCACCGAGAGCCGCTCCAGGAGCACGACGCCGACACCCTCCGACCAGCCGGTGCCGTCCGCGGCGGACGAGAACGCCTTGCACCGGCCGTCGGCGGAGAGCCCGCGCTGGCTGGAGAACTCGACGAACGCCTCTGGGCTGGCCATCACTGTGGCCCCGCCGGCCAGCGCCATCGTGCATTCGCCCAGCCGGAGCGCCTGCGCGGCCTGGTGGATCGCGACCAGCGAGGACGAGCACGCGGTGTCCAGGGTCACCGCAGGCCCCTCGAAGCCGAAGACGTACGCGATCCGTCCCGAGGCGACGCTCGGCGACGTGCCGGTCATGACGTATCCCCGGACCTCCTCGGGAATCCGGCTCAGCCGGGTCGCGTAGTCGTGGTGCACGATCCCGGTGAACACGCCGACCTCTTCGCCCCGGGCGGACAGCGGGTCGATGCCGGCCCGCTCCATGGCCTCCCAGGACGCCTCCAGGAGCAGCCGTTGCTGCGGGTCCATGGCCAGCGCCTCGCGCGGGGAGATCCCGAACAGCCCGGGGTCGAACTGGGCGGCGTCGTAGAGGAAGCCACCCGACCGGGTGTAGGTGGTCCCGGGGTGCGCGGGATCCGGATGGTAGAGCCCGTCGGTGTCCCAACCCCGGTCGGCGGGGAAGCCGGAGACCGCGTCGCGTCGCTCGATGACCAGCCGCCACAGGTCGTCCGGGCTCTCCACGCCGCCGGGCAGCCGTACGCCCATGCCGATGATCGCGATGGGCTCGTCGGGGTCGGCCACGGGCGCCGGAGCCCGATCGGTCACCTCGGCGACCTCGCCGGACATCTCGCTCGCCAGGTGCGCCGCCAGGACCCGCGGCGTCGGATAGTCGAAGACGGCCGTCACCGGCAGATCGACGCCCGTGAGGTCACGTAGCCGGTTGCGCAGCCGGACGCCGCCCAGCGAATCGAAGCCCAGGCTCTTGAACGACTGGTCGTCGTCCATCGCGTCGAGATCGGCCCGCTGGTAGCCCACCACGACCGCCACCGACTCCCGGATCACCTCGAGCGCGACCCGTTCGCGTTCGTCCCGGGACCGGTCCGCCAACCGGGCGGCGACGCTCTTCTGAGCGTCCTCCTGGCCGCCGGCCGGCCCGGCCGTGACCGCGGGGACCGCATCGCCGAGCGGTGCCTGGTCGAGCCAGTACCGCCGGCTCTGGAACGCGTAGGTCGGCAGCTCGGTGGCCAGGGCCGAGGCGGATCCGGCCGGCCGGCCGACGACCGCGGGCCAGTCCAGGGCCACGCCGCGGACGTGCAGTTCGCCCAGGGCCGCCACCGTGTCGGCGACTTCCGCGCCGTCCGAGCGCAGCGTCGCGACGCAGGACACCGTCGACGATTCCAGGCTCTCCGACGCCATCGTGGTGAGCACGCCCCCCGGCCCGAGCTCCAGGAAGGTCGTCACGCCCTGATCGCGCAGCGAGGTGACGGCGTCCCCGAAACGGACCGTGGCCCGCACCTGCTCGACCCAGTAGTCGGCGGTGGCGAACCGCTGTCCGGCGTCCGGCCGGCCGGTGACCGTGGACACGACGGGCACCCGGCCCGGCCGGTAGGTCAGTGACTCGGCGACCTCCCGGAACCCGGCGAGCATCGGCCGCATCAGCGGCGAGTGGAAGGCGTGGCTCACCGGCAGCCGGCGGGTCTTGTGGCCGAGCTGGGCGAGATCGCTCGCCACCCACAGCACGGCCACCTCGTCACCGGACAGCACCAGCGACCGGGCGCTGTTGACCGCCGCGACGCCGACGACGCCGGGTGCCTCCACGAGCGACGGTGTCACCTCGGCCTCGCTCGCCTGGACGGCGACCATGGCTCCGCCGGTAGGCAGCGCCTGCATCAGCCGGGCCCGCGCGGCGACCAGCTTCCCCGCGTCGGCCAGGTCGAGCACCCCGCTGACGTGCGCGGCGGTGATCTCCCCGATGGAGTGGCCGGCGACCAGGTCCGGGCGCAGCCCCCACGACTCGTAGAGCCGGTACAGGGCGGTTTCCAGGGCGAACAGGCCGGCCTGGGTGTAGATCGTCTGATCGATCAGCCGGCCGTCCTCCGCGCCCGGGGCGGCGAAGACGACGTCGGACAGCGGCGCCGTGGCATGACCGGCCCAGTGCTTCTCGACAGCCCGGCAGGCGGCGGTGAACGCCTCGGCGAAGACCGGGAAGGCGGCCGCGAGGTCCCGGCCCATGCCGGGCCACTGACTGCCCTGCCCGGTGAACAGCACGGCCAGCTTGCCGTCGACCGGGGCGCCACCGATGGCCGGCGCGGAACCCTCGGCCAGGCTGCGCAGATCGCCGACCAGCTCGTCGCGGTGCCGGACCACCAGGACCGCCCGCCGGTCGAGCTGCGCCCGGCCGGTGGCCAGCGCGAGGGCGATGTCGGCGGGCTCCAGCTCCGGCCGCGATGCCACGAAGTCCGCCAGCCGGTCGGCCTGGGCCCGCAGCGCGGCGGGGGTGCGACCGGAGACCGGAACCGGCACGCAGAGGCCGTCCGAGGGCCGATCCAGGGCGGGGTCCTCGGTCATCTCGCCGGCGTCGGGCCCGGCGGTCTCCTCGCCGGCCTCCTCCAGGATGACGTGAGCGTTGGTCCCGCCGATGCCGAACGACGACACACCGGCCCGGCGCGGCCGTCCGGCAAGGGGCCAGTCGCGGCGTTCGGTGAGCAGTCGGACCGCGCCCGCCGACCAGTCCACGTGCGTCGACGGCCGGTCGACGTGCAGCGTCCTCGGCAGGACGCCGTGCCGCATGGCCAGCACCATCTTGATCACGCCCGCGACGCCGGCCGCGGCCTGGGTGTGGCCGATGTTCGACTTCACCGACCCGAGCCAGAGCGGGCGGTCGGCCGGCCGGTCCCGGCCGTAGGTCTCCAGCAGCGCCTGCGCCTCGATCGGGTCGCCGAGCGTGGTCCCGGTGCCGTGCCCCTCGACGACGTCGACCTCGTCGCCCCGCAGTCCGGCCGCAGCGAGCGCCTTGCGGATCACGCGCTGCTGCGACGGGCCGTTCGGCGCGGTGAGGCCGTTGGAGGCGCCGTCGGAGTTCACCGCCGTCCCGCGGACCAGCGCCAGCACCCGGTGGCCCCGCGCACGGGCCTGGGACAGCGGCTCGACCAGAAGCAGCCCCACCCCCTCCGACCAGCCGGTACCGTCGGCCGCGTCGGCGAACGCCTTGCAGCGGCCGTCGGGGGCCAGCCCCCGCTGCCGCGAGAACTCGACGAAGGTCTCCACCGTGCCCATCACCATCACGCCGCCCGCCAGCGCCATCGAGCACTCGCCGTTCCGGATGGCCTGCACGGCCAGGTGCAGAGTCACCAGCGAGGACGAGCAGGCGGTGTCCACGGTGATCGCCGGGCCCTCCAGGCCCAGGTGGTAGGCCACCCGTCCGGAGACGACGCTGCCCGAGCCGCCGGTCAGGCGGAAGCCCTCCACGCCGGACGCGTGGTGCGTGAGCACGGTCCAGTCGTGGCTGTTGACCCCGACGAACACGCCGACGTCCTGGGCGGCCAGGCCGTGCGGGTCGATGCCGGCCCGTTCGAGCAGCTCCCACGAGGCCTCCATGACCAGCCTCTGCTGCGGGTCCATCGCCAGTGCCTCCTGCGGCGAGATGCCGAAGAAGGCGGCGTCGAACGCGCCGGGGTCGTCGAGGAAGGCGCCGTGGCGGACGTAGGTGGTGCCGGGGTGGTCGGGGTCGGGATCGAACAGCCGGTCGGTGTCCCAGCCGCGGTCGGTGGGGAACTTGGTGACCGCGTCGGTCTCCGCAGCGAGAATCCGCCACAGGTCCTCGGGGCTGCGTACGCCGCCGGGGAACCGGCAGGCCATCGCGACGATGGCGATCGGCTCCTCGGCCGTCGCCCTCGGCTCCGCGGTGGCCGGCTGGGTCTGGGCCTGCGCGTCGTCGAGGAGCTTGGCCTGCAGGTGGGCCGCCAGCGACCGAGGCCGCGGGTAGTCGAAGATCATCGCGGGGGACAGGGTCAGCCCGGTCTCGGCAGCGAGCCGGTTGCGCAGTTCGAGCGCGGTGAGCGAGTCGAAACCCGAGTCCTTGAACGTCCGGTCGAGCCGGATCGCGTCGGTGCCCGCATGGCCGAGGACGAGGGAGCACTGCCGGCGGATCAGGTCGACCAGTGCGTCGAGCTGCTCCGCCGGGGGCAGCGCGCTGATCCGGCCGGACGAGGAGGCCGGCGCCGCCGGAGCCGGCCGCACGGTCGCACCGGCCGGGGTGACCGGCTGCCCAGCCGGTACCAGACCGCGCAGCACGGACGGCACCCGCGAGCCATTGGCCGCTTGCAGCGCGGCCGGGTCGAACCCGGCCGCGACCACGGCCGCGCCGGCGTCGTCACCGGCCCGCAGGGCCTGGTCGAACAACGCCATCCCGTCGCCGTCGGACAGGCCGATCATGCCGACGTCCCGGTTCCGCCGGTGGTCGGCGTGGCTGAGGTGGCGGGTCAGGCCGCTGGCCCGATCCCAGTAGCCCCAGGCGATCGAGACCGCCGCCAGGCCGGCGTGCCGCCGTTCCCGCGCCACGGCGTCCAGTGCCGCGTTGGCTGCGGCGTAGTTGCCCTGCCCCGGGTTGCCGAGCACGCCCGCGGCCGAGGAGTAGAGGACGAAGGCGGCGAGATCGAGGTCGCGGGTGAGGTCGTCCAGGTGTCGGGCCGCGTCGACCTTCGCCCCGAACACGGCGTCGACGCGGTGCGGGTCGAGCTCGGTGATCACCGCGTCGTCCAGTACCCCGGCGGTGTGCACGACCGCGGTCAGCGGGTGTTCCGCTCCGACCGTGGCCAGCAACGCCGCCACCTGCTCGCGGTCCGCCACATCGGCGGCCACGAGCCGGACGGTCGCGCCGAGCCCGGCCAGTTCGTCGTGCAGCGCCGCGGCGCCGCCGGCCTCGGGGCCGCGACGGCTGGCCAGGATCAGCCGGCGGACACCGTGCTCGGCGACGAGGTGCCGCGCGGTCACCGCCGCGAGCGTTCCGGTACCACCGGTGATCAACACAGTGCCGCCGGGGTCGAGCGGCCGGGACGCGGGTGCAGGCGCGACCGGCCGCAGCCGCGCCAACCGGGGCACGAGCACCCGGCTGTCCCGGAGCCTCAGCTGTGGTTCACCGCTCCGCACGGCCGCGATGACGGAGGCGGTCGCCCGGGCCGCCTGGTCGGCGGCCACCAGCACGAGCCGGCCCGGGTGCTCCGACTGGGCGGACCGGACCAGCCCCCAGACGGCGCTGGTGGCGATCCCGTCGTCGTCCTGCGTGACGATCACGAGCCGGGCGTCGTCCTCGCCGGGCCGGGCGAGGAACGCCTGGATCAGCTCGAGCACCTCGACGACCGCCGCGCGCGGGTCGCCGTCCGAGACGTCGGCCTCGTGGATCAGCAGGGTCGCCGGCGCGTCGGCGATCCCGGCGGCACCGGTCACGTAATGGGCGGCGAGGCCGGGCGTCGAGGTGTCCCGGGGCATCGGACGGTCGACCCAGTCCAGGCGGAAGAGGTTTGCGGTGGACGCGCGCTGCCCGGCGACCAGCTCGGCCACCGCCAGCACCGGCTGCCCGGCCGGATCGGCCAGCTCGACGCGGAAGGCCAGTCCGTCCCCGGCGGACGTGGACCGGACGCCGACAGTGTCGGCCCCGGACGCCAGGAGCCGGACGCCTCGCCAGGTCTTCGGCCGCTGATCGGGGGAGAGGACGGTCCGGACCGCCGCGTCGAGCAGTGCCGGGTGGATGCCGTAGCGCTGCGCGTCCGGCCGCTCGGCGTCGTCGAGGGCGACCTCGGCGGCGGGTACACCGGCGACCTCGGCGGCGGGTCGAGCCGCCGGTGCCACGGTGCCGGTGGCGTGCGGCGTCCACTCCTCGGCGGCGCCCGCGCCGGACGGACCCGAGTAGACCGTCAGCGACCGCCGGTGGGCAGCGTCCGGCTGCCCCACGAGGATCCGTACGTCGAGGCTGCCGTGGCGGGGCAGCACGACGGACCGGTCGATGGTCAGCTCCTCGACGACCGGGGCGCCGGCCAGGTCACCCGCCCACAGCGCCAGCTCGACGAGGGCCGCCTCCGGTACCTCGACCGCGTTCTCGTCGCCGTTCGACCAGGGCAGGAGCGACGCGGACCACCGCCCGGTCGCGACCAGGCCACCGGAATCGGGCAGCCGGACGAGCGCGCCGAGCAGCGGGTGCCCGGCGTCGTCCAGGCCCAGGCCGGACGCGTCGGCGGCCGCCACCGGACGTCGCCAGAACCGCCGCCGCTCGAACGGGTAGGTCGGCAGGTCGATCCACGCGGCCTCGCCGGCCGCCGGGAGCAGGCCGCACCAGTCCACCGGGACGCCGCGGACGAACAGTTCGGCCATCGAGCGCACCAGGCGGCCGATTCCGCCGTCGTCCCGGCGCAGCGAACCGGCGACGACCGCTTCCGAGCCCGCCTCGTGGACGGCCTCGGCGACCGGCTGGACGAGCACCGGGTGGGGGCTGACCTCGACGAACGCGCCGAAGCCCTGCTCCAGAAGGCGGTCGATCGTCGGACCGAACCGGACCTGGTGCCGCAGGTTGCGGTACCAGTAGTCGCCGTCCAGCGCACCGTCGGCCCGGCCCGCGGTCACGGTCGAGTGGAAGGGCACCGCGGGCTCGGCGGGCGACAGCCCTGCCAGCGCCACCGCCAGACGCTCCCGGACGGCCTCGACCTGGTCGCTGTGCGATGCGTAGTCGACTGCCACCCGCCGTACGTCGACACCGGACTCGGCCAGTTCGCGCAATGCCTCGGTCAGGGCCTGCGGGTCACCGGAGAGCACCACCGAGGACGGGCCGTTGACCGCGGCGACCTGCACCCGGCCGTCCCACTTCGCCAGCCGCGCTGTCGCGTCGGAGGCGTCGAGGCGTACCGAGGCCATGCCGCCCCGGCCGGACAGGGTCTCGGCGATCATCTGGCTCCGGACCACGACGACCCGCATGGCGTCATGTAGCGACAGCGCTCCGGCGACGTAGGCCGCGGCGATCTCGCCTTGCGAGTGGCCCACCACCGCGTCGGGCCGCACCCCGGCCGACGCCCACAGCGCGGCCAGTCCGGCCATCATCGCGAAACTCGCCACCTGGATGACGTCGACGCGTTCCAGCAGTTCCTGGTCGGCCTCGCCGCGCAGCACGTCGATCAGCGACCAGTCTGCCCACTCGGTCAGCAGCCGAGCGCACTCCTGGACGACCTCGGCGAACGCGGGGGAGGTGTCGAGCAGTTCACGGCCCATCCCGGCCCACTGCGCGCCCTGCCCCGGGAAGATCAGCACGACGCCGGACGACGCGTCGGAGGTGGCGCTGTCGCGTACGACGAGGGGACTGGCCTCGTCACGGGCCAGTGCGCGCAGACCCGCCAGCGCCTCGTCCCGGGAGCCGGCCAGCACGACCGCGCGCTCGTCCATGGTCGTCCGCCGGGAGGCCAGCGCCACGGCGACGTCGACCCACGACGACTCGTCGGCGGTCTGGACCAGCGAGACCAGCCGGTCCGCCAGCCGGTTGAGCGCCCGCGCTCCGCGGGCGGACAGGATCAGGGGCACGATCCGGGGCGCCGGTGGCGCCGGCTGCCGGACGGCCGGCTGCCGGGGTGCTTCCTCCAGAATGACGTGGGCGTTCGTTCCGCTCAGGCCGAAGCTGGAGATTCCCGCGCGACGAGGACGCCCACGGTGCGGCCAGGGCCGGCTTTCCGTCAGCAGCGCGACCGCGCCGGACGACCAGTCGACGCGCGATGTCGGCTCGTCCACGTTGAGCGTCGCCGGCAGCACGCCGTACCGAAGCGCCTGGACCATCTTGATCACGCCGGCGACGCCGGCTGCGGCCTGGGTGTGGCCGATGTTCGATTTGAGTGAGCCGAGCCACAGGGGCTGGTCGGCGTCCCGGTCCCGGCCGTAGGTGGCCAGCAACGCCTCGGCCTCGATCGGGTCGCCCAGAACGGTCCCGGTCCCGTGTCCCTCCACCGCGTCGACGTCCGCAGGACCCAGATCGGCCGATGTCAGTGCCTGCCGGATGACCCGTTGTTGCGCCTCACCACTCGGTGCGGTGAGACCGTTCGACGCGCCGTCGGAGTTCACCGAGGAGCCGCGCAGCACGGCCAGGATCCGGTGCCCGTTGCGGCGGGCATCGCCGAGGCGTTCCAGGACCAGCACCCCGGCGCCCTCCGCCCACGCGGTGCCGTCGGCGGCCGAGGCGTAGGACTTGCACCGGCCGTCGGCGGCCAGTGCCCGCTGCCGCGAGAACTCAACGAACGACTGAGGGGTGGCCATCACCGTGGCCCCGCCGGCCAAGGCCAGCGAGCATTCGCCGCGGCGCAGCGCGTGGGCAGCCAGATGTAGCGTGACCAGCGACGACGAGCACGCCGTGTCCACGGTGATCGCCGGTCCCCGCAAGCCGAGCAGGTAGGAGATCCGGCCCGACGCGACGCTGCCCGCGGTTCCGGTCGTCTGGAAGGCTTCGAGCTCCTCGGGCACGGGACCGCTGGTGCCGTAGCCCTGTTCCATCAGGCCGACGAAGACCCCGGCATCGGCGCCCCGCAACGACGAGGCGTCGATGCCCGCGTGCTCCAGCGCCTCCCACGAAATCTCCAGCAGCACCCGCTGCTGCGGGTCCATGGCGAGCGCTTCGCGCGGGGAGATCCCGAAGAAGTCGGCGTCGAACTCCGCCGCGCCGTCGAGGAACCCGCCGCGGTCGACATACGAGGTCCGGGCGCGGCCCGGGTCGGCGTCGAACAGGCGCTCCAGGTCCCAGCCACGGTCGGCCGGGAAGGGCCCGGACGCCTCCCGACCCTCGCTGACCAGATTCCACACGTCGTCCGGTCCGGTGATTCCACCCGGCAGCCGGCAGGCCATCCCGATGATCGCGATCGGCTCGTCGGTCCCGGACGGCGTGCCGACGGCGGTGTCGGTGGCCCCGTCGGTGGCCGTGTCGCCGACCAGTTCGGTGTGCAGGAACGCGGCCAGCGCGCGCGGCGTCGGATGGTCGAACGCCGCTCCGGTCGGCAGCTTCAGACCGGTCCTGGCCATCAGCCGCGTACGCAGCTCGACGATCGCGGCCGAGGCGCATCCGAGATCCCGGAAGGTCCGGTCGGCCGGGACGCCGGCGGTGCCGAGCCGGTTGAGCGTCGCCGCGGTCTCGTCGCGGACCAGGGCCTGAAGCAGCGCATGTTGCGCGTGCCGGTCCAGGCGGCCCAGTTCTGCCCGGAGGGCGGACGTCGTGTCGTCGAGTCCGTCGAGGACGAGCGGCTCCGGGAAGATGTCACGCAGCAGAGCGGGCACGCCCGCCCCCGGCTCCGGCCGGCGCGGACGCAGGGCGAACAGCGGTGCCGGGTCCGAGGTGGTTAGGAGCGTGTCGACCGCGAACAGCCCGTCACGCGCCCAAGGCGAACCCGGAGTGTCCCCGGCCGGTTCGCACCAGGTCAGCACCGCTCCGGCCAGCCCACGCCGACGGCGATCGTAAACCACGGCGTCCACCATGGCCGCCGAGACCGCCCGGCCGGGGTCCGCCGTCTTGGTGACCTCGTACGGGTCGGCGATCGCGATGAACGAGGTCCGATCGGAGTCCGCGGCGGTGCTCAGCTTCCTGGCCAGCTCCGAGTCGCCGTCGGCGAGGATCACCGCGGCGGCGGGGCCCGGTGAGATCGTGGACTCCCACTCAGCAGCGGCGGCGTCCCCGCTGGGGATCAGCAGCAGTCGCCCGTTCGGGTGGACGGAGGCCAGGTGGCGTGCCACCGCGGCGCCGCGTACGGTGTCCGCGCCCGTCAGCACTACGACACCGTCGGCGCCTGACCACGAATCTCGCATCGAACGATCCGGGACCGCCTGGCGGGTCAGCCGGGCCACCAGGAGCGCGCCGGACCGCAGCGCCCAGCGCGGTTCGTCGCGCAGGAGCGCGTACGGCACGGCGTCGATCGGCGATTCGTCGTCCAGGTCGACCAGGATTGCTCGGCTCCCCAGAACCCGGCCCGTCGCGGCCGCGAACATGGCCTGAGCCGGATCGGCCGGCTCATCCTCGGCCGACACCGTCACCGCCTGCCGGGTCAGGAGGACCAGCTGCCCCGATCCGACCCGAGCGGCCCACGCCGTCACCTCTTCGACCAGCTGCCGGGTCTCGGCGCATCGCTCCGCCCAGGTGCCCGGCGTTTCGGGCGCGAGCAGCACCGTCATCTCGGCGGCGTCGGCCGTGGCCAGGTCGGCGTAACAGGAGGACGGACCCACAACCGCGGCGAGGTCGGCCGCGCCCGAGCCCACGAACGCCCAGGTCGTCGGCGCAGGGCTGGCGGTGCCGTGAGACGGCGCGGGCACCCATTGCAGGCGCAGGACTCCGTCGTGCAACCCGCTTGCCGTGTACCGCAGCACGGCGGGCTGATCGGCCAGCCGGCGGCGCTGGATCTTGCCCGACGCGGTCCGCGGAACGCTGACCACCTCGTAGACCTCTTCGGGAATCTTGAACGTGGACAGCTCCCGGCGGCACCGTTCGATCACGGCCCCCACCTCGACGCCCGACGGATCCGCGACCACATAGGCGACGGGCACCTCGCCCAGCACCTCGTGCGGCCGGCCGGCCACGCCGACGTCGGCAATCCCCGGAGCGACGCGAAGGACCGCCTCGATCTCCTCCGGATGGACGTTCTCGCCGCCCCTGATGATCAGATCGCTGATCCGGCCACAGATGGTGAAATAGCCGGCGGTGTCCCGGCGGGCGAGGTCACCCGTGCGATACCAGCCGTCCCGGAACGCCGCTGCGGTCGTCTCCGGTTTGTTGTGGTAGCCGGACGTCACGTTCGGTCCGCGCACCCAAACCTCGCCCTCGACGCCGACCGGCACGTCGCGGCAGGTCTCCGGGTCGACGATCCGGACATCCACACCGGGCACCGGAAGCCCGCACGACCCGTCGACGCGGACGCCTCCCGGCGGGTTCATGGTGATCGCGCCGCACGTCTCGGTGCTGCCGTACGCGTCGACCAGCGGCACCCCGAAATCCTCACGGAACGACCGGCACAGCTCGGGACCGGCGACCGCGCCCCCGACCAGCCCGATCCGTAGATCCGGCAGGGCGAGCCGGCGCTGCCGCCGCGCCTGCAGAAGGTAGTGATAGGTGGCCGGCACACCCGCCACAAAGGTGGCCCGGGTTTCCCGGGCGGCCTCCAGGAACTCGTCCCCGGAAGGGCTGTCCATGATCCGGGCGGTCGCGCCGACCACGGTCACCGCCAGCACGCACGCGATATGGGAAAGGCTGTGGAACAAGGGCAGCGGCCACAGCACGCGATCGTCCGCCGACAACCCCGGGATCGGAACGTAGCTCGCCGCGACCGAGTACAAGCAGTTGCGCTGGCTGGAGAGCACTCCCTTGGGTTCTTCGGTGGTCCCGGAGGTGTAAAAGATCCACGCCGTTTCCCCCAGACCCAGGTCGTCTGGGGCGGCTACCGCCGGTTCGCTCGCGGCGAGCTTCTGGTAGGCGTGGACCGACGTGTGCGCGGGTGCGTCGCCGGTCACCAAGAGGCGCGCGTCGGGGGCCAGGGACGGCGAGCGCAGGAAACCCGCCACGTGCACGGGGTCGGTGATGACGACGGCCGCCGCGCTGTCGGCCAGAAAATAGTCCAGTTCGGAGTCGGTGGACGCGGGGTTGACCGGTACCCCGACCGCGCCCGCGCGAAGGATGGCGAGGTAGCTCTCGATCGTCTCCACGCTGTTGCGTAGGCAGATCATCACCCGGTCGCCACGCCGCACACCGAGACCCATCAGATGTCCGGCCAGCCGCCGGGTCCGCGCCTCCAGATCGCCGTACGTGACCGCCCGCTTGTCGTCCTGGAAGGCGACCTTCTCGCCGAAGCTGTCCGCGTGCTCCCGCAACACCAGGGGGAGGGCTCTGATCAGTTCGGCGCGCACGGATCACACGTCCTCTCGTAGAGCGGACCCGGTCGGGCACCGGATGGGCGACACCCGTCGGCCCGCATTCGGAGGCTAGAAGCGGCCGTGCTGACCGGGCATCCCTCAGCCTGGTAAACGCCTCCACCGGAAAAGCCGTGGGCGGTGAGGCGACAGTTCCGGCTATCACCTCACCGCCCACGTCCTGTCAGCTCTGCGGCCGTCCGCAGGTGAAAAAGGGCCTGCAGCGGAGCCGTGGCATGCTCGCCGGCGCCGGTTTGCACCGCGGCGGGCAGCGCCTTCAGCTGGACTGTGGCGAGGTGCAGGGCGAGCGGGTCGGCGATGGTGGGGACGAGCCGGCACTGCTCCCCGTCCTCGTCCTCGACGTCCGCCTCGGTGAGAACCCCCGCGGCCTGCTGATCACGTGTGCGTGGCAGTCGTGCGGCACCCGGCTGAGGTCGCTCAGCGCGTTGCGTCCCAGGCCACGTCCGGGAGTGGCCACCGTGGTCATCACGCTCTTGCCTCAATCCCCGTCCCGCCGGGGCCAACGGCCTCAGGGCCGCGAGAAGTCGGCTGTTGAACGACTCCTTACGAAGGGACCCGGAGCTCCGTTCAAAGCCTTTGTGAAAGGGTGTGGCTTCCCTGAGGGGTTCTATACCCAGGCGATTGCGCGCGACGACGCCCGGTCTGGTAACGTTCAGCCTCGGCCGTGACAGACCCTTGAGGAGGTGAGACCCGTGAATGCTGGTTCGATGATGTGGGTGCTCCCCCTACCGGTCACGGCAGGCGATTGACGGAGACGTCGCAGGAGCGCCCCAAAGGCACTCCTGAAAGGCGACAGTTATTTACGTCACTACGCATCCCATCCCAGACCCCGTGAGGCCCGTGATCACGAGGGTCGCGGCAGATCAGTGGCATGCCGTTGAAGACGACTTGGTGGTCGGCCGCGGCGACACCATGCGCAGGCCCGACGGGCGACTGTTCATCAGCATCGACGCATGGCACGACGCGGTCTTCGACCGGCTGGCCGCCGCCATGCTGGCGGAACTGCCAGCGCCGCTACACACGATGGTCGACGCCGACGACTCGGATACGACCTCGAACTGGCGGCGAGCTGGCTTCGCCGCCCAGCGACGTGAGCGGCAGTACCTGTTGGTGCCCACCGAAGCGCAGACCACCGCCCGGCCTCCGGCCGGGGTGACTCTCACCGGCGGCGAGGGTGTTTTCCACGCCGAGGTCGAGGGCGCCGAGGTTGGTGTCATCCGGTTTCTGCCGCTGATGCGGGAGGACGGGACGCCGCGGATAGGGCGGTTCGTTTCCATTGAGGTCCGTGCCGACCAGCGGCGCCGTGGCATCGGCCGGGCGCTGCTGGTGCACGCGCTGGGTGCCCTGCACGCTGGCGGGTTCGATATCGCGACAGTCGACGTCGACGAAACCGACACCGCAGCGATTTCGCTGTTGGAGGGCGTCGGCGCCCGTCGCGCGAGCAGTAGCCTGGAGTTGATATGGCAAAAGTAAACCGGGGTATCGAAGTCAACGGCATCGTCGTCGAGTGCCTGAAAGACGCCCGCTTCAGGGTGCAGCTCGACAACGGGCACAAGGTGCTTGTGCACATCAGCGGGAAGCTCCGCAAGAACTTCATCAAGATCATGCTGGAGGACAGGGTGCTGGTGGAGCTGAGCCCCTATGACCTGACCCGCGGCCGGATCACCTACCGGTACCGGATGTAGCAGCCGGCAGAGCATGCCAAGACGGGAGCGGTGCGGATCCTCCCAGGGGATCCGCACCCTTCGAGGAGCGTCTGGGTCAGCCAGTTCACAGTGTCGCGTCGCTGGGAGCTTCTGCGACCCCTGATTTGGTGAGGCACTCGCCGCGCAGGTCCCGCCGCCGAGCAGGGTCGGCGGAGCGTTCGGGACGTTCAATTCGTGTGAGTGATTCGAAGATCTCTTCGGCTGTCTTGGTCCAGATGAACGGGCGTGGGTTGCTGTTCCAGTCAGCGATCCAGGCCCGAATGTCCGCTTCGAGGGACTGCGCGCTCTGGTGGGTGACACGGCGGATCCTCCGGTCGGTGAGGTGGCCGAACCAGCGTTCGACCTGGTTGATCCAGGACGAGCCGGTCGGGGTGAAGCACATGTGGAACCGGGGATGTTTCGCGAGCCAGGCCCGCACTGCCCGGGTCTTGTGAATGCCGTAGTTGTCGCAGACGAGGTGCACATCCAACTCGGCCGGTACCGCCTTGTCGATCGTGGTCAGGAACTCTCTGAACTCGACGGCGCGGTGCTGGCGATGCAACTCGCCGATCACAGTGCCGTCGGCGATGTTGAACACCGCGAGCAGGCTGGTGATCCCGTCGCGGGCGTAGTCCTGGGTACGCCGTTCGGGCATGCCGGGCATCATCGGCAGGACCGGCTGGGACCTGTCGAGGGCCTGGATCTGGCTCTTCTCGCCGACACAGAGCACGACGGCCCGTTCGGGCGGGTTGTGGTACAGGCCGACGACGTCAACGACCCTTTCGATGAACAGCGGGTCCGTGGACAGTGTGAACGTCTCGGCACGGTGGGGCTTGAGGCCGAAATCCCGCCAGATCCGTCCGATCGTGGACTTCGACAATCCCGACTTCTCGGCCATCGATGTGCGCGACCAGTGGGTGGCGTTACGCGGGGTCTGCTCCAACGTCGTCACCACCACGTACTCGACCCGGTCGAGGCTGATCGACGGCGGGCGGCCCGGGCGCTGCTCGTCCATCAGCCCGTCGAGCCCCAACGTCAGGAACCGCCGTCGCCACTTGCCCACCGTGGATACGTGGACTTCGAGATCCCTCGCGACGTCGGTGTTCGACGCGCCCTCGGCGCAGGCCAGGACGATCCGCGAACGCATCGCCAGGACCTGCGACGACTTCGCCGGCCGTGACCACCGCGTCAACGTCGCCCGCTCTTCGTCGGTCAGCGTCAGCGGCGCGGTGGGACGCCCGGTTCTTGGCATCCCACCCCCTACCCACTTATCAGGCGAATTTCCGGCGCAAAGCCCCGGTCGAACATCAGGCGGAGTTCAACAAGCAGCTCGCCGGTATCCGCGCTGCCGTCGAACGTGCGGTAGCCGACTTCAAGTGCTGGCGGATCTTCTCCGAGGAGGGCGGGTGTTTCCGCGCACTCATGGAGAATTTCGCAGAGTCCCTTACCGCCGTGGTCGGACTGCGCTTTTGCATTCATGTCCGTGACAATTTGATGATTCTGTTGTCGCACTCCAGCGACCTGGCCGGAAGTCTGCGGCGCGCCCTCATCAGTCAGGTTGGTAGTATTTCCGACGACGCCCGGACTTCCTTGCCTGGCCTATCTTCGGCTGCCTAGCGTAGCAGCCGTGACGATGCATACGGTTCAGTCCACACTGGCCACGGTCCGGCCGGGAATCCTCGATTCCGGCGCTGCGCCGGCCGTCAAGATCGAACCCGGCGACGAGGTTCTCTATCCGGACACCTGGACGAACTGGCAGAACCAGCTGCGGTACGGCATGTCGTCGGCCGACCGTGCGCGGCTGCGCAAGGAGTACCCGGGTTGCCCGTTCCAGATCATCGGCCCGGTCGAGGTGACCGGTGCCGAGCCCGGCGACGTCGTCGAGTGCCGGTTGACGGAGTTGCGGCTGAGCGACTGGGGCGGGAACGCCTTCCCGACCCGGGCCGGCGCGTTGCCGTACGACTTCGACGAGCCGTACTTCCACGACTTCCGGTTCGACCAGACCCGGACCCGAGCCGACTACGTCCACGGGATCTCGCTGCCGCTCGACCCGTTCGCCGGCATCATCGCGGTCGAACCGCCAGGCGACGAGCAGGTGAGCGCGCTGGTCGGCGGCGTGCACGGCGGCAACCTGGCACTTCCCGAGCTCACCGTGGGTTCGTCGCTGTTTCTTCCCGTGGCCAAGCCGGGAGCCCGGATCTGGATCGGTGATGTGCACGCCTTGCAGGGCGACGGGCTGGTCGACCAGACCGGTCTGAAGTCGACGGCCGAGCGTCTGCGGATGCGGTACGACCTCCACAAGAACGTCGGCTTGACCCGGCCCCTGGCCGAGACCGACACGCACTGGGTCGGCATCGGACTGGCCGACAGCCTGGAGGCCGCGCTGGTCGACTGCCTGCGCGCAATGATCAGCTGGTTCAGCGCGGCATCCGGCGTCACCCGCGCCGAGGCCCACGCACTGTGCAGCATGGC
Organism: Micromonospora sp. NPDC020750; assembly: GCF_044334565.1. Lineage (NCBI taxonomy): Bacteria > Bacillati > Actinomycetota > Actinomycetes > Micromonosporales > Micromonosporaceae > Micromonospora > Micromonospora sp. NPDC020750. The sequence continues at coordinate 112,171 of NZ_JBIRTH010000013.1, forward strand.
GGCGAGCTTCCGGATCACCCAGTACGCGGACCAGAGCGAGATCCACCACGTCGATGTTCCCCTGCCGCCCAAGGGCGTGCACGCCCTGCTGCGCAAAGACGTCTTTCCGGCCGACCTGCGTACCCGGGTCGACCGTTGGCTGCGCCCCGCGGCCTGACGCGATTCAACTTTTTCCCGGACAGGAAGGCGAAACCGGGTGATGAGTACGACGCATGTGCATTATGTCCAGCAGTTGCTGACCCGTTTCGATGCCGATCCGGATCGCGTTGCGTTGGTCAGCAGGGGTGTGCTCCTCACCGCAGGGGAACTGGCCGATGCCACCCGCCGGGCCGCGGCCGTGATGGGCCACCACGGCATCAGCCGTGGCGACGTCGTCTGCATTCTGACCGAGCCGAACACCGCCGCCACGCTGATCCTGCGGTGGGCGGCGGACTTGGTGGGGGCGACCGCCGCGCACGTGCGCGGGATGAACGCGGTGGTGCCCGATGACGAGTTGCGGGTGGAGTTGCAGCGCGCGGTCGTCGCGGATCTCGGCGCACGGATGCTGGCGGTCGATCCGGCCAACGAGGAGCGGGCGCGGGATCTGGTGGTGAACGCGGCCGATCGGCCGATTCTCGCCGTGCTGGGCACCGGGCAGCCGGACACTGTGGACCTGACCGCGGGTTCCGGTGCTGGTGTGGGTCCGTGTGCGGACATCGTCGACGGTGACCTCGCGTTGATCACCCAGACCAGCGGGTCGAGCGGCCTGCCGAAGGGCGTCTGCTGGACCTTCGGGGTCAAGAACGAGATGGCCACGTCGGCCGTCGGCCGCAGCGTCCGGACGAACCTCCTGATCACCGCACCGCTCACCCATTCCAGCGGATTCGGCGCGGACGACACGCTCGTCACCGGTGGCATGGTCGTGCTGCACAACGGCTTCGACGCGGGGGCCGTGCTGCGCGCGGTCGCCGAGTACCGCATCGGCCGGCTCATTCTCGGCACTCCGCAGGTGTACGCGCTCGCCGAGCATCCGGACCGGGCGGGCACCGACCTGTCCAGCTTGACCGAGCTGATCTACACCGGCAGCCCCGGGGCACCGCTCCGGCTGCGCGAGGCCCGGGAGATCTTCGGTCCGGTGCTGATCCAGGTGTACGGCACGACCGAGACCGGCGTGCTCACCATGCTCATCCCGGACGATCACGGCGACCTGCGCGCGTGCGGCACCGTCGGCCGGCCGTTGAACCCCGAAGCGCTGAGCATCCGGGACCCGGAGACCGGCGCGGCGCTGCCCGCCGGCGAGGTCGGCGAGGTCTGTGCGAAGCCACGCTGGCCGATAGCCGGCTATTGGCACGAGCCGAAGCTGACCGCGGCGCTCGTCCGTGACGGCTGGGTGCGCACCGGCGACCTCGGGCACCTCGACGCCGACGGTTACCTGCACCTGAGCGGCCGGATCGCGGACATGATGAAGGTCAAGGGTCTCCGCATCCACCCCGAGGCTGTCGAGAGGGTGCTGAGCCAGGCGCCCGGCGTGTCCCAGGTCGCGGTGTGCGGCGTGGAGGACCCCGACCGCGTGGAGCGGATCTACGCCGCTGTCGTACCGAAGCCCGGTGCGGACCTGGACCCTCAGGAGTTGCGCCGTCATGTCGCCGAGGCACTGTCCGACAACCACGTTCCCAGCTTGATCGAAATCCGCCAGGAACTGCCGGTGACCGGCCCGGGCAAACCCGATCGGGTCCAGCTGCGGGCCGATGCCCGCGCGGCACTGGCCTCGCCCGTCTCCCGGGTCTAGGGGCGATTCAGCCTTCCCGGGAAACGTCGGGCCGCCTCATTCGCGGTGACCACGTGCAGTCAATGTGAGGGATGGTTACCGGGGCACTCGCCGGTTAGTCTGCGATTTATCTCGCTCGGCCGATGGCCATCGCATTTTTCCCGGACAGGAAGGCGAAACCGGGTGATGAGTACGACGCTCGTGCATTATGTGCAGCAGTTGCTGACCCGTTTCGATGCCGATCCGGGTCGCGTTGCGTTGGTCAGCAGGGATGTCCTCTTCACCGCGGGGGAATTGGCCGATGCCACCCGCCGGGCTGCGGCCGTGATGGGCCGCCACGGCATCAGCCGCGGCGACGTCGTCTGTATTTTGACCGAGCCGAACGCCGCCGCCACGCTGATTCTGCAGTGGGCGGCCAACCTGGTGGGGGCAACCGCCGCGCATGTGCGCTGGGTGAATCCGGGCGGGCCCGACGACGAGTTGCGGTTGGAGTTGCGGCGCGCTCTCGGCACGGGTGTTGGTGTGCGGATGCTGGCGGTCGATCGGGCCAACGAGGAGCGGGCGCGGGATCTGGTGGTGAACGTGGCCGGTCGGCCGATTCTCGGGGTGCTGGGCGCCGGGCAGCCGGACACCGTGGATCTGACTGTGGGTTCCGGTGCTGGTGTGGGTCCGTGTGCGGACGTCGTCGACGGTGACCTCGCGGTGATTACCCAGATCAGGCTGTTGAGCGGCCGGAACGGCGTTTGCTGGACCTTCGGGGTCAGGAACGCCATGGTTTCGGCGGCGCCGTGCCTGCCACCCATGGCTGGCGCGAGCGCCACCGGCCGCAGCGGCCGGACAAACCTCCTGATCACCACACCGCTCATTCATTCCGACGTGTTCGCCGCGGACGACACGCTCGTCAGCGGTGGCATGGTCGTGCTGCACAACGGCTTCGACGCGGGGGCCGTGCTGCGTGCGGTCGCCCAGTACCGGATCAGCCGGCTCGCTGTCGGCACTCCTCAGGTGTACGCCCTCGCCGAGCACCCGGACCGGGCGGCCACCGATCTGTCCAGCCTGACCGAGCTGTTCCACGCGGGAAGTCCGGCGGCGCCGCAGCGGCTGCGTGAGGCCCGGGAGGTTCTCGGTCCGGTGCTGATCCAGGTGTACGGCACGACCGAGGCCGGGGTGCTCACCATGCTCGCCCCCGACGATCTCGGCGACCTGGACGCCGGTGGGCCGGTCGGCCGGCCGGTGAATCCCGAGGGGCTGAGCATCAGGGACCCGGAGACGGGCGCGGCGCTGCCCGTCGGCGAGGTCGGCGAGGTTTGTGCGAAGCCACGCTGGCCGTCGGCCGGCTACTGGCATGAGCCCAAACTGACCGAGCAACTCGTCCGTGACGGCTGGGTGCGCACCGGCGACCTCGGGCACCTCGACGCCGACGGTTACCTGCACCTGAGCGGCCGGATCGCGGACATGATGAAGGTCAAGGGCATCCGCATCCACCTCGAGGCGGTGGAGAGTGTGCTCAGCCGGGCCTCGGGCGTGTCCCAGGCCGCAGTGTGCGGGGTCGAAGACGCCAATCGGGTGGAGCACATCTACGCCGCCGTCGTGCCGGAACCCGGCGTCGTCGTGGACCTCCAGGAGTTGCGCCGTCATGTCGCCGAGGCCCTGTCCGACAACCACGTCCCCAGCTTGATCGAGATTCGCCGGGGACTACCGAAGACCGGCTGGGGCAAACCCGATCGGGTCCAACTGCAGGCCGCTGCCCGCGCGGCACTGACCCGCCTCGTCTCCCCGGTCTAGGGGACCGGATGGATCTCCGTCAGGCACAGAAGGGGAGGGTCTCGTGAACCGCACCTCTACCCGGTACACCGACCACGTTTCCGCCGACCAGCGCCGGGCCTGGGCCGCCGCGGGCCACTACCCGGGCCAGGACTTGTACTCCCTGTTCCGGGGCCACGTCCAGCGCGCGCCTCAGGCGCCGGCCGTGCTGGACGCCGAGGGGACGGTCAGCTACGGCGAACTGGACGGGACAGCCCGGCGCCTGGCCGCGGGGCTGGCACAGCTTGGCATCGGCCCCGGCGACGTCGTGGCGGTCCAGTTGCCCAACGCCCGTCTCGCGTGTGCCGTCGACCTCGCCGTCGCGGCGGTGGGCGCCATCGTGCTGCCGTTTCCGCTCGGCCGGGGCGACCGCGACGCGGCGAGCCTGTTGCGCCGCTCCGAGGCGGTCGCGGTGATTACCGTCGCCGATCATCACGGCTATCCCTGCGCCGAGCGCATCCGGAAACACGCTGACGCCCTGCCGATGCTGCGTGCCGTCATCGTCGCCGGGGACGGCGCAGCCGAGACGCCGGGCTGCGTGCCGCTCGAGTCCCTGTTCGCCGCCACCGCGGACGAGTTCGTGCCGCGGGAATTCGACCCCGACGGGCCGGCGCGGATCCTGGTTACCTCCGGGTCCGAGGCGGAACCGAAGATGGTCCTGTATTCGCACAACGCGCTGACCGGCGGGCGGGGTGCCATGATGGCCGGCCTGCACCGAGGGTCTCCGGCCACGATGCGTAACTTGTTCCTCGTCCCGCTGGCGTCGGCCTTCGGCTCCAGCGGAACGCCGGTCACCCTCGCGACCCTGGGCGGGACCCTCGTGTTGAGGCCGACCTTCGACGCTGCCGCGACGCTGCGGACCATCGCCGACACCCGGCCCACCCACCTGCTGGGCGTGCCGACGATGCTGCGCATGCTGCTGGACTGCCCGGAGATCCAGGACGCCGACCTCAGCGCCCTGCAAGCCGCCGTACTCGGTGGGTCCGCGCTCGACCCGGACACCGCGCGGCGCGCCGAGGAGCTCCTGGGCTGCACAGTCGTCTCGCTGTACGGCTCGGCCGACGGGGTGTCGTGCAACAGCGGTCTCGGCCGTTACGACGGTACGGTCGGCTGTCCCGACCCCGCCGTCGCGGACATTCGCATCGTCGGCCCGGACGGGCTCGAGCTGCCGGCCGGAGCGACCGGTGAGGTCGTCGCGCGCGGCCCGATGTCGCCGATGAGCTACATCAATTCCCCCGAGCTGGACCGCACGCTGCGCACCCCGGACGGGTGGACCCGTACCGGAGACCTCGGGTTGATCGACGACCAGGGCCGGCTCCGGATCGTCGGACGCCGCAAGGACGTGGTCATCCGCGGCGGCCTCAACATCAGCCCGGCGGAGGTCGAGTCGGTGCTGATCACGCATCCCGCGATCCGCGACGTCGCCTGCGTAGCGGTGCCGGACCCGCTGTACGGCGAACGCGTCTGCGCCTGCGTCGCCACCTCGGCCGAGCTGAGTCTGGCCGAGGTCACCGCCCACCTCGCCGCGGCCGGGATGGAGCCACGGAAGTTCCCGGAACGTCTGTTGCTGTTGGCCGCTCTGCCGCTGAGCGCCGCGGGAAAGGTGGACCGGCAGGCGCTTCGGGTGCAGGCCGCAGACCAGGGATCCGACGCGACCCGGTGAAACCCGGTCCAGAACAGAGGATGTCACCGCATGACTGAGGGAATTTCGGAACCGATCTCGTACCTACAGCACTGGGATCGCACCGAACCGTTCGATCCGCCGGCGGTGCTCGGTGAGCTGGTCCGGACGCGGCCACTGACCCGGATGGTGTATCCCGACGGTCACATCGGCTGGCTGGCCACCAGCCACGACCTCGCCCGTGAGGTGCTCAGCAACCAGGCGTTCAGCCACCGGTTCCACACCACCCACGCCCCCGTGACGAAGAAGGGCGAGATATTCCCGTCCGTGCCCATCGTGCCGGGCGGGTTCATCCACATGGATCCGCCGGAGCACACCCGCTACCGCAACCTGCTCAGCAGCGAGTTCAGTGCCCGCGCCACGAGGGCGTACGCCCCGCGGGTGGCCGAGCTGGCCACCGCGCAGCTCACCCAGGTGCGGGAGCACGGCTCGCCGGTCGACCTCCTGCCGACCTACGTCCGGCCGCTCTCGCTGCGGGTGTTGTGCGAGGTGCTGGGGGTGCCGTTCGCCGGCAGCCCGGTCCTGTCCGCCCTGAGCGACAGCGCCACCGATAACGAGGTCAGCCTCGAGGCGGAGCGGGAGGCCGGGACACAGGCGTACCACTACCTCCTGGACCTCGTGGGCAAGGCACGGGTCGAGCCGGGCGCGAACGTCATCGGGCGGCTGGCCGCCGAGCCCGGGCTGACCGACCGCGAGATCACCAACATGCTGCTGATCGTCTTCGCGGCGGGCTTCGCCAGCTGCGAGGGCGCGCTCGCGTCGTCGTTGCTGGCGCTGCTGCATCATGGCGACCAGCTCGACACGCTGCGTTCGGCCGCCCGGATCGGCGGCGCGAGCGGCATCGAGGGAATGGTCGAGGAGCTACTGCGGTACACGTCGGTCAACCAGTTCCAGATCTTCCGGACCGCGCTGTCCGATGTGAAGCTCGGCGGGGAGCTGATCCGCGAGGGGGAGACGGTGACGGTCGCCTTGCCGGCGGCCAACCGTGATCCGGCCAAGTTCGGTTGTCCCGACCGGTTCGACCTGAGCCAGGACGCGTCCGCTCACCTGGCCTTCGGGTACGGCGTACACGCCTGCGTCGGGCAGCGGCTGGCCCGGCTCGTCCTGGCCGAGGCGCTGACCTCGCTGGTGCTCGGCCTGCCCGGACTCGCCTTGGACGTGCCGCTGGAGCAGGTTCCGGTGCGTCTGAAGACCCCGGTGCTGAGCGTACTGCGCCTGCCGGTTCGCTTTTGATCCCGACCCGTTCGCGGGCGGCCGGACGCCATCCGGCCGCCCGCATGCTTCACCGCCGCGAACGCGGCGCCCGGTCGGCGCATGCCAGCAGCGAGTCGCGGATGTGGTCGTGGATCGAGTCCATCTGCTCGGTCGTGAAGCACTGCGTGCTGTACGGCATCTCGATGCTGAACCGGCCGTAGATCGTCGCCGGCGACGCGAGCAACGGGCCCGCGCCGCGCTCCGGGTCCCACCGGCTGGACAGCGGAAACTTGGTCATGTCGACGATCTCCAGTCCCTTCGGGGATGGCGGCCCGTCGATTCGTCCGACGTTGGTGAGCACCAGGCTGGTCGGCCAGAGCTGAGGGTGGGGGAGTAGCCGGTCCAATGCCTGCATCTCCCTCGGCGCGTCACCCCGTTCGATGCCGGCGCGCAACTCGGTGGTGAAGCGGTGGCCGAGCTTGACCAGGTCGACGCCTCTGGGCACCTCGAGCAGATCGCGATACCAGGAGACCATCGGCACCATCGCCTCGTGGCTGAGGCCCGGCGCGACCTGGTCGCGCAGGTCGACCGTGCAGAAACTCGACAGTCGATGACCGTCCAGCTCCTCGGGCAGGCCGGCGCGTACGGCCGCCAGCAATGCCGCGGCGACCAGCCCGTTCACCGACACCCCGGCGTCCTTGGCGAAGGCCAGCAGACCGGTGGTCTCCGATTCGGTCAGCCGGAGCCGGCGCGAGGTCATCAGGCTCTCCGCCGGCACCGCCGGGGTGGACCCGGCCGCCCGGAACGGCAGAGACGCCACCGGCGCGCCCTCGGCCCGCTTGAGCCGCTCCTGGACGTAGGCGTCCAGCTCGGCCTCGCTGCGCGGCGGCAGCCAGTCGTCGAGCGGCGCCGGCCACTCCTGCGGCCGCGGCTCCGGAGCCGAATAGCTGCCGGATTGAATGTCGATGTAGCGCTGCCAGATCCGGCGGCAGAACGCGGTCGCGCTGCGGCCGTCGCAGATCGCATGGTCGACGCCGAACATCACGACGTCCTCGTCGGCGCCGGTCAGCAGGACGGCACGCGCGAGCGGGCCACCGAGGTGCAATGGCTTGTTGTACTCCTGAAGCTGTGCACCGGGCTCGTTGCGCCGGACGTGCAGGCGCGGCAGCTCGCTCGGCTCGAGCAGGCTGAGGTAGTAGTCGTCGCCGTCCTTCTCCAGCCGGCTGCGCAGACCCGGCGCCTCCGCGAGGACAGCGGTGAACGCCGCGTCCAGGAGTTGCGCGTCGACGCCGCCGCGCACCACGCAGATCTGCAGCGCCTGTGTCCTGATCTCGCTGACGTACATCCGTTCCGACCGGGCAATTCGTCGGCGCATGCCTTCCTCCTCGTTGTCGGGATCAGCCGACTTCGCCGGCCAGAATCGCGCTGCGGTGCGCATGCCAGTCACCGTCGTCGGTGACGGTGCGGGTCTTCTCGATGCCGGCCCGGACGGTCAGATAACGACGGCCCTTCAACACCACCTGGCCGTCGGAGACCGCTCGGCTGTAGAGCTCGGCGCCGTCGCCGCCGGCCGCGAGCGCGGCGTTGATCGCTTCTTCCGCCGGCGCCCAGTCCGACCGGTCGCGGACTTTCGCGGTGAACGCGTAGACCGTGCTCCACTGGCCGAGCCGGGGGCGGCGCTGCAGCGACACACCGTCCCCGCCAGGGGTGAGCCGGTACCGGCAGCCGTACTGCCGTTGATCGCCGGCGGCGCCGTCGAGGCGCAGAGGCTCGACGAAGGACGGTCCGGCGTACCCGATGTCGACCAGCCAGGACCCGCCGTCCACGCGGGCCAGGATCAGCATGTGCTCGACCTCGACACCATAGGACCGGCGGCCCTCCGCCGTCGTGCCGGCGATCAGGTCGGCATCGAACCCGAGGTCGCGCAGCAGCCGCAGGAACAACCGGGTCATCTGGACGCAGCCGCCGCCGTGGCCCGCCGCGATCACCGAGTCGAACGTCGCGTCCTCGTCGAAGTCGACCAGATCGACCAGCCGTCCGCTCGGCGCCGGCACGGCCAGCGAGCCCGCACTGTTGAACGGAATGCTCTCCATGTGCCGCTTGTGCAGTGCGACGAGGGTCGCCAGATCCGCGGCCGGCTGGCTGGTGGCGGAGTCGTAGCCCAACCGCCGCAGGTACGTGTCGATGTCGTACATCGTCTGTCTCTCTCCGGGCATCCCTCACGCCGACAGCCGGCAGGCCGGAAAAGCCTGCCGGCTGTCGAATCCGACCGTGGACCGCTATTCGACGTTGTCGTCGAACGAAGACACCAGCGGTCGCAGCGGAGTGAAGTCGTGCCAGGGGTTCTGGAGGATCTGACGCCACGTCGCGTCGTGCCCGCGGACCTTGAGCCGGAAGTAGACCGTGCGCCGGACGGAGTCGGACGTGTTGCTGCCGACGTTGTGGCCGACCATGTAGTGCTTCAGCAGCATGTCTCCCGCGCGGCCGCGCACCTGCTCCCGCTCGGGCAGCTTGATGTCCGGGTAGGAGGTGAAGGCGTCGGGCCCGTGCTCACGGAAGTACTTTGCGTGAGCGCGGTGCGTTCCCGGCCAGGCGTAGAGGTTCCCGGAATCGTCGCCGTCCTGGTCGGTGAGGAAGAAACCGGCGAGCATGGTGAAGGTCCGCGGGGGCTCATCGGCCTTCCGGCGCATTCCGCCGTCGATGTGCGGCATTCCCCGGTCGTCGACGTAGGGCGGAAAGGTCATGGCGATCTGCGTCTGCCACGGATATTCCATGGCACCGTCACCGGTGAGTTCTTCGGCGAGCTCGAAGGCCTGGGTGTCCCGCAGAAGCGCCGCGAGGTCCGGCTCCTCCTCCCACTTCGGGAACATGAAGTGCGGTCCGGCGTGCCCCTCCCCGGGCGGATACGCGCGCAGCTGCTTGTCCACCGCCGCGTTGGCCGCGGCCAGGATGTCCGGAGGCACGACGTCCGGGATCACGATGTAGCCGCGTTCGGCGAACTCAAGCAGCTGTTCACGAGTCAGCTTCCGCTGCACACTCAACGTCCGCGAGTCGATGCTGCTCGGCATGGCTTCGGTGGGTGCGGCGGGCGCTGCGCGCCTGGCCGATTCCAGGATCGCCCGTTCGATCGCCGTCGTGGCGGAAGCGCCACCGCGGGTCAGGGCGGCAAGTGCCTGCTTGATCCGGTCGTCAACGCGAATGGTGATCGTGTCGTCTTCAGCCACGAACCTGCCACCCTTCCTGTCGCATTCGATGTTCAGGACGTGCTGCCGATGCTAGGTCGGATGTGGAGGGATCCCTATCCCTCGGTCTGACAGCACCTGGCCGCGGGACTCCCGCCAGCCGGAAATCACAGCTCCCGCAGGCATTCAAAACCGAGTCAATCTCGTTGGTCTCTGGTGGGAATTCGGTCGTGTCGTGGGCGTTCACGCGACCCCGCAGATGTGACACGGCGTCGTTCTTTCCGTAGAAGTAGGAGAAGAAGTAGTCGAACGGGTGAAGGCGCTCATTGTTTCGGCCTGCGGGGCTCAGGTGCGGGTGATCGTGGCGAGCCAGGCGGGTACCTCGTCGGCAGATATGTTGTTCTCCAGCGTTGCGGGTTCGATCGAGTCGACCCGCCAGCCGGTGGCGAAGGTGGCCCGGATTTCGTCCTGGCTCACTCGTCGTGGTCCGTTGCCGGGTGGGAGGCGGTCGCTGAAGCAGAGGAGGAACAATCGTGCCTCCGGGGGCATGACGGTGGCCAGGTTGTCGGCGTAGCGGATCCGTTCGGGGTCGCTGAAGACGTGGAACAGGCCGCTGTCGAGGACTGTGTCGAACTGCTCGCCTGGCTTGCCGAGTTCGAAGGCGTTCCCGACCAGGAAGCGCGCTTGCAGGCCGCGCTCGCGGGCTTTGCGCCGCGCGGTCTCGATCGCTGTCGGCGCTGGGTCGATGCCGAGGGTCGGCAGGCCGAGCGCGGCCGCCAAGAGGGCGTGCTCGCCGGTGCCGCAGCCGACTTCGAGGACCCGGCCGCGGAAGGCGCCTGCCTCGGCGAGGTGACGCATGGCCGGTTGCGGGAGGCCGGCGTCCCAGGGCGGCGTCTCGGCGGTGTACCAGTCGAAGAGTTCCGGCGACAAGGCCCTGGCCAGTCGGCGTGCCAGTTTCTCCAGCGTCCCGACCAGTTCCTTGGCCTGGCAGGGGTCCTGGATCCCGGCTGCTGCGGCGAGCCGCTCGTCGATCCGCGCGGCAGCGTTGTGCCGGGGGATCGGCCGGACCACGGTCCGTCCGGGGGCGTTCGGGTCGGCGGCGGTGGTCACGGCGTCGAGGTTGCTCAGGGTGGTGACGGACGCCTCCACGTGGCTTGCTGGGAAGCCGGTGCGGTCGGCGATCTCGGTGATCGAGGTGTCCGGGTGTTCGAACACGTCGGTCATGACGAGGCGCACGCCGGGGGACAGCCGCTGCAAACCGGTGGGGTCCGGGATGGCGTCCTCGCCGATCTGCATCAGCTTGCGCGCGAGGTCGTACAGCTCGAAGCCGTCCATGTCGGAAGCGTGATCGACGCGGGGCGGGGCACGCCATCCCACAGATTGACAGTGCGCTCGGCGGTTCACCCGCGACGGCTGGACGACTGGCGTCGCGTGTCTGAGGGCTTTGGACGGGGTGGCTCTGGTCAGGATCTGACCGGCGGTCCTGGTCCAGCTGGACGGCTCGCAGCGTTGGTTGTAGGCGTCGATGAACGTGCGGATCGCGTAGCCGAGGTCCGGGACGCCGGTGAAGGTTCCGCGTCGGATGGCCTGGCGGGTGATGACGCCGATGAAGATCTCGACCGACCCTGCACCAACTTGTCAGGCGAACTTCCGGCGCAGGGCATTAGCAGCGTGAGGGATGCCAGGGCCCCGCGGTTTGGATCTACCGTGTCCGGTGAGCATCGCGCTACCGGGCCGTATGAAAGAAGTGAGCTTTCATGGGTGTGACCCAGTCCGAACGGACACTGTCCAGTTTTCTCGCCCATCTCGACGGGTTGTGAGCGCGTGGAGAGGCGCATTTTGACGAGAAGACCCAGGCGTGGCACGTTTTATCCACGTATTCCGCGCGAGGCTCACGCTGTTTATCAGGAATGCACGAACGTAGATTTCCGGCTCGCCCTGGCGAATGCGGCACGAACTTCCAGCGCGTGGTCGCAGAACGGGACGCGTACCTCGATGCCGACGACCATGCCCATCCGTTCGGTCCGCCTTCCCAGTCGGATTGTTCTACCTGTCGGGTACGGCGTTCCGGATGTGGAAGAACGGTATGACATTTTGAGTACTCGGTCCGCTGGAGAGCACAGTGGAGGGCGCCTCCGACATGTCCATGGCGGCCAAGGTCCGCTGGACACTCGCGCAGTCGGTGCAACGCTCGCCCACGAGGGAGGGCAACGGTGACGATCCGGGTTTGGGACTACCTGCCGGAGTACCACGACGAACGCGAGGAGGTGCTCGCCGCGGTGGCGAAGGTGTTCGAGTCCGGCCAGCTGATACTGGGTCCGAGCGTGGCCGGGTTCGAGGCGGAGTTCGCGGCGTACCACGGCGTCACCCACTGCGCCGGCGTGGACAACGGCACCAACGCGATCAAGCTGGGGTTGCAGGCGCTCGGCGTGGGCCCGGGCGACGAGGTGATCACGGTCGCCAACACCGCCGCGCCGACCGTGGTGGCCATCGACGGGACGGGCGCCAAGCCGGTCTTCGTGGATGTGCGCGAGGACGACTTCCTCATGGACACCGACCAGGTTGCGGCCGCGATCGGCCCGCGTACCCGGGCGCTGGTCCCCGTGCACCTCTACGGCCAGTGCGTCGACATGGCCCCGCTACGCCGGTTGGCCGCCCGGCACGGCCTGGCCGTCCTGGAAGACTGCGCCCAAGCGCACGGCGCGCGCCACCACGGCCAGCTGGCCGGCGCGATGGGCGACGCCGCCGCGTTCTCGTTCTATCCCACGAAGGTTCTCGGCGCATACGGCGACGGCGGCGCCGTGATCACCGGCGACGAGCACACCGACCAGAACATCCGGCGCCTGCGCTACTACGGCATGGAGGACCGCTACTACGTGGAGCGGACTCCCGGGCACAACAGCCGCCTCGACGAGGTACAGGCCGAGATCCTGCGGGGCAAGCTGCGCCGGCTCGACGCGTACATCTCGGGGCGCCGCGTAGTCGCGCGGCGCTACACCGAGGCGCTGGGCGACCTCGCCGAGCCGGGCGGGCTCGTGCTGCCGACGGTGTCGCCCGGGAATGAGCACGTGTACTACCTGTACGCGGTTCGGCACCCCAGGCGGGACGAGATCATCGAGCGGCTGCGCGCGTACGACATCGCGCTGAACATCAGCTACCCCTGGCCGGTGCACACGATGGCCGGATTCGCGCACCTCGGTTACGCCAAGGGCTCGCTGCCGGTCACCGAGAAACTGGCCGGCGAGGTGTTCTCGCTGCCGATGTACCCGTCGCTGCCGCTCGACCGGCAGCAGGCGGTGATCCGGGCCCTTCGCGAGGTGCTGGCCGGTTTCTGAGACAACCCATCTGGTACGGAGGGAACACCATGCCGGGAGAACTGGCGACCGCCACCTGCAGAGTGTGCGACGGGAATGTCCATGAGTTCCTCGACCTCGGCCGTCAGCCGCTGTCCGACGCGTTCCGAGAGCCGGACAGCGATGCCACGGAGTTCTTCTTCCGGCTCGCCGTCGGGCAATGCGAGTCGTGCACGATGGTGCAGCTCACCGAGTCGGTACCGCGGGAGCGAATGTTCCACGAGGATTACCCGTACCACTCGTCCGGGTCGGCGGTGATGCGTGAGCACTTCGCGAGCGTCGCACGACGGTTCCTCGCCACCGAGCTGGCCGTGCCGGACCCGTTCATCGTCGAGATGGGCTGCAACGACGGCGTCATGCTGAGCACGATCCAACAGGCCGGCGTACGCCATCTGGGCTTCGAACCCTCCGGGCGGGTGGCCGAGGTGGCCCGCGCCGCGGGCGTCCGGGTACGCACCGCGTTCTTCGAGGACTCGACGGCGGCGCAGGTCCGTGCGGCGGAAGGGCCGGCCCAGGTCATCTTCGCGGCGAACACCATGTGTCACATCCCGTACCCGGACTCGATCTTCCGCGGCGTGGACGCGCTGCTGGCGCCGGACGGCGTGTTCGTGTTCGAGGACCCGTACCTCGGTGACCTGGTGGCGAAGACGTCCTTCGACCAGATCTACGACGAGCACTTCTTCCTGTTCAGCGGGCACTCGGTGCGGGCCATGGCCGAGCACTACGGATTCGAGTTGGTCGACGTCGAACGGCTGCCGGTGCACGGCGGCGAGATCCGGTACACGCTCGCCCGGGCCGGGAGGCGCACGCCCAGCGCCGCCGTCGCCGCCCTGCTCGCCGAGGAGGACGCCCGCGGGCTGTCCGGTATGGAGACCCTGCGTGGCTTCGCCGCCGACGTGATGCGCGTGCGCGACGACCTGGTGGAACTGCTGCGGCGGCTGCGCAAGGACGGATCCCGCGTGGTCGCCTACGGCGCCACGGCGAAAAGCGCCACAGTCACCAACTTCTGCGATATCGGGCCCGAGCTCGTCTCCTACGTGTGTGACAGTACGCCCGCCAAGCAGCACCGGCTGACGCCCGGCAAGCACATCCCGGTACGCCCGCCGACCGCGTTCCGCGATCCGTACCCGGACTACGCGCTGTTGTTCGCGTGGAACCACGCCGACGAAATCATGGCGAACGAGCAGGAATTCCGGCGCTCCGGCGGGCGATGGATCAGCTATGTGCCGAACGTCCGGGTGCTCTGAGGGATCGAGAGGGCTATGCAGGAACAGGACACCGCGTCACCGTCCCACGTCGGTGCCGCGTTGATGGAGCCGGAACGGGACACGCCGCAGCCGGCGGTGCCACCCGGCGACCTGGCTACCGCGATCACCGCGCCAGGTCGAGAGTTGCTGACCCTCCTGGCTCGGCACCTGCCCCGGATACGGGCCGCGGCGGCGCCGAACGACCGGGACGGCACGTTCCCCGCCGAGACGTTCCGCGGCTTCGCGCGTGACGGCGTGCTGGGCGCGACCGTGCCCGCCGAGCTGGGCGGGATGGGTGTCAGCCGGCTCCACGACGTGGCGGTCGCGCTTCTGCGGGTCGCCGAGGCGGACGCCTCGACCGCGCTGGCCCTGCACGCCCAGTTCAGCCGGGGGATCACCCTGACGTACGAGTGGCGGCACGGCCCGCCGCCCACGCAGGCACTGGCCGAGCGGCTGCTGCGCGCGATGGCCCGCGGCGAGGCGGTGATATGCGGCGCGGTGAAGGACCACGGGCGAGAGGTCACCCAGCTGCGCCCCGACGGTGCCGGTGGTTGGCTGCTGTCCGGCCGCAAGACGCTGGTGACGATGGCGCCGATCGCGACGCACTTCGTCGTCTCGGCCCAGGTGCCGGTCGCCGGGGGATCAACGCTGCTGCACGCCCCTATCGTGGCCCGGGACGCCCCGGGACTCTCCATCGTCGACGGATGGAGCGGCCTGGGCATGCGCGCGTCCGGCACGCTCGACGTGGCGTTCGACAACTGCCCGGTGCCCGCGGACGACGTGCTGGCGCGTGGCAGCGTCGGCGCGCACAGCGACGCGGTCCTCGCCGGGCAGGCGATCAGTTCCATCGCCATGCTCGGCATCTACGCCGGCGTCGCCCAGGCCGCCCGCGACCTCGCGGTGGAGGCGGTCGCGCGGCGGTCGGCCACACCGCCCGCGGCCTCGCGCACCCTGGTCGCCGAGATCGAGGCGCGGCTGTACGCACTGCGGGCCACCGCGTCGGCCGCGCTCGTCAACGCCGACGAACTGTCACCACGTCACGACATGGATCCGGATGAGCGCGGCCGGCGGATGATGACCCCGTTCCAGTGCGCCAAGGTCATGGTCAACCAACTGGCGGCCGCGGTGGTCGATGACTGCCTCACCGTGGTGGGCGGGGCCACGTACGTGGCGGAGCACCCGCTGGCCCGGCTGTATCGGGACGTGCGCGCCGGCCGGTTCATGCAGCCGTACACGTACGCCGACGGGGTCGACTACCTGAGCGCGCAGGTGCTGGGCCTGGAAAGGGACAACAACTACGTGAGCGTACGGGCCACCCGGCCGGCGGACGGCCGGTGACGGGCCGACGTATCGACTCGGCCGTGGCCCGGCTCACCGTTTGACGGCCGGCGTCACCGCGCTTTGCGCAGTCCGGTGCCCGACCTCGTCTCGAAGGGATCCAGGATGATGATCGCGTCGCGGCTCGCGGAGCGGGACGACACCCGGCTGCCCGCACGGCTCGCGCGTTCCCGGCAGGCCGTCGCGACCGGCACGGGCATGCGGACCGAGGACTTCGACGCGTGGCTCGCCGGGCGCCGCCAGGCGCACCGCTTCACCGTCGAGCGGGTGCCGCTCGCGAAGATCAAGGGCTGGTCGTTCGATCCGGACAGCGGCAACCTCGTGCACCGCAGCGGGCGGTTCTTCAGCGTGGAGGGGCTGCACGTCGTGATCGACGGTCGCGAGTGGCAGCAGCCGATCATCGTGCAGCCCGAGGTGGGGATCCTCGGCATCCTGGCCAAGGAGTTCGACGGCGTACTGCACTTTCTGATGCAGGCCAAGATGGAGCCGGGCAATCCTGGCCTGTTGCAGCTCTCGCCGACCGTGCAGGCCACGCACAGCAACTACACCGGCGTGCATCGGGGTGCCGGCGTGCGGTACGTCGAGTACTTCACCCGGCCTGGCCGGGGCCGGGTGCTCGCCGACGTGCTCCAGTCGGAGCACGGCTCCCGGTTCCTGTGCAAGTCCAACCGCAACATGATCATCGAGACCTTCGACGACGTGCCGCCGGACGACGACTTCTGCTGGCTCACCCTGGGGCAGATCGGCAAGCTGCTGCACCGCGACAACGTCGTGAACATGGACGCACGCAGCGTCCTTGCCTGCGCCCCGACGGCTCCCGCGGAGGCGGGCGCGGTGCGCTCCGACACGGATGTGCTGTCGTGGTTCACCAACGAGCGGACCCGGCACGACGTGCGGGCCCGGCGCATCCCGCTCGCCGAGGTGAGCGACTGGGTGCGCACCGACGACAACATCCAGCACGTCGGGAACCGGTACTTCCGGGTCGGGGGAGTGTCCGTCGAGGCCGGGAACCGCGAGGTGACCTCGTGGATGCAGCCGCTGTTCGAGCCGGTCGGCGTGGGTCTCTGCGCGTTCCTGGTCCGCCGCTTCGGCGGGGTGCCGCACCTGCTGGTCCATGCCCGGGCCGAGGGTGGTCTCCTCGACACCGTCGAACTCGGGCCGACGGTGCAGTGCACCCCGGAGAACTACGCCCACCTGCCGGAGCGGGAGCGGCCACCGTTCCTCGACCTGGTGCGCCGTGCCGGGGCGGACCGGATCAAATACGCCGCGGTGCACTCCGACGAGGGGGGCCGTTTCCTCAACGCCGTCAGCCGCTACCTGCTCGTGGAGGCCGGCGAGGCCGAGGCGGGCACCGAGCCCCCGTCCGGGTTCGCCTGGGTGACCCCCGGCCAGCTGAATTCGCTGGCCCGGCATGGGCACTACCTCAACATACAGGCGCGAATGCTGCTCGCGGTCGTCGGCTCGCTGAACGGGCTACTGTAGGTCGGCGCTATCCGGCGTTCTCGGCGAAAGCGTCGACGCAACGCCGCAGCGCGGTGTGCAACGGCACCCGGGGGCGCCAGCCGGTGACCGCCCGGAACCGCGACGAGTCGATCGCGACGTTGTTCATGTCGGTGGCCGCGGCGAGATCGGGCGGCGGTACGCAGACGACGGGCACCGGCGGCCGGCCCAGGCGGGCGCCGACCAGATCGGCGATCGTCCGCAGCACGTCGCCCAGGGGCACGCCGCGCCCGGTGCCGAGCACCCAGTGCCGGCCCGCGAGCACGTCCGCGTGGTCGATCCCGGCGAGGAAGCCGTCCGCGGCGTCGTGCACGTACAGCAGGTCGCGCTCGACCGTGCCGTCGTTCCACAGGGTGAGCTCCTCGCCGGCGAAGGCCTTGCGCACCATGGTGGAGACCACGCCGTGGCCGTTCAGCCGCCCCCGGGGGCTGTCCCCGTACACGGTGGGCAGCCGCAAGGACACGCCGCGGACCAGCCTGGCGGCGGTGGCCGCCTTGAGCACCTGCTCCGCTGTGTGCTTCTGCCGGTCGTAGGCGGTCGTGGGCCGGTCGGGTTCGCTGCCGTCGAGGGGCATCCGCTCCGGCAGGCCGGCCTGCGAGGTGGAGCCCGCGAACACGACCGCGGGCGGCCGCCGGATCTCCCCGAGCAGTTCGACGAGATCGCGCATCACGCCGACGTTCACCCGTTCGGCGGCCGGGTTGCCGGCGGCCTCACGCCAGCCGGCGGTGTGCATCAGCAGATGGACCACCGTGTCCGCGCCGGCCACCGCGGCTTCGAGCCCCGCGCGAGCCGTGAGATCGGCGCACAGCACCTCGACCTCGGCCACGGCGTCGGTCGGCACCGGCTGCGGCCGGCGGCCGACTGTGCGTAGCCGGATCGGCCGCCGGGCGAGGGCTTCGACGACCGCGGCGCCGACGAAGCCCGAACCACCCAGCACCGCGATCAGCGGACGGTCCCCGCCGGCACCGGCGGCGTTCACCGCAGCACCGGGTCGGCGCGGTACAGGGCCTGCCAGTAGTAGCTCCACGACACCGCGCGTTCCCGCGCCACGCACTGCCACCGCTCGCCGGGCCGGTACGCGGACACGAAAGCGGGCACCTTCTCCAGCACCGCCTCGCTGTCGTGGATGTCGATGACGTCGCGCAGCAGCCCGCTGTTCAGCGCCAACTCCACAACCGCGGCGCCCTGCGAGTGGCCGTCCAGCACCTTGTCGAGGTACTTGCCGACCGGGTTGTTGACATAGAAGTGCGCGCAGGTCGCGTCGATGAGCGCGAGGTAGTCCCGCACGGTGTCGGGGTCCATCTCGGCGAACGAGTCGACGTTCACGCACAGATCGAAGCGGGCACCGCGCACCTGCTCGTCCACCTCGTCGATGCCCACGAAACGGATCTTCGCGAACTGCTCCGGCTCCAGCACGGTCCGCAGGTACCGGCGCGACAGCGCCAGCGTGTTCGGCAGGTCGACGATCGTGTATCCGGCGACCTCGTGGTTGGACAGGAGGGTGTGGCAGGTCCGGCCGTAGCCTGCGCCGATCTCCACAATCCGGGCGCCGTCGAGGGGCAGGTTCGCCGCCATGAACTCGACCTCGTGCACCGCCTGCAAGTAGTCGAGGCATACTGATTCGCCGTTGCAACGCACTGAGTAGGGGTCGCCGACCTCGCGGTTGCGCGTGCGGTGCAGCCTCTCCCTGTTCGCGGGGCTGAGCTGCATGCCCAGGGCGAAGGTGAGCGCCTTCAGGTACCGCACGCCGTTGGGCCGCGGGTTCCACAGCGCCAGCTTGAAGTTGACCCCGTTCGACTTGAACCCGGCGAGGTCGGCCACGGCCTCCTCGGTGATGTGCGCCTCGTTGATGTGCAACCACTGCGCGCTCGGGCCGTATCGCCGGTGCACCGGCTGCACCTGCTCGGTCATGACTGCGCCCCCTTTGGCATGCCCTTCTGGCCCTCTCCTGTCGTGTCGTCGTCCGGCGCGGCCGAGGGCCGCTCGGTGCGGTCGGTCATGCCACCTCCTCCGCCCGATCCGGGCGGCGCGCGGCGCCCACGAGCACGTCGTGCTGCAGTTGCCGGAGTGTGTGCGACGGTTCGATGCCCAGGTTCTGGTCCAACGTGCGCTGCAGCTCGCGGTAGGCGTCCAGGGCTTCCGCACGCCGGCCCGCCTCGCTCAGGACGATCATCAGCTGCTCGTGGAGCCACTCGTCGAACGGATTCTCCAGCGCGGCGAACCGCAGCTCGGGGATGAGCTCGTGGTGCCGGCCGAGTCGCAGGTCGGCAAGGATGCGAGTGCGGATCGTCCGTCTGCGCACCTCCTCGAGCTGCCGGATGTACGGGGTCAGCACCGGGCCCGTGGTGATGTCGGCGAGCACCGGGCCGCGCCACAGCGCGAGCGCCTGCCTCAGGCGGCGGGCCGCCCGCTCCGCGTCGCCCGCGGCGAAGGCGGCGGTGCCTTCCGCGCTCAGCCGCTCGAAGGCGAAAGCGTCGATCTCCGATTCGTCGCACCGCAACAGGTAACCCGGCGGGCGGGTTTCGATGAACTCGCCCTCACCGAGCCGGTCGGCGAACCACTGGTACTTCTTGCGCAGCTTATAGATATAGGTCTGCGTCGTGGTCACAGCGCTGCGCGGTGGGTTCTCCCCCCACAGCTCCTGGATGATGCAGCCCCGATCGACCACCTGGTTGGCCCGCAGCAGCAGCAGGGCAAGCGTCCAGCGCACCCGGGTCGCGCTGGGTGTGCTCGGCTTGCCCTGCATCGAACCCTCGAACGGACCGAGTACTCGGAATTTCATTGCTATTTCTTACACCCGCCGCAGCGGGGCGGGCAGCCGGTCGAGTGAGTAGTTGTACGTCTTCTGCTTGGTGGTCAGCACCCGCCGGGTGGCTTCTTGTGCGGGGTGAACGGGCCGGTGCCCTGGTAGCCGCCGTCGCCGATCATGCCGGCCCTCGATCATCCGCACCACAACAGCGTCTGTCACCCGCCCGCGTCCGCCGCGGGTTTCGGCACCTGCGCGCGAGAGCCACCTGCCCCGCCGGTGCACCCAGACCCTCCCGGCCAGGACCAGGGCGGCCACCCGGTCGCCGCAACCACCACCCAACCCGCGCTACGACGTCCACACCGCAGCCACCACGAACGCCATGACACCGTCCGCAAATAAATACGAAGGCTGCCAATCCCCGTCCACGCCGCCCGGGTTAAAGATCAAGTTAGTGCGGCGCGACGAACATAACCCGCTCGTCGGCCTGGATATCGGGGGCGACCTCAAAGGCGTCGGCTCACGTACCTGCCTGCTCAACCCCTTTCGCGCCGCGGGAGCCAGGGTGCCGGGCCGCGCTCGCGCGCCGCTGGTGTCCGTCTGGGAATCCGGTCGAGGGCGGTGAGTACGGCACACCGGAAGATGCGCGCCCCGCGGCGATCGATGAGAATCGCAGCAACGTTCTACTCGTTCGGGGGAATCGCTGTGACAGGAAACTTCACTCGTCGTGCTGTCCTGGGCCTCACCGCCGCATCGGCGGTCGGTGCGGTGACGGGCGTCTCCGGGCCGACCGGAACCGCCGCCGGCAGCACTGTCCGCCGGGGCCGCGGCACGGTCAACTGGAACTCGCTGAGCTGTCACCTCGACGGTGACCTCATTCTGCCGTCGGATTCGCGCTACGGGCAGGCCCACGAGCAGTCACTCGGCCAGTTCGACAACATCAATCCCATGGCCGTCGCCTACTGCCAGAGCACAAGGGACGTCCAGACCGTCATAGCGTTCGCCCAGGACAACGCGGTGCACACCGTTCCCCGCAGCGGGGGGCACAGCTTCGGTGGCTATTCGACGACAACCGGCATGATCCTGGACGTCTCCCGGCTGAACCAGGTCACCACCAACGGAACGCACGCCACGATCGGCGCGGGCACCCAGCAGGTCGATGCGCTGGCCGCACTGACCCCGCACGGGCTGGCCCTGGCCAGTGGCCTCTGCCCCACGGTGGGCGCCGGCGGTTTCATCCAGGGCGGTGGTATCGGTCACCAGACTCGCAAGTACGGCATGGCCTGCGACCGGCTGGTCTCGGCCGACGTGGTGCTGGCGGACCGGCGCCTCGTGCGGGCTTCGGCCCGGGAGAATCCGGATCTGTACTGGGCGCTGCGCGGCAACGGCGGCGGCAACTATGGCGTCGTCACCAGCTACACGCTTGAACCGGTGCGGCGCAGCACCCTGGTTGGTTACAGGCTGATGTGGTTGGAGAGTGACGCGGCCGCGCTGATCGAGAACTGGCAGCAGTGGGTGCTGGCGTCACCCAACGATCTTTCCTCGGTCCTGCTGGCCCGCACCACGAACCTGCCCTCACCCGGCACGCTGGTGGTCGTCTCGGGCGCCTGGTACGGCACCATGGATGAACTCAACCGCCGCATCGACGAACTGGTGGGAATGACCGGCGTGGCGCCGCTCAACCGGTCCGTCCTGGAGAAGTCGGTTCACGACCTCACGATGCAGATCTATGGCTGCGCGGATCTCACCACCGCGCAGTGCCACCGTGTCGGCACCAATCCCGAAGCGCTGAAGCCTCGTTACAACTACTACCGCACCCGGTGCCGGATGTTTGGCTCAGCGGTGCCTCGCGCCGACGTCGAGGACCTCCTGTCGGTCCTGGTCGATCCGGCGCATTCTCGGAACGGGCAGGACCGCATGCTGTACTTCGAGGCCCTCGGGGGCGCCGCGAACGAGCGGGCCCGCACGGACACCGCCTACGTGCACCGGACCACCAAGATGCTGGCCGGCCTCACCGCGCAGATACTCAACCCCACCTACACCGGCGAGGACACGGCGGCGTGCGAGAGTTGGCTCGCGGACGGTTTCGCGGTGCTCGACCGGCATTCCCTGCGCGAGAGCTACCAGAACTACATGGACCCGGCGCTGAATGACTGGCGGACCGCCTATTACGCCGAGAACTACCCCCGGCTGGTGCGCGTCAAGCGGGCCTACGATCCGCACGGGTTCTTCCGCTTCGCCCGCAGCATCGGCTGACCCTCGGTCTGAGCCAGGCCGGCCGGCGGGCCTCGCCGGCCGGCCGAGCCGGACTCAGCAACGAGCGGCAGGCGGTGGTTCGGAACCCGTGAGCTCGACGGTGAGGGCGCTGAGCGCATGCTTGCGAACCTCCACCAGGGCACGGTGCAGCGGCGGATCAAGGGCGCGGGCCGGCTTGAGCTCCAGGTTCGTCTTGATCTCGATGCCCCGGCTCACCGTGATCGGGCTCCGGGTGCAGACGTACGTGGCTGCGGAACCGTCGCACCGGACCTGGCTGGACGGGACAGCCTGGACGACGAGGCTCCACGTGCCCGCAGGTACGGCGTCGAGCTCGTAACGGCCGGAGCCGTCGGGCACCGTACAACGAGCCGGGCGTCCTTGCTGAGCACGCTCGGCGAAGAGGCCGACATAGATGAGCCGCGGGACGTTGTCGCGCGTCCACACCTGGCCGGATATCCGGGCCTGCGACGGCCGCGAGGTCGCCCGGCCCGGCTCGATCGCGCCGTGCCGGGCGAGGCTCCGGAAGCGGGTGGGCGACATGCCGACCCGGCGCGAGAACCGCGAGCTGAAGGTGCCGACGCTGCTGTAGCCGACGTGGGCACAGATGTGCGCGATGGTGAGTTCCGTCGTGGTCAGAAGCTGTTTCGCGCGGTGCAGGCGCATCGCCGAGAGAAATCGGCTCGGTGCCATGCCGGTGACTCGCTGAAAGACCCGGGTGAAGTGGAACCGGCTGAACATCACCGAGCGCGCCAGGTCGTCCATCGTCAACGGCTCACCCAGATGGTCGCGCATCAGCACGACGGCCCGCAGAACCGCGCGCTCGCTCGAGTCGCTCACCGGGCCCCCGTCTTCCACCGCGCTGCCGGCGCCGTTGGTGTCCTAGAGCGGAATGTTGCCATGCCGGTCGGCGCGGCGGGTGCCCGCCGGATCAGGTCGGCGACCCGCAGCCGGGTGTCCGAGGGCTCGATGATCTCGTCCGCCGATGGGACCTCATGGCCAGGGGCGGCAACGCCTTCCCCGCCCGAGTCAGCCGCTGGCCGCTGCGCCCGGCGGCCTGACGCGATTCGGCCTTCCCGGGAGATGTCCGGCCGCCTCATTCGCGGTACCCACCTGCAGTCAATGTGAGGGATGGAGACCGCGGCACCCGCTGGTTATCCTGAGCTTTATCTCGCTCGACCACTGTCATCATTTTTTCAGACAGGAAGGCAAGACCGGGAAATGAAGATTGTTTTTTCCAGTCTTTCAGGTTATGGTCACGCCTACCCGTTGCTGCCGCTGGCCATCGCTGCCCGGAAGGTCGGCCATGACGTCATTTATGCCACTGGCGACAGATTTCACCCGTTGTTACTAGGGCTTGGATTCCGTACTGTGCCGGTCGGAATGCCGATCCGGGAGGCCTTCGGCACTGTTTTCGCGGAGACACCCGGGAAGATCGGGGAAATGACATGGCAGGAATGGCTCGATCCCGCAGTCCGGGTGTTCAGCGAACTGATACCCCGCAGGTTCGCAGCCGACCTGCTGCCCGTGCTGCGGGCGGAGCGGCCCGACCTGGTGGTGTACGAAGCGGGCAACCCGGGAGCCGGGCTCGCGGCGCACAGCCTGGGCATTCCCGCCGTATGCCATTCCCACGCCCGAGCGGAGGCGGTCGACCGAGGAGACCGGTCGCAGCAGCGAGGCATGGAGCTCCTCCGTACGGTCGCAGCCGAGATCGGTGTGGAGCTGCCTGAGGGGCAGTACCTCCTGGGTGACCGATACCTGGACATCTATCCGCCCTCGCTGCAGGAAACCTCGTTCTTGGATCATCCGGAACGGATGTCGCTGCGCCCGGTGCCATTCAGCGAATCCGGCGAGCTACCACAGATCGTCCTGGCCGAGCGGAAACGACCGCTGGTCTACCTGACGCTGGGTACCGTGGTCGGCACGGCCCCTGCCCTGCGCGCTGGTATCGATGGGTTGTCGGCATTGGACGTCGAGGTGGTGGTGGCAGCCGGGCCGAACATTTCGGTGGCCGAGTTCGGTGTGCTGCCCGGTAACGTGCACCTCGAGCGCTGGTTGCCGCAGGCGGAACTGCTGCCGCTGGTCGATCTCGCCGTGCACCACGGCGGCTCCGGGGCCACCCTCGGCGCGGCCGGTGCCGGGGTACCACAGCTGTTCCTGCCCGTCGGGTTCGACGGCTTCCTCAACGCCGGCGCGGTGTCCGCCGCCGGCGCCGGGAGGCGGTTACTGCCCGAGGGAGTTGAACGGGGGGAAGACCTTCGCCGCGCTGATGTCGTCTCCGCCGCAGCCGTCACCGAGGCAGCCGGCGGACTGCTGACCGATCCCGATGCCAGACAGGCGGCCAAGGCCATCGCCGAGGAGATCGCCGCCATGCCAAGCCCCACGGAAGTCGCGGCCCGGCTTCCCGAGTTCTGTTGATCCGGTCCGGGATCCGGCTTGACATGACCTCCCGTCCTTACCGGAGCTACCGCTGCCCACCGAAAAGGCGTCGTAATGAACTCCGAGCACTTCAAGGCCGTTGAGCGTCTGGTCGCTGTCGCAGCGGGCAATGAGGCACACGTCTCCGCCGCTGCGGAACAGATCGGTTGGCAGATACCTCCGCCTGTCTGTTCACCGAATGGGCAGAACGGTGCACACCCGATACCCTGCACAGAGAAATTGACCTGGGGAGCCACGCACACCGAAATGGTGGGGAGCCGTAATTTCCTGGTACCGGAGATCCTGACCGCGTTGGAGGGGATCGACGCCGAGGTGGTGGTCGCCGTGAGCGCCGCCGACCGGGAGCCCGTGACGGCGACCTCACCGAACGCCCGGATCAAGGTCGGGCTGCCGTTGCACACGCTGCCGCCGACGTGCGACGCGATCGTGCACCACGGCAGCTCGGAAACGATGCGGACCGCGGCGTCCGCCGGTGTGCCTCAGGTGATTGTCCCGATCTCCATGGACCGCGCCGAGATCGCCCAGCTCGTGGCCGACTCAGGGGCCGGAACGCACGTGCCGCTGGCGGCTGCCGAAACGGCTTACCTCAGCGCCGCACCGACCCGGGCCCTGTCGGACACGACGATGAGGAAGTCGGCCGAGTCGCTACGCCAGGAGATGCTCGCGGCACCTTCCCCGTCCGAGGTCAAAACGCTCGAAGAGTTGGTCTGAGAGGTCATGGTGAAGGCTCTCGTGTTGTCCGGCGGCGCTGGCACCCGGTTGCGTCCGTTCACTCACAACAGTCCTAAACAGCTGGTGCCGGTGGCAGGCAAGCCCGTTCTCCTGCATGCCCTCGAGGCGATCACCGCGGCTGGCATCACTGATGTCGGCATCATCGTCGGCGACTCGGGCAAAGCGATAGCCGAGGCCGTCGGTAACGCGTCCTACCTGGATATTTCGGTCGAGTACATCGTGCAGAGCGAGCCGCGCGGCTTGGCGCATTGCGTGCTCATCGCCCGGGATTTCCTCGACGCCGACGACTTCGTGATGTATCTCGGTGACAACATCTTCGTCGGCGGCATCGGCTCCGCCGCTTCCGAATTCCGGCGGACCCGGCCGGCCGCGCATCTGGTCGTGACGAAGGTCGCGAATCCGTCGCAGTACGGTATCGCCGAGCTGGACGGCGCGGGCAGGGTCACGCGGCTGCAGGAGAAACCGGCACACCCGAACAGCGACCTCGCGGTGACCGGAGCCTACTTCTTCACACCGGAGATCCACGAGGCGGTCCGCAGCATCGAGCCGAGCGGACGTGGCGAGCTGGAGATCACCGACGCCATCCAGTTTCTGATCGAGCGTCGGCGCCGCGTGACCGCGCAGCTGTTCCCCGGTCACTGGGCGGACACCGGCACCCTGGGCGACCTCCTGGAGTGCAATCGCGTTCTCCTGGAGGCCATCGCGCCCGCGACTCACGGGCTGGTGGACCACCGGTCGCAGATCTCCGGTCCCGTCATCGTCGAAGCGGGGGCGGTCGTGCGGCGATCGACGATCATCGGCCCGGCGATCATCGGCGCCGGTAGCGTCATCGAGGACAGCCGGGTGGGGCCGTTCACCTCCATCGGCCGAGGGTGCCAGCTACGCGCGGCGGACGTCGAGTACTCCATTCTGCTGGACGACGCGTCCGTGTTCGATGTCAGCGCCCTCGCTGGTTCGATCATCGGCAAAGGGGGTCAGGTCCGTCGCGCACGAAAGGACGCGGCGGCCCACCGCCTGTTGATCGGCGACGACAGTCACGTCGAGGTCTCCGCCTGATCGCCGATCGACGCCGAGGAGGACGACGACATGCGTGTTCTTTTCACCACGACGCCGCTCACCGGGCACTTCTTCCCGCTGGTGCCGCTGGCCTGGGCGTTCCGGATCGCGGGTCATGAGGTGCTCGTCAGCACCTCGGACAACTTCGTGGACCCCGCGCTGCGCTCGGGCCTGCCGGTCGCGGCGACCGGCCCGGCAGCGGATCTCACGGAGATCGGCCGAACCGGACGGCCCTCGGACCCGGACGCGGTGATCGACCGGCGTCACACCCACGGGCGTACGTTCGCCCGCATCGCCCGGCAGAACTTCGCGGGAACCCGGAGCCTCGTCGACTCGTGGCACCCCCAACTGGTCGTCAGCGAGCGCGCCGAGTTCGCCGGTCCGCTCGCCGCCTTGGCTGCGGGCATCCCCTGGGTGCAGTATCACTGGTCGGTGTCCCAACTGTACGAATACCGGGACGCCGGTGCGGAGGAGTTCTCGGCCGAGCTGCACGACATGGGATTCGCCGGGATCCCTGCCCCGCACCAGGTTCTCAACCCGTGGCCGGTCAGCCTCCGGTTGCCGCACGCGTCCGAATACCTGGGGCTGCGTCACGTCGCCTCCAGCGGGGAGGCTCCCATTCCGGACTGGGCGTTCCGCACCCCCGACCGACCGAGGATCTGCGTGACGCTCGGCACCGTCGTGCCCCGGGCCGCGGGCAACGATGCTTCCGACTTCATGCTCACCATGCTGGACCACCTGGCGGCGCTGGATGTGGAACTCGTGGTGGCCGTCGACGACGACATCGCCGCACGCTGGCGCCGGCTGCCACCCGCCGTGCTGCACGCCGGCCGCATCCCCCTCGGCAATGTGCTGCCCTCCTGCGCGGCGATCATCCATCACGGCGGGCAGGGCACGGCCCTGACCGCCGTCGCGGCGGGGCTTCCTCAGCTGGTCCTGCCGTGGTTCGACGACCAGTTCGACAACGGCATGATGATTGCCGAGTCGGGCGCCGGTCTCATGCTGTCCCCGCCGGAGACCACGCCGGGAGCCGTGGTGCACAGCTGCGCCCGGCTCCTGGAGGACGAGAAGCACATCGACACGGCAGCCACCCTGGCCCGGGAGATGGCCCTGCTGCCGCTCCCTTCGGCCGTCGTCGAACGCCTCACCGATCTGTGACGCAGACCAGAGGCCGTACTACTCAGGCAAGCACAAGAGGCATGACGTGAACGTGCAGGTCATCGTCGACGCCGCCGGCCGGCTCGTGTGGGTCTCACCGGCACTGCCGGGCTCCGCGCACGACCTCACCGCCGCCCGCATCCACGGCATCATCGACGCGCTGACCAGCGCGGACGTGACGACCTTCGCCGACAAGGGCTACCAGGGCGCTCGGGGCAGCCTGCGCACGCCGTTCAAGCGGCGCCGCTTTCCGGCCGAAGCTGTCACGCCGACAGAAGGCGGTCAACCGCGCGCACGCGAGAATCCGCGCCCGTGGCGAACGCGCCATCGCCACGCTCACGACATGGAAGATCCTGGCCAAACCGCGCTGCTGCCCACGCCGCGCCACCGCGATCGTGCAGGCCATCCTCGTCCCGCACCACGTCGAAGGCATTCAGTCTGCGGTCGAAGCGATATCACCGCGACGTCTGCGGCGTCCGGCTCCTCCCCCCGGCGGGGACGACCGGTCCGGCTCACCATGGACGATTCAGGGGCTCCACGCGGAGAAAGGGACTTCAATGCAGGTTGGTCATGGGGTGCTGAGATGAGGATTCTCGTCACCGGAGGTGCGGGCTTCATCGGCTCCCACTATGTCCGTTCGCTGCTCGACGGTGCCTACGACGCCGGGTATGAGGATGCCCGGGTAACGGTCGTGGACAAGCTGACCTATGCCGGAAACCGCGACAATCTGCCGGCCCATCACCCCCGGCTGCAGTTCGTGGAGGGCGACATCTGCGACAGCCCCCTGCTGGCAGAGCTTCTCCAGGGGCATGACGCGGTGGTCCATTTCGCCGCTGAGACACATGTCGACCGTTCGCTCGCATCGGCGTCGGAGTTCGTCCGGACCAATGTCTGTGGCACCCAGAGCGTGCTCGAGGCGTGCCGTCGCGCCGGCGTGGGCCGGGTCGTGCACGTGTCGACCGACGAGGTGTACGGCTCGATCAGCGAGGGCTCGTGGACCGAGGAGTGGCCGCTGCTACCCAACTCCCCGTATGCCGCGTCCAAGGCGGCGTCCGACCTGATGGCTCGGGCGTACTGGCGTACGCACCGCCTCGAGGTCTGTATCACCCGATGCTCCAACAACTTCGGCCCGCGTCAGCACCCGGAGAAGCTCATCCCGCTGTTCGCCACCAGCCTGATCGAGGGCAGGCCGGTTCCGCTGTACGGCGACGGCCGCAACGTCCGGGAGTGGCTGCACGTCGACGACCATTGCCGGGCCATCCAGCTCGTGCTCACCCGAGGCCGGGCGGGTGAGGTCTACAACGTCGGTGGGGGCAACGAGCAGACGAACCTGGCGATCACCGAGCGGTTGCTGGAGCTGACCGGCACCGACTGGTCGATGGTTCGCCGGGTTCCGGACCGTAAAGGGCACGATCTGCGCTACTCGATCGACGAGACCAAGATTCGCGACGAGCTGGGCTACACGCCGCGGGTGGAGTTCGAGCAAGGGCTGGCGGACACGGTCGACTGGTATCGGGACAATCCGGCCTGGTGGAAAGCCGTTCAGATGCGTACGGCCGGCTCGGAGCCGTTGCCGGCGGTCGAGTGACATCCGCGTCCGCTCGGCCGGCGGGCGTGGCGGAAGCGCTGCCCGGGCCGCTGGAAAACGGTCGCTAACGCCCGCTTCGGCCGGGACGGCGACGATGGCGGCGGGCAACCGCGATGACCACCCGCGCCGAGTGACGCCGACGGGCCGGGACTCACACCGTGACGCAGATTGCGATGAACGTGAACGGCGATTGGCATCTGATCATCAACAGTCCGATGGGCAAGCCACAGCGGACCGACGCACGCGCGGTCCGGAGCATCTGACGTCTTCGCCCGCCCCAGGAGTTCGAAGCCAGCGACCTCAAGATGTTCCCCATCGACAGGGCAGGGTGAGGCGGCGGCGGGGTTGATGTGGGCGCGGCCTCGTCAGGCTGGCGGTGCAGGACCGGCCCATGCTTCCAGGGCGGACGCCGGAGCTGGGTGGCGAGGATGGGCTGGTTGTCCTTGATGGTGAACAGATAATGGGCGCGGCGCTGCTCCACGAGGTAGGCAGCGTAGGCGCGTTGTGCGCGCATGGCGTCGGCGGTGATCACCGTGTCGGTCAGGTTGATGTCGGCGATCTGGTCCAGCAGGGGCGCGAACCCAACGATCCCGTTGGCCTTCGCGCCGATCCCGGGCGGCGAGGGTGACCGCGACGTGACGCACGGCGGAGAGGATGAACACGCGGCTGCCGTCGGGGCGTCCCGCTGCGCGTAGACGCTTGCCGTCCACGGCGATGGCGGCGCGGCAGGTCAGTAGTGCCGGCGCGGTGAGTGCGACGCTGTTCCCGCTCAGGCACACCATCCGGTGTCACCGCCGTGGGTCCGGATCGGGTCCGCGGCCAGGTGCCCGTACTGGCGGTGGTCAGCACGGCCGGTTCGATCCTGCCGTAGGCATCACGAAGGGTCCGTTCATCCGGGACCCGGTACTGGCCGGTGAACGGGTTGCCCAGGCGGGCCGACTCCTGCGGATCCCAGCGCCGACCCCACCCCGCGATCACGGTCAGCGAGTTCCAAGCGCCACGGCCCGATCGTAACGGTTTGGCCCTGCGTCTATGTTCGTTGTGGTGTTCGGCTGGGTGGGGTGGTTGTGGGTTTTGTCAGCCGAGGTTGCGTAGGTCGGGGAGGACTTGTTCGGTGAAGGTGGTGAGGAATCGTT
>NZ_JBIRTH010000014.1:0-84402 GCF_044334565.1 Micromonospora sp. NPDC020750
CTCCCCGAAGAGATGAACCGCACCATCCACGGCGTCGAACACTGGATCAGCGGCGAGTCCAACCGGGTGATCGCCTGCTCCGGATACATGCGCGAGCAGGTGACCCGGCTGTTCGACGTGCCGGCGGGCCGGGTCGACGTGGTGCCCAACGGAGTGGACGATCGGGCCTGGCACGCCCGCCCCCGGGCGGTGGCCTCGGCCCGGGCCCGGTTCGCCGGGAGCGGCCCCCTGGTCGGGTACGCCGGCCGGCTGGTCTACGAGAAGGGCGTGCAACACCTGATGCACGCGGTGCCGTACCTGCGCGAGCGGCACCCCGGGCTGCGGGTGGTGATCGCCGGCGACGGCCCGTACCGGGAGGAACTGGTGGACCAGGCGCACCGGCTGCGCCTCGGCGACACGGTGCGCTTCGCCGGCTTCATGAACTCCACCCAACTCCCGGCCATGCTGGCCGCCACCGACGCCACCGTGGTGCCGAGCCTCTACGAGCCGTTCGGCATGGTCGCCCTGGAGGCCGCGGCGGCCGGCGCGCCGCTGGCGGTCGCCGCGACCGGCGGCCTCGCCGAGATCGTCGAGCCCGGCGTCACCGGGGTCACCTTCCCGCACAGCGACCCGGACGCGCTCGCCGGCGCGGTCGACCGGCTCCTCGGCGACGAGGTCTTCGCCCGCCGGGTGGCCCGCCGGGCCCGCACCATGGTCAGCGAGCGGTACGGCTGGGCGACCATCGCCGCGCGCACCGCGAGCAGCTACGCCGCAGCCCGCCGCGAGCACGGCACGTTCCAGGCCCGGCGGGCGGCGAGCCGGCTGGCCACCGGGCGCACCCGGATCGCCATTCCGGAGGGGAACCTGTTGACGACTGGCCATACGGCCTGCTGACAGCTTTCCCCGGCCTGTCGTCCGATAGGTCCACACCGATCCGCTGGCTATGGTGTACGTCGACCAGCGGTGAGGAGAACGGTGCAGCACGTAGTGATCGCCGGCCGGTACCGCCTGCTCGACCTCGTGGGTCGCGGCGGGATGGGGCGGGTGTGGCGGGCGAGGGACGACGTGTTGCACCGCGACGTCGCAGTCAAGCAGGTCGTCCCGCCGGCCTGGTTGTCCGACGAGGAGCGCGACGAGCTGCGCCTGCGCACCCTGCGGGAGGGCCGGACGGCGGCCCGGCTCAACCACCCCAACGTGGTCCGGGTGTACGACGTGGTGCCGGTGGGCGACGACCCATGGTTGATCATGGAGTACGTCCCGTCCCGGTCGTTGCAGAACGTGCTGGACACGTCCGGGCCGGTGTCGCCCCGGCAGGCCGCGTCGATCGGGCTGGCGCTGCTGGCCGCGCTGCGCGCCGCGCACCACGCCGGGGTGCTGCACCGCGACGTGAAGCCGGCCAACGTGCTGATCGCCCACGACGGGCGGGTGATGCTCACCGACTTCGGGCTGGCCGTGTTCGACGACGGGGACCCGACGATGACCCGGCCGGGGCTGGTGCTCGGCTCGCCGCAGTTCGTCGCCCCGGAGCGGGCCGCCGAGGGGTGCTCCAGCGTGGAGGGGGACCTGTGGTCGCTCGGGGCGACCCTGCACGCGTCCGTCGAGGGCCGGTCCCCGTACGCCCGCAGCACCGCGATGGCGACCCTGAGCGCCCTGGCCACCCGGCCGCCCGACCCGGCGCCGCACGCCGGCCCGCTGGGCCCGGTCCTGGCCGGCCTGCTGCGCCGCGACCCGCGCGACCGCACCGACCACGACGAGACGCGGCGGCGGTTGACCTCGGCCACCACCGGGGCCGGGGAACCGTGCCCCCTGGCCCTCGCCGCGCCGGCCACGGTGCTGCCGCCGGACGTCCCCGACCCGGGTGCCGCCCCGTGGCCGTCCACCCCGGCCGATGACGGCCGCCCGGCCGGATCCGGCCCGAACGGCCGGCGCTGGCCGCTGGCAGTGGCGGCCGGGGCGTTCGCCGCGCTCGCCGCGATCTCCACCGCGATCGCGATCGGCCAACGCGAGCACGACCGGGGCGCGCCGCCGGGGACCGGGGCCGGGCGGACGGGAGCCGTACCGGACGGGACGGGAGCCGAGCCCGGAGCGGGGCCGCCCGGCAGGCGCGTGCCGCCTCCACCCTTCCCCTGTCTGCGGCCCTACCCCGCCGGCGAACCCGCTCCCACCGTCTCCCCCGCCCGGGGCGAGCGGCTCCGACTGCCGTCCGACTGGCGCTGGTACGCCGACCCGGCCGGGTTCCGGCTCGCCGTGCCGCCGGGCTGGCGGCACTACCGGGTGGGGGACGCGGTCTGCTTCCAGGATCCGACGGCCCGGCGGGTGCTCACCGTCGCCCCGACCAGCGATCCCGACGCCGCCCCACTGGCCCAGCTACGGGTGAACGAGCGGCGCGCGCTGGACGCTGACGCCCTGCGCGGGTACGCGAGGATCCGGCTGGAGACGGTGGCCGGCCGGGGGTCGGAGTGGGAGGCCGCCTGGGACGCCCCGTACGGGGGCCGGCTGCACGCGGTGCAGCTGATCCCGCGTGACGCCCAAGCGTGGTCGCTCGCCTGGAGCGCCCCCGACGCGGACTGGCCGACCGGCGCGACCGAGCGGAACACGGTGCGGGTCAGCTTCCGGCCCGGCCCCCCGCGCTGAGACACGGCGCGCGCCGACACTGTCCTATCTGGACCGTTCGGGTTGTTGCCCCCGGGCGGCTGCTCTGCCAGAGTGACGTAGTTTGTGGATCAAGAACCCTGGGGAGGGCGAGGCGTCATGATGGGACCGTCCCACGCGCTGTCGGGCGCGGCGGTGTGGCTGACCGGCTCCTGGGCGCTCGACCAGTTCGCCGACTACCACCAGTCGCCGCTGGCACTGGCGGTCGGCACCGCGGTCTGCGCCGGCGGGGCGCTCTTCCCCGACCTCGACCTGTCCGGCAAGGTGACCCGCAACCAGGGCGGCGCCACGGTGGCCCGCACCTTCGGGGTGGTCAGCCTCTTCGTCGCCGAGGTGATGGAGAAGATCTCGCTCGGCGTCTACTACGCCACCAAACTGAGCAAGGACCCGCGCCGCAACAACGGGCACCGCACGCTGACCCACACCATCCCGTTCACCGTGCTGGTCGGCTGGGGCACCACCGCGCTGTGTGCCGCCTACGGCAAGTGGGCCGTGGTCGGCATCCTGTTCTTCATGTTCGGGCTGGCCCTGCGCGGGCTGTTCGACCGGTGGGCGGAGCGCGCGGGCTGGGTCATCGTGACCCTGTCCTCGGCCGCCGCCGCCTGGTTCACCTTCGTCAACCTGCCCGGCGACCGGGGGTACCCGCTGATCGGGCTGGCCGTCGGGGTGGGCTGCTTCGTACACATCCTCGGCGACATGATCACCCGTGCCGGGGTGCCGATCCTCTGGCCGATCCCGATCAAGCGCCGGATGTGGACCATGGTCGGCCTGCCGAACAGCATCGCCCTGCGCACCGGCAGCAAGGCCGAGGTCATCGTGCTGCGCGGCGTGCTGACCACCATCACCGTGCTGGCCGCCGTGGGCCTGGTCGCCCCCTCGGTGCTGCGGAAGTTCAACATCGAGATCTGACCGCGCCCGGTCAGCCGCCCGGGTGGCGCCGCCGGACCGACCGCCCACCTGGCCGGCGGGTCCGGTCGAGGACGGCGTCGCGGGCCGGTTCCCGCCGGCGCCGTCCTCGACCGTTGGGCGTCAGCCTCCGACGCCCAACGCGGGCTCGGCGGCCTCCAGCAGCGGCCCGCGCACGGATCGGCCGATTCGGTGGGCCTCGGCCAGGATGTGGGTGCGCCATCGTCGCCACACCGGGGTGAGCCGGGAGGTGACCAGGACGACGTCGACGACGTCGTCGGGCAGGACGGTGCGGATGCCGATGGCGTGGTGGGTCGGGTGCGCCGGGTCGGCGGGCAGCCGTTCGAGCAGCGTCTCGTCGTAGTCGAACAGGTCGGCGGGCGGGAACCCGGCCGGCAGGGTGTCGCCGCAGCCGAACACGGCGACCCGGGTGCCCGGCGGCAGGGTGTCACGCAGGTGGGCCAGCTCCGCCGTCACGTCCAGGCCGCGAACCCGGTTGGTCCCCCGGCGGATGGCGGGCAGTTCCAGCCTGACGTGCCAGTCGCGGGTGTCCTCGAGCTGGGGCAGGTGCTTGGAGTACCAGGCCCACAACAGTTCTATCAATGGCTCGGGATGCTTGTGCAGGAACGTGAGCATGTTGCTGCGGTTGTCGCTGAGGTCCGGGTCCGACCGGCGCGGGTGCGGCGTGTCCACCGCCCAGCCGTCGCGGCTGACCTCGAACGACAGGCCGTGCCGGTACAGGCGGAAGCCCAGCTCCGTGTCCTCGGCGCCCCAGGAGCGGAAAATCTCGTCGAAGCCGCCCACGGCCCAGAACTTCTCGGCCGGGACGGAACAGTTGCACGTCCAGAACAGTTGCCAGGGCAGCGCCGTGCGGGCGAGGAAGAAGCGGGCGGTCGCGAAGAGGGAGTGCCGGGAGTCCTGGAATTCCGGGTCGCTGCCGTAGTCGTGTACGACCTCCTCGGGGGTGTGTGTCTGGAGGATCCCCTCCAGACCGGGGGTCGGGTAGTCGGGACGGAAGCCGTAGGTGTAGCCGATCACCGCCCGCGCCGGGCCGGGCTCCCGGTGCGCGGCCAGGTGCCCGGCGACGAAGTCGGGGCCGGGCAGGATGCCGCTGTCCACGAAGGCCAGGATCTCGCCACGGGCGAGGCGGGCGCCAGCGTTGCGGGCGGCTGCGGCCCGGAAGCCCAGGTCCTCCTGGAAGTGGTAGCGCAGGCGGAGCCGGCCGGTGAAGTCCTCCACCGTCCGGCGGGTGTCGTCGGTCGAACCGTCGTCGGCGACGATGACCTCGAACGCGTCCGTCGGTATCCGCTGGTCGGCCAGGGCCGTCAGCGTGCCGCGCAGCAGACGCGAGCGGTTGTAGGTGGGGATGATGACGGAGATCATCGGCGTTGCGGCGCCAGAGGACATTGTGGCGACTCCGTGTGGTCGGGGCGTAACAACGTAACTGCCGCCGAGCGCCGGGGTCCATCATCCATGAGGGTTTTTCATTTACTGTTCGCGATTCGATCCGAGAAAATCCCGCCGAATGGGAATCCACGCACCGCCGGGTGCGAGCTGCCTGTGTGGACAGAGCGTGCGCTTGCGCCGGCTGAACGGCCTGTGCTGTCCGCTGCTTTGAGAGTTCTGCTTCGCCACTCTGCTGATGTTGACGAAAAGCTTGCACCGTTGGTTCAACGATACCGTTCATGGTATGACCACTGGTTTCACCGACGCCGCCCATGTCTTCGACCCTGCTGCCGTCATGGGGTTGCTCCCGACCAGGCCACGGCTACTCGCCCTGGGTGAGCCCACCCACGGCGAGGACGTTCTGCTCGACCTGCGAAACGATTTCTTCCGGCAGCTCGTCGAGCAGGAGGGTTACCGGACGATCGCGATCGAGAGCGACTGCCTGATGGGCCTGGTCGTGGACGACTACGTCACCTCGGGCACCGGCATCCTCGACGAGGTCATGGAGCGCGGCTTCAGCCACGAGTGGGGCGCCTTCGCGGGCAACCGCGAGCTGGTGCGCTGGATGCGCGCGTACAACGACGGCCGCCCCGCGTCGGAGCAGCTGCGCTTCGCCGGTTTCGACGGCCCGCTGGAGATCACCGGCGCCGCGAGCCCTCGGCAGGCCCTCACCGCACTCCACGCCTACCTCACCGCCTGGGTTGACGCCGACCTGCTCCCCTGCACCGCCGAAACGCTCGACCGCCTGCTCGGGGCCGACGACCGCTGGCCGAACCCCGCCGCGATGATGGACCCGTCGCGATCCGTGGGGCGGACGCCCGAGGCCAGGCAGCTGCGGCTGCTCGCCGACGACCTGGTGGCCCTGCTCGACGCGCAGACGCCACACCTGATCGCGGCCTCCCCCGAGGAGGACTGGCACCGGGCACGCCTGTACGGGCGTACCGCCACCGGGCTGCTGCGCTACCACTCCTGGATGGCCGACACGTCACCGAGTCGCCTGGCGTGGCTGCTCGGCGTACGGGACTCGATGATGGCCGCCAACCTGCTCGCCCTCGCCGAACGCGGGCCGACGCTGGTGAACGCGCACAACGGCCACCTCCAGCGGAACAAGAGCACGATGCGGATGGGCGGCCTGCCGGTGGACTGGTGGAGCGCCGGCGCGATCGTGAGCGCCCACCTGGGCGAGGGTTACGCCTTCCTCGCCACAGCCCTCGGCACGATCCCCCACCGGGGAGTGGACGCCCCGCCTCCGGACACCGTCGAGGGGCTGCTGTACGCGCTCCCGCAGGAGCGATACGTCGTCGACGCCCGCCGACTGGCCACGGCCCTCGCCGACGCGACGCCCGTTCCCCGGGTGTCCCCCTGGTTCGGTTACTTCCCGCTTGATCCGGCACACCTGGCCAGCACCGACGGGATCGTGTTCGTCAAGGACGTCCGGCGGAGCCAGGGGTAGGCGTTCGGCGTCGCGTGGGTCCAGCGGCTGGCGTCGTCGTCTATTGACGCCCTCGTGACACGTGTCCTACGGTCTGCCGAAACGCCTTGTCGAAGCGTTTCGACATGACGTTTCGACAAGGCGTTACGACGCGGTTGGTGCGACAGGCGTTTCACGCGGTTGGTGTGACGCAGGGTTTCGACGCGGGTCGACTTGCCGCGGCATCACGCTAGGAGCCGAGAAGTGAAGTTCACCGACGGGTACTGGCTGCTGCGGCCGGGGGTCAGCGTGCTGCGTCCCGGCGCGGTCGAATCGGTCGAGCCGGACGAGAGGGGCTTCACCGTCTTCGCGCCGACCGGCCGGATCACCGGGCGGGGAGACACCCTCAACCGGCCGGTCGTCACCGTCCGGTTCTTCTCCCCCGCCCCCGGCGTCGTCGGGGTGACCGTCGGCCACCACTGCGGCGGGCTGCCGAAGCAGCCCCGCTTCGCGCTGTCGGCCGGCGACGGCCACCCGGTCACCGTGGAGGTCACCGGGGACAGTGCGTCCCTGACCACCGGCGAACTGACCGCCCGGGTCACGCTCGGCGACCGGTGGCGGGTCGACTTCCTGCACGGCGACCGCCTGGTCACCTCGTCCACCGAGCGCAGCGTCGGCATCGCCACCGACGGCGAGGGCCGCACGTACGTCCACGAGCGGCTGGCGCTGAGCGTCGGCGAGACGGTGTACGGCCTCGGCGAACGCTTCGGCCCGTTCGTCAAGAACGGCCAGACCGTCGACATCTGGAACGCCGACGGCGGCACCGCCAGCGAGCAGGCGTACAAGAACGTGCCGTTCTACCTCAGCAGCGCCGGGTACGGGGTCTTCGTCGACCACCCCGAGCACGTGTCGTTCGAGATCGGCTCCGAGGTCGTCTCGCAGACCCAGTTCAGCGTCGAGGGACAGTCGCTGACCTACTACCTGATCGACGGGCCCACCCCGAAGGACGTGCTGCGCCGCTACACCGCGCTGACCGGCCGGCCGGCCCGCGTCCCGGCCTGGTCGTACGGGCTGTGGCTGTCGACGTCGTTCACCACCTCGTACGACGAAGAGACCGTCACCGAGTTCATCGACGGGATGGCCGAGCGGGACCTGCCGCTGTCGGTGTTCCACTTCGACTGCTTCTGGATGCGGCAGTTCCACTGGGTCGACTTCGTCTGGGACCCGGCGACCTTCCCCGACCCGGAGGGCATGCTGCGCCGGCTGCACGAGCGCGGCCTGAAGGTGTGCGTCTGGATCAACCCGTACATCGCCCAGCGCTCCTACCTGTTCGAGGAGGGCCGCCACGCCGGGTACCTGGTCCGCAACCCCGACGGGTCGGTGTGGCAGTGGGACAGGTGGCAGGCCGGCATGGCGCTGGTCGACTTCACCAACCCCGACGCCGTGGCCTGGTTCACCGGCAAGCTCAGGGCGCTGCTCGACATGGGCGTGGACTGCTTCAAGACCGACTTCGGCGAGCGCATCCCCACCGATGTGGTCTGGCACGACGGGTCGGACCCGCAGCGGATGCACAACTACTACGCCCACCTCTACAACCGGGCGGTCTTCGAGCTGCTGGAGGCCGAGCGCGGGATCGGCGAGGCGGTGGTGTTCGCCCGGTCGGCCACGGCCGGCGGCCAGCAGTTCCCGGTGCACTGGGGTGGCGACTGCGAGTCCACGTTCGCGGCGATGGCCGAGTCGCTGCGCGGCGGGCTGTCGCTGTCCGCGTCCGGGTTCGGCTACTGGAGCCACGACATCGGCGGCTTCGAGGGCACCCCCGACCCGGCGGTGTTCAAGCGGTGGATCGCGTTCGGGCTGCTCTCCTCCCACTCCCGGCTGCACGGCTCCGGCTCGTACCGGGTGCCGTGGGCGTTCGACGACGAGGCCGTCGAGGTGCTGCGCCACTTCACCCGGCTCAAGCTGCGCCTGATGCCGTACCTCGCGGCGGCGGCCGAGGAGGCGCACCGCGACGGCGTGCCGGTGATGCGGCCGATGGTGGTGGAGTTCCCGGACGACCCGGCCGCGGCGTACCTGGACCGGCAGTACATGCTCGGCCCCGACCTGCTGGTGGCCCCCGTGCTGAGCGCCGACGGCCGGGTGACGTTCTGGGTGCCGGCCGGCACCTGGACCCACGTGGTCACCGGCGAGCAGCTCACCGGACCGGCCTGGGTGGACCAGAGGCACGGCTTCGACAGCCTGCCGGTACTGGCCCGGCCCGGCGCTGTGCTCGCCGTCGGTTCCACCCACGACCGGCCGGACTACGCGTGGGCCGACGGCGTCGAGCTGCGGCTGTACGCGCCCGCCGAGGGGCAGCGGACCCGGGTGCGGGTGCCCTCGCCCGGCGACGGGCCCGGGGCGGAGTTCGAGATCCGGTACGCCGACGGGGCGGCCACCGCCGACCTGGTGGGCGGAGAATCATCGGGGTATGCCGTGGTGGTCGTGGGAGCGGAGGCGAACCGGTGACGAGGAGTTTTCCCGAGGGGTTCCTGTGGGGGGCCGCCACAGCGGCATACCAAGTTGAGGGCGCGGCCACGGAGGACGGCCGGGGTCCGTCCATTTGGGACACCTACAGCCATACCCCCGGCCGCACCCTGAACGGGGACACCGGCGACGTGGCCGCCGACCACTACCACCGGTGGGTCGACGACCTCGGCCACCTGTCGGAGCTGGGGCTCGGGGCGTACCGGTTCTCGATCTCCTGGCCCCGGGTGCAGCCCGGCGGCTCCGGCGCGTTCAACCGGGCCGGCGTGGACTTCTACTCCCGCCTCGTCGACGGCCTGCTGGAACGGGGCATCCGCCCGGTGGCCACCATGTACCACTGGGACCTGCCGCAGGAGTTGGAGGACGCGGGCGGCTGGCCGGCGCGGGACACCGCGCTGCGCTTCCGGGACTACGCGGCCGGCATCGTCGGCGCGCTCGGCGACCGGGTGCACACCTGGACCACGTTCAACGAGCCGTGGTGCTCGGCGTACCTCGGCTACGGCTCCGGGGTGCACGCGCCGGGCCGCACCGAGCCGGCCGGGGCGCTGGCCGCCGTGCACCACCTGAACCTGGCGCACGGGCTGGCCGGGCGGGCGGTGCGGGAGCTGGCCCCGGCGGCGGAGCTGTCGGTGACGCTGAACCTGCACGTGATCCGCCCGGCGTCGGACTCGGCCGCCGACGCCGACGCGGTGCGCCGCATCGACGCGCTGGCCAACCGGGCGTTCCTCGGACCTATGCTCGGCGGGGCGTACCCGGCCGACCTGCTCGCCGACACCGCGAAGGTCACCGACTGGTCGTT
The DNA here is from genome assembly GCF_044334565.1 of Micromonospora sp. NPDC020750. Taxonomy (NCBI): domain Bacteria; kingdom Bacillati; phylum Actinomycetota; class Actinomycetes; order Micromonosporales; family Micromonosporaceae; genus Micromonospora; species Micromonospora sp. NPDC020750. Next base: position 9,714 of record NZ_JBIRTH010000014.1, read on the forward strand.
CGTGCGCGACGGCGACGAGCGGGCGGCGGGGGTGCCGCTGGACGTGCTCGGGGTGAACTACTACTCGACCACCCTGGTCCGAGCCTGGGACGGTGTCTCGGCCCGTTCTGCCGCCGACGGGCACGGCAGCTCGGCACACACCCCGTGGGTCGGCGCCGCGAACGTCGACTTCCTGCCCCAGCCCGGGCCGTACACCGCGATGGGCTGGAACATCGACCCGAGCGGGATGACCGAGCTGCTGCTGCGGCTGTCCCGGGAGCACCCGGGCCAGCCGCTGATGATCACCGAGAACGGCGCCGCGTTCGACGACGTGGTCTCCCCCGACGGCCGGGTGCACGACGACCGGCGCGTCGACTACCTCCACCGGCACGTCGACGCGGTCGGGGCGGCGATGGACGCGGGCGCGGACGTCCGCGGCTACTTCGCGTGGTCGCTGCTGGACAACTTCGAGTGGTCGTACGGCTACGATCGGCGGTTCGGCATCATCCGGGTCGACTACGACACCCAGGCCCGGACCTGGAAGGACAGCGCGTACTGGTACCGGGGTCTGGTCGCCACGGGCCAGCTGGAGCCGCCGGCCGGCTCCTGACCAGCACTGCCCGCCTGGGCGGTCCGGGCCCGGCTGCTCCCCCTCCGAGAGCCGGCCGGCGCGCTCAGCGGAGCTGCTCGTCCGCCCAACGGACGAGCAGCTCCAGCAGCGGCCGGCGGCCGGCGAACATCTCGGCCTCGCCGCGCAGGTCGTAGGTCTGCGCGGTGCCGCCGCCGGCCCGGCCCAGCATCAGCGGGGCCAGCCAGAAGTACTTCGCCGCCCCGGTGAGCCGCACCGCGCGGGCGACCTCGGTCCGGTCGAGGGCACCGCGCAGGCCGTCGGCGTACCGGTCGACGACCGTGGTCGCCACCTCGTCGAGCAGGGCGACGTCGACCAGCCCGTCGAGGAAGGTGTCCAGCACCAGGTTGGCGGCGTCCTCGCCGACCGGCCCGGGGCCGACGAACGACCAGTCCAGCAGGACCGGGCCGGCGTCGCCGAACACCAGGTTCATCGGCCAGCAGTCGTGGTGGCACAGGGTGCGCGGCAGCCCGTCGGCGGCGGTCAGCAGCTCGTGCCGGCGTTCCCAGAGCCCGCGCAGCGCGGCGCGCAGCGGCGCGGGCCACGCGGCCACGGCGACCGGGTGGTCCCACGGCACCGGCTCGACGACCGGCCGGGTCAGGGTGTAGTCGCGCAGCCAGTCCCGGGCCAGCCAGTCGTGACCGGGCGGCCGGCCGAGCCAGGTGGCGTGCCCGGCACCGAGCCGGGCCGCGACGTCGCCGAGGTCGGCGACCGTGCCGGCGGTGCCGGGCCGCCCCGCGACGTCAGCCAGCCAGAGCGCCACGCTGCCGTCCGGGCGCTCGTCGACCCCCAGCGTCTCGGGCGCGGCCAGCCCGGCGTCGGCGTACGCCCGGGCGGCCAGGCCACCGCGGTACGCCTCGACCTCGCGCCGCCAGTAGTTCCAGTGCCCCGGGTCGACGCTGCCGGCCCAGTGCGTCGGGCCCTCGCGGCCCGGCGGGGTGATCAGCTTCAGCACGGCCGGACGGCCGTGGTGGCGGGTCCGCCAGATGCCGCCGGTCACCGCGTTGAGCGGGTTGTGGATCAGTTCCTCGGCCGGCTCGTCGGCGGGCACCAGGTCGATGGGGGGACGCGACACCCGTTCGACCCTACGTCCATCGTCCCGCCCGTCGCACGGCGCTCGTCGTCATCACTGTTTGTCCCTCGAACGCTCCGCTACCCACAGGCCCCGGCCCTGCAGGCCGACAACCAGGCCACGGTCCTGCAAGATGATCACGGCTCGCTGGACGGTTGTCACGCTCACCTGGTACAGGTCGGAAAGCTCTCGGTACGTGGGTAGCCGGTCACCCGGGGCATACTCGCCGCTCTTGATCCGGGCAGAGAGGTCCTCGGCGACCTCACGGTAGCCGCCAGTCGGTATGGGCATGTCGGAAGTTCCTTCGTTCGGCACTCCCATCGGAACACGCCGCATACCCCGTGGCGGTGCTCGGCTTCGCGGCTGGGCTGTTCCTGTTCACGGTCAAGTCGCGGTGGTGTCGGCGGTGCGGGTCGGTGTTGAGCTGCCCATGCTGTCGTGTAGGGCCGACCGTGACAGCGCCGGAGCGGCGGTGGCGGCGTGGACAGTGATCTCCTGCCGATAGGTCGGCGGGTCGCGCACTGGCGCGGGCGGCGGAGGATGTCGCAGCAGGTGTTCGCCGACCGGCTCGGCAAGTCGAAGAGCTGGGTCGACAAGATCGAACGCGGCGTCCGCTCCCTCGACAGGGTCTCCACCCTCCAGGACATCGCCGCCGTCCTGCGGATCGACACGGCGGTGCTGCTCGGCCGGGAGGTCCGACCGGCGGACGTGACCGAGCGGGCCCAGGGTGTGGACCGGATCCGGTCGGCGCTTTCGGCGTACGAGATCGCTCTTGGTCTGCCGGCGGCCCGCCTTGTCGTGGTGCCGGCTGACCGGCTGGCCCGCAATGTCGAGCATGCGTGGATCACCTTCCAGCATGCCCGGTACCCGCAGTTGATCGCGCTGGTGCCGAACCTGCTGGCCGGCGCGCAGCGCACCCACGCCGACGATCCGGGGTCGGGCCGCGCGCCGCTGGGCGAGGTGTACCGGGTGACCGCGTCGCTGCTGGTGAAGCTCGGCGAGGCCGAGCTGGGTTGGCTGGCCGCCGACCGGGCCATGGCCGTGGCGACCGGTGACCCGCTGCTGGTGGCCGCCGCAGCCGTGTAACTCGGCCAGGTGCTACGCGCATCGGGTCGGACCCGGGCGGCCATGTCGACGGCGCTGGCCGCCGCGTACCGGATCGCCCCACGCGATCCCGATGCCGGCACACCGGAGGAACTGTCGTTGTGTGGGACGCTGCTCATCCAGGCGGCCCTGGCGGCAGCCCGACACGGCGACGACCGGGCCACCGCACGGGACGGCTGGCGCTGGCTGCCCGCCGAACACCGCGCCGCGCACCTGCTCGACGACGCCCGCGCCTACCTCCACGTTGACGACCCGGCCAACGCCGGCCGGGCGCTGATCGACGCCGACCACACCGCACCAGCCGAGGTACGCCATCGACCGGCGGCACGAACCGTGCTCGCCCAGGTCGCCCGCGACCCCCACGCTCCCGCCACGATCATCCAACTCGCCACCACCCTCGGGGTGACGTGAGGCTGTGGGTCAGACGGCCGGCCTGGCTGTTCGGAGCGTGGCACAGCGGGTGTGACGTGCCAGCGGTGCACCCATCGGAAACACTCCCCGAGGTACAACTTTCTGTACTTACCCTGGAGGTGATCATGCGGACCGTGAATTTCACCCAGCTGCGGCAGAACCTGGCCGCCGAGCTCGGCAGCGTCACCAACGGCGCGGAGGAAGTGGTGGTGACCCGGTCGGGCCTTGAGCCGGTGGTCATCGTGCCGCTTGCGGAGTACGAGGCGATGAAGGAAACCGAGTACCTGCTCCGAAGCCCGAGCAATGCAGCAGCCCTACGTCGATCGATCGCGGAGCTTGAGGAGGGCGACGCCGCCGAGCGGGAACTGACCGTCGGACGTCGGGGACCGAACAGGCTGGGCAGGTGGGACGGTGGCTAACCTCTGATCCCGCCGTCGGCTGTACTACCACCGCAAGTTCACTCGGGCGGGCCGGTCGATCCATCTTCTTGCGACCGGAGTCGCGGCGTGGGTGCCTGCGGGTCTGGCTTAGCGCAGCGTCGGGATGTCCGGCAGGTCCGACGGTCAGCGAGGCCTCTGGCGTCCGGGCCCTAGCCCTTACATCGCCGCCACCATGCGCTCGCCCGGCCGATCCGATCCGGCCAGGTCGGGTCGGGCCGGCCGGCCGTCGCAGGCTCAGGCGCCGACGCGTTGGGGTGGGACGGTCAGGCCGTACAGGGCCATCAGTTCGGGGGTGTCCACGCGGCTGCCGTCGGCCACCGAGTCGCAGGCGATGTCCACGATCTGGTCCTTGTGCGCCAGCAGGTAGGGCCGGGCGCCGACGTCCGCGCTGGCCAGGGTGGCGATGCCGGCCCAGTGCCGGCGGCCGAAGAGCATCGGGTACCCGCGCAGCCCGCTGTAGGTGGCGCAGGCCAGCACGTCGGGGTACGGCAGCGCGGCCACCCGCCGCACCGCCGCCGGGGTGAGCCCCGGCATGTCGACGGGCACCACCACCACCGCCTCGACCGTCTCGTCGGTCAGCGCGGCCAGGCCCGCCCGGATCGACGAGCCGACCCCGGTCCCCCACGCACGGTTGACCACCACCGTGGCCCGGGTCAGGTCGGCGGTCTGCCGGACCTGGTCAGCCGCCGCGCCCAGCACCACCACGAGCTGCTCGCAGCCGGCCTCGGTCATCGTTTCGATCATCCGGTCCACCAGGGGTTGCCCGCCCTGGTGGAGCAATGCCTCCGGGCCGCCGAGGCGGCGTCCCCCGCCCGCCGCGATGATCATTCCTGCGATTCGCACACCGGGTGCAACGAGCGCCCGACAGATCCGTGTCGGGGCGAAACGGGTATTTGCCACACATCGCCCCGACGTCTACTCAGCGGCGGTACACGTCGGCCAGCGCCGCGAAGGCTGCCTTGGGCTCCCACGGCAGGTCGGGGTACGTGTCGCCGAGCCGGTCCTCGAACACCTTCACCAGGCCGTACGAGGCCCGGTCCACGTCGCGCGCCGATTCCTCGCGGTGCGGCAGGTTGTACGTCGCGAAGGTGCACCAGAACGCCGTGTCCACCCCCTCTGCGGCGAAGATGCCGAGCAGCTTCCGCAGGTACCCGGCCTGCTCGTCCTCGTCGCGGGCGTAGTCGCCGGTCAGCCGGGCGCCGTTGGCGCCGTCCCACTCGACGATGAACATGCCGCGCGCCCCGAGGTCGGCGGCCCCACGGTGGGTCGTGCACCCGAACTCGGTGATCGCCACCGGCTTGCCCTGGGCGACGAGGGCGCGGATGCCGTCGACGTACGCGTCGGCGACCTCGGCCGAGTGGTAGGCGTCGGACGAGACGTAGTCGAAGGGCGTCCAGTCGATGCGCTCGCTCGGCAGCGAGGCGTAGGTGACCTTCCCGCCGAACCGCGCGCGGACGACCCGGACGGCCTCGCCGAGGAAGGCGTTCAGCCGGGCGGGCACCTCGGGCAGCACCTCGCGGAGGAGGTCCGGCCGGGTCAGCACGTCCAGCCGCTCGGCGAGCGTGTCGCCGGGCAGGAACCCTTTCGTGAACAGCGTCAGCTCGGCCCCGGTGACGAGGACGACCTCCGCGCCCCGCCGGCGCAGCCCCTCGGCACGCTCGGCGCAGTCGGCCAGGACGTCGAGCAGCTCGTCGGTGGTCAGGTCGCAGGTGAACGGGGAGAACCACACCTCCAGCCCGACGTCGGCGGCGTGCCGGGCGGCGATCTCCAGCCGCTCGGGGATGCCGCCGGTGACCCGGACCGCCGTGCAGTGCAGGTCCTCCCGGATGACCCGCATCTCGCGCCGCACGACGTCCGGGTCGAACGGCTCACGGGTGCTCTCGCCGGCGTCGACGAAGCCGGTGTCGTACGTGATTCCCTTGCCGCGCACAGCTGCCCACCTTCTTTAGGGTACGCAGCGTACCTTAAAGCGGTGGCGTGGCGCGGCGCAAGACGGGGGCTGGGGTACGATCCGTACCCGTCATGGCAGGCGACGGGGCGGAACGGACCGGGGCGACGCGGCGGCGCGGGGCGGCCCTGGAACAGGCGATCCTGCGCGCCGCCGCCGACGAGCTGCTGGAGTCCGGCTACGCCGGCCTCACCATGGACCGGGTCGCCCGGCGGGCCGGCACCAACAAGAACGCGATCTACCGGCGCTGGCCGAACCGGGCCACGCTCGGCGTCGCCGCGTACCGGCAGCTCGCCGTGGCCAACCTGGATCCGCCGGACACCGGCGAGCTGCGCGGCGACGCGCTGGAGCTGCTGCGCCGGGCCAACTGCCACTGGACGTCCCCGCTGGGCGAGGTGCTGCGCGCCCTGCTGTCCGGCGTCGGCGAGGAGCCGGAGCTGCTGGCCCAGTTGCAGGAGCAGGCCGGCGCCGCCGGGACGGCCGGCTGGCTGACGGTCCTCGACCGCGCCGTCGCCCGGGGGCAGGCGTCACCCGAGGCCCGGCACCCCCGGGTGGCCACGGTGGCCCTCACGCTGCTGCGCAACGAGATCGTCACCCGCGGGATCGCCAGCGCGCCGGACGACGTGCTCGTCGAGATCGTCGACGAGGTGTACCTGCCGCTGCTGCGCGGGCGCGCCCGCCCGGGCGTCGGCTGACCGGCGCGCGGACCCGACCAGCGCCGGCCCCGGGGCGGTGGCGTCTCAGGCGTCGGCGTCTCAGGCGTCGGCATAACAGTCGACGACGGACAGGTCCAGCGGGAACCTGACCGGGGTGTCGCCGAACAGCAACGCGGCTGCCCGCTCGCCGCTGGCGCGCACCACCTCGGCCACCGCGTCGGCCTGCGCCGCCGGGCAGTGCACGATGACCTCGTCGTGCTGGAAGAAGACCAGCTCGGCGTCGGTGCCGGCGAGCGCCGTCCGCAGGGTGGCCAGCAGGGTGGAGGCCCACTCGGCGGCGGTGGCCTGGATGACGAAGTTGCGGGTGAACCGGCCCCGGGAACGGGCCGCCCGAGCCCGGGGCCCCTGCGGGTCGGCCGCCACGCCAGGGTCGACCCCGGCGTCGTCGCCGTCGGTGAAGCCGGCCGTGCCGGGCGGGCACGTCCGGCCCAGCCAGGACCGGACCAGCCCGCCCGCCTCGCCGGTGCGGGCCGCCGCCTCGACGTACGCGAAGGCGGTCGGGTAGTTGCGCCGCAGCACCGCGAGGGCGGGGACGGCCATCCCGCCGGTCTGCCCGTACATCGCGCCGAGCAGGGCCACCTTGGCCCGGGCGCGGTCGCCGCCGAAGGAGTCCCGGGCGAGGGCGGCGTAGAGGTCGCCGGCCCCGCCGGCGGCGGCGAGCCGGGCATCGCCGGAGACCGCCGCGAGCACCCTCGGTTCGAGCTGACCGGCGTCGGCGACGACGAGCCGCCATCCCGGGTCGGCCGCCACCGCCCGCCGGATCACCTTCGGGATCTGCAACGCGCCGCCGCCCCGGGTGGCCCACCGGCCGGAGACCACCCCGCCGGGGACGTACTCCGGATGGAACCGGCCGCCGCGCACCCAGGCGTCCCGCCAGGCCCAGCCGTGCGCCGTCCAGATCCGGTAGAGCTCCTTGTGCTCCAGCACCAGCGGCACCGCGGGGTGGTCGACCCCGCGCAGCACCCAGGCCCGGGTGTTGGGCAGCTCCACCCCGGCCCGGGCGAACGCCTTGAGCAGCTCGGCCGGGGAGTCGACGTGCACCTGGCGCAGCCCGAACGCCGCCGCGATCCCGGCGGCCAACTCGACCAGCCGACGGGGCGGGCCGCCGACCGGGGACGGCTCGCCGAGCAGCTCGGTGAGGAGCTCGTCGTGCACCTCGGCGCGCCAGGGCAGCCCGGTCGCGCCCATCTCGCCCGCGATCAGGGCGCCGGCCGACTCGGCGGCCACCAGCAACCGAAACCGACCGGGATGCTCGGTGGCCGCGACCCGGGCGAGCTGGTCGGCGTACACCCGGGTCAGGGCCTCGACGCCCGGGCCCGGCGGGCCGGGCAGCGCGTCGAAGAGCGTGCCCTGCCCGTGGCCCGGCGGTTCGGCTGCGCGGGGCGGCGGGTCCGACGGCACCGGCGCGCCGGTCAGCCGGGCCCAGGCGGCGGCGAGCGAGCGGGGCTCACCCCAGCGGCCGGCGTGCCCGAGCAGCAGCGACTCGGTCAGCTCGACGTCGTGGCAACGGTCGAGCCGGACCCCGGCGCGCAGCAGCGCCGGGTAGACGGCCGCGCCGCAGGCCCAGACCCAGCGCGCATGCTCCGCGGCCTCCCGGGCGGCCACGGCGGCGGCGAGGTCGGCGACCGACTCGGCCGGGGCCACGGGCCGGCCGACGGGGTCGAGGGGTTGCAACACTCCCCCGCCCCGGTCGTCCGACACCACCGCCACCAGCACGGACGTGATTCTGCCTCGCCCCTCCGACACCCCCTCGCCGGGCCCGGGCCCCCCACTTTCACGGAAAGAGTGGCCATTCGACGCGGAATGGCCACTCTTTCCGTGAATCTGCGCCCGCCGGGTGGGGTGGGGGCGAGGGTGGCGGGTGGGTTACTTCACCGCGCCGGAGGTCAGACCGGACTGGATCTGCCGCTGGAACACGGCGTACACGATGATCATCGGCAGGATGGCGATGGTGAGGGCGGCAAAGAGGCCGGACCAGTCGGCCTCGTAGCCCGCATTGACCGAGATATCCGCGATGCCCTGGGTGAGCACCCACTTGTCCTTGGCGTTGGACAGCAGCACCAGCGGCAGCTGGTACTGCGCCCACTGGCCGATGATGTTGAAGATCGCGACGCTGATCAGGCCCGGCTTGGCCATCGGCACCATCACCTGGAAGAAGAGCCGGGTGTGCGAGCAGCCGTCGATCATCCCGGCCTCGGCCACCGAGTTCGGCAGCGTCCGGAAGAACGCCGCGAGGAAGAACACGGTGAACGGCAGCGAGTACGCGGTGTAGACCAGGATCACGCCGGTGTGGGTGTCCAGCAGGCCCAGGTTCTTCACCACGAAGAACAGCGGCACCAGGGCCAGGAAGACCGGGAACGCCAGCCCCGAGACGAACAGGTAGTACACCGCCCGGTTGCCCCAGAACTTGTAGCGAGCCAGCACGTACGCGGCCATCGAGCCGAGCAGCATGGTGGCGAAGGTGCTGCACCCGACCACGATGACGCTGTTGACGAAGTACCGGCCGACGCGCGCCTTGGTCCACGCCCGGCCGAAGTTCTCCCAGCGCAGCTCGGCCGGCAGGGTCCAGGGGCTGCTGAAGATCTCGCTGGTGTTCTTAAACGCCGCGAGGAACGTCCACAGGATCGGCACGATGACGATCACCGCCCAGACTGCGAGCGCGACGTGACCGAGGCCGGCGAGCAGTCGCACCTCCGAGCGGCGGCTCTTCGGGTCGGACCCGGTGGTGGACTTCCCGGTACGGGGTGGCAGCGCCGCCGGCGCCGACGGCAACGTGGTCTTCATGTCAGTACTCCACGCTTTCCCGCTTGGTCAGCCGCAGCGTCAGCGCCGCGAACGTGAGGGTGAGGAAGAACAGCGCCACGCCCATCGCCGAGGCGTAACCGTATTTCGAGTAGACGAACGCGTTGCGGTAGATCTCGTTCGCCAGCACCGTGGTCGCCCCGTCGGGGCCCCCGCTGTCCACCGAGAGCACCGCGACGATGGCGAACGCGTCGAACGCGGCGATGCCGAGGTAGACCCAGGCAACCTGGAGGGTGTCCCAGAGCAGCGGCAGGGTGACCCGGAAGAAGAGGGTGACCCGGGTCGCCCCGTCCATCTCGGCGGCCTCGTAGATCTCGCCCGGGATGGAGGCCATCCCGGCCGAGAAGAGCACCACGTAGAAGCCGACTGCCTGCCAGACCAGCACCGCGATGATCGACCAGAGCGCCAGGTTCGGCTTGACCAGGAACAGCACCGGGTCGAGACCGAACTCCATCAGCACGCCGTTGATCAGGCCGGACTCGTTGGGCCGGTAGACCATCTGGAACAGCACCGCGATGATCGCCACGGCCAGGACCTGGGGGAAGAAGAACACCACCCGGTAGAACCTCGCCCCCCAGACCCCCTGACGCTGACCGCCGACGCTCCGGCCGCCCACGTTGAGCTGGAAGGAGAAGAACAGCGCGATGGCGATCGTGATCAGCGGCAGGGCAAGCAGCAGTACGCCGTGGTGCTGGACCGCCTTCCAGAAGTTGCCGTCGTCCAGCAGCCTGCGGTAGTTGTCGAAGCCCACCCACTGGGGGGCGGACAGGCCCCGCCAGTTGGTCATCGAAATCTGGAACGCCTGGGCGTACGGTGCGATGACGAAGACCACGTACAGCGTGACCGGGGCGAAGAGGAACCCGATCACGAATGGATACTTGCCGTGCCGCATGACCCCGCTCCGATCAGCGCTTGAACTTGGTGATGGAGCTGTCCTTCTTGATGGCGTCGGCGCGCTTCTGCACCCGCTCGACGAAGGCGTCGGCCTTGATGCGGCCGAACATCAACTCGTTGGTGGCGGTGCGGACCTCGGTGTCCAGCTCCTTGTACCAACCGTCGAAGTAGATGTTGAACACGTCCTGGCCGGCTGCCTTGAGCGCGGCCTGCGAGCTGGCCACGCCGGGCGGGAAGGCGTACCCCTCGGAGCCGGCAGTGACGACGGTCGGGGCCTTGACCACCTCGGTGAAGCCCTTCGCGCCGGCCGTGGACAGCATCTGGCGCATGTACTCCAGGCCGCCGCGCGGGTTCTTGCTCTTGGCCGAGACGAAGTAGCCCTCACCGGCCGTGGCCCGCAGGGCGGTGGCCGGCAGCTTGTCGGACGCCGCCAGGCTCGGCACCGGCATGAGCTGGTACTCGAAGCCGGCCGGGGTGTCCTTCTTCTGCTCGCCCTCCAGCCAGTCACCGCTGGGGTAGAAGCCCAACTTGTACTGGTTCTGCCGGAGCTGGACGTCGGTGTGCTTGAGCCCTTCGAAGCTCTTGTCGATGTACTTGGCACCGATCTCGGCCCATGCCGTGGCCGCCTGCTTGACGGCGTCCTGCTGCCAGGCCCCGTCCTCCAGGTTGTCGATGTTCTTCAGCACGTCCGCGCCGCCGATCTTCGCGGCCTGGGTGAGGATCACGTTCCACTGGTAGTACGCGGCGTTCGCGCCGGCGTAGCCGTAGGGGGTGATGCCCTTGGCCTTGATCTTGTCGAGCAGAGCGGTGAACTCGCTCCAGTCCTTCGCGGGCGCCCAGCCGTTGTCCTTGAACAGCTTGCCGGAGTACCAGATGCCGAAGACGGTGGAGACGTAGTAGAGCACGTACGGCTTGCCGTTGAACGAGCCGACATCGACGGTGCCGGGGACCACGGTGTCGCGGACCTTCTTGCTCGGGTCGTCGACCGACGGGGCGTCCCACAGCTCGGTGAGGTCCTGAAGCTGCCCGTCGGCGACCAGGGCGCCGAAGTCCATCAGCTTCTCGCCCGAGTTGTTGACGAACTCCGGCGGGTTGCCGGAGGCGAACCGGGGCTGGAGCACCGTGGAAACCGCCTGGGTCGCCTGGTGCTTGACCTCCGCCTTGGGGAACGCCTTCTTGTAGAGCGGCTCGTGCACGTCGGTGGCGTACTTCTCGCCGTAACCGCCGTTGAAGATGATCACCTCCAGCGGGGCGTCGTCCTTGACACCGAGCGGGTTGGTGGCGCTCTTGGTGCCGGTCTCGGCCTTGGTGTCGCTCTCCTTGTCGGAGCTGCTGGTCGCGCAGGCGCTGAGCAGGCCGGCGGCCGGGATGGCGAGCAGGCCGGCGGCGCCGGCGCGGCGCAGCAGGGTCCGGCGGTTCAGATCGGCCGGGTGCTCGGGGGTAACCGACATCGTTGTCTCTCCTTGGTGGTGTCGAATCAGGCGGTCCGCCGGAGACGCCCGGCGTACCGCGACTCAAGGGCGAGGTTGTGCTCGTCCCCACCGGGGACGTTGGCGGAGAGGTAGACAGGGGGTACCTCTCCGGCCTGGTGGAACCGTCGTACGACCTCGGCGGTCAGCAGCTGCGCCAGCAGCGCGGCGGTGACCGAGGAGACCGCACAGACCGCGCCGCCGCCCTCGAGCGGCAGCAGTGCGTCACCGTACGGCGCGCCGTTGTCCAGCACGACGTCGGCGAGGTCGGCGAGCCGGTGCCCCGACGGGTGCCGAGGGGCGACCCGCGCGGTGTGCTCGACGGAGGTGACCGCGATCAGCGGATGGCCGTTGCCCCTGACCAGCGTCGCCAGCTCGACCACCGAGCCGTTGATGCCGGACTGGGACGCGACCACGAAGACGTCCCGCGGGTGCGGGGCGGCCAGGGCGTAGAGCTGGTGGGCGACGGCCGGGTCGCGTTCCAGCTTCGGATCGGCGAGCACGTCGCGGGGTACGTCGCCATGCAGCACCAGGTCGTGCAGGGTGATCCGGTTGGTCGGGACCAGCCCGCCGGCCCGGGCCACCAGCTCGGCGGCGAACGCCTCGGAGTGGCCGGCGCCGAACGCCTGGAGCACCCCGCCGGCGCGCAGGCTGGCGGCGATCAGGTCGGCGGCCCGGCCGACCGCCTCGGCCTGCGAGTCGACGACCCGGTCGAGGACGGGACGGACTGCGTCAGCGTACCCCTGTGCGCTGATCATGCGGCTGCCCCCTTCGCGGCCTTGTGCCCGTCGACGGCCTGGGCGGTGCGCCGGAAGGCCGCGTGGGCGCGGGCGTGGGTGCGCTGCGCCACCGCGATGTAGAGCAGGTCGAGCACGACGAGCTGCGGGTGCCGGGCGGACAGCGCGTCCGGTCGGAAGGTGGTGGCCTGGCTGGCGGTGAGCAGCACGATGTCCGCCAGTTCGGCCAGCGGCGAGCGGGGGAAGCCGGTGAGGGCGACGGTGGTCGTGCCCCGGCTGCCCGCCTCGGCGAGCATCTCGATGGTCTCCCGGGTCTGCCCGGTGTGCGAGATGCCCAGCGCCACGTCGCCGGGGCCCAGCAGCGCGGCGCTGGCCAGACCCTCGTGCACGTCGCTCCAGGCCCAGGCGGCCACCCCGATGCGGTGCAGGCTGAACTGCATCTCCGCGCCGACCAGGGCGCTGCCGGAGGCGCCGAAGATGTTGACCCGGCTGGCGCCGGCGATGGCCACCGCCGCCCGCTCGACCTCGGTCAGGTCGAGCAGCGCCGCGGTGTCGTGCATGGCCCGGGTGTCGGCCGCCATGATCTGGTCGAGCACCCGCTCCAGCGGGTCGCCGGGCTGGATCTCCCGGCCGATGTCGACGGTCCAGCCGGCGGAGCGGGCCCGGCCGGTCTCGGCGGCGATGCCGAGCCGCAGGTCCGCGTACCCCTCGAAGCCCATCGCCCGGCAGAACCGGGTGATGGTGGCCGGGGAGGTGCCGCTGCGCTCGGCCAGCTCGACGATGGTCGCGCGGGCCGCGGACTCCGGGTCGCTGAGCACGTGCTCGGCGACCCGGCGCAGTGCGCCGGTCAGCTCGCCCACGCCGGCCCGGACCCGGGCGAGCACGCCGTCGGTGGGGAGCGCGCCCCGCCGGTCGGCCGTGTCGGCGTCGACCACGGCGGTGCCCCCGGGGGTCTCCACCTCGTGATCCACCATGCGACGCCTTTCGGAAAAGGTTCTTAACTGTTAGTGGTAAAATTTCTTACTAAAGGCCCCCCGGTGTCAAGACCGTGGGCGAAGTTTTCAAACCGTTACCTGGACCACGGCCGTCGACCGGCCCGGGGTCTTGCCTCCGGCAGCCGGGCCGACCAGCATGAGTCCGCCCGCACCGCAGTCCAGGGAGGCCCAACGATGTCCGACACCGTCGTGGTCGGTCTCGACGTCGGGGGTACGTCCACCCGGGCGGTCGCCCTCACCCTGGCCGGGGAGCGCCTCGGCGCCGGGCGGGGTGGCGGGGGCAACCCGACCAGCCACGGTGCCGAGCGGGCCGCCGGGGAGCTGTTGACCGCCCTGCGCGGGGCCCTGACGGGGGTGGACCCGACCCGGGTCCGGGCCGGTACCATCGGGCTGGCCGGTGCCGGCCGGCTGCTCGCCGACCCGGCCGGGAAGGCCGCCTTCGACCGGGCCTGGCGGGACGCCGGGCTACGCTGCCCCTACACGGTGCACGGCGACGCTCTGGTGGCGTACGCCTCGGGCACCGCCAGCCCGGACGGCACGGTGCTCATCGCCGGCACCGGCGCGATCGCCGCACAGGTCAGCGACCTGCGGCTGGATCGCGTGGCCGACGGACACGGCTGGCTGCTCGGCGACGCGGGCTCGGGCTTCTGGCTGGGCCGTGAGGCGGTCCGTCGGCTCCTGGCCGACCTGGACCGGGGCCGGGCCGCGGGGCCGCTGGCCGCCCAGGTGCTCACCGAACTGGTCGGCTCCGACCGGGTGGCGGCCCGCCCCCGGGACACCGTCGACACGGTGGTCCAGGCCGTGACCCGCCGCCCGCCGGTGGAACTGGCCCGACTGGCGCCGCTCGTGGTGGCCGCCGCCGTCGCGGGCGACCCGGTCGCCACCGGGCTGCTCGACGGGGCCGCCGGACAACTGGCGGAAAGCGCCGGGCGGATCCGTCCCCCCGGCGCTGTCGACCCGGTGGTCCTCGGTGGCGGCCTACTCACCGGCGACACCCCGCTGGCCGCGGCGGTCCGGGCGGAGCTGGGCCGGCGATGGCCGGACGCGCCGCTGCGCACCGCCGGCGACGGTGCCGCAGCGGCGGCCTGGCTCGCCGCCCGGGACCTGCCCGAGGTCACCGACCCGGCGGACCTTCATCCGCTGCTGGTGCCACCGACGACATGATGGCGTCGGTCGAGCACGACCCACGCCCGCCGACGCCCCGGCTGCTCCCCCGTTCCCCCCGAGCAGCCGGAACGACTCACCCCGTCGGCGGACGCGGGGCGCCGATCACGCCCGGGTGCTGATGATCGACGTCCAGCACTGCCGATCCGAATCGGGACTGTCGCAGACCCGGAGCTTGATCAGGCTGCCCTCGTGCATGTCCTTGTTGCAGTACCCCCAACCGTTGGAGGTGAAGGTGCAGGTGCCCTGCAGGTAGAGCGTGCCGTCACTCGGGTAGTAGTTCCACCAGACCGCGGTGGGCGTGCTGCCGAGCGTGCTGTTGTTGGAGATCCAGAGCACGTCACCGTACGGCTGCCAACACGCGACGGAATGGCTGAAGGGATCGTCGTCGGTGCAATTCTTGGGATCACAATTCGCCTCCATCCCGTATGCGGGGGTGCCGGCCCGACCGGCACCCCCTGAACGTCCCCTACGCGGCCGACGTACCCCATTCGACCGGGTTCTGCTTGAGAGTGGTGCCGTACTGGGAGCAGTAGGCGTACGACGTCGCCCCGGCGGCAGCTCTGGTGCCGAAGGCCACCGCCCCGTTGCTGCACCTCGCCCACCCCTTGAACGGGCCGTAGTCGCACGAGATCCCCGCCGTGTACTTGTCGTTCCAGACCAACGCGCAGGCCGCGGCGGCACCGGCGGGTGTCGCCACTGAGCCGGACCCCACGTCGGCGACCGCCTGGGCGGGCGCGGCGACCCCACCGATCGCGAGCACCGCGCCCAACGCGAGGGGAGCGACCATCAGTCTCTTCCGCATTGTTTCCTCCGAATCGATCGGTTATTGCCGGACCTTCGCCATGCGATTCGTCAGCTCGTCCAGCGATGAGAGGGCACGCCATGGCCCAGGGAGTTCCTGAGGAGCGATCAGCCCGGGCACCAGGCGCTCCCCACCGGATCGACTCCTGTCCTCGAAGACGAGGCCCTGCGGGTGGGGAACCAACGTCCGTACCCGGGGAGCGAGTTCCGCATTCACCACCCGATTGGAAATCGTCGGCGCATCGGTGAGGAAGAGGGCGACCCTGGTCCCCCGCGGAACCTCACGCTCGAACACGTCCATTGAATTCAACGGCGTCTTTCCGTCCAGCGTGTTGATCGGTCCCCGGTCGAACTCGACGAACAGTCGTCCGTCCGCGAGCACACTGCGGTCGGCAGCGCCCTTGAACGTCCGATCCACCCGCACCACCATGTAGACCCGGGGATAGGGGGTGTCGGCCGGCTCCGTCAGGTACGTCACGCCCTCCCGGAAACCCTCGACGGTCCCGACCGCGGTGACTTTGATGAAGTCCGCCGCCGCCAACGCCTCCGGCGTCTGCTGGGGGGTGTAGGAGTACTCCTTGAACCGCAGCGCCCGGGGATCCACCGCGGATGCGCTGACTGTGAGGCTGGCCGGGTTGGCTCGCGGGTGATGGGCTGATGGTCGGCAGTGGTGGGCGTGACTCTTGCTCTGACTGTGAGCGGGCGCTGGTCCTGCTCGACGAGCAGGGCGACCGGGACGGCGTCGCCATGACGCTGGACAGTCTCGGCTACGTCCACCGGCTGCTCGGCGAGCACGCCCGGGCCGCCGAGCTGTACCGCCGCGCCCAGGAGATCTTCGTGGCGCTCGGTGACCGGCACGGCGAGGCCGAGGCAGGGGCGAACCTCGGCGACACCCTGCGCGAGGCCGGCGACCCCGAGAGGGCCGCCGCCGCGTGGCAGCACGCGCTTGCCATCCTCGACGACGTCGACGACCCGAAGGCCGACAGGGTCCGGGCCAGCCTCGACGAGTTGGTCTGCGCCGAGCTGGACCCGGACGGCCCCCGAACCGGCCGGCGGCGACGGCAGTCCGGGTGAGCCGACCGGCGGCGGGGTCGGCCGGGACCATGTCAGCCGGGCCGACCCGCCGCGCGGTCGGTGGCGACGCCGCACCAGAACCGCTACCGGGTCAGTTACTTGAGCTGGCCGGCGGTGAGCCCGGACTGCACCTGACGCTGGAAGAGCAGGTACACCACCAGCACCGGGATCACCGCGATGGTGAGGCCGGCGAAGAGTTGGGCGTAGTCGCCGGCGTATCCCTGGCTGATCGACAGGGCGGCCAGGCCCTGGGCGAGCATCCACTTCGACTCGTCGCCCTGGAGCAGCACCTGCGGCAGCAGGAACTGGTTCCAGTGGCTGAGGAAGTTGAAGATGGCGACGCTGATCAGTCCCGGCCGGGCCATCGGCAGCATCACCCGGAAGAACAGCCGGAAGTGGCCGCACCCGTCGACCAACGCCGCCTCCGCGACCGAGGTGGGCAGGGTGCGGAAGAAGGCGGTGAGGAAGAAGACCGTGAACGGCAGCGAGTACGCCGCGTAGACCAGCACCAGCCCGGTCCAGGTGCCGAACAGCCCGGCGCTGCGGACCACGAAGAACAGCGGCACCAGGGCCAGGAAGACCGGGAACATCAGCCCGCCGACGAACAGGTAGTAGGCGAGCTGGCGGCCCCGGAACTCGTACCGGGCGAAGACGTACGCGGCGGTGGCCCCCATCAGCATGGTGAGGGCGACCGAGCCGGTGACCACCACGGCGCTGTTGAGGAAGTACCGGCCGATGTGCGCCCCGGTCCAGGCCCGGGCCCAGTTGTCGAACCGCAGCGCGTCGGGCAGGCCCCACGGGTCGGCGATGATCTCGGCGTTGGTCTTGAACGAGCTGATGAGCATCCACAGCAGCGGCAGCACGGTCAACGCGCTCCAGAACAGCAGGAAGCCGTGCGAGAGGAAATTCACGACTCCCCGCTCGCGGCGCACCGGCCGGGGTTCCCGGGTGTCCCGGGCGTTCCGGTCCCCGTCGACGACCACGCCGACGGGCCTGTCCAGAGCGGTCATGACAGCTCGATCCGTTCCCGCCGGCTGACCCGCAGCGACAGCACGGCCACCGACAGGGTCAGGAAGAACATCACCACGCCGATCGCCGACGCGTAGCCGAACTTGTTCTCGCTGCCGAACGCCGTGTCGTACATCCGCACCCCGATCACGTCCGAGGAGAAGTTGGGGCCGCCGTTGGTCATGAGCTGCACCAGGATGAACCCGTCCAGGGCCGCGACGGCCAGGTAGATCCAGGCGACCTGCACGGTGTCCCAGAGCAGCGGGATGGTGATCCGGCGCAGGGTGGCCCACCGGGACGCCCCGTCGAGCAGCACCGCCTCGTAGATCTCCCTCGGGATCGCCGACATGGCGGCCCCGAAGAGCACCACGTAGAACCCGACGTTGGACCACACCATCACCGCCAGCACGCACCAGAAGGCGATGTCCGGGTCGCCCAGCCAGACCGGCCCGGACACCCCCACCGTCCCCAGGATGCCGTTGAGCAGCCCGCTCGTGGGGTGGTAGGCCTCCTTCCACAGCGCCGCGATGATCACCACCGACAGCACCTGCGGGAAGAAATAGACGGTGCGGTAGAACGCGCCGCCCCGTACCCCGGTGACCCCGGCCCGGCCCCGGCGCCCGCCCATGCTGAGCATGGTGGCGAAGAACAGCCCGAACGCGATGGTGAACACGGGCACCAGGGCGAGCAGGATCGCGTTGTTCTTCAGCGCGTTCCACACGTAGTCGTCGTGCCACAGGGCCTTGAAGTTGGCCAGGCCCACCGGGTTGGCCTCGGCCGAGTAGCCGAGCCAGTCGGTGGTGGAGATCTGGAACGCCTGCAGGTACGGCGACACGACGAAGACGACGTAGAGCAGCAGGGGCGGCACCAGGAAGGTGACGATCAGCGGGAGCCTGCCGTGCTTCACGCCGACCGCTTGTACTTCTTGATCGAGGTGTCCTGGGCGATCGAGTCGGCGTGCTTCTGGCACTGGTCGAGGAACTCCGCCGGGCCGATCCGCCCGCTGAAGAACTCGCCGCAGGCGGCGTCGACCAGGTTGCGCTCCAGCTTGCGGTAGTAGTTGTTGTAGACCCAGTTGAAGCCGTTGTCGCCGGACGCCGCCAGGGCCTTGACCACGGTGGTCAGCCCGTACGGCAGCTCGACGCCCTCGGTGGCGCCGGCCACCACGGGCAGGCTGGCGACCTTCTTCGTGAAGTCCTGGGCGCCCTGCTTCGACAGCATGGTGCGGAAGTACTCCAGGCCGCCGGCGACGTTCTTCGCCTTGGCCGGCACCATGAACGGCTCGCCGGCGGTGCCCCGGACCGCCTCGAACGGCAGCTTGTCGCCGCTGCCCAGGCTCGGGGTGGGCGCGACGGTCATGTTGAACCCGGCCGGGGTGACCGCCTTCTGCTCGTTCTCCAGCCAGGAGCCGCAGGAGATGAACGCGGCCTTGCCCTGGCACCACGCGGTCTGCGACTGGACGTGGTCCAGGCCGGGCGTGCCGTCGAGGATGAACTTGTCCTTGACGATCTGGTGCCAGGCGTCGGCCGCGGCCTTCATCCCGTCGGACTTCCAGGCGTTCGGCTCCAGGTTGTCGATCGCGGTGGCGACCGAGGCGCCGCCGAACTTGATCGCGGTGGAGATCACCGGCCAGCTCATGTAGCGGGGGTGCTTGCCGGCGTACGTCCAGGGGGCGATGCCCGCCGCCTTGATCTTCTTGCACAGGGCGATGTGCTCGTCCCAGGTCTTCGCGTACTCCCAGCCCCGGTCGGCGAAGAGCTTGCTGGAGTGCCAGATGCCGTAGACGGTGTAGGTGTAGTTCATCACCAGGAACCGGCCGTCGTACGAGCCGACCTCGACCACGCCCGGCAGCAGGGTGTCCTTGACGGTCTTGCCGGGGACGTCGAGGCTCGGGGCGGCGAGCAGCTCGCCCAGGTCGGCGAGGGCGTTCTGGGAGACCAGGCCGTTGAAGTCGATCTGCCCGGCGCCGGAGTTGTTCACCACGTCCGGCGGGGTGCCGTCGACGAAGCGCGGCTGGAGCGTCTTGCTGATCTCCGCGGTGGCCGAGTGCTTGATCTTGGCCTTCGGGTACTTCGCGGTGTACATGGCCTCGTGGGCCTTGGCGTAGTCCTCGCCGAAGCCGCCGTTGAAGATGACGACCTCCAGCGGGGCGTCCTCGGCGACCCCGAGCGGGTTCTGCGCGGACTTGGTGCCCTTGTACACCTCGGCGTCGGCGGAGTCGTCGCCGCCGGAGCTGGCGCAGCCGGCGAGCAGGCCTGCGGCGGGGGTGGCCAGCAGGCCGGCGGCGGCGCTGCGCCGCAGGATGTCACGCCTGTCCATCGTTGCTCCTCGGATCGTCCCGGGCGGATCTGTTTTTTCTCTTCACGTCACTGAAGTCGACTGAAGAATTTCTACGGCAGGAGCGCGTCGACTTCAAGCCCTGGCCACCGAACCGTTATCACCACCGGGCAGCTCAGGCTGGCATAGCCTGAGCCCATGCGCCGCCTCCGGCAGCTCGCCGAGCGCACGCCGGCAGGGCGCGAGCGCTACGTCGACCTGCTCCGGGCGGTCGCGATCGGGATGGTCGTCGTCGGTCACTGGGGCGTCACCGTGATCGGCCGGGACGCCGCCGGGCGGCCCACCGGGCACTCGGCGCTCGGCGACCTGCCGTGGGCGTACCCGCTGACCTGGGTCGCCCAGGTGCTGCCGGTGTTCTTCCTGGTCGGCGGGTTCGCCAACGCCGCCTCGCTGACCGCGCACCGGGGCCGGGGCGGCGACGCCACCGGCTGGCTGCTCGACCGCAGCGCCCGGCTGGTGCCGCCGACCACCGTCCTGCTGGTGGTCCTGGCCGCCGGCGCGGCGGGCGCCCACCTCTGGGGCATCGACCCGGCCCAGGTCCGCCAGGTGGTCTGGTTCGCCACCATCCCGCTGTGGTTCCTCGTGCCCTACCTGGCCGTCGTGGCCCTCACCCCGCCGATGCACGCGCTGCACCGCCGCTTCGGGCTGGCCGTGCCGGTGGCGCTAGTCGGGCTGGTGGCCCTCGGCGACCTGGGTCGGCTGGTCGGGCCGGAGGCGCTGGCCACCGGAAACCACCTGGCCGGCTGGCTCGCCGTGCACCAGATCGGCTTCGCCTGGTACGACGCCCACGCCCGCCCGACCGGGGACCCGGGACGCGACCGCACCCGGCACCCCCTGCCGACCTCGCGGCGGGCGGCGACGGCCCTGCTGGTCGGCGGGTTCGGCGCGCTGCTGCTGCTCACCACGATCGGGCCGTACCCGGTCTCCATGCTGCACGTGCCCGGCCAGCGGTTGGAGAACACCGGCCCGCCCAGCCTGGCGCTGCTCGCCCTGGCCACCGCCCAGCTCGGGCTGATCCTGCTGCTGCGTCGGCCCGCGCGGCGGTGGCTGCGCCGGCCGGGCCCGTGGCAGGCGGTGATCGCGGTCAACTCCGTGGTGCTGACCGTGTTCCTCTGGCATCTCACCGCCGTCCTGCTGCTGATCGGGCTGCTGGACGCGGTCGGCCTGCTGCCCACCCCGGCGGTGGGAACCACGGCCTGGTACGCCTGGCGGGTGCCGTGGCTGCTGCTGCTCGCCCTGGTGCTGGCCGGCCTGGTCGCCGTCTTCGGGCCCGTCGAGGCACGTGCCGGCCGGCGACGCCCGGCCGGGGGAAGGTCGACGGGCCGCCGGCGGGTCAGGACCGCGCTGGTGGTCGCCGGGTACGCCGCCGTGCTCGGCGGGCTGCTGGTCAACACCGTCACCCCGCAGAGCACGCCCGCGCCGCTGGGGCTGCCCGCCCCTGCGCTGGTCGCGTACCTGGCCGGGGCGGGGCTGCTCCGGCTGCTCAGGTCTGGGTGGGGAACCCGAGGTTGACCCCGCCGTGCCGGGGATCGGGCCACCGGCTGGTGACCACCTTGCCGCGGGTGAAGAACGCCACCCCGTCCGCGCCGTGGGCGTGCAGGTCACCGAAGAGGGACGCCTTCCAGCCGCCGAACGAGTAGTACGCCATCGGCACCGGGATCGGCACGTTGATGCCGACCATGCCGACCTCCACCTCGTGCTGGTAGCGCCGGGCCGCGCCGCCGTCGTTGGTGAAGATCGCCGTGCCGTTGCCGTACGGGTTGGCGTTGACCAGGTCCACCGCCTCGTCGTACGAGCCGACCCGCAGGACGCCGAGCACCGGGCCGAAGATCTCGTCGGTGTAGATCGACATGTCCGGGGTGACCCGGTCGAACAGGGTCGGGCCGAGCCAGAACCCGGCCGGGTCCCCGTCCGGGGTGACGTCCCGCCCGTCGACCACCGGGACCGCCCCGGCGGCCACCCCCGCCTCGACGTACCCGCGCACCCGGGCCGCGTGCGCGGCGGTCACCAGGGGGCCCATGTCGCAGCCCCGCCGGCCGTCGCCGGTGCGCAGCCGGGCCATCCGCTCGGCGATCCGCGCCACCAGGGCGTCGGCGACCGGCTCCACCGCGACCAGCGCGGAGATCGCCATGCACCGCTCCCCCGCCGAGCCGAACCCGGCGTTGACCGCCGCGTCGGCGGCCAGGTCCAGGTCGGCGTCCGGGAGCACCACCATGTGGTTCTTCGCCCCGCCGAGGGCCTGCACCCGCTTGCCGGCGGCGGTGCCGCGCTGGTGCACGTGCCGGGCGACCGGGGTGGAGCCGACGAACGACACCGCCCGCACGTCGGGGTGGTCGAGCAGGGCGTCGACCGCCTCGGCGTCGCCGTTGACCACGTTGAGCACCCCGTCGGGCAGGCCGGCCTCGGCGAACCACTCGGCCAGCAGCAGCGCCGCGCCCGGGTCCTTCTCGCTCGGCTTGAGCACCACCGCGTTGCCGCAGGCCACCGCTACCGGGACGAACCACAGCGGCACCATCACCGGGAAGTTGAACGGGGAGATCACCGCGACCACCCCGAGCGGCTGGCGCAGGCTGTACGAGTCGACCTCGGTGGAGACGTTCTCGCTGAACCGGCCGCGCAGCGCCGAGGGGATGCCGCAGGCGTACTCGATGACCTCCAGGCCGCGCTGCACCTCGCCGGCGGCGTCGGCGAGCACCTTGCCGTGCTCGGCGGTGATCACCTCGGCGAGCCGGTCCCGGCGGGCGTTCACCAGCTCGCGGAAGGCGAACAGCACGGCCGTCCGCTTCGCCAGGGAGGCGTCCCGCCAGCTCCGCGCGGCCCGCCCGGCGGCCCGCACCGCGACCGCCACGTCCCCGGCGCAGGCCAGCGCCACCTGCCCGGTGCGCCGGCCGGTGGCCGGGTCGAAGACGTCGCCGCGCCGGGTGGACGTGCCGTCGACCCGCTCGCCGTCGACGAAGTGTCCGATCACCGGCCCGTCCCCCGTCGCGCTCACGCCGCCGCCCCGGGCGCCGCCGCCGAGGTGCGGTTCACGCCGCCGCCTCCGGTGCCGCCGCCGAGGCGCGGATCGCCTCGACGAGGATGGCCAGCCCCTCGCGGGCCTCGTCCTCGGTGAGGGTCAGCGGCGGCCCCATCCGCAGCACGTTGCCGTACAGGCCGCCCTTGCCGACCAGCAGGCCGCCGGCCCGGCACGCCTCGAACACGAGCGTGGTCAGCGTCGGGTCGGGCTCGACGCCGCCGGGGTGGACGAACTCGACGCCGAGCATCAGGCCCTTGCCGCGTACCTCGGCGACGCAGTCGAGGCCGCCCACGGCGGCGCGCAGGCCGTCGGCGAGGATCGCCCCGGTGCGGGCGGCGTTGGCCTGGAGGTCGTGGTCGAGCAGGTAGTCCAGGACGGCGTTGCCGGCGGCCGTGGAGACCGGGTTGCCGCCGAAGGTGGAGAAGCTGATCGCCGGCACCGACTCCATGATCTCGGCCCGGCCGACCACCCCGGCCAGGGCGAAGCCGTTGCCGATGCCCTTGGCGAAGGTGAGCAGGTCCGGGGTGACGCCGTGCGCCTGGTACCCCCAGAAGTGCTCGCCGGTGCGCCCCCAGCCGGTCTGCACCTCGTCCGAGATCAGCAGGATGCCGTGGGCGTCGAGTTCCTTCTTCCAGGCGGCGAACAGGCCGTCCGGGCCGTGCACGAACCCACCGACGCCCTGGATCGGCTCGGCGATCAGGCAGGCCACATCGCCGGCCGTCTGGGTGGCGAGCACCTCGCGCAGGTCCTCCACCGCCGCGTCGACCCGGTCGGCCGGGTCGAGCCGGGACAGCAGGCCGCGCAGCCGCTCGCCGGAGTGCAGCCAGGCCACCTGGAGGGGGTTGAGCGCGCTGGCCGACCAGCTCCGGTTCCCGGTGACGCCCATCGCCGCGTACGACCGGCCGTGGTAGCTGTTGCGCACCGCGAGGATCTGGTGCGAGCGGCGGTGGTTGGTGGCGGCCAGCAGGGCGGCCTCGTTGGCCTCGGTGCCGGAGTTGGTGAAGAACACCCGGGCGTCGGGGATGCCGGAGAGCCCGGCGATCTTCTCGGCCAGCTCGACCTGCTGACGGATCAGGTAGAGCGTGGAGCTGTGCACGACCCCCGTGCGGAGCTGCCGCTCGACGGCCTCCCGGATCTCCGGGATGTCGTAGCCGATCATGTTGGTCAGCACGCCACCGAAGAAGTCCAGGTAGCTGCGTCCCCGCGCGTCGGTGACCCGGCGACCGGAGCCGGCGACCAGCTCGATCGGCTCGGCGTAGTAGAGCGGCATCCAGGAAGGCAGCACGGCCCGGTGCCGGGCCAGCAGGTCGTCGGTCATTCGTCGCACCCTTCAGGGCGTTGGCGGTCACCGCACGCTCCCACCCGGACGGCGCGGGGACAACTGCCACTGTGTAGCGCACCGCCGGCCACCGCCTGACACCACGTCAACCGACCACCACGATTTCCGGCGCGGTCCGGGCACCAGAGCGGCGTTTCCGGTGGTCAGATCCGGCCGAGACGACTCTTTCCGCAACAGGAGCCGGGTGGCGCGCCCACGGGGCCGCGGCCTCCGGGAGGGCGGCTGCCGGTACGATCCGGCGAGTGCCGATCATCCCGGACGACCTGTCGGCGCCGCGCCAGCGGCACACCGGCGCCCACGTGGCGCTGCCGAGCGGCGGGGCGGGCACGACCCCGCAGGAGATCGCCGACGGCGTGCGGTCCTGGGTGACCTCGCCGCCGCTGAGGGAGCTGGTGGCGCGCTTCGGCGGGGACTGGCCGGCCGGGAACCTGGCGGCGGTGCTGGCATGGCTGGACGACTTCTCCGCCCGGCACTGGGACTTCCGGGGCGGCCGGGAACGCCCCGAGGCCCGGGAGCCGGCCCTCGACCCGCGCACCGCCGGGCTGGTGCTCGCCGCGGCGTCCGCGCTCGGCCTGGTCCGCCCGGTCCCGCCGGCCCGCCCCGGGTACGCCCACCTGGTCGTCCTCGGCGGGCTGGCGCACGCCTGCCTGCGCCGGGTCGGGTACGCCGCGCACCTGCTGCGTTCCGGCACGCGGGTGGCCGGCGAGGTGGCCGTGCTGGGCAGCTTCCGCCCGCTGTCCGGCGCCGAGCTGCGGGCGCTGGCCGAGGCGGGCGTGACGGGCGGCGACACCGAGGTGGACGCCCTCGACGCGGCGGTCCGGCTGGCGTTCCGGGTGGCCGGGCCGGCCGCGTCCGACGGGGCGGACGCCGGGCACCCGCACCACTCCTGGTCCTCGCGGACCTACCGGCCGGCGGGGCTGCCCCCGGTGCGGGTGCTCGCCGCCCCGTCCAGCGAGCCGGACCGGCGGCGCGCACACACGGCCGACACCCAGCGGTTCTGGGCCGAGCACGTGCGGCTCTCGCCGGGCGATCCGGTGCTGGTGGTCACCGCGCCGATCTACGTGCCGTTCCAGCACTGCGACGCGCTGCGCACCCTCGCCGTGCCGTACGGGTGCGCGATCGAGACCGTCGGCGTCGACCCGGAGGTGCCCGACCTGGCCCGGCTGCCCGAGCCGGCGCTCACCCCGGGCCGCCACCTTCAGGAGATCCGCTCGGCGATCCGGTCGATGCGCGCCCTGCACGCGAGCCTCGCCGCCAGCTGAGGCGGCGCGGGCCGACGCCCGACGGGGATGTCGGACGCCGACCCGGACCGGGTGCGCGGGGGTCAGTTCACGTAGACGATCGGGCTGCCCGCCTGGGTGGTGTCCCGGACCGGCGAGTACGTGGCGCTGAAGTACGCGGTCGAGAAGCAGGTGCCCGGCCCGGAGGACTTGGTGAAGGGC
Source organism: Micromonospora sp. NPDC020750 (assembly GCF_044334565.1). Lineage (NCBI taxonomy): Bacteria > Bacillati > Actinomycetota > Actinomycetes > Micromonosporales > Micromonosporaceae > Micromonospora > Micromonospora sp. NPDC020750. The sequence continues at coordinate 35,093 of NZ_JBIRTH010000014.1, forward strand.
TGGTTGACGAAGGCGATCGAGGTGGTGGCGTTGGACGCCGTCCCCTTCACGGTGTTGCCGTCGGCCTTGTAGACGCAGGTGATGTTGCCGAGCAGGGTGCGCAGCGAGACGGTGCTCTGGATCGCCCCGGTGAGGGTGACCGCGCCGGCGCTGGTGACGGAGACGGAGTACGGCAGGTTGTTGACGAGCACGCTGTTGACGCCGAGCGTGCCGACCACGTTGGTGGTGCAGCTGGTGAAGGTCTGCCCGGTGAGGCTCTCGGTGGCGGTCCCCGGCGCGGCCGGGTTGGTCAGCACCTTGGCGGTGAAGGCGGACGCGGCGCACTTCACGCCGGTGGTGCCGGTGGCGGAGGAGTAGAAGTTGGCGGTGGTGGTGGCCTTCAGGCTGGCCTGCAGGACGTCCCCGACCGCGACGGCGGTGCCGGCCGCGCTGCCGGTGGTGAGCACCGTGTTGGCGAGGGAGGCGGGCGGGGCGGCGGCAGCGGGGGCCGCCGCGACGAGGGAGCCGAGCAGCGCGACGGCGGCGAGGCCGACGACGGCGCGTCCGTACCTGGGCATGGTGGATCCTTTCGACGGTGGTGCGACGGTGGCGGCCGGCCGGGGTCGACCGTGCCCGGCGTGGACCGGGCGCGACCGGACGGCCGCTCGGGGGACCGGCCGCGTAGGGACGCATCGCGGCCGATGGGCCGTCGCCGGGGACGGCCTCGGCGGCGGGTGGGGCCCGCCGCCGGGGACAGCCTCGACGGCGGGTTGGACGCCGCCGGGGACAGCCTCGACGGCGGGTTGGACGCCGCCGGGCGGCGCGACGTGCGCGCATCGGCGACCGGGCGACCGGTGAACCACCGGGCCCGAGAGCTTCCTGCCGGTCAGCGGGCGGTGCGGGCTGGTGCACTGCGGCGCAGCCGCGTCACCTGCGATCTTCCGGCCTTGGGTGCGAGGGTGCGGTCAGCGATAATGGCGAACATCGAGCCCTCCTTCGGCGCTGCTCGGTGCGGCCGTCCGACGAAGATGACCATGAGTGACACGACCGGAACTCAACGTGGTGAAGTTATAAACCCCGGAGGGTCGCAAAGTCAATCGTCGATTCAGGGAGGTCGATGTCAATGTCGCTGGCACCGCACCCGGCGGCCGGGGCGACCCCCCTGCCCGGAGCCCGCCCCGGCCGCGACCCCGAACGGGCGATCAAACGCGGCCCGCGCCGCCTGTCCGCCGAGGCGGTGGCGGCGACCCAGCGCGACCGGCTGTTCGACGGGCTCGTCCACGAGGTGGCGGCGAGGGGCTACGACAACGCCCGGGTCACCGACATCTGCCGCGCGGCCGGGGTGACCCGCCCCGCCTTCTACACCCTCTTCGCCGGCAAGGAGGACGCCCTCCTGGCCACCTACCGGCACGGCACCGCCGTCCTGCTGCGCCTGATGGACGACGCCTACGCCGCAGCCGGGCCGGGCTGGACGGACACCGCGCGCGCCACCCTGCGGACCCTGCTGGAGGTGCTGGCCAGCGTGCCCGCGTTCGCCCGGATGGCGCTGGTGGAGATCGACGCCGCCGGCCCGGCCGCCCGGGGCGAGCGGGACCTGCTGCTGGCGGAGTTCCACCGGTTCTTCCGTCCGCCCCGCCCCCGGTCCCCGCTGACCGAGGAGGACGACGAACTACTGGTCACCGCCGTGGTCGGCGGCATCCACACCACCGTCCGGCAGCGGGTCGCCCAGGGCCGCACGGCGGAACTGCCCCAGCTCCTGCCGGCGCTGACGTACGCCATGACGGCACCGTTCCTCGGCCCGGCCGCCGGCGGGCGGGCCGCCCGGGCCGCCGGCGCGGACGCCACCCCCGGCGTCACGGCCCCCTGCGCGGCCGATCCGGCCCGCCCGCCCAGGCGGGGCGCCTGACCGACCCGCCGGCCACGATCAGAAACCGCTGCGGTTTCTCACTATTGGCCGCATTTCGCAGATCCGCCGATTCCACCGGACGCCAATCTTGACCCGCCCTTTACTCGGCGGTAACTTCGCGGGGCAGCGACCCGAACAGCACAACGCGCAACCAATTCAGATCATCCTCCATGATCCGCGGCGCGTTCATCGCATTGTCGCGGACGAATCGATCTCGAAGAGGAGCCGTCATGTCGGACGACACCGTACCCATCGAGCCGGTCCCACCCCAGGGCGGCGTGCGCTGGCGGCGGTTCGCGGCCAGCCTGGCCGTCGCCGGCGCCGGCGCCGCAGGAATGGTGGTGCTGACCGCCCAGGGAGTGCTCGGCGCTCAGTTCGCGATCTCCGGAATGCCCTTCGTGGTCACCGCCGACAAGCTCAGCGGGACCGGGTTCGAGCAGTTCGCCACCCTCGACCAGATGATCGAGGACAGCCCCAACCAGGGCGACACGGGCGGCCAGGTCGTCGTGATCGTCTCGGCGATCGACAAGGCCGAGCTGACCAACCTGTGCCAGAGCATCAACCTCGGCGGCATGTACATGAAGCTCACCGCCGGCGGCGACGGCAAGCCGGTCAGCGCCCGCACCCTGGTCGTGGACTCGGACGAACTCTCCGGCAACGCCTCGTTCAAGTCCATCGACATCGGGCAGGACGCCAGCACGCTGGATCAGGTGCCCGGGGTGCGGGGCAACCCGGGGGTCTTCGGCCAGCAGGCCGACACGGTGACCATCACCGACCTGCGGCAGAACAACTACGCGACCACGGCGGCGGTCTTCACCCTGCCGAACCTGCGGATGCGGTTCACCTCCGAAGGGTGCTGAGATGACCGACGGTGGCGGGGCGCGCGTGGCCAGGCCGGGGCGTGGTGGCGGGGCGCGCGTGGCCGGAACGGCGCGCGGTGGCGCGACGCGGGGCGGCCGGTGGCGGGCCTGGCGGCGCAGCCGCCCCTTCTGGGGCGGGCTGCTGGTCGCCCTCGGCGGCGCCGAGATCCTGGTGACCCTGCGCGCCCCGCTGCCGGTGATCCTGCACATCGGGCCGCAGGGGCTGGCCGGCTACCTCGTGCCGGTCATCCTGCTGCTCTGCGGCGTGCTGCTGGTGGCCCACCCGCCCCAGCGGATCTTCTACGCGCTGGTCTCCCTGGTGCTCGCCCTGGTCTCCTGGCTGACCTCCAACCTGGGCGGGTTCTTCGTCGGGCTGCTGCTCGCGCTCGTCGGCGGCTGTCTGGCGTTCGCCTGGACCCCGGCCAGGAAGCCCCGCCCCGGCGCCGCCCCGGCGACCCACCCCGCCGCGACGGACCCGGTGGAGCCGGTGGGCGACCCGGAGCCCTTCGCCGCCCCGGAGCCCTTCGCCGATCCGGAGGCCCCCGTCGGCCCGGAGCCCACGCCCGTGACCGACGGGCGACACCGGCAGGGGGTCGACCAGACGTAGTCGCGCCGGTGGGCGCACCGGACGACCGGGGACGGCTTTCCCGGCGATGCGGACCCCCGGGCCGTCCGGTGCGTAACCTGTGCCCTGATCGGGTGGCCCTGCGGACAGACCGGCCCCGCCCGGGACGGGAGAGGCATGACCGACGTGTCCACACCAGGACGGGAGCCGTTCGTCCTGGGCCTGGTGGTTCATCCGCGCAACGACGTCAGCGAATCGGTCGCGACGGTGACGCGGGCCGCAGCGCGTCACGGCTCACCCGTCGTGGCGCGCCCGGGCGACGCCGCCCGGCTGGGCGACGGCGTGCTGCCCATGGACGACCAGGAGTTCGTCGAGCGCGTCGACGCAGTGATCAGCCTCGGCGGGGACGGCACCATGCTCGGCGCCATGCGTCTGATGGCGGGGCGGCAGACTCCCGTGCTCGGTGTCAACCACGGCAACCTCGGGTTCCTCATCGAGGTCTCCCCGGCGCAGCTGCCCGCGGCACTCGACGAGATGGTCAACGGTCGGTTCAGCCTCGAACCACACAGCTGCCTGGAGGTCGACGGCGACACCGGCTCGCTCGGACCGGCGACCGCGTTCAACGACATCGTGCTCACCTGCGAACGGCCAGGGACGGCAGTGACCCTGGACCTGGAGATCAACGACGTCCGCCACGGCTACTACCGTTGTGACGCGGTGATCGCGTGCACACCCACCGGTTCCACCGCCTACAACTACGCCGCGGGAGGGCCGGTCATCTCCCCGGCGATCCCCGCGATCGGGCTGACGCCGGTGGCGCCCATGTCGGGCGTCAGCCGCACCATCGTCCTCGGCGGCGAGGAAATCGTCACGCTCCGCAACCCTTCCGAGGAGGAGACCCTGCGGATGTCCCTCGACGGCGCGGCCGTCAGCCGGGTCGGGCCCAGGGGCCACGTGACCCTGCGGCTACGACCGAACGTCGTCAACGTGGTCCGATTCGACGCCGCCGCACTCGGGCGACGCAACCGCATCAAGCTCAGCCTCCTCGACCTGCCGCTGCGCCCCGACCAACTGCTCGAACTCGTACCCGAGCACCTGCGGGAACGCGCCAGGCAGATGCGGCGGTCGCGGGACGAGGCAGCCTCGGCGGACTAACCGGCGGTGTCCCGGACCGCCTCGGCGAAGACCTCGGAGCGGTGCTCGAAGTTGCGGAACCGCCCGTAGCTGGGCGCGGCCGGGGAGAGCAGCACCACCCCGCCGGCCGGGGTCAGCTCCCGGGCCCGACGCACGGCGGCGACCAGGTCCTCGACCACCTCGGTACGCACCTTCGGCAGCCCGGCGAGGGCACCCGCGATCCGCTCCCCGCTGTCCGGGATGCCGAGCACGGTCAGCTCCCGCTCGGCCAGGTGTTCGCGCAGCGGCGTGTAGTCCAGCCCCCGGTCGGTGCTCCCGACGATCACCGTCAACGGCCGCCGCGCCGGGCAGCCGGCCGCCGGTACGATCCGGCGGTGCGGATCGGTGAGGTGGCGCTGCCGACCGGCCCGGCGGGCACGGACGCCGAGGGATCACGGCCGGCGTACGGGACTGGGTGGGCCCGGCGCCGCTGCGCGCCCTGGTCGGGCGCTTCGGTGGCGACTGGCCGGGACGGGGACCTCGCGGCGGTGCTCGCGGCTCTCGACAACCTCTCGGCCCGGCACTGGGACTTCCGGGGCGGCCGGGAGCGCCCCGACGCCCGGGAACCGGCCCTCGACCCGGCCACCGCGACGCTGGTGGTCGCCACCGCCGCCGCGCTCGGCATGGTCCGCCCGGCGGAGCCCGCCCAGCCCGGGTACGCCCACCTGGTCGTGCTCGGCGGATTGGCGCACGCCTGTCAACGCCGGGTCACGTACGCCGCGGGCCTGCGCTACCTCCAGGAGATCCGCTCGATGCGCGCCCCGCACGAGGTGCAGGGCTAGCCCAGCACCTCTGCGGGGTCGCCGTCAGGCGCTGGCGCGCAGGGCGAGCGCCGCCCGCGTCGCGGACACGAAATCCCAGAACAGCGGCTCGGTGGTGTTCTTCCGCCCGGCCCGCGTGTTGGTGCCGAACATGGCGTTACGCAGCGGCGTGGTCAGCTCCAACTGCGCGCCCGTGCTCGAGAGCGTCCGGTTGCAGATGTTGCGCGGGTGGGTGCCGTCGATGTCGTCGTTGGATCCCTGGGCGACCGTGATGCCGACCGTCACGAACTCCTGACGCAGCAACTCCCGCAGCGTGCCGTCGAGCCCGCCGATCAACACGGCCGCGGTCCCCGCCGGCTCGCCGGCCTGCTCCGGGGTGCACCCGTGCAGGGTGACGGCGTGGCGGGCCCCGCCGCAGATCGACTCCGCCCACGGATCGTCACAGTTGACCGAGGTAACGTGCAGGTCGCCGTTGCCGGAGCTGAGCAGCCCTTCGAACATCCAGTAGTCGTGCAGCCCCCTGCCGTCGGTGGTCGCCGCCATGGTCGCCGGGTGGTAGCCGGCAACCGCGAGGCAGAGCTCCGAGGTGCCCGTCTCGATGCCGCCGCCGTGCGGCGCGAGGACCGCCACCTGGGGGAGCCCCGCGTCGGAGGTCAGGTGGTCGTCCAGGACCCCGTGCCGGCGGTAACGGCGGGCGTACTGGGTGCCCTCCACGAGGCCCGGGGTGGCGTAGAGCTCGGTGTTCGAGCCGTACAGGTCGCCGGTGGCCGCCCTGGCGGGGCTCCCGCCGGCCGACAGCAGCACGGGGCTGCCGACCGCCGCCGTGGCCAGTGCCGCCAGGACGGCCCTTTTCGACGCAACCCCCATGACCACTCCATCCAAACTTGCCGATACGTTCGGACGGAGCCTAACGGGTCGCCGGCTGCGGCGTGGTCCCGCGCGGACGTCAGCTGGCTGCGGTGTCGCGGATGGCGCGGGGGTCAGCCGGCGGCCGTGTCGCGGACGGCCTGGGCGAAGACCTCGGAGCGGTGCTCGAAGTTGCGGAACCGCCCGTAGCTGGGCGCGGCCGGGGAGAGCAGCACCACCCCGCCGGCCGGGGTCACCTCCCGGGCCCGACGCACGGCGGCGACCAGGTCCTCGACCACCTCGGTACGCACCTTCGGCAACCCGGCGAGGGCACCCACGATCCGCTCCCCGCTGTCCGGGATGCCGAGCACGGTCAGCTCCCGCTCGGCCAGGTGCTCGCGCAGCGGCGTGTAGTCCAGCCCCCGGTCGGTGCCCCCGACGATCACCGTCAACGGCCGCCCCTCGTACGCGTCGATCGCGTGCATCGCCGCGTACGGGCTGGTGGCCAGGGTGTCGTCGACGAAGGTCAGCCCGGACGGGTCGGCGATCTCGGTGAGCCGGTGGGCCAGCCCCTGGAACCCGGCGACCGCGACGGCGAGGGTGTCCTTCCGGGCCACCACGTCCACTCCGATGGCGTCGAGCACGGCGAGCGCGACACACAGGTTGCCCTCGTTGTGCCGGCCCACCAGGGGCAGCACGGCGCGGGGGAACAGTGGCCGGTCAGCGAGGTGGAACCAGGGCGCGCCGTCCGGGCCGGTGGCCACGTGGGTGGTGTCCGGGGAGCCGGCGCGCACGGCCGATCGGTCGCCCAGTTCGGCGGCGAGCCGCGGATCGGCACCGTTGACCACCACGGTCTCCGGCCCGTACGCCAGCAGGTTGAGCTTGTCCCGGTAGTACTCCCGCTCGCCGCCGTGCGCGTCCAGGTGCTCGGGGAAGAGCGAGGTGACCACCGCGACCCGGGGCGAGTCGGTCAGGTCGGTGCACTGGTAGCTGGACAGCTCCAGCACGTAAAGGTCGGACTCGGGCAGGTCCAGCAGCGGCACCCCGATGTTGCCGCCGAAGACGTTCGGCCGGTCGACCGCGGTGAGCAGATGGCTGATCAGGCTGGACGTGGTGGACTTGCCCTTGCTGCCGGTCACCCCGACCGTACGCCGGGCGTGGTCGGCCATCCACAACGCGCTGCCCTGGGTGACGGTGACGCCCCGGCGGCGCAGCTCGACCATCCACGGGTGGGTGTTCGGCACCCCGGGGGAGCGGACCACCACGTCGGCGGCGGCCAGTCGGGCCAGGCCCTCGTCGCCGGTGACCAGCGGGGCCGCCTCGGCCAGCGGGCCGTCCCACGGCAGGGCGAGGAAGTTGGCGCTGTCGTCCACGGCGAACAGGCCGGCCGGGCCGTGCGCGGCGATCGCGGTCACCGCCGCCCGGCCCTCCCGGCCGGCACCCCAGACGGCGACGGCACGTCCGCGCAGGTCAGACAGGCGCACAGGTGTTCTCCTCGGGCTGGGGGACGGTCGGCGGCCCGGTCCGGCGCAGCCGGGCACGGCCGGACGAACCAGGGCCTAGTATGGCGTGTGCCCAACGAGCAGCTCCGGCGGATGGACGCCTTCACCTTCCCGTCCTACTCGATCGACCTCGCCACCGGAGAGGCGTTGTTCGACTACGCCCTGACCGGCCCCGACGGCGAGCAACGGTTCACCGAGGTGATCACCCTGCCGCTGCCGGCCGGGCCGCCCTCGGACGCCACCGTGGCCACCCTGGGCCGGATCCTGGAGCTGCTGCACGTCGTCGCCGGGGTCAGCTACTACAAGGCCGCCGCGCCGCCCCGGCTGGTGCTGCCGGCGCCGCTCGGCCCGGCCGCCGCCGAGCTGGTCACCGCCGTCTACACCAGGGGCCTCGCCGAGTACGCGTACCGCAACCAGCTCCCGCACGTGCTGGAGCTGGTCCCGGAGATCCCCCCGGGCTCGGTGTCGCCCGCCCGCGAGTACGACAACTCCGACCTGCGCCCACTGTCGGCCGTCGGCGGCGGCAAGGACTCCATCGTCAGCCTGGAGGCGCTGCGCCGGGCCGGCCTCGACCCGGTGCCGTTCTCGGTGAACCCGAACCACGTCATCGTCTCCGTCAACGAGGCGTCCGGGCTGGCTCCCCTTGCCGCCCGGCGGCGGCTCGACCCGGTGCTGTTCGACCTCAACGCGGCCGGCGCGCGCAACGGCCACATCCCGGTCACCGCGATCAACTCGCTGATCGCGGTCGCCACGGCGGTGCTCAACGGACTCGGCCCGGTGGTGATGTCCAACGAGCGGTCCGCGTCCGACCCGAACCTGGTCTGGAACGGGCACGAGATCAACCACCAGTGGTCCAAGGGGGTCGAGGCGGAGGGGCTGCTGCGGGCGGCGCTGGCCGAGCACGCGGGGCTCACCGAGCCGTACTTCTCGCTGCTGCGCTCGCTCTCCGAGCTGCACATTGCCCGGCTGTTCGCCGCGATCGACCGGTACGACGACGTGGTGACGAGCTGCAACGCCGCGTTCAAGCTGCGCGACGCGAGCGAACGGTGGTGCCGCGACTGCCCGAAGTGCCGGTTCGTCTTCCTGGCCATGGCGCCGTTCATGCCGCGCGAGCGGATCATCCACATCTTCGGCGGCGACCTGCTGGCCGACGAGTCCCAGATCCCCGGGTACCGGGAGTTGCTGGGCGTCGACGGGCACAAGCCGTTCGAGTGCGTCGGCGAGGTCGAGGAGTCGGTGGTGGCGCTCAGCCTGCTGGCCGAGCAGGACCAGTGGCGCGAGGCCCCGACCGTCCGCGCCCTGGTCGACGCGATCCCGGAGACCGCCTGGTCGGCGGCGGCCAACTCGGACGTCTTCACCCCGGGCGGCCCCAACCACATCCCCGCCCCCTACGCCAAGGCCCTGACCACCCAAACCTGACCCCACCCACGCCGACGGGGCTGCTTCATGCTGGGTGGGCCCGCCCCGGCCCCACCCCGCCCCGCCCGGCCCCACCCCGTTGATCATGAAGTTATTGCCGTCCGGCTCCGCGTGTCGTAGCAATAACTTCATGATCAACGGGGTCGGAGAGGGCCGGGGCCGGGGCCGGGAGGGGCCGGGGGTGGGGTGGGTCAGGGGGTGCGGACGGCATCCAGGGCGAGCAGGGCGACGTGTAGGGAGATGCACGCCTCCACGGAGTCGAGGTCGACGTCGAGGATCCGGGCGATGCGGGCCAGCCGCTCGTAGAAGGCGGGCCGGGACAGGTGCGCCGCGGCGGCACCGGCCGACTTGTTCCGGCCCTGCTCCAGGTACGCCCGCAGGGTGCCGAGCAGCTGCTCCCGGGGGTGCCGGGCGTCGTACGCCAGCAGTGCGCCCAGCTCGCGCTCGACGAAGGTCTGGAGGCGCGGCTCGTCCCGCAGCAGGTGCAGCAGGCCGGCCAGCCCGACGTGCGGCAGCCGGAAGATCGGCAGGTCCCTGCGGTCCCGGCGGGCCGCGTCGGCGACCTGCCGCGCCTCGACCAGCGAGCGGCGTGCCTCCCGCAGGCTGCCCACCCCGGACCCTGCGGCGACGATCACCGAGGCCGGACCGGCGGTCCGGAGCAGCGACGGCGGCGCGCCGGGCCCGGCGGTCCGGGCGTGCGGGGGCGCGCCGAGCCCGGCCAGGGCCGCAGGGCCGGCGCCGCCCGGCCGGGCGGATCCAGCACCCGCAGCGGTCGTACCGGCTCGGGCGGACCCGGCACCCGCAGCGGCCGTACCGGTTCGGGCGGACCCGGCACCCGCAGCGGTCGTGCCGGTTCGGGCGGGGGTAGCACCCGGGGCGGATCCGCCGGGGCGGGCGGGGACGGCGTCGGGCGGGCGGGGCGGGGCGGCGTCCATCCGGTTGCGGCGCAGCGCGGCGGCGAAGGCGGCCAGCGCCCGCTCCTCGGCCGCCGCCTCGGGCAGGGCGAGCAGCACGCCGACGGCCTGGTCGTCGATGGCGCTGCTCAGCCCGGTCAGCTTCGCCTCGCCCAGGGCCTGCCCGACCGCCTCGGACAGGTCCCGCAGCCGGGCCGGTCCAGCCTCCGGGTCGGCCTGGCCGGACTCGCCCGGGCTGCCGACCTCGGCGGACGGTTCGTCGGCCCGGTACCGCACCACCACGCCGACCAGGTGCCGGCGTTCCAGCACCACCCCCAGCGCCCGGGCCCGCAGGGCCACCTCGTCGACGGGGCGGGAGTGGTCCAACAGGGCGGTGAGCAGGGTCCGGTGGATCTGCCGCTCCAACCCTTCCGCGTCGCGGCGGATCAGCCGCCCCAGCGCGAGGGCGGAGGCGGCCCGCTCGACGAGGATGGTCAGCCGGGTCGGCGGTCCACCCGGCAGCTGCCCGACCCGACCCGCCTCCGGGTCCGGCACCCGGTCGGGGACCGGCGCGGGGGTGGTCAGCTCACCACCGCCCGGCCAGCGCAGCAGCAGCCGGCCCCAGTCCTGCCCACGGGCCCCGACGGTGGTCACCAGCCAGCCACTGTCCGAATCGTACGCGGTGCGCCCGGCCGGGCTGATCCGCCGCGAGTGCTGCTCCCAGCCGTCCAGCAGCAGCTCGGCGCTCTCCCCCGCCGGGTCGTACGCGAGCACCTGCCGGGACAGGTTCTCCAGCACCACCGGGCAGCCGGACAATTCGGCGGCCTGCCGGACCACCTCCGCCGGGCCGGCGCCCTCGACCGACAGCTCGGTGAACCGCTGGTGGATCTCCTCGGTCGCCCGCAACTCGGTGAGCTGGGCGTCGACGATCAGCGCGTGCACAGCCTCGGTCACCCGGACGAACGGGGTGGCCCGGCGCAACTCCACCAACGGCAGGCCGCGCCGCTCGGCGGCAGCGGCCATCACCCGGGGCACGCCGCTGACGTACCGGCGACCCAGCTCGACCACCAGACCGGAGACCCCGACGTCGGCCAGTGCGCCGATGAACACGCGCAGGCCGGCGTCGTCGGCGGGCAGCCCGATGCCGGTGGTGAGCACCAGTTCGCCGCCGCGCAGCAGGGTGGCGATGTCCGGCACCTCGGCCACGTGCACCCAGCGCACCGGCCGGTCCAGGCCAGCCTCCCCGGCGACCAGGCGGGGCGCGCCATGGCGGACCGGGTCCAACGCAAGGACCTCACGGACGGTAGGGAACACGGGCGACACGCTACCGTCCGTGACGTCGATCCTGTACCACCAGTCGGCCCGGCCGTGCCCCCTCGACATCGATCTTGTGCAGTACGGTGCCTTTCGACCACGACCAATCGGAAGGAGCGGCATGGACGGGACAACTGTCAGCCGGCGCGGGTTCGGCAAGCTGGTGGGCGCCGCCGCAGGGGCGGGGGCGCTGGGGGCGCTCGGGGTGGGCGCGACGGCTGCCCAGGCGGTGCCGGACACCTGGACCGCCACCGGCACCACGGTCGCCGCGCTGAGCGCGTTCGACAACGCGATGAAGGCGTTCATGCAGGCCAGACACATATCCGCCGGGCAGCTCGCGGTCACCTACCAGGGGCGGTTGGTGCTCGCCCGGGGGTACGGCGACAACTCCCCCCAGCCCATCCAGCCGACCTCGCTGTTCCGGGTGGCCAGCCTCTCCAAGTCGCTGACCGCCGCCGCGCTGGTCCGGCTGGCCCAGGACGGCAAGCTGGGCCTGGACGACCAGATCACGCAGTTCCTCCAGTTCACCCCGCCGGCCGGCCAGGCGGCCGATTCCCGGCTGCCCCAGGTCACCCTCCGGCGGCTGCTCCAGCACACCGGCGGTTGGAACCGGGACCTGACCGCGTTCGACCCCCTGTTCAAGGACGCGGTCATCGCCGGCTCGCTCGGGGTGCCGATGGAGCTGACGCACGCCGACGTCATCCGGTACATGTCCGGCCAGCCGCTGTCGCACGCCCCCGGCTCGACAGTCTCCTACAGCAACTACGGCTACCTGCTGGCCGGTCGGATCGTGGAGAACGTCAGCGGCCTGCCCTACGAGACGTACGTGCGGCAGAAGCTGCTCGCGCCGCTGGGCATCACCCGGATGGCGACCGGGTGGACGATCAGCCCGCACAGCGGCGAGGTCGGCTACGAGTCCCAGTACACGGGCCCGACCGTGCTGGACAACTCCGGCACGGTCGTCAACGCCCCGTACGGCACGTTCAGCATGCGGCTGCACGACGCCAACGGCGGCTGGCTCGCCTCGGCGGTCGACCTGGTCCGCTGGGCCCGCGCGTTCGAAAGCGGCAGCCCGGTGCTCAACAGCACCTCGACCGGGCAGGTCTTCGCCACGCCCGCCGGGCTCGGGGTGAACCCGGACGGTTGGTACTACGGGATGGGATGGGCGGTCCGCTCGGTCGCCGGCGGCACCGGACGTAACATCTGGCACACCGGCAGCTTCGCCGGTACGTACAGCCTGCTGGTCCGCACGTACCACGGGCTGAGCTGGGCGGCGGTGTTCAACCGGCGCGACGATCCCTCCGGGCTGAGCTACGCCCCGATCGACTCCGCGCTGTGGACGGCGTCGAGCGCCGTGACGAGCTGGCCGACGCACGACTTCTGGTCGACGTACTTCCCCGCCTGACCCGACCGCCGGCGGTGGGCGGAACATCGCCCGCCGCCGACGCGGGGACGGGGACGCCCGTCCCGTGGCCCGGAACGGGCGGACGTTCCGGGCCCGGGCGCGGCTGATCCGCCGCGAGTGCTGCTACCGCCGCCCAGTCCCGGGCCCGCGCCCGGTTGAGGAAGCGTTCCTGCAGGTTGAGGCCGCGTTCGGGGTTGACTGTACGAGCTGGGCACGGGCCTCGGCCATCAGCCCGCTCAGGTAGAACAGCAGGGCGGTACGGTCGCCCCGGTACTCCACCGGCAGGCCGAGCCGGGCCGGCTGGCAGGGCCATTCCGCGCCGCAGTTGCGGCACCGCCAGAGCGGGCGCATCGGCGCGTGCGGGATCATCCGATGTGTCATCGGCTCATCCGCAGGGCGATGGCACGGACCTCCTCGTGGCTCAGCGGCAGCCACCAGAGGAACCGCCGTACCACCGAATCGCGGTTCTTGGACAGTTTCCGTCCACTGTCGACAAAAACCGTCCAAGATCCGGGGCGGTGGGCGAAGTTCACGCCGCGGCAGAGACGGGGCGGGGCGGTGTTCGGGGCGGGGTCGGGCGGGGCGGGGTCGGGTGCCGCGGCACCACCGGTGGACCTTCAGAACCCTCCGCAAGGTCAGCCCGCGCCCCTGGAAGATCGGGGACATCGTCGCTGCGACCCTGGCCCAGGGCCCGGCAAGGTCGTGAGGGTCTCCGGCTCGGCAGGCCCCAGGGGATACGCGCGCTGCCGACACCATCGGCCCCTGCCGGGTCGACCTCGGCCTTTGCCGGGTCGGCCCGCCCTGCGTCGGCCCCTGTGGAGCTGCCCCGTTTGTGCTGTCGATGGGAGTGGGAGCGTGGACGGGGCAGCTCCATAGGGACCGAAGGGCAGGTCGTCCCCGACCGGGGGGATTCGTTCAGGCCGCCGCCCGACCGCCAGGTGTACGGGGCGGCGCAGCGGCGATCTCCCAGGGCATGTGCGGGAGAGGGGACAGGGCGCAGGACCGACCAGACCGAGGCCCTGGCCAGGGATCTCGGGTCATCCGCAAGGAGCGGAACGGGATTCCCGGAAGGGGGATGAGCTTCGGGCGGGATCGGACACTCCGCGGCTTTGCCGGGGCCCTAGAACCTGGTCATCCTCCACATCGAGACGAGACGGACGGACCACCTAAAACGACAACCACCCCGTCACTCGGAAACGCTCATTCAGTCCCGTAAAGCCCGACGGGTACTGACGGATTCTGGACAGATAGTGATTCGTGAGACAACGGTCCGTCGCTGTTCGGTATTGTCGGCGACACCAACGTCGAGAAGTCACCCCGAGGAGCGGAATTGCTCTACATCAACAAGGTACCGATCCCCGACCTGAGCGTCGAGGGCGCGCTGGCTCCGCACGCTCAAGACATTGAGAGCGCATTCACCAAGTTCATCGAATCAAGCGGGGAGGCCCTCGACAATCCCACCAAACAATCAGTTCTCGAGCAGTTGATCAGGTGGTCCGGGCCAGCGGGAAAGGAAATGTTCCCGTCCTGGTTGGCGGCCGTACGCGCCGCTAACGCCAAAGTCAAGACCGGCGGGCTTCTCGGGGCCAGCCGCATGGAGGAGGCGAAAGCCCACAACGAAGAGCACTTCAACATGGCCATGGGCAGCGTCAACTGGGCCAACTGCGGCAAGACCTCCGACAACATCCTGTTCGAGCTGAAGAAACTCCACCCCGAACTCGCGGGCGGGATCACGGGCGTAGAGCGGCTGACGGTGCCCGCCGGAAAGGGCGAAGCGGCGAGGCGGGCTCTCAGCGCAGTGCCGCAACAAGGGCAGATCCTGCTCCTCGACTGCACCTTTCCCTTGGTTCACACATTCGTACTTGAGGTCCACTCGAACGGGAACCGCTACCTGTGTCAGGGTTACCAGGGCGCTTATTTCGCCAGCTGGTGGACGGGCAAGGACGACAGCGGTCTGAACATCGGCAAAGAGCAGGACAGGGACGTCACCGAAGCGGACCGGATCCGGCTGAACGGGATCCGGGATGGATGGGGCCTCGGCAAGGCCATTCCCGTCGACAGGTTCGAAACCATGGTGCGCACCCTCGCCAAGGCGCTCGACATCGCTGGCGCACAGGACATCGCCGAGGGCCACAACGACAGCGACAAGGTGGCCGAACTCGCGGAACGCGAGACCGCCGCGTGGCGTGCGTTCGCGAATTTCTGGTTGGACCTGCCGTTCTTCCCGGTCAAGAGGGAGGCCGACAGCATCGGAAAGCGGACCACGCGCCCCGAGATCCAGATCACCCGCATCCAGTTGCCGGACCTCACCAAGGGCGCCGGCACCTCGATCTCCGTCCCGGTGGTGCCCAACTCCATCAAGGGCTGACGCCTCCTCAGGCCGGGGTCGTCGCGGCGGCGGGGTTCGAACCCTACGGCTTTACCGGTCCCGTCCCGAGGCGTCGCTCAGTCGACGCCGAACTCCATCGCGGCGCGGTCAAGTGCCTCGTCGTCGGCGGAGGAGACGCCCCGGGAGGCGATCGCTTCCGCGCCGCCCTGTGGCATCGCACCGATCAGCCCGGTCGAGGCTGCCTGTGCAGCGCCGACCATCCGCTGAGGGGTCGTGCCGCCGACCAGGCCAAGGGTGGCGTACTGCTCCAGCTTCGCCCGCGAGTCGGCGATGTCCAGGTTGCGCATGGTGAGTTGGCCGATCCGGTCCGACGGGCCGAACGCCGAGTCCTCGGTACGCTCCATCGACAGCTTGTCCGGGTGGTAGCTGAACGCCGGGCCGGTAGTGTCCAGGATCGAGTAGTCCTCGCCCCGGCGCAGCCGCAACGTCACCTCGCCGGTGACCGCCGTGCCGACCCAGCGCTGCAACGACTCGCGCAGCATCAGCGCCTGCGGGTCCAGCCAACGCCCCTCGTACATCAGCCGACCGAGGCGGCGGCCCTCGTTGTGGTAGTTCGCCACGGTGTCCTCGTTGTGGATGGCGTTGACCAGCCGTTCGTACGCGGCATGCAGCAGCGCCATGCCGGGCGCCTCGTAGATGCCCCGGCTCTTGGCCTCGATGATCCGGTTCTCGATCTGGTCCGACATGCCCAGGCCGTGCCGGCCCCCGATGGCGTTGGCCTCCAGCACCAGATCGACGGGGCTGCCGAACTCCTTACCGTTGATCGTCACCGGACGACCCTGGTCAAAGCCGATCGTGACATCCTCGGTCGGGATCTCCACCGACGGGTCCCAGAACCGGACTCCCATGATCGGGTTGACCGTCTCGATGCCGGTGTCGAGGTGCTCCAGGGTCTTCGCCTCGTGCGTGGCACCCCAGATGTTGGCGTCGGTGGAGTACGCCTTCTCGGTGCTGTCCCGGTACGGCAGGTCGCGTTCGAGCAGCCACTCCGACATCTCCTTACGCCCGCCCAGTTCGGTGACGAAGTCGGTGTCGAGCCACGGCTTGTAGATGCGTAGCTGCGGGTTGGCCAGCAGGCCGTACCGGTAGAACCGCTCGATGTCGTTGCCCTTGAAGGTCGAGCCGTCGCCCCAGATCTGGACGTCATCCGAGATCATCGCCCGTACCAGCAGGGTCCCTGTCACGGCCCGGCCCAGCGGGGTGGTGTTGAAGTACGCCCGCCCGCCCGAACGGATGTGGAAGGCCCCGCAGGTCAACGCTGCCAGGCCCTCCTCGACCAGGGCGGCGCGGCAGTCGACCAGGCGGGCGACCTCGGCGCCGTAGCTGAGCGCGCGACCGGGCACCGAGACGATGTCTGGCTCGTCGTATTGGCCGATGTCAGCGGTGTAGGCGCAGGGAACGGCACCCTTGTCGCGCATCCAGGCGACCGCGACCGAGGTGTCGAGGCCGCCGGAAAAGGCGATGCCGACACGCTCGCCGATGGGCAGGGAGGTGAGAACCTTGGACACCAGGAAGACTATGCACTAGACCGCATCATCATGCAAACCGAAGCGCTCGGCTGGACCGGCGTCAGCCCGGTGGGTCGTCGCGACCCAGTTCCCAGAACGCCACCGCCGCAGCGGCGGCGACATTCAACGAATCCACTCCGCGCCGCATCGGGATGACCACCCGTACGTCGCTGGCGGACTGGGCCGCCGCGGTGAGGCCGGGACCCTCGGCTCCCAGCAGCAGCGCTGCCCGCTCGCGCTGCGCCGGAGTCAACCGCTGGATCGGTACGGCGTCCGGAGCCGGCGTCATGGCAAGCACGGTGAAGCCCGCTTCCCGCACCTGGTCCAAACCCGCAGGCCAGCGCTCGAGCTTGGCGTACGGAACCGCGAAGACCTCCCCCATGCTGACCCGCACGCTGCGCCGGTAGAGGGGGTCGGCGCAGGACGGGGACAGCAGCACCGCGTCGATGCCAAGCGCGGCGGCCCCCCTGAAAACCGCGCCGAGGTTGGTGTGGTTGTTGACGTCCTCGAGGATCACCACCCGCCGGGCGTCGGCGAGCACCTCGGCCGCGTCCGGCAGCGGCTTGCGGCGGAACGAGGCCAGCACTCCCCGGTGCACGTGGAAGCCGGTGGCCCGCTCCAGCACCTCCTGGGTGGCCGCGTACACGGGGGCGTCGCCGGTGTCGAGGTCGGCGAACTGGTCGACGCGCTTGGCGTCGACCAGGAACGACCGGGCCGGGTAGCCGGCCCGCAGCGCCCGGCGCAGCACCAGTTCCCCCTCGGCGATGAACAGGCCGTGCGGCGGCTCCCACCGGGTGCGCAGCTCCACGTCGGTGAGGGCGCGGTAGTCGGAGATCCGGTCGTCGTCGGGGTCGGTGATCTGGTGGACGGACACCCGGCGATTCTGCCGGACCGCGCCGCCGGCCCCGCGCGCCGGTCGTCCCGCGGCGTTTTGCACGGGTACGACGGGGAACGCGCCCGAGGACAGCAGACGCGACCGGAGGGACCTGACGGGTGAGCGCGAACCAGGCAGGCGGGACGGCCCCGGACGGACAGGGTGGCCTGCCGAAGGGCGCCACCGTCGCCGACCACATCGTGGCCCGGCTGTCCCTGTGGGGCGTACGCCGGTACTTCGGCCTCCCCGGCGACGGCATCAACGGCATGACCTCGGCGTTGCAACGCGCCGCCGGGCGGGTGGAGTTCGTCCAGGTGCGGCACGAGGAGACCGCCGGTTTCGCCGCCTCGGCCCACGTGAAGTACGGCGGCGGCCCGCTCGGCTGCGCCCTCGTCACCAGCGGCCCCGGGGCGGTCCACCTGCTCAACGGCCTGTACGACGCGAAGCTGGACCACCAGCCGGTGGTGGCACTGGTCGGGAACACCGCGCTGACCGCCGAGGGCGGCGGCTACTACCAGGAGATCGACCTGCTCGCCCTCTACAAGGATGTCGCCTCGGCGTTCCTGGCCCAGCTCGACGACCCGTCCCAGGTGCGGCATCTGGTGGACCGGGCCTGCCGGACGGCGCTGGCCCGGCGTACCGTCACCGCGCTGGTGCTCCCCCTGGACGTGCAGAACCGGCCGGCGGTGCCGGACCCGCCGCACGCGCACGGCTACTACCACACCAGCGCCGTGCCGAGCAGCGCCACCACCGTGCCGCCGGAGGCGGACGTGCGCCGGGCCGCCGAGGTGCTGCGCGGCGGCGAGCGGGTGGCGATGCTGGTCGGCCAGGGCGTGCTGGGCGCCGAGGCCGAGGTACGCCAGGTCGCCGACCGGCTCGGTGCCGGGGTGGCCGCCGCCCTGCTCGGGTTCGCCGCCGTCGACCACCGCGAGCCGTGGGTCACCGGGGCGATCGGGCTGCTCGGCACCCGGCCGAGCTGGCAGCTCATGCGCGACTGCGACCGGCTGCTGATCGTGGGCAGCAACATGCCGTACTCGGAGTTCTACCCGCCCGAGGGGCAGGCCCGGGCCGTGCAGATCGACGTGGACGGCAGCCGGATGGGGCTGCGCTACCCCACCGAGGTCAACCTCACCGGCGACGCCGGGCCGACGCTGCGGGCGCTGCTGCGCGAGTTGGGCCCCGGCCCGGCACCGACCGCCTGGCGGCAGAATATCGTCGACGCCACCTCCGCCTGGCGGCGTGCCCAGCGGGAGATCGCCGGCCAGCCCGCCGACCCGGTGAACCCGCAGTCGCTGTTCACGGCGCTGGACGACCAGCTACCCGGGGACGTGATGCTCTCGGTGGACTGCGGCACCAGCACCGCCTGGTACGCCCGGCACGTGCGGGTCCGCCCCGGGATGCTGGCCAGCCTGTCGGGCACCCTGCTGTCCATGGGCGGGGGCATGCCGTACGGCATCGCGGCGAAGTTCGCCCACCCGGACCGGCCGCTGGTGGCGCTGCTCGGCGACGGGGCGATGCAGATGAACGGGGTCAACGAGCTGATCACCGTGGCGAAGTACTGGCGGAGCTGGTCGGACCCCCGGTTCGTGGTGCTGGTGCTGAACAACCGGGACCTCGCCTTCGTCAGCTGGGAGCAGCGCTCCACCGAGGGCACGCCGGCGTTCCCGGCCAGCCAGGACCTGCCCGACGTCGACTACCACCGGTGGGCGGAGGTGCTCGGCCTGCGCGGCGTCCTGGTCGACTCCCCCGACCAGGTGCCGGACGTGTGGCAGCGCGCCCTGACCGCCGACCGGCCGACGGTGATCAATGCGGTGGTGGACCCGGCGGAGCTGATGCTGCCCCCGCACTTCACCGCCGAACAGGCGCGCAACACGGCGGCGGCGATGCTGCGCGGCGACGCCGACCGGGCGGGGATCATCCGGCGCGGCCTGCCCAGCGCCGTCGCCACCTGGCGTCCCCGCCGCCGCTGAGCGCGTGACGAGCCCTCTCAGCCTCGGCCCCGGTTGAGACTCGGTCGCGCCTCAGCCTCGGCCGCGGTTGAGCCAGCGGAGCACGTCCGGAGGGAGGTTCTGTTCCTGCTGCCGGCGCTGTTGCGTGGGGCTCGGCTCCGGGGCCGGGCGGTGCACCTCGCCGGCCAGCTTCCGGCTGGGCGGGGTGAAGTCGCGCACCGGCTGGCCGTTGACGGCGGTGCGGATGGTCCGGGCCACCGCGTCGATCACCTTCGCCTGTACGGCTGAGCCGACCGAGTCGCCCGGGTCGTCCGGGTTGGCGGCGATGCCGGCGACGGCGACCTGCGGGGTGAAGCCGACGAATGTCTCGGTGGCGTTCTTCTCCGAGCTGCCGGTCTTGCCGGCGACCTGGCGGCCCACGATCCGGTCCACCGAGGTCGCGGTGCCGCCGTCGCACTGGGCGAACGTGGTCTGCTGGCCGACCGGGCAGCGCGCCGCGTCGGTGGCCGCCCGGGCCACGTCGGCGTCGAGCACCTTGCGGCAGGACGGGTCGCCGACCGGAACCCGGTCGCCGTCTGCGGCGGTCACCGAGACCACCGGCAGCGGGGCGCAGTACGTGCCCTCGGCGGCCACGGTCGCGTACGCGTTCGCGAGGTCGAGGGGGGTGGTGGCGGCCACGCCGAGGGTGAACGACCCCCAGTTGGCGGCGTTGTCCTTCGCGAAGGCGGCGTCCGAGTCGGCCCGGAAGGTGATGCCGAGGCGCTGGGCCATCTCCACCACCTTCGCCGGGCCGACCTGTTCGGCGAGCCAGACGAAGTAGGTGTTCACCGAGCGGCCGAAGCCGTCCCACATGGTGCGGTAGCCGTCCATCCACTGCGGGTTGGCGTTCGCCGGGCACCACTTGCCATCGCAGCTCGCCTCGCCCTCGGCGGCGTACCGGGTGGGCAGCCGGCTGGGCGCGTCGAAGCCGGTGGCGAGCTGCTTGCCGTTCTCCAGGGCGGCGAGCATGGTGAACAGCTTGAACGTCGACCCGGCCTGGTACCCGTCGACGCCGCCGCCACCGGAGATCAGCGGGTTGACGGTGTTGGGGCGGTTGGCCTGCCCCTCCGGGTTGTCCTCGAGGCTGTAGTGCCGGTTGACCGCCATGGCGAGCACCCGGCCGGTGCCGGGCTGCACGGCCGCGATCGGCAGGGCGCGCTTGTTGTCGTACCCGTAGACGGCGGTGGCCTGCTGCTGCGCCGTGGCCTGGATCTTCGGGTCGAGGGAGGTGACCACGGTGTAGCCGCCCCGGCGCAGCGCCTGCTCACGCTCCTCGACGGTCTCACCGAACGTGGGCTGGGTGAGCCACCACTGGCGCAGGTAGTCGCAGAAGAAGCCCCAGTCGTCGTGGCCCTGCGCCACGGCGGTGCAGCCGTTGGGCTGCCGGGTGGGGCTCAGCGCCGGCTTCTGCGCCTTGGCCGCCGAGGCCTGCTCGGCGGTGATCGCGCCGGTGCCGGCCATCGCGTCGAGCACGTACCCGCGCCGGGCCAGCGCCGCGTCGGCGTCGCCGTCGATCGGGCTGTACGCGTCCGGCGACTGGACCAGGCCGGCGAGCAGGGCCGCCTCGGGCAGGGTCAGCTCGGCCGGGGACTTGGCGAAGTAGCGCTGGCTGGCCGCCGCGATGCCGTACGCGCCGGAGCCGAAGTACGCGATGTTGAGATAGCCGTTGAGGATCTCGTCCTTGCTGAGCCGCTGCTCCAGCGCCGTGGCGTACCGGATCTCCTGGAGCTTGCGCCCGACGGTCTGCTCGGTGGCGGCCTGCCGCTCCTCGGCGGTGCGGTTCGGGTCGGTCTTGAGCACGTTGCGGACGTACTGCATGGTCAGCGTGGAGCCGCCCTGCTCGGTGCCGCCGCCGGTGACGTTGGCGACCAGGGCGCGGGCGAGGCCGCGCAGGTCGGCGCCCCCGTGCGAGTAGAACCGCCGGTCCTCGGCTGCCACGATGGCCTGGCGCATCACCGGGGCGATCTCGGCCAGCGGCACGTCGGTGCGGTTGACGTCGTAGAACGTGGTGATCAGCGTCTTGCCGTCGTTGGCGTAGAGGTACGACCGCTGCGGGGTGATCGGGGTGCGCAGCGCCTCGGGCAGCACGGCGTACGACCCGATCGCCGACTTCGCGGCGTACCCGAGCAGCAGGTTGCCCGGCAGCGCCGCGACCGCCAGGACGAGACCGGCGAGCACGCCGGCGAGGAGCACGGTGAACAGCCGCGACAGCGGCGACCGGGGTGGCGGCATGGAGCCAAGGATTGCCACGAAAGCCGCGATCCGGCCAGCCCCGGGGGCGATTGTCAGGTAATTCACCGCGTCCCGCCAGGCGCTTCCCCACCTGGGCGGCAGGGAGCGGGACGAACCTCCCGAACGGCCGGCGGAAAACCGGGTCAGCCTGCGGCGAGCGGGCCGCCGCCGGGACCTGCCGTCGCGCCGCCGCCCGGGGCGGTGGCGGTGGCGACGCTGGCGCTGGCCGCGTCCCGGGCGATCGCGGCGGGGACCAGGCGGCCGGAGCGGTACCCGATGCCGATGCCGGCGATCAGCACGAAGATCGCCCCGAAGGTCTGCAGGGATCCGACCAGCGCGCCGCCGATGCCGACCAGCGGGGCGGCGATCATCAGCATCGCGCCGTCGCCGATGCTGAACATGCCGGAACGGGCCACCGCCCATCCGGTGAGGAACCAGCCCACCGTGTAGCAGGTGGCCCCGAGCAGCACGAGCGTGCGGGCCGTGGTGCCGAAGACCGGGGCCTGCCCGGTCAGCCCGGCGAAGGGCAGCATGAGCACGGTGCCGGCGATGCTGACCAGCAGCCCCGCGGCGGCCACCCGACGGCTGCGGGTGGCGGCGAGCAGGCCGGTCAGGGCCAGCAGGGCGAGCAGCCCGAGCCAGACGGCGGCGACCCAGCCGACCAGGTAGAGCTGCCCCCCGTCGGCCGGGTACGGGGCGTTGCCCACCCCGCCGTCGCTGGCCATCGCGACCACGCCGTACAGCACCGCGTACGCCGGCAGCAGCCACACGGCGGCGCGGCCGAAGCGGCGCAGCGACCAGGCCCAGGTGGCGTCGGTCGCGGGACGGGCGGGCGTCGGCTCGCCGACGAACGGCAGCACCCCGAACCCGCCCCCGGTGCGTCGGGTACCGATCGGCCCGGCCGGGTCGTGCGCGCCGGGCACCGGGGTGCTGGAGAAGAGCTTGTCCGCGGGATCCTTCATGCGTCACCTCGCTGCGCTGGTCGGCGGGGCGGGACGCGCCGCGGCGCCCCGGCTCCTGGTCACCACCCGTCCTTCGGACCGATCGTGTCAGGTGCCGGAGCGCCGCATGAGGGTTATTCGCATTCCGCCCCGGACCCCGCCCGGGTAGTCGTCAGCCCCGCTCGCGCTGGTCGGCCGGGTCGTTCAGCAGGCTCCCCGGGGACACCGGCTCGGGGGCCGGCAGCCCCTGCGGACCGTGGCCGCCGGTGGCCTGCGCCTCGGCGACGCGTACCTCGTCGTGGATCTGCTGGGCGGCGGCGGCCGCGGCCTGGGCGGCCTCGGCGGCCTCCCGCTCGACGGCGCTCGCGTGGCCGGCCGCCTCGGGCGCGGGCTGGTCGCCGACCATCTGGCTCAGCCCGCCCAGCGCGCCGCCCATTCCCTCCAGGGCCTTGGTCAGCTCGGCCGGGACGATCCAGACCTTGTTGGCCGTGCCGTTGGCGATCTGCGGCAGCGCCTGGAGGTACTGGTAGGCGAGCACCTTCTGGCTCGGGTTGGCCTGGTGGATCGCGTCGAAGACCGTCCGGATGGCCTTCGCCTGGCCCTCGGCCTGGAGGATCCGGGCCTGCCGGTCACCGTCGGCCCGCAGCACCGCGGACTGCTTGTCACCCTCGGCGGTGAGGATCTGCGACTGCTTGTGGCCCTCGGCGGTCAGGATCGCCGCCCGGCGGTCCCGCTCGGCGCGCATCTGCTTCTCCATCGAGTCACGGATACTGGCCGGCGGCTCGATGGCCTTGATCTCCACCCGGGTGACCTTGATGCCCCACCGGCCGGTGGTCTCGTCCAGCACGCCCGAGAGGTGCCGGTTGATCTCCTCCCGGCTGGTCAGCGCCCGCTCCAGGTCCAGCGAGCCGATCACGTTACGCAGGGTGGTGACGGTGAGCTGCTCGATGGCCTGGAGGAAGTTCGAGATCTCGTACGTCGCCCGGGCCGCGTCGATGACCTTGAAGTAGAGCACCGTGTCGATCGACACCACCAGGTTGTCCGAGGTGATCACCGGCTGCGGCGGGAAGCTGACCACCTGCTCCCGCATGTCGACCTTGGTGCGGACCGCGTCGACGAACGGGACCAGCAGGTTCAGGCCCGGGTTCAAGGTGCGCTTGTACTTGCCGAGCCGCTCGACCACGTCCTGGCGCTGCTGCGGCACGATCCGCACCGCCTTGACCAGGGTCACCATGACGATCAACGCCACGGCGACCAACAGCACCGTCACAAATTCCATGCCTTTCACCCTCTCGCTTCGGGCAGCTCACCCGAGGTGGAAACGTCGTCATCCCATACCAGGACCGTCGCGCCCTGGACCTTGATCACCCGCACCCGCCGACCGGGGACGAAGCTCTGCGTCGCGTCGAACGACCGGGCGCTCCACAGCTCCCCGTCGATCTTGACGAGGCCCTGGTCGGCGTCGACCCGCTCCAGCACCAGGGCGGTGGCCCCCTCGATCGCCTCCACCCCGAACGGCTGCTCGCCGCTCTCCTCGGCGGAGCGGGCGTGCCGGCGGATCGCCGGCCGGGCCACCGCCACGGTGAGCGCCGAGACCACCGCGAACACCAGCGCCTGGACGGCGGTCGGCGCGCCCAGGGCCGCGGCCCCGGCGGCGGCGAACGCGCCGACCGAGAACATGATCAGGAACAGCGTCGTCGTGAAGATCTCGGCGACCGCCAACACCACACCCAGTACGACCCAGAACACCGCGTCCACCACCCAAGAGTGACACGTCGGAGCACGCGCAGCCCCTCGACAAGATCAGTAAGCTCGGCGGGGAGCCATTTCGGGAGGACGTCGACAGCCGTCCCGCGAGCCGTGGAGGAGCCATGTCACTGCCATCCGAGACCGTCCGAGAGGTCGACGCCGCAGTCGCCCGGGCACAGTCCGCCGGGCGTACCCCGTCGCTCGTGCTCGGCGTGGTGCGCGACGGTGAGTTGGCCCACGTCGCCGCAGCCGGGGAGCATCCCCGCCCGGATTCCGACCGGCAGTACCGACTCGGCTCGATCACCAAGACGATGACCGCGGTGCTGGTCATGCAGCAGCGCGACGCCGGGACGCTGGCCCTGGACGACCCCCTCGACGCGCACCTGCCCGGCACCGGCGTCGGCGCGCTCACCCTGCGCCAGCTCCTCGGCCACGCCAGCGGCCTCCAGCGCGAGCCCGACGGCCCCTGGTGGGAACGGGTCGAGGTCGGCGACCTGGCGTCCGTGCTGGCCGGGGTCGGCGAACACAAGATCGCCTACCCGCCGCACCGGGCCTACCACTACTCCAACCTGGCGTACGGGCTGCTCGGCGGGGTGCTGGAGGCGGTCACCGGGACGGGCTGGTTCGACCTGCTCCGGGAGCGCATCCTGGAGCCGCTGGGCATGACCCGCACCACGTACCAGGCCACCGAGCCGTTCGCCCGGGGGTACGTGGTGCACCCGTGGCACGACACGCTGCGGGAGGAGCCGCGCACCGACACCGGGGCGATGGCCCCCGCCGGGCAGCTCTGGTCGACGATCACCGACCTCGGCCGCTGGGCCGCGTTCCTGGCCGACCCCGATCCGGCCGTCCTCGCCCCGACGACGCTCACCGAGATGTGCGCGCCGGTGGTGATCAGCGACCTCGACTCGTGGACCGGCGGGCACGGCCTCGGCATCGAGCTGCACCGGGTAGGCGACCGGGTGTACGTCGGCCACGGCGGGTCGATGCCCGGGTACGTCGCCGGGCTGGCCGTGCACCGCCCCACCCGCACCGCCGTGGTGGGCTTCGCCAACTCGTACGGCCTGCGGGTCGGCCACGTCGGCGGCCTCGGCCGGGAGGCGCTGACCACCGTACTGGACGCGCTGCCGGACCCGGTCGAGCCGTGGCGCCCGGCCGACGCCCCGCCCCCGGCCGAACTGGCCGAGCTGACCGGCCGCTGGTGGTGGATGGGCGCGGAGGTCGAGTTCAGCGCCGACGCCGCCACCGGCGAGCTGCGGGCCGGCCCGGTCGGCAGCCCAATCATGCGGTTCACCCGGGAGGGCCCGGACCGCTGGCGGGGCATCTCCGGCCCGCAGGACGGCGAGATCCTCACCGTGCTCCGCGATGCCGAGGCCCACCCCACCGCCCTGGACGTGGCCACCTTCGTCCTGACCCGCACCCCCGACGAAGAACCCTGACCCCCACCCGATCCCGGTGCCGGTGCCCGGTGCCGGTGCCCGGTGCCGGCAAATTCACGGAAAGCGTGGCCATTCGCCGAGGAATGGCCACGCTTTCCGTGAATTTGCGCGGCCGGGGCGCGGCCGGGGCGCGGCGGGGAGTGGGTGGGGGGTTAGGGGGCGGGGGGTTAGGGGGTGGGGGCGGTTACGAAGTCGATGAGTCGTTCCATGGCGTTGATCAGCGGGGTCTCCACGTCGGCGAAGCTGTCCACCCGGGACAGGATGTGGCGCCACATGTCGGCCGGTTCCGCCACCCCGAGGGCCGCGCAGACCCCCTCCTTCCACGGCCGCCCCGGCGGCACCACCGGCCACGCCGCGATGCCCAGCGCGGCCGGCTTGACGGCCTGCCACACGTCGACGTAGGGATGGCCGGTGACCAGCACGTGCGGGGAGTTCACCCGGGCCACGATCCGGCTCTCCTTCGAGCCGGGCACCAGATGGTCGACCAGCACGCCGAGCCGCCGGGAGGGGCCGGGGGCGAAGTCGCGCACCTGCGCGGAAAGCTCGTCGATGCCGTCCAGCGGCTCCACCACCACGCCCTCGACACGCAGGTCGTCGCCCCAGATCCGCTCGACGAGGGCGGCGTCGTGCACGCCCTCGACCCAGATCCGGCTGGCCTTCGCCACCTGCGCCCGCACGCCGTCGACCGCGATCGAGCCGGACGCGGTACGTCGGCGGGCCGCAGGCACGGGCGCGCGGGCCGGGCGGCGCAGCGTGACCTGCCGGCCGTCGAGCAGGAACGCCGCCGGCAACAGCGGGAAGTTACGCCGCCGGCCGTGCCGGTCCTCCAGCACCACCGCCCCGGACTCGAAGCCGACCACCGCGCCGCAGAACCCGGAGTCGGCGTCCTCGACCACGAGATCGGGTTCCGCGTCCACCTCGGGGGTCGTCTTCCGCCGCCGCCAGTCCCCCGCCAACACGTCCTCGCCGTACCGCCCCACCATCCCGCCACGCTAACCCCCGCCCCACCCCGGGGGCGCGTCAGCCGCGCCGATCATTGAGTCGAAGCATCTCCGCAAAAGGCGCACGAACGGAATATCCGGTCACCATGAGTCCATGGTCGACGCTAACCGGAGCGGGGCACGCGGCAGTCGAGACAGGGGCGGCGCACACCACGTACCCTCTCTTGCATGTCCTCCCCCGCAGCGGGCGCAGTCACCCTCGCGCCCCGCCGGTCGAGCCGGTTCGTTGCCTGGGTGCGCGCGTGGCGCGCCGGCCTCGTGCCGTACGACGAGGTCGCCGAGGAGATCGCCGGCGACGAGGAGCACCTCGTCTCGGACGCCCCCGGCACCTGGACCGACGTCCCACTACGGGACGCGCTGCCCACCCTGGCGAAGCTCTCCCCGGACGAGATCCGCCTGGTGCTGCCCGCGCCCGGCGATCCTCGGGGGCTGCCCGGGCCGGGCGACTTCGCGGGCACCGCGCTGGTCACCGGCGAGGCGGTGGTGGCCGGCGGGATCGGGCTGATCCCGCAGGTACGCACGCACACCTCCGGGTCCGGGATGACCTTCGAGACGGTGCTCTGGCGCTGCTACCCGCTGCCCGCCGACGCCCCGGCCGCCTCGCTGGCCTCGCCCGGCGCCGCCGAGGCGGAGGCGGAACTGGCCAGCGCGCTAGCCGAGACCACCGCGGCGCTGACCCGGCTCGACGTGGCCCAGTGGCGGCCCGAGCTGGCCGGCGCACTGGCCGCGCTGCGCCGCCCCGACGGGACCACCGACCTGCCACCGGGCTTCGACCCCCGGGCGCGGCGGCTGTTCGCCCGCGCCGCCGTGCTGGACCGGGTGCTGGCGCTGGCCGGGCACAGCGCGCTGGGCGGCGCGATCAACAACTACGAGGCCCAGCAGCGCGACGCCGCGCTGCGCCCGCTCACCACCGCCTGCCGGCAGGCCCTCGTCGCCGCCTGCAACGCCCCGCTGCGCCCCTGACCCCCGCCGGCCCTCAGCGCCCTGGCACCCGCCTGGTCCGACCCCTGGCCAGGTCGGCCACCGCGTTGACGACCGTCGGGGTCAGATGTCGTCCATCAGGTCGGCCACCGAGTTGACGATCCGCGACGGGCGGTACGGGTACCGCTCGGCCTCGGCCCGGGTGCTGATCCCGGTCAGCACCAGGATCGTCTCCAGCCCGGCCTCCAGGCCGCACAGCACGTCGGTGTCCATCCGGTCGCCGATCATGGCGGTCGTCTCGGAGTGCGCGTCGATGGTGTTCAGCGCCGAGCGCATCATCATCGGGTTGGGCTTGCCGACGAAGTACGGCGCCACCCCCGTCGCCTTCGAGATCATCGCCGCGACCGAACCGGCGGCCGGCAGCGCGCCCTCGACCGACGGGCCGGTGACGTCGGGGTTGGTGCAGATGAACCGCGCCCCCTCGTTGATCAGCCGGACCGCCTTGGTGATCGCCTCGAAGCTGTACGTCCGGGTCTCCCCCAGCACCACGTAGTCGGGGGCGAAATCGGTGAGCACGTAGCCGACCGCGTGCAGCGCCGTGGTCAGCCCGGCCTCCCCGATCGCGTACGCGGTGCCGCCCGGCCGCTGGTCGGCCAGGAACTGGGCGGTGGCCAGCGCCGCCGTCCAGATGGCGTGCTCGGGCACCTCGAAGCCCATCCGGGTCAGCCGGGCCCGCAGGTCGCGCGGGGTGTAGATGGAGTTGTTGGTCAGCACCAGGAACGGCTTGCTGGAGGAGCGGAGCTTGTTGATGAACTCCGGCGCGCCGGGTACGGGCTGGCCCTCGTGCACCAGCACGCCGTCCATGTCGGTCAGCCAGCTCTGCACCGGCTTACGTTCGTGCATTCGTCGTCCCAGGGGATGTCGGGGCGGGGCCGTCGGACGGTGACCCGCACGGGTGTCGGAGGCGGCGGGTCAGGGCCGGCGGGTCGGCACGCAGCACACCGTCGGGCAGGTGTCCCACAGCGGCAGCTCGCCGAGGCGACGGCGCAGCCGCTCCCCGCCCGGCTCGGTGCGCTCGGCGACCAGTTCGCGCGCCATGGCCACGAAACGCGGGTCGGTGCCCGGGGTGCCGGCCCGGACGAAGTCCAGCCCGAGCTGTCTGGCCGTCTCCGCCGCCTCGGTGTCGAGGTCCCACACCACCTCCAGGTGGTCGGAGACGAACCCGATCGGGCTGACCACCACGGCGGTGGTGGTGCCGGCCTCGGCGAGGGCGGCCAGGTGGTCGTTGACGTCCGGCTCCAGCCACGGCACCTGGGGCGGGCCGGAGCGGCTCTGCCACACCAGGTCGTACGGCAGGTCGGGCGCGGCGGCGGCGTGCACCAGCCGGGCCACCTCCGCGAGTTGGGCGGTGTACCGGCCGCCGTGCGGGCCGGCGTTCGTGGCCGCCGAGATGGGGACGGAGTGGGCGGTGAAGACCAGCCGGGTGGTGGCCCGCTTCGCCGGGTCGAGCCGGCCCAGCGCCGCCCTGACCGCGTCGGCGTGCGGCTCGACGAAGCCCGGATGGTCCCAGAACTGGCGCAGCTTCTCGATCACCGGGGCGGCCGGGCCAACGGCAGCGCGGGCCTTCGCGATGTCCTCCTGGTACTGGCGGCAGGAGGAGTAGCCGCCGTACGCGCTGGTCACGAGCGCCAGTGCGTTGGTGACCCCGTCGTCGCGCATCCGGGCCACGGTGTCGGCGAGCATCGGGTCCCAGTTCCGGTTGCCCCAGTAGACCGGCAGGTCGACGCCGTGGGCGGCGAAGTCCGCCCGGATGGCGGCGAGCAGGTCGCGGCACTGCTGGTTGATCGGGGAGACCCCGCCGAAGTGTTGGTAGTGCTCGACGACCTCCGCCAGCCGCTCCGGGGGCACGCCCCGCCCCCGGGTCACGTTCTGGAGGAAGGGCAGCACGTCCTCGGGCCGCTCCGGGCCGCCGAAGGAGACCAGCACCAACGCGTCGTACGCCATGGGCCTATTCTTCCCCGCCCTCGTCGGCGGCCGGGCGACGCCCCCTGGTCCGGGGTGTGGAGGTGCGGGCCCCCGCGCCGGCGGGCCCGCCCGCGACGTCAGGCGCCGATGGCGTGGTAGCCGCCGTCGACGTGGACGATCTCGCCGGTGGTGGCCGGGAACCAGTCCGACATCAGCGCCAGGCAGGCCCGGGCGGCCGGCTCCTGGTCGGTGAGGCTCCAGCCCAGCGGGGCGCGCTCGGCCCAGGCGTCCTCGAACTGCTCGAAGCCGGGGATCGACTTCGCCGCGATGGTGCGCAGCGGGCCGGCGGCGACCAGGTTGCTGCGGATGCCCTGCTTGCCCAGGTGCATCGCGAGGTAGCGGGAGGTGGACTCCAGCCCGGCCTTGGCCACGCCCATCCAGTCGTAGACCGGCCACGCCTTGGTGGCGTCGAAGGTCAGCCCGACCACCGCGCCGCCCGGCTGCATCAGCGGCAGCGCCGCCATGGCCAGGGACTTGTAGGAGTACGTCGAGACGTGCAGCGCGGTGGCCACGTCCTCCCACGGCGCGTCGAGGAATCCGCCGCCGAGGCAGCTCTGCGGAGCGAAGCCGATCGAGTGCACCACCCCGTCGAGGCCGTCGACGTGCTCCCGGACCTTGTCGGCCAGGCCGGCGAGGTGCTCGGCGTTGGCCACGTCCAGCTCGATCACCGGGGCCGGCTCGGGCAGCCGCCTGGCGATCCGCTCGACCAGGGAGAGCCGGCCGTAGCCGGTGAGCACGACCTGCGCGCCGTTCTCCTGGGCGAGCTTCGCCACGGAGAAGGCGATCGAGGCGTCGGTGATGACGCCGGTGACCAGCAGCCGCTTACCGGCCAGCAGTCCGGACATGTCGGGGTTCCTCCGTTGAGTCGGTGCGATGAGCAGCGTCAGTGGCCCATGCCCAGGCCGCCGTCGACCGGGATCACGGCGCCGGAGATGTAGCCGGCGGCGTCCGAGGCCAGCCAGGCGACCACCGCGGCGACCTCGTCGGGGGTGGCGAACCGGCCGGCGGGGATGGACTTGAGGTACGCGGTCCGGCGGTCCTCGGGCAGCGCGGCGGTCATGTCGGTGTCGATGAAGCCGGGTGCGACGACGTTGGCGGTGATGTTGCGTCCGCCCAGCTCCCGGGTGATCGAGCGGGCCACGCCGACCATGCCGGCTTTGCTCGCCGCGTAGTTGACCTGACCAGGGCCGCCGTACAGGCCGACGACCGAGGAGATGAAGATCATCCGGCCCCACTTGGCCCGGAGCATCTTCGTCGAGGCGCGCTTGGCGCAGCGGAACGCGCCGGTGAGGTTGGTGTCCACCACCCGGGTGAACTGCTCCTCCGACATCCGCATGATCAGGGTGTCGTCGGTGATGCCGGCGTTGGCCACCAGCACCTCGACGGGGCCCAGCTCGGCCTCGATGGTGCCGAAGGCCGCGTCGACGGAGGCGGAGTCGGTCACGTCGCACCGCACCCCGAACAGCCCCTCGGGTGCGTCGCCACTACGGTGCGTCACCGCCACCCGGTCGCCCTGCTTGGCGAAGGCCTGCGCGATGGCCAGGCCGATCCCCCGGTTGCCGCCGGTCACCAGCACGGTTCGGGCCACGGGTCCCCCCTCTGCTCCGCTGATCCACGTCGGTGGGGAGCCTAGGCGTTACCGACAGGTAAGCGCTAACGGCGGGGCGCGTCGCCCGCCCCTGGCGCCACCCGGGGACCGCCGGGCGAGTGCGGGCGGGCGCCCGGGTGTACGATCATCAGCGTTCCGGACCAGGCCGACCGCAGGAGGTGATCGCTGTGCGAGATAGCGATCCTCCCAGTCGTGGCCGGGCCGATCGTCAGCCCCGCTGAGCCACGACTCAGCAGGTGAGCTGACCCAGCTCCGCTCCCCGCCGCCCGCCCCCGCCCACCGGCGAGGGGGGCCGCGCCGCGTCGTCCGATGAGGACGGCGCCGGGAGCCCCCGGTCACGACTTCGTGTGCGCGTCCTGCCTACCCCTGCGGTCCCGCGACAGCGCGGACCGTCGAGCCGCCACCGGAGCCTTCCCATGAGCCGTTACGTCGCCCCGCTGGGCTTCACCCTCGCCGCCGTCTGGGTGGCCGTCGTCTTCGTCCTCACCTCCGCCGGCCACTGACCGCCCGCCCCACGCCGACCTCCACGGGTCGACGCGGGCCGGGGTCGGTCAGATCAGGCGGGAGGACCACAGGAGACTCGTGGCACCCGCGCAGAGGGCCAGCAGCAGCGCGATCCCGGCGTACCACGCGGTGATCTCGCGGGGCTCGGTGCGGAACCCGATCGAGCTGCCCATGTCCTGGTAGACCTGCTTGAGTTCGCTGACCGAGGCCGCCTCGTAGAAGTACCCGTCGGTGGTCTCCGCCAGGTCGGCCAGCGCCAGTCGGTCCACCGGCACCCGCTGGAGCTGCCCGCCGATGTCGACCTGGCCGGCGTCGGTGCCGAAGGCGATGGTGGAGACCGGCACGTTGGCCGCCTGGGCGGCGGCGGCGGCCTCCTCCACCGACCGCCCGGAGGTGCGGAAGCCGTCGGAGAGCAGCACGATCCGGGCCGGCGGGATGCCCGCCGCGCCGTCGGCCGGCACCGACCGGATCGCCTCCAGGCAGGTGAACACCGCCTCGCCGGTCGCCGTCGCCTCCGCCAGCACCAGCCCGTCGATCGCGCTGGTCACCGCGCCCCGGTCCTTGCCGGGCGGCACCAGCACGTTCGCCGACTTGGCGAACGAGACCAGGCCGAGGTTGTAGCTCTCCGGCAGTTCGCCGACGAACTGCTTGGCCGCCTCCTGGGCGGCCTCCAGCCGGTTCGGCGGCACGTCGTCGGCCTGCATGGACAGCGAAACGTCGATGGCCAGCATGACGGTGGCCCGCTCCAGCGGCTCCCTGGTGTCGATCGCCGGCCGGGCCAGGGCGGTGGACAACACCAGCAGGCAGAGCAGGAACGCCACCGCCGGCACGTGCCGCCGCCAGCCCAGCCCCTTCGGTGCCAGGGTGCGCAGCAGGTCCACGTTGGTGAACCGCATCGCGTACGCCCGGCGGTGCAGCTGCCGCCACACGTACAGCGCGGCGAGGGCGAGCACCGGCAGCACGGCCAGCAGCCACCACGGTTGCAGAAAACGGATCATCGTGTCGTCCCCCGGGTGCGGGCGTGCCGCTGAGCGGCGACGAAGCGCACCATGTCGAGCAGCCAGTCGGTGTCGGTCCGCAGTCGCAGGTGGGCCGCTCCGGCGGCGCGGAGCTGGGCGGAGATCTCCGCGCGCTGGGCGGTGGCGGCCTCGGCGTACCGGCGGCGCAGCCGCGGGTCGGCGGTCTGCACCTCGTGCAGCTCCCCGGTTTCCGGGTCGACCACCGGCAGCACCCCCACGTCGGGCAGCTCCAGCTCGCGCGGGTCGACCACCTCGATCGCCAGCACGTCGTGCCGGACCCGCAGCTTACGCATCGGCCGCACCCACTGCGGCGGCGGCGCGAGGAAGTCGGAGATGACCACCGCGACCCCCCGTCGGCGGGGCGGCCGGTTCAGCATGTCGACCAGCGCGCCCAGGTCGCTGCGCCCGGGCCGGATCTCGGTGCCGGCGATCGCCCGCAGCAGACCCTGCGCCTCCTTCCGCCCGGACCGGGCGGGCAGCCGGACCAGCCGGCCGGGGCCGGGCGGCGGCGTGCCCCGACGGCGTCCGGCCGGGGCTGCCGGCGCGGCGCCGCTGCCGACCACCGCCCCGATCCGGTTGCCGCCGCGCACGGTCAGGTGGGTCAGCGCGGCGGCGGCGGCCACCACCACGTCCCGCTTCAGCCATCGACCGGTGCCGAAGTCCAGGCTCGCGGACAGGTCCACCGCGAGCCACGTCTCCAGCTCCCGGTCGGCGACCGTGCGCCGCACGTGCGGCGTCGTCGTGCGCGCGGTCACCGGCCAGTCCATCCGGCGTACGTCGTCGCCCGGGCGGTACTCGCGCGACTCCCCCGCCTCGCTGCCGGGGCCGGGCAGCAGTCCGGCGTAGTCGCCCTGGAGCAGGCCGTCGAGCTTGCGG
The DNA here is from genome assembly GCF_044334565.1 of Micromonospora sp. NPDC020750. Taxonomy (NCBI): domain Bacteria; kingdom Bacillati; phylum Actinomycetota; class Actinomycetes; order Micromonosporales; family Micromonosporaceae; genus Micromonospora; species Micromonospora sp. NPDC020750. The sequence goes on from NZ_JBIRTH010000014.1 coordinate 68,791, forward strand.
GTGACCATCAGCTGGAGCCGGAACAGCAGCGCGTCGCTGCGGGGGGCGGCGGGTGAGGGCGACCACCGCGTACCCCCGCTGGGGGTGGGGGTGGGTGAGGTCACGGCCGCTGCCCGGGCCACCCGGCGGCGGCCGGCGGCGGGCCGTTCGGGGTGGCCTGCTGGCGCGGGGCCACCGACGGCAGCGGGATGGTCGACATCACCCGGTGCACCACGTGGTCGGCCGGCACGTCGTCGGCGAGCGCGTCGTAGCTGAGCACCAGCCGGTGACGCAGGATGTCCGGCGCGATGTCCTGCACGTCCTGCGGGAGGGCGTAGTCCCGGCCACGCAGCAGCGCCAGCGCCCGGGCGGCCCGGACCAGTCCGAGCGAGGCGCGCGGACTGGCGCCGTACTGGATCAGTTGCGCGACGTCGGGCATGCCGTGCTCGGCGGGGGCGCGGGTGGCCAGCACCAGCCGAACCGCGTAGTCGACCAGCGCGTTGTGCACGAAGACCTGGTCGGCCTTGCGCTGCAGGGCGATCAGGTCCTCGGTGTCGAAGACCCGCGTCGACTGCGGCGGGGTCACCCCCATCCGGTACACGATCTCCCGCTCCTCGGCGTCGGTCGGATACCCGACGACGATCTTCATCAGGAAGCGGTCCCGCTGCGCCTCCGGAAGCGGGTAGACGCCCTCCTGCTCGATCGGGTTCTGGGTGGCCATCACGAGGAACGGGTCCGGCACCCGGTGGGTCTGGCCGCCGATGGACACCTGCCGCTCGCCCATCACCTCCAGCAGGGCCGACTGCACCTTTGCCGGGGCCCGGTTGATCTCGTCGGCGAGCAGGAAGTTGACGAAGACCGGGCCCAGCTCGACGTCGAACTTCTCGCTGGACTGCCGGTAGATCCGGGTGCCCATGATGTCGGCGGGGACCAGGTCCGGGGTGAACTGCACCCGGGCGAAGGATCCGCCGACCACCTTGGCGAGGGTCTCCACGGCGAGGGTCTTCGCCACCCCGGGCACCCCCTCCAGCAGGCAGTGCCCCCGGGCGAGCAGCGCCACGAACATCCGCTCGACCATCCGGTCCTGGCCGACGATCACCCGCTTGATCTCGAACAGCGCGCGCTCCAGCAGCGTCGCGTCCTGGGCGGGGGTGGTCGGCGGCGGCGCCGACGTCGGGGGGATGTCCGGCGCGCTGCCGTTCGGCGTCGGGGTGTCGGGCGTGGTCGGCTGGGCCACCGGTCCTCCACAGCATGATCGATTGTCGCGGCGTGGTGCGTGTCAAGACTCGCATGCCCGGCTGAGTGCCGAGGCGGGGAGAAGCCGTTTTCCGCCACGCCGTCCCACCGTCCCGAATCGCCGGTCACGGGTTTACACCAGAGGGCCCGGCGTGTGTACCATTCACCCCGTCGCCGGGCGGCTCCCCCCGTGGCCGCCCGGCGCTCAGCCTTCTCGTCGCGCGCCTAGACTGGCCCGGATGAGCCTCCCCCTCCCCGCCGACGCGGCACCGATCTGCTCGGCCCGAGGCTGTCGCGCGCCCGCCGAGTGGGCGCTGCGCTGGAACAATCCCCGCCTGCACACCGCCGACCGGCGCAAAACCTGGCTCGCCTGCGCCGACCACCGGTCCTCACTCGGCGACTTCCTCGACGCACGCGGCTTCCTTCGGGAGGTCACGCCGCTCGCCGGATCGCCTACGCTCGACTGGTGAACGCGCAGAGCGGACCCTCCCGGTGACCGGCGACCCCGTCGGCGGCCCACCCGCCGTCCCACCCGGCCCGCACCCCGCGCCACCGCCGGCCCCGGCCTGGTCGGCGCCGTTTCCGCCGGGCCCGCTGGAGCCGTGGCCGGACACCGTGCGGTGGCAGCCGGTGTCCGGCGACCTGATCTGGGTGGAGCTGCTGCGGCTGGCGGCGCTGCTCGGGGTGCTGCTGCTGGGTCTCGCCGTCGGTTGGGCGTTGAGCGGGCACTGGCTGTTCGGCGCCGCGCTCGGCGCGGTCGTGCTGGCCGGCGCGTGGCGGGTCGTCACCATCGTGCGCGCGGTGCACGCCTGGGGGTACGCCGAGCGCGAGAACGACCTGCTGGTGCGACACGGGCTGCTGGTCCGCCGGCTGTCCATCGTGCCGTACTCGCGAATGCAGTTCGTCGACGTCAGCGCCGGCCCACTGGAGCGAGCCTTCGACCTGGCCACGGTGCAGCTGCACACCGCCGCCGCGGCCAGCGACGCCCGGGTGCCGGGGCTGCGCCCGGCGGAGGCGTCCCGGCTGCGCGACCGGCTCACCGCGCTCGGCGAGGACCGCGCGGAGGGCCTGTGAGCCAGGGCCAGCACAACACCGACCCCGCCGGCGCCCCCCACCCCCCGCAGTTCCCGACCCCCGCGCCCACCGTGCCGCCCACCGGCCCCCCGTACGGGCCCGAGGTGGCCGTCGCCCCGCCCGGCGGGCCGGGGCAGCAGCTCCCTGACCAGCGGGCCGGGGGCGGGGAGCCCCGGCAGCGGTTGCACCCGCTGAGTCCCGCGCTGCACGGGGCCAAGTCGCTGGTCGTGGTCATCGCCGGGCTGTCCTGGTCGACCCTGTCCCGGGTCGGCTTCGGCTGGTTCGCGGCGATGGTGGCCGTGCTGGCCCTCGGCGCGACCGTGCTCGCGGTGGTCAGCTGGTACAACACCGGCTACCACGTGGTCGGCCGCGAGCTGCGGGTGTACGAGGGCCTGCTCTGGCGGCGTACCCGGGCCATCCCGCTGGAGCGCCTCCAGGCCGTCGAGGTGGTCCGCCCGCTGCTCGCCCAGCTCACCGGCCTGGCCGAGCTGCGGCTGGAGGTGGTCGGTGGCGGGAAGACCGAGGCGCCGCTGGCGTACCTGGGGGTGGCCGAGGCCGCCGCCCTGCGGCAGCGGCTGCTCGCGCTCGCCGGTACCGGGGCCGCCCCCGGCCCCCAGCCGGCGACCACAGCGACGGACGGACCGGGGGTGGAGCACACGGCCTCGCCGGTCCCGCCGGGGCGGGCGCTGCACGACGTGTCGAACCGGGACCTGCTGGTCAGCCAGCTACTCACCCCGCAGGCGTTCCTGCTCCCCCTCGGCGTGGCCTTCGTCGTGGCCCAGTTCCTCTCCGAGGACTCCTGGTCGTTCATCGCGGTGGCGAGCACGCTCACCGCGATGGCCGGCGTGCTGCTGCAACCGGTACGCCGCGTCCTCGACGACTGGAACTTCCGGCTGGCCCGGGACGAGGGCACCCTGCGGATTCGCAACGGCCTGCTGGAAACCCGGGCGCAGACCGTGCCGCTGAGCCGGGTACAGACTGTCGGGGTCACCTGGCCACTGCTCTGGCGCGCCAAGGGCTGGCTTCGGCTGCGGCTGGAGGTGGCCGGTTACGCGGCCGGCGAACCGGACGACCGCAACCGGCCCGACCGGCTGCTGCCGGTGGGCGACGCGCACACCGGGGAACGGATCGTGACGGAGGTGCTGCCGGGGGTGCGGCTGAGCGGGCTGGCGACGAGCCTCCCGCCGGCCCGGGCCCGGTGGCTGCGCCCGCTGAGCCGCCGGGCCGTCGGCGCCGGGCTCGACGAACGGGTCTTCGCCGCCCGGTCCGGGCTGATCACCCGGCAGCTCACCGTCGTGCCGTACGCGCGGATCCAGAGCGTGCGGGTGACCCAGGGCCCGGCCCAGCGGCGGCTGCGGCTGGCGACCGTGCACGCGGACACCGCAGGCGGCGCGGGTGCCGCCGCCCTCGACCGCGACCTCGCCGAGGCGTGGTGGCTGGCGGCGGAGCTGACCGCGCGGGCGCACGCCGCCCGCAACCCCGGCTGAGCCGGCCCACCGCGCGGGCGGGACACCGGTCGCGAAGGCGGTCGCGAAGGCGGTCGCGAAGGCGGTCGCGAAGGCAGCCCGCGCAGAGTCCTCAGCGCGGGCGGGACACCGGTCGCGGCGGCAGCCCGCGCAGAGTCCTCAGCGCGCGGCCGGGACCGCCGGCGGATCGCCTGCGGCGGCGGGACCGACCGGCTCGGGCCCCCCGTCGCCCGGCTCCGGACCACCCGGCCCCCCGTCGGCCGGCTCCGACGCGACCGGTGCCCGGCGCGACCGGCGGGCCGCCCACCAGCGCTCGGCCAGGCCGACCACGAGGAAGGTCATCCCCACGTACGCCCAGCCGACCAGCACGTCGATGACGTAGTGCTCGCCGGAGTAGACCAGGGTGAAGGTCATCGCCAACGGGTACGCCAGTAGCAGCGGCCACCACCGGCGGCGGGTCGCCCCCAGGAAGAACAGCACCACGAACAGTGCCCACGCGGTGTGCAGCGACGGCATCGCGGCCACCGGGTTGGAGGCGATCTGCCCGGCGTTGAGCAGGTTGCCCGCGCCGTGCATGCCGAACGCCTTCCAGCCCCGGGTGGAGATCCGGGCCACCTCGGTGAGCAGGCCGTTCTGCGCCGCCCACCAGGGCGGGGCGGCCGGGTAGAGGAAGTACGTGACCAGCCCGGCCGCGCAGAGGAACCCGAAGCGCCGCATGTACGCGGCCCACCGGCGCCGGTTCCGCATCCAGAGCACCGCGGCGGCGGCGAGGGTCACCACGAAGTGGGAGAAGTAGACCCAACTGGCGAGCACGTCCCACCAGCGCACCTCGGGCCGGTAGAAGTGCTCCTGCAACCAGACGGTCGGCACCTCGCCGCCGGTCGCCCAGCCGAACATGAACCGGTCGGCGACGATCAACTCCATCGCGTGCGGGGTGGCGCCGTTGTCGGCGAACCCCCGGGACAGGTTGTAGGCCGCGAGGAGCAGCACCACCGGCACCCAGTCCCGGGCGAACAGCAGGTGGGTGCGCCACGGGCGGTGCGAGTTCCAGGCGACGGTGGCCGCCCAGATCCAGAGGAACGCGTACGCCGGGTCGGTGGGCAGGCCGATGCCGAGCCAGCCGGCCACGAAGGCGACGGCCCAGATCGACATGGCGATCACCCGGCGGCGACCGCCGGCGGGCGGTCCGGGCGGTCCGGCGGGGGCGGGGGTCTGTGGGTCAGTCACGACGGCCATCGCCGTCCAGGTTAACGGCGGCACCGCGACCCGCCGACGGCGACCACCTAGGGTGGGCGCATGCAGGAGCAGTCGGAGCAATCCTTCGCGCCGGGCCTGTCGGCCCGGGTCGAGCTGACCGTGACCGACGCCGACACCGCGCGGGCCCTCGGCTCCGGCGACGTGCCGGTGCTGGGCACCCCCCGGGTGCTCGCCCTGGTCGAGGCGGCCACGGTCGCGGCCACCGCCGACGGCATGCCGCCGGGCCGGACCACGGTCGGGCTCCGGGTCGAGCTGGACCACCTGGCCCCCACCCCGGTCGGCCGCACGGTGGCGGCGCACGCCCGGCTCGCCACGGTAGACGGGCGACGGCTGCGGTTCGAGGTCAGCGTCACCGACGGCGCGGAGACGGTCGCCCGAGGGCTGGTGGACCGGGTGCTGGTCGACCGGCAGCGCTTCGTCGAGCGGGCCGGCGGAACCCGGCCCGGCTCTCCGGCAGGAGGGGGGCCCGCCGACGCGCCGGCCGGCGGTCGCCCCGGTGACCGCGCGGCGGCGGCCAGGTCGTGACGCTGCGGTTCGTCGAGGTCGCCGACGGGGTGCACGTGCTGCGGGAGCCGCTGCTCGACGTCAACGTCACGCTGGTCGTCGGCGACGGCGCGGCGCTGGTGGTGGACACCCTCTCCACCGCCGGGCAGGCCACCGAGCTGGCCGCCGCAGCCCGCGCGGTCACCCCGCACCCATGGACGGTGGTGAACACCCACCACCACTTCGACCACTGTTTCGGCAACGCCACGCTCGCCGCCGACCCGGCCCGCCCGGTGTACGCGCACGAGGTCGCCGCCGCGGCGCTGCGCGAGCGCCCCGACGAGCTGCGCCGGGCGGCGTACGAGGAGATGCGCGGTGAGCGGCCGGGGCTGGCCGCCGAGCTGGCCGGCACGGCGCTGCTGGCCCCGACGCATGTCGTCCGCCGGGAGACGGTGCTGGACGTCGGGGGCCGGCGGGTGCTGCTGCGCCATCCGGGGCACGGGCACACCGACGCCGACCTGATGGTGCACGTGCCGGACGCGGACGTGCTGGTCGCCGGGGACCTCGTCGAGCAGGGCGGGCCGCCGGCGTTCGAGGAGTCGTACCCGTTGCGGTGGCCGGACGCGGTGGCCGAGCTGCTGCGGCTGACCACCCCGGGCACGGTCGTCGTGCCGGGGCACGGCGAACTGGTCGACCCGGAGTTCGTCCGGGCCCAGCACGGCGAACTGGTCGAGCTGGCCCGGCTGATCCGGGCCGGCCACACCGGGGGCGCCCCGCCGGAGCGGGTGGCCGCCGAGGCGCCCTTCGGTGCCCGCGCCGCCCTGCTCGCGGCCCGCCGGGGCTACGCCGAACTCGACGGCACCGGCTGACCCGACCGGGTCAGCCGGCGGGGGTGATGAGGGCGGCCAGGCGGGGCAGGTGGGGCAGGGCCTCCGCCAGGGCCCGGCGGGCGGCCGGGTCGAGGGCGGCGAGGGCGTCGGCGAGCAGCTCGGCCCGGTGCCGCTCGTAGTCGGCCATCCGCTGCCGCGCGGCGTCGGTGAGGCGCAGCAGGACCAGCCGCCGGTCGCCCGGGTCGCGCTCGCGGTGCAGCAGCCCGGCGCCGGCCAGGTCGCCGACCAGGGTGCTCACCGTGTTCGGCGCGGTGCCCAGCCGCCGGGCCGCCTCCTTGACGCTGATGTCCGGGTGGGCGCGGACCACCAGCAGCAACTCCACCTGCGCCTCCGGCAGCGCCGGCCGGTTGGCCCGCCGGACGGTCGATCGGCGCAGCAGCCGGTGCAGCTCCGCCACGGCGGCGCCGAGCCGCGCGGGGGTCTCGTCGGTGGACACGAGTCACCTACTTCACAGCGCAACATCTCTGATTACAGAGCTAAGGTTACCGGATCCGACTTCTTCTGGGGGCCCCGTGGCGCGTGTGGTGCAGTCGACCGGCAGTCCGACGCCGGTCACCGGTCGGCGGGGCTCCGGCGTCCCGGCACCCGGCGGGCGGACCGCGGCACCCGGGGTGCCGCCCCGGCGCGCCGGGGCACCCGTCCCGGGGGCCGGGACCGGGGCCGCCGACCGGGGCACCGGGATCGGGCTGCTGGTGCTACTCGGGGCGCTCACCGCCGTCGGCCCCCTCTCGCTGGACATGTACCTGCCGGCGTTCCCGGCCATGGCCGACGAGTTGGGGGCCAGCCAGGCCCAGATCCAGCTCTCGCTCACCACCTGCCTGATCGGCATGGCCCTCGGCCAGCTCGTCACCGGCCCGCTCAGCGACCGTTGGGGCCGCCGCCGGCCGGTGCTCGTCGGCCTCGTCGGGTACGCGCTGCTGGCCCTGGTCTGCGCGGTCGCCCCGAACGCCGGCACGCTCGCCGCGGCCCGCTTCATGCAGGGCTTCGCCGGCGGGACGGGCGTGGTGGTGGCCCGGGCGATCGTCCGCGACCTGTACGCCGGCCGGGCCGCCGCGAAGTACTTCTCCCGGCTCACCCTGATCTTCGGGGTGGCCCCGGTGGCCGCGCCCGGCGTCGGCAGCCTGGTGCTGCGGTTCGGGTCCTGGCGGGCGGTCTTCGTCACCCTCGCGGTGATCGGCCTGCTGCTCGCCGCCGCGGCGGCCTGGCGGCTGCCCGAGACGCTTCCCGTCGAGCGGCGCAGCACCGGGGGCGTGGCCGGCACCGCCCGGACCATGGGGTCGCTGCTGACCGACCGGGTCTACCTCGGGTACGTGCTGACCCAGGGGCTGGCCTTCGCCGCCCTGTTCGCGTACATCTCCGGCTCGCCGTTCGTCTTCCAGGACGTGTTCGGTGTCTCCAGCGGCACGTTCAGCCTGATCTTCGGCCTCAACGCGCTCGCCCTGGTCGCCGCCGGGCAGGCCAACGCACGGCTGCTCGACCGGTTCAGCCCACGCGTCCTGCTGGTCGCCACCCTGCTGGTCGGTGCCGTGGCCGCCGTGGGCGTGCTGACCGGCGCGGTGGCCGGCAACCTGTGGCCGCTCGCCGTGGCGTTGTTCGTCTTCGTCGGCACGATCGGCATGGTAATGCCCAACAGCACGGCGCTGGCGCTGGACCGGCACGCCAGCCACGCCGGTACGGCCGCCGCGCTGCTGGGGGCGCTCCAGTCGGTGATCGGCGCGCTGGCCGCGCCGCTCGTCGGGCTGGGCGGCGAGGGCAGCGCCGTGCCGATGGCGGCGGTGCTGGCCGCCGCCGCCGCGCTCTCCCTGGCCGCCGTGCTCACCCTGGCCCGGTCCAGGCGGCCGTAGGCAGCCCGGGTCGGGCGGAGCCGGCCGGGTCGGGCCGGAGCCGGTCGGGGTCGGGCCGGAGCCGGCCGGGGTCAGCCGGCGAAGCGGCGTAGCACCTCGGCGCGGCTGGGCATGGCCACCGCGCCGCCCGGGGACTCGCAGACCAGGCCGGCGACCCGCAGCGCGAACGCGACCCGCCGGTGCCAGTCGGCCGGGTCGGTCGGCTCGCCGTCGAGAAGCAGGTCGGCGACGAGCGCCCCCATCACCGAGTCGCCGGCGCCGGTGGCGTCCACCGCACGCACCCTGGGCGCGGGCACGCGTACCGGATCGGCGCCCGCGGCGGCGACCACCGCGCCGGCCGGGCCGAGGGTGACCACCACGGTCGCAGCCCCCAGTTCGCGCAGGTACGCCGCGACCCCCTCGACCGGCTCGCCGGGGTAGAGCAGCTCGGCGTCGGCGGTGCTCAGCTTGACCAGGTGGGCGGACGCGGCGAACTCGGCCACCGTCTCGCGCAGCCCGGCCAGCGCGGCCGGCCCGTCGAGCAGCCGGGGCCGCACGTTCGGGTCGAAGACCCGCAGCCCGGGGGCGATCCCCCAGGCCCGGCGCGCGGCGGCCAGCACCGACGGCTGGAGCAGCACGATCGACCCGCAGTAGACGACGGCGGCGCCCGCGACCAGGTCGGTGTCGAGGTCGTCGGGACCGAGCAGGCCGTAGGAGGGTGGCTCGCCGTAGAACCGGAAGTCGGGCTCGGGACCGGCGAAGGTGGCCACCGCCAGCGCCGTCGGGACGGGGACGGTGGACACCCCGGCCAGGCCGACGCCCGCCCCGGTCAGGAAGTCACGGATCCGCCCGGCCAGGACGTCGTCGCCGAGCGACCCGACGAACTGCACCGCACCGCCGAGCCGGGCGACGGCGACCGCCACGTTCAGCGGCCCGCCGCCGACGGCCTGCCGGTAGACCGGCTCGCCGGCGTACTCGGTGTCGAGCAGGTCGACCAGTGCCTCGCCGAGCACCACCGCGTATCCCATTCCGGTCCCTCCGTCCACGCCGCACGCCGAGCGATCTTGTGGTACCAGGCTGGCACAGTACGCGGGATGACGAGCGCTGAAGCCAGCGTATTGGCTTGGGCAGGTGTGCGAGGCAGGGACCGGGAGGCCGCACCTGCTCCTACTGACACATCGAGCAACAGCTATTGCGCGCCGTCGGCGTCCCGTGGTGGGATGGCGCTTGCCGGGCGGTGCGGGGGCTGCCGTGCCGCCGGCGCCGGGTTCACATCCACGCGAGGGCACCGGTCCGCGAGTCGGGCCGCCGACGGCGCACGTACACCGGCCATCCGCCGGGGCACGTCCGCCGCGACCGCCGTATCCGCGTCGGGCGGCGCCGCCGCCCCGCGTTGCCCGCGGGGCGCCCGCGTCCCGCGAGTGAGGAGAACCCGTGTCCCACCGTTCGCGTACGGCCGCGTTGCTCACCGCGGCCACCACTCTTCTCCTGGGCGCCGTCGCCCTGACGGCGGGGCCCGACCCCGCCGTCGCGCACGGCGCCGCGATGACCCCCGGCAGCCGGACCTACCTGTGCTGGAAGGACGGCCTCAGCCCCACCGGTGAGATCAAGCCGATCAACCCGGCCTGCACGGCGGCGGTCGCCCAGAGCGGGGCGAACTCGCTGTACAACTGGTTCAGCGTGCTGCGCTCCGACGCCGGCGGCCGAACCGTCGGTTTCATCCCCGACGGCAAGCTGTGCAGCGGCGGCAACCCCGGCTACACCGGGTACGACCTGGCCCGCACCGACTGGCCGCTGACCCACCTGACCGCCGGGGCCCGGCACAACTTCAAGTACAGCAACTGGGCCCACCACCCGGGCACCTTCTACTTCTACGTGACGAAGGACAGTTGGAGCCCGACCCGGGCGCTGGCCTGGAGCGACCTGGAGGAGCAGCCCTTCCTCACGGTGACCAACCCGCCGCAGAACGGCGGGGTGGGCACCAACGAGGGGCACTACTACTTCAGCGGCAACCTGCCGTCGAACAAGAGCGGCCGGCACATCATCTACTCACGCTGGGTCCGTTCGGACAGCCAGGAGAACTTCTTCGGCTGCTCCGACGTGGCCTTCGACGGGGGCAACGGCGAGGTCACCGGAGTGGGCAACGGCGGCTCGCCGAGCCCGACCACCCCCGCCCCGACCACCCCGCCGCCGAGCCCGACGACTCCCCCGCCGAGCCCCACCAGCCCGCCGCCGAGCCCGACCACGCCACCGCCGCACAGCGGGGACTGCATGGCGGTCTACAAGGTGGTCGGCGCCTGGTCCGGCGGATTCCAGGGCGAGGTGACGATCATGAACCACGGCGCGACGTCGTTCGCCGGCTGGAAGGCGACGCTGACCTGGCCCAGCGGTCAGACGGTCAACAGCCTGTGGAACGGCTCGTACACCACGTCCGGGTCGACCACCACGGTGACCAACGCGGCCTGGAACGGCACGGTCGCCCCGGAGGGGACGACGTCGTTCGGCTTCCTCGCCAGCAGCCCCGGCGCCAACGCCCTGCCCACGGTGAGCTGCGCCCGGGCGTGACCCCGCCCGGATGAACGGCGGCCCCCTGCCACGCGGCGGCAGGGGGCCGCCCTCACCGGCTCAGCGGACCATGGAGCCGACCACCGGCTTGGTCAGCAGCGCGGACTGGTTGCGCTGGATGCCCGGGTCGAGCGTCTTGGCCACGAAGATCGCGTGCCAGATGCAGAAGATCAGCACCGTCCACACCTTGCGGGAGTGGTCGGCCTCCTCCCGCTTGTGCTCCTCCAGCAGCCGCATCGCGTACGACAGGTCGATCAGCTCGCCCGCGCCGGAGTTGGAGATCACCCAGCGGGCCCACTCGTACATCTCGCCGCGCAGCCACACCCGCGTCGGGGTGGGGAAGCCGAGCTTTCTGCGGTTGACGATGGCCGGGGGCACCACGCCCTGGAGGGCCTGGCGCATGGCGTACTTGGTGGCGTCGGAGCGCGGCGGGAGCTTCAGGTCCACCGGGATCGTGGCTGCCACGTCGAACACCGCCCGGTCCAGGAACGGCACCCGCACCTCCAGCGAGTGCGCCATCGAGATCCGGTCGGCCTTGACCAGGATGTCGCCGCGCAGCCAGGTGTACAGGTCGACGTACTGCATCTTGGTGACGTCGTCGAGCTCGGTGCACTCGGCGTAGATCGGGGCGGTGACGTCGGTGTAGCGCACCGAGGGGTCGTAGCGGCGCATCAGGTGCTGCTTCTCCTCCTCGGTGAACATCCGGGCGTTGCCGTAGTAGCGCTGCTCGATCGGGGTGGTGCCGCGCTCCAGGAAGCTCTTGCCCTTCACCCCCTGCGGGATGGCCTTCGAGACCGCGCGCAGGCCCTTCTGCACCCCGCCGGGCAGGCCGTTGACCGTGCCGAGGGAGAGCGGCTCCCGGTAGATGGTGTACCCGCCGAAGAACTCGTCGGCGCCCTCGCCGGAGAGGACCACGGTGACGTGCTCGGCGGCCTTCTTCGCCACGAAGTACAGCGGCACCAGCGCCGGGTCGGCGACCGGGTCGTCCAGGTGCCAGACGATCTTCGGCAGCGCGTCGATCATGTCCTGCGGCCCGATCTTGGTGGGCATGATGGTCACGTCGAGGTGCTGGGCCGACTCCTGGGCGACGTCGATCTCCGAGTACCCGGGGACGTCGTAGCCGACGGTGAAGGTGAGGATGTGCGGGTTGAACTCCCGGGCCAGGGCGACCACGGCGGTGGAGTCGATGCCGCTGGACAGGAACGAGCCGACCGGCACGTCCGAGCGCATGTGCACCCGGACGCTCTCGCGCAGCGTCTCCCGGATCTCGTGGTAGAGCCGCTGCTCGTCGCTGACCGGGGCCGGCCGGAACACCGGCCGGTACCACCGGCGCACGTCGATCCGGCCACCCGGGGTCCAGGTCAGGTACTCCCCCGAGCCGATCCGGTTGATCCCCCGGTGCAGGGTGCCGGGCTCCGGAACGTACTGGAGGGTCAGGTAGTGGCTCAGGTTCGCCGGGTCGATCCCGGCGTCCCCGGCGTACGCGGACTGCGCGAACGGCAGCAGCGCCTTCTTCTCCGAGGCGAGGTAGAGCCCGTCGGCGGTCTCCAGGTAGTGCAGCGGCTTGATGCCGAAGTAGTCGCGGGCGCCGAACGCGCGGCGCTCCTGCCGGTCCCAGATCACGAACGCGAACATGCCGCGCAGCCGGGTGAGCACCTGCTCGCCCCAGAAGTGGTAGCCGGCGACGATCACCTCGCCGTCGCCGGCGGTGGCGAACTGGGCCCCGTAGGTGCGCACCAGCTCGTCGCGCAGCTCGATGTAGTTGTAGATCTCGCCGTTGAAGGTCAGCAGGTAGCGCCCGCCCGCGTACGGCAGCGGCTCGTGGCTGGACGCCACGTCGATGATCGCGAGCCGCTTGTGCCCGAACACCCCGTCCGCGTACTGGCCGGTCGCGTCGCCGACCACCTCGACACCTGTCTCGTCCGGTCCGCGGTGGTGCAGGCACTCCAACGCCCCCGCGATGTGGTCGCGGTGGGCGGCGGCGTTGCCGTTCGCGCTGAAGAAGGCCAGGAGTCCGCACATGCCGGTCATCTTTCCACGCGGCCGGGACCGGCGTCGCAGGCACCGCAGGCACCCCACATCCGCGCGCGAGGGGTAGCGTCTGGGCCAGCGGCCTGGCGGAGGGAGCGGATCATGAGCGAGAAGCGGGCGGGCGACCAGCCTACGGACGGCACCGAGTCACACGACCCGGACTTCCCGGAGGCGTTCCTGTCGTTCATGCGCCAGGGCTGGCGGGACACGGCCCTTCCGGTCGGCCCCCGGGTGGAGGTGCCCAACCACGCCAAGCGGCGGGCCGCGCTCTCCGCGGCCTTCCCCGGCGAGACGCTGGTGATCCCCACCGGCGGGGAGAAGGTACGCGCCAACGACACCGAGTACCGGTTCCGGCCGGGCAGCGACTTCGCGTACCTGACCGGCGACCACGACCCGGACGGCGTGCTGGTGCTGCGCCCGAACGGCTCGGGGCACGACGCCACCCTGTACACGCGGCCCCGGTCCTCCCGGGAGACCGACGAGTTCTTCCGCAGCCGGCACGGCGAGCTGTGGGTGGGCCGGCGGCACACCCTGGCCGAGAAGTCGACCGAGCTGGGCCTGCCCACCGCCGACCTGACCGAGCTGGACGCGGCGCTGGCCGGGCTGGCGCCGGGGCGTACCCGGGTGCTGCGCGGCTTCGACGCCCGGGTGGACTCGGCCGTGCGCCCGTACGACGGGCCGCGCGAGGAGGGGCAGCCCGCCCGGGACCGGGAGCTGGCGATCGCGATCTCCGAGGCCAAGCTGGTCAAGGACGAGTGGGAGATCGCCCAGCTCCAGGACGCCATCGACGCCACGGTACGGGGTTTCGAGGACGTGGCCCGGGTGCTGCCGGCCGACCGGGCGGTCTCCGAGCGGCTGCTGGAGGGGATCTTCGCGCTGCGCGCCCGGCACGACGGCAACGACGTCGGCTACGGCTCGATCGTCGGGGCCGGTGAGCACGCCACGATCCTGCACTGGGTGCACAACCACGGCGTCACCCGGCCGGGCGAGCTGCTGCTCATGGACATGGGCGTGGAGAACCGCAACCTCTACACCGCCGACGTGACCCGGGTGCTCCCGGTCGACGGCCGGTTCACCCCGCTGCAGCGGCAGGTCTACGACATCGTGTACGCCTCCCAGCAGGCCGGCATCGACCTCATCCGGCCGGGGGTGCAGTTCAAGGACGTCCAGCTGACGTGCATGCGGGTGCTGGCCGAGGGCCTGCACGACCTGGGCCTGCTGCCGGTGAGCGTGGACGAGGCGATGGACGAGAAGTCGACGGTCTACCGCCGGTGGACGCTGCACGGCTTCGGGCACATGCTCGGCATCGACGTGCACGACTGCGCGAACGCCCGCAAGGAGACGTACCGCGACGGTGCGCTCGGCGAGGGCTACGTGCTCACCGTCGAGCCGGGCCTGTACTTCCAGCCGGAGGACGAGCTGGTCCCCGAGGAGCTGCACGGCATCGGCATCCGGATCGAGGACGACGTGCTGGTGACCGCGACCGGCGCGGTCAACCTCTCGGCCGGGTTGCCGCGCCGGGTCGACGAGGTGGAGACGTGGCTGGCCGAGCAGCGCGAGGCGGGTCCGCGCCTGCCTGGCTGATCCTCAGGTACGACCACGGCGGGCTCCGCCGCCGGTACGCGACGTTTCGACCGTCGACGCACCGGTGGCGGGGCCCGCCGCCGTTTCCCCCTGCGGCACCTTCGTGCACAGCATCGCCCGACTGCGGACTCCCGTCCTATCCGAGAACAATGCGGGGTTTTTTCGGATACGTCCTCCTCGTGAGGAACGCTCTCATACGGTGGGGATCAGAAGGCTGCAACCCATTTGTAGCTGGTCGCGCCCCTTCGGGCGGTGCGGCCCCGTCTGGTAGCAGGAAAGGGCGGAAGGTTCTGATGTCCAACGACGAAACGACTCCCGGCGGCGGGGTGCACGCCACCCCGCCGGCGAAACGACGGCGGGCTCTCTGGGTCGCCACCGGCGTTGCCGGCCTGACCGGCGTCGTCGGTCTGGCGGCGCTCGGCGGACTGGCCACCCGCGAAGACAAGTCGGACGACGCGAACCGACTGTCGGATCAGCACTCGGCCACCGCGAAGCAGAACGTCAGCGACGCCGGCCGGGCCGACGAGGAACGCGGCAAGGAGAACGGCGGCCAGGATCCCGGCAAGCAGGGCGACTGGAGCGACGCCGAGTGGTCCGGCCAGGACGACTGGTCGGGCAAGGACCGGGACAAGGGCCGGGACGGTCGGGGTGAGCGTGACGAGGAGGGCCGGGTCCGTGAGGTGCCCTGCGACGACGACGCGCTGGTCGAAGCGGTGGTGCGGGCCAACAACGAACTCGGCGGCACGCTAAAACTCGCCCGGGACTGCAAGTACGAGCTCAGCGACCACGACCGCAAGAACGGCTCCGCCCTACCCACGATCCGCCAACGGATCACCATCAAGGGCGACAAGTCCATCATCAAGCGCGACTCCAGCGACGCCTTCCGCATCTTCACCGTCGGCGAAGGCGGCGAACTCACCCTCAAGGGCGTCACCGTCAAGGACGGCAACGCCGCCCGCGAGAAGAAGAAGGACCAAGAACCCTGGCCCACCACACCCGACAACACCACCCCACCGAAGACCGACACCCCGGCTGCCGGTGAGGCCGCCAAGGCAGAGCCGGCAACCGCACCGGCCGCGCTCGCGCCGGTCGTGCCGGTCGCGCCGGTCGTGCCAGCCGCGCCGGCTGCGCCGGTGGTGCCCGGTGGGTCGGGTGAGTCGGGTGAGGGTTCGACGCCCGGGACCTACGACGAGGACGCCGACGGCGGCGCAATCCTCGTCAAGC
>NZ_JBIRTH010000014.1:84500-92549 GCF_044334565.1 Micromonospora sp. NPDC020750
CAACGACGGCACAGTCCGCCTCGACGACGAATCCATCGTCATCGACAACGACCCCACCAACTGCACCGGCCACATCCCCAACTGCTTCGCCTGACGGCAGGCAGGGCTGGTAGCCGGCAACGGTGACACCGGCCACGGGCAGTCCACCGGCCCCGCTCGGAAAGGATCCGCACACGGATCCCACCGGGCGGGGCCGGCGGCCGTTCCCGGTGCGGACGGCCGGACACGGGCCGGCCCCCTTCCGCCACGGACGGAAGGGGGCCGGTCGGTCGACGGCTACCTCTGGACGAAGACCGCCACGCTGCGCGCCGGCACCGTGAAGGTGCCGGTGCCCCGGTCGAACGACGCGGTGCGCAGCACCGGGTCGGCGGAGGCCCTCAGCACCGGGTGCAGCGCCACGTCCGCCCCGCGCAGCCCGGCGACCCGCTGCCGCGCCGCCTCGGGGGTGGCGTTGAAGACGACGGTCACCGACCGCCACTTCCCGTCGATCCCGCGGGCATCGATGGTCATGGTGAGCACGCCCGGGGTCTCAGCGGTGCCGGAGAGCGGGAAGGCGACCCGCTTCTGCACCTGGTCGGCGGTGGCCAGCCCGAACACCGGCGAGGACTCGCGGATGCGCAGCAGCTCCGCGTACCGGGCATCGGCCAGGTCGATTGCCGCGCAGCCCGGCACCAGCGACGGATCGGCCAGCAGCGGCTTCGCGTACGGCCACTTGTCCTGGTTGTCCGCCGCCGGCGGGAGGCCGGCACCGAAGCCGTTGCCATCGGCACAGTCCCAGCGGATCTGGTTGAACCAGTCACCGGAGTTGTACGAGTTGCGGTCCAGCGACTTCGAGCGCAGCCGCTCCGAGCCGGCCGTCACGAACCCGGTCCCCTGGCCCATCACCACCGTGGAGAGGGCGAGCACCTGCATCCGAGCCCGGTCCGCCGCCGAGGTGGCCTGCGGCAGCTTGTACGCCAACGCGTCGTACAGGATCTCGTTGTCGTGCGCGTCGACGTAGGTGACCGCCTCCCCCGGCGCGGCGGTGTAGCCGGCGGGCGAGCCGTTGTAGTCGACCTGGCCGCCGGTGACCTGCCGGCCGGCCGAGTCGGTGAACCGGTAGCCGCGCAGGTTGCCCGTCAGCCCGACCTTGATCAGGTCGTGGGCGTGCAGCAGCCGGGCCTTCTGCTCGGCCGCCGACCCGTTCACCGGGTCGCCGTTGGGGTCGGTGAACAGGCCCGACGCGAAGCCCTGCACCCGCGGGTTCGGGTCGAACGGCCCGCCGCCGCGCACCGCGTCACGGAGCCGGTCGTTGAACGTGCCGATCCCGGTCCCCGCCATGTTCGCCTGGGTGGCCTGCACGAACCGGGCGTCGTCGGCCACCTCGCCGAAGTTCCAGCCCTCGCCGTACAGCAGGATCTTCTGCCCGTCCACGCCGTCGCGGGCGACGGTGAGCCGGTCCAGGGCGGCCCGCACGGCCAGGATGTTCGCCTTCGGGTGGTGGCCCATCAGGTCGAACCGGAACCCGTCCACCTTGTACTGCTTCGCCCAGGTGACCAGGGAGTCGACCACCAGCTTGCCCATCATGGCGTGCTCGGGGGCGGTGTTCGCGCAGCAGGTCGAGTTGGCGACCGTACCGTCGGACAGCAGCCGGTGGTAGTAGCCCGGCACGACCTGGTCGAGCACCGACTTGCCGTCGGTGCCCGATGCCGACGTGTGGTTGTAGACCACGTCCATGACCACCCGCAGGCCGGCGCCGTTGACCCCGGCGACCATCTGGCGGAACTCGGTGGTCCGCTTCGCCCCGGCCGGGTCGACGGCGTAGCCGCCCTCCGGCACGGTGTAGTGCAGCGGGTCGTACCCCCAGTTGTAGCCGTCGGACTCCGCCACCGCCGCCACGCACTTCTGCTGCTCGTCGGAGTCCGGGGGCAGCTTCGCCAGGTCACAGGCCGGCTGCCGCTGGTCGGCCCGGCGCTCGGGGATGGTGGCGAAGTCGAACGCCGGCAGCAGGTGCAGGTAGTCGACCCCGGCGCCGCCGAGCGCCCTCAGGTGCCTCATCCCGGCCGTGTCCGGGTCGGTGAAGGCGAGGTAGGTGCCCCGCCGCTCGGCCGGCACGGTGCTGTCGGCGATGGAGAAGTCCCGGACGGAGACCTCCTGGACCTGCGCCTTCGCGGCGGGCGGCGCGGCAGGCTTGCGCAGGTTCGCCCACCCCTTCGGGGCCAGCGCCGGGTCGGCCAGGTCGACGACCTGGCTGTGCGTGGAGTCCGGCGCGAGCGCCACCGAGTACGGGTCGGTCACCGAGGCGGTGACCACCTTCTGCGCCGCCGGCTGCCACGCCTCGACCCGGTACCGGTAGTACTTCCCGGTCCAGCCCCGGTCGCCGCGCGCCGACCAGACGCCGGTGCGGTCGTCGCGGCGCATCGACACGGTGCGCGGCGCGGCGGTCGGCGAGTCGAACAGTTCCAGCGCCACCGTCCGCGCGGTGGGCGCCCACACCGCGAGGGTGGGCACCCCGCCGGCGAAGGTCGCCCCGAGCCTCGCGTCGGTGGCGGCGGCGTAGACGTCGTCGAGCACGCCCGGGACCTGCACCCCGGTCGCGCCGAGCAGCGCGCCCCGCGCGTCCCGCTCGGTCACCACGAGCTGCCCGCGCAACGCCGCCGGGACCTTCGCCAGGTCGCTCCGGTCCAGGCTGAACGCCTGGTACGCCCACAGGTGCGGGTGCTTCGCGCGCTGGGCCTCGGTGAGCCCGTTGCGCTGCGCCCGCAGCGGCAACGTGGTGTACGTCCCGGACAGCTCCCCGTCGACGACGCTCAGCCCGCCGGCCGGGGCGGCCGCCAGGGCGTACGTCCGGCCGTCGGTGGGCCCGGCCTGCCAGGCCACGGTGGACCGGTCGATCCACTGTGCCTTCTGCTGGGTGATGTCCACGTCCCTGGACGCCCCGGACGAGGTCGACGGCAGCAGCCGGCCCGGCGTGCCGGCGAGCAGCCACACCTCCCGGCCTGCCGCGGCGAAGTCGAGCCGCTGGTCGTCCGGCAGGTCCTTGGCGTCGCCGTTGTGGATGATGTAGCTCAGCCCGGTGGCCCCGGCCGCCAACGGCACCCGGAAGACCGCGCCGAACGCGTCGGTCCGCTCCGGCTTGAGCGGGGCGGACCACTCGGTCGGGTTGGCCGCGCCGTCCCACAGGTGCAGGCCCCAGCCGTCGTAGCTGTTGTCGGCCCGGCGGTAGTGGATCAGCGCGGTGCCCTCGTCGACCGGCGGATCCGGCTCGCCGGTGGCCGCCTGCCGGGTCGGGTAGAGCGCGGCGTCGCCCTGTTTCACCCACACCTCGCCGGTCCGCGTGACGTCGATGGTCCGGTCGTTGGCGACGTCCTTGTTCCCGTCCGAGTCGACGACCAGGAAGCCGACCGACTTCGCGCCCGGCTTCAGCTTCACCCAGGCGAACCGGCCGAACGAGTCCTCGCCGGCGAACGGCTGCCCCTTCGGCCACTCGGTGACGTACGCGGGGTCGATGTCGCCCCAGGCGTACAGGCCCCAGTCGTCGTACCCGCCGGCCGGGCGCTGGTAGTGCACCACCGCCCAGTCCCGCGACGCGCCCTGCGCCGGGGTACCGACGGTGGCGGTGGAGCGGGTGCTCGCGGTGCGCCCCCTGCCGTCGCGGACGACGGCCTTGTACTCGATCCTCGTGCCGCCGGCCAGGCCGGTCAGGTCGTGGTGCACGGTGTACGGGGCCCGGTGGGCGCTGCCCAGCAGCGTCCACCTGCCGCCGGCGACCCGGGCGGCGACGGTGACGGTGGCCAGCGGATCGCCGGTGACCTGGGCGGTGACGGCGGCGCGGGTGGCGACCGGGGCGTCCGGGGCGGGGGCGGTGATGCCGATCGACGGCTTCGCGTCGGCCTGCGGGATCGCCTGGCCGGCCCGGTACACCACGGCGGACAGCGCCGGCACGGTCACGGCAAGCCTGCCGTCGGCCCTGGCGGTCGCGGTCGCCGCGCCGCCGTAGATCCCGGCGAAGGCCGCCCCGGCCGACCAGGTGTCCACGGTGACGGTCTGCGCGGTACCGGCGTTGTTCACGGCGACGACGTACTCGGTGCGGCGCTTCGGGTCGATCCGGGAGAAGGCGAAGACACCGGGGCCGTCGGCGGCGTACCGGGTGACCTGGACGCCGTCGCGCAGCGCCGGGTGGGCCTGCCGGAGCCGACCCAGCTCGGCGATGGTGCGGTAGAGCGGGTGCGTCGGGTCGAACTGGTCGCCGGCGTGGGTGCGGTCGGTCCCGATCAGGTCGTCGTCGAGGTAGTCGGGCACCTTCGACGCGAACATGTCCTGCCGGGCGTCCTTGTCGCCGCCCGGGCCGGTGAAGCCCTGCTCGTCGCCGGAGTACACCACCGGCTGGCCCCGGGTGAGGAACATGAGCTGGTGGGCGAGCTGGTCGCGGCGTAGCTGCGCGGCGTCGTCGCCGCCGGAGGCCGCGATGAACGAGCCGATCCGGCCCATGTCGTGGTTGCCGAGGAAGGTGGTCAGCCGGTTGGCGTCGGTGTCCCGGGAGGCGTAGAGGTCGTCGCGGGCGTACACGTCGGCGAGCGTTTTCGCGGAGCCGTCGGCGGCGGTGTAGCCCCGGGCCGCCTCCTGGAACGCGAAGTCGAGGGTGGCCGGCAGGCCGCCGCGCCGCACATAACTGGAGGTGATCTCCGGATCTGCACTGTAGACCTCGCCGAACATGAAGAAGTCCTTCTTTCCGGCGGCTTCGGCGGCCCGCTGGATGCCCCTGCTGAACTGCGGCCAGAACTCCAGGTTGGTGTGTTTGACGGTGTCGAGGCGGAACCCGTCGACGCCGGTGCCGCCGATCCAGTCGCCGTAGACCTTGGTCAGGCCGCGCACCACCTCGGGGCGCTCGGTCCACAGGTCGTCCAGGCCGTAGAAGTCGCCGTACTCGCTGTTCTCGCCGGAGAAGGTCGAGTCGCCCCGGTTGTGGTACATGGTGGCGTCGTTGAGCCACGCCGGGACCTTGGCCTTCGCGTCGGCCGGGGTGTCGAAGGCCGGGGTGTACGGGAAGGAGCCGGCGTTCACCTTCGGGAAGTCCCGGTTGCCGTCGGCGTAGTTCCGGTCCTCGAAGGCCCGCCCGCGCGCGTCGGTGTACGGCGCGGTCTTCTTGTCGATGTACGCGTACTTGCCCTCGGCGTACTTGATGACGTCGGCGGTGTGGTTGACGATGACGTCGAGGTACACCTTGATGCCCCGCTGGTGCGAGAGCTTGACCAGCTTCTTCAGCTCCTCATTGGTGCCGAAGTGCGGGTCGACCTGGGTGAAGTCGGTGATCCAGTAGCCGTGGTAGCCGGCCGACACGTCCGCGCCTGCGCCCTGCACGGGCCGGTTCTTGAAGATCGGGGCGAGCCAGATCGCCGTGGTGCCGAGCCCCTGGATGTAGTCGAGCTTGTCCAGCACCCCCTTGAGGTCGCCGCCGTGGTAGAAGCCCTTGTCCTTGGGGTCGAGGCCGGTCTTCAGCCGGTCCCCGGCGAGCCCACCGGAATCGTTGCGCGGGTCGCCGTTGGCGAACCGGTCTGGCAGGACGAAGTAGAACTGCTCGGCGCGGGCGTCGCCGGAGCCTGCCTTCAGCAGGGCCTCGACGGAGGGTTCGGAGCGCCACTGCACCGCCCCGGCGGCGGCGAGAGGGTCGGTGCCGGTCGGGTTCGGGGCGGCCTCGGCGGCGAGCTGGTGCGCGGCGACGGGGGTGCCGACGAGGGCGAGTGTGAGGGTGGAGACCAAGGCGAGCAACGCCTTACGGGACATCGGCGAGCGTTTCATCGACGGCCTTCCTCTGGTCGTGATTCGCCCGCACGCTAGCCCTTGCCGAAAGGTTCTGCAATACCTTGCAAACGAGAGCGCAACAATGCCGACATCTTGCAAGCACCGACTCACGGCTGGACGCCATCGCGGGCGCCGGGCGCGGGCGGCGGCAGCCGGCAGCGACCGGGCCCGGCTGCGGCCCCCGGCGGGAACCTTGCGGCTCGGCGGGATCAGGCGATGCGGATGACCGTGCAGATGGCGGGGCCCTTGTCGGTGCGGCGCAGCAGATACCGGTAGCGCTCGCCGGGCACCCGCCGCCCCTGGCTGTCCAGGAACTCCCACTCCACGGCCACCTCGATGAGCAGCGCGGAGACCCGCTGCACGTCCTCGATCAGGGCGTTGGCCGCCACCAGCTCGCGCTCCTGGTAGTCCGGGGCCGCGCCGACGAAGGAGAGCGCCACCGCGGCCGGGGAGACGAACGAGAAACTGTAGGTGTCGGCGACCACCAGCCCGGGCAGGGCGTAGCAGCCGGCCACGGCCGCCACGTCACCGGTGGTGAGCGCGGCGCCGTACCGGTCGAAGAAGTCGGTCAGCGCGTCGAGATCGGCGGGGGCTGTCACGAGGACTGTCAATTGCCACCCGGCCGCCCTGGCAAACCGGCCCAGGGCGGCGCCCCGGCGGGCGACGCCGCCGTCGCTCAGCGTTGCGGGATGTGTACCTCGATCTCGGCGCCGAGCTGGGCCCCGGCGGCCAGGCCGAGGTCGTCGCCGCTCCAGAACCGGCCCGGGTCGTACCAGTTCGGCCGGCGGCCCGCCGGCAGCAGGCCCATCGCCTCGTAGGTCACCGCGACCACCTCGGCGCAGTACGCCGTCTCCAGCGCCCGGTCGCCTACCGCGACGTCGCCGGGGGCGTCCCGCCGGGCCGGCAGGGGCAGCCGCACCCGTGGCATCCGGCCCCGCGCCCAGCGCCAGGCGAGCTGGGCGGTGGAGGGGAACGGAGTGCCGTCGAGGCGGGCGACGGTACGCAGCACCGCCTTCTCCATCTCCGCGTCGGCGGACGGTTCGAGCTGCCGGAGCCAGGCCCGCTGGCCGTACCGGTTGGCCCAGACGCAGACCGCGTTTCGCAGGTCGTGCAGCTGCACCCCGCGCTGATGGGTGCCGGTCCACATGTCCGGCAGCGACCGGCCCAACTCGGCGTGCCACATCAGCGGCGGCATGTCGTCCAGCACCACCGCCATGCCGACGTGGTTGACCGGGCTGTTGGTGGTGAACTGGATGGCGCGGTCGGGCGCGCTACGGCCCCGGAACACCCACACGTCGCCGGTTCGGGTCAACTCCACGGCCTCGTCCAGGCTGATGCTCATACCCTCACCCCGGCACCGTCGGCGCTCTGTTCGCTCATGGGGGTCTACCCTAAGCGGATGCGGCAAGGGATGCGGTGGTGGAAGGTGCTCGGGCTGGCTGGTCTCGCTGGTGTCGCCGCGACCGGGGTGGTCGTCGCCCGGGCGGAACGGCGGCGGCGGGCGTACACCCCGGAGGAGATCCGGGCCCGGCTGCGCGACCGGCACGCGGAGGCCGGCGCCCCCGGCACCGGCCCCGACACCCCCGCCTGAGCCCTCCGGCCCCTCGGCCCGTTCCCCAACGGTGCTCTGCACCACCGCCTCAGGCGGGTCACCCCTTGGGGTGCGCGCCCACCCCGGCCGCGAGGTTTCGCCGGGCACTTCCGGTCCCGGGCATCCGGTCCGGCACCCACAGGTCGTGTCAATCAAGAGGTTTGTGTCGGAATTCCCGCTTTTGACGGGGGCCGGAGGCAAGGCAGCATCCGTCGTCGCCGGCCGGCGGTGATACCTGTTCGGCCCCCTTTGCTCTGCTGCCCTCCGTGCAACGCTCACGGAGCGTGGCCGATGCTTCCTGCCGTCCGCCCGTGTTGGCCCGCGGCTTGAAGCGGATGCGCGGCGCCGGTGTTGCGGTGACGGCAGCAGAGCAAAGGGACCGGGGGCACTCCGGCTTGAGGCGGCCGGAACCCGTCTGCAGCAGCCAGCTTCGTCGGTGGTGGCGGTCGGCCATCCTGCCTGCCATCGACCCGGCAAGCCGAGCAGAAGGCAGCCCGCCGTACTGACCACGCCCCGGTCTCACCCCGTTGATCAAGTGTTTTGTGTCGGATTTCGCCGTTTTGATGTGGGCCTCTTGATCGTCGGGATGGTGGGTGGTTTGGGGTGGGGTGTCCGGTGGTCGGGGTCACCGTGGGGGTGGAATCGGTGGGGGGTCGGGGGCGTTGTACATGGTTCAC
>NZ_JBIRTH010000015.1:0-86005 GCF_044334565.1 Micromonospora sp. NPDC020750
GTTTGGGTAGGGGCATGGGGGTGGCGAGTGACAGGGCGCGGTCGCCGCTGGTCAGTTCGGCGAGGGGGCCGGTGCCGCCGGGGGAGAGGCGGACCAGGTTGGTGGTCACCGCCGGGGTGATGCTGCCGTCGGGGTGCTGGATGAGGGTGGGGTCGAGGTTTTTCCACTTGCCGTCGACGCGGGTGCGGGTGGGTAGGGCGGTTTGGGTGAGCTCGATGGTGCCGTCGGGGCGGGCGGTGAGGGTGGCGGTGGACGTGCCGGCGGCGGTGGCCTCGACCGGTCTGCCCGTGCGGCGGGCCTGCGCCACGGCCTGGTCGACGCCCAGTGAGGTCGGTGCCGGCTTGGCGGCTGCGGGCGCGGCGGCGACTGGCGTGCCGGGCAGGGCGACCCCGGCGGTGCCGAGGAACAGCGTTGCCGCCGCCGAGGACGCGATCAGAAGTCGTGGTGATCGTCTTTCGGGCATGACGAAGTGAACTCCCCCGTGCGGGGACGCGAATGGCGTCCGATGAGCGGACAGTGAAGCAGCCGTGACCGACTTCGGAAAGCGTCTCCGTGGCCGCTGGTTGTCCCTTTCGGACTCACTGCGATGCTTTTGCTCGTCTCGCTGGACATTCATCGTTACCGATTCGTGATCAGTCGGTTCGCCCCGGGCGCTTCCGGCCAGGGCCGCCCCCCGCGCCCAGGTGCCGGGCGAGGGCGAGGGCGGTGGCCAGGCCCCAGGCGGCGCACACCGCGAGCAGCACCCGCTCCAGGACGCCGACCAGGTTGCCCCGGCCGACGACGAGCATCGCCAGCCCCACCGCCCCGGCCAGCGGCAGCGACACCGCCGCGCCGCAGGCGGCGAGCCACCGCAGCCGGGCTGCCACGGCCGGGGTGAACAGCACCGCCAGCATCGCGAACACCACGGCCGCCGTCGCCGCGATGCTCGCCCCGCCGTGCACCAGGTCGGCCATCGTGGCCCGCTCGAACGGCGGCAGCGGGCAGCCGGCGCTGCACGTCACCGCGCCGGAGAGCGCCGTGCACACGCCGCCGGCGGCGAGCAGGCCGGCCGCGACCCGCGCCGCCGCCGGCAGCGCCGTAGCGAGCAGCAGCAGCGCGCCGGCCAGGGCGAACACCCCGATCCGGTACGTCGCGGCGTACCCGCTGTCGGTGACGCCCGCCTCGCTGACGTACCCGGTCAGGCCCGGGCCCGGACCGGCGACCACGGCGACCGTCACCGCGACCACGCCGGCCAGGAGGCAGCCGGCGGCGGCTGCGGCCGACGCGGCGGCGACCCGGGACGCGGGTGATGCCGGGGCCGTGGCGGGACCGCCCGGCCGGCGTCGGGCACCGGCCTGCTCGGCCGGGGTCGGTCGACGCCGGTCAGCCACGCCCGTGCGGCGCGGTCCAGCCGGAGGTGTCCGGGCCCAGCGGCACGATCCCGGTCGGGTTGATCGCCGGGTGGGTGCCGTAGTAGTGCCGCTTGATGTGGTCGAAGTCGACCGTTTCGCCGAACCCGGGGGTCTGGAAGAGGTCCCGGGCGTACGCCCACAGCACCGGCAGCTCGGTCAGCTTGTGCCGGTTGCACTTGAAGTGCCCGTGGTACGCCGCGTCGAACCGGACCAGCGTGGTGAACAGCCGCACGTCGGCCTCGGTGATCGCGTCGCCCAGCAGGTAGCGCCGGCCCGCCAGCCGCTCCGACAGCGCGTCGAGCCGGGCGAACAGCGCGGTGAACGCCTCGTCGTACGCGGCCTGGGAGGTGGCGAAGCCGCACCGGTAGACGCCGTTGTTGACGTCGCGGTGGATCTCGGCCATCAACGCGTCCAGCTCGTCGCGCAGCCCGGCCGGGTAGAGGTCCGGCGCGCCGGGGCGGTGCAGGCTGCGCCACTGCGTGGACAGGTCCAGGGTGAGCTGCGGGTAGTCGTTGCTGACCACCCGTCCGGTGAGCGTGTCGACCAGGGCCGGCACGGTCACCCGGCCGGTGTATCCCGGGTCGGTCGCCAGGTACGCCTCCGACAGGTACGAGATGCCGAGAGCCGGGTCCCGGCCGCCGGGGTCGAGGGTGAACCGCCAGCCCCGCTCGTCGCGGATCGGGTCGACCGTGGCGAGCGAGATCGCGTCGTCCAGGCCGAGCAGGCCGAGCACGATCCGGGCCCGGTGCGCCCACGGGCAGGCCCGGCACCAGACGAGGCGGTACCGGCCGGCTTCGAGTGGCCACCGGCCCTGGGCGTCCGGCCCGCCGCCGGGCGGGGAGTCGGAGTCGGGGGTGACCCGCCCGGTGAACCGGTTGGGTTGGCGGACGAACTCCCCGCTGCCGGAGGTCTCTGCGCTGAACTGGGCCCGGGCCATGCCGACAACCTATCGGCTCTCCGCGCGGATATCCTGGCCCGCGTCGCCGTGACCCGGCGGCCCCGTGACCCGGCGGCTCCGTGCCGGCCTTCCCACCCCGAAGGACTACGTCGATGACCGTGGCATATCTCGTGGCCGGTGTCCGCACCTCGATCGGCCGGTACGCCGGCGCGCTGTCCGGGGTACGCCCCGACGACCTCGCCGCGCACGTGATCCGCGAACTGGTCGCCCGGCACCCGTCGGTCGACTGGGCCCGGGTCGACGACGTGGTGCTCGGCTGCGCCAACCAGGCCGGCGAGGACAACCGCAACGTGGCCCGGATGGCCGCGCTGCTGGCCGGGCTGCCCGGCGAGGTGCCCGGCAGCACCGTGAACCGGCTCTGCGGCTCCGGCCTGGACGCGCTGGCCACCGCCGCCCGGCAGATCGTCGCCGGGGAGGCGGATCTGCTCGTGGCCGGCGGGGTGGAGAGCATGAGCCGCGCGCCGTTCGTCATGCCGAAGGCCACCTCGGCGTTCTCCCGGGCCCCCGAGGTGTACGACACCACGATCGGCTGGCGGCTGGTCAACCCGCTGATGGAGAAGGAGTGGGGCATCGACTCGATGCCCGAGACCGCCGAGAACGTGGCCGCCGAGTATGGCGTCGAGCGCGCCGCGCAGGACGCGTTCGCGTACCGGTCGCAGCAGCGGGCCGCCAGGGCGC
Organism: Micromonospora sp. NPDC020750; assembly: GCF_044334565.1. NCBI lineage: Bacteria > Bacillati > Actinomycetota > Actinomycetes > Micromonosporales > Micromonosporaceae > Micromonospora > Micromonospora sp. NPDC020750. Next base: position 3,028 of record NZ_JBIRTH010000015.1, read on the forward strand.
AGGCCGGCGGCCGGTTCGCCGAGGAGATCGTGCCGGTGACCGTGCCGGCCGGGCGGCGCGAGACGAGGCTGGTCGAGGTCGACGAGCACCCCCGGGAGACCTCGCTGGAGAAGCTGGCCGCGCTGCCTACCCCGTTCCGGGCCGGCGGCACGGTGACCGCCGGCAACTCCTCCGGCGTCAACGACGGCGCGGTCGCCCTGCTGGTGGCGAGCGAGGCGGCGGTGGCCCGGTACGGGCTGACCCCGCTGGCCCGGGTCACCGGCGCCGCCGCCGCCGGGGTGCCGCCCCGGGTGATGGGGATCGGGCCGGTGCCGGCGACCCGCCGGCTGCTCGACCGGCTCGGCGTCGGCCTCGACCGGGTCGACGTGATCGAGCTGAACGAGGCGTTCGCCGCCCAGTCGGTGGCGGTGCTGCGCGAGCTGGGCCTGCCCGAGGACGCCGAGCACGTCAACCCCAACGGCGGCGCGATCGCCCTGGGGCACCCGCTGGGGGCCAGCGGGGCCCGGCTGGCGCTCACCGCCGCGCTGGAGCTGCGCCGCCGGGGTGGCCGGCGGGCGCTCGCCACCATGTGCGTAGGGGTGGGGCAGGGCATCTCGCTGATGCTGGAGTCAGTCGGCTGACCGGTACCGGGCGGCCGGATCGGATCTCGCCTACCGTGGAGTCTGCGGCTTAGAGTGTGGACCACCACAGACCTGCGGGTCGGCCGGCCACCGTCGGGTGCGGCGCACCCGGCGGCCGGCGCGGCCCGTGGCGCGGCGACGATTGGCGGGAGCGACACATGCCGGACGGACTTCCCACCGAGATCGACCTGAGCCGGCCGAGCGCGGCCCGGGTTTACGACTACTTCCTCGGCGGCGCGCACAACTTCGAGATCGACCGGAGGCTGGCCGAGCAGATCGCCGGCATGACGCCGAACCTGCCCGCCACGATGCGCGCCGGCCGGGAGTTCCTGCGCCGCGCGGTCCGGGTGCTGCTCGACGCCGGCATCGACCAGTTTCTCGACATCGGCTCGGGGATTCCCACCGTGGGCAATGTCCACGAGGTGGCCCAGGGCGCGAACCCGAAGGCCCGGGTGGTCTACGTCGACATCGACCCGGTGGCCGTGGCGCACAGCCGGGAGCTGCTGGCCGGCAACGACCTGACCGGCGTCATCCATGCCGACCTGCGGGAGCCGGAGCGCATCCTCGCCGAGTGCCGGGCCTCGGGCCTGCTCGACTTCGGCCGCCCGGTCGGCATCCTGCTCGCCGGGGTGGTGCACTTCGTCCCGGACGCCGACCGTCCCGCCGACGTCCTGGCCACCCTGCGGGCCGCCGCCGTCCCCGGCAGCTTCCTGGTCGTCTCCCACTCCACGTTCGAGGACCAGCCGCAGGAGATGCTGGACGCGCAGCGCCTGTCGGCGCGCACCGACACCGAGATCACCCTGCGCTCCCGGGCCGAGGTCACCGGCTTCTTCGGCGACTGGACGATCCTGGAGCCGGGCGTGGTGCACATGCCGCTGTGGCGACCAGACTCGCCGTCCGACGTGGACGACCATCCCGAGCGGTTCGGCGCGTTCGGCGGTGTCGCCCGGTACGACCAGCCAGCCGGCTAGGCGGACATGACAGCCGTGCCGGAGCCCGGGGGCGAGCAACTCAGCCGGGCCGGCGCCCAGGCGTACGCCGCCGGGTGGACCCGCGTGGCACGCCGTGTCGGGTTCGTGCCGCTGAGCGCCGACGAGACCGAACGGCTCCTGCTCGTGCACACGGTACGGCTGGCCCAGGCGCTGCTCGCCGAGGCGTTCTCCGCCCAGCCCGCCGAGGACGTCGGCCGGGCGCTGGTCGAGGCACACCTGACCGAGCCCGGGCTCCTGGACTGGTCGGTCACCGCGCTCGGGGAACGGTTCGCGGCCCAGGTGCTGCCGGGCCACGAGGCCCGGCCCGGCACGGCCGAACGGGTCGCCGCCCTCCAGGGCGCTCTCGCCGGGGGGTTCGCCCGGGCGCTGCGCGCCCGCACCTTCGCCCAGCAGGAACGCATCGCCCGCAGCGCGTGGCAGGCCCGGGACGACGTCGAACAGGCCCTGCGGGACAGCGAGGCGCGGTTCCGGGCGCTCTTCACCGGGGCGGCGATCGGGATCGGCATCGCCGGCACAGACGGGCAGATCATCGAAGTCAACCAGTCCTTCGCCGACATGCTCGGCTACTCCGCCGAGGAACTGCGGCACACCAACGTGGCGGGGCTGTTCCACGCCGACGACGCGGCCGGAATGTGGGAGCTGTACCAGGAGCTGATCGGGGGCAAGCACGACTCGGCCCGGGTGAAGAAGCGCTACCACCGCAAGGACGGCAGTGTGGTGTGGACGGACCTGGCCGTCTCGCTGATCCGGTACGACGACGGACGGCCGCGCTTCACCGTGGCGATGATCGAGGACATCACCGAGCGGTACGAACTGGAGCAGCGGCTGCGCTTCCAGGCCCTGCACGACCCGCTCACCGGCCTGCCCAACCGGACGCTGTTCTTCGAGACCCTCGGCGAGGTGCTCGGCGACGCCGGCCCGGACCACCGGATCGGGGTCTGTTTCCTCGACCTGGACGGCTTCAAGGCGGTCAACGACAGCCTCGGGCACGACCTCGGCGACCGGCTGCTGGTTGTGATCGCCCGGCGGCTGGCCGAGTGCGTCGCCGGGCACGGCCACCTGGTCGCCCGGATGGGCGGCGACGAGTTCGTCATCCTCGTCGACGGCGGTGACGGCATCGACGACGCGGTGGGCGTCGCGGAGATGGCCCTCGCGGCGGTCTCCGCCCCGGTGCACGTCGGTGACCAGCAGCTCGCGGTGTCGGCCAGCATCGGCATCGTGGACTGCCTGTGCGCCGAGACCAGCGCGTCGGAGCTGATGAAGGCCGCCGACACCACCCTGTACTGGGCGAAGGCGGAGGGGCGCGGCCGGTGGGCGGTCTACGACCCCGAGCGCAGCGCCCAGGACATCGCCCGTTCGGCGCTCGTCGCCGGCCTGCCCGCGGCGCTGGACCGGGGCGAGTTCGTCGTGCACTACCAGCCGATCGTGTCGCTGTGGAACTCCTCGATGGTGGCCGTCGAGGCGCTGGTCCGCTGGCAGCACCCGGAGCTGGGGCTGGTCGGGCCGGACCGGTTCATCGGGCTGGCCGAGGAGACCGGCCTGATCGTCCGGCTCGGCGAGTGGGTGCTCCGGCAGGCGTGCCGCGACGCCGAGGCGTGGCACCGGGAGTTCCCGGAGGCGAAGCTGGTGGTCAGCGTCAACCTGGCCGCGCGGCAGGCCGACGACCCGGGCATCGTCGACACGGTGGCGAGCGCGCTGAGCCGCACCGGGCTGCCCGCCGGCCTGCTCCAGTTGGAGCTGACCGAGAGCGCCGTGATGGGCACCCCGGGGGAGCCGCTGCGGTCGCTGCGCCAGCTGGCCGACCTCGGCGTACGGCTGGCGATCGACGACTTCGGCACCGGATACTCGAACCTGGCGTACCTGCGGCGGCTGCCCATCCACTGCCTCAAGCTGGCGGGGCCGTTCGTGGAGGGGATCCGGGCGGACGACCCGCTGGACCCGGCCGACCACCGGGACGAGCGGATCGTGGACGCGCTGGTCCGGCTGGCGCACGCCCTGGAGCTGTGGGTCACCGCCGAGGCGGTGGAGACCCAGGCGCAGGCCGAGCGGCTGCGCGCGTTGCGCTGCGACACCGGGCAGGGGTGCTGGTTCGGTGCCCCGGCCCCGGCCGACGTGATCACCGCCCGGCTGCGCGGCGACGATTCCCCAGAGGGAGTGGCATGAGCCTGACGGACTCGCAGACGGTCGTCTCGGTGGTGGCCGCGCTGGCCATCGTGGCCGGGCTGGCCGGGGTGGTGGTGCCGGGGCTGCCCGCGCTGCCGTTGTGCTGGGGCGGGGTGCTGGTGTGGGCGCTGTTCGGCGACGCCGGGGCGGGTCGCTGGCTGGTGCTGGCCGCCGCCACCGTGGTCGCAGTCGGCGGTGCCGTGGTCAAGTACCTGTGGCCGGGGCGCAACCTGAAAAGCGCCGGGGTGCCGACGTCGTCCCTGCTGGCCGGCGGCGTGCTGGGGCTGGTCGGGTTCTTCGTGATCCCGGTGGTGGGCCTGGTGGTCGGCTTCGTCGGCGGGGTGTGGGGTGCCGAGCGGCTGCGGCTGGGCAGCAACCAGCTCGCCTGGCCGTCGACGGTGCAGGCGCTCAAGGCCGCCGGCCTGTCGATGCTGGTCGAGTTCCTCGCCGGCCTGGTGATCGGCGTGCTCTGGATCGCGGGCCTGCTGTTCGCGTGAGCGTGGTGCGGCGGCGGGGGCGGATCGCCGTACGTGAGAGAGAGGTGAACACCCCGCGCCGCCGCGTGCCGGGCGTTGCCGAGCGCCCGGCGGGGCCCGTCCGGATCGGGCCTGGTCACAGGCTCAAGGATGCGCCGGAGCACCGCTGGGGGCAAGGCAATTTGGGTACGCCGCGCGCGTGAGCGCCGTGGGCCCCAATCCCGCACTGTGCTGGCTTCGTCTTGGTGCTCACGCGGGGGTGGTCCGTTTCTGGGGCGGCGGGCATTGGCCCTGTCCGCACCGAGCATGAGGCAGTCGGGCTATCCGGCCAGTGCTGGTGCGTTGGCCGGAGCGGAGCGCTGGTCCTCTTGGGCGACGGAGACGATCTGGGCCAGAGCGGACCGGCTTTCCTGGAGAGTGGTCAGCTGCTCGTCGAGTTCCCCCAGGCGGTACTGGAGCACCTCCAGCATGCACGGCGCGACCTGACCGTCGCCGTCGACGCATGGCAGGACGTCGCGGATGACGCTCGTGGGTAGGCCGGCACGCAGCAGCCTGCGGATATGCCCGACAGTCAACGGTGCGCCGGGCCCGTAGCGGCGGTGCCCTCCCTCCCGGTGCTCGGGCGTCAGCAACCCCTGCTCCTCGTAGTACCGCAGCAGGCGAACGCTGACGCCGGTACGGCGGGCCAGCTCACCGATTCGCATGTGATCCCCCTCCCATCCACTTGAATCTGACACCGATGAGAGATTCTAGCGTTACCGACATGACCACCACACAGAGCACCAACAGCCGAAACACCGGTATCGGCGGCGACCTGACAGTCAGCCGGATCGGCTACGGCACCATGCGACTGTCCGACACCCCCGACATCCCCGCGACCGAGGCCATCGTCTGGCGGCCTCCGACACCGCGCGCCGACGCCATCACGATCTTGCGCCACGCCGTCGAGCGCGGCGTGCAGCTGATCGACACCGCCGACGCCTACGCCCTGGGCGGCAGCGAGGAGCTCATCGCCGAGGCGCTGCACCCGTACCGGGACGGCGTCGTGATCGCCACGAAGATCGGCATGACCCGGCCGAGCCCGGCCGAGTGGGTGCCCGTCGGTCATCCTGCCTACCTGCGTCAGCAGGCCGAGCTCAGCCTGCGCCGGCTCAAGGTCGAGCGGATCGACCTGCTGCAACTGCACCGCATCGACTCCGAGGTCCCCCTCGCGGACCAGATCGGCGCGCTCAGGCAGCTGCAGCAGGAGGGCAAGGTCCGCCACATCGGCCTGTCCGAGGTGACCGTCGACCAGTTGCGCGAGGCACTCCAGGTCGCGCCGATAGCGTCCGTGCAGAACTGGTACAACCTGGCCCACCGCGAGCACGATGCGGTGGTCGACTTCACCGCGGAGCGCGGCATCGCCTTCCTGCCGTTCTTCCCCATCGCCATCGGAGGCCACGCCACCAACGACAGCCCGGTCGCGAAGGTCGCCTCCGAGGTCGGCGCCACCCCCGCGCAGACGGCCCTGGCCTGGCTGCTGCACCGCTCCCCGAACATCGTGCCGATCCCCGGCACCACCTCACCGAAACACCTCGACGAGAACCTCGGCGCGCTCGACATCGCGCTCACCGACGAGCAGATCGCCCGGCTGGACACCATCGCCGAGCAGGCCGAATCGGCCGCGTGAGCCCGACCCGGTGGCCCGGCCCCGGCCCACGTCGGCGACTGCCCCTACGACGTCGCACTGACCGAGGGCGGGTGGGCGGGCCACCGGGCGGGGCCCCGAACGGAGTACGACGGAGTCGTCACACGATCACGGAAGCACGACGGTGGGGGCCCTGCCCAGCTGCACGAAGTCGGCGATCTCGTCGAGGCCGGGTCGGTAGCCGTCGCTGGTGTCCACTTCGAGCTCGGGCACGTCGAGTCGGACGCGGTCGAAGCTGCCGTGGCCGACCGCGTGCACCTGCTGCTCGCCGAGGGACGCGTCGGCGTGTGCGCGCCGCGCGGGGTTCTCGTTCTGCCGCTGCCGGATGCGGTCCCAGGCGATCCCGGCCGCGATCTGGCAATGCACGACCCGGATGTCGGCAAGGCCGGCCAGGGGCCGCAGGTGGGGACGCCAGAGCCGGTCCTGGAAGGCCGCCTCGGCCACCGTCGTGACACCTGACGTCAGGAGCAGTTCCAGCACCTGGAAGAACGTCGGCAGCGTGCGCAGGGTCAGCGCGTCGCTCGGCGCGGCGATGAAGTCACCGGCCGCGTGGACCATGCCCTCCTTGATCTCGTCCCGGCAGATCGCCGGACAGCCGATCCGCCGGGCGAGCCGATGGGCGAGCGTGGTCTTGCCCGCGCCGGGCGGCCCGCTGACCACGACAAGAGTCGGTCTACTCCGCGCCAGGTCGCTCATGGCCGCGCTCGCGGCGGGACGGGACGTCGTACGCCGGTCGTACTCGACGCTCGGTAGCCGTGCAAGGCCAGATCGCTCCCCGTTGAGTGGCGTGAGGTGGGCGGGCGCGAAGAAAGGCCCTCAGCGTCGTGCCGGGGGCCACTTCGCCACTTCCTTGATCAGCTCGTTCGACTGCCGGCGGGGGAGCGCCTCGTTCCGCACGATCTCCCACGTTCTCGCCAGCCTAGCCAACATCGGCGGGCGCGACGAGCGGAAGCGACGCGGGCTGCCGCCCGACCCGGACATGGAGCTGCGGCACCTCGGGTGGCTCGACATGGTCCTGCCGGCGCAGGGGGTCGCGGGCCTGCTGTGCGCGTGAGCGTCGGCGGTCGCCGGGTGCGTTCGGGGTGGCGGCGCGGGGCGGATCGCCGTACGTGACGCGGCACCTTGCTCGTCGCCCACTGAACCGGTGTGGCGAGTGGGTTTCCGGGGGTCGGTGGGCGATCGAGGAATGCTCTTCCAGAACGTGTCAGGCCCGAGGTTCGTCTCGACCACTGCCAGGTCCGGTCGATGCGCGCGTTTCGCCCGACTACCGGTATTCCCAGCGGCGGGAATGCCGTGTCATTGCGTTTGATCGGCGCGAGAAATAGCGTGCTCGTTGAGCGAATCCAAAGGCTGAAGACTTTGCCGGAGTTTCCACTGCTGCGTCCGCTTTGTTGGAGTCGCTATCGGTCGGACATCTCCCGACATGCTCTATTCCTGACATTATGGCTGACGTCGAGTCGGGAATGCGAGCCACCCCTTGACGTATACAACGCGGCATCCGAGAATCAGGAATGCCACTGCGGGGAAGGGGTGGAAATAAGGACTGGCCATCGAGGCGGGTGGCGAACGACGTCACAGCAGGCAGCGGGGCCGATCGGTGCCGCAATTCCCAACCATGGCAGCGTCGATGACACCGTGCGGGCCGCCTGAATAACCTCTCAGAGGCCCCTGTTCGCTCGAAGAATTGGGGCAGGTCCCCGGCGTCGATTCCGGCGTCGATTCGTCGTAACTTCACGGGTTCCGGACAGGTGATATGGAATCCGAGGTAGACCATGTTCCGAAAGGAATCGGCCCGGTGCGCGTCCGGGCCGATTCTGCAGTTTCTTGCGCCCAATGTGTGATTCATCGACTTGGGGGAGTGAATGCCGAACAAGAATCTGGTCAGGGTTTACAGCGACAGGAATTACGTGTACACGACGATGGTGCGTCACCAGGGCACGACGGTGGCGTTCGCGATGGATGACTCCCGGCGCATCTACTACAACGTGTTGAACCTGGACCTGGGCAGCCGCGAGCGAGGCGAGATCGACAGTTCGTACTGGAACGACAACCCGCCACTGCTCACCTTCCCGAACGAGATCACCGAGGTCGGCTTCGGTGGCGGCGAGACGGTCGGGGTGCCGGCGGTGCGGCTGGGCGGGCGGGCCGAGGTGGGCGCCGGGACGCAGCTCCAGCCCGAGGACCTGGACGCGTTCCTGTCCACGACGGCCCGGCTGGGCGGCCAGGCGCCGTTCCAGGTCGTCTCGGACGGCAGGTACCTGATGCTGTTCCGCCAGTCGGTCGACGAGACGCACCCGGACGCGCTGTTCCGGCTGGCCGGCGGCGGCGCTTCCGGGGATGGAAGCCGGACGGACTACGCCCAGGCGGGCGGGGCCAAGGTGCCGGTGGTGGCCCGCACGGTCCTGTGCGACCGCTTCGTGCAGGTGGGCGCGACGGTCAAGCCGGTGCTTGAGGTGCGCTACCGGCGCAGCCGGACCAAGACCTCGCCGGCCTCCACGGGTGACACCCTGGGCACCCGGGACCTGGACGGCAACCCGTTCTACGAGCCCACCCGGCAGTTGTCGTTCGTCCGTAACGTCACCGACGGCGAGTTCGCGGTGATGCTGCTGCCGACCCAGGTCAACGAGGTGTCGCGGTGGCAGCTGTTCGCCGTGAACGCGGTGACCGGCCGCATCGACGGGTTCAACGTCGAGCGGGCCGACGACGGGCTGTTCAACCTGGCGGGAACCCAGTTTTACACCAGCCCGGACCCGAGGTACGCGGCCTCGGTGCTGGAGCGTGAGCCCGGGGCGGACCCGTTCACGAAGAAGCCGCTGGTGCCGGTGCCGCTGCCGACCGACCGGGCGGGGACCGCGCTGCGGCTGGACGGCCAGGACGACCACCTCGACCTGGGGAGTACGCCGAGCGCGCGGCTGCAGGGTGCGTACACGGTGGAGGCGTGGGTCAATCCGGCCGCCGCCGGTGGGGTCATCGTGGCCGCCGGGGACGGGACGCAGGCGGGGTCGTTCACGCTGCGGCTGACCTCCGCCAAGGCGCTGGTGTTGACCCATCCCGGTACCGGCAACACGGTCACCTCGCCGGAGGCGGCGGTGTCGACCAGTCGTTTCGCTCACGTCGCGGCGGTGTTCACCGGCGGCACCGGGGCCAAGGGCCGGTTGTACGTCGACGGCGTCGAGGTGGCCAACGGCTCGATGTCGTTCACTCCCTCCTCCGCCGGGGTGGTGACGTATGTCGGTGCCCGGCGGTCGGGGACCACCGCCGCCGAGTTCTTCCGTGGTGATGTCGACGAGGTGCGGATCTGGAGCCAGGCGCGGACGGCCGCCGATCTGGCCCGCGACTTCCGTCGCCGCCTCGCCGGCGTCGAGCCCGGCCTCGTCGCCTACTACCGCTTCGACGAGGGCGGTGGGACCAGCGTCGCCGACCACACCGACAACGGGTTCAACGGCACCGTGAGGGGCGGCGCGGCGTGGGTGACCTCGGGCGCGCCGGTGGGCGACAGCCCGGGGCTGTCCCGGGAGACGTTCGGTTTCGCGGGCCGGTCGCTCACCTCCGGGGTGGCCGCAGCGCTGTACTTCCAGCAGGAAGAGACCACCGCCGGCTACGCCGAGCAGCCCAGCCCGGCGAAGCGGCAGGCGCGGGTCCTGCTGGCGTGCCCGACGGCCGACGCCGCCGCCCCGGGCGGCAATCCGCTGCTCGCGACCCTCGACCTCGCCCTCGCCGCCGACGGCCGGCTCGCGCAGGTACCCCGGTCGGTCACGCTGTCCACCATCGGGCGTCCCGACCCGACCAAGGACATGGACGTGCTCAGCGCGGCCCAGGACGCGGTCACGGCCACGCAGGCGAAGCTGGTTCTCGACCAGCAGCTCCTCGACCAGGCAGACCAGGCGGTACGGGACGCGGACCCGGGGTACCAGTACTGGAACAACAGGTACTGGGCCTTCGTGAACTCCGACTACTCCTACGACGAGGGATGGTTCGTCTGGCCCCACGAGCGTTCGGGTCGAGCGAACAGTCTGCTCGGGTCGCTGAACTCGGCATCCTCGGCCCGCAACGCCGCCCTCCGGTCACAGGAGGACGCGAAGGCGCAACTGGCCCGGGACCAGACGCTGCTGGTGGACCGGCAGGCCATACTGGCCGCGCTCAGCGGAGGGTTGCAGGGCGGCGACGACGTCGTGCTGGCGATGCCGACAGTCGCCGTCGACAACGCCGGGCTGAGCATCTTCGGCGCGGTGCTGGCGTTCGCGTGGAGCCGTAACACCCCGGTCCTGCTCGACAGCGCGACCGGCGAGGTGGTGCTGTACTTCCGCGGTGTGGACGGGCAGTTCTTCTCCGTCTACTACGACGTCACCGCCTCCCGGGCGGCCAAGAAGATCATGCTTCCGTCCGGTCGGCTGACGCTGACCAGCCGGGACACCGGGGTCGCCCTGCCCGAGCTGGGTTTCACCGTGTCGGCGGGTCCGGACGCCGATCGCTGCACGGTGGTGGTCACCCGTACGGCGAACAACACGACCCACACCGAGACGTTCAACGCGGTGCCCCGCCGGGCCGACCAGTTCGCGGCCGTCCTCAACGGCACCCCGGCCGGGGACCTGCTGGGGACGGTCGCCTCGGTCCAGGCCAGCACCGTCACCCTCACCGCACCGTTGGCCGCTGGCCTGGCGGCGGGCACCAAGGTCAGTGTGGCCGGGGCGGTCTACCAGCTTCGGGACGCCGTGCCCGCCGTCTCCAGCTTCACCCTGACCACGGCCCCGGGCACGGTGGCGGCGGGCGCCCAGGTGCGGACGGTCGTCTACGACTACGCCTCGGCCACGTCCAGCCGCCCCGGGGCGCGGCTTGGCGGCGGCTCGCTGATCGTCGCGGTCGCCGCCGGTGCGGCCACCGGCGCGGTGCCCAACGGCACGGCCGCCGACGTCGTAGCCGGGCGGGGCAACCGCTGGCAGGGCAACGCCCCCGGGCGCGCGTTCGGGTTCGACGGCACCAAGCGGCTCGCTCTTCCGGCCGCCCAACAGCCTCGGGCGGCGATGACCGGCGATCTCACCCTGGAAGCCTGGGCCAACCCGGCCGGCACGCAGAGCCGCATCGTGCACGCCAACCTGCCCGGCAGCCCCACCACCCGATACACCCTCGGCGTGTCCGGCGCGTCCTACCCCTCGGCGCTCGAACTCAACGGGAGCGGTGACTACCTCGACTGCGGCACCGGCATCGACCTGACCAGCACCTCCTTCACCGTGGAGTTCTGGGCCAGGCGCCTGACAACCGGCCGGGAAGACTTCATCGTCGGCCTCGGCACGACCGGCGCGACGGACCAGTACCTGCACATCGGGTTCCGCTCCGGCAACGTCTTCTCGATGGATTTCTACAACGACAACCTGAACGCGTCGTCCTCCAGTGACCAGAACTGGCATCACTGGGCGTGCGTGTACGACCGGGAGGGCACCAACCGTCTCCAGATCATCTACCGGGACGGTGTGGAGGTCGGCCGCCGCACCGCCACCGGGCACTTCACCGGCACCGGCAAGCTCCTGCTCGGCCGGATCGCCTGCCAAAACTGGGACCTCAGGGCGTACGCCCAGTTCGACGAGGTGCGGATCTGGAGCCGCGTCCGTACCCCGGAGGAGTTGACGGCGGACAAGGACCGTCGGCTGACCGGGCGGGAGACCGGCCTGCTCGGCTACTGGAACTTCACCGGCCGCCGGACCACGGACCTGACCGGACGGGGCAACGACGCCACCATCGCCGGAAACCCCAGGGTGGTCAGCTCCCAGTTTCCCGGCTACAAGATCCTCGCCGGAGTGGGCGACCAGCTCGTGCGCAGCCGGGACGTCTACCCGGCCGGCCAGTGGGGCCACCTGGCGGCGGTCTTCGAGCAGGACTGGGCGCTGCGCTTCGACGGCGCAGCGTGGCTCGACGCCGGCCGGGCCGACGCCCTCGACGTCACAGGCGACCTGACGATCGAGTTGTCCCTTCGGCTCGACGCGTTGGGCCACACCCACGGACTCGTCTGCAAGGGCGGGCTGGCCGATGGTGCCGGCGGGACGGTGCCGTACACCCTCTACGTGCAGCCCGACGGGGCGCTGGCCTTCACCTACGAGAACACCTCGGCCACCCAGCCGGGCACCGCCGTCTCCACGACCAAACTGCAGGCAGGCGGGTTCACCCGGGTCGCGGTCGTCCGCAAAGCCATCTCGAACGGCAATGCGTCGGAGATCCAGTTCTACGTGAACGGCGCTGCGGCAGGCTCCTCCAATCTCAGCGGCCCGGCGCCGACGGGCAACGACGGGCTCCTCGAAATCGGCCGCTACCGCAGCGGCCAGACCGGGTACGGGCTGCGCGGCGTGCTCAGCGAGGTGCGGCTGTGGAACGTGGCCCGGGAAGCGGCGAAGATCGGCGCGACGGTCACCGAGAGCACGCCGGGACTGGTCGCCCAGTGGACGTTCCCGGAGGACGCCGGGAACACCACCGCCGACGTCACCGGCGCCTACCCCGGCAGGCTGCACGGTGCCGCCTGGGTCAAGACACCGGACCCGAACGGCAACCTGTTCCGGCTCTACTGCAACGGCGACGCGACCCCCGCCGACCCGATCCCGGCCACCGACGCCCTCGTCACCGCCGGCTACGGACCCGAACAGTTCACCATCGGTGGCTACACGACCACCGGCAACATCATGCGCGACGCCTACGCCGGCACCCTCGACGAGATCCGGGTGTGGCAGACCGCACGGACCGGCGAACAGATCCTCGACAACGCCTTCACCCGACTGCGCGGCGAGTCCGAGGACCTCGTCTGCTACTACCCGTTCGACGCCGCCTCGACCGCCACCGGCGCACCGGTCCTCGACGCCGGACCGCGCGGGAACAACCTGGTCACCGCCACCGGCAGCGAGCCCACCATCGTGCTCTCCACGGCACCCGTCTCGACCGACACCGCGGAGGTCCGCTCGGCGCTGACCGGCATCCGGACCGCCTTCCACGATGTCATCGGCAACTCTCCCGCCGTCGCCGAGTACGCCGACGTCCAACGGATCCCGCACCGTGGCATGCAGGGCGTGATGAAACGCTCCTACACCTACCAGCAGGCCGGACGCTGGTACCTCATCACCGGTTACAAGGTCGGCAACCTGGTCAGCAAGTGGGTCGGCCAGGCCCAGTTCGACCCGCAACTCGTCGGCTACATCGAGGGTGCGCCGCCGGTGCCCTCGGAGAACCTCGTCAAGCGTCCGGGCACCGACGACTACATCGACGCCGCCACCGTCTCCTTCGTCCAGGCCGAGGAGGTCACCAACACGCTGTCGTCCAGCAAAGAGACCAGCATGGACGTCTCGGCGAAACTGAAGTTCTCCTGGGAGGTCTCGGCCGACATCCTGTCGATCACCGCGCCCCTCGGTGTGGGCACGGCTCAACCGCTCGCCAAACTCTCCCTGGAGGGCAACCTGGAGTTCGGCCTCGACTATTCCAACGGCTGGACCAGCGAGGCCGAGGTGTCCGAAGGCAGCAACACCACCCGCACCAGCACCGTCGCGCTCAGCGGCGCGTGGGAGGACCCGAACCGCCCGCTCAACCCGGCCGCCGGCCAGCGCTGGGTACCGGCCAACACCGGCTACGCCCTCGTCCAGTCCGAGACCGCGGACGTCTTCGCGCTGCGCCTCGAACACACCGGGGCGCTGGTCGCCTACCGGATGATGCCCAACCCCGACATTCCCCGGGACTGGAACATCATCGAGTTCCAGATCAACCCCCTGTACACGAAGCAGGGCACCCTCGACGGGCTCGTCGGCTACGGGCTGGCCGGCCCCTTCCCCGACCCCGCCCACTATCCGACCGCCGGTGACGGCGCGGAGTACAGCTACTTCAAACCCCGCGAGGCGTACGCCCTCAAGCGCCGCGTCGAGCGCCAGGCCCAACAGTTGCAGAGCTACTACGACTCGGTGTCCACGGAGACCCACGCTCCCAACCGGACCGCGGAGAAGGCCAAGGAGGTCGCCAACAGGTCGTCGGCCCGCCGCAACCTGGCCAACACCTACGTCTGGACCGCCGGCGGCGGCTTCTTCGCCGAATCCACCGAATCCACCGATTCGGTGACCGAAACCACCGGCGGCTCCTACTCGATCAAGGGCACCCTCAGCGGCGGCGGCATGTTCGAACTCTCCGGAGCCGCCGGCGGCGCGAAGATGGGCTTCGAGGCCAGCATCGGCGGCGGCACCAGCGTCACCCGCACCAGGTCCAAGTCATCCAGCAGGACGTTCGGGCTCGACGTCGCCTGCACCGGCGGCCGGGACCTCCAGCGATACAACAACGGCGAGACCCCCGTCTACGACCCCACCACCAACCAGCCCGTCACCAGCCCCGGCAGGGTCGACGCCTACCGGTTCATGACCTTCTACCTCGACGTCACCAAGGACAACTTCGAAGACTTCTACGGCAAGATCGTCGACCCGCTCTGGCTCGCCACCTCGCCCCAGGCCGCCGCCCTACGCCAAGCCAATCAGGCCGACCAGAAACCACCCTGCTGGCGGGTCTTCCACCGGGTCACCTTCGTCAGCCGCCTGCTCGACCCCGTCGCCGCCTCTCCCAGCGCCCCGCCGTCCCTGGCCAAGGCCCTGCAGGGCGAAGGCTTCAGCAGCATCTACGACCTGATCCAGACCCTCGAATCCAACATCAGGAGCAACCCGGCGAACGTCGCCAACCTCGCCAACCTGACCGCAGCCACCACCGAGGCACTCACCAAGAAGCTGTACCGGCTCACCCCGTACGCCCAGGAGATCACCGTGCACGTCGCCCGCTACTTCGGCATCGACCGGTGACCTCGCGACCTGGGCCGAGGTGATCGGCCCGTAGGTACCTCAAGGCCGGCGGCCCCCGGCGCAGCCAATCGGTGCGCCGGGGCCTCGAACGAGGAAGTCCCCCAGCTTCGCTTCACGCTGGGGGACTTCTCTTCGTTCGGAGGATCAGCTCCTGGGGCCGATCTTCTTCGCCAGGTCGACGAAGGACTGCCAGGTGCCGGGGGTGAGGTGGAGGGTGCCGCCGTCGCGGTCCTTGGTGTCGCGCACCAGCACGACGCCCGGCATGTTGTCCGAGACCTCGACGCAGGACCCGCCGTTGCCGCCGGACCTGGTCGACTTCCGCCACTGTGGGGTCATCACGTCCATGACTTCGCCACTTCCTTGATCAGCTCGATTGACTGCCGGCGGGGAAGCGTCTCGTTCCGCACGATCTCCCACGTCTTCGCCAGCCTAGCAACATCGGCGGGCGCATCGACGATCTGCGCGCTGAGCTGGTTGTCCGCGTGGGCCACTCGCGCGCCGTTGGGCAGCTCGGCGATGATGAACTGACCGGCCAGCCCCAGGTACATCCCGGCGTCCACCGGCACGACATGCACCTGGATGTGTTCCCGCAGCGCCTGCCCGGCCAGGTGGTCGAGCTGTTCCGCCATGAGCCCCGGCTGATCGAGCACGGGCCGGCGAAGCACGCTCTCGTCCACGACAGCGATGAACTGCGGCGGGCGGTCGCGCTCCAGGACCTCCTGCCGCGCCAACCTGGACGTGACGATCCGCTCGACCTCGTCGGCGGTGAACCGGCCGCCGGCCAGCGTTGCCCGCGCGTACCGCTCCGTCTGGAGCAGGCCGGGAAGGTAGGACAACTCGAACCATCGCAGCGTGGTCGCCTCGCGCTCGAACTCGATCCACTCGCGCAGCCAGACCGGCTCGGCGTCAAGCTTGGCCAGCTCGCGGAGCATCCGACCGAACCGGTCACCGAGGTTGTACTGGTCGTCGATCGTCTTCATGTACTCCTTCGTCGGCGGGCGACCGCCCGTCTCGACCGAGCTGACATGGGAGCCGGAGTACCCGATGGCCCGGCCGAATTCCTCCTGGCTGGCCCCGAGCGACGCGCGGAACAGTCGTAGCTCTCCGAGCACATAGTTTGTGGCCGTACCCATCAGTCCCCCAATTTTTGCTCAGCCTCGTCGGGTGTGTCTCGCTTGGTCGCTCGACCAGCCCTCCGACCTGCGCGGACCGGGCGAGCGCGTATCGACGGTAACGGTGTCCTCACCAGACTGTCACTACGCGGACCCGCTTCTGGCCTTACGGCGGGGGCGGGTTCTGCGCCGGGGGGTCGCCCGGTCCTTCCCAGAGCTGGCGACCCCCACCTTGTGCGGCGAGGAGGGGGAGAGAATGAGCGGACACCATGGAGGCTGGCAGCAGGCCCGCCGACCGGAGCCGAAGCCGAAGCCGGACACGAAGCCGAAGCCGGATCGGCCTGTCGAGCCCGCGCCGTACATTCCCGGCCCCATCGGGCCGTTGGTGCCGCCCCCGATCTTCCCGAGGATCGGCGGGGGTCGGGAGTGAACCCGCTCGTCGCCACGGGCGACGTGCTGACCCTTCAGCCGTGCGACTACTGCATCGGGCAGACCGTCCTATGGTTGAAGGTCACGTACGTCCCCCGGTACGCGAACTTCCTGGCGTCGCGGTGGGTGCGGCTGGAAGGGCTGGAGCTGCGTCCCGACGGCACGCCGTGGCGGGAGCGCGTCGTCATGGTCCGGGTGCAGGCGATCATCGACGACCCGCCGGTCCGGCTGGAGCCGGGGGCGCGGGAGCTGTGACGGGCCGCCACCCGCCGAGGCACGCCGGCGGCCCGTGTCTCACCTGCGGCAGGCCGTGGCCGTGCTTCGAGCGCCAGTTGGCGAGTCTCGTCGAGTTCGCCGGCCGGGGGGAACTACTCGTGGCGTACCTGGGTGACTGGTACCGCCTGGGGGTTGACGAGCGGAAGCGGCGTGGCCTGCCGCCCGATCCGGACATGGAGCTGCGGCACCTGGGGTGGCTCGACATGGTCCTGCCGGCGCAGGGCGAGCAGCGCAGCGGCGATGCCTGAGGCCGGGCCCAGGAAGCCGCAGTGCGGGGATCTCCTGCACGTCACCCGTGCCGCCAGCGTCCAGTTCGTCCGGCCCATCGTCTTCCGGGTCATCCGCGTCCACGACGACTGGCACACCTACCACGGGTGGCTGTGGCTGGACGGATACCAGATCGACGCCAAGGGCGATGCCGTGGCCCGCCGCTCGATCTATGTCCAGCCGCCGGGGCTACGGTGGCTGACCGCCGCCCCGAGCCCGTCGACAGCGCCTCCCGGCCCCGTCCGGCGACCCAGCGTGACCGGCAGGCGTTGAGGAAGGCTCAGTCCTCGCCGACCGGCGGGGCGTGGTCAGCGTGCCAGGGTGTGCCGTCGTGCCCACCGGGCGATCGCTGCGGCGATGGCGTCGGGCCGGTCCTCGGGCGCGTGGTGGCCGGCCGGGCCGCAGTGCTCCGTCTCCAGGGCCGCCAGGTGCGCCGCGCACCAGTCGGCCTGCTCCGGGCCGATGAGCAGGGTGGGCGAGGAGTCGAAGGTGAGCAGCAGCTTCGGCACGTCGCTCGTGGCCAGCCAGTGCCCGTACCCGGCCACCCGCTCGGCGACGTCGGCCGGCTCGCCGTCGAGCGGCAGCGAGCGGGCCCACTCCAGCAGCGGGCGGCGGCTCTCCCGGGTCGGGTAGGGCGCCCGGTAGGCGTCCAGCTCCGCCTCGGTCAGCGGGTGCAGCACCCCGCCGGTGTAGGCCGAGTCCAGGAAGAAGTCGCTGTCGAGCACGAGGGCCTCGCCCTGCGGCCCGCGCATGGCCTCGGCGCGCGCCCGGGGCCCCTGGCCCAGCTCGGCCCAGGACATCGGCCGCACGATCGTCTCCAGGAAGGCCACGCCGCGCACCCGGTCGGGGTGCCGGGCGGCCCGGTCGAAGGCGAGCGAGCCGCCCCAGTCGTGGCCGACGAGCACCACCTCGTCCAGGCCCAGTCGGTCGAACCAGGCGTCGAGGTAGCGGGCGTGGTCGGCGAAACGGTACGGCAGGTCAGGCTTGCCGGAGCGGCCCATTCCGATCAGGTCGGGGGCGAGCAGCCGGGCGGGCAGGTCGAGCGCGGGCAGCACGTTGCGCCACAGCCGGGACGAGCCGGGGTTGCCGTGCAGGAATACGAAGGCCGGGCCGCTGCCGGCCTCCTCGTGGTACATCGTCGAGTCCAGGACGGTCGTCACCGGCATGGCGGGGCCCCTCAATCGTTCGTCTCACTAACGGTTCTGCCCGCCGAAGCTAATTCGTTAGTGTGACTAACGCAAGGGGTATGCTCGTGGCATGAGCGACAGCGGGTCCGAGCCGACGCGCGCCGCCGACCGGTCGGCCGCCCCCGCGCGGCTGCGTAACCTGCCGACGCGGCTGCTGTCCCTGGCGGCGATCCACTCGGACCGTCGGGTGAACGAGGAACTGGCCCGCGTGGACGCCCGCAAGTGGCACTACGCGGTGCTCGCCGCCCTGGACGAGGCCGGCCCCGCGAGCCAGGCGGAGCTGAGCAGCCGCACCGGCATCTACCGCAGCGACATGGTCGCGGTGCTCAACGAGCTGACCGACCGGGGGCTGGTGGACCGCGCGCCCGATCCCGCCGACCGCCGCCGCAACGTCGTCACCCTCACCGGGCCGGGCCGCCGCCAGCTCCGCAAGCTGGACGGGCTGCTCGCCGACGTGGAGGACGAGGTGCTCGCACCCCTGACCCCGCCGGAACGCGAGCAACTCACCCGGTTGCTCGCCGCCCTGGTGTACGGCCGGAGCCGCGACGGGTGAACCGCGCGGTGTTTGCCGGCGCGTCGCGGCGGGGCATTGACGGTGATCCGGTCAGGCAGTAGACCTTGGTGATGGAGGCCCGCGCATGAGCAGAGCACCCCTGTCCCTCGAAGAGTTACGGGCCGCCGTCGCCGCCGGCAAGCTCGACACGGTGGTGCTGGCGCTGGTCGACATGCAGGGCCGGTTGCAGGGCAAGCGGTTCCACGCGCCGTTCTTCCTCGACCAGGTGGTGGAGAACGGCAGCGAGGGTTGCGACTACCTGCTCGCCGTGGACGTCGACATGAACACCGTCGACGGGTACGCGATGTCGAGCTGGGAGCGCGGCTACGGCGACCTCGCCATGGTGCCCGACATGGACACGCTGCGCCGGGTGCCGTGGCAACCGGGCACGGCGATGCTCCTGGCCGACCTGGCGTGGCCGGACGGGTCCGGGCCGGTGGTCGCCTCGCCCCGGCAGATCCTGCGCCGCCAGCTCGACCGGCTCGCCGCGCACGGGCTGACCGCGTACGCCGGCACGGAGCTGGAGTTCGTCCTCTACCGCGACTCGTACGAGGACGCCTGGCGGCGCGGCTACCGCGAGCTGACCCCGGCGAACCAGTACAACGTGGACTACTCGCTCCTCGGCACCTCCCGGGTCGAGCCGCTGCTGCGCCGCATCCGCACCGAGATGGCCGGCGCGGGCCTGACCCCGGAGAGCGCCAAGGGCGAGTGCAACCTCGGCCAGCACGAGATCGCCTTCCGCTACGACGAGGCGGTGGCCTGCGCCGACCATCACGTGATCTACAAGAACGGGGCGAAGGAGATCGCCGCCCAGGAGGGCATGTCGATCACCTTCATGGCCAAGCCGAACGAGCGGGAGGGCAACTCCTGCCACATCCACTTCTCGCTGCGCGACGCCGACGGCCGCTCCGCCATGCTCGGCGAGGGCCCGGCGCACCTCAGCGTCACCGGGCAGCGGGTGCTGGCCGGGCTGCTGGACACCATGCGCGAGTTCAGCCTGCTGTTCGCCCCGAACATCAACTCGTACAAGCGGTACCAGCCCGGCTCGTTCGCTCCGACCGCGCTGCGCTGGGGCACCGACAACCGCACCTGCGCGCTGCGGCTGGTCGGCCACGGCGAGGGGATGCGGGTGGAGAACCGGGTGCCCGGCGCGGACGTCAACCCGTACCTGGCGATCGCCGCGCTGGTGGCCGGCGCGGTGCACGGCATCGAACGCGAGCTGGAGTTGGGTGCGGAGTGCACCGGCAACGCGTACGACGACCCGGCCGCCGAGCGGGTGCCGGCCACCCTGCGCGACGCCCTGTCCCTATGGGAGTCCTCGACGATCGCGAGAGCCGTCTTCGGCGACGAGGTCCACGCCCACTACGCCAACCAGGCGCGCGTGGAGCTGACCGCCTTCGACGCCGCAGTCACGGACTGGGAACTGACCCGTGGCTTCGAACGCCTCTGACCCCCGCGATCTTGCACTTTTGGCCCCCGACGGAGAGAGAGGGTGGGGCATGACGCAGGTGGTGAATCCCGCTAGCGGGATTGTGGTGGGGGAGGTGGCGGCCACCTCGCTCGCGGAGGTCGACGTGGCCGTTGGGCGGGCGGCTCGGGCCTTCGAGGGGTGGCGGAAGGTGGCGCCGGGCGAGCGGGCGCGGGTGTTGCGGCGGTTCGCCGGGCTGGTGGACGCGTACCTGGAGGAGTTGGCCTCGCTGGAGGTGCGCAACTCCGGGCACACCATCGGCAACGCGCGGTGGGAGGCGGGCAACGTCCGGGACGTGCTCGACTACTACGCGGGCGCGCCCGAGCGGCTGACCGGCCGGCAGATCCCCGTGCCGGGCGGGTTGGACGTCACCTTCCACGAGCCGCTGGGCGTGGTCGGGGTGATCGTGCCGTGGAACTTCCCGATGCCGATCGCCGCGTGGGGCTTCGCCCCGGCGCTCGCCGCCGGCAACACGGTGCTGCTCAAGCCGGCCGAGCTGACCCCGCTGACCGCGCTGCGCCTGGCCGAGCTGGGCCGCGAGGCCGGGCTGCCCGATGACGTGTTCACCGTGCTGCCCGGCGAAGGGTCGGTGGTGGGGGAGCGGTTCGTCACCCACCCGGCCGTACGCAAGGTGTGCTTCACCGGCTCCACCGAGGTCGGCACCCGGATCATGGCCGGCTGCGCCGAACAGGTGAAACGGGTGACCCTGGAGCTGGGCGGCAAGAGCGCCAACGTGGTCTTCGCCGACGCCGACCTGGAAAAGGCTGCGGCCACCGCGCCGTACGCGGTCTTCGACAACGCCGGCCAGGACTGCTGCGCCCGGTCCCGGATCCTGGTCCAGCGCCCGGTGTACGACCGGTTCCTGGAGCTGCTGGAGCCGGCGGTCAAGAGCTTCCGGGTGGAGGACCCGGCGCTGGACACCGCCGAGATGGGCCCGCTGATCTCCGCCGGCCAGCGCGACCGGGTCGCCGGGTACGTCGACGGGGCGAAGGTCGCGTTCACCGGCTCCTGCCCGGAGGGCCCCGGCTTCTGGTACGCCCCGACGGTGCTGCTCGCCGACTCGCCGGCCGACCGGCACTGGCGGGAGGAGGTCTTCGGCCCGGTGGTGTCGGTGCTCCCGTTCGACGACGAGGCGGACGCGGTCCGGCTGGCCAACGACACGGAGTACGGCCTGTCCGGCTCGGTCTGGACCCGGGACGTGGGCCGGGCGATCCGGGTGGCCCGGGCGGTGGAGGCGGGCAACCTGAGCGTCAACTCGCACTCCTCGGTGCGGTACTGGACCCCGTTCGGTGGGATGAAGCGCTCCGGGCTCGGCCGCGAGCTGGGCCCGGACGCGCTGCACGCCTTCACCGACGTCAAGAACGTCTTCATCGCCACGGAGGAGTGAGCAGGTGCAGGGTCGGTTGGAAGGGCGCGTCGCGGTGGTCACCGGGGCGGGCAGCGGGATCGGGTTGGCCACGGTGCGGCGGTTCGCCGCCGAGGGGGCGCGGGTGGTCTGCGTCGACATCGACGCGGCGGCGGGCGGGAGGGCCGCCGAGGAGGTCGGCGGCGAGTTCGTCGCCTGCGACGTGGCCGACGAGGCGGCGGTGCGGGAGCTGTTCGACGGGGTGGTCGACCGGCACGGCCGGGTGGACGTGGCGTTCAACAACGCCGGCATCTCCCCGCCGGAGGACGACTCGATCCTGGAGACCGGCCTGGACGCCTGGGAGCGGGTGCTGCGGGTCAACACCACCAGCGTCTACCTGTGCTGCAAGCACGTCATCCCGCACATGCGCAGGCAGGGCAAGGGGTCGATCATCAACACCGCGTCGTTCGTGGCGCTGATGGGGGCGGCCACCTCGCAGATCGCGTACACGGCGAGCAAGGGCGGGGTGCTGGCGATGACCCGGGAGCTGGGCGTGCAGTTCGCCCGGGAGGGCATCCGGGTCAACGCGCTGTGCCCCGGCCCGGTGGCTACCCCGCTGTTGCTGGAGCTGTTCGCCGCCGACCCGGAGCGGGCCGCCCGCCGGCTGGTGCACGTACCGATGGGTCGGTTCGGCCAGCCGGAGGAGATCGCCGCGGCGGTGGCCTTCCTGGCCAGCGACGACTCGTCGTTCATGACCGCCGCGCAGTTCGTCGTCGACGGCGGGATCACCGGCGCGTACGTCACCCCGCTGTGACCCGGCCGCTGACCGGGGTGGGGTGACCGCCCTGGTCCGGGCCGCTGCGCGTTCCGACTGACGGGAGGGCCGTCCCACTTTTCGGTAGGTGGTGCGAGGATGGCGGCATGGGGAAGGTCTATCCGGCTATCGACGGTCGGCTGCGCGACTTCATCGAGCAGCAGTCCGTCTTCTTCGTGGCCACCGCGCCCTCCGGCGCCGAGGGGCACGTCAACCTCTCGCCGAAGGGGATGCGCGGCACCTTCGTCGTCCTCGGCCCGCACCGGGTGGCCTGGCTCGACTTCCACGGCAGCGGCGCGGAGACCATCGCCCACCTGCGGCAGAACGGCCGGATCACGCTGATGTTCTGCGCCTTCGCCGGCCCGCCCAACATCGTCCGGCTGCACGGGCGGGGCACGGCGGTGACGGTGGAGGACGCCGGCTTCGCCGACCGGCTCGGCGATTTCCCCGACCCGCCGGACCTGCACTCCGCCCGCGCGGTGATCACGGTCGACGTCGACCGGGTCAGCGACTCCTGCGGGTACGCGGTGCCCCTGATGGACTATCAGGGTGACCGGGACCTGTTAGTCAGGTCACACTCCCGGCGCACCACCGATGACCTGGTCACCTACCGGGCCACGAAGAACGCCGCGAGCATCGACGGCCTCCCGGTCTTCTGACGCCTGACGCCGGCCGCACCCAGTGTTCCACCGGCCGGCGGTGGCTGCCCTCCGTACCGATTTCCGCAGGCGGTCGGCGGTGATGTGTGGTGAGACCCGGGTTACCAGCGTCGCGCCGGGCGGATGCGTTACGTTGCTGGTCCGTCTGGGTAGAAGGCGGGGCACGACGGCGATCATGTGGTCGGCAGGGGACGACGATCGTGCGGTCGTCGGGGGGAACGGCCGATGCGGGAGGCTGTATGAGCTCGGCCCAGGGGGGCGAGGACGGGCTGCACCCGTCCGCCGGGAACGTCGATGAGACGATCCCGCCGCTGCTCACGGCCGCGTTCGCCGCCGGCGGCGAGATGGGGGAGCGGCTGGGCGGGTTCGACTGGACGACCAGTCCGCTCGGCTTCCCGGCCGGCTGGCCGGCGGCGCTGTGCCACGCGGTCGCCACGATGCTCTCCTCCCGGGCGCAGATCGTGATGTTCTGGGGGCCGGAGCACCGCGCCTTCTACAACGACGCCTACCTGCCGACAATCGGCGCCAAGCACCCGCACGCGATCGGCCAGCCCGCCCGGGAGCACTGGGTGGAGACCTGGGACGTGCTCGGGCCGCTGCTCGCCTCGGTCCGGGAGACCGGCGAGCCCTACCGGGGCGAGAACCACCCCTTCGTGCTCGACCGGCGCGGCTTCCTGGAGGACGTCTACTTCGACGTCTCCTACGACCCGATCCGGGACGCGGACGGCGGCATCAGCGGGGTCTTCTGCATCGTGAGCGAAACCACCGGCCGGGTGCTCGGCGAGCGCCGGCTGCGGGCCCTGGCGGAGCTGGGCGTCGGCCTGGCCGAGGCGGAGCAGTCCGGCGAGCTGGCGACGGCCGCCGCCCGGGTGCTGGACCGGTACCGGGCCGACGTCCCGTTCGGCCTGGTCTATCTGCGCGACGACGCCGGCCGGCTCACCCTCGCCGGGCGCAGCGGCTCCAGCGGCTCCGCGGCGGTCGCCGCGCCGCCGCTGGGTGGGACCGGGACCGCCGCGCCGCCGCTCGGCGGGACCGCCGCGGCCGTGCTGAGCCGGGTCGCCGACGGTGGGCCCGCCGCCACGGTCGACGTCGCCGACCTGCTCGCGGAGGTGCCCGAGGGGGTCGCCGGGCAGGCGCTGGTGCTGCCGCTGACCGCCACCAACGAGCCCGCGGGGGCCCTGGTGGTGGGGGTGTCCGCCCGGCTGCCGTTCACCGACGAGTACCGCACGTTCTTCGACCTGATCGCCGCCCAGCTCTCCCGCACGGTGGGCCGGCAGCGGGCGTACGAGCAGGAACAGGCCCGGGCCGCCGAGTTGGCCGCGCTGGACCGGGCCAAGACCAGCTTCTTCGCCAACATCAGCCACGAGTTCCGCACCCCGCTGACCCTGGTGCTGGGGCCCCTGGAGGACCTGCTCGCCGACCCGGCGCTGCCGGAGCCCTACACCGACCAGCTCACCATGACGCACCGCAACGCGCTGCGCCTGCTCAAGCTGGTCAACACGGTGCTGGACTTCTCCCGGCTGGAGTCCGGCCGGCTGGCCGCCCACTACGAGCCCACCGACCTGGCCGACTACACCTCCCGGCTGGCCAGCACCTTCCGCTCGGCCGCCGAACGCGTCGGCCTGCGCCTGGCGGTCGACTGCCCGCCGCTGCCCGGGCCGGTCTTCGTCGACCGGGACCTGTGGGAGAAGATCGTCCTCAACCTGGTCGCCAACGCGGTGAAGTTCACCTTCTACGGTGAGGTCCGGGTCCGGATCCGGGCGGTCGACGGCGCGGCCCGGCTGGAGGTCACCGACACCGGCGTCGGGATTCCCCCCGAGGAGCTGTCGCATGTCTTCGACCGGTTCCACCGGGTGCCCGGCGTCCGCTCCCGCACCCACGAGGGCACCGGGATCGGGCTCGCGTTGGTCCGCGAGCTGGTGGAGATGCACGGCGGTCGGGTCGAGGCCCGCAGCCGGGTCGGCGCGGGCAGCACTTTCACCGTGACCCTCCCGTTCGGCTCCGCCCACCTGCCCGCCGACCGGGTCCCGACCGACGTCCCGGCCGCCTCTTCCGCCCCTGCCGAGCTGGCGCAGGCCCGGCTCTTCGCCGCCGAGAGCGCGTTGTGGGTCGATGCGGCCCCGGTCACCTCGTCGGCCGTGGCCGCCGACCGGGTGACGGCCGGCCGCATCCTGCTCGCCGACGACAACGCCGACCTGCGCGAGCACGTCGCCCGGCTGCTCTCCCCGTCCTGGGAGGTGGTGGCCGTGCCGGACGGCGTCGAGGCGCTGCGCCAGGCCGTGCAGTCCCCGTTCGATCTGGTGCTGACCGACGTGATGATGCCCCGGCTGGACGGGTTCGGCCTGGTCACCGCGCTGCGCGCGGAACCGCGTACCCGGCATGTGCCGATCGTGTTGCTCTCCGCCCGGGCCGGCTCGGCCGAGGCGGTCGCCGGACTGTCGGTCGGCGCGGACGACTACCTGACCAAGCCGTTCTCCAGCGAGGAGCTGATCGCCCGGGTCCGGGCGAACGTCGAGCTGGGCCAGCTACGCGGGCAGATCATCCGGCGACTGCGCGCGCTGGCCGACGCCGCCGTCGCGGTGAACACCGCCCGCACCACCGCCGAGGTGCTCCAGGTGGCCGCCCGGCACGCGCTCGGCCTCGCCGAGGCCGCCCGGGTGGTGGTAACCGCGACCGGGGCCCGCTCCGAGGCCGACGGCGGCGGCACAACCGCCGCCGAACCGTCCATCGTGCTGCCGCTGACCGGCACCGCCGGGGAGCAGCTCGGCGAGCTGCGGGTCTGGGGGCGCGGGGAGGACACCACCGACACCGCCCAGGCCGCGTTGACCCAGCTCGCCCGGCTGATCGGCGTACGGCTGGAGAACGCCCAGCTCTACGAGGCCGAGCACCGCATCGCCACCACCCTCCAGCACAGCCTGCTGCCCAGCACCCTGCCCCGGCTGCCCGGCGCGGTGCTGGCCAGCCGCTACCTGCCCGGCAGCGCCGACGTGGAGGTCGGCGGTGACTGGTACGACGTCGTCGAGCTCGACGACGACGAACTCGTCCTGGTCATCGGCGACGTGGTCGGCAAGGGCGTCCGGGCCGCCTCCGCGATGGGCCAGCTCCGCAACGCGCTGCGGGCGTACGTCCTGGAGGGCTACGACCCGGGCAAGTCGCTGACCCGGCTCAACCGGCTGGTCGGCTCGACCGAGCAGTCCTCCTTCGCGACGGTGGTCTGCCTCCAGTTCTCCCCCCGCACCGGGCGGCTGCGCTACGCCAGCGCCGGGCATCCGTCCCCCCTGCTGATCCAGGGCGACGACGTGGGATTCCTGCACGACCACGCGCTCGGGCCACCGGTCGGCGCCATTCCCGCCGCGTCGTACCGGACGGTCGAGGACGAGTTGGCCCCCGGGGCCCGGCTGCTGCTCTACACCGACGGCCTGATCGAGGACCGCCAGCTCGGCATCGACGCCGCCCTCGGGCAGTTGCGCGACGACGCCACCCGGCACGTCGGGCACGTCGCCGACCTGGTCGACGTGGTCGTCGAGCGGGTGGCCTCCCAGCCGCGCCGCGACGACGTGGCGGTCCTCGGGCTGGAGGTGACCGAGCTGAACCGGTTCGCGCTGCGGCTGCCGGCCGACCCGACCCGACTCAGCGTGCTGCGTCGTCGGCTGGAGGACTTCCTCGTCGCCCACCGGGTCGATGAGATCGACCTGTTCGACCTGACAGTGGCGGTCTCGGAGGCCGCCGCCAACGCCATCGAGCACCCGGTCGAGCCGGCCGAGCCGACCATCGGCGTGGAGGTGACGATCGCCGACCGCACCGTGGTGGCCACCATCCTGGACAGCGGGCAGTGGCGGGAGTCGACCGGGGCGGGCTTCCGTGGCCGGGGGCTGGAGCTGATCAAGGCGCTGGGCGACCTGACGGTGCGCCGGACACCCGCGGGGACCGAGGTGACGCTGCGCCGGCGGCTCAAGGACTGATCGCCCCCGGCCCGTCGGGCGGGGCGGCTCGTGGAGCTCAGGCCGGCGCGACCCAGGACTGGTCGGCCAGGCCGGAGATCTCCAGCACCCGCCGGACCTGACGGGACGGCAGCACGGTCAGCGCGTCCGGGTACCGCTGGGAGAGCTGGACCGCGGCGTGGATCGCGGCGGAGTCGAAGAAGGTGACCGCCCGCAGGTCGAGGGTGACCCGCCCGGCCGGCTCACGCAGGACGGTCTGGAGCATCGTGTCGGCCGTGGCCATGTCCACCTCGCCGGAGACCACCACGCGGACGTGGTCGCCGTCGGTCTCCACCCGGGCGGCGAAGACGGGCGCCGCTCCCCCTTGATCCACGCAGAACACGATGGCACAGCGGAAGTTGCCCGGCAACAACCACCCGGTCGGCGCCGTGGTGGAGGTCACCGCCGCCGCCGGGCACCGCGCCGACGGGCCGCGAGTCGGGCCGGCGATAGGCTTGCGCCATGACCGTCCGTGCGCCGCTGACCCCCGGCACTCTCTCCCCGATGCGACCGGTGCCGGGTCACATCGTCCGACCGGAGTACGTGGGCAAGAAGCGTCCCCAGGAGTGGCGCGGCTCGCACGTGCAGACCCCGGAGACCATCGAGAAAATGCGGGTCGCCGGCCGGCTCGCCGCCCAGGCCACCCAGCTCGCCGGGGAGCACTGCAAACCCGGCGTCACCACCGACGAGATCGACCGGGTGGTGCACGACTTCCTCTGCGACCACGGGGCCTACCCGTCGACGCTCGGCTACAAGGGCTTCCCGAAGTCCTGCTGCACCAGCCTCAACGAGGTGATCTGCCACGGCATCCCGGACTCGACGGTCCTGGCCGACGGCGACATCATCAACGTCGACGTCACCGCGTACCTCGACGGGGTGCACGGCGACACCGACGCGACCTTCTGCGTGGGGGAGGTCAGCGAGGAGGCCCGGCTGCTGGTCGAGCGGACCCACGAGGCGATGATGCGGGGGATCAAGGCGGTCGTCCCGGGCCGGCAGATCAACGTGATCGGCCGGGTCATCGAGTCGTACGCCAAGCGGTTCGGCTACGGCGTGGTCCGCGACTTCACCGGCCACGGCATCGGCGAGTCCTTCCACAGCGGGCTCTACGTGCCGCACTACGACAGCCCCCGCCCCACGGACGTGATGGAGCCGGGGATGACCTTCACCATCGAGCCGATGATCACCCTCGGCACCTACCAGTACGACATGTGGGACGACGGCTGGACGGTGGTCACCAAGGACCGCAGGTGGACGGCCCAGTTCGAGCACACCATCCTCGTGACGGAGGACGGCCACGAAATCCTGACCCTGCCGTGACCGATACCCCCGCGGCCCTGCGCGAGGCGCACCACGCGGACGTGTCCGGCGGCTGGCTGCGGCCGGCCGTCTTCGGCGCGATGGACGGCCTGGTCACCAACATCGCCCTGATCGCGGGCGTCGGCGGCGGCGGGGTGTCGCCGCGCAGCATCGTGCTCACCGGTGCGGCCGGCCTGGTCGCCGGGGCCATCTCGATGGGCCTCGGCGAGTACACCAGCGTCCGGTCGGCCAACGAGCAGGTGGCGGCCGAGGTGGCCAAGGAACGCCGGGAGCTGGAACGGCACCCGGAGGCGGAGGCCCGCGAGCTGGCCGACGCGTGGGTGGCCCGGGGCCTGTCCCGCGACCTGGCCACCCAGGTCGCCGAGGCGGTGCGGCGCAACCCGGAGGAGGCGCTGCGGGTGCACGTCCGGGAGGAGTTGGGCGTCGACCCGGACGAACAGCCGAGCCCGTGGACGGCGGCGATCTCGTCGTTCCTGTTCTTCTCGGTCGGGGCACTGGTCCCGCTGCTGACGTACCTGTTCGGCGCGACCAGCCTGTGGTTGGCGCTGGCCGTCGGCGGGGTCGGGCTGTTCGTGGCCGGGGCGGTCGTGGCCCGGTTCACCAGGCGCCCCTGGTGGTCCAGCGGCCTGCGGCAGCTCCTGCTCGGCGCGGCGGCGGCCGGCGCGACGTACCTGATCGGCACCATGATCGGCGTCCAGGGCGGCCTGTAGGCCGCTCCCACCCGCGCAGGCGGCCCGAGGGCGCGGGTCAGCCGGCGAACAGGTCGTCGATGGTGCCGTCGACGGGCCGGCCCCGGGCGGTCAGCTCCTCGGCCTGCCGGGCCAGCACCGCGCCGACCTCAATCATGTCCGCCCCGGCCAGGCCGGTACGCCGGACCGCATCCCCCGGGTCGCGGAAGTAGGTGCGGCTGAGCAGCCCGTTCACCGTGGCCGCGGCCAGCCGGGCCTCGCCGAGCATCAGCAGCGCCTGGTCCGTCTCGTACCACCCGGCGAGCCGGGCGGCCCGGGAGTGCGCGGCGCAGCCCCGGTACCACGCCTGCCGGGCGGGATCGGTGAACTCCGCCGGCCGGGCCCGGGCCAGCCGGGCCAGGTGCTCGTCGCGCAGTGCCGGCAGCCAGCCGGTCGGGTCGTGCACCGGCCGGGTGGTGACGTACCGGTCCGCGGTGAGCGGCCACAGCGCGGTGATCGCCCGAGCCCGGCGGAGATGCTCCTCGGCGGCGGCGACGCTCAGATCGACCAGGACGCCGTCCACCCGCCGGGTCGCCGGGGCCGGGCCCACGCCGGCCCGGTACGTGGCGATCAGCAGCCCGACCTCGCCGTCCCCGCCGCCGTCGTCGTCACCGTGGGCCAGCGGGCCGTGCACCGCGACCGCGAGGACATCGGCCGGGAAGCGCCGCCTCGCCGCGTCCGCGACCCGCTCCGCCACCGACCACCGGGGATCGTCCTGGTACGGGTCCACGAACCACCTCTGCCTCGCCGACTGCCCGCCGGACCGGCCACCGGGAGGGCCGCCGCGACGCCGGCTCCACCCTAGTCACCGGTCGCCGACGCCGCCCGGACCGCCGCGCCCGGCCGGCACCAGCCGGAAGATGCGGATCTCCCGCCCGCCGGCCCGCTCGACGTACGTCCGGTACGCCGGCCACTCGGCGACCAGCAGCGTCCAGAGCCGGTCTCGTTCCGCGCCGGTGGCCGCCTCGGCCCGGACCGCTACCCGCCGGCCCTTGACGTCCACCTCCGCCTCGGGGTGCGTGAGCAGGTTCATCGCCCAGCCGGGCTGGTGCCGCTGCCCCCAGTTGGAGCCGATCACCACGTAGGCGTCGCCGTCCGGGACGTACAGCAGGGGGTTGCTGCGCGGCAGGCCGGAGCGGCGGCCGGTGGTGGTGATGACGAGTGAGGGGATCAGGCCGAGCGCGACCACCCGGCCCCGGGTGAGCCGGCCGACCACCCGGTCGGCGGGGACGAGCAGCCGGGCCGCCGCGCCGAACCAGCGGTGGCGGCCGAAGCGACGGGTGAGGGTTCCGAGAGCGGACACGCGACCAGTCTGCCGCCCCCGGCCCGGGGGCGGCACCCCGAGGCCGGAGGCGGGTGTGGGAACGTCCCGGCCGGCAGTCCGGACGCCGTCCCGGGCGTCAGTCGAGGCGGCGCTCGACGGCCAGCCGGGACCGGGTGAACAGGCCCGCGCCGAGCATCGCCACCAGCGGCACCACCACCAGCACCCCCAGGGTGAGCCAGGGCACCACGACCGGGTACGGCTCCTCCAGCGGCCAGGCCTCGGCGTACCGGCGGTTCGTGGCGGCCAGGATGATCACGGCGGTGCCCAGCCCGGCCGCGATGCCCAGGGCCGAGCCGAGCCCGGCGATCACCCCGGCCTGGCAGAGCGACAGCACCCGGCGTACCCGGGGGCTGGCGCCCACGGCCGCCAGGGTGGACAGGTCGGCCCGTCCCTCGGCCGCGGCGAGGCCGGTGGCGACGGCCGCCGCACCGACGGTGATCAGGCCGGAGACGATGGCCAGCAGCAGCAGGATCGGCCGCTGGTCGGTGTCCGGACGTCCGCGCTCGACGACCACCCGCAGCGGGGCGAGGCGTCGCAGCTCGGCGTCGAAGCGGTCCTGCTGGTCGGGGGTCGGCACCGCGTCGGTGGCCAGGACATAGCCGAACTGGTACGCGGCGAGCCCGACCCGGGCGGCGGCGGCGTGGGACAGGACGAGCTGGTTCAACCCGGTCTCGCCGCGCAGCACGTACGCGGGCACGGTGGCCCGGACGGTCCTCGTCGACTCCGGTTCGTTGCGTGTCCGCGTCGCCGCCAGGGTGACCCGGCCGTCGAGGACGTAGCGCGGGTCGGTCACCACTGCGCCGCCGGCCCGCAGCACCCGGCGGGCGGCGGCGATCTCCTGCGGGGCGGCGCCGGTGAGCGCGGCCAACGCGTCGCCGTCGTCCACCACCGACGACACCGAGTAGCTGCTGTACCCGCCCGACAACCATTCGACGCAGCGTGGGTCGGCTCGGACGCGCAGCCGGACGGCGGCGTCCCGGACCTGCCCCGCCTCGTACGGGCAGGTCTGTCCGGGTGGCAGCTCCGCCTGGACCTCGCACCAGTCTTCGACGGTGGGGGTGGTGGCGGGGGTGGCGGGCGCGGAGCAGGCCGGGGCGTCGATCCGGGTCACCGCGCTGGGCGGCAGCTCGGCGGACGCCACCTCGGCGATCCGGGCCACCGGCGGCAGCGGCCCGGTCGCGGAATCGGAGCCGACGACCAGGACGTGGCCGTACGGCATGCCCGGCCGGTAGGTTACCGTCGTCCGCGCGTCGTCGCTGGCCACGTAAACGCCGAGGGCGACGCTGCCGGCGACCGCGGCCATCACCGCCGAGATGGCCGGGGCGGCCGAGGCGCGGTTGCGGCTCGCGTCCCGCAACGCGACCCGGGGGGCCAGCGGCAGCCACCTGCCGGCCCGGGCGAGCACCCCGACCAGCGTCGGGGTGACGAAAACCAGCCCCAGCTCGCCGAGGACCAGGCCGGCGAAGAGCACCGGCGTGACGCTGCGGGCGGCGCCCAGCGCGGCCACCGCCGCGCCGCCGGCGGTCAGCGCCGCCCCGAGCAGCGGCCAGCGCCGCCGGTGCGGGGGCGAGGTGCGCCGGCCCGCCAGCCCGGCCACCACGTCCTGGCGGGCGGCGGTCCAGGCCGGCGCCAGCGCCGCGAGCACCCCGGCCAGCACCGCGACCACGGCGATCGCCGCCAGCGCGGCCGGAAAGATCCGGTACGCCCCGAAGCGCTCCTGGAAGACGTACTCCTCCGTCAGGGGCCGGGCGGCGATCGCGGCGACGACACCCAGCGCCAGCCCGGCGGCGGCCCCGGCACAGCCCAGCACCACCCCGTCGGCCAGCACGATGCGGCGCAGGTGGGCGGCGTCCCCGCCGGCCACGGCGACCAGGGCGAGATCCCGGCGCCGGCGGCGCACCCCGACGGCGAACGCCGGCCCCACCAGGAGCACGACCTCCAGCAGGCCGAGGCCGCCGATCAGCACCGCGTTGCTGGCGTCCTCGGCGCTCACCGAAGCGTTGAGCATCCCGGCGTCGACGCCGGGGTGGGGCGCCGGGGTGCGGGCGACCACCGTGATCCCGCGCGCGTTGAGCCGGTCGGTCAGGCCGGGGTCGACGCCGTCCGGCAGGTCGGCGAGCCACCTCGTCTCGCCCTGCGACTCGACCGGCATGGGGGCCGTCGGTGGCAGGGTCACCATGGGGCCCAGGCTGTCGGGGAACTCCACCACCCCGACCACGGTCCGGTCGCCCGAGCCGTCGGCCGGGGTGACCCGGTCGCCGGGCCGGACGTGCAGCCGGCGCAGCGCCGCCCGGTTCAGCCCGATCTCGTCGGCGGCCGTCGGCGGGCGGCCGGCGAGCTGCCGGGCCTGCCCGCGCAGCAGCGGGTCGCTGAGGTCGAGCTGCCGGCCGTCGAACGGCACGCGCCGGTTGCCGACGCGCGCCTCGAACGTCACCCACCACCGCACCTCGCGGACCCGGCTGCCGGCCGGGAGCTGGGCGGTCAGCTCGGCGGCGGTGACCGGCCGATTCCGGTGCCGGACGCCCTCGCGGGGATAGCCGTTGTCGCCCCAGGCGTCCTGCACCAGCGGGCCGTCCGCCAGCCAGTGCAGCTCCGCGTCGGCGGTGCCGAGCTGACGGTCGATCCGCTCGGCCCGGGTCAGCTGGGACATGTCGTAGCTGACGGCGGCGAAGGCCAGCGCCAGCACGGGCAGGGTGATCATCGCGAGCACCAGCGCGGTGCGACCCCGGGCCCGCCCGGCCTCCCGCCGCGCGATGCGCAACGCGGCCCGCCAGGAGCGCAGCGCCGCCACGATCCGCCGCTGCCGGGGACCGCCGTCGATCCCGCCCGCCGGGGCCGGCGGTGGCACGTCGGCCGGGCGTCGGTCCCGCCGCGACGGGACGATGGTCGCCCGCTTCGGGCTCACCGACCGCTGCCGGCCAGGAGTTGCTCGACGCCGCCCAGCGGCGCCGTCGAGTCCACCATGACCCCGTCGCGCAGGAACACCACCCGGTCGGCCCAGGCGGCGTGTCGGGCCTCGTGGGTGACCAGCACGGCGGCGGCGCCCGCGTCGACCCGGCGGCGCAGCAGGCGCAGCACCGCCTCGCCGGTCTGCGAGTCGAGCGCGCCGGTCGGCTCGTCGGCGAGGACGAGCCGCCGCTCGCCGACCAGGGCCCGGGCGATGGCCACCCGCTGCTGCTGCCCGCCGGACAACTGGTCCGGGAAGCGTCCGCCCAGCTCGGTCAGCCCCACCTCGTCGAGCGCGACCCGGGCAGCCCGCCGCGCCTGGCGTACGCCGACGCCGTCCAGTTCGAGGGGGAGCGCGACGTTCTCGGCGGCGGTGAGGCTGCCCAGCAGGTTGAGGTTCTGGAAGATGTAGCCGATCCGCCGGCGGCGCACCCGGGCCAGCGCGCGGCGGTCGAGCGCGCCCAGCGGCTGCCCCTCGACGACGACCTCGCCCGCGGTCGGCCCGTCGAGCCCGCCGGCCAGGGCGAGCAGGGTGGACTTGCCGGAGCCGGAGGGCCCCATCACCGCGACCAACTCGCCGGGGCCGACGGTGAGGCTGACCCCGCGCAGGGCGTGCACGGTGGCCTCGCCGCTGCCGTGGGTGCGGTGGACGTCGCGCAGGTCGAGCACCGCCGCTCCGGGCGCGGTGGGGCCGGTCCCCGGCGCGTCGTCCGGTCCGCTCACCGCCGTGCCTCCTCGCCGTCCCGACCAGCCGCGTCCGTCGGCCGACCGACCTCCCCCGCCCGGCCGTCGGGCCGCGGTGCCGGCCGGTACCGCACGAGGCTCGTCTCGCAGTGGTCCAGCCAGCGGACCTCCGCCTCGGCCTGGAACACCATCGCGTCCAGCACCAGCCGCCAGGGCAGGTCCTCGGGGCGGTCGCTGGCGTACTTCAACCGGGTCAACTCCTGCAAGGTCCGCATGGTGGCGGTGCGTTGGGTCTGCACCACCGATCGCACGTCCACGCCCGGGGTGGTCAGCGCGAGGGCCAGCTTGATGGCCAGCTCGTCGCGGGGGCGGTCGGTCCGGCTGAGCGGGGTCGCGAACCACAGCGCCAGGTCCGCCCGCCCGGCGTCGGTGATCTCGTACGGCCGCTGCCCGCCCTCGTGCTCCGGCAGCGGGCGCACCAGCCCGTCCCGTTCCAGCCGGGACAGGGTGGTGTAGACCTGCCCGATGTTCAGCGGCCACGTCGAGCCGGTCGACTCCTCGAACGCGGCCCGGAGCTGGTAGCCGTACATCTGGCCGCGTTCGAGCAGCGCGAGCAGGCCGTGACGGATGGACATGGTCCGGAGTATGCATACCTGGTATGCCACCCGCAACCGGGGGCGGCGGGCGGCGGCTGTCCGGCGGGCGGCAAACCGCTCCGGGGCCGGTCAGTCGGGCCGACCGGGGAACGCGACGGTGACCGGAGTCACCCCCGCGGTGCGCCGCCAGCGGGTGGCCCGCACCGCGCAGTCGGTCAGCGCCGCGAGGGCCCGATTGCGGTCCGCGCCGGTGGTGTGCGGCAGCGCCGCCCGCCAGAACGCGGCGGTGCGCTCCTCCACCTCGACCGCCAGCCGCAGCGCGCTGGCCGCGTCGGTGACCGGGAAGGGCAGCGCGTACCCGGCCTTGTCGGCGGGGACCGGGTCGCCGGCCGCGCTGAGCTGGAGCACCAGCGCGTCGCGCCGGGCCCGGTGCGCCCCCTCGGCCCGGCGGGCGGCCGTGCGGGCGGCGTCGGTGAGCCGGACCCCGATCGGCGCGTACGCGTAGACCGCGGCGTACTCGGCGGCGAGCGCGTCGGCCAGCGCCTGGGCCGGCCCGGACGGTGTCTGTCGACGGATCACTTCAGCGCCTCCACGTGGGTGGCCCGGGCGGCGGCGATCGAGCCGAGCAGCGCCGCCCGCTCGGCCGGCGCCCCGGCGCAGAGCTTCGCGGCCGACTCGCGCCCGCGCTGCTCCGCCTGACGCAGGTCGGTCAGCGTGGCCGTCCGGTCGCCGCCGGCGCTGGCCCCGGCCGACGGCGTGCCCGGGGACGCGGACGCCGGGCGGCCGAACAGCTTCGCCAGTTCGGCCGCGTGTGCCTCGTGGGCCTCGGCGATCGGGGTGAGCCTCTTGGCCAGGTCGGGGTCGGCGGCCAGCGCGGCGCGGTGCTGGGCGGCCAGCTCGCGCGCCTCGGCGGCGAGGGGTTCGAGCGGGTCGGGAGCCGGGTCCGGCTCGTCGCCGTCGAAAAGATCACAGCCGGTCAGCGGTGCGGTGGCACCACCGAGTGTCAGCAGCGCGCCGACCCGCAGCAGCTTTCGCCGGGAATGTCCCTGTGCCGGGTCGTGCCATGTCGTTCTGCCCTTCGCCACCGGGCAAGTCAACACCATTCGAGCACGGACGTGGGCGACCGGCGTCGGTGCGCCGCCCGGCCCGCCGCGCGGTGGGCGCGTTACGCTCTGCGCACCACCGGCGCTCCGCTCCGGTGGTGCGCCGGCATGGTGCCCGACCGGGGCGCCGTCGATCACGAGAGGGTGCGCCAGATGACGCAGCGTGGCCGTGCCACCAGGTCGACGGGGCCGACGGGGAGACCCCGGCGCGCCGACGGCCCCCGGAGCGGTGACCGCGTCGGCAGCCCTCCCCGGGGCGACCTCGCGGCTCGGCGAGCCCGGTTGCGCGCGGTGATCGAGCCGGTCGTCAACGAGGCCGGGTGCGACCTGGAGGACCTCTCCGTCTCCCCGGCCGGCCGTCGGCACGTGGTGCGGGTGATCGTGGACGCCGACGGCGGGATCAGCCTGGACGCGGTGGCGGACGTCTCCCGGGCCGTCTCCGCCGCGCTCGACGCGGCCGAGGAGGCCGGTGGCGACATCCTGGCCGGCGAGTACCAGCTGGAGGTCAGCTCCCCCGGGGTGGACCGCCCGCTCACCCTGCCCCGGCACTGGCGGCGTAACGTCGGCCGACTGGTGAAGGTGACCGCCCGGGGCGCGCTGCCCGAGCAGTCCGGCGGCGACCGCCAGGTCACCGGCCGGGTAATCGAGGCCGACGACGAGCGCGTGGTGCTGGAGACCGATTCGGGCCGTGCGGAGTTCCGCCACGCCGAGCTCGGCCCCGGCCGGGTTCAGGTCGAGTTCAACCGCCTCGACGAGGTGGGCGACGACGAGCTCGGCGACAACGAGGACATTGACGACATCGACGACGAAGATGATGTGGAGGACGAGGAGAGGTGAACATCGACCTCGCGGCGCTGCGCGCACTCGAGCGCGAGCGGGAGATCCCGTTCGACACGATCCTCGCGGCGATCGAGACCGCGCTGCTGACCGCCTACCGGCACACCGACGGGGCCGAATCGCACGCCCGGGTGGAGATCGACCGGAAGTCCGGCGGTGCCCTGGTCTACGCCCAGGAGGTGGACGAGGACGGCAGCGTGGTGCGGGAGTGGGACGACACCCCGCACGACTTCGGCCGGATCGCGGCCATGACCGCCAAGCAGGTGATCCTCCAGCGGTTGCGGGAGGCCACCGACGAGGTGCACTTCGGCGAGTACGTCGGCCGCGACGGTGACCTGGTCACCGGCGTGGTGCAGGCGCACGAGGCGCGGTCCGAGAAGGGCATCGTCAGCGTCGACCTCGGCAAGCTGGAGGGCGTGCTGCCGCAGTCCGAGCAGGTCCCCGGCGAGCGGTACACGCACGGCGAGCGGATCCGCTGCGTCGTGGTGCACGTCGCCAAGGGGATGCGCGGCCCGCAGATCACCCTCTCCCGGTCCCACCCGGCGCTGGTGAAGAAGCTGTTCGCGCTGGAGGTCCCGGAGATCGCCGACGGCACCGTGGAGATCGGCGCCATCGCCCGCGAGGCCGGCTACCGCACGAAGATCGCGGTGCGTTCCACCACACCGGGCGTGAACGCCAAGGGCGCCTGCATCGGCCCGATGGGCCAGCGCGTCCGCGCGGTGATGAGCGAGCTGCACGGTGAGAAGATCGACATCATCGACTGGTCGGACGACCCGGCCACCTTCGTCGGCAACGCGCTGTCGCCGGCCAAGGCGCTGCGGGTCGAGGTGGTCGACCTGGCCACCCGCACCGCCCGGGTGACGGTGCCGGACTTCCAGCTCTCGCTGGCGATCGGCCGGGAGGGGCAGAACGCCCGGCTGGCTGCCCGGATGACCGGTTGGCGAATCGACATCCGGTCGGATGCGGAGCAGGCCACCACGTCCGCGCGGGGCGGGGCTGATCACGTCAGGGAGCCGGGCGGAGCGATCTCGGGCAGCTAGGGGTAGACTTCTTCCGGTGGTACGACACGCGCTGCCGGAGCGCACCTGTGTGGGTTGCCGGCGACGTGCGCCGGCCAACGAATTGCTGCGAATGGTCGCGGTCGGCAACGAGGCTGGTCACAGCCTCCGCCCCGATCCGGCTCGCAGGCTGCCGGGTCGGGGAGCGAACATGCACCCAGATCCGGCCTGCTTCGCGCTGGCGGTGCGGCGGCGTGCCTTCGGGCGTGCGCTGCGGGTCACCGGGGTCGTCGATCACGGTGAGCTGGCCGAGCATCTCGATGCGCCAACCACTACGTCAGGTCATCCCGACCGGGCGAGGGTCGCTAGCAAGGTAGGACGACCGACATGAGCACACGATGAAGTCCCTGAAATGACCAGGCTTCAAGTGCACGAGTGAGGTTGCTGCGGGTGCTGCCCGCACGACCTCGGAGTGAGGAGTGCAGTGGCAGGTAAGGCCCGCGTACACGAGCTTGCTAAGGAGCTCGGGGTCGAAAGCAAGACCGTTCTCGCCAAGTTGAAGGAAATGGGCGAGTTCGTGAAGTCCGCGTCCAGCACCGTCGAGGCGCCCGTCGCCCGGCGGCTGCGTAACGCATTCGTCGCCTCCGCCGGTTCGCCGGCGCCGTCCGCCCCTCCGGCGGCCGCCCCGAGTGCGACGCCGACCCCGACTCCGTCCCCGTCTCCGTCCCCGGGTGCCCCCCGGGTCGCGGCGAAGCCGATGCCGCCGCGGCGGCCCGGTCCGCCGACCCCCGGCCCGAAGCCCAAGGGACCAGTTCCCGGCCTGTCGCAGCCGGTGGCCCCGGTCGCCAAGCCGGCGAGTGCCCACGACATCGAGGTGGCGGCCGCCGAGGCGCGTGCCGCCGCGCTGAAGGCCGAGCAGGAGGCCGCGGTCAAGGCCGCCCAGGCCGCCCGGCAGCAGCAGCGAGAGAACGTCCGTCGGGAGCCACCCACCGAGGGTGGTCCCCGTCCCGGCCCGCGCCCGAACACGGGTCCGGGTGCGGGTCCGGGTGCGATGCCGCCCCGGCCGGGCTCCCCGGCCGCCGGTCGCCCCGGTGCGCCGGCCCCGGGCCCGGGTGCCCGTCCGGGCGGTCGTCCGCCGGCGCGCAGCGCTGGTAACAACCCGTTCGGTATCCAGGGCGGTCAGCAGCGGCCCCCGGCCGCCGGTGGTGGCGGTCCCCGCCCGAACCCGGCGTCGATGCCGCCCCGGCCGAGTCCGGCCTCCATGCCGCCCCGGCCCAGCCCGGCCTCCATGCCGAGCCAGCGCCCCGGTCGTCCAGGTGGCGGCCCCGGCGCGGGTCGTCCCGGTGGCGGCGGTGGCGCGGGTCGTCCCGGCGGCGGTGCCGGCGGCGGTGGCTTCCGCGGCGGTCCCGGCGGCGGTGGCGGCGGCGGTGGCTTCCGCGGCGGTCCCGGTGGCGGCGGTGCCGGTGCCGGTGGCGGTGGCTACCGTGGCGGTCCCGGTGGCGGCGGCGGTGCTCCCGGCGGCGGTTTCCGCCCGGGTGCACCGGCCGGTGGCGGCGGTCGTCCGGGTGGCGGCGGTCGTGGCCGTGGCGGCGGTGCCGCGGGTGCCTTCGGGCGTCCGGGCGGTAGGCCGACCCGTGGCCGCAAGTCCAAGAAGCAGCGCAGACAGGAGTTCGACAACCTGTCGGCCCCGACCATGAGCTCGGGTGCCCCCCGGGGTCAGGGTCAGGTCGTCAGGCTCTCCCGTGGCGCCTCGCTGTCGGACTTCGCCGACAGGATCAACGCCAACCCGGGTTCGCTGGTCCAGGAGATGTTCAACCTGGGCGAGATGGTCACGGCGACCCAGTCGTGCTCCGACGAGACCCTGCTGCTGCTGGGTGAGCACCTCGGCTTCGACGTGCAGATCGTCAGCCCGGAGGACGAGGACCGCGAGCTGCTCGCGCAGTTCAACATCGACCTCGACGCCGAGGTCGCGGAGGACCGCCTGGTCAGCCGTGCGCCGGTCGTGACCGTCATGGGCCACGTCGACCACGGTAAGACCAAGCTGCTCGACGCGATCCGCAAGGCGAACGTCGTGGCCGGCGAGGCGGGTGGCATCACCCAGCACATCGGCGCCTACCAGGTGCACGTCCCGCACGAGGGCGTGGACCGGGCGGTGACCTTCATCGACACCCCGGGCCACGAGGCGTTCACCGCCATGCGTGCCCGTGGTGCCCAGGTCACCGACATCGTGGTGCTGGTGGTCGCGGCCGACGACGGCGTGATGCCGCAGACGATCGAGGCGTTGAACCACGCCAAGGCGGCGGACGTGCCGATCGTGGTCGCGGTCAACAAGATCGACAAGCCGGACGCCAACCCGGACAAGGTCCGCCAGCAGCTGACCGAGTACGGACTGGTCGCCGAGGAGTACGGCGGCGAGACGATGTTCGTCAACGTGGCCGCGAAGCCGGGCATCGGCATCGAGGAGCTCCTCGAGGCCGTCCTGCTCACCGCCGACGCGTCGCTGGAGCTGACCGCTCCGATCGACGGGCCGGCGCAGGGTGTGGCCATTGAGGCGCACCTGGACAAGGGCCGCGGTGCGGTGGCGACGGTGCTGGTGCAGAAGGGCACCCTGCGGGCGGGCGACTCCATCGTCGCCGGCGGGGCGCACGGCCGGGTCCGGGCGATGCTCGACGAGAACGGCAACCAGGTCGCCGAGGCGGGTCCGGCCCGTCCGGTGCTGGTGCTCGGTCTCACCGCGGTCCCCGGGGCGGGCGACACCTTCCTCGCCGCGGCGGACGACCGCACGGTGCGTCAGATCGCCGAGCAGCGGCAGGCGCGGCGGCGGGCGGCGTCCTTCGCCAACTCCCGTGGCCGGGCCACCCTCGAGACGCTCATGGAGCAGCTCAAGGAGGGCGAGAAGACCTCGCTCAACCTGGTGCTCAAGGGCGATGTCTCCGGTTCCGTGGAGGCCCTCGAGGACGCCCTGTTCAACCTGGACATCCCGGAGGAGGTCCAGCTCAGGATCATCCACCGGGGCGTGGGTGCGATCACCGAGAGCGACGTCATGCTCGCGAGCGCCTCGTCCGAGGCGGTCACGATCATCGGCTTCAACGTGCGGGCCGCCAACAAGGTCCGCGAGATCGCCGACCGCGAGGGCGTGGAGATCCGGTACTACACGGTCATCTACCAGGCCATCGAGGAGATCGACGCCGCGCTCAAGGGGCTGCTCAAGCCGGAGTACGAAGAGGTCGAGCTGGGCAGCGCGGAGATCCGCGACGTCTTCCGCTCGTCCAAGGTCGGCAACATCTCCGGCTGTATCGTCCGCTCCGGGATCCTGCGCCGCAACGCCAAGGCGCGGCTGCTTCGGGACGGGCAGGTGGTGGCGGACAGCCTCACCATCAGCTCGCTCAAGCGGTTCAAGGATGACGCGACGGAGGTCCGCGAGGGCTTCGAGTGTGGTCTGACCCTGGCCGGGTACAACAACGTCCAGGTCGGCGACATCATCGAGACCTTCGAGATGCGGGAGAAGCCGCGCGGCTGACCCGTTCGACATAGTGATCAAGGGGTTTACGCCGGCAACGGCGTAAACCCCTTGATCATGTGGGGGCCACTGCGGGTATCGTCCGGGGCGATGTTCACCGGAACCGCGGTCTTCGACCTGCTGCTGCCGGGCGACTCCCGGTCGCTCAAAGCCAAGAGATCATATGTACGGCCGATCGTGGCGGCGCTGCGCCGCTTCGAGGTGTCGGCCGCCGAGGTGGGAGCGCTCGACCTGCACGGTCGGGCGGAGATAGCCGTGGCCGTGGTGGCCGCGGAGGGCGCGCACGTGCGCGAGGTGCTCGACTCGTGCGAGCGCCTGGTCGCGGGCCGTCCCGAGGTCGAGCTGCTGTCGGTGCGTCGCCATCTGTACGGCGGCGACGACTGACCGGCGTCCGTCGGTGATGCCCGTGCCCGGCGGTCGACCCGACGGCGAAGGTAGTGTCTGAATTGTTGGCTGGTCGGATCCGGCGGCGTACCGCGCCCCCGGACCGACCGGGAGCAGGACGCCGTGGAGGTGGGCAAGATGACGGATCCGGCCAAGGTACGCCGGCACGCGGAGCGGGTTCGCGAACTGGTCGCGTCGGTGGTGCGGAGCCAGATCAAGGACCCCCGGCTCGGCATGATCACTATCACAGACGCCCGGATCACCGCCGACCTGCGCGAAGCGACGGTCTTCTACACCGTCCTCGGCGACACGGCGGAGCAGTCCAGCACGGCGGCGGCGCTGGAGAGCGCCAAGGGGATGCTGCGCAGCACGGTCGGCAAGGCTCTCGGGCTGCGCCACTCGCCGTCGCTGACCTTCGTCCTCGACAACGTGCAGGACCAGGTCAAGCAGATCGACGACCTGCTGGTCCAGGCCCGCACCGCCGACGCCGAGGTGCAGCGCCTCGCCGCGGGCGCCCGGTACGCGGGCGAGGCCCAGCCGTACCGGGTGGACGAGGAGGACGAGGACGGGGATTCCGCCGACGAGGGGGCCGACGAGGAGCACACCCCCCGCGGCGCGGACCGGCCGTGACGGGGCCCGCCGACACCGGCCCGGCCGTGGCCGGGCCCGGCCCGGCCGAGGCCGACTGGGCCGCCGCCGTCGCGGCGGTGCGTCGCCTGCCGGACGACGCCCGGGTCCTGCTGATCTGCCACGTCAACCCCGACGGGGACGCGCTGGGCAGCATGCTCGGCTTCGGGCTGGGGCTGCGTCAGCTCGGCGTACGCCGGTTGCAGGCGACCTTCCCCGGCCCGCCGGAGGTGCCCGAGCCGTTCCGTGCCCTGCCGGGGCTGGATCTGCTGGTCCCGGAGGTCGACGCGGACCCGGCACCGGAGTTGGTCGTCTGCTTCGACGCGGCGAGCGAGTCGCGGCTCGGCGGCCTGGTCGACCGGCTGGAGACCGCCGGGGCCGCGCTGGTGCTCGACCACCACGCCTCCAACACCCGGTTCGGCGGGATCAACCTGGTCGACCCCCGGGCGGCGGCCACCTCGGTGGTGGCCGAGGAACTGCTGACCCGGCTCGGGGCGACCCTGGACGCCGCGATCGCCGAATGCCTCTACGTCGCGCTGACCACCGACACCGGGTCGTTCCGGTTCGAGGCGACCACGCCGGCCGTGCACGAGCTGGCGGCCCGGTTGCTGGCCACCGGCATCCGGCCCGGTGACATCTCCCGTCGGGTCTTCGACACCCGGCCCTTCGGCGCGGTGCGGCTGTTCGGCGAGGTGCTCTGCCGGGCCCGCCTGGAGCCGGCGGCGGCCGGTGGCCACGGCCTCGTCTGGACGTACGCCACGCTCGACGACCTGGCCCGGCACGACCAGCGACCGTACGTGCTGGAGGCGCTGATCGACTCGGTGCGGTGCACCGCCGAGGCCGACGTGAGCTGCGTGGTCAAGCAGGTCCGCGCGATGGAGTGGGCGGTGTCGATGCGCAGCAAGGGCGCGGTGGACGTGAGCCACGTCGCGGTCGCCCTCGGCGGCGGCGGCCACCGGCTCGCGGCCGGTTTCACCGGTCGCGGCACCGCCGAGGACGTGGTGGCCGGCATCCGCACCGAGCTGGACAAGGCGTTGATCGAGGCGTAGATCAGGGACGGCTCCGGGGGGTGTTGGTCTTCCCGCGCTCCGCCGGGGCGGGGAGAATTGCGGGATGGATCACCCGCGCGAGCTCATCGTCACGGAGCCCCGGGTCTGGGACCGTCCCGTGGTCTCCGTGCCGGTGCTGATCTGCCTCTCCCTCGTCGGCGGGCAACTGCCCTCGTTCTCCGCCTCGGCGAACCTCTACACGCTCGGCACCGGGGGCGCGTTGATCTGGCTGGGCCTGGGTGCCCGGGTGTCCCGGCGGCCGGCGCCCCGCCGGCTCGGCATGGGCACGGTCTGGTGGCTGCTCCCGGTGGCCGTGTTCGGCGTCTTCGAGGGCGTCACCTTCGTCCTGCACGCCGGTGACGAGTTTCCCACCTTCTCCCGGCTGGCCGACCCGTTGCTGGAGGACGAACTGGTCCGCTCGGCGGCCTGGTTCGCCTGGCTCGCCGCGTTCTGGGGGCTGGTGCGGCGATGATGCGGGCACTCGCCATCGGCGGCTTCGTCACCGCCCTGGTGCTCTTCGCCGCGGTCGAGTGGGCCGCCCGCCGCCCGGGCTCCCGGATCCCGTCGCTGGCCGACGTCTGCGCCTACGTGATGCGCTACGAGGTGGGCCCGGTGCCGGTCGGCCGGATCGGCCTGTTCGGTTTCTGGTGGTGGCTCGGCTGGCACTTCCTGGCCCGCTGAGGGCCGCCAACGTCGGTCCGCGACCCTTTGGCCGGCACCGGCGGCATCTCACCCTGTCCAGATGGCGGGAAGAGTGGGCAGCATGTGGACCTGAACGATAACTTGGGAATCGACCGGTGCCGTGTCCTGCGGTGCTGGCCAACGGTGGTGGCGCCGCACCCGGCATCGCCTCCCTCCAGGGTCAGACCGACCCGGGCGCACGCCCAGACCGGCCGTTCCGGTGATCCCGGACCGCCCGTCAGGCGCCAGCACGACCGGCCGCAGGGCCACCACGTCGCCGTGGCCCGCACCCTGGAAGGACCGAATCATGTCGAGCAAGCCCAAGCCCAAGACCGAGAACACCGACGAGGCGCGCGAGCAGGCCCGCCGCGCTCTCCAGACGTCGATGGACACCCGCCAGTAACCCACCCCACCCACCCCTGACCCCCACCCACCCACCCACTACCCCCCACCCCACGAGGCACACGCCGGTGCACTTTCCGAGAAAGAGTGCCTCAGACCGCTCGCGAGGCCACTCTTTCTCGGAAAGTGCGCGTTCTTGGGGCTGCTCGGTGAGGCGTGGCGCGGTCGGTCGCCCGGGGGGTCGGGGGCACGCGTGAGGGATCCTCCGCCGGGTGGCGGGAGGCTTCGCCATCGAGGGAGGGTAAGGAATAGCGCGGGTTGTGATCCTTACCCCGCCGTGTCAGGATCGGCGGCGATGAGTCAGCCCGCCCCTGCCCCCGCCCCGTCCGCCGTCGCGTCGCCGCGACGGATCGCCACCCTGGCCCTGCCGGCCCTCGTGGTGCTCGCCGCCGAGCCGCTCTATGTCCTGGTCGACACGGCCGTGGTCGGTCACCTCGGCCGGCTGCCGCTCGCGGCGCTGGCCGTCGCCGGCACCGTGATGACCCTGATCGCCTGGCTGGGCACCGTGCTGGCGTACGGGATCACCGGGCGGGCCGCCCGCCGGTTCGGCTCCGGCGACCGGGCCGCCGCCGTGGCCGAGGGCGTGCAGGCGTCCTGGCTGGCCCTCGGGGTCGGGGTGCTGGTCGCGCTCGTCATGCAGTTCGGCGCCGGCCCGCTGGTCGAGGCGCTCGCCGGGCCCGGTGAGGTCGCCGACGCGGCCGGGCGGTGGCTGCGGGTCGCGGCGCTCGGGGCCCCCGGACTGCTGCTCGCCGCGGCGGGCAACGGCTGGCTGCGTGGCGTGCAGGACACC
Organism: Micromonospora sp. NPDC020750; assembly: GCF_044334565.1. Lineage (NCBI taxonomy): Bacteria > Bacillati > Actinomycetota > Actinomycetes > Micromonosporales > Micromonosporaceae > Micromonospora > Micromonospora sp. NPDC020750. The sequence continues at coordinate 47,846 of NZ_JBIRTH010000015.1, forward strand.
CGTCGGCCGCTGTGGTTCGTGCTCGGGCCCAACCTGCTCTCCGCGCTGCTCTGCCCGCTGCTGGTCTACCCCGTCGGGTGGGGGCTCACCGGCTCGGCGGTGGCCAACGTGGTGGCCCAGACCATCTCCGGCGGGCTGTTCGCCGCCGCGCTGGTGAACGAACGGGTGGCGCTGCGCCCCCGCCCGGGGGTGATCCGCCAGCAGCTCGTGCTCAGCCGGGACCTGCTGGTCCGGGGCGTCGCCTTCCAGGCCAGCTTCCTGTCCGCCACCGCCGTCGCGGCCCGGTTCGGGGCGGCTGCGGTCGGCGCGCATCAGATCGCCGTACAACTGTGGTTCTTCACCGCACTGGTGCTCGACGCCCTCGCGATCGCCGCGCAGGCGCTGATCGGCGCGGCGCTCGGGGCCGGCGACGACGCCGGCGCCCGCGCACTGGCCCGGCGGGTCGCGCTGCTCGGCGCCGGATGCGGCGTGGCGTTCGCGGTGCTCATCGCCGTCGGGTCCGGCGTCGTGCCGGGGCTGTTCAGCTCCGACGAGCAGGTACGCGACCAGGCCATGGTCGCCTGGCCCTGGCTGGTGGCGTTGCAGCCGGTCGGCGGCGTGGTGTTCGCCCTCGACGGGGTGCTGATCGGCGCGGGTGACGTCCGCTACCTGCGCAACCTCACGATCGTCGCGGCGTTCGGCGGTTTCCTGCCGGCGATCTGGCTGGCGTACGCGTTCGACCTGGGCCTCGGCGGCATCTGGGCCGGTCTGTTCCTGTTCGTGCTGCTGCGGCTGGCGGCCCTGCTGCTGCGGCTGCGCTCCGGTGGCTGGGCCGTGGTCGGCGCCGTCCGCTGAGGCCCAGCAGTCCTCGCCGTCGCCCGCCCGCAGGCTCCCCCCGGCCCGGCGGCGTCGTGCCGGCGACAGGGCGCGTGCGCCCGTCTGGCAGGCTTGGCGATCGTGAGCGCAGACGGTCTGATCGTGGTCGACAAGCCCGGCGGCATGACGTCGCACGACGTGGTGGCGCGGATCCGCCGGCTGGCCCGGACCCGCCGGGTCGGGCACGGCGGCACGCTCGACCCGATGGCCACCGGCGTGTTGGTGATCGGGGTCGGCCGGGCCACCCGGCTGCTGACGTACGTCATCGGCGCAGGCAAGAGCTACGCGGCCACCGTCCGGCTCGGGCAGGCCACCGTCACCGACGACGCCGAGGGCGACGTGCTGGCCACCGCCCCGGCCGGGACGGTCACCGACGAGGCGATCCGGTCGGCGTTCGCGGCGCTGACCGGCGAGATCGACCAGGTGCCGAGCGCGGTCAGCGCCATCAAGATCGACGGCCAGCGGGCGTACAAGCGGGTACGCGATGGGGAGAGCGTCGAGCTGCCCGCCCGCCGGGTCACCGTGAGCCGCCTCGACGTGCTGGCCATCCGCCGGGACACCCCCGACGTGGTGGACGTGGACGTCGACGTGACCTGCTCGTCCGGGACGTACGTCCGGGCGCTGGCCCGGGACGCGGGCCTGGCGCTCTCGGTCGGCGGCCACCTGACCGCGCTGCGCCGCACCGCGGTCGGCGGCTTCGCCCTGGCCGAGGCGGCGACCCTCGACGAGCTGGAGCAGCGCGCGCCCGAGGTGGTGAATCTGCCGCTCGACGCCGCGGCCGACCGGTTCTTCCCGCGCCGGGGGGCCACCGCCGACGAGGCGAAGGTGCTCTCCCACGGCGGCCCGCTCGACCCGGTCGGCCTCGCCGGGCCGTACGCCGTCTTCGGCCCCGACGGCGGCCTGATCGCTATCGTCAGCGAGCGGGACGGCCGGGCCCGCGCGGAGATCGTGCTCGCCCCGGCCTGACGGTGGGCGGGGTACGGCCCGCCGGCGCGGCCGGTCGCGGAAGGCAGGGGAGGATCGTCATGCAGCGGTGGCGGGGGTACGACGCGGCGCCCGGCGGCTGGGGCCGTTCGGTCGTCACCATCGGCGTCTTCGACGGCGTGCACAAGGGGCACCAGGCGACCATCGGGCACGCCGTGGCCCGGGCGCGGGAGCTGGGCGTGCAGTCGGTGGTGGTGACCTTCGACCCGCACCCGGCCGAGGTGGTGCGCCCCGGTTCCCACCCGGCGGTGCTCACCGAGCCCGCCCGCAAGGCCGAGCTGATCGAGGCGCTCGGCGTCGACGCGCTCTGTGTGGTGCCGTTCACCCCGGAGTTCTCCCGGGTGCCGGCCGAGGCGTTCGTGCACGACATCCTGGTCCAGCACCTGCACGCCGCCCTGGTGGTGGTGGGGGAGAACTTCCGGTTCGGGCACAAGGCGGCCGGCGACGTGGCGCTGCTGGAGCGCCTCGGCCGGGCCTTCGGTTTCTCGGTCGAGGGGGCGCCGCTGGTCGCCGAGGACAGCACCGTGTTCTCGTCGACCTACATCCGGGCCTGCGTCGACGCCGGTGACGTCGCTGCGGCGGCCGCCGCGCTGGGCCGTCCGCACCGGGTCGAGGGGGTGGTGGTCCGGGGCGACCAGCGCGGCCGGGAGCTGGGCTTCCCCACCGCCAACCTGCTCTGCCACCGGTACGTTGCGGTGCCCGCCGACGGCGTCTATGCCGCCCGGCTGGTCCGCCGGGGGCAACGGAAGTGGCTGGCCGCAGCCGTCTCGGTCGGCACCAACCCGACGTTCTCCGGCCTGGAGCGGCGGGTCGAGGCGTACGCGCTGGACTTCTCCGGGGACCTGTACGGCGAGTGGCTGGCCCTGGACTTCGTCACCCACCTGCGCGGTCAGGTGCGCTACGACGCGGTCGAGCCGCTGATCGCCCAGATCGCCGAGGACGTCGAGCGCACCCGCCGCGCCCTCGGCTGAGCCGGCCGCCACGTCGGGCCGCCACGTCGGGCCGCCACGTCGGACGCCCTTGACGGGCGGTTCCGCCGAGGGCTGGTAGGCTGGCCGGGACGTCGACTGACCGACGTGGGGCCTCGCGTGCCTGCACGACGCCGCGGGTGCGAGGTGCCGGTCCGTCTCCGGTCCACCGACCGACACGACGGACACCAGTAATCAACCCATCGAAACAGGGAGAACATGGCGCTCGACCAGGAAGCCAAGGCCAAGATCCGCGCGGAGTACGCGACCGCCGAGGGCGACACCGGTTCGCCGGAGGTGCAGGTCGCGGTCCTCACGAAGCGGATCGCCGAGCTCACCGAGCACCTGAAGGTGCACAAGCACGACCACCACAGCCGTCGTGGGCTGCTGCTGCTGGTCGGCCGTCGCCGTCGGCTGCTCAACTACGTCCAGAAGAAGGACATCAGCCGTTACCGCTCGCTCATCGAGCGGCTCGGCCTGCGCCGTTGACGTGACGGGGGAGCGACCCAGCGGGTCGCTCCCCCGATCGGCGTCCACCACCTGACGAAAAACAGGGGCCGCGCGACCACCCGACAGGGAGCCGGTCAGCGTACCGGTCTCCGGTAGTGGCCCCCGGGAGCCCCGGCAGCTCGCCGGCACCCCGGGCGCTTCGATCGAAGACCGGCCGTCTGAGCAGCTCCCCGCGTCGTGGGCCCCCCGATGCGAAGGAGCACCACCGAACCATGACCGGGCAAAACCTCGGCACCGAATCCCGCACCGCCGTGATCGACAACGGGTCCTTCGGCACCCGTGAGATCACCTTCTCCACCGGCCGGCTGGCCCGCCAGGCCGCCGGCTCCGTCGTCGCCCAGCTCGGCGAGACGGTCGTCCTGTCCGCCACCACCGCCGGCAAGCAGCCGAAGGAGCAGTTCGACTTCTTCCCGCTGACCGTCGACGTCGAGGAGCGGATGTACGCCGCGGGCCGGATCCCCGGCTCGTTCTTCCGCCGCGAGGGCCGCCCCAGCGAGGACGCGATCCTCACCTGCCGGCTGATCGACCGGCCGCTGCGCCCGTCATTCGTCAAGGGCCTGCGCAACGAGGTCCAGGTCGTCGAGACCATCCTCGCGCTCGACCCGCAGCACCCGTACGACGTGGTCGCGATCAACGCCGCGTCGATGTCGACCAAGCTCTCCGGCCTGCCGTTCTCCGGTCCGATCGGGGCGACCCGGGTCGCGCACATCGACGGCCAGTGGGTCGCCTTCCCGACCCTGGAGGAGCTGGCCCGGGCCACCTTCGACATGGTCGTGGCCGGCCGCACGCTCGAGGACGGCGACGTCGCGATCATGATGGTCGAGGCCGAGGCCACCCCGAACGCCGTGGCCCTGATCGCGGGCGGTGCCACCGCCCCGACCGAGGAGATCGTCGCCAGCGGCCTCGAGGCCGCCAAGCCGGCCATCCGCGAGCTGTGCCGCGCCCAGAGCGAGCTGGCCGAGGTGGCCGCCAAGCCGGTCGCCGAGTTCCCGGTCTTCCTGGACTACCAGGCCGACGTGTACGACGCGGTGGCCGACCTGGCCCGCGCCGAGGTCGCCGAGGCCCTGAAGATCGCCGGCAAGGCCGACCGCGAGGAGGCCCTGGACCGGGTCAAGGCCAAGGTCGCCGAGGAGCTGGGCGGTCGCTTCGAGGGCCGGGAGAAGGAGCTGTCCGCCGCCTTCCGGTCGCTGACCAAGTCCGAGGTGCGCAACCGGGTGCTCCGCGAGCAGGTCCGCATCGACGGCCGCGGCCCGCGCGACATCCGCTCGCTGACCGCCGAGGTCGGCGTGCTGCCCCGGGTCCACGGCTCGGCGCTGTTCGAGCGGGGCGAGACCCAGATCCTGGGCGTGACCACCCTGAACATGCTGCGCATGGAGCAGATGGTGGACACCCTCTCGCCGGAGAACCGCAAGCGCTACATGCACAACTACAACTTCCCGCCGTACTCGACCGGTGAGACCGGCCGGGTCGGCTCGCCGAAGCGGCGCGAGATCGGGCACGGCGCGCTCGCCGAGCGGGCCCTGATCCCGGTGCTGCCGTCGCGCGAGGAGTTCCCCTACGCCATCCGGCAGGTCTCCGAGGCGCTCAGCTCCAACGGCTCCACCTCGATGGGCTCGGTCTGCGCCTCGACGCTGGGCCTGCTGTCGGCCGGTGTGCCGCTGAAGGCGCCGGTCGCCGGCATCGCCATGGGTCTCATCTCGGACGAGGTGGACGGCAAGACCCGGTACGTGACGCTGACCGACATCCTCGGCGCCGAGGACGCGTTCGGCGACATGGACTTCAAGGTCGCCGGTACGCCGGAGTTCGTCACCGCGCTCCAGCTCGACACCAAGCTCAACGGCATCCCGTCGGACGTGCTGGCCGCCGCGCTCCAGCAGGCGAACGAGGCCCGGCAGACCATCCTCGGCGTGATGCAGCGGGCCATCGAGGGGCCGGCCGAGATGTCGGAGTACGCCCCGCGGGTCACCACCGTGAAGATCCCGGTCGACAAGATCGGCATGGTGATCGGCCCGAAGGGCCAGACCATCAACGCCATCCAGGACGAGACCGGCGCCGAGATCTCCATCGAGGACGACGGCACCATCTACGTCGGCGCGACCAACGGCCCGTCGGCCCAGGCGGCGGTGGACCGGATCAACGGCATCGCCAACCCGACCCTGCCGAAGGCGGGGGAGCGGTTCCTCGGCACGGTGGTCAAGACCGCCGCGTTCGGCGCGTTCATCTCGCTGCTGCCGGGCCGCGACGGCCTGCTGCACATCTCCAAGGTGGGCGACGGCAAGCGGGTCGAGCGGGTCGAGGACTTCCTCAACGTCGGCGACAGGGTCGAGGTGGAGATCGCGGACATCGACGCCCGCGGCAAGATCTACCTCGACAAGGTCCGCCCGGAGGGCGCCGAGGCGCCGGCCGCCACCGGCGAGGTCGCCGGCGGCGAGCGTCCGGCCAGCCGGGGCGGCGACCGGGGCCCGCGTGACCGCGGTGACCGCGAGCGCGGCGGCGACCGGGGCGGTCGTGGCCCGGGCGGCGGCGAGCGCGCCCCGGGCGGCGGCGAGGGTGGCGGCGAGGGTGGCGAGGGCGGCGAGCGTCCGCGCCGCCGGACCCGGCACAGCTGATCACGGTCCGGCCGGGTGGCGACGACGTCGCCACCCGGCCGGTTTTGTCACACCGCACCACCCACCCCTCGTCGAACTGAGAGCAGGTTTCCGTGAGCCGGGCCCAGCGCGCGTCTTTTCCTGCGGGTCGACGGGGGGTGGTGCCGTCCGGGGCCGTCCGGCACGCCACCGGGGCACAGCCCGGGCGGGCCGGCGGGTCGACCCGGGCGGTCACCCGCACGCTGAGTGATGACCCGCTGGGCGGCACGGTACGGCGTACCGTGCTGCCCAGCGGGCTTCGCGTGCTCACCGAGGCGATCCCGGCGATGCGCAGCGTCTCGTTCGGCATCTGGGTCTCCGTCGGCTCGCGGGACGAGACCGGCCCGCAGGCCGGCGCCGCGCACTTCCTGGAGCACCTGCTCTTCAAGGGCACCCACAAGCGCACCGCCCTGGACATCTCCTCCGGGATCGAGGCGGTGGGCGGCGAGACGAACGCCTTCACCACGAAGGAATACACCTGCTACTACGCCCGCGTGCTCGACGAGGACCTGCCGCTGGCCATCGACGTGATGTGCGACGCGGTCGCCGACTCGCTGCTGGAGCCGGCCGACGTGGAGATCGAGCGCGGCGTCATCCTCGAAGAGATCGCCATGCACGACGACGAGCCCGGCGACGAGGTGCACGACCTGTTCGCCCGCGCCGTCTACGGCGACCACCCCCTCGGCCGGCTGATCTCCGGCACCGAGGAGACGGTCACCCCGATGACCCGCCGGCAGATCCACGGCTTCTACCGCCGCCACTACACCCCGGCACAGATCGTCGTCGCCGCCGCCGGCAACCTCGACCACGCCGCCGTGGTCAAGCTGGTCCGCCAGGCGCTGGCCGGGACCCCGCTGGACACCGACCCGGCCACGCCGGCCCCGCACCGTCCGGCCACCCCGGCGGTACGCGTGAAGCCGGCCGCCACCCTGGTCGAGCAGAAGGAGACCGAGCAGGCGCACGTCATCATCGGTTGCCCCGGCATCGACCGCGTCGACGAGCGGCGCTTCGCCCTCGGGGTGCTCAACAACGTACTCGGCGGCGGCATGTCCAGCCGGCTGTTCCAGGAGATCCGGGAGCGGCGCGGCCTGGCCTACTCGGTCTACTCCTACGCCAGCCAGTACGCCGACAGCGGCCTGTTCGCCGTCTACGCCGGCTGCGCGCCCGGGAAGGTGGACGAGGTGCTGAAGCTGACCCGCGCCGAGTTGGCCCGGGTGGCCGCCGACGGGCTGACCGAGGCCGAGGTGGCCCGGGGCAAGGGGATGAGCAAGGGCTCGTTCGTGCTCGGCCTGGAGGACACCGGCTCCCGGATGAGCCGGCTCGCCAAGGGGGAGCTGCTCCACGGCGACCTGATGCCGGTCGACGAGCTGCTGGCCCGGGTCGACGCGGTGACCGTGGACGACGTGAACACCCTCGCCGCCGAGCTGCTCGCCCGGCCGATGTCCCTCGCGGTCGTCGGCCCGTTCGGCGATCGGGACTTCACCTCCTGACCGCCGTGCCGCCCCGTCGGCGGCGGCACGTGGGACGGTCGGCGGTCGGCCCGGTGTGGGCGGCCGGGCTGGGATAGGTTGTGCCCCGTGACTGACGAGCTGGGGAAGAGCCCCGAGGAGCTGATCCGGGTCGGCGTGCTGGGTGCCCGGGGCCGGATGGGCATCGAGGTGTGCAAGGCGGTCGACGGGGCGTCCGACCTGGACCTGGTGGCGATGATCGACCAGGGCGAGGGCCTGCCCGCCGCGTCCGACGCCGGCGTCGAGGTGGTCGTCGACTTCACCACGCCCGACGTCGTCATGGACAATCTGCACTGGTGCATCGACCAGGGCATCAACGCGGTGGTCGGCACCAGCGGCTTCACCGAGCAGCGGCTCGAGCGGGTGCGCGGCTGGCTGGCCGGCAAGCCCGGGGTCGGCGTGGTGATCGCCCCCAACTTCGGCATCGGCGCGGTGCTGATGATGCAGTTCGCGGCGCGGGCGGCCCGGCACTTCGAGTCCGTCGAGATCATCGAGCAGCACCACCCGCGCAAGCTCGACGCACCCAGCGGCACCGCCACCCACACCGCCCGACAGATCGCGCGGGCCCGCGCCGAGGCCGGCCTCGGCCCGGTTCCGGACGCCACGAAGGACGAGGTGGCGGGCGCCCGGGGGGCCGACATCGACGGGGTACGCGTGCACGCCGTGCGCGCCACCGGCCTGGTCGCCCACCAGGAGGTGCTGTTCGGCACCCTGGGTGAGACGCTGACCATCCGGCACGACTCGTACGACCGGGCGTCGTTCATGCCCGGCGTGCTGCTGGCCGTCCGCGCGGTGCGCAACCGCCCCGGCCTCACCATCGGCCTGGACCCGCTGCTCGACTGACCCGGCCCCCGCCGCGCGGACGGCCCGCAGGCAGCCCCGTCGGCGGCCGACGCCCATTGCGGTCACGGCCGGCCGGCGGCCCGGAAGGACGCGGAAAACGGTCGCCGGACGGGCGGACCGGCCCTAGGCTCGCCGGATGATCGACTCGAACCTCCGCGACCGCGCCGGGCGGCACGTCACCCTGCGCCCGGTCGACGACGACAACTGGCGTGACGTCGCCGACGTGGTGCCCCGCGACGACCAGCGGGCCTGGGTGTACCCGATGGCGGCCCGTTACCTGCTGATCAGCGCCCGAGGCGACGTCTGGACCTCCCTGGCGGTGTACGCCGACGAGGCCGTCGTCGGGCACGTCATGTGGGGCGTCGACGACGACGGTTCGCGGTGGATCGGAGGCATGGTCGTCGACGCCGCCGAACAGGGCCGGGGGGTGGGCGCTGCCACCGTGACCACCCTGGCCACCTGGCTGCTCGCCCAGCCGGGCCGCCCGGCCGTCCGCCTGTCGTACCACCCGGAGAACCTGGCCGCCGCCGCCCTCTACCCCCGCCTGGGCTTCACCCCGACGGGCGTGGTGGAGGACGACGAACTGGTCGCCGAACTCACGACACTCCCGCTCCCCTGACCGTCCCGCCGCCGTCGGATCGCGCGGTACGACACGAACGCCTGGCCGCCGCCGGCACCCGCGGGTGCCCTCGCGTTCGGCCCAGGGCCGGTCAGTCGGCGGGGGCCGGATCGTCGGCGGAGACCGCGACATGCAGCCGGAGCTGGTTGACCAGCATGTCGTCCACGTCGAGGGCCCGGGCCGCCCCGTCGGGCTCCCAGCCGGCGGTGGTGAGGAACTTCCGGGTCGCCGGGTCGGCGTCGAACGCCCACGCCACCGCGCGGGCGAAACCGTCCTCCCGCCACAGGTCCACGCTCGCGGCGAGCAGCCGGCTGCCGTGCCCGCGTCGGCCCCAGCGCGGCTCGACCAGCAGGTCCGTCACCGCCACCACGTCGGGTCCGAGCGCCTCGGCGGGTTCGTTCGGGGCGAGTGACTCGGCGTCGGCCGGACCCGAGGCGACGAACCCCACCAGATACGATTGCTCGGCCTGTTCGACGGCGACCAGCACCCGGTGCGCGCCCGAGGGCGGCTCCTGCACGGCCGCACTCCACCGCCGGGCGAGGTACGCCTCGTCCAGGTTGTCGAGCACGTGCCGGGGCAGGATCCGGCGGTAAGCGGCCCGCCAGGTCGCGAGCTGGATGTGTGCGATCTCGCCGGCGTCTTCGGGACGCGCCGGGCGGACGTACCCGAGAGCCATGGGACGTGAGCCTACGCAGGGCGGGGGAGACGATGGTGGCGCAGGGTGCCGAACGGAGGACCGGGCAGGTCATCGTCGTCTGCTGCCTCGCCGTCGTGGTGACCCTGTTCCTGTCGATGGCGGCCGTGCGGCACGGCTTCTTCGACCTGAAGGTCTACTACGGCGCGCTGAACTTCTGGGTGCACGACGGCGGGGAGATCTACGACTTCCTCAAGCCCGGCACCCAGTACGGCTTCACCTACCCGCCGTTCGCCGCCCTGGCGATGCTGCCGATGGCGGTGCTGCCCTGGACGGCGGCGATCGTGGTGAGCGTGGCCGCGTCCGTGGTGGTCAGCGCCGTGCTGATCTGGTGGCTGGTGGACCCGATCGCCCGCCGCGCCGGCTGGACCCGCTGGTACGCCCTCGCCGTGGCGCTCCTGCTGGCCGCCGCGTTCGAGCCGATGCGCGAGACGGTCAACTTCGGCCAGGTCAACATGCTGCTGCTGTTCCTGGTCGCGGTGGACCTGCTGCGGTTGCTGCCGGCCGGCAACCGGTGGGCCGGGGTGGGCATCGGCCTGGCCACCGCGATCAAGCTGACTCCGGGGATCTTCATCGTCTACCTGCTGGTCACCGGGCGCTGGCGGGCCGCGCTGACCGCCGTCGGCGCCGCCGCCACGGCCAGCCTGGTCGCCGCCGCGCTCTTCCCCGACGCGTCCCGGGAGTTCTGGACCTCGGCGCTGTGGAACACCGGCCGGGTCGGCGAGTTGGCGTTCGTGTCCAACCAGTCGCTGCGCGGCGTGGTGGCGCGGCTGAACCCCGAGCACCCCAGCAGCCTGGCCTGGGCGGTGCTGGTGCTGGCCACCCTCGCGGTCTGGGCGTGGCGGTCCCGGGCCGCCGCGGCGGCCGGCGACGAGGCCACCGGCCTGGCGCTGACCGGCGCGGTGATGTGCCTGGTCAGCCCCGTCACCTGGGTGCACCACCTGGTCTGGCTGCTGCCGGGGCTGATCCTGCTGGTCGACAACGGCATGGCAGCCCCCGCCCGCAGCCGTAGGCGCCGCGTACTGCTGGCCGCCGCCGTGATCGGGTACGGCTTCCTGATCAGCCGGATCGTCTGGGCCTGGGAGAAGGACTTCACCGGCGTCGACGGCTTCCTCGGCAGCAACACCTACGTCTGGATCAGCCTGGCCCTGCTGCTGTTCCTGCCGGTCCGCAGGTGGGCCGCGCCGGTCGGGCTCGGGTCGGCCGGGGGGCCGTCGCCGGCCGGGTCAGCCGTCGAGGCGCCCGGCGTAGCGCAGCTCGACCAGATCGAGCGGGGGCGTTCCGCCGGCCAGCGGCACGCGGTAGGTCGTCCGCTCGCCGTCCGGTGACAGCCCGGCCCGCTCGTAGAAGCGGCGGGCCCGCCGATTGTCCCGGAGCACCCAGAGCCGGTACGCGCTCCAGCCCTGCCCGGCCAGCCGCTCCTTCGCCGCCGCCAGCAGCCGCCCGCTCGTCCCGTCCCCCCAGTGCGCCTTCTCGACGTACATGGTCAGCACCTCGCCGAGGGTGTGGTCCAGGTCGGCCCGGTCCTGGTTGTTCCGGTACGGTCCGAACGTGGTGAACCCGACGACCGCGCCGTCCCGCTCGGCCAGCAGGGTGGTGAACGGGTGCTCCGGGTCGGCCGTGCCGGTGTCCCGCCGCCGCTGCGCCCAGGCGGTCACGTTGAGCCGGTCCAGTACCTCGTCCGGCATGAACCCGACGTAGCCGTCCTGCCAGCCGTGCACGTGCACCCGGGCGACCGCCTCGGCGTCGTCCGGCTCCTCGGGGCGGATGATCAGCATGAGTCCGTTCTATGCCCCGGCGGGCGCGTCGTCCAGCGAGCCGCACCGGTGTCGTACACCTGGATTAGGGTGCCGACGATGGTCACACCGGAATCGCTCTCGCTCGCCCAGGCCCGGCGGGTGGCGCTGGCCGCCCAGGGCTTCACCGGCCCGGCCCCCGCCGGGGCGCTCACCCGACGGCACCTGCGCCGGGTGCTCGACCGGGTCGGGCTGATCCAGATGGACTCGGTCAACGTGCTGCAACGCGCGCACTACCTGCCGCTCTACAGCCGGCTCGGGCCGTATCCGACGGCGCTGCTCGACGCGGCGGCCTACCGCAGCCCCCGGGAGTTGTTCGAGTACTGGGGGCACGAGGCGTCGCTGGTCCCGGTCGAGCTGCACCCGGCGCTGCGCTGGCGGATGGCCCGGGCGCACGACGACGCCTGGGGCGGGATGCGCCGCATCGCCCGGGAGCAGCCGGGCCTGGTCGCCTGGGTGCGCGACGAGGTGGCCGCCCGGGGGCCGCTGACCGCCGCCGAGATCGAGCACGACGCCCCCCGGGAGACCGGCAACTGGGGGTGGAACTGGTCGGCCGTGAAGAAGGCCCTGGAGTTCCTGTTCTGGGCCGGCGAGGTGGCCGCCGCCGACCGCACCACGTCCTTCGCCCGCCGCTACGACCTGCCGGAGCGGGTGCTGCCCCCGGCCGTGCTGGCCGCGCCCACCCCGACCGACGCGGAGGCGTACCGGGCGCTGGTCGCGATCGCCGCCCGGTCGCTCGGGGTGGCCGCCGAGCCGGAGCTGCGCGACTATTTCCGCCTCCCGGTGGCCGGTGCCCGGCGGGCGATCGCCGAGCTGGCCGAGGCCGGCGAGTTGACCCCGGTGACGGTGCGCGGCTGGCGACACCCGGCCTGGCTGCACGCCACCGCCCGGCTGCCCCGTTGGGCGCGGGGCAACACGTTGGTCAGCCCGTTCGACCCGCTGGTCTGGGAGCGTGGCCGCACCGAGCGGCTGTTCGGCCTCAGCTACCGCATCGAGATCTACGTGCCGGCCCCGCAGCGGGTGTACGGCTACTACGTGCTGCCGTTCCTCCAGGGCGAGCGGTTCACCGCCCGGGTCGACCTGAAGGCCGACCGGAGGGCGCGCGTGCTGCTGGTCCCGGCCGCCTGGGCGGAGCCGGGCGTCGACCCGGGGGAGACGGCGATCGCCCTGGCCGCCGAGCTGTACCGGCTGGCCGGCTGGCTCGGGCTGGACGCGGTCGCCCCGCCGGTAGCCGGCGACCTCGCCGTCCCGCTGGCCGCCGCGCTGAGGAGCGGGCCCGGTGTACCGTGAGCGGCGTGACGAGCGTTGACGGCCCGGCCGCTCGGCCGGACGCCCAGGCCGGGGGCACACCCGCCCCACAGTCCGCGCCGGCCGGGACCCCGGTCGCATGGCCAACGGGCCAGCAGCCCGATGCCGCGTGGCCGGCGGATCAGCAGCCCGATGCCGCATGGCCAACGGGCCAACAGCCTGATGCCGCCTGGCCGCCGCCGGGGGCGTACCCGATGGCCGAGCCGGACCGGTTGACCCGCTTCGTCATGCGGGTCTACGACCGCTCGCCCCGCTGGGCGGTGCCCCTGGCCGCGCTCGGCTGCGTCGGCCTCGGCGTGGCGTACGCGCTGCTCAGCGACCCGACCCGGGCCGCGCCCGATGCCGCCCCGAGCTGCCTGCTGAAGCTCACCACCGGGCTGGACTGCCCGGGCTGCGGCGGCACCCGCGCGCTCTGGTACGTGTTGCACGGCGACGTGCCGGCCGCCGCCCGGCACCACTTCCTCTTCGTCTTCGCGCTGCCCTTCCTGACGTACCTCTTCGTGGTTTGGGCCGGGAAGCAGGCGTTCGGCTGGCGGCTGCCGGAGCCGCAGATCAGCTCGAAGCTGATCGGCGGGTTCCTGGCCCTCTGGCTGGTCTTCTCGGTGGCCCGTAACCTTCCCTGGGCCCCCTTCACCTCCCTCTACGTCTGACGCGCTCCCGGGCCGTCCCGGCGCGCTCCCGGCCTCGGTCGCAGCCTCGGTCGCGGCGGCGCATCGGATCGCTGCCGTTCGCGGACACCAGAACGTCGACGGCGGTGGAGTGCCTCCCGTGGTGCCTATGGAGCTGCCCCGTTTGTGCGCCCGGCCCGTTGCCCGTGTTTCACGTAGGTGTGTCCGCCCGCCTGCCCGGTGCGTGTGCCCCGCGCGTGCGCCGCCCCGCACCTAGCCTGAGCGCGACCGCCGGCCGGGGGAGGTGTCCCTATGGGTTTCGTCAAGCTGCGATCGGTGTCGTGGGACGGGGCAGGGCGGCCCCTGCCCACCCAGGCCGGTGGCGGCCCTGTCCCCGGCCCGGCGGGGCGTCTGCTCGCCAACGACGGTCCGTTGGCACTCAGTTCGGGTCCGTCCGGCCTGGGAGGGGGGAGCGAAGCTCGGTGCCCCGTCTGTGCGGGCAGCTCCATAGGCGCCGGACAGGGTCAGTCCGCGCTGGCCGGGCCCACCCCGCGCTCCAGCCCACCCCGCGCCCCAGCCCACCCCGCTGGCCCGCCCGGCCCGGCCGCCCACCCCGCTGGCCCAGCCCGGCCCACCCCGCTGGCCCAGCCCGGCCCACCCCGCTGGCCCAGCCCGGCCCACCCCGCTGGCCCAGCCCAGCCCACCCCGCTGGCCCAGCCCAGCCCGGCCCAGCCCGGCGGACCGACCGGGAGATCTTGGCCGGCAGGCCCGCGAGACTTTGGCCACCACGGCTGCCGGCGGGCCGGGGGAGATGCCCCAGGGCTCGCAGCTCGTGCCGAGGATCCGCAGGTGGCGGTGGAGGAACCCGACTTGGGCCGTCGCCGACCTGGCCACTACAGTCCCAGGAATGCCGGAGATGGTGCAGCCCCAGGTCAAGCTGATCGCGTGGACCCAGTTCCAGGCCCCGGACGACGTGCCGTGGTCGACCGACGCCGACGGCGGCCAGGCGCTCGCCGAGTTCGCCGGCCGGGCCTGCTACCAGAGCTGGAAGAAGCCGAACCCGGCCACCGCCACCAACGCCGGCTACCTGGCGCACATTCTTGAGGTCGGGCACCTGTCGGTGCTGGAGCACGGCTCGGTGAGTTTCTACTTCACCGGGGTGTCCCGCTCCTTCACCCACGAGCTGATCCGGCACCGGCACTTCTCGTACTCCCAGCTCTCCCAGCGGTACGTCCCGGAGCGGGACGCCGCCATGGTCGAGCCCCGGGCGATCGCCGAGGACCCGGAGCTGCACAAGCGGTTCGTCGAGGCCGCCGAGGCCAGCGTGCGGGCGTACACGGAACTGCTGGAGGGCCTCGAAGAGCGGTTCGCCGACGAGCCCAACCCGACGCTGCGCCGCAAGCAGGCCCGGCAGGCCGCTCGCGCGGTGCTGCCCAACGCCACCGAGACCCGGATCGTGGTCACCGGCAACTACCGGGCCTGGCGGCACTTCATCGCGATGCGGGCCACCGAGCAGGCCGACGTGGAGATCCGGGAGTTGGCGGTGGAGTGCCTGCGCCAGCTGCAGGGGGTCGCCCCGAGCGTCTTCGCCGACTTCGTCGTCACCACCCTGCCCGACGGCACGCAGGTCGCGGTCAGCCCGCACGGCGAGTGAGTCCTGAGCCCTTCCCCGCCGACCCTCCGGTGGTCGTCCGCTAGGTTGTGAACATGACGCACGACCACCCAGTTGCCGCCGAGCGGGCGGTGTCCCGCCCGTTCGGTCGACTGCTTACGGCCATGGTGACCCCGTTCACCGCCGACGGCTCTATCGACCTCGACGGCGCCGTACGGCTCGCGAACCACCTCGTCGACGAGCAGGGCAACGACGCGCTCGTGCTCAACGGCACCACCGGCGAGTCGCCCACCACCACCGACGTGGAGAAGGAACGTCTGATCCGGGCCGTGGCGGAGGCGATCGGCGACCGGGCCAGGGTGGTCGCCGGGGTCGGCACCAACGACACCCGGCACACCATCGAGCTGGCCCAGTCGGCGGAGCAGGCCGGCGCGCACGGCCTGCTCGTGGTGACCCCGTACTACAACAAGCCGCCGCAGAGCGGGCTGGTCCGGCACTTCACCGCGGTCGCGGACGCCACCGGACTGCCGATCATGCTCTACGACATCCCGCACCGCGCCGGGGTGCCGATCGCCACCGAGACCATCGTGCGCCTCGCCGAGCACGGCCGCATCGTCGCGGTCAAGGACGCCAAGAGCGACCTCACCGCCACCTCGTGGGTGACCAGCCGCACCGAACTGGCGTACTACAGCGGCGAGGACTCGCTCACCCTGCCCGCCCTGGCGGTCGGCTGCGTGGGCGTGGTCGGCACCTCGACCCACTTCACCGGCGTGTTGACGAAGCGGATGATCGAGGCGTACGACGCGGGCGACACCGGCACCGCGCTCGCGCTGCACCGGCGGCTGCTGCCCCTGTTCACCGGCATCTTCCGTACCCAGGGCACCATCCTGGTCAAGGCGGGCCTGGCAGCCAAGGGCCTGCCGGCCGGCCCCGTACGACCCCCGCTGGTGGACGCCACCGAGGACGAGATCGCCCAGCTGCGCAAGGACTGCGCGGCGGCGGGTCTGGAGCTCCCCTGATGAACGAACGACACGATGGACGCCGAGTGACGGCGTCGCAGAATGAGGTGGACGCGTGACCGAGGCGCACAACGAGGGGGAACTGCCCCCGCCGCTGCCGGAGGGTGGCCTGCGGATCATCCCGCTCGGCGGGCTCGGTGCTATCGGTCGGAACATGACCGTCTTCGAGTACGACGGCAAGCTGCTGATCGTCGACTGCGGGGTGCTCTTCCCCGACGTCGAGCAGCCGGGCGTGGACCTGATCCTGCCCGACTTCGGGCCGATCCTGGACCGGCTCGCCGACGTGCAGGCGATCGTGCTCACCCATGGCCACGAGGACCACATCGGCGCGGTGCCGTACCTGCTCGCCCACAAGCCTGACATTCCGCTCGTCGGCTCCCAGTTCACCCTCGCCCTGGTCGAGGCGAAGCTGGCCGAGCGGCGGATCCAGCCGTACACGCTGACCGTGCGGGAGGGCGGTCGGGAACGGCTCGGGCCGTTCGAGTGTGAGTTCTTCGCGGTCAACCACTCGATCCCGGACGCCCTCGCGGTGGCCATCCGCACCCCGGCCGGCCTGGTGCTGCACACCGGCGACTTCAAGATGGACCAGCTCCCGCTGGACGGCCGGATCACCGACCTGGCCGGCTTCGCCCGGCTCGGCGCCGAGGGCGTCGACCTGCTGCTGTCGGACTCCACCAACGCGGAGATCCCCGGCTTCGTCACCCCTGAGCGGGAGATCGGGCCGGTGCTCGACTCGATCTTCGCGAAGGCGAAGGGGCGGATCATCGTCGCCTCGTTCGCCTCGCACGTGCACCGGGTGCAGCAGGTCTTCGACTCGGCCGCCGAACACGGCCGCAAGGTCGCGCTGATCGGCCGCTCGATGGTCCGCAACATGGGCATCGCCCGGGACCTCGGCCTGCTCAACATCCCGGCGGGCCTCGTGGTCGGCATCGAGGAGGCGACCACGCTGCCGCCCGAGCAGCTTCTGCTGATGTCCACCGGCTCGCAGGGCGAGCCGATGAGCGCGCTGGGCCGGATGGCGAGTGGCGACCACCGGCACATCACCATCGCCCCCGGCGACACGGTGGTGCTGGCGTCCTCGCTGGTGCCCGGCAACGAGACCTCGGTGTACCGGGTGATCAACCGGCTGGCCCGGGCCGGCGCGGTGGTGGTGCACAAGGACGTGGCGAAGGTGCACGTCTCCGGCCACGCCCCCGCCGGGGAGCTGCTCTACCTGCTCAACGTGGTCCGCCCGAGCAACCTGATGCCGGTGCACGGCGAGTGGCGGCACCTGCGGGCGCACGCCCGGCTCGGCATCGAGTCCGGGGTCGCCCCGGACCGGGTGGTGCTCTGCGAGGACGGCGACGTCGTCGACCTGGTCGAGGGCCGCGCCACCCTGGTCGGCCACGTGAAGAGCCGGTACGTCTACGTCGACGGCCTGGCCGTCGGCGACGTCAGCGAGTCCCTGCTCACCGAGCGGCGCATCCTCGGCGACGGCGGCTTCATCGCCACCACCGTGGTGGTCGACTCGGTCACCGGCAAGGTGGTGGCCGGCCCGACCCTCTCGGCGAAGGGCTTCTCCGAGGACCCGGAGGCGTTCAACCCGGTTATTCCGCTGGTCACCGAGGCGCTGAACCGGGCCGCGGCGGACGGCATCACCGACCCGCACCAGCTCCAGCAGATCGTCCGGCGCACCGTCGGGCGCTGGGTCAACGACAAGTACCGGCGTCGGCCGATGATCGTCCCGACGGTCGTCGAGGTCTGACGGCCCACACCTCACCGCGCGTCCCGACGCCGGCCCGCCCCTCGGGGCAGGCCGGCGTCGGGACGTTGGCCCCTGGGTCAGGGGAGCGCGGCGACCGCCTCCGCGTACGTGACGCCGGTGGCGACAGCCGCGGTGACCAGCACGTCGAGTTGCGCCGGGGCCACCCCGTGGGCCAGGTCGGTGGTGACGTCGCCGGCCAGCACCAGCTCCCCGCCGTCGTCGTGCGCGTACGCCTTGGGCAGCAGCCGGTCGTGGTTCCAGGCGTTGCAGAACGCGTACGCCTCGGCGCGCCGGTCCGCCGGTAGGCGTCGGGTGGCCAGCACCCGTACGTGCAGGATCTCGCCCCGCTCCCCGGCCTGCCGGAACTCGATCACCGCCGGGTCCCACCGCCCGACCACGGCCCCGCCGGTCCGCATCGTCCAGGCGTCTCCGCGTCGGTCCAGGGCGGCCGTGACCAGGGCGACGGTCAGCGCCCCCGGCTCGTCCTCGGCCAGCCCGTCGGGTCCACCGCCGTCCGTGCCGTCGCCGTTCGTGCCGTCGCCGCCGGTGCCGTCGCCGGCCCACTCCTCGCCGTCCACCTCGTCGGCGGGCAGCGGGACCGGGTCGGCGACCGGCCGTTCGGCCAGTCGGGCGGCGATCCGGCCGGACTGGTGACCCGTGCCGTTGCGGGCGTCGAAGCTGCCCGCGAGCCCGGTCGCCAGCTCGGCCAGCAGCCCGCCGAGCCGGGCCACGTCGACGTCCCCGCCCGCCCGACCGGCGGGGCGCGGTTCGGGAATCCGCCGGTCGCCCCGCCCGGCCTCGGTCGCGAGGGCGCACAGCAGCGCGCCGGCGGCGGCGAACTCCATCGTCGCCATGTCGTCGGTCGGATGGCCCAGCCGGGGCACCTGCTCGGCGAGGATGTCCAGGCCCCGGTCCAGGTGCCCGCCCAACGCGCAGAACCGCAGGTGCGCGGCGAGGTACGGGAAGGCCGCCCGTTCCCGCCGGTGCCGCCGGTACGCCTCGACGTGCGCCCGGGCGGCCCGCTCCGGCTCACCAACGCGCAGCAGCGGCAGCAGCGCCCCGGCCAGCGCCCGCTCGGGCTGGTCGGTGCAGTACGCCGAGCCCCGCGCCGGCTCGTCGAACAGCGGGCGCAGCTCGGTCAGGGCCGCCGCCCAGTCGCCCCAGCCGGTGAGCAGTTCGGCTCGGCGGGACGGGGCGCAGCCCGGACAGCCGGCGGCCGGGTCGACGGGGGCGGTGCGCCAGCGGTCGTACCAGCGGCGGGCCGCCGGCTCGTCGCCGAGGTGGTCGGCGAGCCGGCAGCGCAGCTCGGCCACCAGGTCGCCCGGCGTGTCGTCCGCGTCGCCCGGCCCGCCGGGGCGGCGGGCGAGGTCGTCCAGCTCGGCCCGGGCCTGGTCCAGCCCGATGCGGGGGGTGGCGAACACCGCCTCCACCGCGAAACGCTGGTAGCGGCGCAGCTCGACGCCCCGCTCGCCGGCCGGCCCGGGCACCCGGTCGAGGAGCTCCCGGCAGCGCCGGACCGGCTCGAACAGCCGCCACCGCTCACCCTGCCGCAGATACGCGTCGATCAGCGCGAACCGGGCGTCCAGGCCGGTGCGCAGGTCGCCGGCCGCCTCGGCGGCGGCGGCGACCCGTTCCAGCTCGGCGGCGCGCGGCTCGGAGTCGGGCAGGTCCCGTGCGGCGGCCAGCGCCTCGGCCGGGCTTCGGTCGCCGCCCGCCGGCCCCCGGGACCGGCTCTCCCCGCGGCCCCCGGGCCGGCCGTCCCACGGGCGCGGCTGCCCGGCCGTCCCGGTCACTGCCGTGCCCCGCTTGCCAACTGCCCGACGGCGGCGGCGAGCTGGCAGCCGGTCGAGATGCCGCAGTCGAGCAACTGGTCGAGCTGGTGCGGGGTCACCCCGCGTTCCAGGTCGGTGATCACCTCGCCGCAGACCAGGGCGCGCCCGTCGTCGTCGACGTGCACGAAGGCCTTGGGCCAGTAGCGGTCGTGGTTCCAGGAGTTGCAGAAGGCGTGCAGGGTCGGCACGTACTCGATGGGGAAGGTCGGCCCGGCGACGGTGCGCACCTGGAGGATCTCACCGGCGGCGCCCATCCGCAGGAACCAGATGAGGCTGTCGTCCCAGCGGCCGAGCAGCCGGCCCTGCGGGTCCACCGAGACCGCGTACCCCCGGGCGTGCAGCACGGCGGCGATCAGCTCGCCGGTCAACGGGCGCAGCGTTCGGCCAGGCCCGGCCAGGGGGCCGTCCGGGCCGTCCTCGAAATCCGGCGACGCCATCAGGGCATCCCTTCTGAGGCGAATAACACAACAGGCGACGCCGTCAGTGCTGCGACGCGCGGACACGACCCGGAAAAGCGGCGATCCGCCGGGTCCCGCCGTTACGGTGACTCTATGGCGGGCCGTACCTCTCAGGCGAGCCGGCGACGCGGCGCGTCGCCGCGTGGCACCACGAACAGTCGTGCCCGTCAGCCGGCGAAGAAGACCACCAAGGCGGCGCCCCGGCGGCGCACCGCCGCAGCGCGGCCCGGCCCGGCGCACCATGTGGGCCGCGCGGTCGGCACGGTGTGGATGGGGCTGGCGCACGGCGTCGGCTGGGCGGTGCGGGCTGCCGGCCGGCAGGCCGCCTCGGCCCGCGACCTCGACCCGGAGCACCGCCGCGACGGCGGCGGCCTGCTGCTGCTCGGCCTCGCCCTGCTCAGCGCGGTGGCCATCTGGTTCTCCGGGGCCGGCCCGCTGGGCGCCCGGCTCGCGGACACGGTCCGGCTCTTCCTCGGGGCGATCTCGGTCGTCGTGCCCGTGCTGCTGTCGATCGGCGCGTGGCGACTGATGCGCACGCCGGCCGACCCGGAGCACCGTGGCCGGGGCCTGGTCGGCTGGGGGTCCATGCTGGTCGCCACGGCGGCGATGCTGCACATCGGACAGAACCCGGTGGACTCGGTCCAGCGCGACTACGCCGGCGGCCTGATCGGCGCGGGCGTCGGCGACCTGCTGGAGAGCGCCGTGACGGCCTGGGTGGCCGTGCCGCTGCTGCTCCTGCTGCTGGTCTTCGGCCTGCTGGTGGTCACGGCCACCCCGATCAACAAGATCCCGGAGCGGCTCGGGATGCTCGCCGGGGCGGTGGCCGGAACGCCGCCGGCCGTCGAGGAGGTCGAGGTCGAGGTGGTGGAGGTGGTCGAGAAGAAGCCGGCCCGCCGCCGCCCGGCCAAGCGCGCCGCGCCGCCGCTGCCCGACCCGGACGACTTCGAGGAGGGGTACGAGGGGGTCGACCTCCAGGAGACGGTGGTGCTGCCCCGCAAGCCCCCGGCGAAGGTGCCCGCCACCCGCAAGCCGGTCGAGCCGCCGGAGCACTCGCCCGCGCCCACCCGGGCCGAGCAGCTCGCGCTCAGCGGCCTGTCCGGCGACTACACGCTGCCGCCGGCCAACATCCTGAGCGGCGGCGCGGCGCCGAAGACCCGGAGCAAGGCCAACGACGAGATCATCGCGGCGCTGACCGGCGTGTTCGACCAGTTCGGGGTGGACGCCGAGGTCACCGGCTTCACCCGGGGCCCGACGGTCACCCGGTACGAGGTCGAGCTGGGGCCGGGCGTCAAGGTCGAGCGGATCACCCAGCTCTCCCGCAACATCGCGTACGCGGTGAAGTCGCCGGACGTACGGATCCTCAGCCCGATCCCGGGCAAGAGCGCGGTCGGCGTGGAGATCCCGAACACCGACCCGGAGAACGTGGCCCTCGGGGACGTGCTGCGCTCCCGGGTGGCCACCAGCGACCACCACCCGATGGTGGTCGCCCTCGGCAAGGACATCGAGGGCGGCTTCGTGGTGGCCAACCTCGCGAAGATGCCCCATATTCTGATCGCGGGCGCCACCGGGGCCGGGAAATCGTCCTGCCTCAACACCCTGCTGGTGTCCATCCTCACCCGGGCGACTCCGGACGAGGTGCGGCTGTTGCTGATCGACCCGAAGCGGGTCGAGATGACCGGCTACGAGGGCATCCCGCATCTGGTCACCCCGATCGTGACCAACGCGAAGAAGGCGGCCGACTCGCTGGACTGGGTCGTCCGCGAGATGGACATGCGCTACGACGACCTCGCCGCGAACGGGGTCCGGCACATCGACGACTTCAACCGCAAGGTGCGCAGTGGGGAGATCACAGCCCCGCCGGGCAGCGAGCGGGAGATGCGGCCGTACCCGTACCTGCTGGTGATCGTCGACGAGCTGGCGGACCTGATGATGGTCGCCCCCCGCGACGTGGAGGACTCGGTCGTCCGGATCACCCAGCTCGCCCGCGCGGCCGGCATCCACCTGGTGCTGGCCACCCAGCGCCCCTCGGTCGACGTGGTCACCGGCCTGATCAAGGCCAACGTGCCGTCCCGGCTGGCGTTCGCCACCTCGTCGCTGGCCGACTCGCGGGTCATCCTGGACCAGCCGGGCGCGGAGAAGCTGCTCGGCCGGGGCGACGGGCTGTTCCTGCCGATGGGCGCGTCGAAGCCGGTCCGGATCCAGGGCGCCTGGGTCACCGAGCGCGAGATCGCCGACGTGGTGAAGTTCTGCAAGGACCAGCGCGAGCCGGAGTTCCGCCCGGACGTGCTGGCCCCGGCGCAGGACACCAGGAAGAAGGTCGACGAGGAGATCGGCGACGACCTCGACCTGCTGGTGCAGGCGGTCGAGCTGGTGGTCACCTCGCAGTTCGGCTCGACCTCGATGCTCCAGCGCAAGCTGCGGGTCGGCTTCGCCAAGGCGGGCCGGCTGATGGACCTGATGGAGACCCGGGGCGTGGTCGGCCCGTCGGAGGGTTCCAAGGCCCGCGACGTGCTGGTCAAGCCGGACGAGCTCGATGAGGTCCTGGCCGGCCTGGGTGGCGCGGGGGACTGACCGCCGACGGGGCGGGGGCCCCACGGTGTCAGTGGAAGACCTTCAGGCCGACCACCCCGGCCACCACCAGCAGCAGGCAGAGGATCCGGGGCAGGCTGGTCGACTCGCCCAGCGCCAGCATCCCGACCAGCGCGGTGCCGACCGCGCCGATGCCGACCCAGATGACGTAGCCGGTGCCGACCGGGATCTCACGCAGCGCGTACGCCAGCCCCAGCATGCTGAGCACCAGCGTGACGACGAAGACGAGCGAGGGGAGGGGGCGGCTGAAACCGACGCTGCGGTCCAGCGAGATCGCCCACGCGGTCTCCAGGAGTCCGGAGACCACCAACACGATCCAGGCCATGTGACATCACCTCTGCGGGGGCCCGGACCGCCGGGGACCGGGACGAGTGGGCACAACTCGCGGGCGTCTTTGCCTCACCGGGTACGCCCACCCTCGTCCGGAACGGCCGTTGTCGTGCCTCGGCCACCGCCCCCGACGCTAGCACCATGCCCCGCCCACCCCGCCGATTGACATGAAGTTGAGTTCAAGTACCAGTATTGCCGGTATGACTCTGCTCGTCTCCGACCTGGAGGTCGCCGCCGTCCTCGACGCGTCCACCACCGTGGCCGCGATGCGGGACGCCCTGCTCGCCGCCCACGCCGGCCGGTTGGTCGCGCCGCCCCGGGCGTCCGCCCCGCTGAGCGGCGGCCGGATGGTCCTCACCGCCGGGCAGCTCACCGACGAGTGGTACGGCTACCGCACGTACGACACGTTCGGCCACCCGCAGGGCGAGCAGCTCGTCGTGCTGCACGACAGGCGGACCGGGGCGGTGCGGGCGATCGCCGTCGGCGAGGAGTTGGGCTCCCGGCGCACCGGAGGGCTGGGCGGGGTGGCGGTCGACGCGCTGGCCCGGCCGGACGCGGCCACCCTCGGCGTGATCGGCTCGGGCGGGCAGGCGTGGACCCAGGTCTGGGCCACCGCCGCCGTGCGCCCGCTGCGCGAGGTGACCGTGCACAGCCGCTCGGCGGCCCGCCGGGAGGCGTTCGCCGCCCGGGTCCGCGCCGAGCTGGGCGTCCCGGCCCGCGCCGTGGCCACGGCTCAGGCCGCCGTGACCGGCCGGGACGTGGTGGTGATCGCCACCACCAGCCCCACGCCGGTGCTGGACGCCACCGACCTCGCCCCGGGGGCACACGTCAACGCGGTCGGCTTCAAGCAGCGCGGCCGGGCCGAGTTCGGCACCGATCTGCTGGACGCCGCCGACGTCCTGGTCACGGACTCGCCGGCCCAGGCGATGGCGTACGACCCGCCGATGCTCGCCGCGCTGCCCCCGTACGCGGGGCGGCTGGCCGACCTGGGCGCGGTGCTGGCCGGGGCGGTCCCGGGGCGGACCGGCGCGGACCAGGTGTCGGTGTTCTGCTCCACCGGCCTGGCCGGCACGGAGGTCTTCCTGCTCGACCGCCTGGTCCAGGTCGGGGCGGCCCGGCTCTGACAGCAGCCCGGCACCCGACCCCCGGCTGTCGGCGCGGAGGGTGACGACCGCCGTTGCCAGGCGGCCTCCGCGCGCCCGGTACCCTCGGATGGTGTCTGCCACCTCCCCTTCCGACAACTCCAGCTCGGCGCGAGTGGCGCCGCGCCGCGACCTGGAGCCGTCGTCCGACGCCACCGGCCGCCGCGTTGCCCTGCTGACGCTGGGCTGCGCCCGTAACGAGGTCGACTCGGAGGAGTTGGCCGCCCGGCTGCACGCCGACGGCTGGCAGGTGACCACCGACGGCGAGGGTGCCGACGTGGTGGTCGTCAACACCTGCGGCTTCGTGGAGAAGGCCAAGCAGGACTCGATCCAGACGCTGCTGGCCGCCGCCGACACCGGCGCGAAGGTGGTCGCCGCCGGCTGCATGGCCGAGCGGTACGGCCGGGAGTTGGCCAACAGCCTGCCCGAGGCGCAGGCGGTGCTGAGCTTCGACGACTACCCGGACATCGCCGCCCGGCTCGACGCGGTCGTGGCCGGCGAGGCGATCGACGCGCACACCCCGCGCGACCGGCGGGAGCTGCTGCCGCTGACCCCGGTCGCCCGGCGCGACAGCGCGGTCTCGCTGCCCGGCCACGGCACCTCGCGGGCGGCCGTGCAGACCGACGAGCACACCCCGGCCCACCTGCGCCAGGTGCTGCGGCACCGGCTCGACACCGGCCCGGTGGCGTCGCTGAAGCTGGCCAGCGGCTGCGACCGGCGCTGCGCGTTCTGCGCCATCCCGGCCTTCCGGGGGGCCTTCGTCTCGCGTACGCCCGACGAGCTGCTCGCCGAGGCGGAGTGGCTGGCCCGCAGCGGCGTCCGGGAGCTGGTGCTGGTCAGCGAGAACTCGACGTCGTACGGCAAGGACCTGGGCGACCCCCGGGCGCTGGAGAAGTTGCTGCCGCAGCTCGCCGCCGTGTCCGGCATCGTCCGGGTCCGGGTGAGCTACCTCCAGCCCGCCGAGACCCGGCCCGGGCTGGTCGAGGCGATCGCCGGCACGCCGGGCGTCGCGCCCTACTTCGACCTGTCGTTCCAGCACTCCAGCGAGCCGGTGCTGCGCCGGATGCGCCGTTTCGGCTCCACCGACCGGTTCCTGGAGCTGCTGGCCTCCGCCCGCGCCCTGGCCCCGCAGGCCGGTGCGCGGAGCAACTTCATCGTCGGCTTCCCCGGCGAGACCCGCGCCGACATCGCCGAGCTGGTCCGCTTCTTCACCGAGGCCCGGCTCGACGCGATCGGCATGTTCGACTACAGCGACGAGGACGGCACCGAGGCCGCCGGCCTGCCCGGCAAGGTCTCCGCCGCCACCATCAAGCGCCGGTACGACAGGCTCAGCGCGCTCGCCGACGAACTGTGCTCACAGCGCGCCGAGGAGCGGCTCGGCTCCACGGTCGAGGTGCTGGTCGACTCGGTCGACGACGGCGTGGTCGAGGGCCGGGCGGCGCACCAGGCCCCCGAGGTCGACGGCTCGACCACCCTGGTCGCCCCGGCCGAGGGCGGTGTGGACCTGGCAGCGCTGCGTCCCGGCGACCTGGTGCGGGCGACGGTCACCGCCACGGAAGGGGTGGACCTGGTCGCGGTCCCGGATGAGATGATCTCGGCGGCGCCCGGCGCGGCACGGTGACGGCGGGCCCTGAGAGAGCGGGGGAGCCACGTGGTGCGGCGCCAGGTACGCCACGGCGGCCCGATCGGGGCACGCCGATGAATCCGGCGGCGGGGTCGACGCCGTCGCCGGTGGTCGCCCGGGTGCCGGTGCTCAACGCGGCCAACGCGCTGACCCTGCTGCGGCTGGTGCTGGTGCCGGTCTTCGGAGCGACGGTCGTGATGTCGGCGATGAGTCACTCCGGGTGGCGGATCGTGGCCTGCCTGATCTTCGTCTTCGCCTCGGCCACCGACCTGGTGGACGGCTGGATCGCCCGCCGCTTCGGCCTGGTCACCTCCGTGGGTCAGGTTGCCGACCCGATCGCCGACAAGGCGCTCACCGGCGCGGCCCTGGTGCTGTTGTCCTGGTACGACCTGCTGCCCTGGTGGGTGACCGCGCTGATTCTGGCCCGCGAGCTGGGCATCACGGCGCTGCGGTTCTGGGTGATCCGGCACGGCGTCATCGCGGCCAGCCGGGGCGGCAAGATCAAGACTGCGCTCCAGATCCTCGCGATCACCTGGTACCTGTGGCCGATGCCGGCCGGCCTCGCCGACGTCGGCCCCTGGATCATGGCCGCCGCGGTGGTCGTCACGGTGGTCACCGGCTTCGACTACATCGCCCAGGCCCTCCGGCTCCGTCGGCCCCGCCCCTGACCGGCCCCGCCCCTGACCGGCCCCGCCTTCCCCGGTGGTCACGGGACCACCACATCGTCGCCGGTGGTGGGCGGGAGGATGCGTGGGCGGGGTGGCGTAGGGCGGCAGCGGCGGGGAAAGGAACGTGGGCATGGAGACGGATGCGAACGGGCGGCGGCCGGTCGGGAACCCGGCGGCCGGGGTGGTGCACCGCCTCGCGCAGCGGCACGAGACGCTGGCGACCGTGGAGTCGCTCACCGGTGGGCTGCTCTCCGCCTCGCTCGTGGAGATCGCCGGAGTGAGCGGCGTCTACCGGGGCGGGCTGGTCGTGTACGCCACCGAGCTGAAGGCGTTGCTGGCGGGCGTACCGGAGGACCTGCTGGCCGACCGCGGACCGGTCGACCCGGACGTGGCCCTCGCCCTGGCCGAGGGCGGCCGGCGGCGCTGCGGGGCCGACTGGGGGTTGGCCACCACCGGAGTGGCCGGGCCGCAGCCGCAGGACGGCAAGCCGGTCGGGCTGGTCTACATCGCCGTCGCCGGGCCGGGCGGCGCCGAGGTCACCCGGCTCGACCTGGACGGCGGCCGGGCCCACATCCGCTCCGCCACGGTGATCGAGGCGTTGCGGCTGCTCGCCCGACGGATCCACGCGGCGGAGGTGGCGGAGGCGGCGACCGCGCAGGGCACACCGGCCGCCGACGGGGATCCCGCGACCGCCGCGACGGGCGGGCGCTGAGCGGCCACCGCCAGATGGTGGGGCAGGGTGGGATGTCACCGGGGCCGGCAGCGGGTACGGTTGCGGGAAGGCTCCGACGCGTGTCGTCGGCACCGGGGCGGTACACCGCGCCGGGAACGACCGCCGTCGGAGGGGTGAGACCAGTCAGGGGAGGTGCGATGGTCCTGCTACGCCGGGTGATCGGTGACGCACTGCGGGCGCGCCGGCAGGGGCAGCAGCGCACCCTGCGCGAGGTTTCCTCCGCGGCGAACGTGAGCCTGGGCTACCTGTCCGAGATTGAGCGCGGCCAGAAGGAGCCCTCCAGCGAGCTGCTGGCCGCCATCTGCGACGCCCTCGGTGCCCGCCTCTCCGAGCTGCTCCGAGAGGTCAGCGACACGGTGGCACTCGCCGAGCAGCTCCCGGGGGTGCTGATGCCGGTGCAGGACGAGCCCGTCGAGCCGGCGCCGGTGGGCCGCGCCTCCGTCCGCAACGCCGCAGGCCGCGGCGTGCGCCAGGTCTCCACGGGCGGCTCGGTGTCGGTGGCGGTGCACCAGGACTCGCCGCTGAAGGCCACCCTGCGCAGCACGCGGGTGCGCCCCGCCGACCGCGACCGCGACGTCGTCTGCGCCGCCTGAACCTGCCCGCCGCCTGAACCAGCCCGCCGGGCGGCCCACCCCGGCCGCCGACACGCCCCGAGCGCCTCGTCGGCGGAGCCGCGACTCCGCCCGTCGGCCCGACCGCGCGGCAGGTGCGACCCCGGCCACCCGACGACGTGGTCGGGCTTTCCCGCGCCGCGTACTGTTGATCAGACGGCGGCGCGTGCCGCCCGTGGACGTACGCGATGCCGGGCTGGCGCCCGGCTGGGACCATGGCTTCACTGCCGCGTGCGACCGCCGGCCGGACCGCCCGGCACGGTCGGGGCGGCGCGACTCTACTGAGGGGATACCGCGGAGATGGCGAACCCGTTCGTCAAGGGCTGGAAATACCTGATGGCGCTCTTCGGTGCCCGGATCGACGAGCACGCCGACCCCAAGGTGCAGATCCAGCAGGCCGTCGAGGAGGCGCAGCGTCAGCACCAGGCGCTGGTCCAGCAGGCGGCGGCGGTGATCGGTAACCAGCGTCAGCTGGAGCTGAAGCTGTCCCGGCAGATGTCGGAGGTCGAGCGGCTCCAGGGCAACGCCCGGCAGGCCCTGGTCCTCGCCGACCAGGCCCGGGCCCGCGGCGACGAGGCGGAGGCCGGCAAGTACGAGCAGTCCGCCCAGATGCTGGCCACCCAGCTCGTCTCGGCCGAGCAGGCCACGGAGGACCTGAAGACCCTGCACGACCAGGCGCTCGGCGCCGCCGCGCAGGCCCGCCGGGCGGTGGAGAACAACTCCATGATCCTCCAGCAGAAGCTGGCCGAGCGCACCAAGCTGCTCAGCCAGCTGGAGCAGGCCAAGATGCAGGAGAGCGTGGCCCGCTCGCTGGAGTCGATGTCCTCCCTGACGGCGTCCGGCAGCACCCCCTCGCTGGACGAGGTGCGGGACCGCATCGAGCAGCGCTACGCCACCGCGATGGGCCGAGCCGAGCTGGCCGGCAACTCCGTCGAGGGTCGGATGCTGGAGATCCAGAAGGCGTCCCTGGACTCGGCCGGCTCGTCCCGGCTGGAGCAGATCCGTTCCAGCATGGCCGGCGAGCAGCTTGCCGGCCGGCAGGACCGCGCGGCGGGACAGGGACAGGCCGCTCCGACCGCCGACCCGGCCGCCGCGGCCCGGCTCGACCAGATCCGGGCCAGCATGGGCCAGGAGCGCGGCACCGGGGACACCACCGCCGCCAGCTGAGCGGCACCAGCGCCGCTGGTCGGGCGGCATCAGGGCCGGACGGGCCGGGCGGCGTCAGCGTCGTCGGCCGGGCGGCCGGAGTGAGGAGGCACGCATGGCAGACGAGCGGGCACGGTACTTCCGCGAGCTGCGCCGGCTGCGGCGGGCCGCCCGCCGGTGGAGCGTCCTGGGCGGCGGCCTGACCGGGGCGGCGGCCGTGCTGGCCCCGTACGCCGGGCTCGGGCTGCCCGACGCGGCCTGGGCCGGCGCCGCGGGCAGCGCGGTGGCCCTGGCCGCCTGGCGCTGGCTCGACCTGCGGGCCCTCGCATCGCGGCCGGCGCCCCCGGCGCTCGACCCGGCCGAGGCCGCCGCCCGGTCCCGGGCCCGGCTGGTCGCCGCCGTGGAACGACTCCCGGCCGGGCAGGGGGTGCTGGCCGAGGTGCGCCGGGCCCGGTCCCGGCTGGCCCTGCGCGGCACCAGCGTGGCCGAGCCGTGGGCCCGGCTGGACCGGGCCGCGCTGACCCTCGGCGGGATGACCGGCCAGCTGACCGGGCTGGCCGAGCCGGCCGTGCTGGAGGCCGCCGCCGCCGACCGTTCGCTGCGCGAGCTGGCCGGGCGGGTGGCCAGCGTCGAGCGGGCCCTGCGGCTCGCCCCGGCCGACGCCCGGGCCCCGCTCGCCGGCGCCCACCGGGAGCTGTCCGGGCAACTGGAGAGCGGGGTGTCCGCGTACGAGCGACTGGTGGTGGCCGCCGCCGGCTACCTGGCCGAGGACGCCCGCCCCAGCAGCGAGCACGCCGCCGCGTCCCGGCTCGCCGAGGCGACCGACCTGCTGCACGGGGTGGCCTCGGCGCTGGCCGAGCTGCGTACCGTCGGCGACCCCCTGCGCGCCCCCACCCGCTGACCGCTCAACCGGGGGTGCTCACCGCCACCGGCGGGGTGAACGGCGAGCTGCCGATTACGTTGAACGACCGCACCCGGTAGTGGTACGTCACGCCCCGGGCCAGGCCGGTGTTGGTGAACCCCCGCCCGTGCACCGTGAACGCGACGACCTCCCGCTCGAACGCCGGGTCGAGGGCCCGCTGCACCACGAAGCCGGCCCCCGGCCCGCCCGGTGGCCCGGCCGCCCAGGTCAGCGCCACCGTCGCCGTGTCGGGCGCGGGGGCGCTCGCGGCGCCGGCCAGCGCCGTGGGCGGTGCGGGGCGGGGCGGAGTGGTGACGGTGGCGACGGTCGACCACGGCGACGCCGCCCCCAGGTAGGTGGTCCGCACCCGGTAGTAGTAGGTGGT
Organism: Micromonospora sp. NPDC020750; assembly: GCF_044334565.1. Classification (NCBI taxonomy): domain Bacteria; kingdom Bacillati; phylum Actinomycetota; class Actinomycetes; order Micromonosporales; family Micromonosporaceae; genus Micromonospora; species Micromonospora sp. NPDC020750. Next base: position 77,960 of record NZ_JBIRTH010000015.1, read on the forward strand.
CTCCGCAGCGACCACGGCGTCCACGTGCTGCCCGCCCACCCCGATCGCGGTGGTGACCGGCCCGCTGGTGAACGTCGGGTTGGTGGCCCGCTGCACGTCCACGCCGGTGGCGAAGGAGCGGTTCGCCCAGCGCAGCGCCACCCGCGGCGGCGCGGCCGGCGGGATCGCCGCGACCAGCCCGGCCGGGGCGGTGAGCCGGACCGCCGCCGGCACCCCGTTGGACCAGGCCGAGCAGCTCACCTCGTTCTCCGCCCGGATCCGGTAGTGGTACGTCACCCCCGGGGTGACCGTCGCGTCGGTGTACCGGTTGGCGGCGGCGGCCACCGTGATCGCGATGACCCCCTCGGTGAACGCGATGTCGGTGGCCCGCTGGAGCAGGTGGCTGCGGGCCTGCGGGTGGCTGCCGTTGCCGGTCCAGGTCAGCGCGATCGCCGGCAGCACGGTCGCCGACCCGGCCATCGGCGTGGCCGTCAGCCCGGTCGGTCCCTTCGGGGCGACCCGCAGCACCAGCGGGCGGCTCATGCCCTGGTCCCGGTGGCCGCCGAGCTGGCTGTGCCAGCGGTACTCCCAGCCCATGTTGACCAGCTGGTTCACCACCGCCGCAGGCCGGCCGTCGAGCGGGCTGACCGGGGTCGAGCCGATCCGGGCGCCGGCCGGGCGCGTCGGGTCGAGCAGCCGGACGCTGTCGCCGAGCTTGAACGGCAGGACGGGCGCGACGGGGCGCAGCGCCACGACCACGTCCTCCCGGGGGTTCACCCGGACCGTCTCCTTCCAGCCCAGCTCGTTGGCCTCCGGCAGGCGGATCGTGCCGTCCCGGCCGACGCGGTTGACGAGCTGCACGTCGCAGCCGCCGATGTGCACGGGGTGGGTCTGCCCGGCGTCCCCGGTGATCCGCCAGAGCTGGGTGCCGTCGGCGGGCGCGCCGACCGGGACCGTGGGGTCGGCGATCACCAGGGTCTCGGTGGCCGGGTCGACGGGCCCGAGCGGCAGGGTCACCGGGCCGAGCGGGCCGGCGTTCGGGTGGGCGACCCCGAGCCGGCCGGCGACCCGCCCGTACGCCGGCTCGAACACCTGCCCCACCGCCTTCACCGCCAGCGGCAGGGTCACCGGTACGGCGGCTCCGGCCGGCGTGAAGCTGACCGAGGTGGCGTACGCCGTGACCACGGTGTCCCCGGCCGTGCGGGTGCCGAACGCGGCGTCGTACGCCGGCTGGGGCACGATCGGCGGGCGCTGGCTGGCCGCGTACGCGGCGGGCAGCCGGTCGGCGAGCCGGGCCAGGTCGAACGGCTCGGCGGGCTCGCCGGCCACCCGGAACTGGAGCAGGGTGCGGGTGTTCGGCCCGTACCCGGGGCGGGTGCCGGCGATCCCGCCCACGGCGGTGCGGTCCGGCGCGTCGGTGTGGTGGTCGTAGCGGGGGTCGAACCGGGGCAGCGGGGCCGGGCAGTCGTTGTACAGGATCACCGTGGCCCCGGGCGGGACGGCGGAGAAGTCGACCACCACGTCGGCCCGCTCCCCGGGGGCGAGCAGCAGGGTGTGCCCGTCGACGTTCAGCACGGTCGGATCCTGCCGGTCGTACCGGTAGCCCACCGGGCGGTTGGGCAGCACCACCGGGGCGGGCAATAGCCCGCACTCGTTGCCGACCTGGACGAACTCCGGCCCGGCCGCGGCGGGGTCCGGCACCCCGCCGTCGCGACCGTCCGTGGGCCAGTGCGCCGGGCGGCCGGGGGAGCGGACCGCCTCCACCATCGGCACCTCGCCCGCGTCGGCGTCGCGCAGCTCGCCGTCCGGGCCCCACATCGGGCCGTCCGAGCGGGCCCGGTAGAGCTGGAGGTTGAGGCCGCGGTCCGCGCAGGCGTTGAGGATCCGGAACCGGTACGCCCCCGGCGTCACCGTCAGGTACGGGTAGGCGACCCCGTTGACCAGCGGGGTGTCGCCGTACGCCGCCGGCACCGCCGACGGGTGCGGCACGCCCGGGGCCAGTGGCGGCTCGTCGGGGGCGGCGACCGGATCGTGGTGCGGGTTCGGCGCCGGCCCGGCCGGGCGGCCGTCGGTCTCCGGGTCCGGCCCCGGTCGGGTGGCCGCCTCCCGGCCCGGCGGGGGGCCGGTCCACGGGCCGTAGTCCCAGCGGCCGGTCGGGTTGCCGCCCGAGGCCCGGTACGGGTTCTGTCGGGGCTGGTAGACGTGCGGGTGCCACAGGCTGCCCCGGGCCCCCCAGCGGTCCCGGTCCCAGGTCGGGTCCTGGGCGGCGAGCTGGGTGTCGTCCGGTACGAAGGTGCGGTCCTGGATCACCAGCGGCAGCTGCTCGGCGGGCAGCACGCCGTCGGCGACGAGGCGCTCCTCGGCCGGGTCGGCGAGCAGGTAGAGCGCGAGCTGACCGGAGTGGACGGTGAGCCGGGACAGGCCGAGCGTGTTGTCGTGCAGCCACATCAGCCGGCCGCTCTGCTCGTTCGGGTAGTACAGGGTCGTCGCCCCGGGGCCGGGCGGCGGCATGTCCGGCACGTGGGTCAGCCCCACCCCCGTCGGGTACGGGGTGATCTCGCCGGCCGGGGTGACCCACTGCCACGGGTTGCCGGCGCTGATCCAGCCGGTCTGCCCGCCGTACAGGTGCGGCACGGCCCGGTTCTGCGGGTACGGCGCCGGCCCGTCCAGCGGCCCGGCCCCGGCGCCGTCGAGGGTCGGGTCGACGGGCAGGAACAGGTCGCCGGCCCGCCCGGTGGGGAGCTGGTTGATGAACTTGATCCGTACCGGCCGGCCCCGCCGGGCCACGATCACCGGCCCGAGCAGGTACGGCCGGTCGGGCGGGGCGACCGTGTTGTGCCCGGAGCCGTCGGTGCCCAAATTGAGCTGCCGGTAGCCGCGCAGTCGGGTGGCGGGCAGGTCGCGGTGCAGGCGCTGGGCGTACTCCTGGAGACCGATCTCGTAGTAGTCGCAGCCCGGCCAGGTGATGGTGTCGGGGACGGCCACCGGCAGGTACCCGCCCAGTTCGGTGCGGCCCGCCTCGCCCGGGCCCGGCAGCGCGTCGACGAACTTGCGCAGGCCGGTGCCGGGAACCGTCCCGCCCCGCCCGTCGGGGACCGGCAGCGGGCTGGTGGCGAAGTTGGGCACCGGCCCGAAGTTGCGCGGGACCGCGGCCGGGTCGAGGCTGGCCGGGACGGGGGCCGCCTCCTCGGCGGCCCGGGCCGCCGGCACGGTCGGCCCGACCTCCCGGCCGGTGCGGGCGGCCCGGTCGGCGAGGTTGGAGCGCAGTCTGCGGAACAGCACGATGGCTCTCCCCGGGATCGAGGCGCGCCGGCCGCCACCCCCTTGGGACGGCCGTCGCGTCTGTTGACGATCGGTGAGCACTCAACCGCAGCATGCGACGCCGGACCCCTGGTTAGGAACTACCCAATCGTCCGTATCTGCGGGCGTCCCGGACCCTGGGACCGGCGCGTCGGGGCAGGTCAGGGTGTCGACCGGCCCGGTCGTCGGGGTCAGGAGGACGCCGGGTCAGGAGGGCGTCGGTCGGGGCGGGGTAGTGCCCGGCGGGCCGGGCTGGCAGGCCGGGCACCAGTAGGTGACCCGTTCGCCCAGCTCCTCCTTGCGGATCGCGGTGCCGCACCGGCGACAGGGCTGCGCCCGCCGGCCGTACACGTAGCTGGTCCGCCCCCGGTGCAGCGAGCCGGTGGTGCTCTGGGTCCACCGCCCCCGGTTGGCCGCCAGCAGCCTCTGCGCGAGCGTCACCGTGCCGGCCAGGTCGGGCACCGCGCCGACCCGGGTCCACGGCGAGATCCCGCGCAGGAACAACACCTCGCACTTGTACAGGTTGCCCACGCCGGCCAGGTTGCGCTGGTCGAGCAGCGCCTCCCCGATCGCCGCCTCCGGGCGCGCGGCGAGCCGACGGACCGCCTCGGCCGGGTCCCAGTCGGCGCCGAGCAGGTCCGGCCCGAGGTGCCCCACCAGCGCGCCCTCCTCGGCCGTCCGTACCAGCGCCAGCTCGTGCAGGTGGTACCCGACGGCCACCGCCTCCGGGCCGCGCAGCACCGCCCGGATCAGGTGCGCGGGCCGGGCCGTCCAGCGTTCGCCCGGCGCGTACGCCCGCCAGGCCCCGTCCATCCGTAGGTGCGAGTGCAGCGTCCAGCGGGTCGTCCGATCGTCACCGGCGGCCGGGGCGTCGACCGGCTCCGGGGCGGTGAGCCGGAGCAGCAGGTGCTTGCCCCGACTGGCCGACTCGCGCACCGTCCAGCCGGTCAGGTCGGTGGTGGCCAACTGCGGCACCCGAAAATCGCAGCCGGTGAGCCGGACCCCGCCGAGGGCGCGGTGCAGGACGCGGGCGGTGTTCCAGACGGTGTCACCTTCGGGCACCCCGCCATTCTCCCTCCCCGAACGGGATTCGCGTGTATCGCCATTTGTACGGAGGTTCCCATCGATCGAGCGAAAGGCAACGATCAGGGTGTTCTGAGGAGGAACAACGTGAATTGTCCGCGTACTGCCGTCCGTAGCCTCGTCCTCTCCCCGCTGCTCGCCCTCGCGCTCCTCTACCTGGCCGCTGTCCCCGTACCGCCCGCCTCCGTCCCGCTGCCGGCGGCCTTCGCCGGACCGGCCGCCGCGTCTCCCCGTGCCGCCGACGCGGTCGCGCCGACCGAGCGGTGGGACGCCGACCTCTCCCGCGCCGACGGCCTCAACGCCCGTTGGGCCGGCGGGGGGCTCCGGCTGTCCGACCGGACGCCGCGCGCCGTCACCTCCGCCGCCCTGGACCGGCACGCGCCGGTCGCCGAGGGCGCGTACCTGAGCCCGGAGCGGGCCCTGACCCGACCCGCGACCCGGGTCCGCGCCGAGGTGGACGCGGACGCCGGCCCGGACGCCGCGGTGGAGGTCCAGGTGCGCGGCCGGCACGCCGCCGGCTGGACCGAGTGGCGCACGGCCGGCCCCGCCGCCGTCTTCGACCAGCCGGTCACGCGGGTCCAGGCCCGGGTGCTGCTCACCGCCCGCGCCGCCGGGGCCACCCTCGCGGTTCGTGCCGTCCGGCTCACCGCCGACCGGGCGGCCGTCGCCGCCGCGTCCACCCCCGGGCGGGTCTACCGGGTCTACGCCACCCGGATCGGGCTGGTCGGCGGGACCACCGCCAACGGGCACGTCGTCACGTCCCGTGACCACTTCGCGGCGCTGCCGTCCCGGCGCTCGCTCTCCCCGCGCGGCACCGGCGACTACACGGTCCGGGTCTGCACCACCAGCGGCAGCCGCTGCGAGTACGCCCCGGTCTGGGACGTCGGGCCGTGGAACACCCGGGACGACTACTGGAACCCCGCCGCCGTCCGGGAGAACTGGAAGGACCTCCCGCAGGGCAGGCCCGAGGCGCAGGCCGCGTACCAGGACGGCTACCACGGCGGGCGGGACCAGTTCGGTCGGACCGTGCTGAACCCGGGCGGCGTCGACCTCGCCGACGGCACCTTCTGGGACGGCCTCCAACTCACCGACAACGCCTGGGTGGACGTCGCGTACCTGTGGACCGGAACCGGCCCGCACGGCGTGATCGGTTCCGGCCCGCTCAACCTCCGCACCGGCCCCGGCACCGGGTACGCCGCCCGTGGCCTCGCCGCCACGTACGCCCACGTGCCGATCCAGTGCTACGTCACCGGCCAGACCGTCAGCGGCACCTACCGGACCACGAACCGGTGGAACCGCCTCGCCAGCGGGCAGTACGTCAGCCACGCGTACATCTCCGCCGTGTACGGCGGCGCCGCGCCGCGCTGCTGACCGCGGGCGCTGGCCCCTCACCCGTCCCGCGTCGCCCCGGCCCGTCCCCACGCTCGGGGCGGGTCAGGGGCGTTCCTCCGGGCGGGCCGGGCGCACGATCTCCTGGTAGCGGGGGTGGCTGGCACCGTAGATCGCGAAGTTGAGCCGCGCGTGGGACAGGCTCAGGTCGCCGTTCGGGCCGCCCCGCACCACATCGGCGTCGGCGTCGGCCTGGCCGTCGTCGGTCCAGAAACAGACCGGGCAGGTGCCGCCCCCGGTTTTCGATGCGCAGCAGGGGCATGCCGACGGAACCCATTGTTCACCCACCGGAAGAGCATTCCACAAGCGGCCACCGGGCATCAGTCCGGCGGTGGTCCGATTTCGTCACCCACCGAACGGCCGTTCCCGGCCGTTCCCCCGACGCCCCCGGCGCAGTGTCGTGCTCAGGCGGCGGCGGTGACGGTGACCAGGTCACCCGGCCCGACCGCGAGCACGTCGACGGCCCGGCCGCCGTTCACCGCCGCCGCGACCAGTCCGGCGGAGTCCACGTGGACCACCAGCCCGCCGGGCGGGGCGTCGCCGAAGGTCCGCCCGTGCGCCGCCGCCCGCCCGGCCACCCACAGCCGGGCCGGCAGCGCGGCCAGCAGGTCGCCCGGCGCGGCGAGCTGCACATTGCCGAAGTGGTCCACGGTCAGCACCTCGGCGGTGAAGCCGTCGGGGCCGGACCGCACCACCGGCTCGGGCAGCCGGACCAGGGCGGCGGGGTCGACCGCCGGGCCGGCGTCGGAAAGCGGCGCGCCGAGCGCCAGCCGGGCCGCGACCGGGGCGAACACGTCCCGGCCGTGGAAGGTGCGGGACACCTCGGGGGCCAGCCACTGCGGGTTGGTCAGTTCGACGGCCGCCGTGACGCCGCCGAGCGCGGTGGCGGCGTCCAGCAGCAGCCCGTTGTCCGGCCCGACCAGCAGCCCTCCCGGGGTGGCCAGGGCGATCCCGCGCCGGGCGGTGCCCACCCCCGGGTCGACCACCGCGACGTGCACCCCGCCCGGCAGGTACGGCACCGTCTGGGCGAGCACGGCCGCGCCCCGGCGCACGTCGGCCGGCGGCACCAGGTGGGTCACGTCGATCACCCTGGCGGCCGGGGCGAGCCGCCCGATCACCCCGTGGCAGGCGGCCACGAACCCGTCGGCGAGGCCGTAGTCGGTGGTCAGCGAGATCCACACCACGGACCTCCTCCTCGTACTCGGGTGTCTCCCCTGCCGCCCGCAGCGCGGGGCGGCGCGACTGCCGGTTCGACGCTAGCCTCTCGGCCGTGACCCGTGTGCTGCTGGTGCCCGGCCGGAACGAGCCGCTGCCCGGCCACTGGCAGGAGTGGCTACGCGGCCGGGACCCGGAGCGCCGCTGGGTTCGCCACGCCGAGCGCGGCCGGTACGTGGCCGAGGACCGGGTGGCCGCCCTCACCGCCGCGCTGGATGAGGCAACCGGGCCGACCGTGCTGGTGGCGCACAGCGCCGGCTGCCTCACCGTGGCGCTCTGGGCGCGCGGCGGCCCCGGCCCGGTGCGGGGGGCGCTGCTGGTCGCCCCGCCGGACATCGACGAGCCGTGGACGGACGGGGAGTCCTCGATGCCGGCGCTGCCCGACGACCCGCTGCCGTTCCCGTCGATCCTGGCCGCCAGCCGCAACGACCCGATGATGGCGTACGAGCGGGCGGCGCACTACGCCGGGCGGTGGGGTGCCGAGCTGGTCGACCTCGGCGACGCCGGGCACGTCACGACCGCCGACGGCTACGGCCCGTGGCCCCTGGCGGAGGAGTTGATCGCACGCCTGCTCGCCCCCTAGCTGTACTGGCGGGGACGTTGGTTGAGAACTGTGCCCAGGTGTTCTCTGTCGTCGGTAACTGCAACGGAGCTGCGGGGTTGAGCCTCACGAGGCCAACCGCTCACCTGCGTAGCGGCCTGATCTTGCGAGTTCGGTCCCGCCGTCTGGCTGGTTGATCTCTGACCACACCGCATCGAGGGAGAGGCCGAGGACGTCGGCGATGGCAGCGATGGTCGGGAAGGCGGGGGTGGCTACGCGACCGGACTCGATCTTCCGAAGGGTCTCCGGCGAGACGCCTGCTCGCAGGGCGGTGACGAGCATCGAGCGTTCCCCCCTGGCCCGGCGCAGGAGGGCGCCGAGGCGCTGCCCGCGTTCGACCTCTGCGGGAGTGAGCGGCAACCTGACCATGCTCCGGGCCCGCGGCGCGGTGCTCCACGGGCTGCCGCACGACTACCCGCTTGCCAACGGTGACCTGCTGAAGCTCGACCTCGCTGTCTGCCAAGGCGGAGTTGTCGCCG
>NZ_JBIRTH010000016.1:0-64270 GCF_044334565.1 Micromonospora sp. NPDC020750
ATGCGTACGCCGTCGGCGTACTCCTCGTGGGGTGCGCCGTCGGTGTGGCGGGTGACGACGGTGACCTCGTGGCCGGCTGCGGCGAGGGCGACCGAGAGTGCGTGGACGTGGCGGCCGAGGCCGCCGACGAGCACGGGCGGGTACTCCCAGGACAGCATCAGCACCCGCTGGCGCCGGGCGGGGTGGATATCGATCACTTCGGCGTCAGGTGACATGCGGCCCCCTCGGAGTTGGCTCCGGCGCGCGCCGGCCGCACCCGCAGACCGGATGCCGCCGACGCGCCCTGGATCGGGGCCCATCCTGTCCCCGGCCGGATAACCGGCGGAGACGTCACCGTTGCCGGGATGTAAAGCGTTACCGGCGGACCCGCCGGGCGCGCAGCACCTCGGCCACCGACCACGCCTGGAACGGGCAGCCGGTCGCGCCGTGCGGGGCCGCCCCGTCGGCGGTCTCGCTGACCGAACCCAGCCCGTACTCGCTCAGGTGCGCGTCGACGCCCGCGAACAACCCGTCGACGTCCATCTTCGCCCGCCGGGCGGCGTCCACGTACGGCCCGAGCAGCCACGGCCACACCGTGCCCTGGTGGTAGCCGCCGTCCCGCTCGGCCGGGCCGCCCCGGTGCCGGGCGACGTAGCCGGGGCAGCCGGGGGAGAGGCTGCGCGGCCCGAGCGGGGTGAGCAGCCCGGCGGCCACCCGGCGCAGGGTCGGCTCGTCCGGCACCAGCGGCGCGTACGGCAGCGACCAGGCCAGGAGCTGGTTCGGCCGCAGCAGGTCGTCGTCGTGGAACGGCGCCCCACCCAGCGGGTACGCGGGCGCGGGCGCGTCCACCACGTCGTGCAGCCAGCCGACCGGCGAGGGGAACCGGGCGACGAACGACGCGGTGGCCCGGGCATGCAGCCGCCACAGTTCGGCGGCGTCGGAGCCGGCCAGCTCGGTCAGCTCGGCCAACCCCGCGAGGCCGTTGACCCACAGCGCGTTGACCTCCACCGGCTTGCCGGTGCGCGGGGTGACCGGCACCCCGTGCACCCGGGCGTCCATCCAGGTCAGCGCCGTGCCCGGGGTGCCGCCCTGGGTGATCAGCCCGTCGGCCGGGTCGACGGCGATGCCGTACCGGGTGCCGGCCAGGTGTGCGTCGACGATCCCGCGCAGCGCGGGCAGCAGTTCGTCGCCGAGGTCGGTGTCCCCGCTGACGGTGACGTGCCGGCTCACCGCGTGCAGGAACCACAGCGTCGCGTCGACCGTGTTGTACTCCACCTGCCCGGTGTCGGCGGTGTTGGCGAGCATCCCCTCCGACAGCGTCGCCGCGTACGCCCGCAGCAGCTCCCGCCCCTCGTCGGCCCGGTTGGTGCTCAGGAAGAGCCCCTCGTAGGAGGTCATCGTGTCCCGCGACCAGGCGCCGAACCACGGGTAGCCGGCGACCACGTCGGGGCCGGCGGCGGTGCGCACCACGAACGCGTCGGCGGCCAGCGCGAGGGTGGCCTCGACCGCGTCGGCCGGCGCGGCCCGCGCCACCACCCGCCGGTTGCGTCGCCGGGCCGCCGCGACGATCTCCTCCGCCGGGGGCGGATCGGCGGCCAGGTCGCCGGCCCAGGCCAGCACCAACACCGTGTCGCCGGGGCGCTCCAGCGCGCCGGAGAACCGCCCGGCGTGCCACACGTCCTCGTCGGGGTGCAGGCCCCGCGCCTCCTCCTCGCGGTGGTGCACCCCGACCCACCACTGGCCCTCCGGGGCCCAGCCCGGCCCGGCGAGGCGGAACGCGCCCTCCACCACCGCGCCGCCGTCCACCGGCTCGACCCGGGGCGCCGGGCCGTCCGCGCGCCGCTCGCCGTGCGCGTCCCGCCAGGTGCAGGCCGCCGACAGCTCCAGCCGGACCGGCCCGCCGGCGACGAGCCGGTGCACCACGGCCACGCACGAGCGCCCGTACGCCATGGCCAGCTCGCGCTCGATGACCACGTCGCCGATGCGCCACCGCCAGCGTGGCAGGCCGTCGGTCAGGTCGAAGCCCTCCAGCAGCTCGAAGCCGCGCGGGTCGATGTCGCCGGAGGACCACTCGTGCGCGCCGAGGCGCAGCCGGGCCCCGGAGGGGAGGACGACCGCCGGGTCCAGGCTGACCAGTCCCATCCGGCGGGACGCCGGTGTCTGGCCGGGGACCACCAGCAGCCCGTGGTAGCGGCGGGTGCGCAGCCCGCTCACGGTGCCCATCGCGTACCCGCCCAGGCCGTCAGGGACCAGCCACTCCCTGGTGGCCCCGCCGGTCAGCTCCCCGCACACCTGGGGGCCGAAACGAATGTCGATCAACTTTCCTCCAGCAGCGCCGAGGTGTAACACGCCACGACGAGAATGGCCGCTGTGGTGAAGTACCCCGGCGGCGTCGAAGATAGGCACGTGATCACCGACGTGCCCCATGGACCCGCGTCCGCACCCGACGCCGAACGGCTCCGGCTCGCCCAGGCCGACTCGGGGGAGCAGGACTGGCGCGCATGGGGGCCCTATCTGTCCGAGCGGGCGTGGGGGACGGTACGGGAGGACTACAGCGAGCACGGTACGGCGTGGGACTACTTCCCCCACGACCACGCGCGGTCCAGAGCCTACCGGTGGAACGAGGACGGCATGGCGGGCGTCTGCGACGACCGGCAGACGTTCTGCTTCGCCCTCGCCCTGTGGAACGGCCGGGACCCGATCCTCAAGGAACGGATGTTCGGCCTGGGCGGGGACGGCGGCAACCACGGCGAGGACGCCAAGGACTACTGGTGGTACCTGGATTCGACGCCGACCCACTCCTGGATGCGTTGGCGTTACCACTACCCCCAGGCCGCCTTCCCGTACGACGAACTGGTCGCCGTCAACGCCCTGCGCGGTCGCGACGACACCGAGTACGAGCTGGTCGACACCGGTGTCTTCGATGACGACCGGTACTGGGCGGTGACCGTCGACTACGCCAAGGCGTCCCCGAGCGACATGTGCGTCGTGGTGACCGTGGCCAACCGGGGGGACACCGACGAGCGGCTGCACGTGCTGCCGTCGCTGTGGTTCCGCAACACCTGGGCGTGGGGACTGCCCGGCGGTGACCGGGTGCCCCGGATCGTCGGCTCCGGCTCCGGCCCGGACGGCGGTGCCCGACTGGTCGGCGAGCACTGGGTGCTCGGCCAGATCCTGCTGGAGGGCGACGGCGATCCCGTCCCGCTGCTGTGCGACAACGACACCAACGCCGAGCGGCTCTGGGGGCTGCCCGGCCGCTCGCCGTACCCGAAGGACGGGATCAACGACCACGTGGTCGACGGCGCGGCGACGGTCAACCCGGACCGGGTGGGGACCAAGGGGGCGCTGCACTACGTGCTCGACGTGCCCGCCGGCGGGCGACGGCAGATCCGGCTGCGGCTGACCCGCACCGTCCCGCCGCCAGGTGGGACGCCGCCGCCCCGGGCCGACCTGGGCGACGGCTTCGACGCGGTGGTGTGGGCCCGGCGGGCCGAGGCGAACCGGTTCTACGACAGCGTCGTGCCGGACGCCGCCACGGCCGACGAGGCGCTGGTCGCCCGGCAGGCCATCGCCGGGCTGATGTGGGGCAAGCAGTTCTACCACTTCGACGTGCAGCGGTGGCTGGCCGGCGACCCCGGCTCGGCGCCCCCGCCGGCCGGCCGCCGGCACGGGCGCAACAGCCACTGGTGGCACATGACCAGCTTCGACGTGATCTCCATGCCGGACCCCTGGGAGTACCCCTGGTACGCGGCCTGGGACCTGGCCTTCCACTGCGTGAGCATCGCCCGGGTCGACCCGGGCTTCGCCAAGTCGCAGCTCCTGCTCCTGCTGCGGGAGTGGTACCTGCACCCCAACGGGCAGATCCCCGCGTACGAGTGGGCGTTCGGCGACGTCAACCCGCCGGTGCACGCCTGGGCGGCACTGAAGGTGTTCGAGATCGACGGCTCCCGCGACCACGAGTTCCTCGCCCGGGTGATGCACAAGCTGCTGCTCAACTTCACCTGGTGGGTCAACCGCAAGGACACCGGCGGCAACAACGTCTTCGAGGGCGGCTTCCTCGGGCTGGACAACGTCGGCCCGTTCGACCGTTCGGCGGCGCTGCCGGTGGCCGGGACGCTGGAGCAGTCCGACGGCACGGGCTGGATGGGCATGTACGCGCTCAACCTGCTCGACATCGCCATCGTCCTGGCCGAACACGACCCCACCTGGGCCGACACCGCCACCAAGTTCTTCGAACACTTCGCCTACATCGCCGCCGCCGCGTACGAGCAGGGGCTGTGGGACGACGAGGACGCGTTCTTCTACGACGTGCTGCGGCTGGCCGACGGCAGCCAGGTGCCGCTGAAGGTCCGCTCGGTGGTCGGGCTGCTGCCGCTGGCGGCGACCACCCGGCTCACCGCGCGCACCCTGCACCGGCTGCCCGAACTGGGTGCCCGGCTGCGCTGGTTCCTCACCAACCGCCCCGAGTACGCCGGCGTGATCGGCGCCCGGCGGATCGGCCCGGACGGCCGCCAGCAGCGGCTGCTGTCCATGGTCGGCCCGGAGCAGGTGGTCCGGCTGCTGGCCCGGATGCTGGACCCCGACGAGTTCCTCTCCGAGTACGGCCTGCGCACGCTCAGCCGCGCCCACCTGGACAAGCCGTTCACCGTCACCCTCGGCGGGCAGGAGTTCAGCGTCGGCTACGAGCCGGCCGAGTCGACCAGCGGCCTGTTCGGCGGCAACTCCAACTGGCGCGGCCCGATCTGGATGCCGACCAACTTCCTGCTGATCAGCGCGCTGCGCGACTACGCCGCGTTCTTCGGCGACGACCTCCAGGTGGAGTACCCGACCCGGTCGGGGGTGAAGCACACCCTCGACGAGATCGCCGACGACCTCTCCGCGCGGCTGATCTCGCTGTTCACCCGGGACGACTGGGGCCGGCGGCCGATCTACGGGGCCGCCCAGCTCTTCCAGACCCACCCGGACTGGCGGGACCTCATCTGCTTCCCCGAGTACTTCCACGGCGACAACGGCGCGGGCCTGGGCGCGTGGCACCAGACCGGCTGGACGGCCCTGGTCGCCGACCTGATCCTCACCCTGCGCCGCTGACCCACCGACCGGCTCCGGCCCGTCCGTCCCGTCGCGGGTCCGTCTCCTGGCGGTACCCGTTCTGCGGCGTAAACCGGCATGCCCCGTTCCCGCGCCGGCAGTACGGTGTCCCGGGTTATGCGGGAGGGAAGAACATGGGACACGCCATGGGACGGCGCCGGGGCGCGCAGGTGATGGTCTTCGACGCCGACGACACGCTGTGGGAGAACAACGTGCTGTTCGAGCGGGTGATCGACGACTTCCTCGACTGGCTGGACCACCCCACGCTCGACCGGGTCGAGATCCGGAAGGTGCTCGACGACGTGGAGCGTGCCAACGCCGTCGCCCACGGGTACGGCAGCAAGGTCTTCCTGCGGAGCCTGGGCGAGTGCATGGAGCAGCTGCGCGAGCGTCCCGCCACCGACGCCGAGCGTCGGGAGATCGACCAACTGGCCGAGGCGCTCGTCGCGCACCGGGTCGAGCTGATGCCCGGGGTCGCCGAAACGCTCGACGCGCTGGCCGGGCGGCACCGGCTGCTGCTGCTCACCAAGGGCGACCGCGAGGAGCAGCAGCGCAAGCTGGACGCGTCCGGGCTGCTGCACCACTTCCACGCCGCGCACATCGTGCGGGAGAAGGACGCCGAGACCTACCGGTGGCTGCTCGGGGAGCACGGCTTCGACCCGGCCGCCGCCTGGATGATCGGCAACTCCCCGAGGTCGGACATCCTGCCGGCGCGGGCGGCCGGGATGCGGGCCGTGTTCATCCCGAACGAGAACACCTGGGTACTGGAGCACGACGACCTCGACCCGACGGACGCCGGGGTGCTCCGGCTGGCCGCCTTCCCGGAACTGCTCCGGCACTTCTGAGCCCTCGTCCGGCTTCCGCGAACCAGCCGGACGGACCCGCTCCCGGTGGGTAAAGCGCCGGGACCGCTGACCGTGTTACGGGGACATGCCGGTATTCGGCATTGACATCAATCATCCCCGCCTGGCGGTGGGAAATCTTGTTCGACCTGTGGCGACGGACCTAGCCTTGGCCGGCGCTCGCGGCTCGTCGGGGTGAGTCGGGAGCGTGCCGAAGTCCGGCGGTGGAGCACCGCGGAGCTGAGGTGCGGGCGGGCTGGCTCGCCGCGTTGAGCCCGGCGTGGGCGGCGTGTCGCGCCCGCGCGCTCGTCGCGGCGGATTCCGCTGCCTGCCGGACGACGGCTGGTGGGTCAGGGCCGGGGAGTTGCGGACCCGGTCCTGACCCGAGCCGACCCGGCGGGCCGACGCCGCCGGTCGCGGGCCGGCGACCGTGGTTCAGGAGATCTCGCCCCGGACGATCGCCACCGCCACCCGGCAGAACTCGTCCATGTCCGGCCGGAAGCCGGCGGCGATGTCCGGGTGCAGCCCGGACCGGGTCTCGTCCAGCAGCCGCTGGCAGACCTGCTCGACCGGCTCGCCCGCGTAGCTGACCCGGATCCGTTCGGTGGCCGCTTGCAGCGCCGAGGTCAGCTGATCCTCCAGCGGGCCCCGCAACTTCTGCTGCACGGGGTCGAGCCCGCTCGGGTCGAGCGTGACATGTGGCTCCGACATCGGCGCTCCCTTCGTCGGCGTCGCGGTACCCCACCGCGGGCGTCGGTCAAACCACGGCCGGCACGGCGGCCACCCGTACCTGGTAGGAGATCCTCGTCGTCAACGATCCTGCCCAACCGGTGGACCGGCAGCGGGGGGATCGCTCGATTACCCACCGATCGGGCAGGCAGGGTCCGGCCGGAGGCATCTGGACCTCGACGGCGACGCGCTGGCGGCCGAGTGGGGAGAACGCTGGGGAAATGCCGGTCCATCCGGCGGACGCTGGGCAGCATCGCCGGCCCCGTGTCGGAACGCTCCTGCCGCCGGGTGGGCGCTCAGGGCCTGGGGCGCGGAGCGAAGGCGCAGAACTCGTTGCCCTCCGGGTCGGCCAGCACCCACCAGCCGATGTCGGCGTCGGGCTCGCGCAGCAGCGTCGCACCGGCGGCGATCAGCCGGGTGGCGTCGGGGCCGGTCAGGTCGACGTCCCAGTGCACCCGGTTCTTCACCCGCTTGCGCTCCGGCACCGGGTCGAAGACCCAGTGGTCCCAGGGGAAGCCCGCCGCGCCGACGACGGAGGCGACGCCCTCCGCGGTGGTCCCCACCCGGCCGCCGACGATCCCCGCCCACCAGGTTGCCTGGGCGACCGGGTCGGCGCTGTCCACCACCAGCTCGAACGCCCCCGGGCGGGAGCCCTCCCGGGGGGCGAAGGCGCAGAACTGGTTGCCCTCCGGGTCGGCCAGCACCCACCAGCTCACCTCCACGTCCGGCTCGCGGACCAGCCGGGCCCCGGCCGCCAGCAGCTCCGTCGGCTCCGGCCCGGCCAGCCGCAGGTCGAGACGCACCCGGGTCTTGGCGACGCGCGGCTCGGGCACCCGGTTGACCCAGATCGACTCGGCGCCGGGGCCGCCCCGGGGGTCGACCCGGGCGTCCCCGTCGCCGGTGTCGACCACCTCGCCGTCGAGCACACCGGCCCAGAAGCCGGCCAGCCCGAGAACGTCGTTGGCGTCCATGCAGAGGTCCTTGAAGCGCGCGATCATCCGGCCATCATGCCGGCCGGGTCCGACGCCCACCGTCCGCACCGGTCAGCGGCGACCGCGTTTGATCTCGTGGAAGGCCGGCAGCCGCAGCAGCGGCAGCAGCGAGTCCCACACGGTCAGCGCGTCGTCGGCGCCGGGGACCTCGGTCAGGATCGGGCCGTGGATGCCGCGCTCCGCGCCGGGCACCGTCAGCACCGGCGAGCCGATGTCCGGGCCCGCCGAGGAGTACGCCAGGGCATGCGACTCGCGTACCGCCTCGTCCCAGCGGTCGTCGTCGAGGGCCGGCGCGGCGGCGGTGAGGCCGGCCGCCTCCACGGCCGTGTCGACCAGCCTGTCCGACAGCGGGTTGCCGGCGTCGTGGGTGCGCCCGCCCAGCTCGGCGTAGAAGCGGCCGGCGTCGTCGCCGCGGCCCTCGGCGCGCAGCGCCTCCACCAGCCGCAGCGCCCGGCCGGAGGCGGCCATCGCCTCGGCGAACTGCGGCGCCACCTTCCCCTCGTTGAGGATGGCCAGGCTGAACGACCGCCACTCGACGGTCAGCTTGCGGGCGTCGGCCACGGCCACCAGCCAGCGCGAGGTGCGCCAGGTCCACGGGCAGGCGGGGTCGAAGAAGAAGGTGGCGTCCATCGGCCGAGCGTACGGCGGGACGGGCCGGACCGCAGCGGGCCACGGTCGCCCCGACGCCGGGACGGGTGGCCTGGTCGCCCGGACCGCTTCAAGACCACCACCGGCGTCGCCGGTAGCGGAGGATCACGCAGGTGACATGAGTTCGTAGAGGTTGCCGGCGTCGTCGCTGAAGTAGAGGCCGCGGGCGCTCAGCGCGTGATCGGTGCGGCCGTTGCCGGGCTCGTCGGGTTCGCTGCCATAGGGCACGCCGCCGGCGTGCAGCCGGGCGAGGATCTGGTCGAACGTTGCCGGGTCGACGTCGAAGGCCAGGTGCAGGCCGACCGGCTGGTCGACGGTCATGAAGTCGAGGGTGAGCTGCTCGTTGACCCGTACCGGCGCGAAGTGGCGGACCCTGCCGGAGTAGGGCAGCCCCATGATGCCGGCGAAGAACACGGCGGCTTGCTCGTTGTCGACGGCGGGCACGATGGTGTGGTTCAGCGTGATACTCATGCGCTTCCTCCGGCGATGACAGCGGGGTCGGCCGCGGAGTCCACCACGCCGTGCAGGAACACGTCGACCAGCGTCTCGATCCGGGTCTCGGCGCCCCCGGGCGTTCCCCGCCGGCCGAACAGCATGCCGAGGAAGATGACGGCGAGTTGTTCGACGGGCAGTCGCAGCGCGGCCCGATCGGGTTCCAGCAGCCGGACCACGGCCTGATGGGTGCGCCCGGTCGCGGTCGCCCGGTCGCCGGTCGCGCTGCGATCACGCGGCTCGCCGCGCTGGCCTCGACGGCCGGCCGCGTGCACCGCGTCTGTCACCGCACCCATCCGCTTCAGATAGGCATGCAGGGTCGCCGCGGCCTCGGCCAGCCGGGCGGCCAACGGCTGATCCAGCGGTACGGCGTCGAGCTCGGCCAGGACGTGATCATTGCGCAGAGCCGCCGTCACGCAGGCGTCCAACAACTCGTCCTTGTCTGCGAAGGCGCGAAAGACTGTCGCCTCGCCGATCCCGGCCGCCTTCGCGATCTGCAAGGTGCTGACCGCGGCGCCATGCTCGACCAGCAGCGGCAGCGCCGCCGCCACGATCATCTCGCGTCGGCGCTCCGGACTCATTCCCGGTGCTCGGCGCCGGGCCGGTGTCTCCGTCATACCCCCATGCTAGGGAGTGAGGACTCACTCCGGCAAGGTCGCGCCACTCTGGTTCAGCTCCGGATGGTCGCCACCGGGCCGACCGGCGAGCCGGTCCTGCCCGGCTGGCGGTGTGCCCGGGCGGCACGCCGCTGTTGTCCCGACGTCCGCGAAATGAAGGAATTCTTCATCATCATCAAGCCCGATGCAAGGTCTCGACATAGATGGATGTCGCGCTATATGGTGCGGCGACCCGGGCGACATGATTGCAGTCGCCCTTTGTAGTCGACGAGGAGTGACGGTGACTGTTCGGAGACCCTCGCGTCGGGTGAGCCAACTGCTCGGCGGCGCAGCGATTTTGATGATCGGCCTGACCAGCCAGCCGGCCCAGGCCGCGCCGCAGCAGGGCGCGGAGACGCTCGCTGCCGCCTTCGACCAGGCTTCGGCCCGCTCCGACGTGCCGCGCGACCTGCTCGCCGCGCTCGGGTACGCGGAGACCCGGCTGGACGGTCACAACGGCGAGCCCAGCGCCTCCGGCGGGTACGGCGTGATGCACCTGACCAGCAACCCGAAGGTGCGGACCCTCGACGAGGCCGCGCGCCGGGCCCGACTGGACCGCACCGAACTGCGCACCAGTGACGCGGCGAACGTCGCCGGCGCGGCGGCGGTGCTCCGCTCGTACGCCGATCAGGCCGGGCTCACCGCGAAGCAGCGCGACGACGTCAACCAGTGGTACGGCCTGATCGCCCGCTACGGCGGCTCGTCGGACAAGGCCACCGCCCGGCTGTACGCCGACGCCGTGTACGACCTGCTCGGCCGCGGCTTCAGCGCGACCACGGCCGCCGGCCAGGTCACCGTGGACGGCCGTCCGGTCGCGCCCCAGCGGGGCGATTACGCCAACGTGGCGCCGCTGGGCACCGCCGACATGGGCACCCAGAGCACCGACTACGGCCCGGCGGCCTGGGTGGCGGCGAACTCGTCCAACTACACGGCCTCCAGCCGCGAGTCGTCGTACCCGATCAACTACATCATCATCCACACCATGCAGGGCAGCTACGCCGGCTCGATCAGCTGGTTCCAGAACGCAGCGGCCGGCACCAGCGCCCACTACCTGCTCCGTTCCTCCGACGGCGCGGTGACCCAGATGGTGCGGGACAAGGACGTCGCCTGGCACGCCGGCAACTGGACCTACAACACCCAGTCGATCGGTATCGAGCACGAGGGCTACGTCGACAACGCCTCCTGGTACACCGACGCGATGTACCGGTCATCGGCCGCGCTGACGCGACACCTGTGCGACAAGTACGGCATCCCGAAGACCCGCAGCAACATCATCGGTCACAACCAGGTGCCGGGCGCCACGCACACCGACCCGGGTCCGAACTGGAACTGGACCTACTACATGCAGCTCGTCACCGGCACCACCACGCCCCCGCCGACCTGGTCGACCATCGTGGACAACAACACCGCCGGCCGGTTCACCGCGAGCGCCAACTGGAGCACCTCGTCGTACTCGTCGCAGCGCTACGGCGCCGACTACCGGTACGCCAACCCGGTCGCGGCCAGCGACGCCGCCTGGTACAAGGTGAACATCCCGGCCACCGCCACCTACCGGGTGGAGGTCTGGTACCCGGCCGTCGCCGGCTACAACGCCACCACGCCGTACATCGTGGCGACCAGCAGCGGCAACCAGACGGTCAACGTGAACCAGGCAGCCAACGGTGGTGGATGGCGCTCGCTGGGCAACTTCACCCTGGCCGCCGGGGACGCCAACAAGGTGGGCATCAGCCGTTGGTCCGGTAGCACCGGCTACGTGATCGCCGACGCGATCCGCATCACCCGCGTCTAGCGCGGCAGCGCGGCAGCCCGGACGGGGCCCCAGCGCGGCAACGATGTGCGCAAGGAAAGGTCCCCTGCTATCGGATTTTGATAGCAGGGGACCTTTCCTGACTACCGCAACGGCAACTGCCCAGGGGTAACCCCCGAGTGTGGACGTCTTCTCGTAATGATCGTTCCGTCTTGGTCTGACCGGCGCCTGTTCGATCAGATGCGATTACGCGCTCGTTGGTGTCCCGTCCGGGTGAAAGTGGCCCAGTCCGGGCTATCTGGTCCAGCGGGTGGTCCAGTCCGGGTGAGGGTGGCCCGAGGAGTTGATCTCAACCTAAGTTGAGGTTCTAGGTTGTCCCCATGGACACCACGAACTCCACTCCCCCCACCAACGACGACGAGAAGAGGATCCGCGAACTCGTCGCGCGGACCCAGGAGGCGCAGATCGACCCGGACGTACTGCCCGCCCTGCACACCTCCGACCTGGTGCTCATCAACCTCGCCGGGCGGCGCCTCTTCGGGCGCGAGTCCTTCGCTTCGGCCATGGCCGAAGCGCTCTCCTCCCCGCTCAAGGACATCCGGACCGTGCTGGAAGTCAACGACATCCGGTTCGCCACCCCCGACGTCGCCATCGTGAGCCTGACAAAGACGATCTACGACGAACGGCCCGAGGCGGAGGACTCATCCGAGCTGCCCTTGGCCGGCATCATGACCTACGTCATGACCCGCAGGGGCGACGACTGGCGCATTGCCCTGGCGCAGACGACACCGATCCGCTGAACGCCCACTGACAAACACCCGGCGAACTCTGCAAGCAGCCTGTCACTCCGCAGTTCATCGGCTCCACCTCTGCAAGATTCAATGAGACAGGTCACTCAGCGCCGGAACGCTGCGGCGCTGAGTGACCTTGAGGATCACAGAAAGCGCCAAGTAGGTCCGGACAACATCGGGCCGGACCGTCCGAGCTACCTGGCACCACCGCAGGTCGCGGGCGACCGGGCGTGCCAGGTTCATCCGTACCGGACAGTTGGCGCGCGCCCAGATCGACGCCTCGCTGATGCGGCCGGCCCCAGGGGATGCGCGTGCTGCCGACACCATCGGCCCCAGCCTGGTCGGCCTTTACCGGGTCGGCCTGCCTTACGTTGGTCCCTATGGAGCTGCCCCGTTTGTGCGGTCGGTGGAGTGGGAGCGTGGACGGGGCAGCTCCATAGGGACCGGAGGGTGGGTCCCCGACCGGGTGGGGGTATTCGTCGGCCCGCTCTACCCGACTGCCCGGTGTGCGGGGCGGGATGGGGCGGCGTAGCGGCGGCCTTCCCAGGGCATGCGCGGGAGAGGGATATGGCTGAGGACCGGTGAGACCGAGGCCCTGGCCAGGATTTCGGGTCATCCGCAAGGAGCGGAACGGGATTCCCGGAGGATGGATGAGCTTCGGACGGGATCGGACACTCCGCGAACCTGCCGGGGCCCTGCCCGGGCATCCTGCACTTGACGTTGACACCGTGACAAGGTCTTCACTGGGTGCAGGAGGTGGTCCCCGTCAACTCGACATACAGGAATTCACCGGACACGCGTCTGCCCGACGCGTTGGGCGCCGGAGACTCGTCGGCGCGGCTCCAGGCGGCTCTGGCCGTTGGCACGCACGCCGACGCCGGCCTCCTCGATGCGCTCGTGGCACGGTGCGCGATCGAGCCGGACTTCTTCGTACGCGACATGCTCACCTGGGCGTTGACCCGCCTCCCGCCGGAGATCACGGTGCCCAGACTCCGCGCGGAGCTCCGTTCCGAGCGCGCTCAGGCCCGAAGCCAGGCGTTGCATACGCTGTCCAAGATCGGGGACGGGAGCGCATGGCCCGCGATCACGCGGTCGTTGCTGCACGACGCCGACGACGAGGTCGCGCGAAGCGCATGGCGTGCGGCCGTCGTCCTCGTGCCCGCCGGGGGACAGGAAGGGCTGGCCGCGGAGCTGGCCGCACAACTCGGTCGCGGCGACCGGAATGTGCAACTGAGTCTCAGCCGAGCACTCGTCGCCCTCGGAGACGTGATCGAGCCGGCCCTGCATACGGGACTGGCGAGTGGCGACCCGACGGTGCGTGCGCATGCCCGCGCCACGGAGCGGCTCCTGCGCGACCCGGATGCCGGTTTCGACCCAGCCGTCGACGAGGCGAAACGGATCGTCGCCCTCGGCCCGGAACGGGCCGAGGGAACAGCGTGCTGATCGGCGAGGTGGCACGCCGCTCGGGGGTGAGTACCCGGATGCTCCGGCACTACGACTCGCTCGGGCTGGTGCGACCAACAGGCCGCACCGTGGGCGGCTATCGCGAGTACTCCGCCGAGGACATTCGCCGGATCTACCACGTGGAGAGCCTGCGGTCCCTGGGATTGTCGCTGCGACAGATCGGACGCGCTCTGGAGGATCCCGCCTTCGCGCCGTCCGCACTGGTCGGCGACCTCATCCGACGGACCGAAGACCGACTGAAGCGGGAACAGGAGCTACTCGATCGACTCCGTACGGTCGATGCCTCGGTACCCTCCGGCTGGCAGGGCGTGCTGCGCATCGTCGAGCTTCTGCACGGGCTCAACTCGCCCAGTGCCGCGCGCCGACAGCAGGCCGTCCTGGCCCCGGCCGAGGACGTGCCGGTTCCCACCGAGCTGCTGGCTGGGGCGGTCCTCGCCGAATCCGATCCGAACGTCGCCGGCGCCCTGCGGTGGGCCCTCGCGCGGGCGGGCGGTGGCGGTGTGGCGAGCGTGACGTCCGGCGTGTATTCGGAGGACGTCGACATCCGGCGGCGCGCGGTCCTGGCGATCACCGAGATGCCCGGTGACGAGGCGTCCGCGGTGCTCGCGGACGCACTCGGGGACTCGGATAAGACGGTGCGCAGGCATGCTGCTCTGGCATTGGGTGCGCGTGGCGCGACCCCATCCGTGCCGACACTCGTCGGCATGGTGGTCGAGGGCGCGAACGACGTCGAGGCGGCCGAGGTCCTGGGAGCATTGTCACTGGACCCCGGGTACGGGGACCGGATCATGAGCGCACTGGTCGACGAGCTCGCCGCACACCCTGCGGACTCTGCGGTGCGGATACGCCTGACCCAGGCACTAGCCGAGATGCCGGCGACCATCGCGCAGGACGTCCTGCGGCAACTGGCCCATGACGATGATCGGGCTGTCGCCCTCATCGCCTCGGCCCTCGTGGGAGTGACGAAGAGCGGTCCAACGGCTGAAGGTCCGGGTGGGGCGCGGACGGGAGGATCCGACCGCGCCCCACCACGGTGAGCTACCGGAGGGCGTACGCCCGCTGGACGGTCTGCTCGGTTCGGTTGCCGTCGGCGTCCCAGGCGTTGACGTTCAGCCAGACGTAGCCGTCCGTGCTGGACAACGCCGGGTGAACGGTGCGGACGTTGAACCGCCCGCCGCCGATCGGCACCGCCCGCGCGGCCTGCCAGGTGGCCCCACCGTCAGTCGACGTCGAGACGGACATCCCCTTCACCCTCGACCTGTCGGGGGTGAGCCCGTGCGCGGCCGCGGTGATCGTGAACTGGTGTCCCCGGCCGGCCTTGGCCTGGTTGTTCAGGTCCAGGTCAAGGTCGTAGTCGAGCTGCAGCACCGGCTGGAACGCGCACGAGCCGGTGCCGATCGGACAGATGTACCCGGCAGGGGTGCCCTTCGTCGGGGTCGCCGAGCGGAAGGTGTAGACGGAGTCCACCCGGGGGGCGAGGGTCTGGACCGAGCTGAGCCCGTAGCCGGTGTCCGTGGTCTCCAGTCGGTAGACGCCCGACCCGGCCGGTAGCTGGAACCGGCGCGGGGACGTGGTCAGCGGTGGGATCACCACGCCGTTCCGGGTCAGCTTCCAGGTGCTGTTGGCGGTGGAGGCGACCATGCTGTGCCCGGGGGTGCCGTCCAGCCAGTACTGCCCGGCGAGGAAGGTGTCGCCGTCCCGGCAGAACCCGCAGGTGTTCGCCCGCACCACGGGGGACGTGACCTCGATCGCCCCGACCCGGATGGGCGCGGCGAACCACGACTCGTCCCGGCTGCGGGTGCCCGCCCGGAAGTAGTCGTCCGAGGTCCACCAGAACTGTTCCTCCCCGCCCGCCTGGGTCTTGCCCACCTGCACGATGTACCGCAGCCACTGCAGGTGGTCACCCTCACCGACGTACTCGGTACGTGCGGTCGGGCCGGGGAACCGCCAGGTGCTCTGCGATGACCACGGGTCCCTCGGACCCAGCGCGCCCCAGATCGAGTCGACCATGAGCGGCTTGTCGGCGTGGTAGGTCGTCTTCAGCTTCACCATCGCCTTCGGGTCCACCGGCCGCTCCGGGGTGCCCGGCACGCCGTTGGGGTGGTCCCGACGCAGGTGGTAGACGTACGACGGGCCGCTGGTGCCGCCCAGGGTGACGGTGCTCTTGCCGCGCCTGCGCAGCGACTCACCCTCGTCGCGGGACAGGGTGAGGGCGAGCATCGTGCCGGTGCTCGGCACGAGGTTGCCCAGCAGCGCGGGAGCCCTCGCGACGTCCACATAGATCAGGGTGAGCCCGGCCCCGGCGGCTGCCGCGTTGTCCCGTGCCGTACGCGCCGCGTTCTGCGCGTACGCGTGTCGCCACGGCCACTCCATGTCCGTCGGGATCTGGATCCGGATCAGCGCCGCCTTGCCCTTGACGCCGGCCGCGGCCAGTTCCTGCGGGCTACCGGCACCGGCGAACACCATCGGCAGGTTCCGCTTCTTGCCGTTCAGGTGACTGCTGGCGGACAGCATGTCGTAGTCCGGTGCGAGCCGGCCCCCGCCCCGCACCCGCAGGTCCACGAGCGCCTCGGACAGGGTCCACTGGTTGTGGAACTCGAAGAAGCCGATCTTCACCGGCTTGGTCGGCGTGGCGTAGCCCTCGTACTGGCCGCCGCCGATGAGCATCGCGAAGGGCAGCACCGAGCCGTCGGCCAACCCGCGAAGGGTGCCGTAGCTGACGCTCGGCATGTCGGTCGGGGCAGCCGTAGGCGGCCGGACGTTGACCGCCGTGCGGGCGTCCAACGTCACCTCGGTCGGCGCGTTGACCTGCACCTCGGTCTCGGTCATCAGCGTCGCCCGCCGGACGTCCTCCTCGTGCTCCATCATCGCTACCTGGATGTCGTACACCCCGACCGGCAGGCGCATCGTCACGACACCGTCGCGGACGTTCTCGTAGTACGCCGGGAGCGTCATCGGGTCGTTGTCGACCGGATTGTCGACCCGGATCGCGCCCACCGTCTGCGGGCGCGGCGTGTCGCCCCTGGACCCGATGAGCCGGATGGTCACCGGCTGCATCGCGGTCTCCTTGTACCAGGACAGCGCGGTCCGCACCGACACCGAGCCGTCGGCGGTGCTCGCGAGCAGCAGACCGCCGTACCCACCGGTCGGGCCGGCCTTGGGGTCCACGGTGAACGTCACCTCAGCGGCACCCCTCGCGGGGACGACGACGCTGGTCGCGGAGAGCGTGGCGGAACCGGCGGGCACCGGCTTGCCGTCGAACGCCTTCACGTCCAGCGCGAGGTTGAGCGTGACCGGAGCGTCGCCGGCGTTGGTGTAGGCGACCTTACGTTCGATCGGTGCCTGCGTGCCGTCGGCGATCCTGCCCACGTTGACCGTGGCCGAGCCGTAGACATGCTGCTGAAGGGCGCGCGGAACGTCGAGCCGCCCGGTGCCGCCCTGCCACCACGAGTAGGCGCCGGCCTTGGTGGTGGTCACCAGCGCGTCCTTGAGCTGCGCCGGGGTCCAGTCCGGGTTGGCCTGGGCGAGCAGCGCGGCTGCGCCGGCAACGTGTGGCGTGGCCATCGAGGTGCCGCTGACCCTGGTGTACTGCCCGTCCACGATCGGCCAGAGGGACGTGCCGGCCGCGCGGGCCGCCGCGATCTCGACGCCCGGCGCGGTGATCTCCGGCTTGACCGCGGCGTCGCCGTAGCGGGGACCGCGGTTGGAGAACGAAGCGAGTACGTCCCGGTTGTCGACCGCGCCGACGGTCAGCGCGGTGTTCGCCGCGCCGGGGCTACCGATGGAGAGGTCACCCTGGTTGTTGCCGGCGGCGACCACGAACAGCGTGCCGGTGGAGGCGGTCAGCGAGTCGACCGCCTGACTCATCGGGTCGGTGCCGTCGGTGGTGACGGGCGCCGACAGGCTCATGTTGACCACGGCGGCCCCCTGTGCGGCGGCCCACTCCATGCTGGCGATGATCCAGGAGTCCTGCCCGAAACCGCTGCTGTCGAGGGCCTTCGCCGAGAGCACCTGGGCGCCCGGTGCCACACCCTGGTACCGTCCGTCGGAGGCGGCACCGGTGCCGGCCACCGTGGAGGCCACGTGGGTACCGTGGCCGTGGTGGTCGACGCCGTCCGCTTCGCCGGTGAAGTTGGCGATGCCGGCAATGCTGCCGGACAGGTCCGGGTGGGTCGGGTCGATGCCGGTGTCGATCACACCGACCTTCACACCGGTCCCGGTGACACCCGCCGCCCAGGCGGCGGGGGCGCCGATCTGGGGCACGCTCTCGGCCAGGTCGACCTTGAACTTGCGGTCCAGCCAGACCTTTTCGACGCTCCTGCCGAGTGCGGCGCGGCCGGTGCGGTCGGGCGTGGCCGGGGCGAGCGCGTTCCAGAACTCCCCGGCATCCGCCGTCGAGACGCTCAGCGCCGCCCCGTCGATGCTGGCCAACGTGCGCTTGTTCTCGCTGGCCGGTAGCGCGTCGGCCTGTCGGCTCAGGGTCTTGGCGGCCGGGTCGCCCTGGAAGGTGACGATCACCGGCAGGGTCTTCGCGGTGCCGGTGATTCCCTGGCGGACCAGTTCGCGGACGTTGAACAGGTCGCGCTCCAGGAAACCCGAGGTCACGTACGGTGCCGCGTCGGACGGGATGACGAACAGGTCGTCGCCGCTGCCCTGGACGGTGAACGTGGCGGACCGGGTCGGATCGTCGGCGGCGTCGACCGCGTACGTCGATCGGCCGTCGGCACCGGTGTTCACGGTGACCGTGTCGCCGGTGAGCAGCGGTACGCGGTGCGTGCCGATCTCTCCCGGTTCGGGTCGTGGGGCCGACGGGGCTGTCGGGGGTGGCGGACCGTCCGGTGTGGACGGTTCGGCGAGCGCTGGGTGGGTTGAGGTCAGGACCAGAGCCGTGCCGGTGACGGCGGCGGCGAGAGCACGGGTGAACCGCGCAGCAGACATTGACAGCCTCCTAGCAAAGTGGCCTGAAGCTACCGCAGCGCGCCGGCACTGTGAAGATCTATCTTTAACGTTTTCCCAGGTAGGGTGGCCTCTTTTATGATCCACTCTGGATAAATGATGATCACGGCTGGTTCGTGGCGGACCGGATGCATCCGAAGCTTCCACGGTGGAAAAGTCGGTTTACGGAACCGGTTCCGGCGTGGTGTCGATGTTGGCGGGATCGGGCCGGCTCCGGATGGGCGTCGAGTCGACCCGGTTGGGCCGGCCGGCCGAGCGTCGTACCGGGAGGCGCAGGGTCGCCCATCGCTTCGGTGCGGGGCCTCGCCGGTTGCGGCCCGGAGCGCGGCCCGAGTCGCGTCGGCCCGGCCCGGGACGACGATCACGCACTCGCCGTCACCCTCGGGGCGGGCTGAACAGTAATGGGCTTGGTTGTCGCCGGCCAGCAGCGGAATGTCTTCGGGTAGGT
Source organism: Micromonospora sp. NPDC020750 (assembly GCF_044334565.1). Classification (NCBI taxonomy): domain Bacteria; kingdom Bacillati; phylum Actinomycetota; class Actinomycetes; order Micromonosporales; family Micromonosporaceae; genus Micromonospora; species Micromonospora sp. NPDC020750. The sequence continues at coordinate 18,833 of NZ_JBIRTH010000016.1, forward strand.
CTACGACTCGGTGAAACGTCAGCTCCACAATGGGAACTCGAGCGGGTGTCTGACCTCCCACGGCCCGGCAAAGTCGCGAGGTGTCCGATTCTGCCCGAAGTGCATCCACCTTCCGGGAATCCCGTTCCGCATCTCAGGATGGCCGGAGATCATGGAAGGAATTGGCCCCTCCGGGGGCCGTTTTTTACCAAGATCTCCCGCGTGGTCAGTCGTGCCGTCGGAAATGGCGCTCCTGGTAGTGGTGCGCCGTACGGGGGCCGGGGCCTTGGTTCCGCCGAACCTCAGCTGTTCCACATTTCGCCCAAATGCCCGGGAGGCCGCTGCTGCGCCGCCCCGTGTCGCCCCGTGCGCCGGGTAGTCGGGGCGGCGACCTGACAAATGCCCCCACCCGGTCGGGGACCTGCCCCTTCGGCCCCTATGGAGCTGCCCCGTTTGTGCTCCCACTCCAACGACCGCACGAACGGGGCAGCTCCATAGGGACCAATGCAGGGCAGGCCGACCCGGTAAAGGCCGCCCCGGCAGGGGCCGATGATGCCGGCAGCGCGCGCATCCCCGGGTGCCTGCCAAGCCGGAGAACCTCACGACTTTGCCGGGGCCCCGGGGTCTGACCTCCCACGGCCCCGGCCAGCAGGTCACCTACGGCATGTGCGACGGCAGCCAGAATCAGCGTTGGCGAATAGTGTCGTGATCGCTCCACCCGCCGATCCTGACTGGCTGTCCTCGGCCGCATGGGTTGGCTTTGAGCCTCGACGCGACGTGCCGGTACGCGGTCGTGCTCTACCTCAGCCAGCGGCGCGATGGCCGGGCTCAGCCAGCCTCCTACCCGCCGAGGCCGAGGAGGGCGGGCCTTCGGCAAACAGGGTGAGCGATCTGCTCTCGCGGCGTATCCATTCGATGCTGAACGTCCTTACCTGGGTGCCGCCAACGGCCAACGTGAAGTAGTCCGGTCAGCACGGCGGGCAGCGCCAGGCCATTGACATGCAGGATCTTCTCCACACGTTCTTTACGTTTCCTTGGCATGCTGTCGGCGGACGCGTTGGCGGGCAGGCACGGTGTCGATGACGAGACTACGAGAGGGTCGAGCACTTCGGGCCGCCGGACGCGTGTGGTGCGGCCTGGCACGGTTCCGGAGCGGGTCGTGCCGCCTCCCACGCCACACGCTCGCGCCGCCAGCTCGTGATGACGTCGACATCTCGCAGCCGGGCCGGCGTGATGATCATTCGGGGGCTTCCTCCGGACGGAATCTGCCGATGATGCGCACGTCTCCGTGGGTGGTGACGATCTGGTTGCGGTCGCCGGCGAACACGTTGAAGGACACCCGCACGGGGCGCTGCTCGGTGTAGCCGGTGCGGATGTGCAGCAGGATCGTCGTGCCGGGCTGCAACCCGAGCAGCCTCGTCTCCTCGGGCGTTGGCATCCGCGAGACGTACTCGTCGTAGAAGGCCGTCTGCTCGTGACCCCGTTCGGCACTGCGACCGAGTCGGGCTCGACGTGGAGCCGTTCGGCGAGGTCGGGCGAGAGCGACTGGATCGTCAGGGTGACCTTCCTTCGGACGGATCATGCCGCCGCCGCGCCCCGGAACCCTGTGCACCAAGCCCTCGTTGACCAGCAACGCGGTTGCGTCGCGGACCGTGTTGCGTCGTCACCACCCACCGACAGGCCACCGGCGACGACACCTGGCACCTGCTCCCCGCCGAGCACCGGGCCGCCCACCTCATCGACATCACCCGCGCCCACCTCGACCTCGGCGACCCCCGCGTCGCCGGCCGAGCCCTGGTCACCGCCGACCGCATCGCCCCCGCCGAAACCCGTACCCGCCCCGCCGCCCGCACCGCGCTGACCGCCGTGCTCCGCGCCGGCCCCACCGCCGCCGACGTGGCCCGCCTCGCCGCCACCGTCGGACTGACCCGGCAATGACCACACCGGACACGGTGGGTCAGGCGGCGGCCCAGTCGACGGCCAGCGGCAGCCCGACGAACGCCGCGTACGCCTCCAGCGCCGCGTCGACCCGGGCCCGGGTGTCCGCGTCGAGGTCGACCAGCGGACGCACCGCGACCTTCACTTTCGTCTTGGTCAGTGTCCGCTTCCAGGTGCCGACCACCCGGCCGCCGCGTACCACCGTCGACTGGAAGACCCCGTTGGCACCGGGGATGATCGCCTGCTTGTGCGCCGCGTCGAGCATCAGCGACCGGTCCTTGTAGCCCAGCAGGTATTCGTCGAAGCCGGGCAGGGTGTGCACGTCGTCGACCGGCTCCCGGGGCGCGTCGAGCAGGGCCGGATCGACCACCGACTCGACCCCGTCGACCGTCACGGTGGTCAGCGCCGCCCCGGCGGCGGCGATGCCCCGCTTCGCATCGGCGGCGGTCAGGCCCGTCCAGCCGGCGAAGTCCTTCCGGGTGGTGGGGCCGTGGCTGCGGAAGTAGCGCAGGGCCAGGATGCCCAGCGCCTCGTCGCGATCGGGGCGGTGCGGGTCGGGCACCCACTCGTCGAGCAGGGCGAAGGTCTGCTCGGTGCCGACGTGCGGGGCGATGCAGGTGACGCCGCGCTGGGCCGCGTACCAGATCAGGTGGTAGCCGCGCTGCTCGGTGGTGTCGAAGCCAGCCGCGTTGAGCGTGCCCAGGCACTCCGAGCGGGTCATCCGGACGCCGCCGGCCAGCGCCTCGCCGAGCACGTCGGCGGCCCGGTCGGCGTCTTCCAGGCTGAGGCCGAGGCTCGCCCGCCGGGGCCCGGCGGCGTCCAGGATGCGCACCCCGGTCACCTCCAGCATCCAGCGGGCGTCCCGGGCCGGCACCAGGTGCACGGTGCCGCGCATCGGCCAGGTGCGCAGCGCCTCCCGACGCTCCAGCGCCTCGCGCACGTCGGCCTGCGTCCAGCCGGGCAGCCGCAGCCCGAGCGACCACAGGCCGCTCGCCACGTCCTGCGCCTGCATCGCGCCGAACCACTCGACCACGCCGGCCACGTCGGTGGGCCGGGCGGTGGGGTGGGGGCGCAGCAGCAGGCTGGTCGTCCGCAGCGCGAGCGCCTCCGCGCCGGTCAGTGCCGCCGACCCGGCAGGTGCCGCCGTACGTGTCCTCGCGCCGCTCGTTGCCACGTGGTCAGCCGCCTTCCGTCCGGGTCGGCGGTCAGCATAGGGCCGGGCGCCGACACCCCGCCGGGTCCGCGCGCCCGGCTCAGTCTGGACCTGCTGGCCGACGCGTGGCGGTGGACCGGGGACGACGCGCTGGAGTTGGTGTACGCCGTGAGCTGCGGGGCGTGCCCGTACGGTCGCCCCCGTGCCGGCCCGGTTAGGGTGGGCTCGTGCTCCGTCAGGTCACCGGGATCCGGTATGTCACCCCACTGCGCGAGGGCGGTTCGCTGCCCGGTGTGGTCGAGGCCGACGACCTCGGCACGTACGTGGCGAAGTTCCGGGGCGCGGGGCAGGGGCCGAAGGCGCTGGTCGCCGAGGTGATCTGCGGTGAGCTGGCCCGCCGGCTCGGGCTGGCGGTGCCCCGGCTGGTGGTCCTCGACATCGACCCGGTGATCGGCCGGGCGGAGCCCGACCAGGAGGTGCAGGAGCTGCTGCGCGGCAGCGGCGGGCCGAACCTCGGGATGGACTTCCTGCCCGGCGCGCTCGGCTACGACCCGGTGGCGCACCCGGTCGACCCGGCGCTGGCGTCCCGGGTGCTGTGGTTCGACGCGTTCACCGAGAACGTCGACCGGAGCTGGCGCAACCCCAACCTGCTGATCTGGCACCGCGAGCTGTGGCTGATCGACCACGGAGCCTGCCTGTACTTCCACCACAACTGGCCGCGCGCCGAGGCGGCGGTGCACCGGGCGTACCGGGCCGACGACCACGTGCTCGCCCCGTACGCGAGTCGGCTCGCCGAGGCGGACGCGGACCTGACGCCCCGGGTCACCCCCGGGCTGCTGGCCGAGGTGCTGGCCCTGGTCCCCGACGCCTGGCTGGCCGGGCCGGACTTCGACTCCGCCGACGCGGCCCGCGCCGCGTACGTCGACCACCTCACCCGCCGGGTCGCGCGCACCGCCGACTGGCTGCCGCAGGGGAGCCCCGCGTGAGAGAACCCTTCGAGTACGCGGTGATCCGGCTGGTGCCCCGGATCGAGCGCGGCGAGCAGATCAACGTCGGGGTGATCCTGTACTGCCAGGGGCGGGACTTCCTCGCGGCGCGTACCCATCTGGACGCCGACCGGGTCCGGGCCCTCGCGCCGGACGTGGACCTGGCCGAGGTCGCGGCGGCGCTGGGTTCCTGGGACCGGACGTGTGCCGGGGACGGGCCGTCGGGGCGGATGAAGCGCGGGGAGCGGTTCCGCTGGCTGGCCGCGCCGCGCAGCACGATGATCCAGACCAGCCCGGTGCACACCGGGCTGACCGCCGACCCGGCGACGGAGCTGGACCGGCTGCTGGACGCCCTGGTCCGCTGACCGGTCAGAGCCGGCGGTGCATGACGAGCAGGTCGACGTACCCCCGGCTCGGGTGCCGGAAGCCCTCGGGGATCCGGCCGACCACCGCGAAGCCGAGGGACCGCCACAGCGCCACCGCCGGCTCGTTGCCGGCCACCACCGCGTTGAACTGCATCGCCCGGTAGCCCTCGGCCCGGGCCAGGTCCAGCACGTGCACGCCCAGCGCCCGGCCCACCCCGCGCCCGGCGGCGGCCGGGGAGACCATGAAGCTCGCGTTGGCCACGTGGTCGCCGGGGCCGAGCTGGTTGGGGGCCAGCTTCGCCGTCCCCAGCACCGTCCCGGCGTCGTCGACGGCGACGACCGCGCGGGCGGGCGGGCCGGGCAGCCACAGCCGCCGGGCGGTCGCCTCGTCGACGTCCCGGGGCCAGGTGTACGTCTCACCGGCGGCCACGATCCGGCGCAGGAACGGCCAGATCTCGGGCCAGTCGGCGGTGGTGGCCTCCCTGATCGGCATGCGTCGAGCATGCCAGCGCGCGGGCCGGCGGCGGCACCGGCCCGACGTTTGACGCCGAAAGGAACGGGTAGGCGCGGGAGCTGACCTTAATCGAGGAGAGGAACATCTGATGGACGGCCAGATCAAGGTCGCGGTGATCTACTACAGCGCGACCGGCATCACGTACCAGATGGCGGTTGCGGCTGCCGAGGCCGCCGGGGAGGCCGGTGCGGAGGTCCGCCTGCGCAAGGTGCGTGAGCTGGCCCCGGACGAGGCGATCCGCTCCAACTCGGGGTGGCAGGCGCACCGCCTGGAGACCCAGGAGGTCATGGAGGCCGAGCCCGACGACCTGTCCTGGGCCGACGTGGTGATCTTCGGCTCGCCGACCCGGTACGGCATGGTCGCCGCGCAGCTCAAGCAGTTCATCGACACCACCGGCCCGCTGTGGGCGCAGGGCGCGCTGGCCGACAAGGTCTACTCCGCGTTCACCTCGACGGCGACCACGCACGGCGGGCAGGAGTCCACGCTGCTGTCGCTGCTGACGGTCTTCTACCACTGGGGCGGCGTCGTGGTCACCCCCGGCTACACCGACCCGAGCCAGTTCGTCGCCGGCAACCCGTACGGCGCCTCGCACACCAGCAACAACGGCGAGGTGGCCCCGGACTCCGTGGCGCTCGGCGCGACGGCGCTGACCGCGAAGCGGGCGGTGCGGATCGGCGCGGCGCTGAAGAAGGGCATGGCCGCCGGCTGACCCCTCTCGTCCGGCGACCGGTGGCCGGACGTAGACCTTCGTCCGGCCACCGGTCGCCGGCATCCCTACCCCCGGTCGGCGGGTCCGGGCGCGGAACCGGCCGGCGTCGGGTGCGCGTCGGCCGGCGAGCGACCCGGTGGCACCGACAGCAGGTGTCCGAGCAGGTCCGCCAGCACCGCCAGGCCGTCGCGGCTGAGCACCGACTCGGGGTGGAACTGCACGCCGGCGAAGCCGGGCCCGCGCAGCGCGTGCACCGCGTAATCGACGGGGTCCCGGGACAGCTCCACCGGCCCGTACGCGGTGGCCACCCGGTCGGCGTCGGCGACGGGGGTGAAGGTGGAGTAGAACCCGACCCGCCGGTTGGTGCCGAACACCGTGACGTCCCGCTGCAACCCCTGGTAGGGCGCGTCCCGGCGGCGCAGCGGCAGCCCCAGCAGCCCGGCCAGGAGCTGGTGGCTCAGGCACACGGCCAGGGTGGGGGCGGCGACGGCGAGCCGCCCGGTGAGCAGGCCGCGCAGGGCGGCCATCTTCGGCTCGTCCACCGCCCGCGGGTCACCCGGGCCGGGGCCGGCCACCACCAGGTCGTACCCGTCGGTGGCGGCGCGTTGCCACGGGGACAGCTCGACGGCCAGCCCGAGGGCGCGTAGCTGGTGGGCGAGCATGCCCGTGAAGGTGTCCTCGCCGTCCACGATCAGCGCCCGGCGGCCGGCGAGCCCGGCCAGCGCCACCGACCCCGTGGGCCGCTGGTCCAGCCAGAACCGGGCCAGTGGGGCGTTGCGGGCGGCCAGCGCCGCCCGTACCTCCGGGTCGTCGGCGAGCCGCTCCACCGGGCCGGGGCCCGGGTCGGGGGCGTCGGGGCGCAGGCCGAGGGCGGCCAGCACCCCGGCGGCCTTCGCGTGGGTCTCGGCCACCTCGCCGGAGGGCGTGGAGTGGCGCACCAGGGTCGCCCCGACCGGCACCCGCAGTTCGCCGGCGGGGGAGATCTCGGCGGTCCGGATCAGGATCGGCGCGTCCAGGGTCTGCCGGCCGGCGTCGTCGCGGCCCAGCAGGGCCAGCACCCCGGCGTAGTAGCGTCGCCCGGTCGTCTCGTGCCGGGCGATCACCCGGCAGGCGTTCTCCATCGGGCTGCCGGTGACGGTGGGGGCGAACATCGTCTCCCGCAGCACCTCCCGCACGTCCAGGCGGCCCCGCCCGGCCAGCAGGTACTCGGTGTGCGCCAGGTGGGACATCTCCTTGAGGTACGGGCCGACGACCTGTCCGCCGCGCTCGGCGACGCGGGCCATCATCTTCAGCTCCTCGTCGAGCACCATGTACAGCTCGTCGACCTCCTTCGGGTCGGTGAGGAAGCGCAGCAGCGCCGCCCGGTCCGCCGTCCCGCCGTGCCGGAAGGTGCCGCTGATCGGGTTCATCATGACCAGCCCGTCGTCGACGCTGACGTGCCGCTCCGGGCTGGCCCCGACCAGGATCCGAGTCCCGGTGTGCACCACGAACGTCCAGTACGCGCCCCGCTCGCGCAGCAGCAGCCGGCGCAGCGCGGCCAGGGCGGCGACCAGCGGGGAACCCTGCACGGTGGCCCGCAGGGCGCGGTGGACGACGAAGTTCGCCCCCTCGCCCCGGCCGATCTCCTCGGCGAGCACCCGGGCGACGATGTCGGCGTACTCGGCGTCGGCGATGTCGAACCCGGCGTCGGCGGTGGCCACCGGGACGTCGGGCAGGGCGGCGAGCGCGTCGGCCAGGGGCAGCCGGGTGTGCCCGGCGATCTCCAGGCACTCCAGCGGGGTGCCGTCGTCCACACAGTCGAACCCGCGCTCGGTGACCTGCCGGTAGGGCACCAGCGCCAGGGTGCGGGGGCCGGGCGGCCCGTCGGGCAGCGGGACGTCGGCGAGCCGGTCGACGGGGCGTACCGTGCCGGTGAAAAGCTCCAGATGGTCGGCGCCCTCGCGGCGCACGAGCGCGAAGGGGCCGGGGTCGACGCCGCGGGTGACGGCGGCGAGCAGGTCGTGCGGACTGGTCATCGGGGTTTCTCCTGTTGGCCGGGCGTCGCCGTCGGGGCGGCCCTGGGCCGGGGGAGAGAACCGGCGACCGCCTTGTCGGGCGGCCGCGTGGGAAGCTACGCGCGGGGGTGGGCCGCCGGGTCGGCGGGCCACCAGCAGGTCAGGTGCGCGGGCATGCGATCACCCTACGCGCGCCGCCGCGCGCCCGGAACCCGATCCCGGGGTACGGGACCGGGCGGCGGTCACCTGCGGCGACGCGGACCGCCGGGCCGCCGGGCCGGCCGCCGGGTACGGTGATCGACGATGGACATCCTCGCCCTCGACCTGGGCACCTCCTCGGTGCGGGGTCTCGTGCTGGACACCGGCGCGACCCCGCGGTCCGGCGCCCTCGCCCGCCGCAAGGTGCACCTCACCGTCGACGACGACGGCACCGGCACCCTGGACGGCCCCACCTACCTGGCCTGCCTCGTCGAATGCCTGGACGAGCTGGCCGCCGGCGGTCACCTGCGCGACGTCGGGCTGGTCGCCGTCTCCGCCCAGTGGCACTCGGTGCTGCCGGTGGACCGGGCCGGCGAGCCGCTCGGTCCGGTGCTCACCTGGCTGGACACCCGCCCGGCGCCCCCGGCCGGCGCGACCGGCCCGGCCGACGAGGCCGCCTACCACCGGCGCACCGGCACCTGGTGGCACCGCTGCTACTGGTCGGTCCGGCTGCCCTGGCTGCGGGAGCGCACCTCGACCCCGCCGGCCCGCTTCGTCGGCCTGGTCGAGTTCGTGCTCGGCGCACTGCTCGACGCGGCCCCGATGTCGGTGTCCGAGGCCTCCGGCACCGGGCTGCTCGACCTGGGCTCGCTGACCTGGGACGCCGAGGCGTGCGAGCTGGCCGGCGTGGGCCCGGGGGAGCTGCCCGAGCTGGCCCCCGACGGTTGGCGGGGCCGGCTGCGGCGGGAGCACGGCCGCCGCTGGCCGCAGCTCGCCGACGCGGCCTGGGCTGCGCCGGTGGGGGACGGGGCCGCCTCGAACGTCGGCTCCGGCGCGGTGGGCCCGGGCCGGGCGGCGGTGACCGTCGGCACGTCCGCAGCCGTCCGGCTGGTCCAGGCCATGCCGGCCGGCGCGGAGCTGCCGCCGCTGCCCGCCGGGCTGTGGCGGTACCGGGTCGACTACGACCACGTGGTCACCGGGGCGGCGTACTCCAGCGGGGGCAACCTGTTCGCCTGGGCCGGGCGGGAGCTGCGGCTGCCCGAGGGCGCCGAACTGGACGCCGCGCTGGCCCGGATCGCCCCGGGCGGCGGGGTGTCGGCCAACCCGCGTTTCGGCGGCGACCGGCCGCCCGGGCACGCCCCGGCCGGCGCTGGCGAGCTGCGCGGGCTGAGCCTCGGCACCGGCGCGGTCGACATCCTCGCCGGACTGATGTCCGGGATCTGCCAGCTGGTCGCCACCGACCTGGCCGAGCTGGAGTCCACCGTGGACGGTCCGGTCGAGGTGGTGCTGGGCGGCGGCGCGCTGGCCGCGTCCGAGTGGTGGCGGGAGTCGTTCGCGGCCGTCCTGGCACCTCGCCGGGTGCGCTACCGGCCCGACCCGGAGATCGGCGCGACCGGCGCGGCCCGGGTGGCGCTGGGCCGGCTGGACGAGCCGGTGGCGCTCCGCGACATCGGCCGGACGGATGAGGTGCCCTCACCGACCCCGTCAGCTCCGCGCGGCCCTCGGTATCCTTCCTGAGCTTCTGCTCAGGTGAGCCCGTTGACAGCGGCGGCTTGGCTGGTTGGATGGACCCCGCTCCCCGATGCGGCGGACGCGAGGGCCTAGGAGGCATGTGTGGGCGTAGGTCCCGACCCGGCCGGGAGTGGGGTGTCCAACCACAGTCGGCGCCGGTTCGACGTCCGCGTCGTGCCGCACCGCCGCCGCTCGCCGTTTCGGCTGCGGGACTGGCGGATGGGGACCAAGCTCGCCACGGTGCTCGTCATTCCCTCGGTGGCGTTCCTGGTGCTGGCCGGGGTGCAGACCCGGGGGCTGGTCGGGCAGACCACCACGCTGAGCGACTTCGCCCGGCAGGTCGGCATCGGCCGGGAGATCACCGCCGTGGTGCACCAGCTCCAACAGGAACGCGACCGCACCGCCGGTGAGCTGGCCGAGCTGCGCCGGGTCGGCGGCCGGGCCGACCGGGACGCCGCGATCGCCGCGCTGCGGCCGTTGCATGCCGCCAGCGACGCCGCAGTGCGGGAGCTGCGGCGGGCGGCCGGCCCGCTGGCCGACGCCGACGCCGCCTGGCAGATCGCCTACTCGCAGGCGCTGGAGGCGTACGACCAGGTGATCTACATCCGGGCGGCCGTGCCCCCGGCGGTGCTGGGCGGCGACGCCGTCCTCGGCAACTACCACCGGGCGGTCGACGCGCTGCTGACCCTGCTCGCCCAGCCCTCGCCGGGCGAGGGCCAGCGGGTGCTCAACGACAGCGTGCTGCGCTACGTCCAGCTCGCCCGGGTCAAGGAGTTGTCCTCCCGGGCCCGAGCCGAGCTCTACGCCGCCGCCCGCGCCGGCCGGTACGGAGTGGCGGAGCAGGTCAAGCTGACCGACCTGCGGGCCCAGCAGCTCACCGCCCTCGGCGCGTTCCGGGTGGCCGCCACCGCCGACCAGATCCGCCGGTACGACGCGGCCTCGGCGGAGCCGGCCCTCGCCGCCGCCACGAAGCTGGAGGAGCAGAGCCTGCCCAGTGGCGGCGCCGTGCCGCGGGCGCTGAACGCGCCGCAGTGGTGGGTGGCCAGCGGGCAGCGCCAGGATCGGCTGCGACAGTTGGAGGTCGGCGTCCTCGGCGACGCGGTGACCCGGGCCGATGACGCCAGGTCCGAGCAGTTGCGGACCACCCTGCTGGTGGTCGGCGGGATCGGCACGGTGCTGCTGGTCGCCCTGCTGATCTCGGTGGTGGTCGGGCGGTCCGTCGCCCGCTCGATGCGGTTGCTTCGTGGCCAGGCGCTGCGGATCGCCCAGATCGACCTGCCCGACGCCCTCGACCAGCTGCGGCAGGTCAACAGCGGGGTGTCCGACATCGAGGTGCCGCCGGCGGTGGTCCGCTCGCTGGACGAGATCGGCGAGCTGGCCGAGGCGTTCGTCGCGGTGCACCGCAGCGCGGTCAGCGTCGCGGTGGAGCAGGCGACCATGCGTCGCAACGTCAACCTGATGTTCGTCAACCTGGCCCGGCGCAGCCAGGTGCTGGTGGAGCGGCAGCTCGACCTCCTCGACGGCCTGGAACGCGACGAGAGCGACCCGGACCAACTGGAGAACCTGTTCCGGCTCGACCACCTCGCCGCCCGGCTGCGGCGTAACGACGAGAGCCTGCTGGTGCTTGCCGGCAGCGAGTCGACCCGGCGGTGGAACCGCCCGGTGAGTCTCGCCGCCGTGCTGCTGGCCGCGAGCGCCGAGATCGAGCACTACCAGCGGGTACACCGCGGACAGGTGGCCGACCTGCACGTCGTCGGGCACGTCATCGGCGACCTGGTGCACCTGTTCGCCGAGCTGCTGGAGAACGCCACCGCGTTCTCTCGGCCGGACACCGTCGTGTTCGTCGCCGCCCGATCCGAGGGCCCCGGCGCCCTGGTGGAGCTGACCGACCGGGGGCTGGGGATGAGCCCGGCCGCGCTGGCCGAGGCGAACGAGGTGCTGGCGTCCCCGCCGGCAGCCGACGTCGCGGCGTCCGAGCGGATGGGCCTGTTCGTGGTGAGCCACCTGGCCGCCCGGCACGCGGTGCAGGTGCGCCTGCACCCCCGCGAGGACGGCCTGGTGGCCCTGGTCCGGATTCCGGCGGCCCTGCTCACCGACGCCCCGCCGGTCCAGCTCGACCCGCCGCCGTCGCGGCGGATGCTGACCACCGCGCTGACCCCGACGGCGCGCCCGGGTGGGGTCGCTGCCGCGCGGAACGGCGTTGCGGGGTCCGCGCGGGTCGGCTTCGCCGGTGCCGCCGGGTCCGCTCAGCCGGGCGGCACCGCCGCGGGCCGGGCCGGCGACGGCGGCCCGGCGGGGCCGGGCGAGCCGCCGGTGGCCGGTCGCCCGCCGCGACGCGTGACCGTGCCGCGGCAGTCCCGGCCGGTCCCGGTGCGGGCGGATGACGTGCTCGCCCCGGCCGCCGGGGTGCCCGCGGACGCGGGGGGCGGCTGGTGGTCGCGGGAGGGCCCGGCCCCGGGCTCCGCCCCGGCGACCCCGGCGCCCCCGGCGGTCCCGGTCACCGGGGGCACCAACGAGCGCGGCCTGCCGGTGCGGGTGCCGATGGCGCAGCTGTCCGCTGTGACGCGGGCCGCCCGGCCGCAGGAGCCGACTCCACGGCACGACCCGGACCCGGAAGCCGTCGGCGGAATGCTGTCCCGGCTTTACAGCGGGGTGCGGCGGGCCGAGGCTGAGGAGACCACCGAGATCATCCTGCCGCCGGCCGGCGGGAGCACCGAAGGGGGACAACAGTGATGACGTTGAGCCAGGAAGCCCGGGACCTGAGCTGGCTGGTGAGCGGGTTCGCGGAGCGGGTGCCCGGGGTGGCGCACGCGATCGTGGTCTCGTCCGACGGGCTGCTGGTGGCGATCTCCGACCACCTGCCCCGCGACAACGCCGACAAGCTCGCCGCGGTCACCTCGGGCCTGATGAGCATCGCCGCCGGGGCGGCGCAGATGTTCGACGACGACATCGTCAAGCAGACGGTGGTGGAGATGGGCCGCGGGTACTTCCTGGTGATGCAGGTCCGCGACGGCTCGATCCTGGCCACCCTGGCGGCCGGGGACGCCGACATCGGCGTGGTCGGCTACGAGATGGCCCGGCTGGCCAAGCAGACCGGTGAGATGCTCACTCCGGCGCTGCGGGCCGAACTCCAGCAGGCGCTGCCCCGCTGACCACGTCGTCCCGGCCCCGCCCGACGGGGCCGGGACGACGCGACCACCGGACACCACCCGGGCGGGCGCGGCCGTGCCACGCCCGCCCGGGTGGGACGCGGTCGGGCTAAAGGCCGTTGGCCCGGATCACCTCGCGGTACCAGTGCGCGCTGCGCTTGGGCACCCGGCGCTGGGTGGGGTAGTCCACGTAGACCAGGCCCCAGCGCTGGTCGTACCCCTCGGCCCACTCGAAGTTGTCGAGCAGTGACCAGACGTGGTAACTCTCCAGCGGCACCCCGTCGGAGACGGCCCGGTGCGCGGCGGCGATGTGGTCGCGCAGGAAGCTGATCCGCCCGGCGTCGTCGACCGTGCCGTCGGCGGAGAGGGTGTCCGCCTGCGGCAGGCCGTTCTCGGTGACGGTCAGCGGGAGGGGTCCGTAGTCGCGGGTGACCCGGGTCAGGATGTCGTACATGCCGTCCGGGTAGATCTGCTGCCAGTCCGCCTGCGAGGTGGGCCAGCGCGTGACCGTCGCGCTGTCGCCGGTGAGGTAGTACGGGGTGTAGTACTGCACCGCGAGCAGGTCGATGGGCGAGGAGATGATCTCCAGATCGCCGTCGGCGACGCCTCGGGCCAGCCGGCTGTCGGCGCCGAGGTCGTCGAGCACGTCGGTGGGATAGCTGCCCTTGAGGATCGAGTCGAGGTAGAGGCGGTTCTCGTACCCGTCGTAGAGGCGCGCGGCGCGGGCGGCCTCGGGGCTGTCGTCGGCGGCGTAGCAGGGGTGCAGGTTGAGCGCGGGACCGATCCGGCCGGCGCTGCCGGTGGCGCGCAGCGCCCGCACGGCCAGCCCGTGGGCGAGCTGGAGGTGGTGGGCGACCAGGTACGCCGCCTGCGGGTCCTGGAAGCCGGGGGCGTGGTGCCCGATCAGGTAGCCGTTCTGCACCACGGTCTTCGGCTCGTTGATGGTCAGCCAGACCGGCACCTGGTCGCCGAGGCCCCGGAAGACCGCCTCGGCGTACTCGGCGAACCGGTACGCGGTGTCCCGGTTCTCCCAGCCGCCGGCGTCCTGCAACGCCTGCGGCAGGTCCCAGTGGAACAGGGTGGCCATCGGCGAGATGCCCCGCTCGTGCAGCCCGTCGACCAGCCGGCGGTAGAAGTCGAGGCCGCGCTGGTTGACCGCGCCGGCGCCGTCGGCCTGGATGCGCGGCCAGGAGATGGAGAACCGGTAGCTGCGCAGCCCCAGGTCGCGCATCAGGTCGAGGTCGTCGGCGTAGCGGTGGTAGTGGTCGGCGGCCACGTCGCCGGTGTCGCCGTTGCGGGTGCGGCCAGGGGTGCGGCTGAAGGTGTCCCAGACGGACTCGCCCCGGCCGTCCTCCTTGGCGGCGCCCTCGATCTGGTAGGCCGAGGTGGCCGCGCCCCAGCCGAAACCGGTCGGGAAGCGCAGCGCGCCCCGGGGCCGGTCGGTCGGGTCGGTGTCGGGGTCCGACCCGGTTCCGCTGCCGGCGGCCGGGCTGCCGGCGGGCGCGGCGTCGGCGGAGGCGGGGCCGCCGGCGCGCGGGCCGGCGCCGGTGGTCCCGGCGGTGGCGGAGAGTGCGGGGCGGCTGAGCATCGACATGGGGCCTTCTCCTTGTGGTGGGTGCCCGCCGCAACCGGCCGGGAGCGCTCCCAGCATAGGGCAGGCGGGGGCGGCCGACCCCACTGCGCCGGGTCGGCTCTGCTGTGCGGAATGGTTTGGCGCGCGGCCGGTCGCGCGGACGCGCCAAGTGGGGCGCTGCGGGCGACGGTCGGGGCGCGCGGGTGTGGGCCGATAGCGAGCGAGGCCGGCCGGGCGGCGTGGCACGCCTGACCCGTCGGCCTCTTTTCCCATCGTGGCGGGGGGTTTAGTGTGGGGACGGGGGAGGGCAACCCCCGTCCCCACCTTCGATGCAAACACGCACGAGTGGAATTGGCGTCCTGCCGTGCGTGTCGCGCGGGAGCCGGGCCACGCGAGTGGCTCTGGTTCCACCTCCCTCCATTGCCGGTGGGTGGTGGCTGGCGGCGGCGTCCGGGCTGGCCCGCCGTCAGCCTTCGGGCAGTGTCCCGGGAACGTCGCGGGCACGACGACCCCGGTCAACATCTTCGGTGGATCTCCATCGATGGAAGCGCTCCCATCGGGGATGAAGCGACTGTAACGCCCGTCACGGGTTTGTGAAAGACCCAAAACGAGATCGAAACATCTACCTACTTCTCCCTGGTGGCTCCTTGTTGTGGGAGCGCTTCCATGCCAGACTGTCGACCTACCGCGACGAGGAGCCAGCTCGCGTGAGCGTGGGTCGCCGAGGGCATCCGGTCACCGGACGGCACCCGACAGGACGTACGGCCGTTGTCTGCCAGCGCCGACGCCCCGTACCGAACCCGGCCGGGCCGGATCGACCACCATCCCGAGCACCTCCGTCCCCCCGTGCGACCCGCACGTGGAGGCGCTCCCGCCGGGGCCCCGCGCCCCGGCCTGGTCCGAGGAGACACCGCGCACATGAGACTCATGGCAAGACGTCGCCGGACGGCGATGCTCGCCGCCGCCACGTTGGCCGTCGGCGGGGTCGCCCTGCCGGCCGGCGCCGCGCAGGCCGCCCCGGCCTGCGACGTGGTCTACGCCACCAACGACTGGGGCAGCGGCTTCACCGCCAACGTCACCATCAAGAACCTGGGCGACGCCATCAACGGCTGGGCGCTCAAGTGGACGTTCCCCAACAGCAGCCAGAAGGTGACCCAGGGCTGGTCGGCGAAGTACAGCCAGACCGGCAGCGAGGTGACCGCGACCAACGAGTCGTACAACGGCAGCCTCGGCACCGGGGCGTCGACGACCATCGGCTTCAACGGCAGCTACTCCGGCAGCAACCCGAAGCCCACCGCGTTCACCCTCAACGGCGTCACCTGCAACGGCACCCCCGCCAACAAGCCGCCGACGGTGTCCCTCGGCGTGCCGGCCGGCCCGTTCGAGGCCCCGGCGGACGTGCCGCTGACCGCCACCGCCAGCGACCAGGACGGGACGATCAGCAAGGTCGAGTTCTACCGCAACGGCCTGCTGGTCAACACCGACACCACCGCCCCGTACGGCTACACCCTGGAGGACCTGCCGGCCGGCAGCTACACCGTCCAGGCCAAGGCCTACGACAACGCCAACGGCATCGCCGTCGACGAGAAGGCGTTCACCGTCACCGCGGCCTCCGGCCCGAGGTTGGTGGCCACCCCGTCCGCGGTCAGCGTGAGCGAGGGCGGCACCGCCACGTTCAACCTCAAGCTCAGCGCGGCGCCGACGGCCAACGTGCCGGTGACGCTCGCCCGCACCGGCGACGCCGACATCACCGTCACGCCGGCCTCGGTCACTTTGACGCCCGCCAACTGGAACACCGGCGCAACCGTCACCGTGGCCGCGGCGGAGGACGCCGACACCGTCGGGGGCACGGCCACCATCACCGCCTCCGGCACCGGCGTCGCCCCCCTGGCCGTCACCGCCACGGAGATCGACAACGACACCCCCGGCGGGGACAACGCCTACATCAAGCGCTTCCTCGACCAGTACGGCAAGATCAAGAACTCGGGCTACTTCAGCGCCGAGGGCGTGCCCTACCACTCGATCGAGACGCTGATCGTCGAGGCGCCCGACCACGGCCACGAGACCACGTCCGAGGCGTTCAGCTTCTGGCTGTGGCTGGAGGCCCAGTACGGCCGGGTCACCCAGAACTGGGCCCCGTTCAACAACTCCTGGACGGTGATGGAGAAGTACATCATCCCGTCGCACGCCGACCAGGCGACCGCCGGCGCCGCGGGCACCCCGCAGTACGCCGCGGAGTGGCCGCTGCCCAACCAGTACCCGTCGCAGCTCCAGCCGAACGTCCCGGTCGGTGCGGACCCGCTGCGCTCGGAGCTGCAGAGCACCTACGGCACCGGTGACATCTACGGCATGCACTGGCTGCTGGACGTCGACAACACCTACGGCTTCGGCCGCTGCGGCGACGGCACCACCAGGCCGGCGTACATCAACACCTTCCAGCGGGGCACCCAGGAGTCGGTGTGGGAGACCGTGCCGCAGCCGTCCTGCGACACGTTCAAGCACGGCGGCCAGTACGGCTACCTCGACCTGTTCGTCAAGGAGGCCAACGCCCCCGCCAAGCAGTGGAAGTACACCAACGCCCCCGACGCGGACGCCCGCGCCGTGCAGGCCGCGTACTGGGCCCTGACCTGGGCCAAGGCGCAGGGCAAGCAGGCCGACGTCGCCGCCACCGTGGCCAAGGCCGCGAAGATGGGTGACTACCTGCGGTACGCGATGTTCGACAAGTACTTCAAGAAGATCGGCAACTGCGTCGGCGCCAGCGCCTGCCCGGCCGGCACCGGCAAGGACTCGGCGCACTACCTGATGTCCTGGTACTACGCCTGGGGCGGCGCGTACGAGGCCAACCAGAACTGGTCGTGGCGGATCGGCTCCAGCCACAACCACTTCGGCTACCAGAACCCGTTCGCGGCCTGGGCGCTGACCAACGTGGCCGAGCTCAAGCCGCAGTCCCCGACCGCCGTCGCGGACTGGCAGAAGAGCCTCGACCGGCAGTTGGAGTTCTACACCTGGCTCCAGTCCGCCGAGGGCGGCATCGCCGGCGGCGCCACCAACAGCTGGGACGGCAACTACGGCACCCCGCCGGCCGGCACCGCCACCTTCTACGGCATGTTCTACGACGTCGACCCGGTCTACAACGACCCGCCGTCGAACCAGTGGTTCGGCATGCAGGCGTGGTCGATGCAGCGGATCGCCGAGCTGTACCTGGAGACCGGCAACGCCAAGGCCAAGGCCCTGCTGGACAAGTGGGTGCCGTGGGCGATCGCCAACACCACGGTGGGCGCCAACTGGTCGATCCCGTCGGACATGAAGTGGACCGGCCAGCCCACCAACTGGAACCCGGCCAGCCCGCAGCCCAACACCAACCTGCACGTCGAGGTCACCGTCAAGGGCCAGGACGTCGGCGTCGCCGCCGCCTACGCCCGGACCCTGATCGCGTACGCCGCGAAGTCCGGCAACGCGGCGGCCAAGACCACCGCCAAGGGCCTGCTCGACGCGCTGTACGCGGCCAGCGACGCCAAGGGCGTCTCGATGCCGGAGAAGCGCGGCGACTACAAGCGCTTCGACGACGTCTACAACGCCGCCGACGGCCAGGGCCTCTACGTCCCGCCGGGCTGGACCGGGAAGATGCCCAACGGCGACGCCATCGCCGCCGGCAAGAGCTTCCTCGACATCCGGTCGTTCTACAAGAACGACCCCGACTGGCCGAAGGTGCAGGCGTACCTGAACGGCGGCGCGGAGCCGACGTTCAACTACCACCGGTTCTGGGCCCAGGCCGACGTCGCCATGGCGTACGCCGACTACGGGAACCTGTTCCCGAACGGGTGACCCAGGTCCTCCGGGTGGGCGGCGCGGCCCGCCCACCCGGAGCCCGGCCGGGCCAGGGGGAACTATGAGCCCGGTCGGCGGACGGCCTGACTTCCACGGTCAGGCCGGGACGGGCCGCCCGTCCGGTCAACGCAGCGGACCGGCCGGCCCGTCCCACCGCCCGAAACCGAAGTTGCCGCGAAAAAGCGCCGCGAAAATCGGCCGTCGAGGGATCACGCGACGGTCGTCGACGGAGTAACGTACGTCACCGGAGAGGCCGCTCCCCCCGTGGCGGCCTCTCCCTTCACGTCCGGGCCCAGGCCCTCACCTTTCGGCCCCGCCCGCCTCCGCCCCCCTCGCAGCGGGGCCGGGCACGGTGACCGGGTGCCGCACCCCCGGATGCCCCGCCGGCAGCGACCGGCGGACCACCACCCAGCTCACCGCCAGCGCCGCCGCCACCAGCGGCCAGGTCAGCGCGACCCGCGCCACCACCAGCGCCACCACCTGACCGCCGAGGTAGAGCGGCACGAAGACCGCAAGCCGCAGCACGTACGTGGCAGCCCACACCCAGCTCCCCCGCGAGTACGCCCGCAGCAGCGTCGGGTCGCGCCGCCACCGCCCCCGCTGGCGCAGCACCACCCCCACCACGGCGCCCAGCAGCGGCCAGCGGACCACGATGCTGACGACCCAGGCCAGCGTGCTGGCCGCGTTGGACAGCAGTTGGATGAGGAAGAAGTCGGCGGCCCGCCCGGTGCGCAACGCGATCAGCGCGGCCACGCACACCGCGAGCAGGCCGACCAGCACCGAGCGAGGCCGGTCCCCCCGGCGCAGCCGCCAGCCCGCCACCGCCGTCCCGGCCAGCACTGCGGCGGCCACCCCGCCGACCAGTGAGTGACCGGTGGACAGCCAGCCGACCGCGAACGCCACCGGCGGCAGCGTGGCGTCGACCGCGCCCCGCCGGCCGCCGAGCAGGTCCGCGAGCGACTCCGGCTGGCCGTCGGGGCGCGGCCCGCGGGTGGACGGCCCTCCAGGCTCGGGTGTGACGGTCACCGGCAACCTCCTGTCGGTCCGCCCCAAACTAGCGCCATAGTGTCGGCGGGCCACCGGGAGACGCTCCCGGGCGTGCCGCTACGGTGTGCGGGTGCGTGCGACGGCGAGAGGTTGGACGGCGGTCTGGTTGGTCGTACTGGCCCTGGCCCAGACAGCCGCCTTCGTCGTGGTGTGGCGCGCAGCCCTGCACACCGAGCTCGGCCAGTGGGTCGACACGGTGGCGCTGACCGGCAACCGGATCGGCCAGGACACCATCGCCTCACCGGTGGACCGCATCCTCAACACCATGTCGGCCCTGTCGCTGCTGGTGGCGACCGCGGTGATCGGCTTCATCGCGCTGATCCGGCGTCGGGTCGCACTGGCCATCACGGCCACCCTGCTGATCGCCGGGGCGAACGTGACCACCCAACTGCTCAAGCACTTCCTGATCCGTCCCGAGTACGGCATCGACCCCGAACGGGCCGTCGCCGGCAACAGCCTGCCCAGCGGGCACACCGCCGTGGCCGCCTCGGTGGCCCTGGCGCTGATCCTGGTCCTCCCGCGCAACGTGCGGGTGCTCGGCGCGTTCGTCGGCGTCGGGTACGCGGCCGTCGCCGGGGTGGCCACCCTGTCCGCAGGCTGGCACCGCCCGAGCGACGCCATGGCGGCGTTCCTGGTGGTCGGGGCCTGGGCGGCGCTGGCCGGGCTGATGCTGCTGGTCACCCAGCGGGAACAGGCCCAGGTGGAACCGGCCGACGCCCACCGCGTCGCCGCCGTCGTGCTCGGCCTGGCCGGCGCACTGGCCGTGGTCAGCTCGGCGCTGGCCCTGTCCTGGCTGGTCGACCTGCCCCGGCTCGACCCCGACCAGCTGGGCCGCCGGTCGCTCTTCGTCGGCTACGCGGGCAGCGCCGCGGGCATCGCCGGCACCATGGCGATCGTCGCGGCGCTGTTGCTCGCGGTCGTGCACCGGCTCGTCCCCCGGATCAAGGGCTGACCCGGGCCCGATACCCGGCATCCGGCCGCCGGCCCGCACAGCCGGTGGCCCGCACGGCCGGTGGCCCGCACGGCCGGTGCACGGTCAGCGGCGGTAGGTGCCGACCATGGTGCCGCTGGCCAACTCCCGGCCGGCCAACGCCCGGTGCACCTCCCCGGCGGAGGGCTCGGCGGGCAGCTCCAGCGGCCGGTCCAGCGCGTACAGGCGGAAGAAGTAGCGGTGTGCCTCCTCGCCCTGCGGCGGGCGCGGGCCACCCCAGCCGGTCGCGCCGAACCCGTTCGGCCACTCCCGCCCCCCGTCGGGCACCGCGCCCTCGGCCACCCCGCCGCTTTCCGGCGTGATCCCCGTGACCAGCCAGTGCACGAACGGCTCCCGGCCGGCATCAGGGTCCTCGACGAGCAGCACCAACTCCTGCGCCGAGTCGGGCACGTCGGCCCATTGCAACGGCGGCGAGACGTTCGCGTCGCCACGGGCGAAGCGTCCGGGCAACTGGTCATGATCGTTGAACGCGGTGCTGCGCAGCATGATGCCGGCCATCTCTGGGCGCCCCTCTCCTCGTCTGGGGCGTGCGTACCCGCCGGGGCCGGCGCGAAACGGGCTGCCCCGGCGACGCCTGGTGACAGCCGACCTGCCTGGGCAGTGGCGTGCCCGGCACCCGAAGCAGGCCGCCGAGCTGGACGGGTGGGGCCGGCGGGGGACAGCCGCCGGCCCCACCCGCGCCCGGAGCGTCGCGGACCCGCAGGCCGCCCGCCGATCCGGTTACCGGGTGGAGAGCCATCCGGTAACCGGACCTGGGCCGAGCGGCGGTGTCGAGTTGGTCCGCGGGCCCGGTGGGGCGGACGGTCAGCTGCAGGAGGCGGCCCGGCAGGTCACCTCGATCTCGTAGAGCCGCGCCCGACTGTCCCGGCTGCGGAGCACGTCGAGGCGGACCGCGGTTGCGCGGACCGGCGTGAACGTGTGCGTGCTGACCTGGGTCGTGTTTCCGGTGATCTCGCTGAGCACCTGCCAGACGCCGTCGACGAGGCCCGAGATCCGGTACTCGGTCAGCTCGTACCCGCCGTACTGGTGGAGCTGCACGGTGTCGATCAGCTCTGGGTCGGCGAACCCCACCTGGAGCCAGTGGCTGCCGGCCGGGTCGGTGATCCAGCGACTACCGGCGCTGGTCTGGTTGCCGTCGATCACGTGCGCTGGCACGTACTTCTGCCACCAGCCCGACGCGGTGGCCGTGGCGCCCTCGGACGCCAGCGCCACGTTGCGCCACACCGCGCTGACGGTCGTGGTGGCGCTCGCGGTGAACGGGCGGAACCAGCTCGGCAGCACACCGTGCGGGGCGTCGACCGTGACGGTGGCGCTCTGCTCGGCCGCGAGCTGTCGGACCCCCACGGTCAACGGAACCTGCACCACCGCGAACGGGGCGAGCCGTACCTCGACCGGGGCCGGGCTGACCCAGCCCTGCGGGACGACGGCACCGAGCTTTGCCGTCACCGGTATGCCGACGTCGTTACGGAGCACCGCGGTGATCCGGGTGTCCACGTCCGAGTCCGGCCGAACCGTGGTTCGCACGGGCAGGGCCGAGACGGTGAGCAGCGCGCTGCGGTCGGTGGGGGCGGTGCTCAGGACGAGCGTGGGGAAAGCCTCCAGCTCCTGGTAGCGCGACCAGGCCAGCGTCATCTCCCAGGACTTCAGCCGGTGCACGACCGCGCTCACCTCGTACCAGCCGTTGTTGCCGGCTCGGATCGGGGCGCCGGCGAACTCGTCGGCGAAGAGCTGGTCGGCCAGCAGCCTGGTCCGCTCCACCGCGATCTGGTTGGCGCCCTCGAACACCTTCGTCATGTGCTGCGGATCGTCGCCGTTGTCCCGGGCGTACGCCTGGACCTGGCTGAGCACCTGGTTTCGGTAGACATCGGTGTGGGCCAGCTCCTGCAACGTCAACTCGACGTGTGCGGTGGCGGCGCCCAGCAGGATGGCCTGGCGTGCGTTCTGGAAGGGAAGCCCCTTCGACTTGCCCGGGAAACCCGGCAGGCGTCCGCTCCGGCTCGCCTGCAACAGTGCCGCGCGGACCACCGACTGGGAGATCGACAGACCGATGTTCCAGCCGGACCAGCCGGCCAGTTCCCCGAACCGAATCCGGGGGGCGAGCAGCGAACGTAGCTCGCTGTCCACCTTCCCGGCCACCGCGTCGTCGCCGACCGCGACGAGGCGGCCCCGAGCCACCGCGTCGTGGATCTGGTCGGCGAAGGGTTCCAGGTCTCCGCCCCCGGCCGTGTTCGCCATCAACAGGATGTCGGCGTCGGGCCGGTCCGAGGGGCGGGCACCGAGGGTACGCACGTATTCGTCGACCAGGGTGGCGTAGGGGACGTCCTGGTAGGGCGCGACCCACTGGTCGCCAGGGGTACGGGACCACCGGACGTCGACCGTCGGGGATTCGCCGAGCCGTTTGGTGATGTGCTTGGCCACCAGCAGCGCGCCGACGATGTCCGCGCCCGGGTAGATCTTGACCCGGTCCTGGACCCCGAGTTTCGCCGCGAGCGCGGCCAGGCCCGCCTTCTCCAGGCGGTGCGGGCCGTACTCGGTGGCGTCGTCCTGGCCGAGGATCAGGTAGTCGACGGTGCCGTTCGCGACCCGTTCGATCATGTCCCGGTTGACCTGGTGGTCCCGAGCCCGGGCACAGCTGAAGTCCGCCCTGATCTCCTCGGGGATCTCCTTGGTGACCTGCTCGTACTCGGCCCGGTGCTCCTCCTGCCCGAGGTTCTCCACCTGGTCCATCAGAATCGCCCAGCGCCGGATCGGCCCGGAGTACATGCCGGGATAGCTGCTGGTCGGCTCGATGGTGAGGCGCATGATCACGTCGAACGCGTAGAGGGGCTTGTCGGGGTTCTTCCGCTTCACCTCGTCCAGCACGGTGAGCCGCCGCCGCGCCTCGGCCAGACTGGTGTCGCAGGACCGGGAGGCGACGAGTCCGCCGTAGGCGAGCATCGGGGCCGCGACGACCGAGCCGTCCGCGCTGGCGGCGGCCTTCCGGAACCAGGCACCGACCGCGTCGGCCTGACCATAGGTGAAGTACTCGCCGAGCAGGTTCTTCGGTGGTGTCAGTGCCTGGTGCCCGCCGGCCTCGGCGACCGCGACCGGCGTGTACGCGGTGAACGGCCGGTCGTCCAGGGGTACGACGGCGAGCTGACCCAGGTTGGCCGGCGTCCGGGCGGCTGCGGCCGGAGCGCCCGGGAGGGCGACCGCGACGGTGAGGGTGACCGCGGTTGTGGTGATGATGCTGAGGGCGCGAGGTATGAGTCGTCTGGTGCGACGCATCGGTTCTCTCTCGTTCGGTGATGGGCGATGAAGGGCGCCGGTCGGTGGCGCGGTCACCGGGTGCCGGCGTATCCGACCGCCTTGAGGATGCCGAGCCCGTTGTGGGCGATCGGGAGAGTGCCCCGGGTGCCCTTGCACAGGTATTCGGTGGTGTCGCTGTCACCATCGAGGTCGTTGGTGTCCCGGGTGGGCAGGAACATCGCGACCAGTGAGCGGTCGAGCAGGGCGTACAGCGCGTCCTGCCGGTCCGCCTGCTGCAACCGTTGGTAGCCCGCCGTGAACTTGGCCGGTACCAGCTCCTTGCGCAGCTCGGCGAGGACGCCGAAGCCGACGATGTCGTAGTACTTCGCCTCGGCGTTCATGTTGGGCGAGGTGAGGCGGAAGAAGCCACCGAAGGACAGGTGCGAGTCGTAGTCCCACGCGTCACCCGACGGCGTCGCCCCCTGGTTGGCCGGCGGGTAGTACGGGTCCACGGCTCCGGACGCGGTGTCGTCGACACAGTCGAGCGGGTCGTTGGCCGAGGCGGTGTGCCAGCCCGGGAGGCTGGTGTAGGTGGTGTAGAGGGTCGCTACGGCGGCAGCCGCGGAACTGACGCCGTTGAGCTGGCGTTCGTGGTCGTAGAGTCCGGCCAGTCCGTACTCGATCATGTCGGTGCCCAGGGTTCCGCCGGCGATCTGGCCGTTGGTGTAGGTGCAGGATCCCTTGCGGTGCCACCGGTTGTCCCGGCAGTCCGCGCTGTACGCGCTCTGCGCGACCACCCGGTTCTGGCTGGTGGCGGGGGAGTCGAAGTCGAAGGTGTACCAGTCCGCACCGGCTTGGAGGCCCGTGCTGAGGAACTGCCGGGCGGTGGCGGCCGACTGGCCGTACCTGTTGTCCAGCGGTGCCACGGCTGTCTCCAACCGCTGCATGAACGCGATCGCCGTGAGATTCCAGATGGAGATCGTCGAGTAGAGGTTGCTCCAACTGGAGATCTGGTCGACGTAGCCGCCCGGCGGGGTGGTGGGCTGGTCGAGTGCGTCGACGAACGGATGGATGCCGTAGGACAGGTAGTAGGCGCGCGGATCCTGCATGCGGAGCAGGAACTCGCCGATGCCGGTGGCCGCGTCGAGGTATCCGGCGGTGCCGGTCGCCTGGTGGGCGGCCAGCAGGGCCTCTCCGCACGCCGCGTTGCCGAACGAGGTGAAGTAGCGGATCTGGCCGTCCGGGGTACTGGCCACCGCATCGTCGAAGATCTTCGGGGCGTTCGGGTTCTTGGTCAGCCGGTGGGCGAGTACCGCGTTGGCGAACTCGTCGATGATTCCGGTCTCCACGCTCGACAGCGACCGCTGCTCGTACGCGGCCCGCTGGTCGAGGTAGACCGAGATGAACTGGAGGCTGGTGCAGGCGGCGGTGCTCTGCTGCGGTCCGCCGACGGTGCACGGACTCGCCGGGGAGCATGGCCGGCCGGCTACCGTGAACTGGTTGGCGTAGATGTGTTCGATGTCCCGGCGCAACCCGTTGCGTACCCCGTCGTACGACTCCAGGATCCAGTCGAAGTAGCTGTCGACGAGCGGGACGGGGGTGGAGGCGACGGCCGGAGTGGCCGGGATCGGTGCCGCGACGCCGACGATGAGCGCGGCCACCAGCGCCGCTGCCCGCGCCCTCACCGGTGCCCCCGGTTCGGGGTCAGGGCGATCCGGGGCTCAGCGGCTATCTCGCCGGTACGGTCCCAGGGCAGGTAGATGTGCCAGGCGTCGAGTCGGTCCACGCGGGCCGTCACCGGCGATCGTCCATCGCTGCCGAGGGCGAGCGTGGCCCCGGCGAACTCGTCGGCGAACAGCTTCTCCGCGTACGGGGTGGTGTTGTCGACCGCGTACGTGTTGATCTCGGAGAAGTAGGTCTTGATGATCTGCGGGTCCGGCTCGCCCAGCGAGGAGGCGTAGGCGGTGGTGGCGGTGCGGACGTTGTTGCGGTACGAGTCGGTCTGCACCAGCTCCGAGACGGACAGTTCGATGCTGGCTCGGGCCGCGTCGTGCAGGAGCGCCCGTCGTGCGGCCAGCACCGGCTCGCCGGCGGTGGCCCGCGCGCCGGGTGGCAGGTCACCACAGATCGATCGTTGCCGCAGCGCCCAGCGGGACATCGCCTGGGCAAGGCTGATCCCGACGTTCCAGCCGGAGTAGCCGGCCAGCTCGACGTACCGGATTCGGCCGTTGAGCAGGGACAGCAGTCGCCGGTCGGAGTGTCCGGCGATCGCGTCGTCGCCAAGGGCCACGGGGCGGCCGGCCCGGACGTGGGCCACCAGACGGTCGGCGAACGGCGCCACCGACGCGGAACTGCCACCTGTGTTGGCCATCAGGACCAGGTCGGACTGCTCCGGCTGGTCCACGACCGTCCCGCCGAGGATGTCGATGTAGCCCCGGACGAGCTGGGCGTACGGGATGTTCTGGAAGGGCGCGGTCCAGGCATCACCGGGCACCCGGGAATACTCGATGCTCACCTTCGGACGCACGCCGGCGTCGCTGATGGCGATCTTGGCGATGAGTAGGGCGGCCACCACGTCGGCACCCGGGTAGATCACCACCCGGTCACCGACGCCCAGCTCGGCGATGCGGGCGGCGAGTGCCTGGGACTCCGGTCGGTGCAGGCCGTTGCCGGTGGCGTCGTCCTGGCCCACCACGAGGAAGTCGAAGATCCCCTCGGCAGCCCATTCGATCATCGTCAGGTTGACCCGGTGATTCCGGGCCCGGGTGGACAGATAGTCGTTTCGCACGTCGGCCGGGATCTGGGACTCCAGCGCGTCGAGCTGAGGACGCTTCTCCACCATTGCGAGGTTGTCGACCTCGTCCTTCACCGTCGCCCAGACCCGCAGCTCGTTGCGCCACGGCCCCTCGGGGGTGAGCCGCATGATGGTGTCGAAGGCGTAGAGCCGCCGGTGCGGGCGGTGCCGTCGGACGGTCCGTACCGCCGCCAGCCGGGCGAGAACCTCGGCCTCTGGTACGGAGCTGTTGCGGGAGTTGAGCAGCCCACCGTAGGCGAGCATCGGTAGGGCGACGACCAGCGCGTCCGCCGACGTGGTGGACGAGGTGAGCCACCGGCCGACGGCGCGACCGTCGCCGGGGGTGAAGTGCCGGCCCAGGGTCTTCCGTGGCGGCAACAGGGTGTCGTAGCCGGCGCCGGTGGCGATCTGTTGCGGGGCGTACCAGGTGTAGGGCCGGTCGTCGAGCGGGATGAGGGCGATACCGCCGAGCCGTCGGGTCTTCGGCCGGGCGTGAGCCGGGGGGCTGAGGGCGGCGAGGCCGGCGCTGGTCAGACCGGCGAGGCCTGCTGCCCGGAGAAGGCCACGTCGGGACAAGGCGTGATCAGGCATTTCGGCTCCTTGCGTTGCCGGTGGGTGCGCTGAGTGTTGGAGCAACGGGAACCCCGGGTCAAGACCGCCGGAGCCCGTAATTCGTATTACTGCTTCTGTCCACCCTTGACACTGGTTCCGCGGGCCGGGCAGCATCCTTCGCAACAACGGTCGGCAATACCTACTACCTCGGAAGGTGGCCGGTGTCCGTGTCCGCAGGGCGGGGCAGGCTGACGCAGAATGAGATCGCCCGGATGGCCGGGGTGAGTCAGACGACGGTGTCCCTTGTGCTCAACGACCGTTGTGAGGCGGCCTGGCGGATCGCCCCGGAGACCCGGGAACGGGTGCTGCGGGTCATCCGCGAGACAGGATACGTCGCCGACCCGCTCGCCCGGCGGCTGCTCCAGCAGCACAACCAGATCCTGGGCGTGTTCACCTACGAGTCGGTGTTCCCGAGCACCAGCGGGAACTTCTACCACCCGTTCCTGTCCGGCATCGAGGCGTGCGCGGAGAGCATCGGGTGCGACCTGTTGCTGTTCACCAGCGCCCCCGTGAGTGGCGGCAGCCGGCGGATCTTCCACGACAACAACCGCATCCGGCTCGCCGACGGGTGCGTTCTGCTCGGTCGGGAGATTCCCCGCGACGAGCTGGCCCGGATGGTCGCCGAGGACATGCCCTTCGTGTCTGTCGGTCGACGCGACGACGCCTATCTACCCTCCGGCAAAGGCGGTCCGGTGCCCCATGTCGGTGCGGACTACGCCCAGGCCACCGCCGCCCTCGTCCACCGCGCCGTCGACCTCGGGCACCGGGTGCTGGCGTACGTCGGCGCTGGTGACGGCCCCGAGTCCGCCATCGACCGACTGGCCGGCTTCACCGCCGCGGTCCGGGAGACCGGAGTCGACGGTCGGCACGAACCGGTCGGCGGACGGACCCGGGCGGAACTGCTCGACGCACTGTGCTCGGCCAGGGTCACCGCCGTCTTCTGCGAGGAACTGGTCGAGGCGGTGGCGATGGCCGGGGCGGCGCGGGCCAGGGGCCTGTCCGTGCCCGGTGACCTGTCCCTGTTGGCGCTCGGCGATCCCACCGAACAGGCCGAGACCGACCTCGACTTCACCGGCTTCCGCATCCCCCGCGAGGACATGGGCTGGCAGGCCATCGAGGTACTCGACGACATCCTGCACGGCCGGATCAGCGACCACCAACGGCTGCTTCCCTGCGAACTGGTCGAGGGCGAGACCCTCGATGCCCCGGGCCCGGCAACCGGCCGCACCTGACCAGCGGGGTTGCGAAACTGGAGCCGTCACCTACCGGACGGGGAGGCCCATGCGAGCGGTACGGGCGGCGTTCCACGACGAGTGCGTCACGCCGGCCGCAGCCGAGGTCGTCGCGGCGCTGCTGACCGGCGGCCGGGACATCCCGGCGGAGTTCGGCTGGGACCGGCTGACGCTGGTCCGTAAGGCCACCGGTCGGGCCCCGCTCACCGACCGGGATCGGGCCGCGGCCGAGGGAGCCGGGCTGCGCTGGCTCGCCTTTGGCGGCTGACTTCCACCAGCGCGCCGACCTTCGCCGCGGCGTCCGGCACCAGCGCGTCGGCCGCCCGCTCCCGGACACCCCGGCCGATCGGCCCGACGGCACGGCGGCACGGCGGCCCAACGGCACGGCGGCACGGTGGCCCGACGGCCCGACCTTGCCGGGCAGCCCGGCCAGCGGGAGGATCGGCCGGTGACGAACCGATGGGGTATGACCGTGCCGTTGAGCGGCATCCCGCTGGCCGACCACGCCGCCGTCTATGCGGCCCTGCACCGGGCGGGCTTCACCGACCTCTGGTCGTCCGAGGTCGCCGGGGCCGACGCGTTCACCCCGCTGGCGCTGGCCGCCGCGTGGCAGCCCGAGCTGCGCCTCGGCACCGCCATCACCCCGGTGTTCACCCGGGGGCCGGGCCTGCTCGCGATGCACGCCGCCGCGCTCGCCGAGGCCGCCCCCGGGCGGTTCGCCCTGGGCCTCGGCGCGTCCTCGCCGGTGCTGGTGCGGGACTGGAACGCCGTGGCCTTCGACGAGCCGTTCAAGCGCACCCGGGACGTGCTGCGCTTCCTGCGGGCAGCCCTGGCCGGGCAGACCGTCGACGGCGCGTACGACACCTTCGCGGTGCGCCGGTTCACCCTGGAACGGCCGCCGGCCGTGCCGCCGCCGCTGCTGCTGGCCGCCCTGCGCCCGGGAATGCTGCGACTGGCCGGCGCCGAGGCCGACGGGGTGATCCTCAACTGGCTCGCCGCCGACGACGTGCCGACCGCCCTCGGCGCGCTGGGGGAGCGGCGGGACGGGTTCGAGGTGGTGGCGCGGATCTTCGTCTGCCCCACCGAGGACGCCACGCACGCCCGCGCCCTCGGCCGCCGGCTGATCACCGGCTACCTCACCGTGCCCACGTACGCGGAGTTCCACCGCTGGCTGGGCCGGGCGGAGACGCTCGGGCCGATGTGGCGGGCCTGGGCGGCGGGGGACCGGCGCGGCGCCGGCGCCGCCGTGCCCGACGAGGTGGTCGACGCGCTGGTGCTGCACGGCTCGCCCGAGCACTGCCGCGACCAGGTGCGCCGCTACGCCGACGCCGGGGTGGACGTACCGGTGCTGGCCCTGCTGCCGACCCCCGAGCCGGCCGGCGGCGGCGCGGCGGCGCTGGGTGACCTGATCGCCCGACTGGGACCGGCCTGACCGCCCTGCCCGGGGCGACGGAGGGAGCCGACATGAACCTCACCGACCGCGTGGCGGTGATCACCGGCGGAGCCGGCGGCATCGGGGCCGCCCTCGCCCGCCGGTTCGCCGCCGAGGGCGCTGCGGCCGTCGTGGTGGCCGACCTGGACGCCGCCGGGGCCCGCGCCGTCGCCGAAGGCGTCGGCTCGGTCGCCCACGCCGCGCAGCTCGACGTCACCGCCGAGGAGCAGGTCCGCGCCCTTGTGGCCGACACCGAGCGACGGTACGGCCGGATCGACCTGTTCTGCGCCAACGCCGGGGTCGCCACCGAGGCGGGGCTGGACGCCACCGACGCCGACTGGGACCGGGCCTGGCGGGTCAACGTGCTCGCCCACGTGCACTCGACGCGGGCCGTGCTGCCCGGCATGCTGGCCCGGGGCCAGGGGTACCTGCTGCACACCTGCTCGGCCGCCGGGGTGCTCACCGCCGTCGGCGACGCCCCGTACACCGCGACGAAGCACGCGGCGGTCGGGCTGGCCGAGTGGCTCGCGATCACGTATCGGGACCAGGGCATCCGGGTCAGCGCGCTGTGCCCACAGGGGGTGGACACCCCGATGCTCACCGAAGGGCTGGCCGCCGGTCACCTCGGGGCGCGGGTGATCGCCGCCTCCGGCGCGGTGCTCCACCCCGACCAGGTGGCCGACGCGGTGATCGCCGGCCTCGCCGAGGAGCGGTTCCTCATCCTGCCCCACCCGGAGGTAGCCGCCCACGCCCGCCGCCGCGCGGAGGACCCCGACGGCTGGCAGGCCGGCCTCCGCAAGCTCGTCCGCCGCCTCCGCTCCTGACCCCCACCCCTCCTGCCGGTCGGGGTCAGTGGGGCCAGTGGAGGGGGCCGGGGTGGGTTGACCAGAGTAGGCGGCGCCAGAGGGGGCGGGCGGCGCGTAGCGCCGTGGTGTAGTCCGTTGCCACGGCCGCCGCCCGGTCGGCCTGCGCCTCGCTGGCGCTGCCCGGGGCGAAGGCGACCTGGTTGAGCAGAACGGCCAGCTCCTCCACGGAGGGCGTCGGGCCGGTGCCGGTCCGGCCCGCCCCGGCATCGGATCGGGGACGGCCCGCGCGGGCCTCGGCCAGGGCGGCGCGGGCCCGCTCGGCGACCTCCGTGGCGGCGAGGTCCCCGTCCACCGGCCGGCCGGCCAGCCGCAGCGCGTCGGTCAGCTCCCGCCAGGCGCCGGCTATCCGCCGGCCGGGGTCGCCCGTGGACAGCCGGGCCCGGGACCGCGCCCGGCGCAACGCGACCAGCACCGCCAGCACCGCCCCGACGACGAGCAGCAGAACGGCCGCCCCTCCGCCGACCAGCACCGGCGTCGACAGCCCGCCCGAGTCGACCGGCCCGCCCGGCGCGGCCTGCGCCGGCGGGGTGGCTGTCGGCTCCAGCGTCGGCTCCGGCACCTCCGACGGCGGCGGGTCCTCCGGCGTGGGGCGGAAGTCCTCCTCCACCGGGCGCGGCTCGTCGTCCGGACGGGGCAGCGGGTCGAACGGCACCCAGCCGAGGCCGGAGAAGAGCACCTCCGGCCAGGCGTACGCGTCGCCGGCCCGGACCGGCCCGTCGCCGGTGGCACGGAAGCCCACCACCACCCGGGTCGGCAGCCCGGTCAACCGGCCCAGCAGGGCGAACGCCGCCGCGAACTGCTCGGAGGTGCCCCGCTGGCCGCCCGCGTTGCGCGGTCCGAAGAGGAAGAAGCCCAAATTCGGGTACGCGTGCCCGCTCGGCGCGTCCGCCACCATCCGGTAGTGCTCGGCGAGGAACTGCTCGATCGCCGCCGCCCGCGCGTACGGGGCACCGTTGTCCTCGGCGAGCTGGGCGGCGAGCCGACGTACCGGGTCAGGCACCCCGTCGGCCACCCGCAGCACCCGGGCCACCTCGTCCCCGGCCGGCACGTCCGCCATGCCGAGGAGGTTGTCGTCCGGCCGCTCCGCCGCCGAGGTGACCGTGTACCGCAGCCCCGGCGTCAGCCCCTCCGGCCGGATCAGCGTCCCGGTCTGCGGGTCGTACGCCACCCGGGCGCCGCTGACCTCGCGCGGGGTGGCCACCGCGGGCAGTAACCGCCCGCTCAGGTCCGCCACGGTGATCTCCTGCCGGACCGTCTCCACCGTGGCCCCGGGGGCGGACTCGGCCGCCGGCAGGATCCGCCCGGCGTTGCGGTACGTCGCCCCGACCCGCCAGGTCACCCCGTCGTAGTCGCTGAGCACCGCGAGCCGGATCCGCACCGACCTGCCCCCGTCACCGCTGCCCGGCCCGGTCCCGTCGCCCGGCCTGTCACCGCTGTCCGGCCCGGCGCTCCGGCCCGGCGAGGCGCTCGGCCGGGTGCCGCTCCCCGGGCCGGTCGACCCCGCCGGGGTCGGCACCGGGTCCGGGGCGTCGGCCGGAGCGCCGGGGCGGCGCGTCGTCACGTCCAGCAGCTTCTGCTGCGGGTTCAACGCCCAACCCGAGATGCGGATCAGCGGGTTCTCGTCCAGGGACTCCACCTGTGGCGGCTCCACGTACCGGCGCGGGTCCACCGGCCGGTCGTCGACCCGGCCCGCCACCACCGGGCCGAGCAGGGCGGCCAGTCCCACCACCACGACCAGCCCGGCGGCGGTGGTGGCGGCGAGGCGCACCCGCACCGCCACCCGTACCCCCGGGGCCAGGCCGGCGGTCGGGTCCGGGCCCGACGGACCCGGGCCTCGGGACGGCGCGGCCAGCCCGACCGCGGCGACCGCCGCGAACGCCACCGTCGGCCAGATTGCCGGGTCCGCGTTCGGCCCGACCACGTACAGCGCGCCGGCGTAGAGCAGCGCGGGTGGGAGACAGCCCAGCAGCACCCGGCCGGCCCGCAGCGCCACCTCCGCGCCGGCCAGCCCGGCCAGCCACGCCGCGACCAGCGGCACCAGCACCGTGTCCGGGGTCGGCTCGACCGGGATCATCGCGGTCAACAGCCGGGGGATGCCGTTGCGCGCCGCGTCCGCCGTCACGTCGGCCAGCGAGCCCGACAGCCCGGCCGCGTCGGCGGACAGCCGCAACGACCACGCCGTGAACCCGGCCAGGCCGGCCACCGACAGCGGGGCGACCAGCCAGGACGGCAGCCGCCGGGCGGCCACGCTGACCAGCACCGAGCCCACCGCCGCGCCGATCACCAGCCGGGGCAGCAGGCCCCCGGCGTACACCCGGCCCAGCACCACCCCGGTCAGCGCGACCATCGCGATCAGCGCGAGCGGCAGCGGCACCGCCCGAAGCGCCCTCACCACCGGCGGACCCCGTCCCACTCGGCCGCGAACGCGGCCCCGTCGGCCGCGTCGACGACCACCATCCCGGTCGCGCCGGCCGGCGTCGGCTTAGCCGCCCCGAACACCCCCACCACCACCGACGGGTACGCCCCGCGCAGCGCGCCGAGGTGCCCCAGGTCGCCCCGGCCGCCCGGCCCGGTGAGGAAGACCAGCGTGTCACCGAGGCGCTGCTGACGCAGCCGGGCCGTCGCCGCGCCCAGCGCCGCACCGGCGTCCCCCGGATCCAGCCGGACCGCGGCGAGCCGGTCCAGCGGCGGGGTCGCGGCCTCGGCCGTCCGGCTCGCCACCGTGGTGGCCGGCGGCGCGGCGGGACGGGCCCGCAGCCGGCCCACGACCCGGGATGCCCACCGGTTCCCGGCCGACGCCGACTGTCCGTCGCCGGTGGGCTGCTCCGGGGCCACCAGCAGCAGCGCTACCGGCAGGTCGGCGCGCAGCGCCGCCGCGACCACCGACGCCGCCGCCTCGCAGGCCGACTCGAACGACTCCGGGTCGGGATGGGCGGCGGCCCGGTCGTCCAGCAGCACCACGATCCGGGGCAGGCTGGTGTCAACGTTCTCCCGCACCATCAGCTCGCCGACCCGGGCGCTGGTGCGCCAGTGCACCCGGCGCAACTCGTCGCCGACCACGTACTCCCGCAACGAGTCGAACGTGATCGACCCGTGCGGCACCCCGTCCACCCGGCCGTCGAGGCTGCGACCAGCCCCCCTCGGCACCGCCGCCAGCGGGTGGATGCGCGGGTGCACCCACACGGGCACCGTGCCCGAGTACGGGCGGGCCAGCGCCACCAGCCCCAGCGGGTCGCGCCGGGTCACCCGCAGCGGCCCGACCGGCACCACGCCCCGCCGGTCGGTCGGCACGTCGTAGCTGATCGTGGTGTCCCGGCCGGGGCGCAGCCGCAGCACCGGCACCGGCACCGTCCGCTCGCCGCAGCGGTCCTCGGCCAGCAGATTCACCGCACGCAGCCGCCCCGCGTTGCGCACCGTCAGCGCCATCCGCGCCGGCTCGCCCCGGGACACCCGGTCCGGGTCCGCGTGCCGGGTCACCTCCAGCCGGGGCCGCCACAGCGCCACCAGCAGGGCGTACCCCACCGCGACCGCCGCCGCCGCACCGAGCAGCGTCAACTCCGGGTACGCGAACCGGAACCCGGCGACCAGCAGCGCCACGGCGGCCACGAGCAGCCCGGCGCCCCGGGCGGTGATCCCCACGTCCGTACGGCCCGCCTCAGCCCTGAACCCGGGCCGGGGCGACCTGCCCCGACGGCAGCGGCACCGGCACCGAGGCGACCGCCTGCCGCAGCACCTCGGCGGGGGTCACCCCGCGCACCTGCGCGTCCGAACTGAGCAGCAGCCGGTGCGCGAACACCGGCTCGACCAGCGCCTTGAGGTCCTCCGGCATGATCCAGCCCCGCCCGTCGATCAGCGCGTACGCGCACGCCGCCCGGGTCAGCGCGATCACCCCCCGGGGGCTCACCCCCACCCGCACCTGCGGGTGGCTGCGGGTCGCGGCGGCCAGCCGGACCGCGTACGCGTACAGCGGCTCGGCGATGTGCACCCGCCGGGCCATCTGCACCATCTCCCCGACGGTGTCGGTGTCGGCGATCGCCGACAGCGCCTCGGGGGAGCGGACCGTCGCCCCGCGCAGCACCTCCACCTCGACCGCCTCGTCGGGATAGCCGACGGAGAGCTTCACCAGGAACCGGTCGAGCTGCGCCTCCGGCAGGCGGTACGTGCCGTCCATCTCCACCGGGTTCTGCGTCGCCACCACCAGGAACGGCTGCGGCACCGGATGCCGGACCCCGTCCACGGTGACCGTGCGCTCCTCCATGACCTCCAGCAGCGCCGACTGGGTCTTCGGCGACGCCCGGTTGATCTCGTCGGCGATGACGATGTTGGCGAACACCGGCCCCGGGTGGAACTCGAAGCCCCGGGTGGCCTGGTTGAAGATGTTCACCCCGGACACGTCCGAGGGCAGCAGGTCCGGGGTGAACTGGATGCGCCGCCACCGCCCCTTGACGGTGGCGGCGATCGCCCGGGCCAGGGTGGTCTTGCCGACCCCCGGCACGTCCTCCAGCAGCACGTGCCCCTGCGCGAACAAGGCCGTCAGCGCGAGCCGGACCACCTGCGGCTTGCCCAGCACCACCGAGTTGACGTTCTCCGCCAGCCGGGCGGCGAGGGCGGCGAAGCCCTGCACCTCCGGCTGGGTGAGCGGTTCGTTGGTGTTCACGGTGGTGCTCCTTGCCTGGTGGCGCGGTCAGCAGGTGGGCAGGACGTTGATGTTGTCCCCGCCCTCGAGGTTGAGCCAGGCCCACGGGATGTAGTTCTTCCCGCCGAACTCGACCTGCACCCACCAGGTGCTCTGCTTCTGGTTGTTGTAGATCCAGGAGTCGACGTTCTCGCCCTGCTTGCGGCAGTACGCCTTCAGCCGGGTGCCGGGCTTCGCCCAGCCGGCCTGCTGGTCGTTGTCCTGCCGGGTCACCCGGAAGACCTCGTTGCCGTTGCGGCCGTCGATCTCCTTGTCGCAGTACGTCCGCTGGTCGCCGTCGGGACCGTTGTCGCAGGTCGCGATCCCGTACAGCGGGTCGGTGTCCTGCGCGCGGGTCACGGCGCCCTTGCCGGCGGCGTTGCTCGCCGTCACCGTGGCCGTGTACCTCGTGCCCGGCGTCAGGCCGGGCACGGTCGCGCTGGCGCAGTTCCTCGCCTGCACCGGTGCCTCGCCCGGGACGCTGACCGTGCAGTTCGCCTGCCCGCCCCCGGCGTCCACGGTGAAGGTGACCGTGACCGCCGTGGCCGTCGCCGACGAGCCGGTGACGGTGATCCGGGGCTGGGCGACCGTACGCGCGGTGGCGGTGGCCTCCGGGCCCGGGCCGGCCTCGTTGACGGCCTTCACCTTCACGGTGACGTTCTGCCCGTCGCCCAGGCCGTTCACGGTGGCCCGGGTGTCGGTCACCTCGCTGGCCCGGCCGCCCACGTCCACCAGGTACTTCGTCACCGGCCGGCCGTTGGCCGACGCCGGGGACCACTGCACCGCGACGGTGCCCGGCTGGTCCGCCACCGTCGACGCCCGCAGGTCAACCGGCTGACCGGGCGCCGCGAACGGCACCACGCTGTTGCTCACCGGGGACGCCGTCGACCCGGCGCCCCGGTCGTTGACCGCGACGACGGTGAACGCGTACTGCGTGCCGTACTCCAGCTCGCCGGCCGGCACCACCAGCTCCGTCTTCTTCGACTCCCCGGCCGGGGCGTTGGCGCCGGCCGAGGCCGCCGTCACCGCGTACTTCGCGATGGTGTTGCCCTGGCCGTTGGCGGCCGGCCACTTGACCAGCACCGTGCCGTCCGGCCGGGCCTCGGCCGTGACGCTGGCCGGCGGGTCCGGCACGGCCGCGGTCGGGATGACCGGGTTGCTGGTCCGGGCCGGGCCGTCGCCCTTGGCGTTCACCGCGTGCACCGAGAACCGGTACGTCTCGCCGTTGGTCAGGCCGGTGATCTCCACCGACCGCTGGTTGGCGCCCACCTCCCGGCGCTGGCCGGCGCCCTCCACCACGTACCGGATGATCTCCGCGCCGTTCGCGGCGGCCGGCCGCCAGCTCACCCGGGCCTGCGCGTTGCCGGCCGACGCGGTGACGCCGCGCGGCGCGCTCGGCTTGCCCACCTTCGGCTTCTTCGGCGGGGGCGGTGGCGGGGGTACCGGCGGCGGGTCGCCGCCGAGCACGTCGTTGGCGTACTTGTCGACCTCGCGCACCTGGTGCTTGTCGTCCACCACCCGGGCGGTCGACGAGTCCGGCGCGTTGATGAACAGGCGGTTCTCCCGCACCTCCAGCTCGAGCGGGCCCGTCGAGCCCTTGCCGCCGATCGTGTCGACGAGCTGGCCGTTGGCGTCGAAGGAGTACACGGTGCCGGTGGTCCCGTCGGCGCAGTAGTAGCGGTCGGCCCAGGCCACGGCCGGGCTGAGCCCGTCGCCCCGGCCCGGCACGGTGAACGCGCGCTCCTCGCCGCCGGCGCCGACCACATGCACCGTCCGGTCACCGGGGACGGTCACCGGCACCTTGGGCCCGCTGGTCCGCGCGGGCAGGGCACCCGGCCCGGCGACCGTCAGCGGCGGCGTCCGGCTGACCTCGCCGCGCTGCACCCGCACCAGCTCGCCCGACGTGCGGTCGAGCACCGCCACCCCGTCGTCCAGCGTGGAGACGATCAACTCGTGGCTGGGCTCGGCGATCTCGTACGTCTCGACCTTCTTCGGGCTGACGCCGGCGTCAGCCGGCCCGGCCGAGCCCGGCTCGGACGGCAGCTCCGCCGCCGTGACCGCCGAGACGGTGCCCTCGGCCGGGACGGCGATCCAGAGCCGGCCCTCCCCGTCGAACGCCCCGCCGGTGATGCCCGGGGGATAGCGCACCGGCTCACCCACCGGGGCCAGCGAACGCGGGTCGAGCTGCCGGACGATGCCCTGCACGGCGTCCACCACGAACGCGGCGTCCTCGTGCAGTGCGACGTTGACGCCCAGGCCGGGGGTGGTCCGGGTGGTGGCGGTGATCTGGAGGGTGGCCAGGTCCAGCGAGTTGACCTGTCCCGTGTTCAGGTCACGCAGGACCAACAGCCGGTCGGTCTGGAT
Organism: Micromonospora sp. NPDC020750; assembly: GCF_044334565.1. Lineage (NCBI taxonomy): Bacteria > Bacillati > Actinomycetota > Actinomycetes > Micromonosporales > Micromonosporaceae > Micromonospora > Micromonospora sp. NPDC020750. The sequence continues at coordinate 55,972 of NZ_JBIRTH010000016.1, forward strand.
GACCTGCATCGGATGCCGGCGGGCGTCGGGGACCTCCACCCGGGTGTCCACCCGCGCGGTGATGCCGTTGACCCGGGCCATCTCGCTGCGCGCCGCGCTCCACAGCCAACTGCTGGCGTCGTAGTTGGCCACCGCGTTGTCGGCGGCGCCCAGCCCGAGGACGGTGAGTCCCATCGCGGCCAGCAGCGCGCCCACCGTGCCGACGGTGACCAGACCGCCGCGCCAGCGGGAACGGCGAGCGGGGATCTCCGGCCCGGTGCTCACGGCGTCGTCGTTGGTGGCCACAAGCGGCTGCCTCCCCGTGTCGTCATGCTGGTCGGCGCGCCGGAGACCGGCGACCCTCCCCTGAGCCGGGTGCCATCATATGGCCACCCTGAGGCAGGGGAAACCCGCACGGTCCGGCTGTGGACACCCAGCGTGTGCGGGGTGGACGACCGGTCAGCTCGGCGTCGGGGCCGGACCCCGCGCGGTGCAGACCTGCCCGGACGTGGCGAAGGCGTCGGTGGAGTAGACCGCCAGCACGGTGAAGCAGTAGTCCACCCGCGAGTTCAGGCCGTTGACCGTGTAGCTGGTCTGCCCCGGGTCCACGGTGGCCAGCACGCCCAGCTTCTGCCCGGTCCGCCCGCCGGCCACCATGAACGGCACCGCGCCGGAGGACGGATCCGTCCAGGTGAGGCTGATCGTGCTGCTGTCGTCGCGCAGCTTCAGGCCACCCGGCGGAGGGCCGCTCACCTTCGGAGCCGCCGACGCCGACGCCGGTGTCGCGCCCGGGGGAGGGGCCTCATCGCGACCGAACACCAGCACCGCGACGCCGACCACGATCGCCAGGGCCACCAGCGCCACCACTGCGACCAGGACCACCGTCCGGCCGCGCCCGGCGCGCTCCTTCTCCTGGTACGTCGTCTGCCAGGCATCCGGCGGCGAGGGGTAGCCGTCGTCGGCCCGCCAGCCGTCCCGCTCGTGCCAAGCCTGCCCCTCCTGCTGCCCCTGCCCTTGGCCGTGTTCGGCAGGTCTGTGCTCGGCCGGCTGCTGCTCCGCCCAGTCCACCGCGCCCGGTCCCCGCTCGGCCGGTCCCTGCTCGGTCGCGTCGGAGCGGTGGTCCCGATGCGGAGACGGTGGGACCGTGGACGGAGGCGGTAGGACCGGGAACGGCGCGGCGGCGGACGCGTCGAGCCGCGGCACCGACGGCTCCGGACCGGGTGACCGAGGCGGCGGTGCCGGCGCGGGGCCGGTCTCCGGCTCCCAGCCGGCGTACGGCGCGTCCGGCTTCTCGGCGGGACGGTCGACCCCGTCACGCGGGTCCGGGGCCGCGTCCGGCTCCTCGACGGTCAAAGCCAGCGGCTGCGGCGGCGCGACGCTGCTCCACGGCGGCGCCGTCATGCCCCAGGGCGGCACCGGCGGCCCGCTGACCGGCGGTGCGCTGTACGGCATGCCGCTCACGGGTGGTGCGCTGAAGGGTGGTGCGCTGTACGGCATGCCGCTCACGGGCGGTGCGCTGAAGGGCGGTGCGCTGTACGGCATGCCACTGATCGGTGCTCCGCTCACCGGCGGGCCGCTCACGGGCGGAGTCGTGAACGGTGTGACGCCCACCGGTGGTCCGGCCACGGGCGGCATGCCGACCGGTGTGCCGCCCACGGGTGGTGCGCTGACCGGTGTGCCGCTCACCGGCCGTGCGGCTGTGGGAGGCGCACTGACCGGGACGGCCGGGGGACCACTCGCGGGCGGTGCGCTGACCGGGGCGCCGCCCTCTGACGGGGCACCACTCACCGCAGCCGCCGGGCCGCCGCTGACCGGTCCGGCCTGCGTACCGGCCGTTCGGGCGGCCTCCTCCCGCAGCAGCGCGTCGATCTGCCGTACCTGAATGGTCGGCTTGTCCCAACCCGGCGCCGGGACGGGCGGCGATGCCGGCTGCGTTGCCGGGCCGACGGGCGGGCGCGGTGCGGGCGCGGCCGGCGGCATGGCCGGTGCGGGTGCCGGTGGGGCGGACGTGGGCTGGGTGCCGCTCGACCCGGGCCGTGGCGCCCCAGGGGAGGCGGGTCCGGGCGGCGCCGGCGGCTGGGGTGGTGTGACCGGTCCGGTACGCGGAGACGGCGCGGCCGGGGTCGGAGGGAGGGCCTGATGCGGCGGCGGCCCGGGCTGGGCGCTGGGGACCGGCGGTGGGGGAGCCGGGGCCCGGGATGCCGGCGGCGCGGCGATCTGGGCCGGAGTCCACGAGGAGTTCGCCTGCTGGGCTGGCACGCCAACCGGCGTGGTGGGCGGGGGAGCGGGAAGCCGGGGCGCGGGCACGTGTCCCGGTGTTCCCGGTGCCAGGGGCGGCTCGGGACGGCGTTGTGCAGGTGCAGGTGCCTGGGTCGGCGGCGGCTCGGTCGGTGGGGCCGGTGCCCGGGGCGGAGGTGGGATTCGCGGCGGGAGTTGCTGGGGCGGCGCCGGAATCTGGGGCGGAGCCGGCAGGTGATGCGGCGTTGCCGGGACCGGCGGTGGAGTTGGCGACTGCCGTGGCGGGGCGGACACCGGCGGCGGGGGCGGCGCTGCAGCTGGCGGGGGCGCGGCGGCCTGCGCCTGCCTCTGCGGCGGGAGCACCGGCACCGGTGCGAGGGAAATGGTCGGACCGTCGAGCTTCGGCGGACCAAGCTGGACGGCCGGCGGGCCGTGCTGGGGGGCCGTCGGGTGGTGCGGGGCGGCGGATGGGTTGTGCTGAGGAATGGGGGCCGCCCCGGGCGCGGCGGCGCCGAGGTATTGCCGCGCCTCGCGTACCGCCGGGTGGTCCGCGCCGAGCACGGCGGGCCCGGCGTCGGCGATGCGGGAGTAGTGGCGGCGGGCCTCGTGCCGGTTGCCCAGCTCCTCGGAGACCGAGGCGAGGTCGAGGGAGAGCGCGAGCATCAGCGGATCGGCGGGATGCCACCGGCGCTCGCCGGCCGAGAGGCATTCCTCCAGTACGCGCCGCGCGGCAGCCGGGTCGTCGGCCTCACGATGCAGGCGGGCCAGGAGGTGCGCAATGCGTAGCACCTCCGGATGGTCCTCGCCGTAGCTGGCCCGGATCGGTCCGAGCGCGTCGGCCAGCAGCCGACGCGCGCCGGCGATGTCACCGGCGGCGCGTTGGGCCAGCACCCGATGCTGGAGGGCGGCCAAGGGAGAGGGCTGTGACACGTCAGTCATGCTGCCCGGAGAGGGGGGGTCGACGCCACCCGCCCTGCCGGCCATGATCGAATCGGCCTACCCCAGTCGGGTTCTTCAGCCCCCTGAACTGGGCAAACGGGCCGGCGGGAAGGTGATGTGCATGATCCATCGCCGCCGTGTACAGTAATGCCCCGTGCGGCCCTCCGGGGCGGCCAACGGGCGGTGAAGCCGCCCAGGCCGACAGGGTAGGCTGAACGAGTAGGTCCGGGTGGCGGAATGGCAGACGCGCTAGCTTGAGGTGCTAGTGCCCGTAAAGGGCGTGGGGGTTCAAGTCCCCCCTCGGACACAATTTTGCAGCATCCCTGCTGTGTTTCACGTACTGGTGGTCGAGCGCGCTTGACCACGCCGATCTGATCTCAGTGACGCCTTCGGTGGCCCCCGCTTCGGATGGGGGTGGTCGTCGTGGCTGATGCCGCTGTGGCTCCCGTGATCCCCCCGGTCATGTTGTTGAGCCGGGGTCCGGAGGGCCGTCGACCTGACGAGCGACTTCGTCGACCACCTCTCCCGCTGCCGGTTCTTCCGACGCCGCGGGTGGGCGCGATGGTCTACGGCTTGGCGGCCCTCGATGCCAGCGGTCGGATCGCCGATCGCGCGATCGTCCGCGCTCTCGGCTGGACACCTGGCACTCGGCTGCACATCCACGAGGGCGCAGGTTTGATCGTCGTCCGCGAGGACGGGCAGGGTGTCTTCACCGTTACGGGCCAAGGCCATCTCCTTCTGCCGGCGACGGTGCGGCACTGGTGTGGGCTGACGGCCGGTGATCGGGTGCTGCTGGCGGCCAACCCTGCTGACCGGCTGCTCGTGGTGCATCCTCCCGCTGCTTTGGACGCGGTGGTCGTTCAGCTTCACACTGCTGTTCTCGGCGGTGATCTGCCATGAGCGGGACTACGGCGGGTCGAGCCGAGTTGGATGCTGCCCGGTTGTTGCTGGCGCGGATGGGGATCTCGCCGGCTGATCTTGTTGAGGCGGCGTTGGCGCGTCCGCCGGCGCCGACGTTCGCCGAGTACGTGCCGGTCGTGTCGGCGGCGGTGAGCGAAGGTACGCGTCGGGCGTATGGCTCGTACTGGAAGCGGGTGTTGGAGCACTGGGGACAGCGGCGGCTTGACGAGCCGACGCCGTCGGAGATCGAGCAGTTGGCGGAGTACGTCAAGACGCATGTGGTGGCCCGGCGGAACGCCCGCGGCGGGCGTAGTGCGGCGGAGCATCTGATTGCGGCGTTGCGGTGTCTGTACAAGCGGGCGGTCGCTGATGGGTTCATCGCGGCGGCGGACAATCCTGCTCTGAAGGTGGCCAAGCCGCGGCGGTTGCCGAGTACCAGGCGGGCGGTGGCCGACACGAGGCTGGCGGAGATCAACGCCGTCGCGGCCAGCACCGGTGACGATCCGGCGTTGGACAGCCTGTTGTTACGGCTGCACACGGAGACGGCGTGCCGCCGGGGTGGTGCGTTGGCGCTGCGCCCGGTGGATCTGGATTCGGATCAGTGCCTGATTCTGTTGCGGGAGAAGGGTGACACGGTGCGGTGGCAGCCGGTGTCACCGACGCTCATGATGCATCTGCAGCGGCATGCCGAGGAGCGCCATGCCACTGCCACGGGTCAGTTGTTGAGGTACCGCAGCGGGCTGCCGATCAGGTATCGGCGGTATGACCATCTGTGGGTTCGTATCGGCGAGCATCTGCCGTGGGTGTATGTGCAGCAGATCAGCACTCACTGGCTGCGGCATACGACGCTGACGTGGGTCGAGCGGAACTTCGGTTACGCCGTCGCCCGCGCCTACGCCGGACACTCCGAGGGCGGCGGCGACGCCGGCACCACCGCGACGTATGTCCGGGCGAGTCTTCAGGAGGTCGCCGCCGCGCTGGCCGCTCTCACCAACGAACCCCATCCCCTGGCGTGAGCTGACGCGACCGGCCAGGGTGGGCCCGGGCGACGCGTTCGGGCCCACCCTGGCCGGTTGCGTCGATCGGTGGGGCGGGGCTGCGTCATGCTTTTGAACAGCGGGTGCGGCGAGGTAGCCGGCCAGCGCGGCTGTGGACAGTCCGAGCACGTTCAGCCCTCCTCGGTGCCGTCGAGCAGCGCCCGCCGCAGGGCCAGACGGTGCACCCGGCGGATCTGCGCCTCGCGGTAGCGGTGCCGGTCCCCGTCGGTCTGGGGCAGCAGCGGTGGCACCGGACGCGGCTGGCCTTCGTCGTCGACGGCGAACCAGCGCGATGCCTGGGAGAAGACGGCGATTGTGTCGGGTGGATCTCCGGTGCCGCGCGCGGCCCGCTCCTCGCGGTCAAGGCCGCGTACCGGGTGGACGGCGATGCCTGCGAGTACGTCGAGGACCTAGTGCCGGATCATCTCGTGGTGGGCGCCGCGCTGGCCGAGCTCCCGGACGCGCAGCGCATCGCCAACCTATTCACCGGCGGTATGCGCTTTCCGGGTAGAGGAGGTCGCTGTGGTGCTCGGCTGTTCGCCGAAGAGGCCGACCTCGCGGAAGGTGGGCCAAGAGCCCGGTTGCCAGGCGGCGTTGACCACCGCGAGACGGCCGAAGCTTCTCCTCCTGGCCTGCTACACGGTGTCAGGGCCGGTGTTCAAGTCGCAGCGGTGGACCAGAGAGTAGTGTCTAGATCACTTTCCCGGATTTCAGCGACACGCCGAGGTAGGCTGCACGACCGGAGGTTCGCTGCAAAACTAAGCTTGAGCGGAGTCCGGCCAGCCTGCCTGACCTGCGACTTAAGCTTTGGTCCTCATCCGCCCTACGAGGGATCGCAATGCGGCCTGGGTCAGGGGTTCGAGTCCCCTCGGCTCCACCTTGAAATTACAGATCAAGGGCTTGCTCGTCGATCACCGCGAGCAAGCCCTTGAGGTCCTTGTCGACGCCGTTGACGAGCGGGCACGCCCGGCGGCGCGGGCGCCGCCGGGCGGTGGCCGGGTGCGGTCAGACGCCCCGGTCGCAGAAGATGTTGTCGACGTATCGCAGGCCGGTGATGACGTTGATGACGGGTACCCACTCCTGGACCGGGGTGGAGCCGTTGTCAGTCCGCGGCTTCCAGTTCACGTTGTCCAGGGTGATGCCGGTGCCCCAGAGCGAAAAGCTGTTCCCGGTGCTCATCGTGTAGAGCGGCGCGCCGGCGAACCCTGGCGCGCTGCGGACCGCCTGGCCGTCACCGGCCGCGACGACGACGACCTCGCAGATGCGCGGCGGCACCGCAGCCGACGCCGGGGCGGGGACCAGGGCGCTGGCCGCGACGGCCGCCGTCACGGCGGCAACACCGAACGACCGGTGGAGAAATGATCGATAACCATCCATGAATGGATGCTATCGCGGGTCTGCGCGCCCCCGCTTGACCGGTCGCGCGTCTGACAGTCGGATAGCCAAGGCCAGCAGGCTCCAAGGTCAATTCCGCGACGACTGGGGCGGACTCTGTTGCGTTGTTGGATTGGTGGACATGGTGAGCTGCGGCAGGGGCGTTTAGTAGCGCAACGGCTCGCGGACGTAGCGCCAGCCGACGCCGATGCCGAAGCCGGGTCGCCGTTTACGCAGGTGGGCAGGGGCTGTCGGCAGGGATCGAGCCGACGCCAGTGAGGTCGCTGCTGCTTGCGGGTGGGTGCGAATCAGATCGACGAGGTGGTTCAGCGATCGCGGTACCAGTTGTCCAACCACCGGTGTTGCCCGCTCGCGGGACGGACGTCGACCCCAGGCCACGTTGTTACTGACCCATGCTCCTAGCACTAGCAGTCCCGCGCGCGAGCAGTCGATCCGTCAACTCAATGGTGGCCAGATACCACCAAAAGATCCAGTCCAGGAACACCAGATCATAGTCGGACTTCTGCCGCTCGTTCTCATGGCGGATGGCGAACTCGTTGGCGATGTGGAAGAGCGCGCCCTCGTCGCCGCGAAGCAACTCCGCCTTCAGTAACCTCCGGCGTCGTTCGAGAACGTGCGCGAGCGTGACGACCGCCGAGCGCTTGTCCTGGGTGGTGGCAGTACGGCCACGGAACAGCGCGATAGCGTGGTGGACCTGATCGCCTGCCTTGGGATCCGGAGAGCGAAGAGCGCGCTCGACCAAGACCCGGCGGTCGTTGTCGACCAGTTGCACCAAGCGGCCGGCGTCCTCGCCGTCCTCAGCAAGCCGTAGCGCGACGTTCGCGTCGGCGAGGATCTTGTTAACCCGCCACCGGTAGAGGTTCCTGGCCGGGGGCGACTGCGAAGACGCTGCAGTCCATCAGCCCGTCAAACAACGCGGCCCATCGCTGAACGTCTACTCTGTAGGCGGCAGCCACCGCTGCATCCTGTTTGGTCCACACAACCTCATGCTCGACGGTGGCTGCTCACTGTCGACGGACAAAACCACACCGTCACAGCAGGTCTGAACGGTTCTTTTGCTGACGTATTAGCACTATCCGGTTCCCAGGCCGAGCGGGTTTGCCATTTGTTGTAGCCGATCGTTGCTCGGCATCGACTCGCCAACAGGTCAACAGCGGTCGAGCGTCAGCGTCAACCGCACTAATTAGTTGGCGGATTCGGCGTGACCAGAACTACTGGTGGAAAAGACGCGACGCTGATCGCGCTCGCTCTCGGCTCTGGCCAACCGGCACCGCCAGTCCTCGCTGCTCGGGAGAATCCCGGCATGGTGTTGCATTTCGGTATTGTCACATCCGTCCACCATCGTCGTTACGTTCGCCCTTCGCCAAACGCCATGGTTTATCTCTCCGTGACGATCCGACTATCGTGAGTGAGAATTCCCGAAGAAAGAGAGGACCTCTCATGCCGTTGTCAGTGGCGGACCTCGCGGCGCCCGGAAACACACCGATCACGATCCTGTCGACGACCTTTCCGAACGTGTATCTGCGCATGGACGGCACCGGGGTGACGACCTGGAACGGGTCTGGCACTGGGATCGTCAACTGTCAATTTGGCGCGGGACCCTACGAGAAGTTCAAGGTTCTCCCGCAGGCCGACGGCTCGTTCGCCTTCGCGTCGGCGACCTTTTCGAACGTGTATCTGCGCATGGACGCCGCCGAGTTGCCGCAGATCCCCGGTGGGCCGGGCGGTGGGACCGTCAACTGCCAGGTCCACGTGGGTACCCACGAGACGTTCAAGCTTCTCCCGCAGGCAGGTGGCTCGTTCTCCTTCGA
>NZ_JBIRTH010000017.1:0-51875 GCF_044334565.1 Micromonospora sp. NPDC020750
ACACTCCGAAGCGCGACAGGCTGCCGGACAGCGCACAGTGAGCACACGATCGCCATCACCGACGACGGAGCCGAAATCCTCACCCTGCCGAAGCAAACGTGACCGTGAGGTGACAGCCATCCGCGTTCCCCGTGCGCAGGAGCCAGCGCGCGGGAGGCCGGTGCGGACACACAGAAAACCGGAAGCCCCGGTTGACCCGGGGCTTCCGGTCAGGTCTGTGGACGCCGGTCAGGCAGCGAGCGAGGTCACGCGCTTGGCGATCGCCGACTTGCGGTTCGCCGCCTGGTTCGAGTGGATGACGCCCTTGCTGACAGCCTTGTCCAGCTTGCGCGAGGCATCCTGCATGAGGACGGTGGCCTTCTCGGCGTCACCGGCCGCCGCAGCCTCGTGGAACTTGCGGATGGCGGTCTTCAGCGACGACTTGACCGACTTGTTACGCAGCCGGCGCTTCTCGTTCTGCCGGTTGCGCTTGATCTGGGACTTGATGTTCGCCACGCGACAGCCTCGTCTTGATAGCTCGGTATGGTCTGCATTCCGCTGCGACGAGCATGCGTCATCGCTGCGCGAATAGCCAGGTTACCAGGTCCGCCCGGACGAGCCAAAACGGCTCACTTCCGCAGCCCGGGGGTGGTTGGCTCCCGGCCCTCCGGCGCCGCCGCCCAGCCCTGCCGGACGGCGAGCCAGCCCAGCGCCTGCCCGCCGCTCCAGCGCTGGTGTGCCCGGATGTGCGGGGACGCGCTCGTCGGCCCGGCGGCGGCCGAGGTGAGCAGGTAACCGGAGAGCGCGGCGAGGGTCACGTCCAGGGCGTCCGGGGGTGCGCCGGCCGCCGCGGGGTGCCCGGCGAAGAGCCCGTCGGCGTCCAGGCCGCTGGCGTGGGCGGTGATCAGCAGGCTGACCAGGTCGAACCATGCCGGCCCGTGGCAGGTCCAGGTCCAGTCGCAGAACCACGCCCGGCCGGTCGGGTCGACGAGTACGTTGTCCAGCCGCAGGTCGCCGTGGGCCAGGCCGCCGCGTTCGGCGTACCGGGGCAGGCGCGACTCCAGTGCGACCAGCTCGGGCAGCCGGTCCCGGGCCGGGGACGGCAGCTCCGGGGCCGGCTCCCGGCCGGCGGCCACCTCGCCCCACCAGAGGATGTCCTCCCGGGCCAGGTCGGCGAGCCGGGGCAGGCCGAGCCCCAGCAGCTCGGGGGGAGGGTCGGCCAGCGCGGCGGCCACCTCGGCGTACCCGGCCAGGGTCGCGTCGAGGTCCGCCGGGGTCCACGGCAGCGTGGGCGTGCGACCGTCGATCGCGTCCAGGCCGAGCGCGTACCAGCCGGCCGCCGCCACCACCCAGCGCGGGCGGGGGACCGGCAGGCCGGCGGGGAGCCGGTCCAGGACTGCGGCCTCCCGGGCGTACCAGTCGACGAGGTGCCGCTGCTCGGTCAGCGACGCCGCCTTGACGAAGGTCCGCCGCCCGGCGGCGGTCTCCAGGACGGCGGCGAAGCCCCGGGTGAACCCCGCGCCGGCCACCCGGGCCACCGCCACCGGACCGCCCAGCCGGGCGGTCACCGCCGCCCGCAGGCCGGCCGGCAGTTCCGCCCAGCCGGGGCGCAGCGCGGTCGCGTCGTACGGCACCGGGGGAAGTGAGATCGGGACCATCCGACCATGCTGCCCCACCCGCGCCCGATGCGCCGTTCGCCGGGCGCCGTGAGCAGGCCAAGGATGTCGTACCGCCGCGCGATGATGCCGTCATGGACACGGAGGGATTCTGGGCGCTGGTGGAGGCGTCCGCCCGGGCCTGTGGCGGCCCGGACGAGCGGCTGACCTGGCTCACGGAACGGCTCGCCGGCCTCCCCGCGACGGAGGTGGTCGACTTCCAGCTCCGGCTGGACGAGGCCCACGCCCGGGCCGACACCACGCTGCTCTGGGTCGCCGCGCTGCGGATCTGCGGCGGGCTCTGCTCCGACGACGGGTTCCGCTACTTCCAGGCGTGGCTGGTCGGGCTGGGGCGGTCGGCCTTCGAGCGGGCGGTGGCGGCCCCGGACACCCTGGCCGACGTTCCCCAGGTGCGCCGGCTGGCCGGCCGCCCCACCCGCGAGTGGTCCGACGACGAGTGGCCGGACTGGGAGTCCCTCGACTACGTGGCGGACGAGGCGCACGAGCGGATCACCGGCGTCGCCGAGGGCCTGGAGGGCGCGGTGCTCGCGCGCGGCGGCGAGCCGGGCGACGACTCGCCGGACCCCGGCGACGAGCCGGAGGAGTCGGACGATCCGGCCGAGTTCGCCCGCCGGTACCCACGCCTGGCGGCGATGTTCCCGCCCATTCCCGCCCGCCTGTGACCCGCGGCGTCCGCGGTGCGGCGCGGCACCGCCGCGACCCGCGCGACCGCCGTGGCGGCGGCCGGCTCTGTCAGACTGCCAACCCATGAGGACCGACGACTTCTGGCAGTTGATCGACCGGGCCCGGGCCGGCGGGGGCGGAGCGGCCGGCCCCGTCGCAGCCCGGGCCGTGGCGTTGCTGGCCGAGCGCGACGCCGCCGACATCGTCGGGTACGCGCAGCACCAGCGCCGAGTCATGGCGGCGTCCCACCGGGCCGATCTCTGGGGCGCGGCCTACCTGATCAACGGGGGCGCGTCCGACGACGGCTTCGAGTACTTCCGGGGCTGGCTGATCACCCAGGGCCGGGAGGTCTTCGCCCGCGCGGTGGCCGACCCGGACTCGCTGGCGGCGCTGCCGCAGATCCGTCAGGCGGCGCTCACCGGCGAGGAGTTCGAGGCCGAGCAGATGCTCACAGTCGCCGAGGAGGCGTACCGGAAGGCGACCGCCAACGAGCTGCCGGCGGTGCCGGAGACGCCCTACCCGGAGCTGGGCGAGTTCTGGGACTTCGACGACGAGGATGAGGCCCGCCGCCGGCTGCCGAAGCTCGCCGCGCTCTTCGTCGAGCCGCCCGAGGAGTGAGCCGCCGGCCGTGCCCCGGGCGGCGGGAGGAGTGATCCGACCGGGCTCGGGGCGACGTGGGAGCATAGAGGGGGCCGGCGTTGCGTCGGCCCGCTCACGTCAGCCGACCAGAACGGACCGCTGTGTCACCGACGCTCGATTCCGGCGCGAACGCTCCCGGTGCCACCGACCCGGCGCGCATCCGGAACTTCTGCATCATCGCCCACATCGACCACGGGAAGTCGACCCTGGCCGACCGGATGTTGCAACTCACCGGCGTGGTCGACCCCCGGCAGATGCGCGCGCAGTACCTCGACCGGATGGACATCGAGCGCGAGCGCGGCATTACCATCAAGAGCCAGGCTGTCCGGATGCCGTGGACGGTCCGCGAGGGCGACCGGGTCGGCGAACAGGCCGTGCTCAACATGATCGACACCCCGGGCCACGTCGACTTCACCTATGAGGTGTCCCGCTCGCTCGCCGCCTGCGAGGGCGCGGTCCTGCTGGTCGACGCCGCCCAGGGCATCGAGGCGCAGACCCTGGCGAACCTCTACCTGGCGCTCGAGAACGACATGCGGATCATCCCGGTGCTCAACAAGATCGACCTGCCGGCCGCCCAGCCCGAGAAGTACGCCGAGGAGCTGGCCCACCTGATCGGCTGCGATCCGGCGGACTGCATCAGGGTCTCCGGCAAGACCGGCGTCGGCGTGCCGTACCTGCTCGACGAGATCGTCCGGCAGCTCGTCCCGCCGGTCGGCGACGCCGACGCGTCCGCCCGGGCGATGATCTTCGACTCGGTGTACGACGTCTACCGGGGCGTGGTCACCTACGTCCGGGTGATCGACGGCCGGATCGGCGCCCGGGACCGGATCAAGATGATGTCCACCGGCGCCGTCCACGAGTTGCTGGAGATCGGCGTCATCTCGCCGGAGATGGTGAAGGCCGACGCGCTCGGCGTCGGCGAGGTGGGTTACCTGATCACCGGCGTGAAGGACGTCCGCCAGTCCCGGGTCGGCGACACGGTCACCATCAACGCCAAGCCGGCGACGCAGGCGCTCGGCGGTTACAAGGACCCGAAGCCGATGGTCTACTCCGGCCTCTACCCGATCGACGGGTCCGACTACCCCAACCTGCGCGAGGCGCTGGACAAGCTCAAGCTCAACGACGCCGCGCTCGACTACGAGCCGGAGACCTCCGGCGCCCTCGGCTTCGGCTTCCGGTGCGGCTTCCTCGGCCTGCTGCACCTGGAGATCATCCGGGAGCGGCTGGAGCGGGAGTACAACCTCGACCTGATCTCCACCGCGCCGAACGTGGTCTACCGGGCCATCACGGAGGAGGGCCAGGAGATCGTCGTGACCAACCCGAGCGAGTACCCCGCCGGCAGGATCGCCGAGGTGTACGAGCCGGTCGTGCGGGCCACCGTGCTCACCCCGAACGACTACGTGGGCGCGGTGATGGAACTGTGCCAGGGCCGCCGGGGCAACCTGCTCGGGATGGACTACCTCTCGGCCGACCGGGTGGAGCTGCGCTACACGCTGCCCCTCGCGGAGATCATCTTCGACTTCTTCGACCAGCTCAAGAGCCGCACCAAGGGCTACGCCTCGCTGGACTACGAGCCCTCGGGCGAGCAGGCGTCCGACCTGGTCAAGGTGGACATCCTGCTGCACGGCGAGCCGGTGGACGCGTTCAGCGCCATCGTGCACAAGGACAAGGCGTACAACTACGGCGTCACCATCGCCGCGAAGCTGCGCAAACTGATTCCCCGGCAGCAGTTCGAGGTGCCCATCCAGGCCGCGATCGGCAGCCGGGTGATTGCCCGGGAGACCATCCGGGCGATCCGCAAGGATGTGCTCGCCAAGTGCTACGGCGGTGACATCAGCCGCAAGCGCAAGCTGTTGGAGAAGCAGAAGGAGGGCAAGAAGCGGATGAAGATGGTGGGCCGGGTCGAGGTCCCGCAGGAGGCCTTCATCGCCGCCCTCTCCTCCGACGACAGCGACGGCAAGGCCGCCGGCAAGAAGTAGCCGCGCCACCGCCCCCCGGGAGGTCAGGCCACCGTGGGTGACCGCGACGGACGCCCAGCCAGGCCGGCCCGGGGACGGGCGTCCGGTCGTACCGGAAGGAATTTTCCGGGCCCGGCAGCGCGCGCCGCGGGGGCGGTGGGAGCCCTTCCAGCTGGCCTTTTCCCGCCTTGCGGGTGGGCGGAGGGGGCGGCGACATCGACGTGCGGCAGCAGATCGGCGGCGAACCCGGTTTGAATTTTCGGGCCCTCGGGAACTTAGCGGTCACGACAGCAACGACACCGTTGTGACACATCTTTAGGAGGAGGGCGACCCGTGGAGCTCACCGTTTGGGGCATCATCACCGCACTCATTGTTGGTCTCATCATCGGCGCTCTGGGCCGCCTGGTCGTTCCGGGCCGGCAGAACATGCCGATCTGGCTGCACATGCTGATCGGTGTCGGCGCCGCCCTGCTCGGCACCGTGCTCGCCCGGGCCATGGGCATCGCCACCGAGACGGCCGGGATCGACTGGACCGAACTGCTGGTGCAGGTCGTGCTGGCCGCCGTCGCCGTGGCCCTGGTCGCCGGTGTCGGCCGTCGCCGGAGCGTCAGCCACCGGTAACGGCACACCGTTTTCTCCCGGAGGGCGCCCGACCACAGCGGTCGGGCGCCCTTCGCGTGCGCCGGCCTTTCCGCGCCCGTGCCGAAGGCGTGGGGAAAGCGGGCACGAGTTGTCTCTCGTCAATGCGGGCTCCGGTTTGCCGGCCAGGCCCGGGAGTGCACCGAAGGGCTGCCGCGTGCGGCCTGAGCTGCTCAGACGTTCCGAGTGGCGGGCATCCATCGCAATGTCCGGAGGGTGGGTTTGGATTTCCGGTGGGTCGGGAACTTAGTTGTCGCCACAGCGAACAGAACTTGTGAAGCTTTCTGAGGAGAACGACCATGACTGTTACCGGAATCATCACCGCGCTCATCGTCGGTCTGATCGTGGGCGCCCTGGGCCGCCTGGTCGTCCCGGGCCGGCAGAACATGCCGATCTGGCTGCACATGCTCGTCGGCGTAGGCGCCGCCCTGCTCGGCACCGTGCTGGCCAACGCCGTCGGCATCTCCACCAACACCGCCGGGGTCGACTGGGCCGAGCTGCTGGTGCAGGTCGTCGTCGCCGCCATCGCGGTCGCGATCGTGGCCGGCGTGGGTGGTCGCCGCAGCGTCACCCACCGGTAACAGCCACCGTCTCGTCAACGGGCGCCCGACCTCTCCGGTCGGGCGCCCGTTCGTCTGCGTCCCGCCCGGTTCGGTCCACGTCGGACTGCCGCCGCGCCCCCGCTGCGGTACGGTCGCCTCGCTTCCAAGTCGCCCCTGTCGTAAAGGAATTTTTCCTACTAGGGTGCGGCGGAGAAGGTTAGTGCCAGGACGGCGCGAGGGAGATGTGGCGTGAACAGGTGGAAACGGCTGGCCCCGGTCACCGCCGTGGTGGCGTCGGCCGCGATGGTGCTCACCGGTTGCGGTGGCTCGGGGGACGACAAGGCCGCCGACAACAGCAAGCTGACGGTCTGGATGATGGGCGAGGGCAGCGAGGCGCAGACCGCGTTCCTCGACGGCGTCGAGACCGAGTTCAAGAAGAAGCACCCCGACACCGACGTGGTCGTGCAGTACATCCCCTGGCTCGAGGCGCCCAAGAAGTTCCAGGCGGCGCTCGCCGGCGGTGAGGGACCCGACGTCACCGAGCTCGGCAACACCGAGACCCAGGGCTGGGCCGCCCAGGAGGCGCTGGCCGACGTCACCGGCAAGTTCGGCGGCTGGTCCGAGGGCAAGGACATCCTTCCCGACCTGGTCAAGAACGCCCAGCTCGACGGCAAGCAGTACGGCGTGCCGTGGTACGCCGGCGTCCGCGCGCTGTACTACCGCACCGACTGGTTCGCCGAGGCCGGCGTGAAGCCGCCGACGAGCTGGGACGAGCTGGTCGCCGCCGCGAAGGCCGTCCAGGCGAAGAAGCCGGGCACCTACGGCATCGCGCTGCCGGGCAACTCGGAGCTGCCGTTCTACTCCTTCCTCTGGGGCGCGGGCGGCGAGATCGCCACCAAGCAGGGCGACACCTGGAAGTCCGGCTACAACACCCCGGAGGCCCAGAAGGCGGTCAAGTTCTGGACCGACATGGTCACCGTGCACAAGGTCGCCCCGCCCGCCGCCGCCGGCTGGAACGAGATCGACGCCCGGACCCAGTTCGCCACCGGCAAGGCGGCGATGGCCTTCGGCGGTAGCTGGCAGGCCGGCGCCATCAAGAAGGACAACCCCGAGATCGAGAAGGTCTGGGGCACCTTTCCCATCCCCGGCCCGGACGGCAAGCCGGCCCCGGCCTTCGCGGGTGGCTCGGACATCGCCCTGTGGAAGGACAGCAAGAAGCAGGACCTCGCCTGGGACTACCTGACCGTGCTGCTGAGCAAGCAGAAGGACAAGGAGTTCGCCAGCAGCCTCGGCTTCTTCCCGGTCTACTCCGACCTGGTCAGCGGCGGCGAGTACGCCAACGACAAGCTCATGGCGGCGTTCGCCACGACGATGCAGAACACGAAGCTGACCCCGCTCACCCCGAAGTGGGTCGAGGTCAGCCGTACCAAGACGGTGACCCAGGCCATGAACAGCTCGGTCATCAAGGGTCAGAAGACGGTCGAGAAGGCCACCGCCGAGGCGGCTGCCGAGATGGAAAGCATCCTCAACGCGAAGTGACCACGCTGATCCAGGCGCCGGAGACGTCCGCCGTGCGGGAGAACCCCGCGCGGCGGCGTCGCCGGGTGGACCGCCTGCCCTACCTGCTGCTCCTGCCCTGCCTGGTGATCATCGGCGTGCTGCTGCTGTGGCCGCTCGGCCAGGTGGTGGCGATGTCCTTCTTCCGGCTGAACAACGTCCGGCAGCTGCGCGGCGACCGGGAATGGCCCTGGGTCGGGTTCGGCAACTACGCCGAGATCCTCGGGGACCCGTTCTTCCTGACGGTGCTGCGCAACACGGTCCTCTTCGCCGTGGCCAACGTGGCGCTGACGATGATCCTCGGCACCCTGGTCGGGCTGCTGCTCAACGGGCTGGGCAAGCGGATGGCCACCTTCGTCGCGAGCTGCGTGATGCTGGCCTGGGCCACCCCGGCGCTGACCGGCACCATCGTGTGGAAGTGGATGTTCGACGACACCTCCGGCCTGGTGACCTGGCTGTTCAACGCCCTGCCGGACGGGCTGTCGAACGCGTTGTTCGGGCGCGCCGACTGGACCGGCTACGGCTGGTTCAACTCGCCGCTGATGTTCTTCTCGATCCTCACCCTCGTGGTGGTCTGGCACTCCTTCCCGTTCATCGCGGTCAGCGTGCTGGCCGGGCTCAAGAGCGTGCCGGGCGAGCTGCACGAGGCGGCCCGGGTCGACGGGGCCGGGCCGTGGAAGGTGTTCTGGAAGATCACCTTCCCGCTGCTGCGCCCGGTCTTCGGAATCCTGGTGGTGCTCTCCACCATCTGGGACTTCAAGGTCTTCACCCAGCAGTTCGTGCTGGCCGGCGGCACCCAGGACCGGCCGACGTTCATGTTGTCGATCTACTCGTACGCCGAGGCGTTCTCCCCGCCCCCGAAGTACGGCCTGGGCGCGGCGATCGCGGTCATCCTCACGCTGATCCTGCTCCTGGTGACCGGGGTGTACGTGCGGATGGTGCTCAAGCAGGAGGAGGAGTCGTGAGGCGCGGCGCGGTGGTGAAGCGGGTCGCCCTCAACGGCGCGGGCCTGCTGGTGGCGCTCTTCGCGGCGTTCCCCGTCTACTGGATGATCGCGACGTCGCTCAAGCCGAACCGGGAGATCTTCTCGGCCACGCCCCGGCCGGTGCCGGCCAACCCGACGCTGGAGCACTACCGGGAGATCCTGACCGGGAACCTGATTCCCGGCGTGACGTTCGCGGACTTCTTCCTCAACAGCGTCCTGGTGGCGGTCTCGACCGTGGTGCTCAGCAGCCTGGTCGCGCTGCTCGCGGCGACCGCGGTGGCCCGGTTCCGGTTCAAGCTGCGGACCAGCTTCCTGATCATGCTGCTGGTGGTGCAGATGATCCCGCTGGAGGCGCTGGTCATCCCGCTGTTCCTGATGATCCAACGGCTGGGCCTCTACAACACCCTGCCCAGCCTGATCCTCACCTACCTCGGCTTCTCGCTGCCGTTCGCGGTCTGGATGCTGCGCGGCTTCGTGGCCGCGGTGCCCAAGGAACTCGAGGAGGCCGCAGCGATCGACGGGGCGAGCCGGGTGCAGATCTTCCGCCGCATCCTGTTCCCACTGGTCGCGCCCGGCCTGGTCGCGACCAGCATCTTCTCCTTCATCACCGCCTGGAACGAGCTGATCTTCGCGCTGACGTTCATCAACGATCAGGACCGGTACACCCTGCCGGTGGCGATGACGTTCTTCTTCGGCCGGGACGACACCGCGTGGGGGCCGGTGATGGCCGCCTCGACGCTGTTCACCCTTCCGGTGATCATCTTCTTCCTGCTGGTGCAGCGCCGGATGGTCTCCGGCCTGGTGGCGGGCGCAGTCAAGGGCTGAGGTGCTGGCAGGGGCCGGCCGGGCGCGTGAGCGTCCGGAGGGGTCCCTGCCCGTCGCCCGGCGGCGAGGCTCCGCCGATGCGGGGACGGCGGTCGCCGGTGCCCGGACGTAGGCTGACGCCATGACAGGCAGGCTGGTGGCGGTGAACGTCGGCGTGGTGACCGAGGCGGAGTGGGCGGGCGACGCGAGCGGCCGCAGTGGGATCGACAAGCGACCGGTCGACGGGCCGGTGCTGCTGCGGGCCGACGGCGTCGATGGGGACTTCATCGCCGAGCGGGCCCACCACGGCGGCCCCGACCAGACGGTCTACGCGTACGCCGAGGAGGACGCCGCCTGGTGGGCAGCCGAGCTGGGCCGGGCCGTCCGGGAGGGTGGCTTCGGCGAGAACCTGACCACGTACGCCGTGGACGTGACCGGGGCGGTGATCGGGGAGCGGTGGCTGATCGGCTCGGCCCTGCTCCAGGTGACCAAGCCGCGCACGCCGTGCGCCACGTTCGCCGGGTTCTGGGGCGTGCCCGGCCTGATCAAGCGGTTCACCGTGCGGGCCGCGCCCGGGGCGTACCTGCGGGTGCTGCGGGAGGGCGAGGTCAGCGCGGGCGACCCGGTCGAGGTAGTGGACCGGCCGGCGCACGGGGTCACCATCGGCGAGGTGTTCCGGGCCGGCACCCTGGAACCGGAACTGCTGCCCCGGCTGCTCGACGTCCCCGAGCTGCCGGAGTCGGTCCGGGAGAAGGCCCGCCGCCGGCTCGACGCGGGGCGGGCCTGACCGCGCCGGGCGTGCGGAAGGGCCCCCTGCCGTGCGCGACACGCGCCGACAGGGGGCCCTTCGCCTATCGCGTCAGCGGAGCCAGGGGATGTTGCGGTCGAGCTGGCCGCGCTCCTTGAGCTCCTTGCGCAGCGGGATCTCGTCGTCGACGTACCCGTTCCAGTTGATGCCCCAGTAGTTCGCGGTGTGGGTGCCCTCGCCGCAGAGTTGGCGCTGCACCGGCGTGCGGTTGGCCCACCACTCGCTCTCGGGGTCGATGTGCAGCTCGTCGAGGGGGCGGATCCACCGGTAGGTGTAGCCGACGAAGAGCATCTTGCGGGTGATCGTGGAGAGGTTCGTCGACCGGGAGTGCCACTGGCGGCGGTCGAAGATGAACGCGTCGCCCGGCTTGGCGGTGATCTCCACCGTGCCCTCCGGGTCGGGGTTGTGCACCGTCAGGTCGTCCGGCCGGGGCAGCGAGTTCCACAGGTGGCTGCCCGGGATCACCTTGGTCGCGCCGCGCCCGGTCTCCGACAGGTCGGAGAGCACGTACGCCACCTTCAGCGAGAACATCGGCCGGGGCAGGTTCGGGTCCATCGTCTCCGGGTCGGAGTTCTGCCGGTACCCGTCCTGGTGCCAACCCCAGTACGGCTTCTCCGGCTCCGCCGCCGGCGGGGTGACGTCCAGGTGGTTGTGGTGGGTGTAGATGTTCCACCCGGCCAGGCCCCACATGTACGGGAAGGCGATCGGGTGGGTGAGCAGGTTGCCGAAGAGCTCGTCCCGATCCAGGAAGCCCAGCAGGTGCAGGGTGCCGTCCTTGGTGGTCTTGCCCTTGGCCTTCTCCTCCGCGTAGACGCGGTCGACGGCCTCCTCCAGGGCGGCCCGGTGATCCTCCGTCAGCACGTTCCGCAGCAGGAGGAAGCCCTGCTCGTGGAACTCCTTGCGATCGGTGTCGCTGATCGGTTCGTAGCCGGTCCGGCCGTCGTAATCGAACACCGCGTAGTACCCCTCCCCATGAGGAAACCATCTCTGGCCCAGGCAGCCGATGGTACTGCGCCGGCATCGGGGGTGGCGCCGCGCCCGGCCGGGGCCGGGCGGTCACCCGACGATCGGCAGTCGGTCGGGCGCGGAGGGTGACAATTGGGTGTCAACCCGGGGAATTTGCCCTCTATGCCGGATTGCGCGGTCACCGTCGGTGGGGAGATCCGGGGACGATCAGGAGTCGGCGAAGACCTCCGCTACGACCCGCTGGTCGGCACTCGGGGCGTCGGCAACCCGACCCCAGGTGCCGGCCTTGGCGGTCCACTCCAACCCGCCGAAGCGCACCCGCTTCACCCCGTGATCGGAGGCGTGCGAGACGAGCCAGTGCGCGTACCGCCAGCCGTCGCGCTGGTCGGTGGTCGGCACGGCGAGCCCGGTCAGCTCGGCCAGCGACACCGTCCTCGGCAGCCCCCAGTCGAGGCTCAGGCCCTGGGTCAGCGCCGCCGCCGCGGCCTCGCCGCGCATCACCGGCGTCGACCCCACGGTGCAGGCCACGGCCCCGGTCGCCTGACCGAGCAGCGCCCGGGTCAACACCTGCGACTCGTCGGCCCACTTCTCGTACGCCTCCGGGTAGGCCGAGCGCTGCACCCGCTGCGCCGCATCGGTGACCCGCATCTTCTCCCAGCCGCGCACCCGCTTGAGCGCGGCGTAGAACTTGTTGGTCGCGTACCGCGGGTCACCGATCTGCTCCCCGGTGCCCCAGCCCTGGCTCGGCCGCTGCTGGAACAGCCCCACGGAGTCACGGTCGCCGCCGTCGAGGTTGCGCAGCCCGGACTCCTGGTACGCCGTGGCGAGGGCCACCACCACGGCACGCTCCGGCATCTTCCGCTGGGTGCCGATCGCCGCGATGGTGGCGGCGTTGGCCATCTGGTCGGCGTCGAGGCGCACCTGGCCGTCCGCCTGCACGAGACAGGTGCGGCTGGCCAGGGGGAGCCGCAGGCGCTCACCCACCTGGCGGGCCACGAACCAGATCCCGATGGCGGCGATGACGGCGACGACGACACCGGCCGCGACGACTGCCCGAGTTCGCACCCGCACCCCCTGTTCGCCAGCGTCCGCCAAGAGTACGTCCCCACCGTCGCCGACCGGCTCGTCCGACCGGTTCGCTCCGTTCCGTAGCGAGTCGACCACATTTCCCGTCCGGGGCGGTGTGTTCCGCCCGGCCCGGTGCCGGGGCGCGACGGGCGCGGTGCCGGCCGGCTTTCCCGCCGGCCGGGGCGGGAAACGCCTCAGGCGGTCGGCACCCAGCTTGCGTCCCGCTTC
This sequence comes from Micromonospora sp. NPDC020750, assembly GCF_044334565.1. NCBI lineage: Bacteria > Bacillati > Actinomycetota > Actinomycetes > Micromonosporales > Micromonosporaceae > Micromonospora > Micromonospora sp. NPDC020750. Next base: position 12,513 of record NZ_JBIRTH010000017.1, read on the forward strand.
TCCCGGAACGCCAGCACCCCCTCGCGCCCCTCCCCGGAGAGGAAGTACCCGGTCGACACGGCGGCCAGCTCGGCGATCTCGGCGGCCAGGTCGGCGGCCGGCGGCCGGCGCAGCAGCGCCTTCGCACCGGCCAGCGCCTGCGGCGCGCCCCGCACCAGCGACGCGCACACCCGCTCCACCGCCGCGTCCAGCCCGTCGGCCGGCACGGCGGTGGTGACCAGGCCGATCTCGGCGGCCCGCCGGCCGTCGAAGGTGTCGCCGGTCAGGTACAGCTCGGCGGCGGCCCGGGGGGCCAGCCGGGGAAGCACGGTCGCCGAGATCACCGCCGGGATCACCCCGATCCGTACCTCGGTGAAGGCGAACGTCGCCTCCTGTGCGCAGACCGCCAGGTCGGCCGCCGCGATCAGGCCGAGCCCGCCGGCCCGCGCCGGCCCGGCCACCCGGGCCACCACCGGCTTCGGGCACTCCCAGACCGCCGCGAGCACGTCGCCGAGCATCCCCGCCGGGACGCTGCCGCCGGCGTACGCGGCGGCGGTCTCCTTCAGGTCGGCGCCGGAGCAGAACACCGGGCCGGTGTGGTCGAGCACGACCACCCGGACCGCGTCGTCGGCCACCGCGGCGGACAGCCCGGCCAGCAGCTCGGTCATCAGCGGCGTCGAGAGCGCGTTGCGGTTGTGCGGGCTGTTCAGGGTGAGGGTGGTCACCCCGCGGGCCGTGGTGACCCGCACGAGCGCGTCGGAGGAGGTCATGCGGGCACACTAGTGGCCATGCCCGGCGTCCTTCCAGAAGGCGAAGCCGTCCCCGCCGACGGCTCGCTGCCCGCCACCGCCACCCGCGCCGTCGGCGCGCGCGGCTTCGGCGTGTACGTGCACGTGCCGTTCTGCGCCAGCCGGTGCGGCTACTGCGACTTCAACACGTACACGGCCGACGAGTTGGGCGGCGGGGTCGGCCGCGAGTCGTACGCCGACACGGTGCTGGCCGAGCTGGCCCTCGCGGGCCGGGTGCTCGGCGGGACCCCGCCGCCGAGGGTCGACACCGTGTTCGTCGGCGGCGGCACCCCGACCCTGCTCCCGGCCGACGACCTGGCCCGGATCCTCGACGGCATCGACCGCACCTGGGGGCTGGCGGCCGACGCCGAGGTGAGCACCGAGGCCAACCCGGAGTCGGTCACGCCGCAGTCGCTGAAGACCCTGCGGGCGGCCGGGTACACCCGCATCTCGCTGGGCATGCAGTCCGCCGCCCCGGGGGTGCTGGCGGTACTCGACCGTCGGCACAGCGCCGGCCGGGCCACCGCCGCCGCGGCGGAGGCCCGCGACGCCGGGTTCGACCACGTCAACCTGGACCTGATCTACGGCACGCCGGGGGAGGGCGCCGAGGACTTCGCGGCGTCCCTCGACCAGGTGGTCGCCGCCGGGGTGGACCACGTCAGCGCGTACGCCCTGATCGTGGAGGACGGCACCCGGCTGGCCGCGCGGATGCGGCGCGGCGAGCTGCCGTACCCCTCCGACGACGTGGCGGCGGACCGCTACCTGGCCGCGGAGGCCGCCCTCGGCGCGGCCGGCTTCTCCTGGTACGAGGTGTCCAACTGGGCCCGCACGCCGGCCGGGCGGTGCCGGCACAACCTGCTCTACTGGACCGGCGCGGACTGGTGGGGCCTGGGGCCGGGGGCGCACAGCCACGTCGGCGGGGTGCGCTGGTGGAACGTCAAGCACCCGAGCGCGTACGCGAAGCGGCTCGCGGTGGGGGAGTCCCCCGGCCTGGCCCGGGAGGTGCTCACACCCGGCGAGGCGCACATGGAGGACGTAATGCTGCGCCTGCGGCTCGCCTCCGGCCTGCCGCTGGAAGTGCTGGACGCGCCGGGCCGGGCCGGCGCGGAGCGGGCCGTGGCCGGCGGGCTGCTCGACCCGGCCGGGTACGCGGCCGGCCGGGCCGTGCTCACCCTGCGTGGCCGGCTGTTGGCCGACGCGGTCGTGCGCGACCTGCTGCCCTGATCGGACGCCTTGTCCCGCGCCCCCGTGCGCCGGGCCGGCTGCCCGGCTTCCGGCCGGCCCGACGGGGGCCGGCCGAAGCGGGTCACTTCACGAGGTTGTAGGTCATCGGATAGCGGTAGAGCGTGCCCTCGTTGGCCTTGATGCCGCCGATGATGCCGAAGATGATCGGCACCAGGGCGACCAGCATCGGGATGAAGAACAGGACCCCGCAGGTGACCACGGCGAGCACGAAGCTGACCAGGAGGGCGATCACCCAGGTGAGCTGGAAGTTCAGCGCCGCGACGGCGTGCGCGCGCACGGTCGGCGACTGCGGGCCCTTGACCACGAGCGCGATCAGCGGGGCGACCCAGCCGAGCAGGCTGCCGCCGACCACCACGCCGAGCGGACCGCCGAAGTGCGCGATCAGCGCCCAGGTCTTGTCGTCGTTGGTCGGGTAGCCGCCGGTCGGGCCCGGGTACGCCCCGCCGGTCGGATATCCGGCACCCGGGGGGTATGCGCCACCCGGGGGGTAGCCGCCCGGGTTGAAGCCACCCGGCGGGGGCTGGCTGCCGGGCGGCGGGTAACCGCCCGACGGCGACTGGTCGCCGGTGGGTGGTGGATAGCCACCGGGCGGGGGATAGCCGCCCACCCCGGGAGCCCCGGAAAGTGGTGCGGTGGGCGGCTCGTCCGCCGACGAGCCGTACGGTGCCGACGGCGGGTTGGCCTCGGGCGGGTAGCCGCCCGGGTCGCCTGATCCGGGAGGGCGAGGTGGTTCAGTCATGCACGTCACGGTAGGGGCTGCCGACAAGTGGGCACCAGAGCGACACTGGTCGGGACGAGGGGATGATCGGCAGCGGGGCCGGCGTCCCGCTCCGTCGCCCGGGTGCCGTGGCCGGGCCGACGGTCCGTCTGTGATCTTACCGACGGCGGGGCAGCCGACGTAGACTGGCACTCATTACAGTCGAGTGCCAGGCTTCGCCAGCCGGCGGGCAGGCCCGGGGCGTCGCCGCGACGACGGGGCACCGACGTGCGACAGGAGGTAAGGGGAGTGGGTCTCGACGACCGCAAGCTCGCCGTGCTCCGCGCGATCGTCGAGGACTACGTCGCCACCCAGGAGCCGGTCGGCAGCAAGGCCCTGGTCGAGCGCCACCAGCTCGGCGTCTCCCCGGCGACCGTCCGCAACGACATGGCGGTGCTGGAGGAGGAGGGGTACATCCGGCAGCCGCACACCAGCGCCGGGCGGGTTCCCACCGACCGGGGCTACCGGCTTTTCGTCGACCGGCTTTCCCGGGTCAAGCCGCTCAGCCCGGCCGAGCGCCGGGCCATCGAGCGCTTCCTGGTCGGCGCAGTCGACCTGGACGACGTGGTGCACCGCACGGTCCGGCTGCTGGCCCAGCTCACCCGGCAGGTCGCCGTGGTGCAGTACCCGTCGCTCGCCCGGTCCTCGGTGCGGCACCTGGAGCTGGTGCCGATCTCCACCACCCGGCTGATGCTGGTGATGATCGCCGACACGGGGCGGGTCGAGCAGCGGCTGGTCGAGCTGCCCGCGCCGGTCCCCGCCGACGTCGTCACCGACCTGCGCCGGCTGGTCAACGAGAAGCTGGTCGGCAGCCGGCTGTCGGAGACCCCGCCACTGGTGCAGGCCCTGGTCGAGGAGTCGGCGGCGCACCTGCGTCCGGCCATGACCACGCTGTCCACGGTGCTGCTGGAGACGCTGGTCGAGCGGCACGAGGAACGCATCGCGCTCGCCGGCACCGCCAACCTCACCCGGGGCGGCCTGCTGGACTTCCAGGGTTCGCTGCGGCCGATCCTGGAGGCCCTGGAGGAGGAGGTGGTGATGCTCAAACTCATCGGCGAGGCCGAGTCGACCACCACCCGGGTGCTGATCGGCGACGAGAACGAGATCGACAACCTGCGCGCCGCCTCGGTGGTGAGCACCGGGTACGGGCCGGGGGCGGCCGCGCTCGGCGGCCTGGGCGTGCTCGGCCCCACCCGGATGGACTACCCCGGCACCATCGCCACGGTGCGGGCCGTGGCACGCTACGTGGGCGAGCTGCTGGCCCAGAACTGACCAGTCAGGGCCGACGGCCGGCTCCGGCCGCCGACCGGCGCAACGCGAGACGAACATGAGGACACGGGAACGCAGTGGCCAGGGACTACTACGGCATCCTCGGCGTAGGCCGGGAAGCCTCCGACGACGAGATCAAGCGCGCCTACCGCAAGCTGGCGCGGCAGTTCCACCCGGACGTGAATCCGGACCCGGAGGCACAGGAGAAGTTCAAGGACATCAACGCCGCGTACGAGGTCCTCTCGGACGACCGGAAACGGCAGATCGTCGACCTGGGCGGTGACCCGCTCGCGCCGGGCGGCGGGGGCGCGGGCCCGGGCGGGCCCGGCGGGGCCGGCCCGTTCGTCGGCTTCCAGGACATCATGGACGCCTTCTTCGGCGGCGCGGCCGGCGGCGCGCGCGGGCCCCGCCCGCGTACCCGGCCGGGGGCCGACGCGATCCTGCGGCTGGAGCTGGACCTGCACGAGACGGCGTTCGGCGTCGAGGCGCCGATCACCGTCGACACCGCCGTGCTCTGCACCACCTGCTCCGGCGCGGGCACCGCCGCCGGCACCCACCTGGCCACCTGTGAGGCGTGCGGCGGCCGGGGCGAGGTCCAGTCGGTGCAGCGCACGTTCCTCGGCCAGGTGGTCTCCGCCCGGCCGTGCACGGTCTGCCAGGGGTACGGCACCACGATCCCGCACCCCTGCCCGACCTGCGCCGGCGACGGGCGGGTGCGCACCCGCCGCTCGCTGACCGTGAAGATCCCGGCCGGGGTCGAGGACGGCATGCGGATCCGGCTGGCCCAGCAGGGCGAGGTCGGCCCGGGCGGCGGCACCGCCGGCGACCTGTACGTGGAGATCCACGAGCGCACGCACGACGTCTACTCCCGCAAGGGCGACGACCTGCACTGCCGGGTGACCGTCCCGATGACCGCCGCCGCGCTCGGCACCCGGCTGACCATCAAGACGCTGGACAGCGAGGAGACGGTCGACGTCAAGGCCGGCACCCAGCCGGGCAGCACCCTGCGGCTGCGTGCCCGGGGCGTGCCGCACCTGCGCGGCACCGGCCGTGGCGACCTCTACGTCCACCTCGACGTGCGGACCCCGACCAAGCTCGACGCCGACCAGGAGAAGATGCTCCGCGACTTCGCCAAGACCCGGGGCGAGGAGGTCGCCGAGCTGTCCAAGCAGGGCGGCTTCTTCTCCCGGATGCGCGACGCGTTCAACGGGCACCCCTGACCCCGGTCCTCCGGCCTCGCCGCCCCGGTTCCCGCCGGGGCGGCTAACCTGATCGTCGTGTCCGCGCCGCTGTTCCTGGTCGAGTCGCTGCCCACCGCTGCCCAGCTCACCCTGGACGGCCCCGAGGGGCACCACGCCGCCACCGTGCAGCGGCTGCGGGTGGGCGAGGAGCTGCTGCTCGCCGACGGCCGGGGCGGCACCGCGTCCGCCGTGGTCACCGCCGTCGGCCGGGGCAGCCTGGAACTCGACATCACCTCCCGGGGGTACGTCGACGCGTCCGTGCCCCGGCTCGTGGTGGTGCAGGGCATCGCCAAGGGCGACCGGGGCGAACTGGCCGTGCAGGCGATGACCGAGGTCGGGGTGGACGAGATCGTCCCCTGGGGCGCATCACGCTCGGTGGTGCAGTGGCGCGGCGACCGGGGCGTACGGGCGCGGGAGAGGTGGGCGGCCACCGCCCGGGAGGCGGCGAAGCAGGCCCGCCGGGCGTGGCTGCCGGTGCTGGCCGGGTCCCCCGACGAGTCCACCGCCGCCGTGGCCCGGCGGATCGCCGGGGCCACCGCCGCGTTCGTCCTGCACGAGGAGGCCGACGACCGGCTGACCACCGTGGAGCTGCCCGACGCGGGCGAGATCGTGCTGGTAGTCGGCCCGGAGGGCGGTATCGCCGAGCCCGAGCTGGCCACCTTCGCCGCCGCCGGCGCCCGCCCGGTCCGCCTGGGCCCGTCGGTCCTGCGCACCTCCACGGCCGGCGTGGCCGCACTCTCGGTCCTCTCCACCCGCCTCCCCCGCTGGTAACCCACCCACCCCACCCCTCCCCCCCGGGGCCGTTAGCCCGCACTTACACGGAATGAGTGGCTATTCCACGTGGAATAGCCACTCATTCCGTGAATTTGCGCCACGGGGTTACCCGGGGAGGGGGTGACGCGGGGGGTGGGGTGGGGGTTAGGTGCGGAGGTAGCTGGCGCCGTTGAGGTCGATGATGGTGCCGGAGGTCCACTCCGCCTCGGGGCTGGTCAGCCAGTGGATGGTGGCGGCGATCTCGTCGGGGCGGGCCACCCGGTTGAACGGGCTCTGGGCGCGGATCGTCGCGCCCCGCTCGCCGGCCAGGTGCTCTGTGGTCATGTCCGTCTCCACGAAGCCGGGGGCCACCGTGGCCACCGCGATGCCGTACGGGGCGAGGGCCACCGCGAGGGACTGGCCGAGCGCGTTCAGCCCCGCCTTGCTCGCCCCGTACGCCGGCTGGTCCGGCTCGCCCCGGAACGCGCCCCGGGAGGAGACGTTCACGATCCGCCCGCCCCGCTCGCGCATGTGCTGGGCGGCGCACCAGGTCACGTTGGCCGCCCCGGTCAGGTTGGTCTCCAGCACCTGCCGCCAGCGCCGCTGCCAGTCGGCGTAGGACGTGCCGAAGACCGGGTGCGGGGCGTCCCGCTCGCCGTACACCCCGGCGTTGTTGACCAGCACGTCCAGGCCGCCGAGGCGGGCCGCCGCGTCGTCGACCATCGCCCGTACCGCGTCGGGGTCGGTCAGGTCCGCGCGGACCACGACGTGGCCGTCACCCGGCAGTTCGGCGCGCAGCCGCTCGGCCAGCTCCGCCGAGTCCCGGTGGTGGATCGCCACCCGGTCCCCGCCCGCCGCGAACCTCGCCGCCACCGCGCGCCCGATGCCGCGTGAGGACCCCGTCACCAGTACCGCCCGTGAAGTCACGCCGCCATCATGCCTGAGCAGGCCGGCACGCCTTACCATGCCCCGATGGGATCCGACTGCTTGTTCTGCCGCATCGTCGCCGGGGAGATCCCGGCCACCATCGTCCGGGAGACCGACACCACCCTGGCGTTCCGGGACATCTCCCCGAAGGCCCCGGTGCACGTGCTGGTCATCCCCAAGGAGCACTACGCCGACGTGGCCACCCTGGGCCAGGGCGACCCGGCGCTGGCCGGGGAGCTGCTGGCCGCGGCGGCCGTCGTGGCCGAGGAGGAGGGGCTGCTCGGCGACGGCTACCGGCTGATGTTCAACACCGGGGCGTACGGGGGCCAGGAGGTCTTCCACGTCCACGCGCACGTGCTCGGCGGCGCGCCGCTCGGCCCGATGATCTGCCGGTAGGCGGACGGTGGTGAGCGAGATCGACGGCCGCCTGGAGCGGATGGTGCGGCGGGTCCAGGCCGACGGGCGGGTGCCGGCCGTGTCGGCCGCCCTGCACCGGGCCGACCGGCCGCCGTGGACGTGCGCGGTCGGCGGCACCGGCAACGACGGCGTCCTCGGCCCGCAGACGCTGTTCCGGATCGGCTCGGTCACCAAGACCTTCACCGCCGTGCTGGTCCTCCAGTGCCGCGACGCGGGCCTGCTCGACCTGGACGACCCGGTGGGCCGGCACCTCGACGTACCGGCGCACGCCGAGCTGACCGTGCGCCGGCTGCTGTCGCACACCTCGGGCCTGCAACGGGAGCCGCACGGCGACGTCTGGGACACCCTGGCCGCCCCCGACGTGGACGCGCTGCTGGCCGACCTGGCCCGGGCCGAGCGGGTGTTGCCGCCGGCCCGCCGCTACCACTACTCCAACCTCGGCATGGCGCTGCTCGGCCAGCTCGTCGCGCGGCTGCGCGGCGGCACCTGGGCCGAGGTGCTCGGCGAGCGGGTGCTCGCCCCGCTCGGCCTGGCCGCCACCGCCGACCGGCCGGGTCCGGCGGCGGCCACCGGGTTCCTGGTCGACGCGTACTCCGACGAGGCGCACCCGGAGCCGCCGACCGACTTCGGCGCGGTCGGCCCGGCCGCCCAGCTCTGGAGCACCGCCTCGGACATGGCCCGGTGGGCGGCGTTCCTGGCCGACCCGGCGGCGCTGGACCCGGCCGGCGCGGTGCTCGCCCCGGCCACCCTGGACGAGATGCGCTGGCCGCTGACCGTCACCGACGAGACGTCCTGGGGCGCGGGCTTCGGGCTGGGGCTCATCCTCGTGCCGCAGGGCGAGCGGGTGGTGCACGTCGGGCACGACGGGGCGATGCCCGGCTTCCTGGCCGCCGTCTACGGCCGGCGCGGCGGCGACGGCACCGCCGGGGCGATGGGCGCGGCGGTGCTCGGCTCGTCCGGGACCGGGGTGCAGGTGATGGACCTGCCGCACCGGCTGCTCGCGGCGTCTGCCGAGCACGACCCGGCCGACGTCGAGCCGTGGCTGCCGGGGGAGCCCGCCCCGGCGCACCTGCGCGGGATGCTGGGCCGCTGGTGGGGCGAGGGCTTCGAGTACGTCTTCGGCTGGCACGACGGGGCCCTGCGGGCCCGGGGCGCGGACGACCCGGCGGGGAAGCCCCCGGCGGTCTTCGCCCCGGTGCCGGAGCGGCCGGACGTGTTCCGCACCGTGTCCGGGCGGGAGGTTGGCGAGCTGCTCCGACTGACCCGGGACGCGGACGGGACGGTGGTCCGGCTGCACTGGGCCACCTACCGGTTCACCCGGGCCCAGGAGACCTTCGACGGGTACGACTTCCGGCGCTGACCCCCGCCCCGGAGCGTCGCTGGCCCCGCCCCGAGCGTCGCGGGCCCCCGTCCCGGAGCGTCGCTGACCCCGCCCCGGGTGGGGCGGCTCGGCGGCAGGCGGGGCGGGTCGGCGGCCCGGGTAATGGCAGAGGTGTCACCGGGCGGGAAACGATAGGATGGAGGCAACGTCCGACCGCCGCGCCCGCCAGGCCCGGCGCCGAGAGTGAGAGCAGGTGGCGCAGGGCCCCTCGGCCCGACCTATGACCGGCACCCCACCTCCCGGCCCGCCCCGGGTGCAGACCAGGATCACCGTTCCGGATCCCAAGATCATGGTCAACCTGCTGGGCGCGGGCGACGAGATCCTGCGACTCGTCGAACGCTCGGTCACCAGCGACGTGCACGTCCGCGGCAACGAGATCACCATCACCGGTGCTCCCGCGGACAACGCCCTCGCCGAGCGCCTCTTCAGCGAGCTGCTCGAACTGATCGAGAAAGGCGAGACCCTGACCACTGACGCCGTCCGGCGTACCGTCGGCATGCTCGAGCAGGGCGGCGCCGAGCGGCCCGCCGAGGTCCTGACGCACAACATCCTCTCCCGGCGCGGGCGCACCATCCGCCCCAAGACCCTCGGGCAGAAGACCTACGTCGACGCCATCGACGCGCACACCATCGTCTTCGGCATCGGCCCGGCGGGCACCGGCAAGACATACCTGGCGATGGCCAAGGCCGTCCAGGCGCTCCAGGCCAAGCAGGTCGACCGGATCATCCTGACCCGGCCGGCGGTCGAGGCGGGGGAGCGGCTCGGCTTCCTGCCCGGCACGCTCAACGAGAAGATCGACCCGTATCTGCGCCCGCTCTACGACGCGCTGCACGACATGCTCGACCCGGAGACCATCCCGAAGCTGATGGCGGCGGGGACGATCGAGGTCGCGCCGCTGGCGTACATGCGCGGTCGCACGTTGAACAGCGCGTTCATCATCCTCGACGAGGCCCAGAACACCACGCCCGAGCAGATGAAGATGTTCCTCACCCGGCTCGGCTTCGGTTCCAAGATCGTGGTCACCGGCGACGTCACCCAGGTGGACCTTCCCGGCGGGACGACCAGCGGCTTGCGGATCGTCCGGGAGATCCTGGAGGGTGTCGAGGACGTGCACTTCGCGCAGCTGTCCAGCTCCGACGTGGTGCGTCACCGGCTGGTCGGGGAGATCGTCGAAGCGTACGCCCGCTGGGACGCCGAGCGGGAGAACCAGCAGGCGCAGGGCGTGCACGCCGTGCCGGGGCGGACCGCCCCGGGCGGTCGGGCCGGCCGGCGCCGCCAGACCTAGGGAACCCAGTTGTCCATCGAGATCGCCAACGAGTCCGGTGTCGAGGTCGACACCGACGCCGTGCTCGCCGTCGCCCGGTACGCCCTCGACGAGATGGGGGTCAACCCCCTCGCCGAGCTGTCCGTGCTGCTCGTCGACATCGACTACATGACCGAGCTGAACCACCGCTGGATGGGTGGCGACGGCCCGACCGACGTGCTCGCCTTCCCCATGGACGAGGGCAGCGTCGACCACGGGCCGGGCGAGACCAGCGCGTCCGGCGGAGAGCCGGCCCTGCTCGGCGACATCGTCCTCTGCCCCGAGGTGGCGGCCAAGCAGGCCGCGACCGCCGGCCACGCGGCGGCGGACGAGCTGCACCTGCTCACCGTGCACGGGGTCCTGCACCTGCTCGGGTACGACCACGCCGAGCCGGAGGAGGAGCGGGAGATGTTCGAGCTCCAGGCCCGGCTGCTGGCCGGCTGGCGGTCGACCCGGTCCCGGTGATGCCCACCCTGATATCGGCGGCCGGCGCCACCGCCGGCCTTCCCGACCTGCAACTGCTCGTCTTCGCGGCCGGGCTGGTGGTGCTCGCCGGCCTGATCGCGATGACCGAGGCGGCGCTCGCCGCGGTGTCCCCGGCCCGGGCGGCCGAGCTGGCCCGCGACGGCGCCCGGGGCGCCCGCACCCTCCAGGCGGTCGCCGGCGACGTGGTCCGCCACCTCAACCTGCTGCTGCTGCTCCGGCTGCTGGCCGAGCTGACCGCCACCACGCTGGTCGCGCTGGTGGCGGTCGACACGTTCGGTGCGGGCTGGCGGGCTGCCCTGATCACCGCCGGCGCGATGACCGTGATCAGCTTCGTGGTGGTCGGCGTCGGCCCGCGCACCATCGGCCGGCAGCACGCGTACGCGGTCGGCCGGGCGGTCGCCCCGCTGGTGCGCTGGCTCGGGCGGGCGCTCAACCCGCTCGCCTCGCTGCTGATCCTGATCGGCAACGCGGTCACCCCGGGGCGCGGCTTCCGGGAGGGGCCGTTCGCCACCCAGGTGGAGCTGCGTGAGCTGGTCGACCTGGCCGAGCAGCGCGGCGTCGTGGAGCACGGCGAGCGGCAGATGATCCATTCGGTCTTCGCGCTGGGCGACACCATCGCCCGCGAGGTGATGGTGCCGCGCACCGAGATGCTGTGGATCGAGGAACGCAAGACCCTCTCCCAGGCGCTGACGCTCTTCCTGCGTTCCGGTTTCTCCCGCATCCCGGTCATCGGGGAGAGCGTCGACGACGTGCTGGGCGTGCTCTACCTGAAGGACCTGATCCGGCGTACCCGGGGCGGCGATCAGGCCGCGGCCCGGCTGCCGGTGGCCGAGCTGATGCGCCCGGCGACCTTCGTGCCGGAGTCCAAGCCGGTCGACGACCTGCTGTCGGAGATGCAGGCGGCCCGCAACCACCTGGTCATCGTCGTCGACGAGTACGGCGGCACCGGCGGCCTGGTCACCATCGAGGACATCCTCGAGGAGATCGTCGGGGAGATCACCGACGAGTACGATGTCGAGCGCCCGCCGGTCGAGCGGCTGGAGGACGGTTCGGTGCGGGTCACCGCCCGGCTGCCGGTCGAGACCCTCGGCGAGCTGTTCGACGTCGAGTTGCCCGCCGACGAGGTCGAGACGGTCGGCGGCCTGCTCGCCCAGGCCCTGGGCCGGGTTCCGATCCCCGGCGCGGAGGCCGACGTGGCCAAGCTCCGGCTGCACGCCGAGGGCACCACCGGCCGGCGCAACCGGATAGACACCGTGCTCGTCAGCCGGGTCGAGCCGACCGACCATCCCGACACCACCCCGGGGCGCGGCGAGCCCGCCGACCACCGGGGCAACCAGAACCGATCCGAGGAGAGGCAATCCGCCGATGCCTGAGTCACCCGCCGCACCCGCAGCCCTGCCCACCCCGGCCGCGCCGGTCGAGCTGACCGCCGAGGACGGCAAGCTGGTCGTCCTGGCGCGCGGCGCGCGGGGCCGGGTGGGCGCCGTGGAGGGAGCGGCGGTACGCGACCAGGACGGCCGCACGTACGCGGCGGCGAGCGTCTCGCTGCCCTCGCTCACCCTCACCGCCCTCCAGCTCGCGGTGGCTTCCGCCGTGGCGGCCGGGGCCACCCGACTGGAGGCCGCCGTGGTGGTGACCGAGGCGTCGACCCTGGACGGGGCTGGGCACGCCGCCGTCCGCGACCTGACCGCCGACGCGCCGGTCCACGTGGCCGCCCCGGACGGCACCATCCTCGGCACGGTGGTCGAGTGACCGGCCGTCCCGCAGCCGGCCGTCCCGTCGCCGGCCGTCGCGACGGTCGTCCCGCAGCCGGTCGCCGCGACGGCGGTGGCGGGGGCGCTGCCGCCGGTCGCCGCGACGGCGGGGGCGCTGCGGCCGGTGGCCGCGTTCCCGGCGGCGGCGACGTGCCCGGCGGCGGCGAGCCGGGGGCCAGCCCGTACCGGGCCGGGTTCGCCTGCTTCGTGGGGCGGCCGAACGCCGGCAAGTCGACGCTGACCAACGCCATCATCGGCACGAAGATCGCGATCACCTCGAACAAGCCGCAGACCACCCGGCACATCATCCGGGCCGTGCTGCACCGGCCGGAGTCGCAGCTCGTCCTGGTCGACACCCCGGGCCTGCACCGCCCCCGCACGCTGCTCGGCGAGCGCCTGAACGACCTGGTCCGCTCCACCTGGAGCGAGGTCGACGTGATCGGCCTGTGCATCCCGGCGAACGAGCCGGTCGGCCGGGGGGACCGGTTCATCACCGGCGAGCTGGCCGAGCTGAAGGCCACCGTGATGGCCGTGGTGACCAAGACCGACCTGGTGGGCAAGCGGCAACTGGCCGAGCAGCTTCTCGCGGTCAGCAAGCTGGGCGAGTTCGCCGAGGTGGTGCCGGTCAGCGCGGTCTCCGGTCACCAGGTCGACACCCTGGTCGACGTGATGACCGGCTACCTGCCGGAGTCGCCGCAGCTCTACCCGGACGACATGCTCACCGAGGACCCGGAGCAGGTGCTGATCGCCGAGATGATCCGGGAGGCGGCCCTGGAGGGGGTCCGCGACGAGCTGCCGCACTCCATCGCCGTGGTGGTGGAGGAGATGATCCCTGAGGGTCAGCTCATGAAGATCTACGCCGACGTCTACGTCGAGCGGTCCAGCCAGAAGGCGATCGTGCTCGGTCACCAGGCCAGCCGGCTCAAGCAGGTCGGCATCGCCGCCCGCCGGCAGATCGAGGAGCTGCTCGGCACCCGGGTCTACCTGGACCTGCACGTCCGGGTGGCGAAGGAGTGGCAGCGCGACCCCAACCAGCTCCGCAAGCTCGGCTTCTGACCCGGGGCCGCCCCGCGCGCCGGGCCAGCCGACGTGCGGGGCGGATCTGGGGAATTTCTGGGAGTGTCGGGGATTGCGGACCGTGGCCAGGGCTTCTTACTGTCCGTGCATGAACCCGACACAGTTCCTCAGTCACGAGCTGCGCGCGGTCCGGCAGCGGATGGGCCTGACCCAGATCGACTTCGGTCGGGCCATCCACTTCTCGGACTCGCACGTCTCGGCGGTGGAGACCGGGCACCGGCCGCCCCGCGCGGACTACTGCCGGCGGGTGGACGAGGCGGCCGGCACCGGGCGGCTCTACCAGGGGCTGCTGCGCCTGGTCAGCCTGGACACCGCCCCGTCGTGGCTGGTGCCCTGGCTGGAGTACGAGGCGCGGGCGACCGCGCTGCGCTCGTACCAGCCGCTGGTGATCTCGGGGCTGTTGCAGACCGAGGAGTACGCCCGGGCGATCCTGGCGACCGGGCTGGCCCCGCCCGAGGAGCAGGCCCGGACGCTGGAGCTGCGGATGGGCCGCCCGGCGCTGGTGTTCGACCGCGACTCGCCCCCGCTGACCACCTTCGTCATCGACGAGACGGTGCTGCGCCGGGGGTCGGCGGAGGTGCTGCGCCCGCAGTTGGCACACCTGCTGGCGATGAGCGAGCGGCCCCGCGTCCTGATCCACGTCGTGCCCGCGACGGCCGGGCTCCACCTCGGCCAGTCCGGCGCGTTCGTGCTGGCCAGCCTGCCCGACGGGGACCCGGTCGGCTACCTCGACGACCAGCTCGCGGGCCGGGTGGTGCTGGACCCGGAGCACGTTGCCGCGCTGGAGCGGACGTGGGAGGCTGTCCGGGCCGAGGCCCTGCCGCGTGCCCAGTCGCGCGACCTGATCAGGAAGCTGGTGGACGAGCGATGACCGATCCGCGCTGGCGTACCTCGACCCGGTCGAGCGCGAACGGCGGCGACTGCGTCGAGGTGGCCGACAACCTGCCGGGCCGGGTCCTGGTGCGCGACAGCAAGGACGTCGCCGGCCCGGTACTCGCGTTCGCCCCGGGGGACTGGCGCTGCTTCGTCGCCGCCCCGCCGTCGCGCTGATCCACCCCCGGCGCGCTCCCGGGCCAGGCCCGGTTATGGCCTTTTTCACTTTCAGCCCGCGATGGTGGGCGTTTGCCGGCGTCCGGTCGGAGGGTAGGGAACGTTTGCGCCCTGCCCCCTGACATTGAAGCAGGCTGATGCGAAACCGATACCTGGACCTGCTGCGCTTCCTGGCGATCATCCGAGTCGTGGTCTACCACGTGACCGGATGGGGCACGCTGACGCTGCTCTTCCCGGCGATGTCGGTGATGTTCGCGCTTGCCGGATCGCTCATGGCGGCGTCGCTGGACAGGTCCGGGGCGCCGGCGGTGGGCCGGCGGCTGCGCCGCCTGCTGCCGTCGCTGTGGGTGGTGGCCGCGATCTTCGTACCCGCCATGCTGCTCACCGGGCTGCCGCTGACGCCGAGGGTGCTGCTCTGGGCGTTCCCCGTCGCCGACCCACCGGCCAACTACTGGGGGGCGCTGGCGCTCAGCCCGATCTGGTACCTGCGTGACTACCTCTGGTTCGTGTTCGCCTCGCCCCTCGCGCTCTGGCTGTTCCGGCGGGCACCGTGGCCCACCCTGCTCGCCCCGTACGCACTGCTGGCCGCGATCGAGGTCGGCATGCTGCCGAACGCGCCGACGGTGCTGCGGGACTTCGGCCTGTACTTCGGGGCCTGGCTGCTCGGCTTCGCCCACCACGACGGCCTGCTGCGCCGCATGGCCACCCGGGTGCTGGTCCCGACCGCGCTCGCCCTCGGCGCCGCCGGGGCGGCCTGGATCGTCACCCACCCCGGCCCCCGGGGGTACGACCTGAACGACATGCCGCTGGGCAACGCGCTCTGGTCGGCGGCCTTCATCCTGGTGGCGATCGGCCGGGCCCCGGCGTCGGCGGCCTGGGTGGACCGCAACGCGCTGCTCGGCCGCGCGGTGACCGTGCTGAACCGGCGGGCGCTGACCTGCTACCTCTGGCACATGCCGTTCGTGGTGGCGCTCACCCCGCTGGTCGACGTCGTCGGCTGGTCCCACCAGGACCCGGTCGGGCTGGCGATCCGGGTGGCGCTGGTCTTCGCGCTGGTCGGCGTGGCCACCGTGCTGGTCGGCTGGGTGGAGGATGTGGCGGCCCGCCGGCCCCCGGAGCTGCTTCCGGGCGGCCGACCCCGCGCGGCGGCCGGCGGTGCCGTGCCGGTCAGCCCCGCCCCGGCCGGCGGTTCCGTCGTGCCGGTCAGTCCCGCTCCGGCGGGGCGGGCGGTGGTGCCGGCGCCCCGGGCCTCCGAGGAGCACACCCTCAGGATCAGCGTGCGCTGACCGTCACGTTCCCGCTGCCGGCGGCGACGTCGATCAGCAGTGGCGCGGCCGGGTCGTCCGGGACGCCGAGGTCGGCATCGCCCGACCCGACGCTCGAGCGCACCCGGTACCGGCCGGCGGGCACGATCAGGTCCACGTTCCCGCTGTCGGCGTGGGCCCGCGCCGAGGCGGGGGCGGACAGCTCCACGTCGACGTTGCCCGAGCCGGTCTCGGCGTCGACCTGACCGCTGAGGCCCCGCCCCGTGATGTTGCCGGAGCCGGCCCGCAGGATGGCCGCGCCGGGCACGTCGTCCACCTCCACGTTGCCGGAACCGGTCTCGGCCCGTACCGGGCCGGCGGCCCCGTCGATGTGCATGTTGCCCGAGCCGAGCCGCAGCTCGACCGCGCCGACCTTGGACAGGGTGATGTCGCCCGAGCCGCCCTCGCCGCGCACCGTCGTCCCCGGGGGCACGGTCACGTCGTACGACACCGAGCAACGGCGGCCACAGTCGGTGTCCAGCACCAG
This sequence comes from Micromonospora sp. NPDC020750, assembly GCF_044334565.1. Classification (NCBI taxonomy): domain Bacteria; kingdom Bacillati; phylum Actinomycetota; class Actinomycetes; order Micromonosporales; family Micromonosporaceae; genus Micromonospora; species Micromonospora sp. NPDC020750. The sequence continues at coordinate 28,731 of NZ_JBIRTH010000017.1, forward strand.
CTCGTCGCCGTGCACCTCGTGCCGGGTGTCGGGCTGGGCGCCGTGGTAGCGCAGCACCCGCTTGACGCGTACCTGACCGGTCGGGCCGGTGCCCCGTACCGTCACGTCGCCCGAACCCTGGCGGACGACGACCCGGGCCACGGTGGCGGTCTCGGTGGTGTCGAAGTCGAGCTGGCGCATCGACAGGGTGTCGCACCCGGCGACGAGGATCAGTGCGGCGGCGGCGCCGGCGGCGACGGCGGTGCGCGGCACCGGCCGGCGGACGGCGACGGCGGCGCGGCGGGGCGGGGCGGCCCGGGTGGGCGCGGCGGTGGGATGCGGAGCCATGCCGGCACGCTACGGCCGGGCCGGCCCGGGGCGCATCCGGGATCGCGCGCCGGCTACCCCGAACCGACCCTGATTTCGCACCCCGAGGAGAATGACCGGATGCCCGGGTACCGCCGACAGCTCTACCGCGACGACGCGGTGGTGCTGCGCGTGCAGAAGCTCGGCGAGTCCGACCGGATCATCACCCTGCTCACCCGCCGGCACGGCCGGCTCCGCGCGGTGGCCCGGGGGGTCCGCCGCACCACCAGCAAGTTCGGCGCCCGGCTGGAGCCGTTCGGCCACGTCGACGTGCAGCTCGCCGGCGACCCGAAGGGCAACACCGGCAGCTCGCTGCACAGCGTCAGCCAGGTCGAGGGGATCGACCTGTACGGCAAGCGGTTCCTCGGCGACTACCCGCGCTACACGGCGGCCAGCGCGATCGCCGAGACGGCCGAGCGGCTCACCCCCGTCGAGCGGGAGCCCTCGCTGCGGCTGTTCCAGCTCACCCTCGGCGCGCTGAAGTCCCTCTCCCGGGGTGACCACGCCACCACGCTGGTGCTCGACGCGTACCTGCTGCGCGGGATGACCCTCGCGGGGTGGGCCCCCGCGCTGACCGCGTGCGCGGTCTGCGGCACCCCGGGGCGGCACCGGGCGTTCTCCGTGCCGGCGGGCGGCGCGGTCTGCCCGGACTGCCGGCCCCCCGGCGCCGCGCACCCCGCCCCGGCCACCGTCGACCTGATGTCCGCGCTGACCACCGGCGACTGGGTGCTCGCCGACGCCACCGAGACCGGCGTACGCCGGGAGTGCAGCGGCCTGGTCGCGGCGCACCTGCAGTGGCACCTGGAACGCGCGCTACGCTCGCTGCCGCTGGTCGACCGGGGCGCTCCGGTCACCGGCCCGGGGGTGCCGGACGTGAGCAGGGGGAGAGCCGAGTGATCCGATCGATGAGGGCCGGCCGGCGCGAGCCGGTGCCACCGACTCCGCACCCGTCGGGCGCCCGGCCCCCGGCGCTGCCCCCCGCAGCGGTGCCCCGGCACGTCGCCGTGGTGATGGACGGCAACGGCCGGTGGGCCAAGGATCGCGGTCTGCCCCGCACCAAGGGCCACGAGGCGGGCGAGTTCAGCCTCTTCGACACCATCGAGGGCGCGATCGAGCTGGGCGTGCCCTACCTCTCGGCGTACGCGTTCTCCACGGAGAACTGGCGGCGCTCGCCCGACGAGGTCCGGTTCCTGATGGGCTTCAACCGGGACGTCATCCGCCGCCGCCGCGACCAGCTCGTCGACCTCGGCGTCCGGGTGGTCTGGTCCGGCCGGGCCGGGCGGCTGTGGAAGAGCGTCATCTCCGAGTTGCAGACCGCCGAGGAGATGTCCCGGGGGAACTCGACGCTGACCCTCCAGTTCTGCGTCAACTACGGCGGGCAGGCGGAGATCGCCGACGCCGCCGCCGCGATCGCCCGCGACGTGGCGGCCGGTCGGCTCGACCCGGGCAAGGTCAACGAGAAGCTGATCGCGAAGTACCTCTACCACCCGGAGATCCCCGAGGTGGACCTCTTCCTCCGCCCGTCCGGCGAGGAACGGATCTCCAACTTCCTGCTCTGGCAGACCGCGTACGCGGAGCTGGTGTTCCTCGACACCCTCTGGCCGGACTTCGACCGTCGCCACCTCTGGTACGCCTGCGAGCTGTACGCCCAGCGGGACCGGCGCTTCGGCGGGGCGCTGCCCAACCCGGTCGCCCCGTCGACCTGAGCCCAGGCTTACCGGCGGGCCCGGCTGGGTATCACCTTCTCAGCAGCCACGACGCGGAGGTGAACCCACATGATTCAGAAGCGGATAGGCCAGTGGGCGGTCATGGCGGTCGCCGTGCCGCTGGCCGCGGCCGGAGCTCGCCGGCTCAGCCACACCCTGGAGGCCCGGCGCGGCCCGACCGGCGTGACCCGGGTGCTCAGCAGGGGCGCCGACCTGCTGCGCCCGCAGAAGGCGAAGCGCCGCCGGTTCTGGTGAGCCGTCCGTCAGCGCCGCCCCCCGCACCGGGGGGCGGCGCTGACGCCTAGCTGACGGTCACGCCTGCACCTCGGAGCGGTCGCCGGCCCACAGCGTGTGGAACGACCCCTCCCGGTCCACCCGCTGGTAGGTGTGCGCGCCGAAGTTGTCCCGCAGCCCCTGGATCAGCGCGGCGGGCAGCCGCTGGGCGCGCAGCCCGTCGAAGTACGCCAGCGACGAGGAGAACGCCGGAGTCGGCACGCCGGCCCGGGCCGCGTCGACCACCACCCGTCGCCAACTCGGCACGCCGGCGCTGACCGCCTCGGCGAACCACGGCGCCACCAGCAGCGACGGCAGCTCCGGCTGGGCGTCGTACGCCTCCTTGATCCGATCCAGGAAGCGGGCCCGGATGATGCAGCCGCCCCGCCAGATCGTCGCGGTGCCGCCCAGGTCGATGTCCCAGTCGTACTCCCGGCTACCGGCGCGGATGTGGTCGAAGCCCTGCGCGTACGCGACGATCTTGCTGGCCAGCAGTGCGCGCCGCACGTCCTCGACGAAGGCGTCCCGGTCCTCGACCTGCCACTTCTCCCCGGCGTCGCCGAACGCCCGGCGGGCGGCCTCGCGCTGGTCGGCGTGCCCGGACAGCGACCGGGCGAAGGTGGCCTCGGCGATGCCGGTGATCGGGATGCCCAGGTCCAGCGCGCTCTGCACCGTCCAGCGGCCGGTGCCCTTCTGCTCGGCCTGGTCCAGCACGACGTCGACGAACGCCCGCCCGGTCGCCGCGTCGGTGTGCCCCAGCACCTCGGCGGTGATCTCGATGAGGAACGACTCCAGCTCGCCGGTGTTCCACTCCCGGAAGATATCCGCGATCTCCGCCGGGCTCGCCGACAGCCCGGCCCGCAGCAGGTCGTACGCCTCCGCGATGAGCTGCATGTCGGCGTACTCGATGCCGTTGTGCACCATCTTCACGAAGTGGCCGGCGCCGTCCGGGCCGATGTGCCGGCAGCACGGCGTGCCGTCGACCTGGGCGGCGATCTTCTCGAACATCGGGCCGAGCTTCGCGTACGACTCGGCGGAGCCGCCCGGCATGATGCTCGGCCCGCGTAGCGCGCCCTCCTCGCCGCCCGACACGCCGGTGCCGGAGAAGTGCAGTCCGTGCCCGCGCAGCGCCTCCTCCCGTCGCCGGGTGTCGGCGAAGTGGGCGTTGCCGCAGTCGACGACGATGTCGCCCTCCTCCAGGAGCGGGACGAGCTCGTCGATCACCGCGTCGGTCGGTGCGCCGGCCTTGACCATCACGATCACCGCCCGGGGGCGCTCCAGCGATGCCACGAAGTCCACGAGGGACTCCGACGGCACGAACGTGCCCTCGTCGCCGTGCTCGGCGACCAGGCTGCGGGTGCGCTCCGGGGACCGGTTGTGCACCGCCACCGTGAACCCGTTGCGGGCCAGGTTGCGGGCCAGGTTCCTGCCCATCACCGCCAACCCGGTCACGCCGATCTGCGCCCTCGCCTGCTGCGTCATCCGTTCCCGCCATCCCTCGCGTCGCCTGTGGTGCGACCGTATCGCGCCGGGTGCGCGCCGGGGGACGGACCTCGAGGCGGTGTCACAGGTTGGTCGCGTTCGGCCGCGGGCCGCAGCAGTTCGGCGGTGCCGGTAATTCGGGTGCGCCTTGCGGGTGGGTGGACTACTGTCGGGTCCATGCGTAACTGACGCCCCTCTTTCGGAAGCCGGCCCGCCGCTGTCGCCGCGGGTCCGTCGCTCCGGGCGTCCGCATTCCGTCGTCGCCGCCGTCGTTTTCGCGCGGCGTTCCTCGTGGTCGGGCCCGCCGGGGCACCTCGTTCCCCGCTCGCCGCGTCGTCGGCGCCCCGGTCCCGGTGGCGTCGCCGGTGCCCACCTGACCAGGAGGCCGCGTATGCCCGCCAAGCGCAGTTCCCGCAAGCCCCGCCCGTCGTCCCCGCGTCCGTCCCCGGCGAAGGCGACGCCGCCGGACCTCGACGCTGCCGCCGTCGCGCCGGTCGTCCCGGTTCCGCCGGTGGTGACGCCGCCGGACCTCGACGGTGTCGCCGCCGTCCCGGTCGTCCCGGTGGTGGCGACGCCGCCCGCGCCGAAGGCCGGTCCGCCTGCCGGCGGCACCCGGTTCACCGGCGCTGCCCGCAGCCAGCGCGCCGGCCAGGGCCGCCGGTACGCGTTCCGCCGCAGCTGATCCGCACACCTCCGGGCCTTCGGGTGCGCTTGTTGCCGCTTTAGCGACAACAAACGCACCCGAGCCGGAGCAGCTCAGGCAGCCGGTCAGCGGGGCGGTCAGCCGATCAGTGGGCGGAACGCGCCCAGCGCGACGCTGACCGCCAGCGCCGCCCCGGCCAGGGCCGCCGCCCCGGCGATCAGCAGGCCGTCGGCGGCCCGGAACCGCTGCCGCCGGGCGACGGTGCGTGGGGTGCCCGCGTCGAAACCGCGGGCGTCCATCGCCACCGCGAGCCGGGTGCCGCGCCGGATCGCCCCCACCAGCAGCGCGAACGCGGTCGAGACGAACAGCCGCATCCGGGCCAGGGGATTGCGCCCGGCGTCGACCCCGCGTGCCCGCCGCGCCATGCTGATCATCTGCCACTCCTGGCCCAGCAACGGCACCAGCCGGAACGCCGCCAGCGCGCCGATCGCGAACCGGGCCGGCGCCTTCGCGTTCTGGATCAGCGCGTCGGCCAGGTCGGTCGGGTCCGTGGTGGCGAAGACGATCACGCCGGGCAGTGCCACGGCCAGCATGCGCAGCGCCAGCCCGAGCGCGGTGAGCAGCACCCCGGTGGTGACCAGCACCGGCCCCGCGTCGACCAGCACCCGGCCGGAGCGATCGGCGGCGAAGAGGACCAGGGTGGCCACGATGCCGACCGCGCCGAGCAGCAGCGGCGCGGCCCGCCGGGCGAGTACCCGGTACCGGATGCCGAACAGCGGCAGCACGGCCAGCTCGATGACGAGAGCGATCGCCGGGGCGACCGGGTCCAGGGTGGCGAGCAGGATGAACGAGAAGACCAACGCCGCCGCGACCTTCGCCACCGGGTTGCGTCGGGCCAGCGGCGCGCCCGGCGTCGCCACCGGTTCGATGCTGATCACGTGGCCTCCACCACCCGGCCGGACGCGCCGGTCACGTCGTTGCCCGTCGGATCGCCGTTCCTGCCGGTCACGCCGCCCGTCAGGTCGCCGTTCATGTCGGTCACGTCGCCGCCGACGGCTCGCGGGTCACGGTGATCCGCCGGTCGGCCAGGGCCGCGACGAAGTCCGGGTCGTGGGTGACGGTGACCACGCCGTGCCCGGCGTCGCGCAGCTCGGCGAAGAGGTCGACCAGCTCCAGCCAGGTCCGTCGGTCCTGGCCGAAGGTGGGTTCGTCGCAGACCAGCAGCCGGGGCGCGGTGGCGAGGGCGGTCGCCACGCTCAGCCGTCGTGCCTCCCCACCCGAGAGGGTGTACGGGTTCGCGCGGGCCAGCGCCGCCAGGCGCAGCCGATCCAGCAGTCCGTCCACGGTGGCCCGGACGGCGGTCTCGGGCCGGCCGGTGCGGCGCGGCCCGAGGGCCAGCTCGTCGAAGACCGTTCCGGTGACGAACTGGTGCTCCGGGTCCTGGAAGACCGACCCGATCCGGCCCGCCAGGGCGGGGGCCCGCCAGCGGTACGGGGGAGTCCGGGCATCCCTGCCGGCCAGTTCCCCGGTCGCCGCCACCCGGCCGGTCCCCGGCCGGAGCAGGCCGCCCAGCAGTAGGGCCAGGGTGGACTTGCCGGCGCCGTTGGGGCCGAGGACGGCCAGCGCCTCGCCGGCGCGTACCGCGAGGTCGGTCGGGGCGAGCCGGGGCGGCACGGCGACCCGGTCGGCGGTGATCAGCAGGTCACCCGGAGCCGCGGTGGCGCGCCGGGGCGGCACGGTCCGGCCGGGCACCCAGACTCCGTCGGCGGCGAGGGCGTCACCGTGGGCGGCGAAGACCGCCTCCGGCGGCCCGTCGGCGCGTACCCCGCCGCCGGGCTCCAGCACCACCACCCGGTCGACCAGTGGCAACGCCTCGGCGACCCGGTGCTCGACCAGGATCAGCGTGGTGTCGCCGTCCATCGCGTCGGCCACCGCGCGGCGGACCAGCGCCGCCCCGGCCGGGTCGAGGTTCGCGGTCGGCTCGTCGAGCAGCAGCAGACCCGGCCGCAGGGCGAGCGTCCCGGCCAGGGCGAGCCGCTGCTGCTCCCCGCCGGAGAGGGCGGCGGTCGGCCGGTCCCGGTGGTACGGGAAGCCGACGCGGCGCAGCGCTTCGTCCACCCGGGGCCAGATCTCGTCGGCCGGTACGCCCCGGTTCTCCAGCCCGAATGCCACGTCGTCGCCGCAGCGGGCCATGACGAGCTGGGTCTCCGGGTCCTGGAAGACGATGCCGACCCGTTCCCGGTCCGCGCGCGGGTCGACCCCGTCGACCTCGACGGTGCCCTCCTGCTCGCCCGAGTCCTCGGGCAGGAGCCCGGCCAGCGCGGCCAGCAGCGTGCTCTTGCCCGCCCCCGACGGCCCGAGCAGCAGCACCCGCTCGCCACGCTCGACGCGCAGGTCCACCCCACGCACCGCCCAGGCCCGCCGCCCAGCATGCCGCCACCCGAACCCCCGCACCCCAACCCCGCCCACCCCGACCCCCTCAACCCCGCCCTACCCGAACAGCCTGGTTGATCAAGAGGTTTGCGTCCGGAGAACCGGGTTCGGCTGACGCAAACCTCTTGATCAACCCGATCAGACGGGGGCGCGGTAGTCGCGGGCGGCGGGGAAGCGGTCCAGGACGCCCGTGCCGGCCAGGGCGCGGGTGAGGGCCCAGCCGCCGGCGCCGGAGACGACCGTGGCGCTGACGATGGTGAGCAGGGCGTACGGGATGCGGTAGCTGGTCAGGTCGTACTCGGCGTTCCAGACGAGGAAGTCGAACAGGGCGGCGCTGAGGCCGGTGAGCGCCCCGGCGAGCAGCGCGGTCGGTAGCCGGAACGAGCGGTACCGGAACGCCGCGAAGGCCAGCTCCGCCCCGATGCCCTGGACCATGCCCTGCGGGATCACCGTGCCGGCCCACTGGCTGCCCAGCAGGGCGGACAGGACGGCGGCGACGGTCTCGCAGTACAGGGCCGCGCCCGGCTTGCGAATCACCAGGCCACCGACCACGGCCGGCATCAGCCAGACCCCGTAGAGCAGGGTCTGCGCGGGCGGGAAGAACGCGAACGCCCCGTCGGTGGCGCTCCAGACCAGGCCCCAGGCCCAGAAGATGACGCCGAAGGCGACCGCGATCACCGAGGCGACCACGATGTCGATCGTGCGCCAGCGGTTGTTGTCGGTGTGGTTCATGTGATGGCTCCCAGTTCGTGAGTGAACCAGGAGAAGACGCACGCCGCGCCCGGGCTACCGGACGGCGGCGCGGCTGGAGGTCGACCGAACTCCCTGCGCTGGCATTACCCAGATCAGGTTCGAGGGTCTGCGGGCGGTGCCCGCACTCTCAGCGCTGTGCGCTCCCCTGTCGGATATGAAGTTGTCTCGCCGACGCTAACACCTCGAAAGATCGCCGGGCAATGTGATCCAATCGCAGCTCACCCCCGATGCGGAAACCGTCATCTCGCCGTACTTCGTCGACCCGGCCCGTCGCGCGCGATAGTGTCGCGCCGCCGAACTGCCGAACACCAGGGGGCGAGCCGTGACGGCGCCGACCGACCGCTCCCCGCCGCCCGCCGGGGCCGGCGGGCGGGCCCCGGCGACGGGGTCGGTCGGCGTGGCCGCGCCGGACGTACCGGTGGGGGAGGCGGCGGGCGGTCCGCGACGTCCGGACGGCGGCCTCGTCGGCTCGGTCGAGGTGCTGGCCGTGCTGCTGGTGCTGCTGGTGGTGTTCCGCGAGCAGTTGGCCGGCGTGTTGGCCGCGCCCCGGATGCAGACCTGGACCACCGTGTTCGTCTCGGTGCTGGTGCAGGCCGTGCCCTTCCTGGTCTTCGGGGTGCTGCTGTCGGCGGCGATCGCGGTCTTCGTCCCGCGCGCGTTCTGGGCCCGGGCGCTGCCCCGGCACCCGGCCCTGGCGGTGCCGGTGGCCAGCGTCGCCGGCGTGGTGCTGCCGGGCTGCGAGTGCGGCTCCGTGCCGATCGCCGGCTCTCTGATCCGGCGTGGCGTCACCCCGGCGGCGGCCCTGGCCTTCCTGCTCGCAGCCCCGGCGGTCAACCCGGTCGTGCTCACCGCCACCGCGGTCGCCTTCCCGGGCAACCCCCCGATGGTGCTCGCGCGGGCGCTCGCCAGCCTGGCCGTCGCCATGACCATGGGATGGCTCTGGCTGCGGCTCGGCCGCGCCGACTGGATCCGGCTGCCGCGCCGGCCGGAGCTGGACGGCGCCGGGCGGGGGAGGGCCTTCTGGGCCGCCGTGCGCCACGACGTCGTGCACGCCGGGGGGTTCCTGGTCGTCGGCGCGATGGCCGCCGCGACCATCAACGTGCTCGTGCCGGAGCGCTGGTTGCGGACCCTCGCCGACGATCCGGTGCTGTCGGTGCTCGCCCTGGCCGTGCTCGCCGTGCTGCTGTCCATCTGCTCCGAGGCGGACGCCTTCGTCGCGGCGTCGCTGTCGCAGTTCTCCCTCACCTCCCGGCTGGTCTTCCTGGTGGTCGGGCCGATGGTCGACCTCAAGCTGATCTCCATGCAGGCCGGCGTCCTCGGCCGGCGGTTCGCGTTCCGGTTCGCCCCGGCGACCTTCGCCGTCGCCGTCGCGGTGGCCACCCTCGCCGGGGCGGTGCTGCTGTGAACCGGCAGGCGCAGGCGGTCGTCCTGCTGCTGCTCGGCGGGGCGGTGGTCCGGGCCAGCGTCACCGACCTCTACCTGCGCTACGTCAAGGAGGGGCTGCGCCCGTTCCTGATCGCCGCCGGGCTGGTGCTGGTCGCCACCGCCGTGACGACCCTGTGGTACGAGCTGCGCCCGCCCGCCACCGGGCACCACCAGCCCGACGACGGGCACGGCGACCACGACCACGGGCACCACGAGCCGCGGGTCGGCTGGCTGCTCCTGCTGCCGGTGCTCGGCCTGCTGCTGGTCGCCCCGCCGGCCCTCGGCTCGTACGCGGCGGAACAGGCCGGCACCGCGCTCGCCGCCGAACAGCAGCCGTCCGACTACCCGCCGCTGCCGCCGGGCGACCCGGCCCCGGTCACCGTGCTCGACTACGCCTCCCGGGCCCTGTTCGACCGGGGCACCTCGATCGGCGACCGCCGGGTACGGCTCACCGGGTTCATCGTCGCCGGCCCCGACGGGCAGCCGATGCTGGCCCGGATGGTGCTGTCCTGCTGCGCCGCCGACGGACGCCCGGTCAAGCTGGGCCTGACCGGCGATGTGCCCCTCGGCCTGCCGAACGACACCTGGGTCGAGGCCACCGGCCGGTACAGCGACCGGGTCGGGCGGGACCCGGTCAACGACGCCGAGATCCCGTACCTGGCCGTGGAGTCCTGGCGAAAGGTGCCCGTCCCGCGAAACCAGTACGAGTGAGGCCGGGCCCCGCTGGGTAGGCTGCCGATCATGCAGGTGGAGGCGCGGGGGCTGACGTTCGAGACCCGCACCGGTGGGCCGGCCGACGGCGAACCGGTGCTGCTGCTGCACGGCTTCCCGCAGCACGGCGGCGAGTGGGACGAGGTGACGCCGGCGCTGCACGCCGCCGGGCTGCGCACGTACGCGCCGGACCAGCGGGGCTACTCGCCGCTCGCCCGGCCCGGGGCGGTCGAGGCGTACCGGCTCCCCGAACTGGTCGCCGACGCGGCGGCCCTGCTCGACGCGCTGGGCGTCGACGCGGCGCACGTGGTGGGGCACGACTGGGGCGCGATCGTGGCCTGGGGGCTGGCCGCGAGCCGTCCCGACCGGGTGCGCACCCTCACCGCCGTGTCCGTCCCGCACCCCGCCGCGATGGCGCACGCGCTGGCCACGGACACCGGGCAGAAGGCCCGCTCGTCGTACATCGCCCTGTTCCGCAAGCCGGGCAAGGCGGAGAAGGTGCTGCTGGCGTTGCGGGCCGCCGCCCTGCGCAAGCTGCTCGGCGGGGTCGGCGACGCCGCCCGGGTGGCCCGGTACGCCGAGCCGATGCGCGAGCCGGGCGCGCTGACCGCCGCGTTGAACTGGTACCGGGCGATGTCGCGGGCCGACCTCGCGGCGGTCGGGCCGGTGCCGGTGCCGACCGCGTTCGTGTGGAGCAGCAGGGACATCGCGATCGGCCGCACCGCCGCCGAGGCGTGCGCCGCCCATGTCACCGGGGACTACCGCCTCGTCGAGCTGCCCGGCGTCTCGCACTGGATTCCCGACGAGGCGCCCGGTCCGCTCGCCGAGGCGATCCTGGCCCGCACGGGCGCCGCGCGGTGACCCCCGCCCCGCCGCCGTCCGCCCCCGATCCGCCGTCCGCCCTCGCCCCGCCGTCCGTCCCGGGTCCGCCGTCCGTCCCGGGTCCGCCGTCCGTCCCGGGTCCGCTGTCCGTCCCGGGTCCGCCGGGCGCGGCGGGCGGCGGCGTCGCGGCGGCCCGGCCGCACACCCGCGCGTCGCTCGCCGCGCAGCTCCACGACCTGGGGGTACGCCCCGGCGGCATCGTGCTCGTGCACGCCGGACTGCGGGCACTCGGGTTCGTCTGCGGCGGCCCGCAGGCGGTGGCCCTCGCCCTGCTCGACGTGCTCGGCCCCGAGGGCACGCTGGTGGTGCCGACCCACACGCCGGAGAACAGCGACCCGGCCGGGTGGAGCAACCCGCCGGTGCCGGCGGACTGGTGGCCGGTGATCCGCGCGGGGACTCCCGGCTTCGACCCGGCGGTCACCCCGAGCCGGTTCATGGGGGCGCTGGCCGAGACCGTCCGGGGCTGGCCGGGGGCCCGGCGCAGCGACCACCCGCACGTCTCGTTCGCCGCGCTCGGGGCCGCCGCCGAGGAGATCGTGGCCGGGCACCCGCTGGCCGACATGCTCGGTTCCGGTTCGCCGCTGGGCCGGCTGTACGACCTGGACGCCGACGTGCTGCTGCTCGGCGTCGACCACGGCTGCAACACGTCGCTGCACCTGGCGGAGTACCGGCAGGCCGCCCCGCCGAGGGAACGGGTGGGCGCGGCGGTTCGCACCCGCGACGGCGGCCAGGACTGGGCATGGTGGGAGGACGTGGCGGTCGACTCGGCCGACTTCCCCCGGCTCGGGGCGGACCTGGAGTCGACCGGCGCGGTCCGGATCGGCCCGGTCGGCGACGGGACGGGCAGGTCGATGCGCCAGCGGGCGGCGGTCGACTTCGCGGTGGACTGGCTGGCCCGCAACCGACGTACGGAGGACGCATGGAGGCCCGGTACGCCGGCCGTGTCCGCCGGGGGGTCCTGACCGCGGCGGGCGGGTGCGGTCGTGAGTCGGTTTCGCCGTTCGCCCGACGGGGCAAAGCCGATGCTGCCGGCGGGGTGGATCCCGCCGGCAGTACCGTCACCCCGGAGGTAGCGCGTGTCGAAGGAAACCGAGAAGCAGCGCTGGCAGCGCAACTTCGCCGACCTGCTCCAGGAGTTGCGGGTCGCGCAGACCGGCGTGCAGATCCTGTTCGCGTTCCTGCTGACCCTGCCGTTCAGCAACGGCTTCACGCACACCAGCGAGTTCCAGAGAGACGTCTACATCGTCGCGTTGCTGTCGGCGGCCGGTGCTACCGCCATGATCATCTCCCCGGTCGCCTTCCACCGGGCGCTGTTCCGGCAGGGGCGCAAGCCGGAGCTGGTCCGGTTCGCCCACCGGATGGCCAGCGGCGGGCTCGCCTTCATGCTCATCGCGATGGTCAGCGCGGTCCTGCTGATCACCGACTTCGTGCTGGACCGGGGCATCGCCTTCGTGCTCACCGGGATCACGGCGGTCTGGTTCCTGGCCTTCTGGGTGGTCCTGCCGTTCGCCCGCCGCAACTGGGGCGACGACGACATCGACGACGACGATGACGATCCGCAGATGATCACCGGCGGCTGATCCCGCCGACCAGTGCGGACGCTGGGGAAATTCCGAGGTGCACGCAACGCTACCCCTGGGTAACAGCCGGGGGTAGCGTTGCTTTTGTCGAGCACGTTGACGCATCCGGACCGAGGTTCGAGGGGGCCGCCGTGACCACGACGCAGAACAGCCGACCCACGCCCGACCCGGCGGGGGGAGCCCCGACGGGCGGCCCCACCGGCCGGGTCGCGCCGATCGACGATCCGGCCCCGGCCGTCCCTGGCCCCGCCGCCGACGTCAGCGAGGCCACCGCCGACGCTGTCACCGCCGAGGCCACTGCCGACGCCACCGTCGCCGAGGCCACTGCCGACGCCGCCGCCGTCGATGCCGCCGGGGGCGCGGGGGCGCTGCCGACGGAGGCCGGTCAGGTGTCGGAGAAGGAGGCCCGGCAGGTCGCCGAGGCGGCCCGCGAGTCCGCGTGGGACCGGCCGAGCTTCGGCAAGGAGTTGTTCCTCGGCCGGCTCCGGATCGACCTGATCCACCCCTGGCCGCGTACCGACCCGGCCGAGGACGCCCGGGCCGAGGAGTTCCTCGGCCGGCTGCGGGCATACCTGGAGTCCGAGGTGGACGGGGCGGCGATCGAGCGCGACGCCCGCATCCCCGACGAGGTGTTCCACGGGCTGGCCCGGCTCGGCGCGTTCGGCATGAAGATCGACCGGTCCCACGGCGGGCTCGGGCTGAGCAACCTGCACTACTGCCGGGCCCTGATGCTGGCGGGGTCGGTCAGCCCGGCGATCGGCGCGCTGCTGTCGGCCCACCAGTCGATCGGCGTCCCGCAGCCGCTGAAGATGTTCGGCACCGACGAGCAGAAGCAGCGCTTCCTGCCCCGGCTCGCCGCCGGCGAGGTGTCGGCGTTCCTGCTCACCGAGCCGGACGTCGGATCCGACCCGGCCCGGCTGGGCACCACGGCCGAGCCGACCGCCGACGGCGCAGGGTACCGGCTCAACGGGGTGAAGCTGTGGGCCACCAACGGCACCGTGGCCACCCTGCTGGTGGTGATGGCCCGGGTGCCGGCCGGCGAGGGGCGGCGCGGCGGGATCACCGCGTTCGTCGTCGACGGCGACGCCGAGGGCATCACGGTGGAGCGGCGCAACGAGTTCACCGGCCTGCGCGGCCTGGAGAACAGCCTCACCCGGTTCCACGACGTGTTCGTGCCGAACGAGAACGTCATCGGCGGCGAGGGAAAGGGGCTGAAAATCGCCCTGACCACGCTGAACACGGGGCGGCTGTCGCTGCCGGCGATGTGCGTCGGCGCGGGAAAGTGGTCGCTGAACGTGGCCCGGGACTGGGCCGCCGACCGGGTCCAGTGGGGCCGGCCGGTGGGCGCGCACGAGGCCGTCGCGCAGAAGCTCGCGTTCGTCGCCGCCACCACGTACGGCATGGAGACCATGCTGGACCTGTGCTGTCTGCTCGCCGACGACGACCGCAACGACATCCGGATCGAGGCGGCCCTGGTCAAGCTCTACGCCAGCGAGATGGCCTGGAAGATCGGCGACGAGCTGCTCCAGATCCGGGGCGGGCGCGGCTACGAGACGGCCGACTCCCTGGCCGCCCGGGGCGAGCGCCCGGCCGCGGTCGAGCAGATGCTGCGCGACCTGCGGATCAACCGGATCTTCGAGGGCTCCACCGAGATCATGCACCTGCTCATCGCCCGCGAGGCGGTCGACGCCCACCTCTCGGTCGCCGGGGACATCATCGACCCCGACGCCGGGCTCGGCCGCAAGGCGAAGGCCGGCGCGCGGGCCGGGGCCTTCTACGCGAAGTGGCTCCCCACCCTCGCCGTCGGCCGGGGCCAGGCGCCGAGGGCGTACGCCGAGTTCGGCCCGCTCGCCGGCCACCTGCGCCAGGTCGAGCGGCACAGCCGCAAGCTGGCCCGGTCGACGTTCTACGCGATGTCCCGCTGGCAGGGCAAGATGGAGCGCAAGCAGGCGTTCCTCGGCCGGGTGGTGGACATCGGCGTGGAGCTGTTCGCGATGTCCGCGGTCTGCGTCCGGGCGTACGCGGAGAAGGACACCCGCCCGGAGAACGTCGAGCTGGCCGACCTTTTCTGCCGCCAGGCCCGGCTGCGGGTCGACGCCCTGTTCACCGGCCTGTGGGCGAACACCGACTCCGTCGACGTGGCGGCGGCGAAGCGGATCCTCGACGGTCGGTACGCGGCCCTGGAGGACGGGGTGATCACCCCGCCGGCCGACCTGCCCTGGGTGGCCCGCTGGACCCCCGGCCCGTCCACCGCCCAGGACGTCCGCCGCCGCATCCCCCGCCCCGAGTGACGAGGGAGGGTCCCCTGCCGATGCCCGTGGCACGGCAGGGGGCCCGTCCGGAGCGGCGCGCCCCGGGCCGGCGCGGGCTCACCGGGCGATGGCCCAGGCCAGCACGGCGGCCAGGATCAGCCCGTTGAGCGCCGCCAGCACCAGGTACGCCGCCGGCGGTATCTTGCGGCCCCGGCGGACGAAGCTGACCAGCACGACGGCGTAGGCCAGCAGCAGCACGGCGACGACGATCAGGAAGTAGAGCACCGGACCACCCTAGCGGCCACCCCGGAGCCCGAGTCCGCGCAGCTCCAGCGCGGCGAGCGCCTCGACCGTGGCGTCGTCGCCGCGTCGCCACGCATCGGCCACGTCCGGGGCGATCCGCGTCAGCTTGCCGATCGGCTGACCGGCCAGCGCCCGCAGGGCCAGCAGGTCCCGCCCGGCCGGGACGGCGGCCAGCGCCTTGGCCGAGGCGGCCCGTCGCATCCAACGCAGCCGCAGCGGCAGCCAGCCGAACAGCACCAGGCCGAGCGGGAACACCAGCACCGCGATGCTGAGCGCCAGGGCGAGCTGGCCGACCAGTTCCTGCTGGTCCCGGCCCGCCTCGGCCATCGCCCGGGCGGCATCGGCGGCCTTCGCGAACGGGGCGGTCAGCTCGTCGCCGACCAGCGGCACCCGGCGGATCTTGCCGCCGGCGTCGGCCAGGTTGTCGGCGAGGCCGCCGCCGGCCCCCTCCAGCTTCTGTCCGGGTACGGCGAGCTTCTGCACCAGGTCGTGCACCCAGAGCGCGAAGCGGATCGCGGCGTACACCCAGACGGCGACGAGCAGGTCGGTCAGGAACTGGCGGACGGCGGTCGGGAAGCGATCGGCGTAGATCTTCACGCCGGACAGCGTGCCACGGCCCGACCCGCCCGGCACGGGTCGGTTTTCCCGGCCGGCGCGGACGCGACCCGGCCGGCGCGGTACGGCGGCCGGGCCGTGGGGCGAGGGGCTGCCGGGCGGGGTCAGCCGGCGCAGGCCGGGCAGGTGCCGAAGATCTCCAGGGTGTGGCTGACGTCGGCGTACCCGTGCTGCGCCGCCACCCGCTCCGCCCAGGCCTCCACGGTCGGCCCGGCCACCTCGACGGTGCGCCCGCAGGCCCGGCAGACCAGATGGTGGTGGTGGCCCTCGCTGCACCGCCGGTAGAGGTGCTCGCCGCCGGGCGGGCGCATCACGTCGATCTCGCCCGCGTCGGCGAGCCCCTGGAGGGTGCGGTAGACGGTGGTCAGCCCCACCCGCTCGCCGCGTTCGCGGAGCATGGCATGCAGGTCCTGCGCGCTGTGGAACCCCTCGACCTCGGCGAGCAGCGCGCTCACCGCCGAGCGCTGCCGGGTGTTCCGGACGGGGTTCCCCTCGGTCACGATGCCTCCCCTGCGTGGCTGACCGCGTCGGCCACGATGTGCGCGACGTGCTCGTCGACCAGCGCGTACGCGATTTCCCGACCGCGCCGGGAGCCACGGACCACGCCGGCCCCCCGCAGCACCCGCAGGTGCTGGGAGACCAGCGGCTGCGTCGCCCCGAGCTTCTCCACCAGTTCGTGCACGCACCGTTCACCTTGCGCCAGTTCGCTCACGATCGCCAGCCGGATCGGGGCCGCGAGGGCGCGCAGCAGCTCACCGGCGTCCTCGTACGCCTCGTATCCTGATCCGCCGGTCACCTTGTAACGGTAACCAATCCCATCGGGCCGTCGGGGCCCAGGATCACCGAAGCACCACTTCGGGCGGCTCGACGACCGCCGTCCCGGCCGTCGTCCGGCGTCGGCGCACCGCCCGCCAGCCGGCGCCGGCGACCGCGACGACGAGGAACGAGGCGATCGCCAGCAGCACCACGGACGCGCCGGGGGCGGTGTCGGCGTTGGCGGCCACCCAGACCCCGGAGCCGGCGGCGAACAGCCCGAGCGTCATCGCCGCGGCCATCGTGCTGCGGAAGCCCCGGGTGACCTGCTGGGCGGTGGCCACCGGTACCACCATCAGAGCGCTGATCAGCAGCACCCCGACGGCCCGCATGGCGATCGTCACGGTGACCGCGGTGCCGACCGCGAGCAGCATGTTCAGCGCCCGCACGGGCAGCCCGGCGACCCGGGCGTACTCCTCGTCGTGGCAGACCGCGAACAGCGCCGGGCGCAGTGCCAGCATGGTCACCAGGAGCGCCGCGCCGAGCACCACGATGGTGGTCAGGTCCTGCGGCGAGATGGTGGTCAGCGACCCGAACAGGTACGCGTTGAGCTTCGCGCTGGTGGCGTCGGAGAGCCCGACCAGCGTCACCCCGCCCGCGATCCCGCCGTAGAACAGCAGCGCCAGCGCGAGGTCGCCCGAGGTGCGTCCACGCGCCCGGACCAGCTCGATGGTGATCGCGCCGAGCGTCGCCACGACCACGGCCACCAGCACCGGGGAGCGGTTGAGCAGCAGCCCGGCGCCGACGCCGGTGAGCGCCACGTGCCCGACCCCGTCGCCGATCAGGGCCAGCCGGCGCTGCACCAGGTAGATGCCGAGCGCCGGGGCGGCCAGGCCGATGACCAGCGCGCCGATCAGGGCGCGCTGCATGTACGGGTACTGGAAAAGCTCCATGCTCAACTGCTCCACAGCCCAGCGGGCTCGTCGGGTCCGTGCGGGTGCACGTGGTCGTGGTCGGGATCGGCGTGGTGGCCGGCCGGCTCGGGGACCGCGCCGTCGTGGGCGATCCCACCGTGGTGCACCACCACGGCCCGGGTGATCAGCGGTCGCAGCGGCCCCAGCTCGTGGGCCACCAGCAGCACCGTCCCGCCGCCGTCGACGAAGCCGTGCAGCGCCCCGGCGAACGCCTCCTGGCTGGCGGCGTCGACCCCGGCGGTCGGCTCGTCGAGGACCAGCAACTCCGGCTCGCCGGCCAGGGCCCGGGCGATCAGGGTGCGCTGCTGCTGGCCGCCGGAGAGGGTGGCCACCGGGTCGCCGGCCCGGTCGGCCAGGCCGACAGCGGCCAGCGCGGCGTCGACCGCCGCCCGGTCGGCCCGGCCCGGCGGGCGCAGCACGCCCCGGCGGGCGAGCCGGCCCGAGGCCACCACCTCGCGGACGGTGGCCGGGACGCCGCCGCCGGCGCCGAGGCGCTGCGGGACGTACCCGATCCGCTGCCACTGCCGGAACCGGCGCAGCGGGACGCCGAAGAGCGAGACCGACCCGGCGTGCAGCGGGACCAGCCCGAGCACCGCGCGGATCAGGGTGGACTTGCCGGAGCCGTTGGCGCCGAGCACGGCGACCACCTCGCCGGCGGTGACGGTCAGTGAGACGTCGCGCAGCACCGGGCGGCCGTCGTAGCCGACCGTCCCCCGGGTGACGGTGATGACAGGCGCGTTCACGAGCAGCTCAACGCCGTCCGCAGGGTCGCCAGGTTGGTGCGCATCACCGAAAGGTAGTCCCCGCCGTGATCGGCGGACAGGCCTTCCAGCGGGTCGAGCACCGCGGTCTTCGCCCCCACCTCGCGGGCGATGGTCTCGGCGACCTTCGGGCTGACCAGGGTCTCGAAGAAGATCGTGGTGGCCTGATGCTCCCGGGCCTCCCGGGCGACCTCGGCGAGGCGCTGCGGGGAGGGTTCGTTCTCCGGGGCCAGCCCGGTGATGCCGACCTGGTCGAGCCGGTAGCGCTCGGTCAGGTAACCGAACGCGGTGTGGCTCACCACGAGCTCGCGGCGTTGGCAGGTCCGCAGCCCGGCGGCGAACTCGGCGTCCAGCGTCTCCAGCTCGGCGCGCAACGCGCCCGCCCGGGCGGTGTAGTCGGCGGCGCGGTCCGGGTCGACCTGACCGAGCCGCTCGGCGAGCCGGTTACCGACGGTGGCCAGCCGGGTCGGGTCGAGCCACAGGTGCGGGTCCTGGCCGCCGCCCTCCTCCCCGCCCCCGTGTCCGGCCTCTTCACCGTCGTGGTCGTGCCCGCCGGCGTTCCCGGCCAGCAGCGGCTGCACCCCGGTGACGTCGAAGGCCCGGTCGCCGCCGTTCTGCTCGACCGCCTCGTCCACCGCGGGCTGGAAGCCCTTGAGGTAGATGATCAGCTCGGCCTGGTTCACCTCGCCGACCTGGCGGGGGGTGAGCTCCAGGTCGTGCGGCTCGGCGCCGGGCTTGGTCAGGTTCGTCACCCGGACCGCGTCGCCCCCGATCCGCTCGGCGACGAACTGGAGCGGGTAGAAGGCGGCGGCCACGTCGACCCGCTGCGGGTCTGCGCCAGCGCCGTCCTCCGCGCAGGCGGTGAGGGTGCCGAGGGCTATCAGGGCGGTCGCTGCGGCCAGGGCACGTGCGGTGGAGCGGCGGAGCTTCATGCCCCAACTCTCCGTGACAACGAAATTGATTGTCAAAAACGCATGCTTGCATGCGAGCGGGGTGTCTGATAGTGCCCCGTTCGGACGGGCCGGTTCGCCGCGACGCGGTGGTCAGAGCAGCTTCGTCAGCGCCGCGGTGACCAGCAGGGTGAGCATCACCAGCCGGATCACCCGGGTGGCCGGCGCCTGCACCGCCCACGTGGTCAGCAGCAGCGCGACCAGGGCGGCGGCGAGGGCCAGCAGCAGCATCCCGCCGACCACGCCCGGGGTGAACAGCGCCACCAGCACCAGCGCCAGCGTGACCAGGAAGATCGTCGTCGGGTTCGCCCGGGCCAACCGGCCCAGCAAGGTGCGCTGCGTACGCTGCATCCCACAGACTCTACGAGGAGGACCCGGTGCTGGTCACCAACCGGTTCGTGGTCGACGAGGACGTCGCCCCCACCTTCACCGAACGCGCGCACGCCGCCCTGGCTGCGCTCGCAACCCGCCCCGGCTACCTGCGTGGGGAGCTGCTCCGGGCGTTGGACGACCCGCGCCACTGGTGTCTCGTCACCGAGTGGGAGTCCGTCGGGGCCTACCGGCGGGCACTGGGCGGGTTCGACGTCAAGGTGCACGCCACGCCGCTGCTGGCCGAGTCGCTCGACGAGCCGTCCGCATACGAGGCGCTGGCCGCCGCGGCCCCCGGCGGGGCGGTCGAGGTGAACCCCAGTGATCGGGCCGCTGCCCCGTACCGCTGAGTCGCCGGGCACTACCCTGCACCTATGACCGCACCCGGACCGGCCGGTCCACCCTCGTACCCCATGGCGCCCGGGCCGGACGAGCCGCCGCCGCACCTGGAGCCCGGGGTGCCCGCGCCCCCGGCCGGCCCAGGGGTGGCCCCGCCGTTCGTGGCGCCCCCGACCGAGGGGCGCAGCGCCCGGCTCTGGCTCGGCCTCGGGGTCGGGGCGCTGGCCGTGCTGCTCTGCTGCGGCGGGGGCGGGGCGGCCGTGGTCGGCCTGCTGATCAGCAACGTGCAGGCGGTGCGGGAGCAGGGCCGCGCGGTGACCGATGACTACTACCAGGGGCTGGTCGAGCGGAAGTACGGCAGGTCGTACGACACGCTCTGCGACGACGCGCAGCGCCGCGAGTCCCGGGCGGAGTTCGAGCGTCGGGTCGCCGCCGAACCGCAGATCGACTCGTACCGGGTGGGCGAGGTGGACCCCACCACCCTCACCGCCCCGGTGTCTGTCACCTTCAGCGGCGGCAACCGGGGCCACCAGGAGGTCACCCTCGCCGCCGACGGGCAGACCGGGGCCATGGAGGTGTGCGGGGTGAGCTGACCACCCGCCCCCGCTGGCCGAACGGAGGCTCGCGGGGGTGGCCGGCCCCGCCCCCGGTATTCTGCTGGGCCCGGGGCCCGTACGGTCGTACCGTTGTCCCCGAACCGACCGATCCATCCACATCTCGCCCCCGCCGACCGCCAGCCGGCGTAGGAGGAAACATGCCAGCCGACCGTATCGACGCCGTCGTCAGCCTCGCCAAGCGCCGGGGCTTCGTCTTCCCCTCCAGTGAGATCTACGGGGGCACCCGGTCGGCGTGGGACTACGGTCCGCTCGGCGTGGAACTGAAGGAGAACGTCCGCCGGCAGTGGTGGAAGACCATGGTCCAGCAGCGCGACGACGTCGTCGGCCTGGACTCCGCGGTCATCCTCTCCCGCAAGGTCTGGGAGGCCAGCGGCCACATCGCCGAGTTCGTCGACCCGCTGACGGAGTGCCAGTCCTGCCACAAGCGGTTCCGGGCCGACCACCTGGAGGAGGCGTACGCCGAGAAGCACGGCAAGCCGCTGGCCTCGCTGTCGGAGCTGAACTGCCCGAACTGCGGCAACAAGGGCACCTTCACCGAGCCGAAGATGTTCAACGGCCTGATGAAGACCTACCTCGGCCCGGTGGAGAGCGACGAGGGCATGCACTACCTGCGCCCGGAGACCGCCCAGGGCATCTTCGTCAACTACAAGAACGTGGAGACGGTCGCCCGCAAGAAGCCGCCGTTCGGCATCGCGCAGACCGGCAAGTCGTTCCGCAACGAGATCACCCCGGGCAACTTCATCTTCCGTACCCGCGAGTTCGAGCAGATGGAGATGGAGTTCTTCGTCGAGCCGGGCTCCGACGAGCAGTGGCACGAGTACTGGCTCTCCGAGCGTTGGAACTGGTACCTCGACCTCGGGCTGTCCGAGGAGAACCTGCGCTTCTACGAGCACCCCAAGGAGAAGCTCTCCCACTACTCGAAGCGCACCGTCGACATCGAGTACCGGTTCCGGTTCGGCGGCAGCGAGTTCGCCGAGTTGGAGGGCATCGCCAACCGCACCGACTTCGACCTGTCCACGCACAGCAAGCACTCCGGCGTCGACCTGTCGTACTTCGACCAGGGCAAGAGCGAGCGCTGGATGCCGTACGTGATCGAGCCGGCCGCCGGCCTCACCCGCGCGGTGCTGGCGTTCCTGCTGGAGGCGTACGACGAGGACGAGGCCCCGAACACCAAGGGCGGCGTGGACAAGCGCACCGTCATGCGCTTCGACCCCCGGCTCGCGCCGGTCAAGGTGGCGGTCCTGCCGCTGTCCCGCAACGAGGCGCTCTCCCCGAAGGCCAAGGGCCTCGCCGCCGACCTGCGCAAGCGCTGGGTGGTCGAGTTCGACGACTCGCAGGCCATCGGCCGCCGGTACCGCCGCCAGGACGAGATCGGCACCCCGTTCTGCGTGACGGTCGACTTCGACACCCTCGACGACGACGCGGTGACCGTGCGGAACCGGGACACCATGGCCCAGGAGCGGATCTCCCTGGACCAGGTCGAGCGTTACCTGATCGAGCGCCTCCCCGGCTGCTGAGCACCGTCCACGGGGCCTCGGCCGGCGCGGAAACGTGCCGGTCGGGGCCCCGTACACTTGTCCGGTGACCGCCCCGATCCTGCCCGCGCAGCGTCCGTTGACCCTCGGGCGGCACCAGGTGTGGCCGCCGGTGGTGCTCGCGCCGATGGCCGGCATCACCAACGTCGGGTTCCGCCGGCTCTGCCGGGAGCAGGGCGGTGGCATCTACGTCTGCGAGATGATCACCACGATCGCGCTGGTCCAGCGGAACCCGAAGACCCTGCGCATGATCGCCTTCGGCGACGACGAGCGGCCGCGCAGCCTCCAGCTCTACGGCACCGACCCGGAGATCACCGCCGCCGCCGTGCGGATCGTGGTGGAGCGCAACCTCGCCGACCACATCGACCTGAACTTCGGCTGCCCGGTCCCCAAGGTCACCCGCAGGGGCGGCGGGTCGGCCCTGCCCTGGCGGCGTCGGCTCTTCGCCCGGCTGGTGAAGGCCGCGGTGGACGCCGCGTCGCCCGCCGGGGTCCCGGTCACCGTGAAGATGCGCAAGGGCATCGACGACGACCACCTGACGTACGTCGAGGCCGGGCTCGCCGCCCAGGACGCCGGAGTCGTGGCGGTCGCCCTGCACGGGCGTACGGCCGCCCAGCGCTACTCGGGCACCGCCGACTGGGACGCGATCGCCACCCTCAAGCAGACCCTCGACGTGCCGGTGCTCGGTAACGGCGACATCTGGGAGGCCGACGACGCGCTGCGGATGGTCGCCCACACCGGGGTCGACGGGGTGGTGATCGGGCGTGGCTGCCTGGGCCGGCCGTGGCTCTTCGCCGATCTGGAGGCCGCGTTCGACGGGCGGCCGGAGCGGCGGCTGCCCACCCTCGGAGAGGTGGCGGTGACCATGCGCCGGCACGCCGAGCTGCTGGTCGACCAGTTCGTGGCGGGGGCGCGGAACCCGGCCAGGGGCGAGCGGGACGGCTGCACAGACTTCCGCAAGCACGTCGCCTGGTACCTCAAGGGCTTCCCGGTCGGCAGCGAGCTGCGCCGCTCCCTCGCCATGATCGACAGCCTGGCCCAGCTCGACGACCTGCTCGGCAAGCTCGACCCGGCGGAGCCGTTCCCGGTGGCGACGCTCGGCCAGCCGCGCGGCCGGACGAACTCCCCGGGCAAGGTCTACCTCCCCGAGGGTTGGCTGGCCAGCCGGGACGACGACACCGTGCCCGAGGGCGCGGAGCTGGCCGACTCCGGCGGCTGACGCCCGACGACACGTTTCCCTCGTACGACGAAAGGGCCGGCTCCCCGGGTGGGGGCCGGCCCTTGTCGTTTGTGGGTGGGTCAGGAGGTGGCGTAGCCGCGGGTGGCGATCCAGTCGGCGAGGTTGTCGACGGTGATGTCGTAGCTGGCCTGGGCGGGGTTGGCGGAGTCGGCGATCTTCACGACATGCCCGTTGTCGCGGTAGCCGACGACGCTGATGTAGTGG
>NZ_JBIRTH010000018.1:0-47115 GCF_044334565.1 Micromonospora sp. NPDC020750
CCGAGCCGCCTGACGGAATCGAACCGTCGACCTACGCATTACGAGTTGATCGACATGGATGGTACGGGCTGGCACTGACTGGCATCAGTGATCGCCCCTCCCCTGCTAGGAGCGCAAATGCCAGTCAGTGCCAATCAGTGCCATATGCGGTACTGCAACGCCTTGTGCAACGGGCGGCGCAACGGGCTCAGCGCCTGAAGGACGCCAAGTCGATGGTGTCGTCAACGCTGGTGGCCGCCATGTCCTCGCCGCGGGCCTCGTACCCGCGCCAGAAGGACTCTCGGGGCGCACGGGCCACCGCGACGGTGACAACCCGGGTCGAGGCGGTGCCCACCTGTCGGCTGTTGATGATGATGGTGGCCGTGGTGGCGGCGCCCGCCAGGGCAGCCAGAGCAAAGGTGCGGCCGGTCACCGCACCGTGCCAGTCGAGGGCCGCCAGCGCGATCGTGGCCATCCAGCAGAGCCCGGTGAGGACGAGCAGCCGGTTGGACGCTTTGCAGGTCTTGCGGTTGATCATGGGGGGCAGCTCCGATCGGTGCTGGTCTGTGCGAGGGGTCGGAGGTTCGGGGCCTCCAGCCGGGCGCTCACCGGGCGGCCGGCACCATCTCCACCACCAGTGTGGTGGGTGGGCCGGATCAGGCAGGCCGCGGGTCGATGTGCTGCGCGGGCCCGGCGGCGGGGAGGTCGGACCGGGGGCGGAGCTGGCCGAGCCGGGCGAGGGCCTGATCGGCGGCAGCCTGTGCGGCGTCGGCGATCATCTGCTCGGTGCCACCCCGTGGGGGCTTGACCGTGAGGCTGGTGACGTCCTCGCTGCCGGGGCCTCCGGGTGCGCCGGGGCAGCCGGGGCCGGCCGGCGCGAGGGTGGGTAGGCCCGGGGTGCCGGCCAGCGGGCCGCGGTCGCGGGCCGGGGTGCGGGTGGGCCGGGCCGCGCAGGGGTCCGGGTCGGCGTCGGTCCAGCGGGCGGGCTCGTCGACGGCCGGCTCGTCGGTGGGCGCCGGCTCGGGGTCGCCGGCCACGGGCAGCGCGACGACCACGGGCTCGGCGGGCGGTGGCGGTGCGGTGATGGCCTCCCCGCCGGGCAGCGGGGATGCGTCGGTCGCCGGGAGGGTGGTCACCGGGGGCTCGACCACCGGTGCCGGGGTGCTGGTCGGCGGGGCCGGTGAGGGTGCGGGCGGGGTTGGCGTCGGGGTGACCTCGGGAGTGACCGCGTCCACGACCGGGGTGATGGGCGGCACGACGGGCAGCACCTCGTCGACCACGGTGTCGACGGTCTCGGTGACGTCCTCCAGGACGTCGCCGACGTCGCCGACCACCTGGCCGATTGGGTCGGCGGGCGGGGTGCGGTCCGCAGGCGGGCTCGGCGGGGTGGCCGGTGGCTCGGCGCGGGCTGGCGGTGCGGGCGGCGGCGTGGCGGGCGCGGTCACTGCGGCGACCACCTTGCGGACCGGCGCCAGCACCTCGGGCAGCAGGCCCTCGGGACGGTCGGCGGTGGCGTGGTGGGCGGGCCGGTCGTCGGCGCGGGCCGCGGAGTCGTCCAGGCTGGCCCAGGTGCACCAGGCGGCGCTGGCGGCGGCGCACACCAGGGCGGCGCGGGCGATCATGCGGGCTGGTGTCACGCTGCCTCCCCCCAGTGGCATCGACCCGGCCTAGTGGATCAGACCGGACGCCCATGGTGTCGCACCCTGATCAGGATCGCCACCCCAGCGATCAATACCTACTGGCGGGTAATAGCGATTCGCTACCATTGATTACGGTATGAATCCGAAGACAATTCGCCAAATGCAAATTGCCGACAGCGGGAATGGTTGACTCGACATAACCAATCGACGCTGATCGGCGATCAAGCGGGGGCGCTGTGTAGTCGACCGGAGGCCGCAGCCGCCCGATCAGGCAGTGGTCAAGTCCGTGCGGTCACCCACATACGTGCCGCGCAGTCGGCCGCCGAGCCACACGTCGGCCACCGGCACCACGCTGCCGGCCTCAATGCCGTGCTCGGCCCGCTCCGCCTCGGTGGGCATTCGGAATCGGATCAGCGCACCCCGCGGCACCCGGATTACCTGGCGTTCCTGCTGCTCGACCACCCGCGTACCGTATCCGCGCTCGGTCGTGACGAGCCCCTCGCGGCGCAATACGTCGAGGGCCGCCCGGACCGTCTGCCGCCCGAGGCCGTACTCCTGCGCCAGTCGCTTCTCGAACGGCAACGTGCCGCCCGGGGGGATCCTGCCGGTGGCGATGTCCGCGCGCAGCAGGTCAGCGAGCTGCTGGTAGGCGGGGTCCCTTGAGGACCTGATGATCACGGTGCGGACGGTACGGACACGCCGCCGCATATGCGTGTACGGGGCGAACCGGATATCCGTATATGGTCGGTGAGCTGGGTGGGGCTGCACCCCCGTGCTGCTCCGCCCGGTGATCCTCCCCCGCGATGGAGGCACCGATGGACGAGCGCCCGCACACCGGCCCGCTCCCGCCCGCGCGCCCCGCGGCGCACGGTCGGCCGCCGCAGCCCGACGGCGACACCATCCCCCAGCCGCCCACGGAGCCCTCGCCGGCCCTGACCCGCCGCCAGTACGTGGCCGGCTGGATCTGCGTCGCCCTGGTCGTGGCCGCCGCCGTCATCGGGATGCTGCGGTGACCTCCGGGCATCCGGCCAGTGCCGCACCGGGGGAGCTGCGGCCCGGCGCGGTGATCCGGGTCGACGGGTGCGCCAGCGTCCAGTTCGCCGGAGACCGGGCACTCACCTTCCGCATCGTGTCGGTGCCCGACCTGCCGACGTACCACGGGTGGATCTGGCTGACCGGGTACGTGCTCGGGCCGTCCGGTGAGGCGGTCGCCCGGCGGGAGGTGTACGTCCAGCGGGCCGGGCTGCACGTGCAGCGGCCGGCACCGCCGGTGGCCCGCTCTCAGCCGCGGCGCGCGGTGGCCCCGGGGCGGGTGCGGGCCTGACCCGGCCCGGAGACGACAACACCCCCGACCAACGCGGTCGGGGGCGGCACTGCGTTAAGGATGCGCGTAATAAAATCACGGCCATTGTTAAGCCCCTGACCAGCGCGGTCGAGGGCGGTGCTGCGCCAGGGGCTACTGCTCGGGCCGGCCGGCTTTCCGCTCGACCACCGTTCGTCGGAGCTGATACAGACCCCGTGTAGACAGCGGCTTGTACCGCCAGCCCTCACCTTCGGCACCCCACTCCCGGGCGCGCTGGTCTTCGTCCTGGAGAGATCGCTGCACGGTGCGCTCAGAGATCTCCAGCAACTCGGCAGCCTCCTTCGGGCTGATCCACACGCTGCTGTTCACCCTGCGCTCCCCGATCCGACGGCGTCTCCCTCGGGATGATCTCACGCCAGTCGCGCCACTCATAGCCACGCCCGACACGCTAGTTCAGACGCGACAGTTGCGCCAGAAGCGCCAGAAGCGCCATGATGGGCGGCATGACGATCGACGACCTCCGCCAGGTGCTGACCCTCGCCGAGGACCACCGCACCGTGGTGATCACCGCAGCCGGCGTAGCGATGCTCACGCTGTCCGCCCTGGGCTGGTGGGTTCGCAAGCGGCTCAAGGGCAAGGCCGACGTCTTCGGCCGCTTCTGCGACGCCGCCGCCGTCGTCATCGCCATCGCGCTCTCCGCCGAGGGCATGTGGGAGGTCGCCACCGAGCGGATGCACTTCGGCCCCGACAAGGCGCTCCTGCTCTTCGCCTTCGCGGAACTGGCCATGATGCGGTCCGCGCGCCGGGCCCGGGCCAAGGTCGCCAAGAGCAAGAGGCCCGGCGTCTACGGCGTCATGGTCTGGTCCATCGCCCTCGGCTCGGGCGTCATCGCGTCTCTCAACGCGCCGAACGCCGCTGAGTTCGGTGTCCGGCTCGCCGCTCCCGCGCTGGTCGCTGGCCAGTGGTGGGCGGACCTGCTCGACGACCTGCGGGAGAAGCTTGGCGGCGAGCGCCAGGAGTCCAACTGGATCCTGACGCCGCAGCGGGTCGGTGTGTGGCTGGGCCTACTCAAGCCGGGCGCAGCGGACGACCTCAGTGACGTTTACCGGCAGCGACGCATCGTCGCCCTGGTCGACGCCGGCCTTGAGCTGCGCGCCCAGGAGGAGGCGGCGAAGAACCGCCCTGCCGAGCCGGCCAAGGCGTCCCGGTGGCGCAAGCGGGCGGACCCGCTCGTCGCCGCGCGGCAGAAGGTGCAGCGGCTCACCAAGTCGGCTGACCGGGCGGACGTAGCCGCGGCCCGCGAGCAACTGCTGCTGACCCTGAACGCCGAGCGGGAGCTGTTCCGCGCCGACGACCAGCCGACCGACACCGAGCGGCAGTTGATGGACGAGCTGCGGCTGGTGATGCGCCAAGCCACCGATCGGCTCCGGGTGGACCACGCCAGGGCGTTCGGACTAAACCACGCCCGGACCACCCCGGCGGAGCCGCAGTGGTCCAACGGGCTGGTCCAGATGCGGTCCAGCATCGCGGACCAGATCCGGACCGCTCCGGTGGGCCAGCCGGCCAGTCCGGTCCGGACCAGCGCGGTGGACCAGACCGAGCCCCGCGACCTGGTCCACGCCCGGACCAACCCGGCCCCGGTGGACCAGCCCGCGACCAGCGCGGTTGTGCCCGCCACCCGGACCACTCCGGCGCAGCGGACCACCGCCCGCGTGGACCGCGCCCGGCCGGTCAGCCCGGCCGCCGGGGGCGAGATCCCGCCCCGGATCCGGGACATGGTCCGCGACCTCAAGCGGGCCTACCGGGGCGACATCCCGGGCCGCCGGACGGTCATGGACCGGATGGGCTGGAGCAGCGCCGGTGACGCCCAGACCGCCATCAACCTGGTCCGCGCCGAGCGGACCAAGACCACTGAGGAGCAGTCATGAAGTGCAGCCACTGCGGGGGCACCCCCGCCCGCGAGGCAGTCCCCGGCACGGGCCTCTACCTGTGCGACCCGTGCATCCGACTGGCGGACCGCAGCTGACCCACCCAACGCGGTGGCCCGGCCACCGACTCGACATCACCGGCCGGGCCCCGCACCTCACAGAGAGGCACCACCCATCATGACCGCTCCCTACCGGGTTACCGGCACCGTGCCCCCGGACTCGCCGCTGCGCCGGCTCGCCGGCCGCGACATCGCCATCCCCGCCGCCGACCTCGGCCAGGTCATCCACCGGGTCGCCGAGGCCCGCCGCGCCGGCATCCGCCCGCTGACCCGCCCGGTCCGGCTGTGACCGGGCGGTGGCGGGCCCGGCTGCTGGCCGCGCTCCGCCGCGCGCCGCGCCTGCACTACCGGCACCAGGCCGGCACCTGCCCCGCCCGGCACGACTGCCCCGGCCACACCACCCGCGCCAACCGGGCCGGCTTCGCCCGCATCGAGGCCCTGCGGCTCACCGGCCGGCTCTCCTACGTCGGCCCCGACGCCCCGCCTGCCTGGCTCACCCGACTCACCAGCCGATAGAGAGGCACACCCATGACGCAGCCCACCCCACCCCCCAGCAGCGGTAGCACCCGGTCGTTCCTCACCGGCGCCGACGCGCTCACCGACAACGTTGCCCTGCTGGAGTGGTGCGAGCACTCCCGCCGCATCCTCCACGCCGGCGCCCTGGAGCTCGGCATCTGCGCGTCCGAGCTGGACGCCCGCCTCCGGGCCATCTCCCGGGGGCCGGTCGGCGGTATGACCGGCCGGGCCCGCGCCCGGCAGGTCGCCCGGCCCATCCAGCAGTCCTCCGAGGCGCTCGTCATCGCCTCCCGCTACATGGTCACCGCCGCGTCCCGCTTCCAGGCCGTATACCTGCCGGAGCTGGAGGCCGTCGGGCACCGCACCCGCCGCAGCGACTTCAAGTTCAAGGCCTAAGGAGGAAAACCTCATGGCGAAGACCACTACGCGGATGCCCCGCAACGCCGGCTACGACGGCGTCCCCAGCGTGCACACCGTCAAGGTGCCGCTCTGGCCGTACCTGGTCACCCCGATCAGCTCGGTCGGCCTGGCCGTCGGCACCGGCCTGGCGCACTGGCGGTGGGGCGACAACCCGACCGCCATCGGCGCAGCAGCCGCCGGACTCACCCTCGCCGGGACCGCGCTGACCGGCCTCACCTGGCGGGCCGCCGCCGCCCGCGGCATCGTCCGCCGGGCGGTGGCCACCACCACCTGCGTCGCCGGCAGCATCTGGGCGATCGGGGCCACCATCGCCGCCCCGTGGTCGTCGCCGTGGCTGGACATGTGGCTGCTCGGCATGCCCACCGCGTCCATCGCGATGGCTGTGGTGCGGCTCATGCGCTCCGGGCCGGCCGGCGAGACCGGCGAGGGCGCGGAGCCGGGCGGTGGCCTGGCCGAGGCGGTGAAGAGCCTGCGCGGCGCCCGCCTCGGCCGCACCCAGATCGTCGGGGCGAAGGCAGCCATGCCGGTGCGAATGGAACCGGGCAAGCCGATCAGCGAGCTGGCCGGCGACCGGGAATCCCTCGCGTCAGCCCTGGACGTGGCCCCCACGGCGGTGCGGGTCATCGCCGACCCCGACTCGGCCCAGCGCGGCCGAGTCGAGGTCGTGCCCGTCGACCAGCTCCGCACCGCCAAGCCGTGGCCGGGCTTGTCCGCCCCGGGCGAGTCGATTGCCGCGCCGATCGAGCTGGGCGTGATGGAGGACGGGGAGCCGCTGCTGATCTGGCTGCCCGGTGACCACGCCGCTGCCCGCAACGCCGCCCACTACCTGGTCGTCGGCATGTCCGGAGCAGGGAAGACGGAACTGCTGCTCACCCTCGCCGCCGAGGTGCTTTCTCGGTACGACGCGGAACTGTGGTTCGGGGACCCGCGCAAGGGGCCCCAGCTGCCGGAGTGGCTGCGGTGCGGTGCCACCCGGATCGCCACCACCGAGGACGAGGTCGAGGACATGCTCGACGCGCTCCACCAGGACGTGGCGCGGCGAGCGAAGTGGCTCGGCGACCGGAAGTTCAAGCAGTGGACGCCGGAGGCCGGGCGGCAGGGCCTGCGCTACCGGGTGGCGGTCATCGACGAGGCCGCGCAGGTGTCCGCCGGGAACAAGACCATCACCGACCTGACCGAGGAGTGCCGGTCGGTGGGCATCAGCCTGCTGTTCGGCTTGCAGCGCGCCTCGTACGACCGGTTCCCGACCAGCGCCCGCGCGAACATCGCCGGGTCGCTGTGCCTGGGTGTCGAGTCCGCCGACGACGCGGAGATGGCCCTGGCCGAACGGACGCTGCGGGCCGGTGCGGCGCCGTGGGAGTGGAAGACCGACCGGCCCGGCTGCCTCTACGCCGAGGTGCCCGGCACCGACCCGGCCCGCTGGGTGATGCCCGGACGCACCTACCTGGTCGACGAGGCCGACCGAGCGGCCATGGTTGCCCGGTACCGGCCCACCAGCACCGCGCCGACCAGTACGGTGCCCGCCCCCCGCCGAGAGGACCAGGGCGTGACGCCCCAGCAGCCCACCCCACCGGCCGACGAGGGCGACGAGCGGGAGCTGAACGCCGCCCTCGACCTGACCGACCCACCGGACGACGTCGACCCGTCCCAGCCCATCGAAATCCCCGCCGACATGCCGCGGCTCGCGTTCGGGCAGCTCCGCACCCCGCCGATGGGCGCCGACGAAGCCCGGACATGGATGCGCGACTACCTGCTCCGGCTGCACGCCAAGGGGCACACCCAGGTCAGCCCGGGCGACCTGGGCGACGTGATGGAGGCGACCGGCAAGGGCACGTCGTGGGTCGGTAAGGAGCTGCGCCGGATGTCCAGCGGACCGGACGCGGTGCTCCAGCGGACCGAACACGGCATCTACAAGATCCGCGTCCCCGAGCCGGTCTGATCACAGCACGTCACCGCCGCCCAGCCCGTACGGACGATCCTGACGGTCCGTACGGGCTGGGCCGGGTCCAGATAGGAGGCCGTACGGACGCCGTACGGACGCGGGTGTGCGGACGGTCCGTACGCCCAGCAGTAGACACGGAGCGTGAGACATGAAGGTCGTGGTCATCGCCTTCGCGGCCGGGGTGTTTGTCGGCAGCCTGGCCACCTGGGAGGCGGCGCGGCGGTGGGAGCGGGCCGCCTGGGCGTGGTCCTGGACGGCCGGCTGGCTGTCCGAGGCAGCCTGGCTGGCACGGGAGGCCGCCGGCTGGATCCTCGGCGTCGTCCTGGTCCTAGCGCTCGCCGGGGCGGCGGTCTGGGTGGCGCTCTAACCCGTGACGCACGAGAGCGCCCCCGCCGGCCGGAGCCGTGCGGGGGCGCTTTGCGTTGCGGGGACGGGGCGGGAAAGCGCGTTCCTACTCCGGGGCCGGCTCAGGCCGGGCCGGGGCCTGGCGGAGCTTCTTCTCGACGCGGCTGTTGTGCTCGCGGATCGCCTGTTCGACGTAGGCGGTCGTGGTGAGGCCGAGCTGACCGGCGAGCTGCTCGGCGGTGTCCCAGGCCGCTCCGATGCGGACGTTGCGTTTCGGGGTGACGCCGGTGGCGGGGCGTCCTCGGCGGGGTTTCGACTGCTCTTCCATGCCCAAAAACGTACCACAGAAATCTGCCCCGGAGGGTTGCGGAGACGGGTCACTTCTGCCTATTATTGTGGTACAGAAAGCGGGAGCGACAAGGGGAGACGGAAATGACGATCTACTGCGAGGCTTGCGGCGAGCCCGGCGCGAAGCTCGTCGACGCCACCCGTGACCCCGAGCTGGCCGAGAGCGTGCTGTGCAAGCCCTGCCTCAAGATCGAGCGCCGCCGGGTCCTCATCGACTCCCGCTGGGCCACCCTGGCCGACATGACCGACGCCGAGGCCGCCGGCCTCCTGGCCGAGGCGGCCTGACCGCCCCGGGGCCGGCCACCCGGTCGGCCCCACCCCGCACCGCCGAGAGGAGCACGCCGTGCAGACCACCGCCCCCGCCCCGACCAAGGCCGAGCAGGCCATCAACGCCGCCCTCGTCGCCGGGTTCGAGATCACCCGCCACCTGCCCAACCCGCGCGCCGGGACGTACCACCACGAGCTGACCCACCCCGATGGCCGCGGGCTCACCATCGCCACCAGCCTGGGCTCGGGCGGGCGCTTCATCCGCGCGCAGGGCGGCGCCTGGCGACTCTGGGCGTCGACCCGCATGTCCGTTCGGAGCCTCCCCGCCCTCCAGCGGCTCCTGGACAACGGCCCCGCCTGATGGGCACGCACTGCGGCCCCGACCTCCACCAGGGAGGCCGGGGCCGTACCACATCCGGGGCATGATCAGGGCGTTATCCACAGCCCGCCGGCTTGTCCACAGGCCCGGGTCGCGCTCGGCCCGCGTCGGGCATCCTGGCGAGGTCGGCGCGGCCACCCTCCGGGCCGCCGGCCACACCTGCGGGAGGTGGGGCGGCACGGTCGGCAGGCCACCGGCACGCAGTCCGGCCCCGGACAGCACGAAGCGGCCCCGCCCCACCAGGGGAGCGGGGCCGCTGTCTGCTTGGTCGGTACCGGCCGGGACGTCACCGGCGGCACTGCGGCGGAGAGCCTACCGGCGCGGCGCCGCCACCCGGGCCACGGTCGCCGGGGACCACACCCGGCCCCGGCCCACCAGCGACACCACCAGCGGGGCGAGCACGGCCACCAGGCCGAGAATCGCCGACTGCTGGCCGTCGGACACCGGCAGGCCGAACGCCACCAGCAGCGCCAGCACGGCGGTCACCGCCGCAGTGAGCACGCCGACGGTGAACAGCGGCTCCGACGGGGCCGAGTCGATTGAGGGGATCTGGGTCATCAGTACCTCCTGGGTACGGTCGTGGGGTGGTGCGATACAGACGGGTCCCGGCCGGTTGGGCGGAGATCCCGGAGCCGTGCCCGGCCGGCCACGTCGACGCGGCAGGGCAGCCGGAGACCACCCCGGGATGGGGCGGGTGCCCAGTGGAGGGCTGCGGGGTGATGGGTCGGCAGTGGCGGTGCCGGCGTGACGGGTGCGGGCAGGTGACGCAGGACCGGCACGAGCACCGGAGCCGCTGAGCTACCGCCGGTCGGCCGGCTCCCGGTCGTGGTCCTGGGCGCGGTGCAGCAGCACGATCCGCCACACCACCTGCCCGACCAGCGCGGCGAAGACGACCAACGTGAGTAGGTCCCGACCCGGGTAGTCCGGCCAGAACCGGGCCAGCACGATCAGGCCGAGCAGCACGCCAAGGGTGCCGGTGAACTCCATTAGGTGCCGGCCGCCGGCGTTCCGCCGCCAGTCCCCGGCAGTGAACCGCTGGTAGGCGGCCACGAAGTACAGGCAGGCCAGGCAGCCCACCGCCGCCAGCACCGTGCCGGCCTCTCTCATCTCGACCCCCGCAGTGCTCGTGTGATCATCGGGCCGAAGTGGTTGCGTCGCCGCAGCTCCCGCAGCTGCCGGGCAACTTGGTCGACCGGGTCGTCGTCGGCGCGGGCCGCCGCCAGATCCTCCTGCGCCACGGCGAGCTGCTCGGCCGCCTGGACCGTCTCCGGGGACGGCTCCCGCCGCCTACGACGCCATATCGCCATCGCGGCCCGCCTCCCTCGCCAGCGACTGGAGCAGCTGCACGGTCAGGTCGGACTGGGCGAGGAGCTTGGTGGTCTGCTCGTCCCGTACCCGCACCTGCTCGTCGCGCACCGTCAAGGTGGAGCGGAGGCTGGCGATCTGGTCGTCCTTGTCCTTGATCCGGTCCTCGTGCACGGACCTGGCGATGAGCCGGCCGGTGAGGACCAAACCGACCACGAACAGCAGGATGGAGACGGGCCCGCCGGTGCCGAGCAGTGCCGGTGGGATTTCCACCGGCTATCCCTGCTGGCCGGCGATCCGGGCGCCCAGCTCGTCGGCGACCTGGGCGGCGAGGGCCTGCGGGATCGCAGCGGCGATGGCCGCCGGGGTCAGCACGCGCAGAAGCTCCGCAGCCACGGCCTGCTCGTCGACGTCGGCGGTGCGCCCGGCGGCGGCGACCATGACCGCCAGCGGCGATCCGGCGGCCGGTGACACGCCGGGAACCTTGGTGCCGGGGGGCGACAGTAGCCAGTTGCGGAGGTTGGAGAGGTCGGCCAGGACGTCGTCGACCGTCCGGCCCGGGTTGCCCGTGTCTCGGCGGATCCTGTCGGTGAGCTGCATCTCGGGTACCTCCGGTGGGGTCGGCCGGATCAGGCCGATGCTGGTCAGGTAGCGGCGGAACAGCGGGGTCTGGTCCCGGCCCGCCTTGGTGGAGTCGCGGAAGAAGCTGAAGTGCGTGTGCCAGCGGTGCGAGCTGTCACCGGTGCTGCGCTTGCCGAGGCGGTCCCACCGGCGGACCGTCCGGCCGTCCGGGGAGTAGATGATCTCCCTGATGTCCCGCGTGTCGGCCGCGTCGGCCGCGCACTGCTGCACACACCAGGCGGAGAACGAGCGCAGGTCATGGGTCCGACCGCCCGACTGGACGCTGAACTGGCCGACGTCCAGGGCTGAGGCGTAGTCACTCAGGCCGGCCCGGTCCCGGGTCGACTCCGTCACGGAGTAGTCGTTGGTCACGACCCGGTCGGCACCGCAGTGATACCCGCCCCGGTGAGCCGGATCGCCGACGATGCCGACCTCGGCCGCCTCCAGGTCGTCCGAGCCGGGCGAGTCGTCGAGGTGCGCCAGCAGGAGCCGGCGCACGGTCATCAGGGTCTCGGGTGCGCGGGTCATGGCATGGGGGCCCCTCTCTCGTTGTACAACGGAGTACCGCGTGGCGGTCGGCCGGTACACTCCCGACCCTTGCAATGTCCACAAGGGAGTTTCATGATCAGGTTGAGGCGTTGGCTGCCGCTGCTCGTGGCGTTGGCTTGGGTGGTGCTCTGGGCGGTCGCATTCAGGCCGGCTGTCGGCCCGGCCGCCGACACCTACCGGTACGCCGAGACCAGCTTGGGGCTGCTCGGTGAGTCAACCGCCGACGCGCAGAGCAAAGCCGTCGCGGCCTACTGCAGTGAGCAGGCCCGGTGGGCTGCCCGCCAGGCGGCCGTCGACCCGATGACCATGGACGATCCTCCCCGGCTCGCCTCCCGCACCCGCGCCTGCATCGCCCAGCACCCGGCCGGGCTGACACCGGACGAAGACCCCCGCTACGAGGCGATCTTCGCCGACCGGCCGGGCTATCCGCTGCTCGCCGCCCCGCTCGTGGCGATACTCGGCGTCAACGCAGGGCTGGCGGCGACGTCCGTGCTGTGCACCGCGATCGGCGGCCTGCTCATCTACCGGCTGCTGCGGGAGGTCGGCGTGCCGCCGCACCTGGCGGTCGCCGGGCAGATCGCCTACTACGGGTCGCCGATCGGCTGGTGGGGCTCCTACCCCCTCACTGAGGGGCCGGTGATGGCGCTCACCGTGGCCGCGCTGCTCGGCGCGTGGTGGCTGCTGCGGCGACGCACCGCAGCCGGGGCCGCACTGCTGGCCGGCGCCCTGGCGGTAGGGGCCACGATGCGGCACTCCACGATGCTGCTGGTGGCGGCTGCCCTGTGCGCCGCAACCCTGCTCATCCTGGTCACGTCCCGGCAGCACCGGCACGCGGGGACGTGGCTGCTGGTCGGCGTCAGCGGCGCCGCCACGGTCGGCATCCTCGCGGCAGCCAAGCTGCTCGGCCTGTCCGGCGCTGGGGAGACACTTCAGGACAAGTTCACCGACCACTTCACCCGCCCCGACGTCAGCGACCCGTGGCGGCGACTGGCGGAGCTGAACCTCAACTTCTGGCCCCACTGGATGCAGGAGGAGATGAGGTCGCCTTGGCTCCTGCTCGGCCTGGCCGCAGGCGCGTGGGCGCTACTGCGCCACGATCGCGCCCTGGCCTGGCTCACCCTGGCCGTGGCCGGCACCGGACTGGCCACCCAGGTAGCACACCCCGCCGCCAGCCAGGGCGATCGGCTCTACATCGCGTTGTGGCTGGTGCCGGTCGTCGGCATCCCCGTGCTGTTGGCGTCGCGGGCGCGGGCCGACCGCGACGTGCAGCCCGCCCCCTCAGCCGCCGTCGACGTGCCCGTCACTGTCGGTGGATCATCGCTCGGGGCTGCGGGTTCGCCCCCACCCCGTCCATCTTGTTGAACATCGACAGCACCGAGTGGTAACCGATCGCGAAGGAGTACGGCGGGTGCCACGCGTTGTACGCCCTGCACGCGTTACGCACCCGGGCCGTGATCGTCGCGTCCGTCGGGGTGTCCCACACCTCCGCAACCTGCGACAGGCGGGCGTCCGTCCAGTACGCGGGGAGGATCCACCAACGCCGGTCCGGCCACCGTGCCGGATTCTCCGCGCCGAGCTGCCGCACGGCCTCGCCGGCGGCGATGTGGTCCGGGTTGTCGTCGACCACGTACGACGGCGCCCACA
Organism: Micromonospora sp. NPDC020750; assembly: GCF_044334565.1. NCBI lineage: Bacteria > Bacillati > Actinomycetota > Actinomycetes > Micromonosporales > Micromonosporaceae > Micromonospora > Micromonospora sp. NPDC020750. Next base: position 13,246 of record NZ_JBIRTH010000018.1, read on the forward strand.
GGCCGATGTCGCCCCGGTCCTGCGGCAGCGTGTCCGCCAGCGCCACGATCGCCTGCTTGACGGCGGGGATCGTGACCTGCGTGTCGAGTAGCCCGGCCTCGTGGATGCGGTCCGCCGGCACGCCCAGGCAGCCCAGCGCGGCCACCATCTCGTCGTACCGGGCCTGCCCGAACAATTCCGGGGACAGCGGCTGGTAGCCCTCGGTGGCCGGGTCGTGCCAGGGCCCCCACCAGGTGCCGGGGTTCGCCGTGCCGTTGATCGCCGCGCGGGCGTTGGAGGCGGTGCCGCGCGTCAGCAGCAGGATGCGTACGTCGCGGCCGGCGGCGACGTGCTCGGCGATCGGCACACCAGCGCCGAGCGTCTCATCGTCGGGATGGGGGACCACGAAGATCACGGGACGACCGTCGAGGGGCACGGAGACTCCTGTCAGTAGAGGGTACGACTAAGGATCAGCCGAAAGGGAAGACGACGATGCGGCGCCGGGAGAACGAACCCGTCCCGCTGATGCCGACCTGGTATTTGGCGGTGAACGTGTTCGTGCCCGCCGTCAGGCCGGTGATCGGAAACACGTAGGACACCTGGTACAAGTCGTTCGCCGCCGACGACTCGGCGATCACCGCGTCGTCCGTATTCGCGGCGATCGTCGACGCCCCCGACACGGCCACGCCCATCTGCGAGTTCGAGCCGGCGGCGCTGACCGACATCAGGCACGACAGCGCCACGATCACCGTGGTGCCCGTGGTGATCGTGACCGTCGGCCCGACCGTCGACAGGTCGGTCCACAAGGTGCTCGTGGTCGTCTGCGCGTTGGTCACCGTCGCCGATCCGACCTGCCGCTCCGCCAGCGCATTCGGGCCGGTCGCCACGAAAATTCGGCCCGCACTGGTCGCCTTCGCGGCTGCCGTCTCGTTCAGGTTGTCGCGGACGTGCGCATTGAACTGTGCGGCGGTAAACACCGAGTTCGCCACGGCCGTCATTGGTGCGATCCACGCCATCAGGGCACCTCATGCTCTCGTGTCTCGGCCATCAGGTCGGCGGTGGTCTGACCCTCCGGCACCCCGCAAGCGACCGCCTGCCAGTGGCCGGCGGGCGCCCAGTTGCGGGTTTGCGGCACCGGCCGGGCCGCCAGCACCTCCCAGATGCTGTCCGGGTCCGGGGGCCACACCACGTCGACCACCAGCCGGCAGTTGGAGCAGTGCATCACCGCCTGGCGGGCAGCCAGCCCCTCCGCGTTGGCGCAGTGCGGGCGGGGGCAGTCGGCGCACCACCTGCCGTGATTGATGTACGCCACCGCCGTGGTGGTGCTGGCCAGCAGCATCGGGCCCCCCTCAGTTGCCGAGTAGGCCGACGTCAAACCGGCCCCGCGGATCGTCGAACACGAAGACGGTCGCTGGGTCGTCGCGGCCGGTATCACCGAAGGTGCCCTGGTCGAAGCCCCGACCGGCGGCGTTGAAGGTGAACGGGTTGCCGGCGACGGTGGGGATCTGCTCGCAGCCCAGCGCCGTCGCGTGGTCGAGACGGGAGCTGGTGTGGCTGATCTGCTCCACCCAGAAATCGGCGTCCAGGCCGGTCTCCGGGTCCACAATCCGCACCCGATCGGACAGGTCCCGGGCCAGCTGCTCCCGCAGCCGGTCCACCCCGCCGCCGCGCAAGGTGATCGTCACCGTGGGCAGCCGTCGCGCCCGGTGCGCCAGGATGATGTCCGCGATCGCCAGAGCGTCCGGCAGGCTGGCCAGCGTCGGCGCCCGGCCCGACGGCCACGACCGGCGGCCCACGTCCGCGATGCTCGTCGAGTCCTCCGCCCGCACCTGCACCGCAGCCTGCGTGACCAGCGGGTACGCACGGACCGCCATCCCGTCAATGACCGCTGGCCCACCCACCGCTGTCACCAGCACCGTCGTGGCCTGCCCCGACCGGCTCGTCAGCGCCGCCCGCACCGTGCCCGACAATGGCACGAAGTCAATGCCCGCCTCCGGGTCAAGCGCGCCGTAGAACGGCGCGGACGCCGACGCGGTCAGCAGCACCGTCTCCCCGTCAGCGATAGACCGCTGCCCCGACATCTGCCACACCTGCGTCAGCTCGCCCGACGCGACCAACATCGGAATGTCGAACGCGACCGCATTGACGATCTCCCGCCACCCGTGGTCGTACACCATCGGAGGGCTGATCAGCGGTTCTACCGCACCCGTCGTGCGGTAGGTGGCCTGCGCGGTCGTCGACGCCCCACGCAGCAGCCGGTGATGCCGGTCCCGATACACGAGCCGCCCGTCGATGTCGACCGTCGCCAGCGACCCAGGGCCCTCCGCGTCGAGGATCGCCTGGAGCGCACCGAACGCGTCCTGCCGCTCCAGGCACCACCACGGCATAGTCGTGGCACCGATGTCCAGGTCCCGCAGGTCAGCCGGCCAGCCGGCAGCGTCCAGCAGCAGCGCGATTGCCTGCCCGGTGCGCAGGCCATGATGCAGGTCGGTGGACACGTCCAGGCCGCGCAGCCGCGACAGCCCGTCCAGCAGCGACAGCTCGACGCCGCGCCGCTCCAGGTCGGACAGCACCCGGTAGTCGTCGAGGTAGCCGCGCATCAGCCCGTACGTGGTGCCGGCGAGGGTTGCCCGGATCCGCACCTCCCGGCCCGGCCGGACCAGGCCCGCCAGCGGCGACCCGGTGTTCTCCGGCGAGTAGTCGCGGGAGGTGTTGTTCAGCTCAAACGAGGCGGTGCCGCCGGCCAGCGGTGCGAACGTGCGCGCCTGGTCTCGCCCGTAGCGGATTTGCAGGGCCGGCCCTCGGTCGTTCACCCGTTCGGTGACGTCATCGGCGGCGTCGAACGTGCCGTCGCCGGCCCAGTCGATGCGGATCTCGTAGCCGGGGATCACGTCCGGCCTCGCCGTGCCAGCGAGTCGAGCGCCCCCACCAGCCACTGCTCCAGCTCGTACCGCGACCCCACCAAACCGGGAGCCACGGTGAGGCTGTACTGGTTGACCACCGTCACCGCCCCCGCGCCGGCGTGCCGGGACGCGCCCCGACCAGTGATGCCCATCCCGTACCACCCGGCCGCCCGGTCGAGGATGTCCAGCGACCGGCGCCGGTCGCCGAAGCGGGGGACGAAAGCTTCCCCTCCGGTCGCCGGCTCCGCCCACGCGTACCGGGCCGGAGCGACCGGGGCGGCGATCTGCGCCTCCCGCAGCGTCCCCCACTGGGCGTGCTCCGTGATGCCACCCCAGCGTCGGCCACCCACCCCGTCGCCGATCGGCACGTTTCGGCCCTCCGACCGGGTGACGACCTGGTTGTGCTGGGTGGTGATCACGACCCGCTTGGATCGGATCCTCGCGATCAGGTCACGTACGTCTGCCAGGTTCCGTTCCGCCTGGGCAGTCTCCGCTGACACCCGCGTCGACACCCGGTCGGGGATCGCCTCGTACTTGCCGATCAGGGCGTCGATCTCGGACTTCTCGTAGCCCAGCGCGGTGAGCTTCGCACGGATGCGGCCAATCTCCGTCTGGTACTTGCCGTTGACGACGTCCGTCGCCTCACCCTGCTCCAGGCGGGCGTCCCGCAGCGCCTTGATCTTGTCGATCTGGTCGAGCACCGCAGTACGGTTCTCGCTCCCGGCGGCGGTGTTCGCGTCGAGACTTCGCTTGCCGTCGCGCAGCTCGGCGTTGAGATCCCGCAGGCCGTCCTTGTGGGCGATGACCGCGCGGTCGTAGCCCATCGCCCCACCGAAGAGCTCGTCGAAGGCGCTCTTCATCTCGCGGGCCGCATCCGCCCCGGTCATCGCATCCTCGCCGGTGGAGCGCAGCCGGTTACCGAGCTCCCCGACCACCCCGGCCAGGTCCGTCGATGACGAGGCTGCCCCGTCCTGCGCTGTCGCGAGGGCCCAGAATCGGGCCGCATCGCCGTTCATGAGCGCACCGACCAGCTCAGCCACCTTGTACAGGCGGGCCATGCTCTCCACCAGGGAAAACGCGGTCCGGACGCCGCCCTCCATGACGAAGAACAGCACGTCCAGGGCGCGGGCACCCTCGTCGGCCATCGGAGCCAGATCGGATAGGCCGTCACCGATGGCCTGCCCGAGATCCCGCACCCCACCGGCGGTCGAGTCGATGACCGGGCCGGCCGCGTCGATGGCATCGATGACCCCGGGCAGGGCATTCTCTGCCCCATCGAGCAGGCCGTCCAGCAGTGGGTCCAGCAGCCGCGAAGCCGAGGTGAAGGCCTGGTTGAACTTCGGCTCCAGCTTCAGCACCCGGTCACCGATGGTGTCGATCGCGCCCAGGGTCTCCGGCACGAACGCCGACGCCGACCGGCCCAGCATCGCCGACAGATCATCGCCCAGCTCCGCGCCGGCGGCCTTCACCGCCGGGTCCCGCGCCGCCAGCTTGATGCCGCCGACGACGCCACCGATGCCGACACCGCCGACGATCGCCCCACCGACCGCCGTGCCGACCAGCGTCGCCAGCCCCGCCACGATCGGAGCGCCGATCGCCAGCACCGCCGGGTTCATGCCGGGTGTCGGCGCCCGGGCCAGCAGCGGGCCCAGCTTCGCCGCGAACGACACGCTGACCTTGCTGGCCAGCTCGACGCCCATGTCGCTGGCCGAGTCGACGTCGACGAGCTTGCGCAGCGACACCTGCTCACGCAGCTTGCCCTGCTCGGCGGACAGCTTCTTCGTCAGATCCGCCCGGGCCGCCTCGTCCGACGTCGCGGCGATCGCCCGCGCGAGGTCCCGCACGCTGGCTGCTGTCTCGTCGATCTGCCGGTCCAGCCGGGCGGCGTCGGCGCGCAGCCGGTCCAGGTCCCGGCCGGTGTCCTTCGCCGAGTCGCCGAGATCCTCGGTCGACTCCTTCGCCCGCTCGGTGCTGGCCGCAGCGTCCTTGGCGGAGTCGGCGACGTCATCGAGGGCGTCGGCGACCTTGTCCCCCGCGTCGGCCGCCCGGCCCATCCCACGGACGAAGGGCTGCTCGTCGACGTCCAAGCCAACCTTGACGGTGCGGCCCATGAGTCACCCCCTCGGGACGAGCTGGACGGCGTGCAGGATCGCCCCCGGGAACTGGGGGTTCTGCGCGTTGGTTTGCTGCTCGGACCGCTCCAGGGCGGCGCAGCAGTGGCACTGCACCGGCGTTCCCGGGGCCGGCAGGTAGACGGCCGTGGCCAGCGGGTTGTTGTAGTCGTGCTCCGGCCGGGTCGTCTCCTCGAGCAGGTGCCCACACCGCCGGCACAGGCTGGCCTCGTACTCGTCGAGGGCGAGCATCAGGGCGAGCTGCTGGTCGTTCCACTCCGACTCCGGCGTCGACCGCACCAGCCGGCCCTGCTCGTCGTACTCGTAGACGGTGGACGGCTCCCAGCCCTCTAGCCGTCGCGGCGCTACTCCGAGAGTGCGGGCGAGCCGGATCCGCTGCCGGAACCCAGGTTCGTCAGCAATCCGGCGACGGAGAAAGGGATATCCACCTCGGCCATGTTGAGGTTCCAGCAGGCCCGCCACAGCCGTCGCCACTGCTGCTCCGACAGCAGCTCACCGTCGGGGTCGAGCAGCGCCTCCCACGTCTGATCGGCCAGCGTCGGGGCGATCGTGGACGCCCGCACCAGGGCGGGCAGGAACGTGGCCCGGTTAACGCCCAGCGACTCGTCCTCAGCATGCACCTTGCCGCCGGTCTTGCGGGGCGGGTGCGCGTCGGCGAGCTCGTTCCACACCTTGCGGCGCAGGGCCCGCACCTGAAACTCGACGGTGCTGGCCTCGATCTCCTCGCGCAGCGCCTCCATGCGGGTGGCCAGCTCGCTGGTGCCGCTGCCGCCGATACGCGGGTCGGCGGCGTTCTTCACCGCCGCGGCGGTGAGGTCCTGACTGAGGCGCTTCCACTCGGCGACCAGGTCGCACCGGGTGCACACCGGCACCCGGTCTTCCGGCAGCCGCGCCCCGGCGAGGATCGCGTCGACGTCGCTCACGCGACCACCACCGCGTCGATGACCACGTCCCCGGTGATGAACAGCCGCTGGGTGACGGTGTGGACCGAGTTGGCCCCGTTCCAGTTCTTCATCGGCTCACCGGCGGTAAACGGCCACACGTCGACGATGTCGCCGGCGGCGTACGTCTGCCCCCGCGGCACCCCGTACCTGGTGACGATATTCCCGGTGGTGCCCTCCTCCAGGGTCAGGTACGCCTCGTTGTTCGTCGGGTCGTCCGGGTTGTGTACGTAGGTGACCGTCAGGGACTTGGTCTTGCGCCCAGGCTGCTCGAACGTCTGCGTGCTAGCGATCCGCTCGTCGGTGACGGTGGCCTGCTCACCGGACGGGTTGAACCCGTCGCCGGTGACGTAGCCGGCCAGCTCCTGCGACCCGGCGGCGAGCAGCTCGGTGGCTGCCTTCGGGGCGGTGCGGGTCGTGATGGTCGGCACAAAGTCGATGCGCAGGGTGCCGTCGCTGGGGACGCTGGTGGGCAGCGGGGACGTCATCGGGTCTGCTCCTTACTCGCGCTCTTGCTCTTGGTGGTGGCACTGGTCGACGGAGCCGGTTCCGTCTCGCCGCTCGGGTCCGGCTCGCTGGCTGCGGGGGCGGTGGTCGTGGCCGGCAGCGCACGGCCCAGCCGGTCCTCCGCGTCGCCGTCCTTCACCAGCTCGACGCCGCCCCGCCCGACGAGCTGGGCGGCCCGGCGCGCGCCGACGGTGTACTCGGCGTTGCTGTTCTTGTCGCGGACGCGCACCAGATCCGGCACGACTCCTCCTCAGGTGTGGCGCCGGTCAGCCCGGCAGGGTTTCCAGACGGAACAGGTAAACCTGGTCGACGACCAAGCGGCCGGTGGACTCGTCCGGCCGGGCCGGCGGCGAGTCGAGGTAGCGGATCGGACGCGACTGCCGGCCCTCGATCACCGGCTCCACGTCGAGCAGCGTGTCAACCACCATCTGCGCGACCGCACGAGCGGCGATGTCGTTGCCCCCCACGCAGTGGCCAGTGATGTCGAAGATGGCATTGGTGGTGGCGTCAGCAACCCGGCCAGCCAGACCGAACCCGGGCCGGATGTACACCGCCACGTATGGCGGATCCGCACCATCGGGCACGATCACGCCGGTGTCATCCGGGTCCTCCGGCGGGTACACCGTCAGGTCCGGCACGGCGCGCAGCAAGCCGAGGATGGCGTCGGCGTGGGCCTGGATGTCGACGCCGGTCATGTCCGACCATCCAGGGCGTCCGCTGCGGCCTTCTCCAGGCCCTTCTCCAGGTCTGGAGTCCAGATGTCCAGGGCCGGGCCGAGGTGTGCGTACGGCGGGTTCTTGATCGTTCCGTACTCCAGGATGTTGCCCAACGGTCCCTGCCGGCGGTCCTTGTTTGGGCCGATCTCCGCCGACACCCCGGCCCCCACGCCCCGGTCGTCGATGTCGTAGGTGATTGCCTTCGGGTAGTCCGGAGCGTGCGCGAGGCCGCTGGCGAACTCCCGGGCGGTGTCCCGGATCCCGTGCGCGCTGAATTTGGTCGCCTTCACGACGTTGCCGTGGGCGTTCTCCGGGACGTCTTCGAGGTCGGCGACAAGCCGATTCAGATCCGACGACGTCAGGTCGATTCGCATCCGCCCACCGCCTCGCCCTCCGGCTGGTACCACCCCATCGCGCGCTCGACCATCGCCGCCGCCCGCTGAGGGTTCGCCCGACGCGGGGCGAACCGATCGCACCCCGCGTCCTGCACAAGGAACACAGGCCGGGTCGGCTCGGCTCGACCGCCGACGGCGTCCGGCCGCGTCACGACGACCGCTCCTTCACCCCGATGCGGCGGGCCGTCGCATCCGGCTGACGGTGCGGCCTGTCCACGACGAACACCGCCCCGGCCAAGCCCGGGGCACCGGCCGAGCCGGTGATCACACACTCGTCGCCCACCTGCGGCACCGGCGTGCCGGCCATGGGGATGTCCACCTCGATCGCGGACATCACCACCACCGCCTCACCGGCCTGAGCGGCTGTGCCCTGCGGGGAGGGCATCTTGACCCGACAGCGGCCCGCGTAACCGTCCGCGTAGACCGGGGTGATCTTCCCGGTGCGCGGGTCCGTGGTGGAGCCGGTCTTCCGGCGGAACGCGCAGGTGTCGCGCATCCTCGCCTCCGCCGCCGCACGGCCGCGCGCCAGCACCACCTCAAGCACGAGCACCTCCTACGGTCGGACCACCACGCCGTTGCTCGGACGCACCACCACACCCGGACCAGGCCGGGCCACCGTGCCGCTGTACGGCCGGTGCACCTGCCGACCAGGCACCGACGTGGCCGGCGCACCCACCGCGACCGGCACCGTGATGCCGTCCGGGCTCGACTCGCCCGACCAGGTCGCCGCCGGCTCGCCCAGCACGACGGGCACGGCCAAACCGTCCGGCCCGATGTCCGCCGACCAGCCGGCCCCAGGGGAACCGACCCCCACCGGCACCGACAGGCCATCCGGACCGGCCTCACCCGTCCAGGCCGCTGACGGGCCGCCCACCGCCACGGGCACCGAGACACCCACCGGGGCGCTGCCGGCCGCCCACGACGCGCTCAGACTGCCCACCGCCACGCTCACGGCGAGGCCGTCCGGGGCGCTGGCCGCCGACCAGGCGGCCGACGGGTCGCCGACCGCCACCGGGACGCCGATGCCGTCCGGGGCCGTCACCGCATCCGACGACGCCGCGGCCAGCTCGACCAGCACGGCGGCCATCGACCCGGTCACGTCCGAGGTGACCTGCTCCCCGCCGTACGAGCCGGCCGAGCCGACCACCCGGTACGCGGCGCCGGCCCGCACGTTCGCGGCCGACGTCGCCCGGCTGGTCGCCAGGTCCACCACCTCGATGTAGGCGACCGCCGGCGACAGGCCGGTCGGGATCGTGCCCGACGCCACCCGGCAATGCGCGCCCACCACCAGGGCCGACCCGGCACCGACCCCGGTCAGGGTCGGCAGGGTCACCGCCGCGCCCGACGCGGTCGCCGTCGCCGCCTGGGCTACACCGGACGCGCCCCGGTACGCGGTGCACATCCACGCGCCCGTCATGCTGCCGGAGTTGGTCAGCGTCGGCGCCGCATCGCCGGCCTGGAGGACCCGCGACCAGGCGTAGAGCCGGGATGCCGCATCCTCTTGCGCCGGCCACGTCACACCCGGCAGCAGAGTCCAGCCGGCCGGGGTGCCCATGGTCAGAGCGACACCCGACACGTGGCCGACCAGGACCGCCACGTCCCCAGCAGCCCAGCCGGCCGGCAGCGAGGTGGCGAACGAGGTGCTGGTCGCCGAGCCACTACTACCCGAGGCCGCGGCGACGTACGAGACAGCCACGTCGGACCTCCCGGGGTCAGCCGACCTTGAGGATCTTCGGGCTGGTGGACGCCCAGTTCAGCGCCGCGTTCCCCGTGCCCGGCTGCACTGGCAGGCCCGTCCCTGTGTCGAACCACGCGATCACCCGTTGCACCGCCGCCGCCACATCCGCACCGCCCGTTGCCGCGCTCGCCTGGAAGAGCAGCCAGCCGTGGTTCGCCGTCGACACGGTCGACGCCACACTGGTGTCGTCGGCATCGAACACCCCGCCGACGAACGTCTTACCCGTCAGCGCTGCGCTGGTGCCGTTGAGCATCCCGCCGGCTGTGGTGATGTCGGAAACGAACTTGTGGCCCGCGCTGAAGGTGTAGCCGCGCACCAACGCGACCTTCAGCACCGCCGTGTTCATCCGCACGGTCTCGTCGAGGACGCCCTCGGTCCAGGCCGCGAAGTACCCGTTCGCCACCGTCACCACCTCCCGCAGTGCCGCACCGGCGTACCCGCCGGTCGGATCGTGAACGCCCCCGACGAGGCGATACCCGCCGCCGCGAGCACCCGCGCCCGCTCGGCCTCCGTCAACGCCGCCCCGCCCAGCACCTCGGCCGCGTACGTGACGGAGTAGTCGTCGACCTGCTCCGACCGGACCCCGGCCGGGTTGAGCAGCACCCGCCGGGCCACCTCCAGCGCCACCGGCAGGAACGGCGACAGGTCGCTCATGGCGTCGTAGCGGGCCGCCCCGACCTCCGCGCGGATCAGGGCCGTCGTCAGCGTCCGGGCCAGCTCCGCCGACGCCTGGTCCAGGTCCTGCTGCATGTACGAGGCGAGCTGGCTCAGCTCGAACAGGTCAGGCACCGCTCACCTCCCGATGGTCCGGCCGGGCCGGGCCCGTGGCCACCCGACCCGGCCGGAGTCTCACTCGGTCCGCACACCGGCCGCGTCGAGGGCTGCGACGACGTCCTCCCGGGACGCGTCCGCCGGCACCTCCACCCGGCGGCGGGCGGCGTACTCCCGCCAGCGCGGCGCGCCCGACCCGGGGCCGCTCTTCGGCGGCGGGTTGTCCTCGCCGTCGGATCCGTCGAGGCCGGGCTCGTCGGCCTGGTCCAGCTCGGCGAGGCGGGCCAGCAGCCGCGCCCGCTCGTCGGCCGGGGTCTCAGCCGGAGCCTCGGCCGCCGGCTCAACCTGCCGGGGTCGGGGCTCCGACAGGAGATGGTCACCGACCAGGTCGGCCGCCCAGTCCGGCACCGGGCCGCCTTGGGCGAGCAGCACCGCCTCGCCGGTCTGCGGGTGCCGGACCACCGTGCTGTCGGTCAGCCGCCGCATCACAGCACCTTCACCGACATGATCAGGTCCGGGTCCGTGACGACCGGCATCGCGATGCCGGCGACCATCGTCCCCGTGTGGACCGGGTTCTCCGACTCCATCGCCACCGCGACGAGGCCCGGCGCGTTCTCCTCGCCCAGCGCCTGCGCGCGAACCAGCTTCTTCGCCTCCTCGGTCGTACCCCACTGCGTCTGACCGACGGGCATGCCGCCCTCGTTGCCCGGCTCCTCCGGCAGGTACACGATCCGGTCGTCCGGGATTTGTCGGCGCATCACCCCGGTGTGGTCCGGCACCATCGTGTCGTCGATGATCAGTCGGGGCAGCTCCCGGTCGGTCAACGCCTGCCGCACGCTGCCCGCGCCGATCGACGGCGGGGCACCGAGCAGGGTGCCGAAGATGTTGCGCAAGTCGGAGTCCTTGAGCATGACGTTCAGCACCCGCGTGCTGGTGATCATCACGCCCGGCATGACCTCGGATCCGGTGGTCGTCTTGAAGACCGTCTTGTAGGTGTCCAGCTGGCCGAGAATGTCCGGGCTGCCGGCGTTCCACAGCGTGCCGGCGGTGAAGTAGTGCTGCGCCGGGATACCGAAGTCGACGCTGCCCAGCTGCAGCCGGTTCTCCGGGGCCGTGGGGGTGCCGACCGTCACCTTGCCCGACCAGATCGCCTCACCCTGGGCCAGCATGATGCGCTGCAGGGCGCCCCGGGTCAGGGTGAGCAGGTCCTGGTCGAACACCTCGGCGATGGCGTCCTCGTTGCCAGCCGCACGGGCGGCGTCGAGCAGCTGGGAGTCCTCCTCCAGCAGCCACAGGATGCCCGACAGGGGCAGCATCCGGCCGGTGACCTCGGTCATCTCCCCACGGTCCATCGGCACCGCCGGGGTGTTCCAGGGCCGGAACGGGATCGCCCGGCGCAGGCTGCGCGCGGACCGGCGGAACAGGTAGCGGTGGTCGCGGCGGGTCACCGACGGCAGCCACCGCTGCAGGATGCCGGCCGGGAAGGGAATCTGACGGGCCGCGAGGGTCAGCTCCTCCGGATCGGTCAGCTCAAGGGCCATGGTCGCCATGCTCAGGCACCCACCTTGTCGAAGTAGATGTTCGGGGCGAGCTCGGTGCGCGCCTGCGCGTCGAAGCCGCCGTTGGATGGCAGGAGGTCCTCGTACACCCGGCCGCGGTAGTAGAGGGCCGCGTCGACGTGCCGGCCCGCCCGGACCTGCTTGTCGCCGAGCAGGAAACCCTTCGCCGTCTCGGTGCCACCGGCGCCGAGGTCCGCACCGCCAGCGGTGGTGGTCGTCGGCGTGACGGTCGGGCTGGAACCGCCGGTCAGGCCGCCCGAGTTCGCGGTCATCTGCGCGACGTTGGTGTTCCCCAGCGCGCCGGTGAACGTCACCGTGATCGGCGTGCCCGGGTGGGCGCCGCCGCCGGTGGCGACGTTCCCTGCGCCGATGTTGCTGAGCGCCTCCAGGGCGGTGCGGACCTGCGCGGCGGTCGCGTTGTACGGGATCGCCGCCGTGGTCTGCCCGCTGTAGGTCAGCGTGTACGTGCCGCCGGTGGGGGTGCCGGTGACGGTGAGGGTCTGGACCTCTTCGGAACTGCCGCCGTACGGGGCGTGTCGGCCGGTCGCGGTGACCAGCGCGAGACACGCACCGGACGGGATGATGCCGTCGGCGTAGACCGCCAGGACGGCGTCGGCGTCGAGGGTGATGGGTGCACAGTCGACCGGGAATTCGCCGGCCCACGTCGGGCCGCCGGCACGCCGGGTCGTCTTCGTCACCCCAAGATCGCTGTACATGGGTGTGATCCCTCATCTCTGGGTGGTGACCCCGACGCGGTACGCCCCGGGGAATGGTCAGGTGCTGCTGGGCTTGCCGATGCCGAGCCGTTCGAGCCGCTTGGCGGCCCGGTCGGCGGAGGTGGGCTTCGCGCCGCCGCGAGCGCCCTGCGACGGGTCCGGCTTCGGCGTCTTGCGCTCCGGCGCGGCCGGGCCGGTCGGGAACGCCTCCCGGATCTCGTCCGCGTCTGCCTCGAGTTCCTCGCGGGTGGCGCCGACGAGGCGCTTCGCCTGCGCCGGCGTGAGCCCTTTCTCGGCGGCCACCTCCAGGCGCAGCGCCCGCAGCTCCGCCTGGTCGGCCCGCTGCTCGGCGGCGGCCCGCCGTTCGGCCTCCGTCTTGTCGGCGTCGGCCTTCGCCTGCTCGGCCTTCTCGTACTCGGCGACCTTCGCCTCCAGGGCGCGACGAGCCTTGCGCTCCTCGTTCCGCTCGGCCTTCATCCGGTCGATGGCCTGCTTGCCGGCGTCACCGAGCTGATCGGTGCCCGACTGGGTCTCTTCCTCGCCCTCGGCGGTCTGCTCCGGGCTGGTGCTGTCGTTCACGTCGACTCCGTTGCGGGGTCAGCCCGGCAGCCTTGCGCCGCCGGGAAGTCATCAGGCCGGCTCGTCGTCCTCCGGCGGGTCCCACGCCGGCACCGGCCGGTCAGCGTCCGGCTCGGCCAGCACCGGCGGCTCGTAGTCGCCGTCCATCCGGTCCCGCACCCGGTCCCGCTCGTCAGGGTTGGTCACCGCAGCACCTCCACATCCAGCAGCCGGTACCCGGCCGGGGACACACCCCGGTCCCGCACCACCCGAAGGCGCAGGCCCCGCTCCAGCAGCACCTCAGCCTGCCCGAACCCGAACGTCCCCGAGACGTGCATCGCGCCCACCCCGGCCGGTGCCACCAGCCGCATCACCACGGGATGACCGCCGGTGCCGGCGTACGTGAACGAGCTGGCAACCCGCTCCTCCGCGCTGGTCGAGAGGTAGGCGTCCTCGCGCCACTCCGTCCCGGTCAGATCACCATCGAGCCGGTCACCGAACAGCCGGCTGCCATCCGCAAGGCCCCGCCACACCGCCAGGTCCCGGCGGGCCCGTGACGCCGCCATGCCCGCGTCGAGCCGGTCCACGATCCGCCCCACTCGCGGGTTGACCTCGCCGGAGCGGAGCTGCCCGTTGATGGCCGCGTAGTAGCTGCTCTCGTACTCCCGCAGCGCATCCCGCTGCGCCCGGGTGAGGGTCACGTCCCCGCGTTCCGCCCGCCGCGCCAGACCAGCCGGCACCGCGTCCAGGGCGTCCTCACCGGTTGCGCCCGCCGCCCACCGCTCGGCGTGCGTCGGCGCTGCGGCCGGTCGAGCCGGGACCGGGGCTCGGCGCGCCGTCGGGGCCGCCCTGGGCCGATCGGCGATGTAGCCGAACCTCGTCAACAGGCGGACCGCCTCAGCACGGTCGTTACCGGCGATCTGGAGGATGCTCTCCGGCATCAGCCGCGGCGTCTTCGCCGAGCGGTACCTGCTGCCCGGCGTCTTCACCCCGGTCACCGCAGCGCCGAGCTGCTTGCCGGCCGCGCCCCGCACCGTCACGCCCTCGCTGGTCACGTACAGCTGGCGGCCGTACACGTCCACCGCCTCCAGGCGGCCACGGTCCCGGCCGCCGCGCAGCATCCGGGCCTCGTCGCCCGTCACCCGCGCCCCGGCCGTCAGCAGCCCACGAGCGCCCCGGCGGGCGTTGACGACCTGGCCCAGGTCCGCGCCCAGCCGGATCGCCTCCGCGCCGGCGATCGTGAACGCCCGATCCTGCTCCTCACGGCTCAGCGAGTCGAAGTACGCGCGCGGGTCGGTGCGGATCTCGTCGGCGGTGTCCTCGGCCGCCGGCACGTGCACGCAGTCGCAGCGCGGGTGCCGGTCGAAGCCGGCGTTCCAGCGGTACCGGCGGCCCGCCAGGATCACGCACCTCGAGCACGACCGGCCGACCAGCATCCGCACGTACCCGTCCACACCCGGCCGGGCCACCATCGCCACCTGGTCCGCGACCCGACCCGCGTCCGCGACCTGCGTCCGCACGATCATGTCCAGGGTCGCCGCACCACCGGCCATCGCCCGCTCGACCGTCGCGCCCTGCTTGATGCCCACCAGCGCGCTGACCACCGGCCGGTACAGCAGATCCGCCAGATCCCGGCCATCCGAGGCGACACCGGCCAGCGCCTGCGCCGACACCCGGCCGGCCCCGTCCGACGCCAAGCCCTGGGCGTCGAGCACCTCGTCGAGGTAGCCGTCCGCCCGAGCCGCCACCGCCTGCTGCGCCCCGGTCAGCAGCACCAGCAGCCGGGCAAGCGACCCGAGCCATGACTCGCCGATCCGGGCCGGATCCACCAGCCGCCACAACCGGCCCGCCTCGCCAGCAGCGGCCACCGCCAGGCGCCGCCGATACCTGGCGTGGTCGTCGGCCAGGTCAACCGGCGTCGACACCAGCCACCACCGGCCGGTCAGCACCCGCCAGACCCCGCGCGATCTCCGCCATAGGATCTCGCGCCTCCTCAGCCGCGAACAGCTCGGCGAGCTTCTTGCGTCGCGCCGCCGAGTAGCCGAGGTCAACCCAGGCCGCCTCGCGGGGGATGATCTTCTGCTGCACGAGCTTTACCGCAGCGTCGGCGGCCTGCGCCCGGGTCGGAGTCGCCGCCGACCGCCACTGCGTCTCCAGCTGCTCCATCCGCGGATCCCACCGGCCGTCCCGGATCCGGACCGCGATCTTCATAACGCGTTCCCAGGCCGCCTCCAAGGCGGTCTGGTAGTCCTCGACCTGCTTGATGACCCGGGACTCGTCGGCCAGGATGCCCTCGGCGCTCGGCGGGTTCGTCGTGGCCTGGCCGAGGTAGCGCATCGGCAGGCCAGACACGCCCGACACGAGCTTCGCGTACAGGCTGACGATCGTGTCGAAGTTCGCCAGGTCAGCGGCGGAGAAGGCCCCGAACTTCGCGTCCGGGTTCTTCGACGCCCACAGCGCGCCGAAGTACGCCTCCCACGTCGGCAGCGTCTCACCCGTCTTCGGGTCCCGGAAGTCCTCCGGTGACAGGCCGGCCGCCCACCGCTGCGGAACCGCAAGTGCCTCCGTCGCGACCTGCCCGTTCGTCAGCGCCCTCGCCGCGGCGTCCGTCAAACCGGTGATGCGGGTGAAGATCGACCGCCCGTCGCGCTTCGACAGGCGAGCACCCCGCACCAGGGGCACCACCGGCACGACGCCCAGGTTGTGCTCGTCGCGGTCCACTTCCACCCAGGCTGCGTTCCGCCGCTCCAGCCAGACCGTCACATTCGGCAGGTAGAGCGTCGCCTGCACAACGCCGTCCTCGTCGGTGTAGAACTTCGCCGCGGCGATCGGCTGGCGGGTCCGCGGGGACAACTCGACGGCCATCTCGTCGGACGACTCCACCGTGATCAGCGGGATCTCCGCCGAACGCTCCCGATCGTCGTCGCCGCCCTCAGGCGACGGAGCATCCGGAGTCTCCGCGTCACCGGCGCCGACCACCACGAAGCTGCCGCCCCGCACGATCGCGTCGAGCTGGCCCAACTTCGACTCGGAGTCCAGCCCGTTCGCCTGCCAGATCCGCCAGAGCTCCTCGTCGGCCTCGGTGGCGTCTGGGAGCTCGAACCCCTCCAGGGTGGTCCGGGCCGCGATCTCATCGGCGTACGTTCCCGGCCAGGCAGCGATCGTCAGGAACCGGCGCAGCTCCGGCGGGATCGCCAGCCCCAACTGCTCGACGCGCTGCTCGCCCTCGTAGTACGCCTCCAGCACCCGGTTGCGGCGCTGCGTGCGTCCCACCTTGATCTGCAGGCGGTTAAGGAGTCGACGCTCGTCATCGGTCAGAGCCACGAACCCCTCCTCGCCTATCGGAAGACCAGCACGGTGCGGTCGGGCTCCTGCGCAGACCAGCCAGCAGCGCGGGCGTCAGCAGCAGCCTCATGGGCGAGCACAGACGCCATCGCCAGGTCGATCTTCTGGTGCTCGGCCGGTTTACCCAGTACGTACTTCTGCCCCGGCTTCGCGACCTTCCGGGCGTTCGCCACATGCAGCGCGGTGGTCTTACACCCGTCGTGGGTAGTCGCACCCGTGATCAGATCCGTCTCCATGCGGCGGATCGCCTCGTACATCTGCGTGACCCGGTTCGTCCGCCACACGACCACCCGACGCTCGCCGTACCTCAGCGCGAACTCGTCGATCTCGGAGTCCCAGTCCTCCGGATCCCAGTACGACCGTTCGATGTCGTACTCGGTGAACAACTCGGCGACAGCCGCCCGTACCTCGCCACGCGGAATCTCACCGCCCCACTGCACCGGATCCCAGAACGTCGGCCGCCGATCCGGGCCGTACCGAGGCGTGAACTGGAAACCGTCGAGCGTCTCGGCCCGGATCGCCGTCCAGTCGTTGTTCAGGCTGCCGTCGAAACCCAGGCAAGCGCGGACCTTCACGCCGCCACCTGCCGCGACTCCCACAGTCCCTCACGCAGCCACGACCCCTGCCCGTACACCAGCCGGTTGCCGAAGAACCGTTCCGCCTGTGCCGGGTCGCGCTCCAACATGTCCGCCGCCTCGGCCTCGATCGAGTCCAGGTCGATGTGCCCACCGTTCTCCCGCAACGTCTCCCCGTACACGAACCGGTGGATGCGGCGCCGCTCCACCTTGTTGCGGTACGACAGGTTCGTCGGCGGCTGCCGGAACTGGCGGTACACGTCCGTTGCCTGCGACTCGAACTGCTGCTGGCCCACCGACTGCTCCGCCGGGTCCCACGCATTCGTCGTCAGCGACGCCCGGCCGCCCATGCCGGCCAGGCCCCGGTACTGGGTGTCGGCGACCTTCGCCATCCGGTTGGACTTCGTCCACAGCCCGACCTCGTCCTGCGGCACGAACGTCACCCGCTGACCGAGCCGGGACTGCGCAGAGCTGGTCACCGTGTCGATCCGACCGCCGCCCGGGAGGCGAATGAACTCCTCACCGGTCTTCGGAATCACATCCGACAGCGGGCCCAGTTCGATCATCGGCCGCAGCGCGTCGTAGACGTTCTCCGTCTGTTCCTCCGACAGCGCCGTGATCTGGATCAACGGCGTCGGCCACGTCATGCCCATCGGCTCGCCCGGCTGGTACGGGTACTCCCACCCGCACCCGCACCCGTGGTCCACGCAGGCATACCCGTCGTCCTTGCCGGCCCAGCCGCCGAACAGCGCCGGACCGACACCCTCCAGGCAGATGTGCGCCGCTGACAGCGGGCTCTTGCCCTTCTTCTGTGGGTCAACCAGCAGGCCACGGCGGTACACGAACGCCGGCCCCAGGATCGGGTCGGCAGGCACCCAACGGGTCGTGGCCTTCACCAGGTAGAAGGCGCTCAAGTACTCCAGCTGGTAGTCGTACAGGTCAAACGGTTGGCCACGCCGGAACTTGTCCGGGATCACGCAGTGCTGCGGGATCCAGTCCAAGGCGACCAGCAGCGGCTGGTGCTCACGCACCCTTCCCGCCGTCGATGCTGCGCAACCGGTCGCGCGACGACTTCCGCGTCGGTGCTGCGACTGCCGGCCGCTCGCCGCGGCGCTGCGCCACCTCATCACCCGGAATCCGCCACCGGTTCGACCGCAGCCCCGGAGTCGTCAACCCCAGCGAGTCCTGCTGCTGGCGGACCAGCGTGCCCAGATTCACCGGCGCCCCCGGCATCTCCACCAAGGCCAGGTTGCGCACATGCAGCGCCACCTCCAACTCCTGCCCGAGCCGTTCCCACATCAGCGCCTGCGGCTTCGACCAGAGCAGCGCCCACAGCTCGACCTCCCGGTCGGACTGCCCGGCCAGCGGCCACCGCGGCGGGTCACCAGCCCGACCGGATGCCGGGAGGATCGTCCACTCGCCCTGATCCCGCTCCCGCCGCAGCGCGTTCGGATCAGGTGCCGGACCAGACCGCGCCCGCGCCCCTCCGCTTCCCATCGTCGATCAACTCCTCCGCCGCCTTGCGCGACATCGGGCGGCGATCACCTTGCGTGACTGCCGGTAGTTTTGAACCCGCCGGACCCAAGGCTCACCTCCCCGGCGGTCCCGTGACCTGCGGGTCTTTGGGGTCACCCCCCACCCCTGGTCACGCAGAGTGAGTCAGTCGCCGTCGTCCTCGGCAATGAGTTTGCGCATGCGGGTCTCTGCGTAGCCCACGAGGCCGAGGGCGCGGTGCAGTGGCACGTCGCCGTCTCGGTAGAGAGTGCCGACGGCGGTGAGGCTGTCGCCGTCGTCGGCGAAGCGGTGCTGTGCGGTGAGCACCACGTACTCGGTGAGCACCCAGGCTTGGCCGTCGGAGTACGCGGCGAGGGCCTGCTCGATGGCGGCGGTGAGCGCGTCGTCGGCAGCAACCTGCTCAAGGGTGCGGCTCATCGTGCGGTCCGCCTTCCGGGGCTGGTCATGCCGTCTGCGGCGAGGCGTCGTACTGGCTGCGCTCGGCGTCCCAACGAATCTGCATGACGGTGTCCTCGTCAATGCGCATGTCGGCCGGTCCGTACGCGCCGATCTCGACGCCGTGCTTGGCGGTGGCCTCGGTGATGGCGGCGAGGAAGCCGGCGAGCCGGCGAGCGTCATCGCTGGTCACCGCTCTGGCATCCCGAGTGCGTGCCGAGTTGGGTGAACGTGCAGCATGGCGATGAGGGCGAGCCAGGCAGCCTCGAAGACGTCGGGCTTGCAGGTGCGGTGCTGCCCCCGGCTGTCCTCGATGATCCAGTCGCCGAGGTCAGCGCGCACCAACCCTTCGGGGGTAGCGATGTCGGCCCAGAAGCCACCCGCGTTGTCGCTGCCGAATGCGGGGCCGGCGTTCAGGAACTCCGCGACCCGAGTGTGATTGCGGCCGTTCCACTGGACGGCCGCGAACTCGCCGAGCATGTCGTCTCCATCCTCGGTTGCCGTGCATGGGGGGTTCGTCCATGGTCATCGTGCGTTCCACCCCCCGGGCTGATGTGTGGCGGTCTCCCGACCGTGGCATGAGGCGCACAGCGGGCGGAGCCGGTGGTCGGCGTCGGGGTCGGTGACGCCCTGGGCGACGAGGTCGCGGCGGCTGACCGGGTGGTGGTCGGCGACGGTGGCCCGGGCGGGGCAGAGCCGGCACCGGGGGTGGTCTCGCAGGTAGTCGGTGCGGCGTCGGGCCCAGGTTGGGCCGTAGCCGCGCTGGCTGCTGCTGCCTCGCGCCTGGTCTGCCTCGCGTGTGTGCGTGCCGCATCGGCCGCTTGGTGTGAGGTTGGGGCAGCCTGGGCGTGAGCAGACCTTGAGCGCGCGGGGCATGGTCGCCTCCGGTTGCCGTGCTGGTGGTGGGTGCGGGCAGGCCTCACCGCCAAGGCCTGCCCGCGTCCCCGCCCCGTGTGCCCCGTCCCGGACACGCAGCAGCCCGGAGGCGCTGAGCGCTCTACCGGGCTGTGGGCATAGACCACCTGTTCGTCAGGTGGTCAAACCGATCATGCTGCCAGGACCGGGGTGACGTCAAGTCGACGCCGCCGGCCGCGCCCGGTCTCCTCGGTCTGGAGCCTTTTGTCCCGCTCGATGGTGGCCGCCTGGTCGAGGGGCGAGTAGACCTCACGGCCGATGCGGTAGCGCTCCAGTCCGTCGCGTTTCCGCCAGTTGTGGATCATATCGGTGGTGACGTCGCTGCCGAGCCGGTGCACGAGCTGGGCGGCGGTGCCGTACTTGCGTCCGTCGCGGTGGGGGTCGAGCAGGGGCGCGTCGCCGGGGCAGCGGCCGGTGGCGTCGAGTGCGGACCCGCAGTGCGCGCAGCGGATCACGGTGCGTCTCGCCAGTTCGCGCCGCAGGCCGGGCAGTGCCAGGTGTCGGTGGCATCGCCGAGAGTGCGGGTGTTGACCCGGTCGGGATGCTCGCAGGCAAGCTGCTTGAGGGTGGTCTTGTTGTGCTCGGCCAACTCCTCGCCGGTGACGCCGAGGTGCTGGCCGCCGATCCTGTCGGGCAGGTCCTGGGACGACATCATGGCTTCCACTCCGATCGGTAGCCGGGCCGGTCGGCGTAAGGCAGGGCGAGCATGCGCAGCAGGTCGTCCCAGACGCCGCCGGTGGACGGCTGCACCGTCGCCCGAACGGAGTTGCCGCGCAGCTCGAACTGCTTGAGCAGCCGCCCGCTGGCGGCCAGTTCGGCGATGCGCTGGCGGCACATCGTCTCCACGTCCGGCCAGTCGTGCCAGTCGGGGATGTACCTGCCGAGAAGCTTCGGGTCCTTCAGCGTCAGGCTGGTTTGCTGCGCCCTGTAGAGCAGTTCCCGGGCGGTCGCCTCCTCGTCGTCGAGCTGGGCGCGCAGCCAGGTCACCAGGTCGTTCACGGTCCGATTCTCCCTCACTGGTCGAGCGGTTCGGTGGTGCGGCGGGCCCGGGCGGCGGCGAGGACGCCCATCAGCGAGTAGGCGGGGTGGCTGTCGGGGGCCAGGTGGGACCGGTCGTAGCCCTCGGTGGTGGTGGGGGTGGCGTGCCCGACGGCGTACTGGACGACCCGCAGGTCCTTGCCGGCGGCGAGGTTGAGGGTGACGAACGTGGCGCGCAGGACATGGGGACCCATGCGGGCGATGAGCGGCTCGGGCAGCCCGGCGGTGGTGGCGAGGCGGACGAGCTGCCGGCGCAGGTTGCGGGGGTCGACGCGCCCGCCGGTGTCGGTGACGAGCAAGGCCCGGCGGGGGCGGGCGCCGGCGGCGAGCGCGGGCAGCCGGTCGACGTCGCCGCGGGTGGCCAGGTAGGTGGTGATGCGCTGGTGGGTGGTGGGGATGAGCGGCACGGAGCGGCGTTTGCGGCCCTTGCCCATGACGTGCAGGACGGTGTGGCCCTGGTCCTGGCCGAGGTCCTCGATGTCGGCGCCGAGGAGCTCGGCGATGCGCAGGCCGGTGGTCGCGAGGGTCCAAACGATGGCGGCGGTGCGTGGGGTGTCGGCGTCGGCGGCGTCGAGGAGCGCGACGACCTGCTCGGCGGCCAGCGCGGGGGTGGGCACCGGGTTGGCCTGGGGCCGACCGACCTTGAACTTCGCGGGGTTCTTCCGGAACGCGACGTCCTGCTCGTCGAGCCACTCGTACCAGGACCGGACGGCGGAGAGCCGGTTGGCGCGGGTGCCGTCGCTGTAGCCGCGGTCGCGTAGTTCGGTGGCCCAGAGTTGCCCGTGGGCGGGGACGGCGTTGAGCGGGTCTACGCGGTGGTGGGCGCACCAGTCGAGCCAGGAGGTGACGCCGTAGCCGTAGCTGCGGGCGGTGTGCGGTGATCCGCAGGCGCGGAGGAACGCGGCGACCAGGTCGGTGAGTCGGTCGTGGGTGGTGGTGACGGGCACAAGGTCGGTCATGGCCGGGTCCTGTTCGTGTAGTGGATCTATCCGGTGGCGGTGCTGGTGGCCGGTCGGGTGGTTGCTGGAAGGGGTGCGAATCCCTGTTGATCTCACTGTTTAATGACAGTTATCGGGTGCCTGCCTGAGTCGGCTGCTGGCCCGCCTGGAGGATCGCGGCGGCCATCCGGGGGCAGGACGTCAGGTACTTCGGGTCGCAGCCGCATCCGTCGCGGTTGTGGATCTCGGTTGCTGCGGCGATCAGCTCGGCACGGGTCATCTCGGTCTCTCCTCTCGGTCCGGGTGGCCCGGGGCGCACGGTCGCACCCCGGGCCGGGGCGGTCAGCGAAGCTCACGGATGGCTGCGGCGATCAGGCTCGACGCACCCCTGTCGTCGATGTCCTCGACGTTGCCGTCCGCGCCCACCCGTCCGGGCACCAGTCCGGCGGCGATCAGCGGCGGGTACAGGTCGTACTCCCACCCGGAGTTGCCGAACGGCCTCTTGCCGTTGAAGCACTCGCCGTCCTCCCACACCTTGGCGAGCAGCTCGATCAGGTAGTCGCGGATGGTGGCAGCCTCCGCGTCGTTGTTCGGCAGGGTGAGGGCGAGGGCTTGGCGGGCGGTGGTGGGGTCGATGGAGTCGCTCATGGTCGGTCCTCTCGGGTCAGTTGCTCGGGTTGGGTGCGGCCCCCGCGACCGCACCGAGGACGGCGTCCCGGGGCCAGATGTGCTGCACACCCTCGACGGCGCCGGGCATCCCGCACGGGCAGCCTTGGCCGACGCACAGCCGGCCGGTGGCGCATACGACGGTCCAGGCCTCGACCGGCCCGGCGGTCTGCACGACGAGTTGCCGCTCCCCGCACTGCGGGCACGGGACTCCGGGCAGGGGCTGCCGGGCGGGGGCGAGTCCGACGGCGGCGCGCACCCACGTGTCTTCGTCGACCAGGTGCTGCCAGACGATCCGGGCGGTGCCGGGCTGGAGCCGGGGCAGCGCGTCGTGGATCCGCCACCACGGGTCGGGGCCGGGGGTGGCCCGGATCATGTCGGCGAGCCAGCCGAGCTTGCCGGTGAGGCGGTGGTCCAGTTCGGCCCAGGTGGTGTCCCGGGTGGGCCGGGTGTCGAGCACGAGGACGCCGGTGGGGTCGCCGTGGTCGCCGCTGGAGTGCCGGGTGCCGTAGCTCGGTGAGCGGAGCGCGGGGGCGGCGGCGAGGAGCTCGTCGGTGGCCTGGCGGGTCTCGGCGCGGGCGAGCTGGGCGAGCCGGGCCTGGGCCGCCCTGACGGAGTGCAGGGCAGTCCTGGCGTGGTGGTGGAACGGCGTCACGGGCAGTCCTCAGTGGTTGAGCGGGTTGCGGATGAAGCGGGCGAGGCGCAGGGCGGCCGGGTACGCGGCGGCGGTGTGGACGGGGCTGGCCGGGTAGTAGAGGCGGGGGTCGCCGGGGATCCGGATGTGGCTGATGCCGCGGCGGGCCGTCCAGCGGAAGACGTGGGTGCGGCCGATGCCGGCGATGGTGGCGACCTGGTCGGAGGTGAGGAGGCCGATCACCGCGCCCTCCGGGTGGCGGTCATCCCCGCCACCAGTGCGGTGGCGGCGGGGACGGCCAGGCGGCGGATCACGCGGGCGTTCCGAGGCCGACCGAGTCGCGCACCGGGAGGCCGTGCTCGGCGAGCATCTGCCGGCCGAGGTCGAGGGACTCGTCCTCCAGCGCGACCCGGAGCTCGTGGGCGATGTCGGGGTGCTCGGTCGGGTAGTAGCCGAGGTGCATCATCAGCTCGTCGGCGATGGCGGTCAGGCCAGTGACGGGGCCGATGGTGACCAGCGATGGGCGTTCCACCGGTCAGCCCTCCCGCGCGACGTTGGCCGGCTGGTTGGCCGGGCACCGGTCGGCGGGCACGGCGGCCTGGTGCTGGGCGGCCTCGGCGGCGATCTGCGCACGCACGTGCGACGGCACCAGGTCCAGCAGCGCCCCGGGGCACACCCACCGCCCGTACTGCGACTCGCCCATACGGCGGTAGAGCGGCGGGTGCTCGTCCTCGTAGTCGGCGAGGCCTTGGACGAGGTCCAGCACCCAAGCAGGCAACTCCAGCTCGCGGTCCGGGGCGACGAGGCGGAGCGTCTGGGTGAGGGCCTCAGCGGCCGTCGTGGCGTCGACCACCGCCGAGACGACCACATCGCCGGGCCTGAGCGCGCCGAGGCCGTCGGTGTGGAGGCGGGTGACGACGACGTCGTACCCGGCCGGCTGTCCGCCCTGCGCGCGGTCCTGGGCGGAACCGGGGGACGGCAGCGCGGCGGCTTTCGCGCGGTCCGCCATGCCGGCGAGCAGCTCGGCCAGCGCGGCGCGCATCTCGTCGTCAGTCGGCTCGGGAGCAATCTTCCGGGCGCAGGCCTTGATGGTGCGCTTGCGGGCGGCGCGTAGGCCGGTGCCGCCGACGTCGCCCGTTTCCTCGGCCCACGCCCAGAGCAGGTCGCTGGCTTCGGTGAGGGCCTGGCGCTGGGCCTGCTCCAGCGCGGCTCGGGCGTGGTCCCGCTGGGCGGCGAGCCGGGCGATCAGGTCGGCGACGGAGTCGGTGGGCGACTGGAGGCCGGCGGCGTTGAGTGCGGCCCACGCGGCGGTGATGGTGCCGCGGGCCTCGTCGCGTTCGGCGGCGGCGGTGACGAGGAGGCCGTAGCGGTACTCGGCGGTCTCGCGGGCCTGGTCCCGCTCGCGGATCACCTCGTCGCGGTCGCGGACCATGTTGCAGGTCTCGGCCTGCTCGCGGTGGAGCTGGATGCGGAGGTCGTCGCGTTCGGCCTCGAGGTCGAGGGCCCGGGTGGGGCTGGTGTTCCGGGCGGCCTCGGCGAGCCGGTCGGCGGTGGTGGGCACGGGGCGAGTCGGCTCCGGCGCCCAGATGCCGGCGGTGCGGGCGGCGTTGATGGTCATGGCGGGTCCTTCCGGGTCAGGCGGGCTGGGCGGTGGGGTCGCCGGGCTGGCACTCGGCGAGGTCGTAGTCGGCGGGGTAGGTGTCACCGTCCAGAGCGGCGGGCGCGAGCTTGGCGAGGGCGGCCCGCAACGTCGGGTCGTTGCCGAGCTGGAGCCAGGAGCTGGCGGCGGTGGCCAGCGACTCGATCTCGACCTCGGTGAGGTCGAGCAGCGGCAGGTGGTGCTCGGCGGCGACGGCCAGGTGCCGGTCGACGACGGCGGCGAGGTCGATGAGGCTGCTGGTGAGGACGTCACGGCTGGCCAGCTCGATGTAGGTGACGGAGCACTGGCTGATGCCGATCATGGCGGCGGCTTCGCGTTGGGTGAGGCCGAGTGCGTTGCGGCGGTTGCGGATCTGCTGGCCGAGGTGTTGGCGGGTGGGGTGGCTGCGTGCGGTGTCGGCGCGGCGGCTCATGGGCGGCGGTCCTCCTCGATCTCGTGGCGGATGGCTCTGGCGCGGGCGTGGTCGACGTACGGGTACTGCCGTCCGAGGGCTTCGTCGGCGTCCTCAGGGGGCGGCGGGGGCGGTGGGGGGACGTGGGCTTGGGCGCGGGCGATGGCGGCTTGTGCGGAGGCTCTGGCGCGGCGCATGCCGGGGGTCAGGTGCCGGTACGGGGCGGTCATTCGCCGGCTGCCTCTCGGGCGGCCCGGTGGGCGGCGATGGCGGCCTGCCGGCGGGCGGTCGCCTCGGCGATGGCCTGGGCGGCGCGGTCGGGTCGGCGCAGCGGGCTTCTGGGCGGGCCGGGTACGGCGGCCGGGAAGAGGCTGGCTCGGTCCTCGGTGGGAGTCGCGTCAGGGTTGCCGGGGACGAGGCGGAGAGCCGGGGGCGGGTCGGCTTCGCGCGCGCGGTCGTAAGTAGCGGTCGGATCTTGAGGTGGTTGCTGTTCCTCGACGAAGGTTTCGCTTGCCGGTGAGATCCGGTGGCCCGAAGGGCCGCCGGGGCGCAAGGGGGTCTGGGGGGCAGCGTGGCCCCCAGTGGTGCCTACGGCCGGGACGATCGGGAGTAGCTCGCGCCTTACTTCCTCCCCTGGTTCCTCCCCTGGTTCGTCGTGGTTCCTAGAGGGGGCTTCCTGGGCCCCCCTCGATGTCGCGTCAGAGCCCCCCTCAGGGGGGCTCTGTGGACCCCCCTGAGGGGGGCTCTTGCGGCCCCCCTGAGCTGGCCGCTTCGGAGCGCTACCCATAAGGGGTTCATCGATCTTTCGAGAGCCAGCGAGAGTCAGCGTGTAGACCGCGTTCTGTCCGACGCGGCCCGCCTGGGTGCGCTCGATGGCCTTCTCGTCAATCAGTTCTGCCAGGAGGCGCTTGACGACCCGGTAGCGGGTCTGCGTGCTACCGCCTTCGTTCCGAAGGACATCGGCCAGGGCGTCACGGCCGCCGAAGTACGTGGCCGCCGGGGTCTTCTCGCTGGCGTCGTCCAAGGAGGTGTGCGCCATCTTGACCAGCACCCGGAAGGCGCGGTCTGAGACGTGGGTCCACCTGGCGAGGACCAGGGAGACGAGGC
Source organism: Micromonospora sp. NPDC020750 (assembly GCF_044334565.1). NCBI lineage: Bacteria > Bacillati > Actinomycetota > Actinomycetes > Micromonosporales > Micromonosporaceae > Micromonospora > Micromonospora sp. NPDC020750. The sequence continues at coordinate 39,380 of NZ_JBIRTH010000018.1, forward strand.
GTGCACCCACGGGGGCAGCTCCTGCTCTGTCGTGCGGATCAGGTCTCGGGTGGCGGGTCGGGCCCCGGGGAAGTGGGGCCCGGCCCGCCCGGTCAGGCAGCGGCCGGCTGGCGGTCGCGGGCGAGGATGTCGCGCACCGTCGACCGGGGCACCCCCGTCGTGGCGGCGATCTGCCGGTCGCTCCACCGCAGCCCGGCCAGCCGGAGCACCACGACGTTCCGGTCGGCCAGGTCGGTGGTGTCCACCGCCTCGTCGGGCAGGGGCACCGCGGGGGCCTCGCACAGCAGCCGGTCCCCGGCGACCGTCCAGGCCGGCTGGCCGGTGAGGCGGGCGCCGTCGGTGCGGGCCATCGCGTCCAGGCCGGCGGACGCCTCGGCGATGAGCGCGGAGCGGGTGCGGTCCGGGTCGGTGATGGGCCAGACGGCCCGGTAGGTGTAGGTGGTCATCAGTCCTCGTCTCCGATGCGGCGGCGGTGCTCGGCCTGCCCGGGGGGCGCGTCGGGCAGGGTGTGACGTGCGTGCCGGCGGGGCAGGTGGCAGGTGCAGGGCTGGTCGCCGGTGTGGTCGGCGGGCACCTCGGTGTCGGCCTGGTAGAGGTGCGGGGCGAGCTGGCGGGCCATCACACGCCCCCGGCCGGGGCCGGCGTGGTGCCGGCCCCGGGGGTGTACTGGCGGCAGGAGCAGGTACTGGCGGAGCAGGTGCCGCGACCGCGGGTGCCGATGCTGTGCAGCGGCTCCAGGTGCCCGCAGCCGCACCGGCCGGGCTCGACGGCCACCGTGCCGCTGGCGGCACCCGGGTCGCGGCGGGTCACCGCTCGCCGCCCGGCTGCGCCATCTCCGGCCAGTCCTGCTCGCCGTACCCGCCGGCCGCGTCCGGGCCCGTCGGCTCGGCCGGCGCCGCGTCGAGCACCTCGCCCTCCAGAACGTCGCCCTGCGCGGTGGCCGTGCCCTCCGGGGCGTCCGGGGCCGTCGCGACCCGGTGCGCCTCGGCTGCGGCGCGCAGCTGCTCGCGGCGGAACTCGGCGGAGGTGGGCACCCACTTCTGGAGCTGCCGCACGCCGCTCTTGAGCCACATCGCGGCCTCGTGCTTCTGCCACGGGCTGTACTCGCTGTTTGCGCCCTGCGAGCTGGCCTTGATGCGGTCGATGTCGTCGCGGTTCAGCTCGACGACCCGGGACACCGCGCCGTCCTTCATCCGGGCGTAGGCGTAGACGCCGACGAGCCGGCCGCGGTCGGCGTCGCGGGCGAACGGCTTGTACCGGTGGACCGGCACCTCGTCGATACCCCGCTGGTAGCGGTACTCGTCGTTCTCTCGCACGACCTCGGCGACGACGGCGGCGACCGCGCCGGCCCGGTACATCAGCTCGATGTGTCCCTGGTAGCCGGTGATCCCGAGGATTTCCAGCCGACCCTTCACCTTCCGGGGGGTCAGGTAGTACTGCTCGGTGCCGGGCTCCAGGCCCTGCCGGGCGGCGTCGAGCAGTGCGGCCAGGAAGATCCCCGGGTTGTTGGCAGCGGCGGCCTCCAGCTCGAAACGCCCGTCGTCGGCGCGCTTGCCCTTCTTCAACGCGCCCTGGGCGAGGCGGACCCAGGTGGCGGCCTTGACGTGCGACGGGAGAACCTGGGCGAAACTCTCGCTGTACTGCTTGATCAGGCCGGTGGGGCTGGTGTCGCGGGTGGCGACGGCCTGGCTGATGGTCTGCGTCATGGTGGTGGCTCCGATCAGTGGAAGCGGACGAGGCCGCCGTCGGCGGCGAGGCGGAAGGCACGGGTCCAGTCGGCGTAGCGCTGGAGCTCGTACTCCCTGGACAGCGGGCCGCCCGGGCGGGAGGCGCCGTACTCGGCGGCGTGCTGCTCGAAGTCGGCGAGCAAGTCGCGGGCGGCGTCCGGGCCGATGCAGCCCTCGTTGTCGGCGAAGAAGATCAGCTCGTAGAACGGGCTGTCCGAGTGGAGCTCGGGGTTGAACTTCGCCTGGAGATCGGAGCGCCAGGCGTTGTAGCCCCCGTACGAGCCGGCCCGGAAGCCGTGCCGCTCGGTCTCGGCGGTGAACTCGTGGCAGCCGCCGACCATGAGGCCGGTGCCGCTGTGCTGCTCGGTGCCGAGAACGGGGATGCCCCGGAATGAGGCCGGGAAGCAGTCGTAGGCGAATGCCTGGACGTGGTCGTTGTCCTCGCACCAGCCGTCGGTGTGCTTGCCGACGTGCTTGAGGTGGCTGTACGCGGTGATGTCGAGTCCCATGGCTCCTACTTCTTGGCGCGGGCGGGAGTGAGTCGGTCGGTGGTGGAGGTGGTGGCGTACGCGGCGGCCACCTCGGGCTGCTCGGCGCGCAGCCGGGTCGTGTCCAGGCGGGCCACGTCGAAGATCGAGCGGGTGGCGACCTTCGCGCCGTCGTGCACGGCCACCCGGTTCGAGCCCAGCTCCACGCGCAGCCGCGCCTCGAACCGGTCACACAGCCGGGCCGCGGCGGCCTTGAGGGCGCGGGCCCGCCGGTAGCCGGCGGCGGTGGCCGGGCTGATCTCCTGCTCGGCGTCGACCAGGTCCGGGTGGAGTCGCTTGACGGTGGCGAGGGTCGCCGCGTGCTCGTCGACGTCCGGCGGGTCCCCGGCGTCGAGCCGGTCGACGAACCGCCGGCCGGCCTCCCGCATCACCGCCAGGTCCTGCTCGTCGCGGCGGATCGGCCCGTACGCCCGGAACCCGCCCGGGCCGAGTACGGCGAGGTGCCCTTCGTCGACGCCGAGGACGTCGATCTGCCAGAGCACCTGGGCGCGGTAGTAGACGGGGATGTCGTCGGTGCCGGGCTCGCCCCAGCCGTCCCACGACCCGGTCCACTTGCACTCCAGGACGGAGACCGCAGGTCCGGCCTTGCCCTCGCAGTCGGGGCACTCGAACGTCAGGCGCCCACCGGGCGAGGCGTACGTGCCCGCCCCGTCGCAGTCCGGGCAGGCCATCTTGATCAGCCGGTCGGGGGTGGCGCGCTGCCACGGCCGGTCGGGGTGGGCGTACAGGCCGGCCCGGGTGCCGACGAGGTTCTCGTGCGGGTCGTGGGTGTCGAGCCACCAGTCGGCGACCACGGGCTCGACGCGGCGGCCGGTGGTCATCTGCTCGTTGTCCTCGGTGCGCCAGTCGTTGACCTTCTGCCAGTACAGCGAGAACGGGCTGTCCCACGGGCTGATGCCGAGGACGGCGGCGATCTCCGACGCGGTGACGCCCTCGCGGCGCAGCTTGTGCCAGTCCGGGTTGTCCGGGGTGGCCAGCTCGGCGGGGAGCAGCTCCACGGCCGTCATGCCGCCACCGCCTGACCCCGGGCGCGGCGGCGCAGGATCGCGCGCCGCTCAGGCTCGGTCCGGCCACCCCAGATGCCGTAGGGCTGGCGGGTGGTCAGCGCCCACTCCAGGCAGTCGGCCTGGACGTCACAGCGGGAGCAGACCTTCTTCGCCGGGCGGGGGGAGCCGCCCTTCTCGGGGAAGAACGCCTCCGGGTCGGTCTCGGCGCAGAGGCCCTCGGCCTGCCACTCGGGGCGGGCGTCGGCGATCAGTCGCAGGCTCACGGCTGCTCCTCGGTGTCGGTCAGGGCGCGGACGGCGCACGTGTCGATGGGGCCGGTGGTGGCGAGCGCGGTCAGGTCGCCGGCCGGCGCGGTGGTGCGGAGTCCGTCGACCCACTGGACGAGGTCGTCGGGCTCGTCGGTGGTGGGGCGGCGGGTGATGGCGGCGATCACCTGGCGGGGGCTCACCGCGCGCCGCCCTGGCGGTGCTGGCCGACGTAGCCGGCCGGGCGGACCGCGCTCGCCGGCTCCGGGGCCGGGGCCGGGCGGATGGCGGTGGGCAGGATGGCCGTGGGCAGGCCCGAGTGGTCGGCCGGCGGGCGGCGCAGGGCGATCAGCTCGGGGTAGGTGGTCATCGGGCGTCTCCCGGGTGGGTCAGGGGCAGCTCGGCCACGTACGCCTGCCACCAGTCGGTCAGCGAGGGGCGGCGGTCCTGCCGTGCGTCCAGCTCGTCGCGCATGGCCTCGATCCGGGCCCGCTGGTGATCGACCTGGACGGTCAGCCGCTCGACCTCGCGGATGGCCTCGTCGCGGTCGGCGGTGGCCTGGTCCCTGTCGGCGGCGAGCTGGTCGGCGTCGAGGGCGTCGAGGTGGCCGAGGGCCAGCGCGATGATCAGGGCGGCGACCGCGACGGCCAGGGCGACCACGAGGCCGACCTCCAGGGCGCTCACGCCGCGCTCCTGAGTGCCGGGTCGACCAGCGGGGCCAGGCCGGGCAGGTGCGTCGGCAGGGTGTGCACCCCGGCGGTCAGGTACGCGTCCGGGCCGGGCAGCTCGCCCACGGCGACGAGCCGCCAGTAGTCGCACTCGTCGTCGTGCACGTCGCCGTCCACGTGCCCGCACAGCGGGTCGGCGACCGTGAGCGGCCAGGCGGGGGCGATGTCGGCGGTCATCCGCAGCGGGCCGGTCACTGGGTGCCGCCGGTGGCGAGACGCGCCTCCAGCTCGGCGACCCGGGCGCGGGCCGCCTCCAGCTCGGTCTGCTCCTGCGGGGACTGGAGCGCGACGACGAGTTCCGGGCCGTGCGGCATCCCGTCGAGCGGGATCACCGCTTCGGCGACCGGAATGCAGTTGCTGTTCACGACGACCGACTCGCCGAGGTGGGCGGCCCACCGCTCCAGGTCGGCGCGGGACTTCAGCACGGCCCCGAGGCGCATCTGCCACGTGGGCAGCGGCAGGTCAGTGGTGGCGATGGCGTCGGCGAACTTGCGCAGCTCGGCGGCCAGGCGCTCGCGGACGGTCGGCTCGGCCGGGCTGGCGTCGTCGGCGGTCCCGCCGGTGGCCGCCTCGTACGCGGCGATCAGCGCGGCGTGCGCCCGGCCCTGGGCCAGCTCGACGTCGACGCCGGACTCCCAGTCGAGCCCGTACGCCTCGATGACCTCGGAGACGGCGGCGAGCAGGTTTGGCGTGGGGGTTGCGCCCGGGGCGAGACCGGCGCCGGTGACCGCGCCGGCGGCCTGGGCCAGCGTCAGCCCCGTCATGGTCAGCGCGGTGATCTCGCCGCCGTCGGCGGTCCGGGCGTGGATCTCCCGGCCGGACGGGTGGATCAGGGTGCGGATGGTGGTGTCGTCGGCCATCGGCGACGTGGCGTCGTACCGCCAGCCGGCGGCGTGCAACGCCCGGGCGGTGGTCGTGACGGCGGTTAGGCCGGGGGTCGGGATAGGGTTCGGGTGCATCTGGACTCCTCGTGTGAGCGTGTGGTCCGGGTGTTGAGTCCCTGCCGTGGCATCGGTGGGGGCTCGCTTGTGTCAGGCGGCGGCGCGGGCCTTCTCCTTGCCGCGCTCGAGGTACGCGACGAGCGACTCGTGGGTGACCCGCCGCTGTGTGCCGACGAGGGTGACCTCGAGCTCTCCGGCGGCGATCAGGTTGCTGACCGTGCGGCGGGAGCAGTCGAGGAGCAGGCCGGCTGCCGGGAGGCGGTAGGCGAGGCGCGGGGACGTCGGACGGTTCAGGGTGCCGGTTCCGGCACTGTCGTTGCCAGGCATGGCACTGACGGTACACGCGGTGCCGTCCAGTGCCAACCCCGGCACTCGCCGTACTTTCGGTTGCTGTCCGATGACCGTCCAGGCCCTACGCTGTGCCCATGTCTCTCATCGATGTGCTGGGTTCGACGACTCCGCTGGCCGCTCCTCCACGGAGCCGAACCCGGCACCCGAACCACGTTCGGCACGAGAGTCCCGCAAGCGGCACTTACGATCAGCTTGTGCCAGTCAGTGCCAGCCAGGACCCGCGCGCAATCGCGTTCGCGCGGTTCGTCAAACGCGCCCTCGACGAGGCCGTGAAAGACCGCGGCATGTCGATCGAGGACGTAGAGACCCGCACCGGGCTGGGCCGCTCGACCATGTACCGATGGCGCCGGGCCGAGATCCGCGACCCGCAGCGCACCCAGGTCCACCAGTTCTGCGACGGCCTCGGCATCCCCCGGACCGTCGCCTCCCAGATCCTCGGCTGGGACGGCAACCCGCCCTCCCCCGAGCCCGAGCCGTCCGTCGACCCCGACCTACGCGCGGTCATGCGACGGCTGAACAACCCCGGCGTCAGCGCCGAGGAGAAGACGGCGATCCGCGCCACGCTGAGGTACCTCGCCAAGGGGGGATAAGCCCATGCCACGCCAGCCGAACCGCCGACCAAAGATCTACAAGGGGGCGGACGGCCTGTGGCACTGCTACGTCACCCTCGGGCTGAAGGACAACGGCCAGCTCGACCGCCGCCACCGCGAAGGCCGCACGGCGGCCGAGGTCGGACGCAAGGTCGATGAACTGCTGGAGCGTAGTAAGCGCGGCGGCGGCGTCCCTCAGAAAATCGAGACTGTGGAGCAGTGGCTTCTGCACTGGCTGGAGAACGTCATCCGGCCGAACCGGGCGTGGGGGACGTACACCGCCTACCGGTCCCTCATCGTGAACTACGTGGTGCCGCACATCGGCGCTTGGAAGCTCGACGGGCACGCGCGCCGCCTGGAGCCGGAGCACCTGGAGACGATGTACCGGAAGATGGGCGAGACAAAGATCGTGCGCGGCAGCCGGGCCAGGGGCGGCCCGGTGACCCTGTCCGAGTCCACGGTGCACAAGACCCACCGGATGCTGCACAAGGCGCTCCGCGACGCCGTACGGCGCGGCAAGGCGTCTCGAAACGTGTGCGAGCTGATCGACCCACCCCGGGCCCGGGGGCAGAAGGTCGCCGCGCTGACCCTCGCTGAGACGCAGGCCGTGATCCAGGCCGCCCTAGACGACGACCTCGCCGCCCGGTGGCTGCTGGGGCTACTGCTCGGGCCCCGCCAGGGCGAAACGCTGGGGCTGCGGTGGTCCCGGGTCCACCTGGACCCGCCAGCGTCAGAGGAGCCGCACCTGGAGCTGGAGACGCAGCTCCAGCGGCGGACATGGCAGCACGGCTGCGACGACCCGGCGGCGTGCGCAGCGGAGCGGCACCGCAAGCCGTGCCCGCGGCGGTGGGAGCACGGCTGCAAGACCCCCACTGCGTGTCGGCCGCAGGCGCACCGGTGTCCATCTCGGCGGCAGGGGACTGGGTGCCCTCGGCACGTCCGCCCGTGTCCGCCGCCATGCCCGCCAGACTGCGCCGGCCACGCCCAACACTGCCCGCAGCGGCACGGCGGCGGCCTGATCGAGGTCGACCTGAAGACGGAGAAGAGCGTGCGGTCACTGGTGCTGCCGGCCGTGCTGGTCGAGCTGCTGCGACAACACCGGGCGCGGCAGCAGCAGCTGCGGGAGCTGGTCGGCGGGAAGTGGGATTCGGCCGGCCTGGTGTTCGCCACGCCCGCCGGCGGGCCGATCGACGCGAGCCAGGACCACCGGGCGTGGGAGGAACTGCTCCGGCGGGCGGGGGTGGCCGATGCGAAACTTCACGCGGCCCGGCACACCGCCGGGACCATGCTGGTGGCGTCCGGCGCCGACATCAGCGTGGTCCAGGAGATGCTCGGCCACACCCAGATTTCGACCACGCGGATCTACGTGGATGTGGCGCAGAAGACGAAGCGGGAGGCGGTCGACCGGGCGGTGTCCGCGCTCATGGACGGCAACCTCGCGGCCCTACTGCAACGGGATGCTGCAACGGAGCGTCGGGCGAGCTGATCTTCAGGGCAATGAAAAAGGCCCCGCGACCTGGGCATTTAGCCTGGTCACGGGGCCTTTCGGTTACCCGAGCCGCCTGACGGAATCGAACCGTCGACCTACGCATTACGAGT
>NZ_JBIRTH010000019.1:0-38882 GCF_044334565.1 Micromonospora sp. NPDC020750
CGGCGACAACTCCGCCTTGGCAGACAGCGAGGTCGAGCTTCAGCAGGTCACCGTTGGCAAGCGGGTAGTCGTGCGGCAGCCCGTGGAGCACCGCGTCGTTGACCGACGTGCAGATGTAGTGGCCGAACGGCCCACGTCCGAAGGACGGCTCATAGTCGACATAGCAGGACTGCGCCCCGGCCTCGGTGATCATGCCGCGGGCCCACCGGTCGATGTCCAAGAGGTTTGTGCCGACCGTGCTGCGGCTCCTCAGTGTCTGCAGGATGCCGGCGACCAGGGCGCCGGCGTCCTTCGCTCGCAGCAGGTCCGTGGGACTCAGGATCTCGATCATGCAGCGCCTTCCTCGCGCGGCCAATAAGTATCCCGGCCATATTATCCCGGTACTAGAATCGGAGCATGGTCAGGTTGCCGCTCACCCCCGCAGAGGTCGAACGCGGGCAGCGCCTCGGCGCCCTCCTGCGCCGAGCCAGGGGGGAACGCTCGATGCTCGTCACCGCCCTACAAGCAGGCGTCTCGCCGGAGACCCTTCGAAAGATCGAGTCCGGTCGCGTAGCCACCCCCGCCTTCCCGACCATCGCTGCCATCACCGACGTCCTCGGCCTCTCCCTCGATGCGGTGTGGTCAGAGATCAACCAGCCAGACGACGGGACCGAACTCGCAAGATCAGGCCGCTACGCAGGTGAGCGGTTGGCCTCGTGAGTCTCGACCCCGCAGCTCCGTTGCAGTTACCGACGACAGAGAACACCTGGGCACAGTTCTCAACCAACGTCCCCGGCCAGTACAGCTAGGACAGGGCGGCACGGGCTCGGCGCGAACAGGCCGCCGCGCGGCGGCGGCCCGCGCCCGGATCAGGGGCGGGGGCCGGGGGCGTGGTCCGGGAACGCGTGGTCCGGGAGGCCGGGCTCCGCACGGCGGAGGCCGTGGCGGGGCCGCTCTGCGCGCCCCGCCGGCTCGGGATGGACGAGAACGCCCGGGATGGCCCGCGAGGCCGAACCCGGAGCGTCGCGCGGGCCGGCACCGGGCGAGCCGGCGACACCGATCGCGCCCCGGCCACCAGCGCCCCCGCCCGCGTGACCGGCGCCCGACTGACCGGCCGCACCCCGGTCAGCGTGACCGGCCGCCCCGGGACGGCCACCGACGCCATGGACCGTGGCACGCCCGACCACGGGCTCCATCTGCCGGCGGAACCGGTCCCGCTCCTGCTCCGGCACGAGCGCGGCCGTCCGGACCACCGCCTCCGCCACCATGTCGTTCAGCTTGACCATCGCCGCCACGGCGGCGGGCAGCACGAGCACCGCCCACCAGGTCACCAGCTCGGCCAGGGCAAGCAGGACGGCCAGCGCGACGGCTCCCTCGCAGAAAAGGAAGCAGAGCACACCGCCGGGGTTGACGAAGCGCAGGCCGAGGGCCCGGGCGTAGAGGGGGCGGTACCGCTCCTGGGCGGAGGGGACCGTCGCCCACGACACCCGGACCGGCCGGTTCACCGGGCGCCGCCCTGCCGGGCCGCCGCGACCGAGAACACCGCCCGCTCCAGCGCGTACGCGCGATCGTCCGAGCCACCCTTGACCGCCGCGTTGCACTCGGCGGCGGCCCGCATCGCCTGCACGAGGCCCTCCGGCGTCCAGCCCCGGGCCCGCTGCTGAGCGCTCTTGACCTTCCAGGCCGGCATGCCAAGGGTGCCTGCCAGCTGGTACGGATCGCCCCGCCCCGCGGCGGCGACCCGGGCGACGGTGCGGACGCCGTCCGCGAGGGCGTCGGCGATCGGAACCGGGTCGACGCCGACGTGCAGCGCCCAGCGCAGCGCCTCCAGCGCCGCCGGCACGTCGCCGATCAGCGTGGCGTCGGCTACGGTGAAGCCGCTCACCTCGACCCGTCCCTTGTAGTAGCGGGCCACGGTGTCGGCCCCGATCCGCCCGTCGGTGTCGGCGATCAGCTGGGAACACGCGGCGGCCAGCTCGCGCATGTCGTTGCCGACCGCCGCGATGAGCCCCTCGGCCGCGTCGTCGGTACACTTGCCGCCGGCCCGACGGATCTCCTCGCGGACGAAGGCCACCCGCTCGCGGTGCCCCTTGAGCTTCGCGGCCGGCACCACCGTCGCGCCCGCCGCCCGCAGCCCGTCCGCGAACGCCTTGCCCTTGGCTCCCCCGAGGTGCAGCACGACGAGTTGGACGTCCGGGTCCGGGTTCTTCGCGTACGCCAGCAGCGCCGCGGCCAGGTCCTTGCGGGCGTCCTGGCCCGAGCGCAGCACCAGCACCCGCCGACCGCCGAACAGCGACGGGCTGAGCATCTCGGCGATCTCACCGACGGCCAGCGCCCCGGCCTGGTACTCCCGGACGTCGACATCGGGATCGACGCCGCGGGCCCTGGCCACGGTCTCGGCCACCGCGCGCGTGGCGAGCAGTTCCTCGTCGCCGAGGACGAGCAGAATGGGAGCGAGGTCGGCGGCGGTCACGCCGCCCATATTCGCACGCCGCCCCCGGGATCGTGCCTGCTCGTCGAGGCCGCAGAAGGCGGAGCTCGCACTCAGCGCAAATCCAGACATTTACGTTAATCCCCCGCCAATGCCGCCAATAACCTTTGGTCCTCAGCGCTGTTGTCGTCCCGGGGCGAGGCCCCGACTCACCACGGCCATCCCGTCCCGCCCCAACACCACCGCCACGTCACCGTCGGTGTCCGTACGCAGCACCCGCGCCCCGCCCCGGGCGATCCGGGCGAGCACGGCGGCGTTCGGGTGCCCGTACGAGTTGCCGACGCCCACCGGCACCAGCGCGACCCTCGGCCGGACCGCGTCCAGGAACGCCGGCTCCTGGTACGCCGACCCGTGGTGGGCGACCTTCAGCACGTCGGCGCGTACGCCGCCGGGCGGTGCCCGGTCGAGTAGCGCCCGCTGTTCCTCGGTCTCGGCGTCCCCGGCGAGCAGGATCCGCACCCCGGCCACCGTGGCGCGCAGCACGAGCGAGTTGTTGTTCGGGTCGGACCGGGTCCCCCGCAGCGGGTATGGCGGGCCGAGCACGACGAGTTCCAGCCCGCCGACCCGGTACGTCCACCCCGCCGTGGCCACCGCCGTCCCCGCCCCGCCCGTCGCAGCGGCGGTGCGCACCAGCTCCCGCCCGGCGGCGGGCTCGGGCCACTGCGGCGTGCGCACCGCCGCCACCCGCCGGCCCCGAAAGATCCCGGCCACCCCGCCGGTGTGGTCGACGTGGAAGTGGCTGAACAGCAGCAGCGGGACCTCCCGTACGCCCAGCCGGCGCAGGCAGCCGTCCACGGCCGCCGGGTCCGGCCCGGCGTCCACCACCACCGCCCGGCCGGCGCCCGCCGGCAGCACCAGCGCGTCGCCCTGGCCCACCGCGCACGCCACCGCCACCCACCCGGCAGGCGGCCAGCCGGCGGCCACCAGCCGGACCGGCAGGGTGCCGGCGATCACGGCGACTGCGACCACCGCCACCAGCCGGCGCACCAGCGGCCGGCGGGTGGCGACCAGCAGCGCCACGGTCAGCCCGGCCAGCAACAGCGCCCCCGGAACCCCGCCCGGCCAGGGCACCGCGCCCGCCGGCAGCCGCGCCCCGTATCGGGCCACCGTGACCAGCCACCAGGCCGGCCAGCTCGCCAACCAGGCCGCGAACTCCGCGCCCGCCGGCCAGGCCGGGGAGAGCACCGCTGCCGCCACGCCGAGCACCGTGGCCGGCGCGATCGCCGGCACCACCAGCAGATTCGCCGGTACGGCGACCAGGCTCACCGTCCCGGAGATCCCGGCCACCACCGGCCCGCAGGCCACCTGTGCCGCGGCAGGCACGGCCAGCGCCTCGGCCAACCCCGGTGGCACGCCCCGCCGCCGCAGGCCGTCCCGCCACCCGGGGGCGAGCAGCAGCAGGCCGGCGGTGGCCAGTACGGACAGCGCGAACCCGGGGTCGCCGGCCAGGTCCGGGTCGAGCAGCACCAGCCCGGCCACCGCCGCGGCGAGCGCCGGCAGGGTCGCCCGGGGCCGGCCGACGGCCAGCGCCGCGAGGCCGATCGCGCCCATGGTGGCGGCGCGCACCACGCTGGGCGAAGGGCGGACCAGGATGACGAAGCCGACCAGGGCCAGCGCGCACAGCCCGGCGGCCACCCGGGGACCGGCCCGGGACCAGCGGGCCAGCAGCAGCACCGCCCCCACGACGATCGCGACGTTGGAACCGGAAACAGCATTCAAGTGGGTCATCCCGGTGTCCCGGAAGTCCTCCTCGACCGCCGACGGCAGCCGGCTGGTGTCGCCGACCACCAGGCCGGGCAGCAGCCCGCCCTGCTCGTCGGGCAGCGGCGCGCAGGCCCGTTGCAGGCCGGCGCGCAGCACGCCTGCGGCGCGCTGGGACCATGGCGGCGGACCGTGCGGCTTCGGCGGACCGGGCACGGTGAGCACGGCGGCGGTCAGGTCACCGCCGCGCGGTGCGCCCAACCGCCCCTCGGCCGTGAGCCGCTGCCCGGGCAGCAGGCCCCGCCACCCCTGGTCGGTGGCGAGCACCAGCACCCGCACCGGGGCGGCGACCCGCACCCCGTCGGGGCCGGTCAGGGCCATGAGGTCGGCCCGCACCAGCAGGGTGGCGGGCCGGCCGGGGACGCCCCGGACCGGGCGCGGATCCTCCCGGACCACCAGCTCGGCGTCGACCGTGGCCCGGTCGTCGACGAGGGACCGGACGGCGGGTGCGTCCCGGACGACCAGCCGGGCCACGGTCGCCGCCGCACCGCACACCACGCCGAGCAGCACGGCCACCGCGATCCACCCGTAGCGGCGCACGGGGGCCGCCGGGCGGCCCAACGCTCCGAGCAGGTGGGCCGAGGCGAGCGCGGCCAGCCCGGCGGCACCGGCCGCGAGCAGCACCGCCGCGCGGGGATCCAGGTGCAGGCTGGCCAGCGCGGCCAGCCAGGCGGCCACCGCCAGCCCGGCCAACCGCAGATCGGGGATGCTCCCCCCGTCAGCCGTGGGACCGGCGTCCGGTCCCGACGGGCCGCTCACACCGTCACCAGTTCCTTGAGCTGCTCGTACCGGGCGTCGCCGATGCCCTCCACCTGACGCAGGTCGCCCACCGAGCGGAAGCCGCCATGCTGGTCACGGTGGGTCAGGATGCGCTGGGCGAGCACCGGCCCGACCCCGGGCAACGCGTCCAGCTGCGCCAGGGTGGCCGTGTTCAGGTTGATCCGGCCTCCGGCGACCCCCGGGCCCCCGCCGGGCGCGACGGGCTCGGCACCGGGCTGGCCCGCCGGGGCGGGCACGCCGACCAGGATCAGCTCTCCGTCGGTCACCTTGCGGGCCGGATTCAGCAGCGCCACGTCCACCCCGGGGAGCACACCGCCGGCCGCCTGCACCGCGTCGGCTACCCGGGAGCCCGCCGGCAGCCGGACGAGCCCCGGGCGATGCACCTTGCCGGCGACCGCCACCACCAGCTCACCGCCCGGCGTCGGCCCGCCGGCCCCCGGCTGGGCCTCCTCCGGCCCGCCGGAGCCCGGGGCGACGGACGGGGCGGCCCCAACCGGTTCGGCCTGCGGCCGGGACTGCCACGCCCAGAACCCCGCGCCGAGCACCACCAATACGGCGACCACCGCCAGCGCCCGCACCCCCCGCCGCCCGGGGTCGAACGCACCGGGGCCGGGCAGCCGGGACGGCCGTTCCTCGGGCGTCGGCTCGTCGCCGGGCCCGGAACCGTCAGCATGTTCGCCGGAGGAACCCGGGCCATCGACGAAGAGACCGGCGACCGGCGACGCGGGCTCCGGACCGGCCGCGCCGAACGAGCCGACGGGCGGCGACGGTTTGGGCCTCGGACCACCGACGACCGACGGGTGAGCGGGTGAGCCCGCCGGTCCGGGACCACGGCGCCGGCGCGGCCCGGGGCCCGCCCGACCCGGCCATGGCACCGGCCGCTCGGCCGCAGGGCCGCTGGCCGGGGCCCACCGGTCCTCCGGGGGCAGCACCGTCGGCCACTCGGCCGACCGATCACCCGCCGGTGCCCGCCGGCCCTCGGGCGGTGCCACAGGGGCCTCACTCCCGGCCGGCTCCGCCGGGAAACCGTCCCCGACCGGCGGCAGGTCGTCGGTGGGGGTCGGCCCGGCCGCCAGCCAGCGCAACCGCCGCCGTACGACCGTCTCCTCGTCGTCTGACACGACGCGAGGCTAGGCCGGCGGGCGTACGTCGTGGGGCTCCGCTGCCCTCGCCTGTGGACAACGAGATCCCTTGTGGACAAGGGCCTGATCATGCCAGTCGTGTGCTAAAGCTAGCGGGTCAGCCGGCCTCCGGCTCGTCGGTCGCGACCGGGCCCTGACGGGCGAGGTGTAAGACGCCCTCCTCGACCACAGACGGCAGCCGACTCGTGTACGCCGACCACCGACCCGCCCTGCTCGTCGGGCAGCGGCTCACGGCCCGCTTCCGGCACGGTTACTGGCACGGCCACGGCAGGCCGTGCACGTACTGCCGGCGGAACGGATGCTGGCTGGACGACTACGCCCGGGACCAACCGGGCAACTCCCCCGGCACACCCTGGGTGAACGACATCAGGCGAAGATCAGGCGGCGTCGGGGCGCCGGTGCACGACCACGCAGGCCAGCCCGGGGCCCGCGTGTGCGGCCACCACCGCGCCCGCCTCCGTCACGTACGACGAGCGCAGCCGGTCGCCGAGCCGCTCGGTGAGCGCGGCGAGGAGTTGCTCGGCGCGCTGCGGGGCGGCGAGGTGGTGCACGGCGAGGTCCACGTCGGCGTCGCCGGCCGCCCCGACCGCCAGGTCGACCAGGCGGGCCACCCCCCGGCTCGCGGTGCGTACCTTGTCCATCAGCACGATCGCCCCGTCCGGCATGTGCATGATCGGCTTCACCGACAGCGCGGTGCCGAACAGCGCCTCGGCGGCGCCGATCCGGCCGCCCCGGCGCAGGAACTCCAGCGTGTCGACGTAGAAGAAAATGCTGGTGCGGTCGATGGCGTCGACGGCCGCCCGGCGTACCCCGGCCAGGTCGGCGCCCCCGGCGGCGGCCTCGGCAGCCGCGAGCGCCGGGAAGCCGAGGCCCATGCCGGTGGAGCGGCTGTCGACGACCACGATCCGGTCGCCGACCTCGGCGGCGGCCAGCCGGGCCGCCTCCACCGTCCCGGACAGCTCGGCCGACAGGTGCACCGACACCACGCCGTCCGCGCCCGCGTCGAGCAGCTTCCGGTACGTCCCGACGAACTGCTCCGGGGACGGCCGGGAGGTGCTGACGGAGACCCGACGGCCACCCAACGCCCGGGTGGCGTCCTCGGGGAAGGTTTCGATGCCCTCCAGCCCTTCCGCACCGTTGAGCACCACGGTCAGCGGGACGACGGTGAGCCGGTGCGACTGCGCCAGCTCGGGCGGAAGGTAGGCGGTGGAGTCGGTGACGACCGCGACGGGCATGCCGGCACGGTAGCCGATGTCGGCCCCGACCGCCCGGGACCGTGTGGTCAGACCGCCTCGGCGGGAGCTGGCAGGGTGACCGGGCCGACGTTGTGGGCCAGCAGCTGCCAGCCCCGCGATTCGCTGTGCCGCAGCTCGGTCCAGTGACAGTTCTGCAGCGGGCCGATGGTCCGCAGCACCGTGTGGTCCCAGCCGAGCAGGTACCCGCAGCCCTGCCGGGCCCCACCGCCGTGGGTGGCGACCACGATCGTGCCGCCGGGCGCCACGTCGACCGCGTCCTGCAGGGCGGTGCCGATCCGTTTGCCGAGGTCGTCGAGGCTCTCGATGCCCGCCCCCGGGTCCGGGTCGCCGGCCCGCCAACGGGAGTACTCGTCCGGGTACCGCTCGGCCGCCTCGGTGCGCGCGAGCCCCTGCCACTGGCCGAAGTGCCGCTCGCGCAGCCGGGCGTCGGCGCGCACCGGCAGCCCGGTGAGCGCCGCCAGGGCGGCGGCGGTGTCCGCGGCGCGGCTCAGGTCGCTGGCCACGATCGCGTCGGGACGCAGCGCCGCGAGCAGTTGTGCGGCGACGGCGGCCTGCTCCCGGCCGAGGTCGTTGAGCGGTACGTCGGTCTGTCCCTGCACCCGGTCGGTGGCGTTCCAGTCGGTGTTGCCGTGCCGCCAGACGATCAGTCGGGTCATTCGCCGGCGGTGGGTCCGGCGGAGGCCTCGGCCTCGACCAGGTCCCGGTCGACGAACGGGATCTGCGGGCAGTCCTTCCACAGCCGGTCGAGGGCGTAGAACTCGCGCTCCTCGGTGTGCTGGACGTGCACCACGACGTCGACGTAGTCGAGCAGGACCCACCGGCCACCCCGCTCGCCCTCGCGCCGGAGCGGTTTGGCCTTCTCCGGCAGCTCGAGCAGCCGCTCCTCGATGGCGTCGACGATGGCCTGCACCTGACGCTCGTTGGGGGCGGCGGCGAGCAGGAACGCGTCGGTGATGGCGAGCTGCTCACCCACGTCGATGATGACGATGTCCTGCGCCTTTTTGTCGGCCGCAGCCTGGGCGGCGGCCATCGCCAGCTCGTGTGCGCGTTCGGAAACTGTCACCGTTCTCCTTCGATCAACCGTGCGACGCTCCAAGCGTCTCACACCCGGCGACGCGACGACCTGTCAGTTCTGGTCGATTTCCCGGACAATAAGGCGCGTATCCGGCGCGATCACCCGAGATAGAGCCGTCGTTTCGCGATGTACTGCACCACACCGTCGGGCACCAGGTACCACACCGGCTCCCCCCGGGCCACCCGGTCCCGGCAGTCGGTCGAGGAGATCGCCATCGCGGGCACCTGAACCAGACTGACCGTGTCGGCGGGGAGGTGCTTGGCGGATAGCTCGAACCCGGGGCGGGTGACCCCGATGAAGTGGGCCAGTTCGAAGATCTCGTCCAGGTCCTTCCAGGACAGGATGCGATCCAGCGCGTCCGCCCCGGTGATGAAGTAGAGCTGCACCTTCGGGCCGTACTGGGCGTGCAGGTCGCGAAGCGTGTCGACGGTGTACGTCGGCCCGCCCCGGTCGATGTCCACCCGGCTGACCTGGAACCGGGGGTTGGAGGCGGTGGCGATCACGGTCATCAGGTAACGGTCCTCGGCCGGGGTGACCGACTGGTCCGCCTTCTGCCACGGCTGCCCGGTCGGCACGAAGACGACCTCGTCCAGCCCGAACCGGTCCGCCACCTCGCTGGCGGCCACCAGGTGACCGTGGTGGATCGGGTCGAAGGTGCCGCCCATGATCCCGACCCGGCGGGTGTCTTCCTCCATCCGGAGATCGTATGCCGGCCCCGCCCGGCCCGAACCGGGCCCTCGGACCGGACGGGCCGGGCGGGAACGAACGGGGCGACCCCGGGACGGATCGGGACGGCTAGGTCCGGAACGGAGCGGAACGGCGGGAACAGGACGGGCCGGGCGGACCCGCCGGGCTGAAAGGGCCGGGGTCAGGCAGCGGCGGCGGCCACGGCCGTGCGGGCCACCAGGGCCCGGCGCAGGTCGTCGTCCAGGTCGGCGACCACCCGCCGCAGGCCGGCGGGAAGATCGTCGCGGGCCAGCAACGCCGCGGCGAGGTCCCGGGTGGGCTGCGCCACGGCGAACCGGGGGTAGGCCAGGTGCGCGACGGACTCGGCGGCCGAGGGGGTGCGCCGGGGCCACGCCGCCGGCATGTCGGCGAAGTACCGCGACACGTACGGCGCGGTCAGCTCGGCCTGCTCGGGCTGCCAGAAGCCCTCCGCGGCGGCCTCGACCAGCCGGACGGACAGCTCGGTGTTGCGCACCACGGCCTCCCACGCTGCCGCCTTGGCGGCCGGGTCGGGCAGCGCGGCCCGGCAGCCGGCGGCCCGCTCAGCGCCGGCGGCGCTCAGGTCGGCCGCCGCCTCGGCGGAGATCTCCGCCTCCCCGGCCGCGCCGAGTACCACCAGCCGGCCAAGCACCGACCAGCGCAGCTCGGTGTCCACGGCCAGCCCGTCGGGCACGCCCCGGCCGGCCAGCCAGCCGGTCAGCAGGTCGATGTCGGTGGTCCCGCCGATCAGGGCCCGCGCGGCGGCCAACTGCCGCGACCCGCCCGGGCCGGCGGCGGCGAGCATCCGCTCGCAGGCCCCGGCGAGCCGGAGCAGCGCCGCCTCCCTGGCCAGCGGGTCGAGGTAGCGGTCGACCAGCGGCCGGACCGCCAGCAGCACGTCCTCTACGACCCTCAGCTCGGTCTCGCCGGGCAGCGCGGCGTCGACCAGCCCCACCAGCCCGGCGACCGGCCGCTCGCCGTCGGTGGCGGCGTCCAGCGCCTCACCCCAGAGCAGGGCCCGGGCCAGCGGGTCGGTCAGGGTCGGCAGCACCAGCGGTACGGCGTCCGCCGAGGCGGGGTCGAGACGGATCTTGGCGAAGGTGAGGTCCCCGGCGTTGGGCAGCAGCAGCCGGGCGGCCGGCTGCCCGACCAGACCGGTGAGGACCGTCCGGCCCCCGTCGGCGTCCGGGTCGAGGTCGACCTCGTCCCGGGTGACCGTGCCGTCAGCGGCGTACCGGGCGACGCCGATCCGGTGCGGGCGCAGCACCGGGTGGGTGGCCGGGGCCGTCTGCACGATCGTCGCCTGCGCGTACCGGCCGTCGGCGTCGACGGCGACCTCGGCCCGCAGGGTGTTCACCTGGGCCCGGCGCAGCCAGCGCCCGGCCCAGCCGGACAGGTCCCGGCCGCTGGCGGCGGAGAGGGAGCCGAGCAGGTCGGAGAGGGTGGCGTTGCCGAACCGGTGCGCCGCGAAGTGCGCGTTCAGCCCGGCCAGGAATGCCTCGTCGCCCACCCACGCCACGAGCTGACGCAGCACACTGGCGCCCTTGGCGTACGAGATGCCGTCGAAGTTGAGCAGCGCCAGGGCCGAGTCGGCGACCTCCTCGGGCGCGACGGGATGGGTGGACGGGCGCTGGTCGGCCGCGTACCCCCAGCCCTTGCGGCGCAGCGCGAAGGTGGTCCACGCCTGGTCGAACCGGGTCGCCTCGGCGGTGACCCGGGTGCCCAGGTACTCGGCGAACGACTCGTTCAGCCACAGGTCGTCCCACCAGCGCATGGTGACCAGGTCGCCGAACCACATGTGCGCCATCTCGTGGGCGATCGTGGTGGCCCGCTGTTCGCGCTGGCTGTCGGTGACCGCCGAGCGGAAGACGAGGTCGTCGCGGAAGGTCACCAGGCCGGGGTTCTCCATCGCGCCGACGTTGAACTCCGGCACGAACGCCTGGTCGTACTTGCCGAACGGGTAGCGCTCGGCGAACAGCTCGTGGAACCGGTCCAGGCACTGCCGGGTGATGGTGAGGATCTCCTCGGCGTCGGCGTCCAGGTGCTCCGCCAGCGACCGCCGGCACCAGATGCCCAGCGGGACGCCGTCGTGCTCGGCCCGGCGCACGTGCCACGGCCCGGCGATCAGCGTGACCAGGTACGGCGCCAGCGGGGCCGTCGGGGCGAACTCCCAACGCCCCGGCCGGGGGGTGGCGACCGGCTCGGCGTTGGCCGCGACCGTCCACTCCGTAGGGGCGGTGACGGCGAGGGTGACCGGGGCCTTCAGGTCGGGCTGGTCGAAGGCGGCGAAGACGCGCTGGGCATTGTCCAGGAACGACATGGCGTACAGGTACGTCTCGCCGTCGGCGGGGTCGACGAACCGGTGCAGCCCCTCGCCGGTGTTCGAGTACGCCATCTCGGCCTCGACGACGAGCGTGTTGGCCTCGGCCAGCCCGGCCAGCGGAAGCCGGTTGCCCGTGAGGACCCCGGGGTCGAGGTCCCGGTCGTTCAGGCGCACGGCCAGCAACCTCGCGGGGTTGACCTCGACGAACGTCTCCGCCCCGGGGGTCGCCCGGAAGCGGATCGTGGTGTGCGAGCGGAACTGCCCGCCGCCACCGGTCAGGTCGAGGTCCACCTGGTAGGACTCGACGGTAATCAACGCGCCACGCGCGGTCGCCTCTACATGGCTCAGGCTCGGCATCCGCTTATCCTGCCCGATGGGAAACCACACCCGTTTCCCATCACGTTCTGCGATGGAGGAACCAACAATGGGTCAGCACCCCAAGGGCGACTTCGACCTGTCCCGGGCGATCTGGCAACGGGCCGAGGGCGACACCTCGGACAGCGCGGTCGAGGTGGCCTTCGTCGACGACCTGATCGGCATGCGCAACTCCGCCGAGCCGGAGGGCCCGGTGCTCGTCTTCACCCAGGCCGAGTGGGACGCCTTCGTCGCCGGCGCCCAGGACGGCGAGTTCGACCTGGACTGAGCCGGTCGACGCGACGTCGACCCTCGTCGGCGGCGGGATGGCACGCCCGATCGGGGATGCCACACCGCCGCCGACCCGGGGGCCGCCCGCTCAGTCGCCGTCTCCCCAGCCAAGGCCGCCCGGACCCGGCCCATGGTGGAAGCCGGGATGGCCGGCCACGTCGACACACCGCTCGCCGTCCGGGCCGACCGCACCGCAGAACAGCCGCTCGGCCCGGTGCCAGGCGTCGGCCGGGGACAACGCGGCGGCCCCGAGGGCCAGCTCGGGGCGGAGCAGGCTCAGCCCTTCGGCGTACGTGACGGCCAGCTCGCGGGCCAGGTCGGCGCCGTCGGCCGCGAACCCGAGGTGCACCGTGAAGTGGCGCGGCGGCGCCTGCCGCCGGGGCCGGGCGAGCAGCGGGCGATCGGGTCCACCGATCCTGCCACCCGCCGGGCCTGCGCCCAGCCCTCTGACCGCCCGACGCTCCCGCCAGCGCCACGACCCGTTCTCCCGCATGCGGTCCTCCCCGTCCTCGCCGGCCGGCGGGCCGCCGGTCGGCCCGTGCGACCCAGCGAACCAGGTTTCCGCCGCCCGGGGAGGGGCCAGCCGGGCGCGGATTCCGCCCGCCGACCCCGGGCGAGCGTTTGACCAGGCGAAATGCGGGCATCCGCTGCGGCCCGGCCGATCGACACCACGGGAGGCACCGGTGCCCTTCGACGTCAATGCGGGTGGTATGCCGGCCGCCGCCGTCCCCGACGGGGCGGACGCGGCGGGCCGGCCGGGGACGCTCGCGGACGCCGCCCCGGTCCGCCGCCGGCTCCCCGTCGAGTACGTCCTGCCGCTGCGCTGGTCCGGCGACGCCGGGCTGGCCGAGCTGACCGGCTACCTACGCGAACTGGGCCGCCTCGTCGACGTGACCGTGGTCGACGGCTCCGCCCCCGAGGTCTTCGCCCGGCACGCCGCCGCGTGGTGGGGCGTGGTGCGTCACCTCGCCCCCGATCCGGCGGTGCGCGGTGGCAACGGCAAGGTCGTCGGGGTGCTGACCGGGGTGGCCGCGGCCCGGCACGAGCACGTGGTGATCGCCGACGACGACGTCCGGTACGACGAGGCGGGGTTGCGCGCCGCGCACCGGCTGCTCGGCGGCGTCGACCTGGTCCGCCCGCAGAACCACTTCGACCCGGTGCCCTGGCATGCCTGGTGGGACACCGGCCGGATCCTGCTCAACCGCGCCCTCGGCGCGGACTGGCCGGGCACCCTGGCCGTGCGCCGGAGCACCTTCGTCGCCATGGGCGGGTACGACCCGGACGTGCTCTTCGAGAACCTGGAGCTGGTCCGCACCGTGCGGGCGTACGGGGGTACCGTGGCGACCCCGCCCGGGCTGTACGTCCGCCGGCTCCCACCGGACGGCGCGCACTTCCGCGGGCAGCGGGTCCGCCAGGCGTACGACGATCTGGCCCAGCCGGCGCGGTTGGCGACCTCGCTGGCGGTGCTGCCCGCCGTGCTGGCCGCGTTGGCGGCCCGCCGCCCCGGCCTGGTGCTCGGCGCGGCGGCGGCCGTGGTGGCGCTCGCGGAGGTGGGCCGCCGCCGGGCCGGCGGGGCGCGGGTCTTCCCCCGCACGGCGGCGCTGGCCGCCCCGCTGTGGCTGCTCGAGCGCGGCGTCTGCTCGTGGCTCGCCGTCGCCCATCGGGCGCTGGGCGGCGTGCCCTACGCCGGTGCCCGCATCGCCCGCGCCGCCAACTCCCCCGGCGCCCTGCGGGCGAGGCGGAACGTCCGGTCGACACCCGAGGCGTAGCGGGCCCCCGACCGACGCAGCTCGCGGCCACCGCCCGGCCTGCGCCGGGAGTGACCGCGAGCTGCGCAGTACGGTGCCCTGATCAGTACCGGGCCTGTTCGCGGGACTGCTGGGCCTGGTCCCGCACGTCGTGCGCGGCCGACTTGGTGTCGTCCTTGACCGCGTGCACGGCGTCCTGCGCGGTGGACCGCACGGACTCGGTGGCCTGCCGGGCCGGCTCGCGCAGCTCCTCCTTCAGCTCGTTGGCGACCTCGCCGAGCTTCTCCTTCACCGCACCGGCGTGCTCGCCGGCCCGGTCCTTGACCTGGGCCGCCACCTGCTGCTCGCGGCGGGTCGCCGGGATCAGCGAGGAGACCAGCATGCCGACGCCGAAGGCGATCAGTCCGGCGGCCAGCGGGTTGCCCTCCGACTTCTCCCGCAGCACCTGCGGCGCCCGCTGCGCGGCGTCGCCGACGGTCGAGGCCGCCGAGTGCGCCTTGTCGGAGACGGTGGACGCCGCCGACGAGGCCCGGTCGGCCACCGAGTGCGCGGCGTGGCTGGTGCTGTGGCCGTAGTCGGAAGCGGTGCCCATGACCTTGTCCCTCACATTCTGCAGCGCGTTGCGCGCCCGCTGCTTACGGTCGTCGACGATGCGGCCCGGGCTGACCTTGTACGCCAGCGCGTCCACATCGGTGCTGAGGCTGTTGCGGGTGGCCTCGATCTCCCGGCGGATCTGGTCGGGATCGGTGCTCATCGGGTGACTCCCTCCGGGTGGGGCTTGAGCGCGTCGGGGATCCGCTGCACGCTGTCGCTGGTCTGCTTGAAGCCGCGTACACGCTGGGCGTTCTTCTTGGCCATGGAGTAGAGGACGGCGGCGATCGCGCCCCAGATCACGGCGACGATCAGCGCCGCCCAGCCGGCGTCCATGACGTTGGACAGCCCGGCCCAGAGGGCGATCGACAGGAACAGCGCCACCATGTAGCCGCCGAAGCCGGCGCCGCCGAACAGGCCGGCGGCCTTGCCGGCCTTCTTGCCCTCCTGGCGGATCTCAGCCTTGGCCAGCTCGACCTCCTGGCGCATGAGCGTGGAGAGGTCGCTGGTCACCTGGCGCATCAGCTCACCGATGGAACTGCCTCTGACCTCGTCCGCGGTGTGCGGCGTGCCCAAAGGGCTGTACCCGGAGTCCACTCCGGGGTCCTGCGTCGGCACGGTCATCCCGTCGCCTCCCTTCGGATGGCTCGCGCGGTCACGGACGGATGGTGCCGCTGGACGGCACGCCCGGCAGCGGGTCGGTCTGGGTCACCGGGGGCAGCGGCTGGCCGGTGCCGCCGGCCGGGTCGGCGTACCCGGTGGTCGTGCCCGGTTCGGGGTAGGCCGCGCCCTGGCCGGAGTAGCCGGCGCCGGATCCCGCGTAGGTGCCCGGGGTCGGGTCAAGGTAGCCGCCCGGCGGGATCTGGTCCGACACGCGGGGAGCCGGCGGGGTCGGGATGACGGCGGTCCGCTCCGGGTCGTAGCCGCCGGTCGGGCCGTACGCCCCGCGGGCGTCGCCGGTGCCACCGGACGCGGCGGACAGGTTCCGGGTCAGCCGGCCGGCGAGCACGCCGAGCACGGCGGCGCCGACCAGGAAGGTGCCCGGGTTGCGGCGGGCGTAGCCCTTGACCTCGTTGACGATGTCGCCGGGCTGCCGCTCCTCCAGCCAGCCGGCCACGCCGTTGACCCGGTCGGCGGCCTGGTGGGCCAGCTCGGTCACCGGGCCGGCCTGGCCGCCCTGCTGCGCCATCGAGCGCATCTCGTCGGCCAACGAGCGCAGCCCACCGGCGGCCCGGCGCTGCTGCTCACCGGTCTGGCCGGCGAGCTGGTCGCGTGCCTCGCCGTAGAGGTTGCGGGCCTGGCGCTTCGTCTCGCCGACCACCTCCCGGCCCTGCTCCTTGGCGGTCTGGGCGACCGCGTCGCCGGCGTGCGCGGCCTCGGAGCCCACCTGGCGGGCCTGCTCCCGGACGCCGTTGCTCGGCTCCGTCCCGTACGTGGAGGTCGTGGGTGACAGATCGTAGGTCATGATGCCCCTTCCGCTCGAAAAGTCGTCGCGGTATCACTTCATTGGGATTCGCTGGCCTTCATACCGCCGGCGTCTTTTGACCTACCCTCGGTCCAGCCCGCCATACCTGATTCCTGATTTCTCTGCGGAATGTGTGAGCGCACACACAGAATGGAGGATCGTCGGGAGCTGCTGATCCACGGAGGTGACAGCGATGGCGCACGGAACCCCCAAGCCCCGGGTGCGGCAGGCCGCCGCCGCGGTGGCCGCGCTGTTCCTCCTGCTCGGCGTGCTCGGCTTCGTCCCCGGCGTCACCACCGGCTACCACGAGCTGACCTTCGCCGGGCACACCTCCGGCGCGAAGCTGTTCGGCGTGTTCCAGGTGTCGGTCCTGCACAACGCCCTGCACCTGTTCTTCGGCCTGGCGGGGCTGGTCCTCGCCCGCAGCGTCGGCGGCGCGCGGATCTTCCTGGCCGGCGGCGGCGCGCTCTACCTCGGGCTCTGGCTCTACGGGTTCGCCATCGAGTTCTCCGCCGAGCACAGCGCGGTCAACTTCATCCCGCTCAACGGCGCGGACAACTGGCTGCACCTGGCGCTCGGCTTCGGCATGCTCGCCCTGGGTCTGCTGCTGTCCGAGCGGGCCGGCACGGGCAACCGGCTCGACGACCCGTTCGACCGCCCCTGACCCGTCGCCCCTGTCGTCACGCCCGCCGGTGGGGCGGCGCCCCAGGCCCGGTGGCGGGTCGAACCGGTGGTGGGGGGCCGGGACTGCCGAAGCGTCGGCCCCCGCACCGGGGATGGGGGTGTCAGGCCACGACCGGGAGTCGCTTGGCGAAGCAGCGGCTGTACGGGTTGGCGACGTATTCGCCGAACACCGGGATCGGGGCGTATCCGCAGGAGGTGTAGAGGCCGGTGGCCACGAACGCGAGGTAGCGGATGTCGTCGTGGGTGACGGTCGCCTGGCCGTCCAGGCCGCCGTCGGCCTCCCGCAGCTCCCGCTGCTGCGCCGCGACCAGGGTGGCGATCTCCGGGTCGGTGGTGGGCCGCGATTCGATCAGCATCCCGGGAACGTAGGCCGCCCGGGTTTCCCCCAGGTTTCCGGCGGGCGACCCGGCGGCGGAGCCCGGCGAGCGGTTCGTCGTAGGGCCGCCCGCCGGCCGCCGGAGCTATTCGTCGAGGTCGGCGTCGAGGTCGGCGTCCGACTCGACGGCCCCCAGTTCGTCGTCCGAACGCACCCGGCGGGACTTGCGCGCGGCGAGCCGCTCGGCGGCCGAGGCCCGGGACGACTTCTCCTCCAGCCGCACGTCGGTGCCCCGGTTGCCCGGGACGAAGTCGACGCCCGCGTAGAGGGTGGGCTGCCAGTCGAACTCACGCTCGCCGATCCGCACCAGGTCGCCTGGGTTCGCACCGGCCTTGGCCAGCTTGTCCTCGACGCCGAGGCGGGCCAGGCGGTCGGCCAGGTACCCCACCGCCTCGTCGTTGTCGAAGTTCGTCTGCCGCACCCAGCGCTCCGGACGCACGCCCCGGACGGTGAACGACCCGTCCGACTCCGCCTCGACGGTGAAGCCGGTGTCGTCGACCGCCTTCGGGCGGATGATGATCCGGGTCTCCTCGGTCGGCGTGGCGGCGGCGCGGCCCTGCTCGACCAGCTCCGCCATGGCGAACATCAGCTCCTTGAGGCCCTCGCGGGTGGCCGCGGACACCTCGAAGACCCGCAGGCCGCGGGCCTCCAGGTCGGGGCGGACGATCTCGGCGAGGTCCCGACCGTCCGGCACGTCGACCTTGTTCAGGGCGACGATGCGGGGCCGGTCCACGAGCCCGCCGTACTCGGCGAGCTCGGCCTCGAGGGCGTCGATGTCGGCCAGCGGGTCCCGGCCGGGCTCCAGGGTGGTGGTGTCGATCACGTGCACCAGCACCGCGCAGCGCTCGATGTGCCGGAGGAACTGCAGCCCGAGGCCCTTACCGGTGGCCGCACCCGGGATCAGGCCGGGCACGTCGGCGACCGTGAAGATGTGGTTGTCGGCCTGGACCACGCCCAGGTTGGGCACCAGGGTGGTGAACGGGTAGTCGGCGATCTTCGGCTTGGCCGCCGAGATGACCGAGATCAACGACGACTTGCCGGCCGACGGGAAGCCGACCAGGCCGACGTCGGCGACGCTCTTGAGTTCCAGGACCACGTCGAGCTGGTCGCCGGGCTCACCCAACTCGGCGAAGCCGGGGGCCTTGCGCCGGGAGTTGGCCAAGGAGGCGTTGCCCCGGCCGCCCCGGCCGCCCCGGGCCACCTCGAACGTGGCGCCGGCGCCGACCAGGTCGGCCAGCACCTCGCCGTCCGGGGTCTGCACGACGGTGCCGTTGGGCACCTTGAGCACCAGTTGGCGCCCGTTCGCGCCGTCCCGGTTCGAGCCCGCGCCGCCCTTGCCGTTCTCGGCCTTGACGTGCGGATGGTAGTGGAAGTCGAGCAGGGTGTGCACCTGCGGGTCGACGACCATGGTCACGCTGCCGCCGTGCCCGCCGTTGCCGCCGTCCGGGCCGCCGAAGGGCTTGAACTTCTCCCGGTGGATCGAGACACAGCCGTGCCCGCCGTCACCGGCCTGCAGGTGCAGGACGACCCGGTCCACGAACATCGTCACGTCGTCAATCCTTCCAGCGGGATGCTCCCCGCGCGTACGAGAAAAGACGAAGCGGGCCGGGACCTACCGGTCCGCGGCCCGCAACGCCTTCGAACTACTGCTGCGCCGGTACGATGCTGACGGTCTTGCGACCGCGCTTGGTGCCGAACAGGACCGAGCCGGCGGCCAGCGCGAAGAGCGTGTCGTCGCCGCCACGGCCGACCAGGTCACCGGGGTGGAACTTGGTGCCACGCTGACGGATGAGGATCTCACCCGAGCTGACGACCTGACCACCGAAGCGCTTCACGCCGAGCCGCTGGGCCGCAGAATCACGGCCGTTACGCGAGCTGGACGCACCCTTTTTGTGAGCCATTTGAGGACGACCTACTTCCCGCTGGAGATGCCGGTCACCTTGACCTGGGTCAGCGGCTGGCGGTGACCCTGGCGCTTGTGGTAGCCGGTCTTGTTCTTGAACTTGTGGATCTTGATCTTCGGGCCCTTGGTGTGTGCGGCGATCTCGCCGGACACTGCGACCTCGGCAAGCTTCGTCGCGTCGGTCACCAGGTCGTCACCGTCGACGAGGAGCACCGCGGTGAGCTTCACCGCGTCACCGGGGGCACCGGTGAGCTTCTCGACCTCGATCACGTCGCCCTCGGCGACCTTGTACTGCTTGCCGCCGGTCTTGACGATCGCGTACATCGGAGGCGGACTCCCTGTCGTTGAGGCTGCTGGCGGTCGTTCCCTCGGCGGCTCACCGGGTAGCAGAGGCACGGCGGCGTGGGCACGCGGGAACTCGGCACACCAAAGTGCGCCGCAAGATAGCCTACGCCATCGGTGGGCTGACGCCCAAACCGGGCTCCCCGCACCCGGCCTGACCGCCGGGGCCGAGACGGGCTCGGCGGCCTCTTTCCCGGGTGCGGCAGGGGCCCCGCCCCGTCAGCGGGCGCAGAGCTGGTCGAGGCGCTGCTGGAGCTCGTCCAGCTCCTCCTCGTCGATCGCGTCCACGTCGGTGCCCAGGGTGCCCACCTCGCTGGCCAGGTCGGCCAGCAGCGTCTTGAGCTGTGGGTCGGTGGCCCGGGCGGACTGCTGTCGCAGCGCGGTGCGCCAGCCGGCCAACGCGGCCTCGGCCCGCTTGCGGGCGGCCTCCGCCGTCGCGCTGTCGTTGGCCCCGACCGCGCCGATCATCCGGCCCAGCTCCGCCACGTACGTGCGGACCGCCGCACCGCTGGCCTTCTGGGCTGCGGCGCAGACCTCCGGGCCGTTCCCACCGGCCGGCGGCCCGAGCGACCCGCCGGCCGCGCCAGGGCCGGCTCCCCCCGCCCCCGGGGTGGCCCCGGCCGCCGCGGGCGGCGAACCGCTCGGTCCGGGCTCGGAACCGGAGCGCCCGGCGGAGCAGGCCGCCCCGGCGGACAGGACCGCCATGGCGGCGGCGAGGGCGAGCAGACGACGCATTCTTCTTCTCCTGACCGGGGTGGCCGATCCTAACCGGGCCCGGGACGACCGACAGGGCCCCGCCCACCGGTGCTGTTGCCGGGGGAAGGGGCCCTGCGGGAAGCGCGGAAGGTCAGCCGGTCACGGGCGGGTGCGCCGCCGGGTACCGCCCCGGCGGGACCGGCGCCGGCCGGTGCCGCCCTCGGTGTCGCCGTCGGCCTCGTCGCCCAGGGCGTCCGGGTCGTCGGCCCCGGCGAGCCGGGGAGAGTCGCCCTGCTGGCTGTCCGTCCCGGCCGGTGCGGCAGCCGTGTCCGCCTCGTACCGGGACAGGTCGTAGCCCATGGTGTCGTGGTACTCGACGACCGCGCTCCCGCCCGGCGCCTCGGGTGCCTCGGCCACCTCGGCCACCGCGCGCTCCGGCGCGGCGCTCTTGCGGGCCCGCCGCCGCGGCGATGCCCCACCGACCTGCTCGGCCGGGGCGGGGGTGGTGACGGCCGAGGCGACCGCCTTGACCTTCTCCCCCGCACCCGCACCCGCACCCGCGGCGCGCGGCTTCTCCGGCACCGGCTCGGTGTGGATGACCACGCCGCGGCCCTTGCAGCAGTCGCAGGTCTCGCTGAACGCCTCCAGCAGCCCCGCGCCGATCCGCTTGCGGGTCATCTGCACCAGGCCCAGCGAGGTGATCTCGGTGACCTGGTGCTTGGTGCGGTCCCGGCCCAGGCACTCGGTGAGCCGGCGCAGCACCAGCTCACGGTTCGACTCCAACACCATGTCGATGAAGTCGATCACCACGATGCCGCCGATGTCACGCAGCCGGAGCTGGCGGACGATCTCCTCCGCCGCCTCCAGGTTGTTGCGGGTGACCGTCTCCTCCAGGTTGCCGCCCGCACCGGTGTACTTGCCGGTGTTGACGTCGACCACGGTCATCGCCTCGGTCCGGTCGATCACCAGATGACCGCCGGAGGGCAGGAAGACCTTCCGGTCGAGACCCTTGAGGATCTGCTCGTCGATCCGGTACTCGGCGAACACGTCGCTGGTGCCGACGTACCGGCGCACCCGGTCGACCAGGTCCGGCGAGACGTGCGAGAGGTACGACTCGACCATCCCGTACGACTCGTCGCCCTCGATCACCAGTTCGCGGAAGTCCTCGTTGAACAGGTCCCGCACGACCCGGATGACCAGGTCCGGCTCCCCGTAGAGCAGCACCGGGGCGCCGCCCGAGGCCACCTTGGCCTGGATGTCCTCCCACTGGGCCTGGAGCCGCTCGACGTCGCGGGCCAGGTCGTCCTCGCTCGCCCCCTCGGCGGCGGTCCGGACGATCACGCCCGCCCCGTCGGGGACCAACTTCTTGAGCGCGTCACGCAGCCGCTTGCGCTCGGTGTCGGACAGCTTGCGGCTGATGCCGGAGGCGTTGCCGTTCGGCACGTACACCAGGTGCCGGCCGGACAGGGCGATGTGGCTGGTCAGCCGGGCGCCCTTGTGCCCGATCGGATCCTTGGTGACCTGCACCAGCACCGAGTCGCCGGACTTGAGGGCGTGCTCGATCGAGCGGGCCCGGCCCTCCAGACCCGTGGTGTCCCAGTTCACCTCGCCGGCGTACAGCACGGCATTGCGACCCCGGCCCACGTCGACGAAGGCCGCCTCCATGCTCGGCAGGACGTTCTGCACCTTGCCGAGGTAGACGTTGCCGGCCATGGTGCCGGAGGAGTTGCGGGTGACGTAGTGCTCGACCAGCACACCGTCCTCCAGGACGGCGATCTGGGTGCGGTCGCCGCGCTGGCGTACCGCCATCACCCGGTCGACCGCCTCCCGGCGGGCCAGGAACTCCGACTCACTGAGGATCGGCGGACGGGTCCGCCGCTGCTCCCGGCCGTCGCGGCGGCGCTGCCGCTTCGCCTCCAGCCGGGTCGACCCGGAGACGCCCTGCACCTCGTCGACGGCCTTGCGCGGCTCGCGGATCTTCACGACGGTGGGCACGCCGTCGTCGGCACCGCCGTCACTGTCCCCGGCGCCCCGCCGACGACGACGGCGGCGGCGGCGGGTCAGCCCGTCCCCGCTCTCCTCGCCCTCGTCCTCGTCACCCTCGGCGTCGGCGGTCTCCTCCTCGGCCTGGGCGGTCTCCTCGGCGTCCTCGTCGGCGTCGTCGTCCGCGCCGCCCTTGCCACGCCCCCGACCCCGGCGGCCACGCCGACGCCGCCGGCGAGCCGCCGCGGTCTCGTCCTCGTCCTCGTCCTCATCCTCGTCGTCCTCGGTGGCCTCCTCGGCCTCCTCGATGACGGGCTCCTCGACGGGCTCCACCGCCTCGACGAGCTCGGCCTCGCGGCGACCGCGGCGACGTCGCCGGGTCGGCTCGGGCTGCTCCTCGGCCGGCTCCTCCTCGATCACGACGGGCACCACGACCCGGGCGACCGGCGCCTCCTCCGGCTGGGGTGCCATGAAGAGCACGGTGGGCGCGGAGAGCGCAGCCCGCCGCCGCCGGGTCTTCGGCTCGGCGGGCTCGGCCGCCTCGACGGGCTCAGCCGGCAGCACGGCGGGCACGGCGGGCACGGCCGCGCCGGGCGGGACCTCCCCGGCGCGGTTCTCCGCACCGCTGGGCCGGGTGCCGGCGGCGGCCGGGCGGCCGGCCTGCGCCTCGGCGGCCTGGGTGGCCTGGGTGGCCTCCGCGGCCTGGTCGGTCTCCTCGTCCTCGGCCGCCGCGCCGTCGACCGGCTGGGCGGCGGCGGGCGCGGACGTGGTCTGGGCGGGCGCGGACGACGCCTCCGCCTGGGTGATGGTCGGTTCGGCGCCGGCCTCGGCCGGGGCCTCCACCGCGGGCGCGGTGGCCTTGCGGCGGCGGGTCCGGGTCACCTTCACCGGGGGTACGACCTCGGCGGACGCCTCCTCCACGCCGGCCGCGACGACCGGCTCCTCCGCCGCCTTCGCGGTGGTCGCCTTGCGGCGGCGGCGCGGCGTCTTCGGGGCCTCGTCCAGCTCACCGGCGATCGGGGCGAAGACCTCGGCCTGGGGGGACTCGCTGCTGGTCGAGCCGGCGGAGGTGGACGCCTCCGTCGGCGCGTCGGTCTGCTCCGGCTGGTTCAGCGGGGCGGCCCGCCGCCGGGTGGCCCGCTTGCGGGGCGGGGCGGGCGGCGCCTCGGCGGCCGGCTCCCCACCGGGCGCCAGCTGGGCGGCGGTGGACCCGCCGACCGGGGCGGCGCCCTCGGCAGCGCCGGTGACGGTGCCGTTACCGGCGTCGGTGGTGCGGTCAGCGGTCTCGCCGGCCGGCTGTGAACCGGTCCGTTCGCCGCCCTCGGGCTCGTTCTCGAGCATGGAGGTTCTCCAGTTCTGGCTGCCCCGGGCGCGGTTGAGCGCTGCCACGCAGGGTTGCCGCAAAAGTGTTTCCGCCGGGCGCGCGAGGTGCGCGACCGCCGAAGTCTGCCTGCCCGAGCGTTGACCGACGGTCAACGCTCATACGATGGCTGCCCCGATGCGGTCCGCGTCCAACGGATCCGCGATCGCGCCCTGCGCGGTCAACGTGCCCTGCGCCAGCCGGATCACCCTCGGGGCGACCGGCGGCTCCAGGTCGGCCACCGCGCGGAGGCCGGAAAGGACGTCATCGGGCCGTACGGACGGGGTGACCTGCCGAACGACCAGTTCGAGTATCGCACACGGTACGGCCGTGGCCCCGGAAGGCGTCTGCGGAGACGCAATCACATCGATGCTGATGACTGCCGCGCGAGCATCGAAGGTGCGGCGGCCCTGCTTGGTCATCCGCTCGACCTGGACATCCTCGGCGGCGATGAAGGCGGCCACCGCGCGATCCAGCACGGCCGGCTCGACCTCCGGCAACTCGATCCGCCAGTGCGACGCCTCGATCCGGTCGGCAAGACCACCACCGGAGGCGACGACAGCTTCCAGGATGTCAAGGCCGGGCGAGAGGGCGGCGTCCAGGGCGGCCCGCAACTGCTCCGGGTCGACCGGCTCGCGGAGCCCGATCTCGAGGTACTCCGCCTCGCTGGCCACCCCGGTCGGGGCGGCACTGGCGTAGGAGATCTTGGGATGCGGGCTGAAGCCCTGCGAGAAGGCGATCGGCACACCCGCCCGCCGCAACGCCCGCTCGAAGGCACGGGCGAAGTCGCGGTGCGAGGTGAACCGCAGCGGTCCACGCTTGGCGTACCGGATCCGGACACGCTGGACGATCGGGGCCTGCCCGCCCTCCGGCTGTGGTTTCCTGCTGATCGTCGTGCTCCTCGGACTCAGAACCGGTTGGTCGTGCAGGTGCCGTCGCCGACATGCCGTGACCGTGACGACACCTACCTGATCAACGCAGCGGGCGGTGGTGGCCGGCCGTGGGTCAGGGGTGGGTGTGGGTGGGTACCTTCAGGCCGGCGCCGTTGAGCGGGGTGAGCGGGAGCAGCTTCTGGCCCGTCGGGCCGATCTGGATCTCGGTGTCCATGGACGGGCAGACCCCGCAGTCGAAGCACGGGGTCCACCGGCAGTCGTCCTGCTCGTACTCGGACGTCGAGTCCTGCCAGTCCTTCCAGAGCCAGTCCTTGTCCAGGCCCGAGTCCAGGTGGTCCCAGGGCAGGACCTCCAGCTCGTCGCGCTCCCGGGTGGTGTACCAGTCCAGGTCCACCCCGAAGGCCGGCAGCGTCGCGGCGGCGGCGTCCACCCAGCGCTGGTACGAGAAGTGCTCGCTCCAGCCGTCGAACCGGCCGCCGTCCTCCCAGACCCGACGGATCACCGCGCCGACCCGGCGGTCGCCGCGACTGAGCAGGCCCTCGATCAGCGACGGCTCGCCGTCGTGGTAGCGGAAGCCGATCGCGCGACCGAGTGACCGGTTCGAGTTGATCTCCTGCTTGAGCAGTCTCAGCCGGCCGTCGATGACCTCCGGCCGCTCCATCTTCGCCCACTGGAACGGGGTGTGCGGCTTCGGCACGAACCCGCCGATGGAGACCGTGCAGCGGATGTCCTTCGAGCCGGTGGCGGCCCGGCCCGCCTTGATGACCTCGTGGGCCATCCGGGCGATCTGGAGCACGTCGTCGTCGGTCTCGGTGGGCAGGCCGCACATGAAGTACAGCTTCACCTGCCGCCAGCCGTTGGTGTATGCGGTGACGACGGTGCGGATCAGGTCTTCCTCCGACACCATCTTGTTGATCACCTTGCGGATCCGCTCAGACCCGCCCTCGGGGGCGAAGGTCAAACCGGTGCGCCGGCCGTTGCGGGACAACTCCTGGGCCAGGTCGATGTTGAACGCGTCCACCCGGGTCGACGGCAGCGACAGCGACACGTTGGTGCCCGCGTACTGCTCGGCCAGGCCGGAGCACATGTCGCCGATCTCGGAGTGGTCGGCCGACGACAGCGACAGCAGGCCCACCTCGTGGAAGCCGGAGAACTCCAGCCCCTGCTGCACCATCTGTCCCACCGTGGTGATCGACCGCTCCCGGACGGGCCGGGTGATCATGCCGGCCTGGCAGAACCGGCAGCCCCGCGTGCAGCCCCGGAAGATCTCCACCGCGTACCGCTCGTGCACGGTCTCGGCGAGCGGGACCAGGGGCTTCTTCGGGTACGGCCAGGCGTCCAGGTCCATCGTCGTGCGCTTGTGCACCCGGAACGGCACGTCCGCCCGGTTCGGCACGACCCGCTGGATCCGCCCGTCGGGCAGGTAGTCCACGTCGTAGAAGCGCGGCACGTAGACGCTCTCGGTGCGGGCCAGCCGCAGCAACAGCTCGTCCCGGCCGCCCGGGGAGCCCTCGGACTTCCACTCCCGGACGATCGTGGTGATCTCCAGGACAGCTTCCTCGCCGTCGCCGAGCACGGCGGCGTCGACGAAGTCGGCGATCGGCTCCGGGTTGAACGCGGCGTGCCCGCCGGCCACGATCACCGGATCGGCGTCGGTGCGATCCGCCGCGAGCATCGGGATGCCGGCCAGGTCGATCGCGGTGAGCAGGTTGGTGTAGCCCAGCTCGGTGGAGAACGAGATGCCGAACACGTCGAAGTCGCGCACCGCGCGGTGGGCGTCGACGGTGAACTGCGGCACGCCGTGCGTGCGCATGAGGCTCTCCAGGTCGGGCCAGACCGCGTACGTCCGCTCGGCGAGCACGTCAGGCAGCTCGTTGAGGACCTCGTACAGGATCTGCACACCCTGGTTGGGCAACCCGACCTCGTAGGCGTCCGGGTACATCAACGCCCAGCGGACGGTCGCCGTGTCCCAGTCCTTGACCACCGCGCCCAGCTCGCCACCGACGTACTGGATGGGCTTGGTCACCTGGGGCAGCAGCGGCTCCAGCCGAGGCCAGACGGAGTTGGCCGCGGCGGGGCGCGGGGTGGTGGACGGGACGCTCATGATGCCCAAGGGTACGCGTCCGCCCACCGGCCGCCGCGTCGCATCCGCCGCGCGTCCGGCCCGGCCCCGGAAAGGACCGTTCGCGCCCACGCTGATCAGCGTCACGGCTGGGGCGTACCCCGCCTACGAACTGTCGCCGCAGTGGCCGAGGAGCGGCTGAACCGGGGCCGGGACGGGCCTCAACGCTTACCTCGCGGAGCGGCGGGCGTCCCCGGCGCAGGATGGCTCCAGCTCAAGCAGACCCTCGGGACCATGCATGGTGATCAACGGGGCAGCCGCTCGACGCGGCAGTGCAGGGGTTGCGCCGCCGCTACGGTGATGCCGTCGGCACTGCCGAGGAGTGCCTGTGGGAGGAGCAGGCCCGGGTAGCGGGCGGTGATCGCTGCCCGATGGCGGTCCGGGTCGTCCATGGCGACGACGACGCCGAGGCCCATGTCGGTGCTGATCCCGTTCAGGACGATGCCGCGTCTCTGCCAGTAGGAGCGGTCGGCGAAGACTCTGGCCTGCCAGGCGGCAAGCTGCCGCTCAGAGTGGACGGCGTCGACGAACCTGACGATCACGGTCGGCACGAGGGCGCATACGGCCTGGTCGACGGCGGGGCCGGAGGGGATGCGGCGCACCTTGAGCAGGTTCTGTTCGAGGTCGAGCTCGACCCCGGCGTACACCTGCGGCCAGCGCTGCTCGCCAGCTTCCTGCACAGTGGTGGCGGCGTCCATCAGGCTGTTCTGATGCGGCCAGTAGGAGCGCCCCGGCGACGGGGTGGGCGGCGACGGGACGGCGGTGCCGGCCTGGGCGCAGGAGGACGGGGCCGGTGAGGTGGCGGGTTGTTGCGGTGCGGCGGCGGAGCCTGGCTGGCCGCAGGCAGCGAGCCCGGCGAGCGCCGGCCCGGCCAGGAGCGTGAGCAGGGTGCGTACGCGCATGGTCGAACCTCCTCGGCGGCGAGCCGCCATATTCGGACACTACCGATCTAACGCTCTGATCAGGGATAAGGAACAAACAATCCCCCGACCGGTTCCACAGATCGACACGGCCTCAGCCGGTCCGGCTGCTGGCGCCCAGCCACTCGCCACCCGGGACGTGGGCGAGTCGCCGTCGGTGGCACGCCGGTACTAACCTCGGACCGGCGCGAGAGGAGATTGCCGCGATGCCGCACCCGCAGCCGGGAGCAGACCGACCGGCCGACGGGGGCACCCCGGCCGCCGACCGGGGCCAGGATTTGGCCACGGCCGGCGAGTCGACCCCCTCCCCCGAACCACCGCCGGGCCCGCGCGACGCCACCGCGCCGCCCGCCGCCGCGGACGTGCCGGCCACGGACCCGGAAGGCACGCCCGCCGGGACGGAGGTGTCCTCCGCCCACACGACGCAGGACGCCACCCTGACGCAGGACGCCTCCGGCTCCGCCGGCACCCCGAGTGGCGACGCTCCCGACGCGACCCTCTCGGTCGGCGATCCCCGACTGGCGGCCGAGACGACTCTCGAACAGAACGGCCCGGACCCCACCGCGGTCGAGGCCACGCCGGGGCGAACCGGCCCCGACCCCACCCGGATCGAGGACACGTCGGCCGGCCCGGACCCGGCTCGCGGCGACGGTGGGCCGACGCCGGCAGTCCCGACCCCCGACCCGACGAAGGTCGACGCCCGACCGGACCGGACCACCCTCGACCCCGCCGCTTCCGCGCCCCCGGCGCCCCGGTGGACCGGCTCCGCGCCGGTCCCACCGCCGCCGCAACGCAGGCGGAACTGGGGCGAGTCGGCGGAGCCCACCCCGCCGCCACCCGCCCCGATCGGGCACGGCCCGCTGCCGCCCCCGGAGAGCCAGGTGCCGGTGGACCCGTGGGCCGGCGTGGACACCGGCAGTTGGGACCTGCACTCCGCCGAGTTGCCCCCGCTGCCGCCGACGCTGTCGTACCCGACGCCGCCGGCCGCCCGGCGGCACCCGGGGCCGGTCGCCGGCTCGGCACCCGTCGTCGGGTCCCCGACCCCGCCGCCGCCGGTGGCCCATCCGGCCACCCCACCGCAGGGAGCCCGGCCGGTGTCGCCCGCGGCGCGGCCCGTCAGTTCGCCGCCGCCCGTGGCCCGGCCACCGGCGCCGACCCGTCAGATGCCATCGCAGGCCCTACCGCGTCAGGTGTCACCGCCCGCCCCGCCGCGCCACGTGCCGCCGCCGGCTCTGCCGGTCGCGCCGTCCCGGCCGCCGCAGCAGCACCGGCCCGCCCCGCCGCCGGCGGCACCGACGCCGCCGCCCGCGCCGAGGGCCCCCCGCCGGCGCCGTCGGCGCTGGCCGTGGGTGCTGCTGCTCAGCATCGCCTGCTGCTGCGGCTGCCCGGCCTACTGGGTGAAGCCGATGTGGGAGCAGTACCCGGCGAGCGCCGCGCTGCCGCAGCAGATCTCCGACCTGTCGCTGCGCGAGGACGCCCGGAGCCAGGCCACCGCGAAGGAACTGGAGAAGGAGGTGCGCAAGGCGCACCTGCTGACCGAGGGCACCTTCGCCGGCGTGTACGCCTCGCCGGCGGGCAAACCGGTGGCGGTGTTCGGCGGCACCGGGTTCCGGCTGACCCCGGAGAGCGACGCGGACGACGAGATGACCCGGCTGACGGAGCCGTACCGGCTCGGGGACAAGCAGGTGGTGGAGACCGGCGTCCGGGGCCGGTTCGAGCGCTGCGCCGTCGGCGCCCTCGACGGCACCGACGTGGTGGTGTGCACCTCGGTCGACCATGGCAGCCTCACCACCGGCGTGTTCACCCAGCTCTCCGTCGACGACAGCGCCCGGCTGCTGGAGACCATGCGCAAGCAGATCGTCACGCCCGACCAGGACCCGGGCACGACGGGCTGAGGCCCGGCGCGACGGGGTGGGTCGGCCGAGGCCGGCAGCCAGGGGCCGGAGTGAGGAACCGGGGCGGGCCGGTCAGGCCGGGGCCGGCGGCTCGCCCTCGGCCACCGGACGCGCGCGGGGCGGGGCGTAGCGCGGCACGTACTCCTGGCCGGTGAGCTTCTGGATCTCGCTCATCACCTCGTCGGTCATCTCCCGCAGCGAGGTCCGGTCGTCCGGGCGGCCGGTGAAGTCGAGCGGCTTGCCGAAGCGCACGACGATGTCCGCCCGCCCCGGCCGGGGCACCCTGGTGCCGATCGGCTGTGCCTTGTCGGTGCCCGTCATACCGACCGGGATGATCGGGACGCCGGCCGCGACCGCCAGCCGGGCCGCCCCGGTGCGGCCCCGGTAGAGCCGCCCGTCGGGCGAGCGGGTCCCCTCCGGATACACGGCGACGAAGTCACCGGCCCGCAGCGCCGGGATCGCCGCGTCGAACGCGGACAGCGCGGCCCGGCCGCCGGCCCGCTCGACCGGGATGGCCCCCAGCCCGGTGAGCACGAACTTCGACAACGCGCCCTTCGGGCCGGTCCCCTTGAAGTACTCCGACTTCGCCCAGAACGCCAGGTGCCGGGGCACGACCGTGCCGAGGAACAGTTCGTCGGCGACGGAGAGGTGGTTGCCGGCGAAGATGGCGCCACCGGTCGCCGGGATGTGCTCCAAACCCTCCACGGTCGGTCGGAAGGCCAACCGGAGCGCGGGCGCCACGGTGAGCTTGCCGATGGTGTAGAGCAGCGGCACTGGTCCTCCGGCGGTCGTGCTGGACAGGGCGATGTCACGTTAGCCGACGCGGTCACGCCGGGCCGAACGGGTGGCCGGGCCGTCCGCTGCGTGGCGGAGGGCTGCTGGGCAGGGGCTCCGCTCGGAAAGGGCCCGTCTCGGCCGGCGGCCCGGGCCTCCAGCGAGGCATCGAAGGTCGGCCGGCGGCGGCATGACCGGCGTCACACCCGCCGCCGTCACATCGACGCCCCTGTCGCCCGTCGTCCTGTTGTACCGACGAGGACGGGAGAACACGATGAGTCGGATCGATCTGGAGGCGGTGGCGCCGGAGGCGTACCGGGCGGTGGCCGGACTGGAGCGGTACAGCCGCGCGAACCTCGACCACACGGTGCTGGAACTGGTGAAGCTGCGCGCGTCGATGCTGAACGGCTGCGCGTTCTGCGTGGACATGCACAGCCGGGACGCCCTCGCGGCGGGCGAGTCCAGCCGGCGGCTGTTCGCCGTGGCGGCCTGGCGGGAGGCGCCCTTCTTCGACGAACGGGAACGGGCCGCGCTCGCGCTCACCGACGCGCTCACCCGCCTCGGGGAGCACGGGGTGCCCGACGAGGTCTGGGACGCCGCCGCGAAGGTCTGGTCGGAGAAGGAACTGGCGGACCTGACGGTCGCGATCGCCACAATCAACGTGTGGAACCGGATCGTGGCAGCCACCCGGCGCCAACCGCCGACGGACGGGTGACGACGGCCGGGGCGGCGCAGGCGGCCGGTGCGCTCGACGCGCACCGGCCGATGCTGCTCGGCCTGGCGTACCGGATGCTCGGCAGCCTGCACGACGCCGAGGACGTGCTCCAGGACGCCTACCTGCGGTGGCTGGGCGTCGACCGGGCGGCGGTGGCCGAGCCGCGCCGCTACCTGTCCCGGGTGGTCACCCGGCTCGCCATCGACCGGCTGCGGGCCCGGCAGGCCACCCGGGAGACGTACGTCGGGCCCTGGCTGCCGGAGCCGGTGCCCACCGCGCCCTCGCCGTTCGGGCCGCCGGAGCACGCGGAGCTGCGCGACTCGCTCTCCCTGGCGCTGCTGCACCTGCTGGAGCGGCTGACTCCACCGGAGCGCGCGGTCTACGTGCTACGCACCGCCTTCGACCTGCCGTACGCGCAGGTCGGCGAGATCCTGGACCGGTCCGCGGCGGACTGCCGGCAGCTGCACCACCGGGCGGCGGCCCGGATCGCCGACGACCGCCGACGCTTCGCGGCCGACCCGGGCGAGCAGCGGCGGCTGCTGGACGCGTTCCTCGCCGCGGCCCGCGACGGCGACCTGGCCCGGCTGACGGACCTGGTGGCGACCGACGTCACCTCGTGGAGCGACGGGGGTGGTCGGGCCAAGGCGGCCCGCAACCCGGTGCGCGGGGCGGACCGGGTTGCCCGCTTCTTCGCCGGAGTCCTCGGGCCCCAGCGGCCGACGCCGCGCGCGGTCCCGATCGAGTTCAACGGCCGGGCCGGGTACGTCGTGCACTGGCCCGACGGCCGGCGGTACGCGCTGACCGTGGCCGCCGCCGGCGGCCGAATCACTGACCTGTACGTGGTCGCCAACCCGGAGAAGCTCACCCGGCTGACGGGGTGAGCCGGTGGTCCGGGGCCCGCCCCGCCCGGCGTCGGGAAGCCGTCAGCCCAGCTCGGGGAACCAGAGCGCGATCTCGCGCTTGGCGCTGTCGGTCGAGTCGGAGGCGTGCACCAGGTTCTCCCGGTTGGACAGGGAGAAGTCGCCCCGGATGGTGCCGGCGGCGGCCCTGCGGCCGTCGGTGCTGCCGATCATGCCGCGCACCACCTCGATGACCTGGTCGCCGGAGAGCACCAGGGCCACCAGCGGGCCGCTGGTCATGAACCCCTTCAGCGGCGGGTAGAACGCCTTGTCGACGTGCTCGGCGTAGTGCTGGTCGGCGAAGTCGCCGTCCATCGTCCGGAGAGCCATGGCGTCGATCCGCAGGCCCTTGCGCTCGAAGCGGGAGAGGATCTCACCGACCAGGCCACGGCCGACCGCGTCGGGCTTGATCAGAACGAGAGAACGCTCGTCCGGGCTGCTGCTGGACACGCTGGGTTCCTCCTGTGCGCGGAAGACGGCTCGGCTGGGTACGGTCAGCCTAGCGACCCGGTGCCGGCACCGGCGCGGCGGCTGCGCTATTCCCTGGGTCGCCGATCCGGCCTAGCCTGGCCCTTGACCCCTGGGAGGTCCACAGTGGCGAATGGCGGGAACCGACCCATCGCGCCGGTACGCAAACTCATCGCGGCGGTGCTGGGCACCGTGGCGACCTTCGTGGTCCTGTTCGGGCTGGGCATGACCAGCTGGGCGATCGTGGCGCTCGGGGTGGCCCTGCTGGTGCTGGCGATCGCGCTGGCCACCGTGCGCGGCGGCGGCCGGACCTGGGTGGTCGGTGTCGGCCACGTGCACAGCGCCTCCGAGCCGCCCAGCGCGTACGCGTTCGGCCGCTGCGAGTTGCAGCTCGTCATCGACGCGCCCGGCCTGCCGCCCCGGTCGAAGAAGATCATCGAGCCGCGGGTCCCGGTGGCGAAGTGGCCCTCGATCGGGCAGGCCCTGCCGATCCGGGTGGCCCTGGACGACCAGCGGCACGTCCGCGTCCTCTGGGAAGAGGTGCCCACCCACGCGGAGACCGCCGCGTCGGCGATGGCCGACCTCCCGCCCGAGTACGCGGGCGCCGACCCGGTCGACGAGATGTTGATCCAGCAGGAAGCGCCGCCGTGGGCCGACCGCGTCCCGGACGACGACTTCCGCGACGACCTGCGCGACATGCCCGGTTTCCACGACGACCTGCGTGGCTCGTCCGGTTTCCACGACGACCTGCGCGACCCGCCCGGGCCCGACCCGCTGCGCGACGACGACCTCGGCCTGCTGCCGGAGGGCCGGGAGCCGGTCGTGATGCACCAGCGGCCGGGCGGCCCGGTCGTGCTGGAGGGGACGCTGGTGGACCCGGCCTCTGGCCCGCTGCCCCGGCGGGCCACCCCGGCTCCCCGCCCGCCGGCCGAGGAACGCTTCGACCCGACCGTCCCCGTCGAGACCATCGACGCGGGTGCCCCGGCCGACCCCATCGACGTGCCGCTGGACGACCCGGCCCCGCGCCCCGGGCCGGCCCCCGACCAGCACGAGCTGGACGAGGCGATCTTCGGTTACG
Source organism: Micromonospora sp. NPDC020750 (assembly GCF_044334565.1). Lineage (NCBI taxonomy): Bacteria > Bacillati > Actinomycetota > Actinomycetes > Micromonosporales > Micromonosporaceae > Micromonospora > Micromonospora sp. NPDC020750. The sequence goes on from NZ_JBIRTH010000019.1 coordinate 33,070, forward strand.
ACCCGGAGACCGAGCCCGCCGAAGCGGCGGCCCCGATCAGCGGGGTCGGCATCACCCTGCTGGTCACCGGCCTCGACCGGTCGTTGGAGTTCTACCGGGACACCCTCGGCTTCGAGGAGGTCGACCAGGGTGCCGGCAACGCCGTGCTCGCCTCCGGGACGACCCGACTGGTGCTGCGCGAGGTCACCGGCGCGGCCCCGATGAGCCGCCGCCTGGTCCACGTGAACCTGGAGGTCGACGACATCCAGGGCGCGTACGAGCGGCTGCGCGACTCCGGCGTCCGCTTCACGTACGCCCCGAGGGTGGTGAACCGGGGCACCAAACTGGAGGTCTGGGCGGCGGCCTTCCGCGACCCGGACGGCCACGGCATCGCCCTCACCCAGTGGCGCACCCGCGCCGACGCCTGAACGTGTGGGGACGGCCCTCCGACACCGGGCTCCGCGCCGCGGAGAGCCGCGCCGCGGAGAGCCGTCCCGCAGCGGGCCCGCCCCGCAGGCGGCGGCTCAGCGGCCGAGGATCACCCGGCGCACGTGCAGGGCGTACCCCCAGACCAGGGCGAAGATGATCCCCACCACCAGCAGCGACCAGTGCAGCAGCCCGGCGAGCATCAGCGCCCCCTGGAGCACCGTGCCGGCGTACCAGGCCCACCGCCGGCGCATCATCCCGGCGAGCACCACCGCCGCCACGGCCAACGCCACGATCACCGCGACGGCCGCGCCGCTGAGCTCCCCGCCGACCACCCTGATCGGCTGGATCGCGAGCAGCAGCACCAGGGCCTCCAGGCCGAGCGTCCCGGCGCCCAGGCCACGCACCGCCCCCTCGGGGTTGCGCAGCCCGGAGCGCCGTTGACCCGACCCGTCGCCGACGCCCTCCGCCGGGCGGTCGGGGTCCGGGGCGGTCATCGCTTGAACAGCCTGCGGGCGTCGGCCACGGTCACCACCGACCCGGTGATCAGTACGCCGACCCCGGACAGCTCGCCGGGGACGTCGGACTCGGCCTCGGCCACCGCCGCCTCGATCGCGTCGGGCATCTCCTCGGCCACCGCCACCCGGTCCGCCCCGAAGACGTCCCGGGCCAACTCGGCCAGCTCGTCGGCCGGCATCGCCCGCGGCGAGCTGTTGCGGGTGACCACCAGCGAGTCGAGCACCGGCTCCAGCAGCTCCAGCAGGCTCACCGCGTCCTTGTCGCCGAGCACGCCGAGCACGCCGACCAGCTTGCTGAACGCGAACTCCTCCTGCAGGGCGGTCACCGTGGCCGCCATGCCGTGCGGGTTGTGCGCCCCGTCGAGCAGGACCGTCGGCGCGGTACGCACCTTCTCCAGCCGGCCGGGCGAGCTGACGGCGGCGAAGCCCTCCCGGACCGCCTCCACGTCGAGCTGCCGGTTCGCCCCCGCCCCGAGGAACGCCTCCACGGCGGCGAGCGCCACCGCCGCGTTCTGCGCCTGGTGTGCGCCGTGCAGCGGAACGAACATCTCCTCGTACACCCCGCCGAGGCCCTGGATGCTGAGCACCTGGCCGCCGACCGCCACCGAACGGCGCAGCACGCCGAACTCCGACCCCTCGCGGGCGACCGTCGCGCCGACCTCGGCGCACCGCTCCAGGATCGGCCGGGCGGCCTCCTCCTCCTGTGCCGCGCAGACGACCGTGGCCCCCTTGTGGATGATCCCGGCCTTGTGCAGGGCGATGTCCTGGAGGGTGTCGCCCAGCCACTCGGTGTGGTCCAGCCCGATCGGGGTGAGCACCGCGACGCCGGCCTGGATCACGTTGGTGGAGTCCTCCGCCCCGCCGAGCCCCACCTCGACCACCGCGACGTCGACCGGGGCGTCCGCGAAGGTGGCGAACGCCAGCGCGGTGGTCAGGTCGAAGTAGGTCAACGGCTCGGCGGAGCGCTGGTCGACCAGCTCGGCCAGCGGCACCACCTCGCGGTACGTGGCCACGAAGCGTTCCTCGCTGACCGGCTCCCCGTCCAGGCTGATCCGCTCCCGGACGGTCTCCAGGTGCGGGCTGGTGTACCGGCCGGTGTGCAGCCCGAACGCCCGCAGCAGCGAGTCGATCATCCGGGCGGTCGAGGTCTTGCCGTTGGTCCCGGTCAGGTGGATCGACGGGTACGCCCGCTGCGGGCTGCCGAGCAGGTCGAGCAGCGTCTCGATCCGGTCCAGCTCGAAGTGCATGCGGGTGAACCCGCGCGCGGCCAGCTCGGCGTCGACGGCGGCGAACTCGCCGTCGACGCCGCGAGCGGTGCGGTGGGTGCGATCGTTACGGTCGGTCACGAGGGCAGCGCCTCCAGAGCGGCATCGATGCGGATCAGGTCGGCCTCGGCGGTGGCGAGCCGGTCGCGGATCTTGGCGACCACCGGTTCCGGGGCCTTCCCCACGAACGCCGGGTTGTCCAGCTTCGCGCGGGCCTGCGCGACCTCCTTCCCGGCGGCGGCGCGGTCCTTGGTCAGCCGGGCCCGCTCGGCGGCCACGTCGATCGAGCCCCGGGTGTCCAGCGCGACGCTCACCTCGCCTGGCATGGCCAGGGTCGCGCTGGCCTGGAAGTCGTCGCCGGCCGGGTCGAGCCGGACCAGCGAGCGGATCAGCCACTCGTGGGCGGCGATGCCCGCGCCGGCCAGGCCGTCGAGCCGGGCGACCACCCGCTGGGTGGGCCGCAGGCCCTGGTCCGAGCGGAACCGCCGGATCTCGGTCACCACCCGCTGGACGGTGCCGACCTCGCCCTCCGCGGCGTCATCGATCCCGGTACGGTCGGCTGCCGGCCACGCGGCCGTCATCACCGTCTCCCCGCCGGTCAACGCGATCCACAGTTCCTCCGTGACGAACGGGATCACCGGGTGCAGCAGCCGCAGGAGCTGGTCCAGCACGTGCCCGAGCACCCTCCGGGTGGCGTCGGCCGCCGCCCCGCCCTCGGCGAGCACCGGCTTGCCCAGCTCCACGTACCAGTCGCAGACGTCGTCCCAGGCGAAGTGGTAGAGCAGGTCACAGACCTTCGCGAACTCGTACGCCTCGAACTGCTCGTCGACCTCGGCGGTGACGTGCGCCAGCCGGGACAGGATCCACCGGTCGACGGTGGAGAGTTGCTCGGCCGGCGGCAGCGGGCCTCCCGTGTGGGCGCCGTTCATCAGCGCGAACCGGGTGGCGTTCCACAGCTTGTTGCAGAAGTTGCGGGAACCCTGGCACCAGTCCTCGCTGACCGGGACGTCCTGGCCGGGGTTGGCGCCCCGGGCGAGGGTGAACCGGGTGGCGTCCGCGCCGAACCGGTCGATCCAGTCCAGCGGGTCGACCACGTTGCCGAACGACTTCGACATCTTCTTGCCGTGCTCGTCGCGCACCATGCCGTGCAGGGCCACCACGTCGAACGGCGGCCGGCCGTCCATGGCGTAGAGGCCGAACATCATCATCCGGGCGACCCAGAAGAACAGGATGTCGTAACCGGTGACCAGGACGCTGGTCGGGTAGAACTTCGCCAGGTCCGGGGTCTGCTCCGGCCAGCCGAGGGTGGAGAACGGCCACAGCCCGCTGGAGAACCAGGTGTCCAGCACGTCCTCGTCCTGGTGCCAGCCAGCGCCGGTCGGCGGCTCCTCGTCCGGGCCGACGCAGACGATCTCGCCGTCCGGGCCGTACCAGACCGGGATGCGGTGGCCCCACCAGAGCTGGCGGGAGATGCACCAGTCGTGCATGTTGTCGACCCAGGCGAAGTAGCGCTTGGCCAGCTCGGCCGGCTCGACCTTCACCCGGCCGTCGCGCACCGCGTCCCCGGCCGCCTTGGCCAGCGGGGCGGTGTTGACGAACCACTGCAACGACAGCCGCGGCTCGACCGTGGTCTTGCACCGCGAGCAGTGGCCCACCGCGTGCACGTACGGCCGCTTCTCGGCCACGATCAGGCCCTGCTCGCGGAGCGCGGCGACGATCGCCGGCCGGGCCTCGTACCGGTCCAGGCCCTCGAACGGGCCCGGCGCCGTGATGATGCCGCGCTCATCCATGATCGTCAGGGCGGGCAGGTCGTGCCGCTGGCCGATCTCGAAGTCGTTCGGGTCGTGCGCCGGGGTCACCTTCACCATGCCGGTGCCGAAGCTCGGGTCGACGTGCTCGTCGGCGACGATCGGGATGCGCCGGTCGGTCAGCGGCAGGGCGACCTCGGTGCCGATCAGGTGCCGGTACCGCTCGTCGTCGGGGTGCACCGCCACCGCGGTGTCGCCGAGCATCGTCTCGGCGCGGGTGGTGGCCACCACGACCTCGTCGCCGTACCGGATCGAGATCAGCTCGCCGTCGTCGTCGGTGTGCTCGACCTCGATGTCGGACAGCGCGGTCAGGCAGCGCGGGCACCAGTTGATGATCCGGTTGGCCCGGTAGATCAGCCCGTCGTCGAAGAGCTTCTTGAACATGGTCTGCACGGCCCGGGACAGCCCCGCGTCCATGGTGAAGCGCTCGCGGTCCCAGTCGACCGCGTCGCCGAGGCGGCGCATCTGGCCCAGGATCGCGCCGCCGGACTCGGCCTTCCACCGCCACACCCGCTCGACGAACTTCTCCCGGCCCAGGTCGTGGCGGGACAGGCCCTCGCCGGCGAGCTGCCGCTCGACGAGGTTCTGGGTGGCGATGCCGGCGTGGTCCATGCCCGGCAGCCAGAGCGCCTCGAAGCCCTGCATCCGCTTACGCCGGGTCAGCGCGTCCATCAGCGTGTGCTCGAACGCGTGCCCCATGTGCAGCGAGCCGGTGACGTTCGGCGGCGGGATGACGATGGCGAAGGGGGGCTTGTCGCTGTCGGCAGACGCCCGGAAGCGACCATCGGCTACCCACTGCTCGTACCGTCGCTGCTCTACCTCGCCCGGCTGGTACTGGGCGGGCAGGGTCGGGGCGTCGGGGCGTCGGGCATCCAGTCTGTCGGTCACCCTGAAAGTCTACGGAGCGCTTCCGCGGACCCGACGTGCGCCACCTGCCCTTCGCGTACGGTGTCGGCTATGTCCGACGCACATCTCACCGAGCGTCCGCTCGCCGACGAGCCTGAGCCGATCGACCTCACCGAGGAACCGATCCGGCTCAGCAACCGGGACCCGCAGGACGGGGCCCGACGGCGCGGCCCCCGATCCCGGCGCGGGCGGATCACCCTCGCCGTGCTCCTGGCGGCCGGCCTCGCCGGCGTCGGGGCGCTGGGCGTCGCCGGCTGGCGGGTGGCGCAGCAGAAGGACGCCCGGCTGGCCGCTCCGGCCACCGTCGCCGGCCTGCAACGCGACGACAGCGAGCGGGCCCGCAGCACCGCCGACTACCTGCGTGACGGGCTGTCCGCCGACATCGACCTGGATCGCAGCCTCGGCGTCGTGTACCGCGATCCGGCGGACGACAAGCGCTCGGTGCTGCTCTTCGGGGGCACCACCCTGCTGTGGCAGCCCGAACGCGACCTGGACACCCTCTTCGGCCTGATGGCCGACGAGACCGGGAAGGTCACCGGGCTGCGCAAGGTGCCGGCCGGCCGGTTCGGCGGGGTGATGAAGTGCGGCACCACCAGCGGTGACGGCGGTGACTTCGCCGTCTGCGGTTGGGCGGACCACGGCAGCGTCGCGCTGGCGATGATGCCGGGGCGCCCATTGGACGCCGCCGGTGACCTGATGCGGCAGATCCGCGAGGATGTCCAGACCCGTTCCTGAGCCGCGACGCCCCGGCCGGAGACCTCGTTCAGGCGGTTCGCACCCGGAGCGATCATCGCCGGAGCGGGCCCGGTCCGGGTTCGGAAATGGTCACGGAAACGCGTCAGGGCCACCCCCGAAGGGGTGGCCCTGACCGAAAAATGTCCGGCGGCGTCCTACTCTCCCACACCCTCCCG
>NZ_JBIRTH010000020.1:0-33129 GCF_044334565.1 Micromonospora sp. NPDC020750
ACTGGCAGAAGATCACCCCCGCCCTGCGGGAGATCTACACCGCCCCCACCGTCGCGGCCGCGGAGGCCCGTTTCGAGGCGTTCGCCGCCGAGTTCGGTGACCAGTACCCTGCCGTCATCCGGCTGTGGCGGACCTCGTGGCCGCAGTTCGTGCCGTTCCTGGACTACGACCACGAGGTCCGCAAGGTTCTCTACACCACCAACATCATCGAGAGCCTGAACGCCCGGTTCCGGCAGGCCGCCCGCAGGCGAGGGCACTTCCCGACCGAGCAGGCCGCGATGAAGGTCCTCTACCTCGTCGTCCAGCAGAAACGTAAGGGCGGCGGGAGTATCACCGGCCGGGTCTACGGTTGGGCCAAGGCCCTCAACGCCCTGATCCTCGCCTACGGCGACGGATCACCATCTAACAACCTCGATCACACCCACCGGTCAAACACGGAAATCGCCACACTCCCACCCGCGGAGTCCGCAGCTCAGGTGCGGATGTTGGGCAGGTTGACCCCGCAGGTGCGTTCGATGAACTCCCCCGCGCGGCGTCCGCTCGCCTTCACCGCCGTGCCGTTCGGCACGGCCGCCTCCGCAGCGGACGCGTCGTCGTGCTCGTGCGCGGCCGTGCCGGCGTCGTGACCGGCCGCCTCCGGGCTCGATCCGGTCGGGCCGTGGTCGTGCGGGGTGGTGGGCTCGGGTCCCCCCAGTGCACCGGCGAGCCGCTCCAGGTCCGGGGTGAGCTCCCGTGGTGCGGAGCGGATCAGGGCGGCCATCGCCTCGACCCGCTGCTCACTGGTGAGCTCGCTCTGGTTGACCAGAGCGAAGGTCTGCGCCTCGGCGCAGAACTGGCTCCGGCCCGACCAGTCCGAGGGCAGATCCGGCCGAGACAGCCACCACCCGCCCAGCGCGGCGGCGGCCACCGCGACCACCGCCGCACCGGAGAACAGCAGACGACGATCAGACGTTGTCATTGATCGCGGTGATGTCATGGCTGTCGAAGTTCTTGGGCCAGATCTCGCTGCGCATACACGAGTTGTTGTCCGTGTCGGCGCTCTTCGAGCGGTGGCCCAGCGAGCCGGTGTGCCCGAGTTCGTGACAGCCGAGGCTCTGCCAGTAGCCCGTGGACTTGCCGCTCATCGTCCGGGTGTTGAATTTGACGTCGTACTGGTCGCACAGCCCGTTCCACCAGTTGGTGTCGGTGCAGGTCGTCTGCCCGTACCAAGAACTGGAGTACGACTTGTCGTAGACGTGGATGTCCCCGCCGCCGGTCGAGGTGTTGATCTGCGAGCGGTCGAGCTGAGCCCGGCCGTGCGAGACCGCCGCCTTGCCGGCGCTCGTCAGCGAGTTCGACTCCACCGCCTGTTCCTTGTTGTCCGGCTTGCCGCTGTTGGCCTTGCCGCCGTGCCCGGCCATGGCCGGTGGCGCCAACGCCACCACGGCGATCAGCGTGGTACCGAGGACGATCGTCGTGCGCTTCATTCCCCACTCTCCTCCGGAGGCTGCGGCAGCTCCGCGGTCGGCATCGACTCGGTCAGCGTGCCGGCGGCGACCTGCCCGCTCGCCGCGACGACCGTGTTGTTCAGGAACGAGGGCGCCATCGTGGTGATCGACGTGGCCAGCTCGTTCTCCGCGTTGCTGGGCCGCAGCGCGCCGTCGACCACCAGCGGCCGCCCGTCGGAGCTGGCCAGCTGGTAGGTGTAGGGGTTGCTGGTGCCGACGGCGCGGCGCAGGAAGAAGTAGCCGGTGTCGCCCACCGCACTCCAGGCCACGTTGTTGGAGATGTAGCCGCGCCCCTCCTCGTCCCAGCCCTCCTCCTCGAGGGTGATGGACGGCGGGATGATCAGGTTCTTCGGGTTGTGCAGGACGTCGTACTGGTTGATCGTCACCGTCCGCAGCCGGATGTCACCGCCAACCGCCGCCGGGTCCTCGTCGGCGCTGGCCAGCCGGCCGGGCTCCACCGAGGTGACCGTGCCGAAGACCACCAGGTGTGAGGTGGCGGTCATCTGCTCGACGGTCTGGAAGTCGTACATCTCCTTGCCGAAGGCAAGCGCCTCGGGCTGTGTGTCGTAGCGCACGCCGGGGTCGGCCCGGCCGACACCCACGGCCGCCACGAGCGCGGCCACCGCGACGGCCCCTGCCGCCGTCAGGCCCAGCCGGCGTAGGCCGGGACGCCTGAGTTTCTCCACTCGCCGTTCTCCCTTTTCGAGGTGAGGCGCGGCCGGTGCCGGCCGCGCGTCCCGACCGAACGGCCGAAGGGCCGCCAGATCAGGACGGGATACACGGTCCACACCCGTGGATGCAGGATGCTTGCAACCGGCTTGCAGCTCGTCCACTGCGGACCGTCATACTCGCCGGTGGGGAGGTGGCGGTGGAGTTCCGGGTGTTGGGCACGGTCGAGGTGTGGGCGCACGGCGTCCAGGTCGACCTCGGTGGGCGCCAGCCTCGCCTCGTTCTCGCGACGCTGCTGCTGGAGCCGGACCGGGTGGTGGCGGTGGATCGGCTGATCGACCTGGTCTGGGGTCCGGCGCCGCCGCGCAGCGCCCGGGGCACCGTGCAGGCACTGGTCTCCCGGCTGCGCACCGCGTTGCGGCAGGCGGGGGTGCCGGTGGAACTGATCGGCCGTGCGCCCGGCTACCTGCTCCGGGTCGACCCGCTGGCGGTTGACGCGCACCGGTTCACCGACATGGTCGCGCGGGCGCGGGCGGCCGGCGACGACGCCGTGGCCCTGTTCGACCAGGCGCTGGCGCTGTGGCGGGGGGAGCCGCTCGCCGACGTGGCCGACGAGGAGGTGCGGCACCGGCTCTGCGCCGGCCTGCGCGAGGCCCGCTGGACGGCGGTCGAGGATCGGGCCGACGTGCTGCTGCGGCGGGGGCGTTCCCGGCAGGTTGCCGACGAGTTGACCGACGCGGTGGCCCGGCAACCCGGACGCCAGCGGCTGGTCGGTCAGCTCATGCTGGCCCTGTACCGGGAGGGCGGCGCCGACCGGGCGCTGGCCACCTACCGGCAGGTACGCGATCGGCTCGCCGACGAACTCGGCCTCGACCCGGCCCCGGCGCTGCGCCGCCTTGAGGAGCGGATCCTGCGCGCCGACCCGACGCTGGGGCCGCCCGCCGACGTCGCCGGACCGGGCGGCGACGACCGCTCCGCGCTCGTCCGCCCCGCCGGGCTGCCGCACAGCAGCACGACCCTCACCGGACGGGACGCCGAGCTGGAACGGCTCGACGCCGGGTTGGCGGAGCCGGCCGGCCGTACCCGGATCTGGGCGATCAGCGGCACCGCCGGGGTGGGCAAGACCGCCCTGGCGCTGCACTGGGCCCACCGGGTCCGCGCGGAGTTCCCGGACGGGCAGCTCCACCTCGACCTGCGTGGCTTCGACGCCGACCGGGAGCCGATGCCGGTGGAGACGGCGCTGACCCACCTGCTGACCGCGCTCGGGGTCGACCCGAGGGCGGTGCCGGACGGGTTGGACGGCCGAACGGCGCTGCTCCGCTCGCTACTGGCCGGTCGGGACATGCTGCTGGTGCTGGACAACGCCCGCCACGCCGACCAGGTGCTGCCGCTCATCCCGTCCCGCGGCACCGTGCTCGTCACCAGCCGGCACCGCCTCGGTGACCTCGTGGTCCGCGCCGACGCCCGGCTGCTCCCGTTGGACGTACTCACCCCGGTGGCGTCGGTACGTCTCCTGGCGACGCTGCTGGGTGCGGCGGCCGTGCGGGCCGACCCGGCGGCGGCAGCGAAGCTGGCTCGGCTCTGCGGCCACCTGCCACTGGCCCTGCGCATCGCCGCGGCCAACGTGCAGTCGGCCGGCAGGGCGGACATCGCCGGCCTGGTCCGCGAGCTGGCCGACGGGGACCGGCTGGCCGGGTTGACCGTCGACGGCGCCGAGGAGGGGGCGGTGACGAAGGCGTTCGCCCTGTCGTACCGGGTGTTGTCCGGGCCGCAGCGGGAACTGTTCCGCCGCCTCGGCCTGGTGCCCGGGGCGAGCATCACCGCCGGCCCGGCCGGCGCGGTCGCCGGCGTGCCGGTGCCCACCGCGACCCGGCGACTGCGGGCCCTGGCGGCGGCGCACCTGCTGGAGCGACACCCCGGCGAGCGCTACCGCTTCCACGACCTGCTGCGCCGGTACGCCGTGGACCGGCTCACCGCGGAGGACGACGAGGCGGCCCGCGGGGTGGCCCGGAGGCGGCTGTTCGACCACTACCTGGACACGGCCGACGCGGCGGGCCGCCGGGTCATTCCGCATTTCGTGCGGCTGCCGCGGCCGGTGGCAGCGGACCCCTTCCCCGACACCGACGCCGCCCTGGCCTGGTTGGATGCCGAGTGGGCGAACCTTACGGCGGCGGTCGAAGAGGCCGCCCGGTGCGGTCCCCGCCGGTACGCCTGGCATCTCACCGACGCGCTGCGCGCCTACTTCCACCAGCGGGGTCGTCGGGAGGAGTGGCTGAACGCGGCGACGGTGGCGCTGGCCGCCGCCCAGACCGACGGTGACGCCCGCGCCCAGGCCGCGATGCACCAGAGCATCGCGCTCGTGCAGGTCAACAGCGGCCGGTACGAGGAGGCCCGCGAGCACCTGCTCGAAGGGCTGCGGTGCAGCGACGCGGACAGCTGGCAGGAGGGACGGGCCGGGATCCTGAACAACCTCAGCGCGGTGCACCAGCGGCTCGGCGACCCGCACGCGGCGATCGACTGCGCCCGCCTGTCGTTGGCGCTCAACCGCCGGTCGGGCAATGACGGCGGGGAGGCCATGTCCCTGGCCAACCTCGGGTTCTCGCATTGGCAGCTCGGCGCGTTCGCGGAGGCGGACGCCCACTTCCGGGCCGCACTGGAGCGCGGGGAGCGGGCCGGGGCGCACTACAACGTGGCCGTGCTCCTGGTCGACCTGGCCAACGTGCACCGGGACCGGGGCGACCCGGACGGCGCGGATGATCTCTACGCCCGCGCGCTCGCCGCCAATCGGGAGCTCGGCTACCGGTACGGTGAGGCGACCGCCCTGGCCGGCCGTGCGGTGCTCTGGAGCGACACGGATCGCGCCGAGCTGGCCCGTGCCGACGCCGAGCGGGCGGTGACGCTGACCCGGGAGATCGGCGACGCGGGCACCGAGGCGTGGGCTGCCGACGCGCTGGGGCGGGTGCTGCTGGCGCTGGGACACCCGGGCGAGGCGGCCGAGCAGCACCGCCGGTCCCTCGAACTTGCCCGGCGTACCCGATTCTGCTGGTGCGAGGCGACGGCCCTGACCAGCCTCGCCGCCGCCGAGCTGGCCGGGGGCGACCCGGAGGCCGCCGGGCGACACGGGCGGGCGGCGTTGGGCCTGGCCACCCGCTCGGGCTATCGGCCGCTTGAGATTCGGGCGTCCTATCTCCTCGCCCGGCTCGCGGAGCGGTCCGCGGACACGGCCGAGGCAGCGCGGCTGGACGGCCAGGCGACGCGGCTGGCCCGGGAGACCGGGTACGCGCTGCCGGGTCGCCCGGCACCGCAGCCGCAGCGCTAGACAGAACACGACGACGTACCCGCAGTCCTGGCCGAGTTCCACCGGGTGCTACGGCCCGGCGGAACCATACTGCTCGGATTCCACGCCGGCCAGGGCAGCCGGCTCAAGACGGAGGGCTACGGCGGCCACCCGATGAACGTCTACGTACACCGCCGCTCGCCTGAGCGGATCGCGGCCTGGCTGCTTGCCGCCGGCTTCACCGTCGAGGCCGAGATGGTGCACCACCCCGCCCCGAACGTCGAGGGCGGGTTCGTCTTCGCGCACCGGTAGATGGTCGGAGCACGCAGATCCACCCGTCCCAAGTTTCCTGAACTCTGGTGCGCTCGCCCATACGCTCCAGGTACAGCAGCCTACGAAGCCCGACCCAACAACTCCGCCAGCATGATCACCATCGCCACGGTCGACAACATCGCCAAACGCCTCACCTCCGAAACCATCCCAACCTGGCGAGACGGCTAAACCCACATAGCTGTCGAAGTGCGTGCATTGGATGTCCTCGGAGAGGTCCCGATCGCGTGTCTGCATCCGATCACCGGCTGGCCGGACCCGAACTCGTCGGGCGCGCGGAGCTGCTGACCCGCATCCGCTTCGCTCTGGCCGACCGTGGTGGCGTCTTGCTGCTCGGCCCGGCAGGCATCGGCAAGAGGGTGCTGCTCCGCGCTCTCGGCGAGGACAGCAGAGTCGGCGGCGAAACGTTCTGCTCAGCAGCCCGACCGCCGCCGAGGTCACCCAAGCCGGTCCTGACGGTCGGCCGTCGCTGACCCGGTAGAGGCAGAAGGGGACGCCGGGCTCCACCGCCCGGCGTTTCCTTCGTCGTCAGCCTGCTTGCGGCACCCAGAGGAGAATCCAGCCCTCGTCCGAGGGCAGCCCGTCCGTAGTCCTGCTGCGGACGTACAGGAAGTACACGTCGGGGACCTCCGGTGTGATGGTCACCAAATGTGAGACAGGGTCGTTATTTGTGCAGTCCCGGACGCAGGGTTTCTGCCGGCGCTGCCGTCAGGGCTGCAAGGTGCGCGAGTTGGATGCGGGAGTGGATGCCGAGCTTCCGGTAGACACGGGTGAGGTGTGCTTCGACTGTCTTGACACTGATGGTGAGGGCGGTGGCGATGTCGCGGTTGCTCGCTCCGCTGGCGGCGAACTCGACGCAGCGCTGTTCGGCGGAGGTGAGGCGGGGGAGCGTACTGCCGTGCGCGGGGACGGGCTCCAGTTGGTGGAGGGTGCGGGTGGCGGCTTCGATCCAGGGGTGTGCCTGGTGCGTGCTGAAGAGGTCGGCGGCGCTCTGCGCCGCGGTGCGGGCGCTGGCGCGTCGGCGTCCGCGCCGTTCGGTTTGACTGAGGGCCAGCAGGGTTCGACCACGTTCGATGGGTAGGTGGCGGAGGCGGTCGGCTGCGGCGGCGAGGCGGTCGGCGGCCGCATCGTAGTTGCCCAGGGTGGCTTCCAGGAGTGCCTGGGAGCGGTCGAGCGCGGGGAGGACGCAGCTTCTACCTAGATCAGTCGCGGTGCGACGGGTGTCGGTCAGCAGCTTGCGGGCTTGGTCGAGGTAGCCGAGGGAGATGAGAGATTGGGCGAGGTCGGCGTGCCAGCGCAGGATGGACGGGTCGCGGACCTGCTGGTGCTTTTCAAGTGCACGGACCTCTTCCAGCGCCTCCAGGGCTTCTTTCGGACGCCCGGTGACCAGGAGAAGATGTCCGAGGACGAAGAGGTTTCGGGAGAGGAAGACCTTGTTGTCCTCTCGGCGGGAGGTGTCCGCCCCGCGGCGTGCGTGAGCGAGGGCGGAGTCGGTGCACGAGGCGGTGCCCTCGACTAGGGCGGAGGTGTAGCAGGCCGGTGCGGGGTCCAAGGCGGCTCTGTCGGTAAGCGACAGGGCGCGGCCGGCGTAGTTGAGGGCCAGTCCGCACCGTCCGGCGCGTATCTCAACTTCGGCGAGGCTGCGCAGGACATCCACGGTGCCTTCGGCGTCTCCGGTCCGCTCGGCTTCGACGAGCAGGGGCAGCAGTGCGCTGCGGGCTTCGTCCAGACGGTCGTCGAAGATGGCGTGCCGGGCGGAGAGCTGTTCCGGTCTGGCGTTGAGGGGGATGTGAGGGCTGCGTGGCAGGGACAGGGCGTGGCCGAGCGTGGTGTCGGCTTGGGGGCGGCCGAGGATGCGTTGGATGCGTGCCTGCATCGTGAGGGCCATGGCGGTGGTGGCTGTGTCGCCAGCGTTCCGGGCGAGACTGGCGGCCCGGGCGGCCTGGGCGCATGCCCGGTCGGGATCGCCGTTGACGTTGGCCCAGATCGCCTGGCGGACGAGGATCTGCGCGGTCAGGTCCGGATGTTCGGCCGCTTCGTGAAGTGCGTCGGCGAACAGCTTGTCGCCGTTGTACAGGTGCTGTCCGCCTGAGTCGATCAGGGTGATGAGGGCGTTGACGCGGTTGGCGGGGCTGCTGTCGTGGTTCAGGACGAGGCGGACGGCAGCCTGGCCGCGGGGCAGGTCGCCGTTGTGGGCGGCGTCGCGTACGGCGGTCAGCGCCCGTTCGGTGAGCAGGTCGGCGTCGGCTTCCGGGGTGCGTTCGGCGGCGAGCAGGGAGAGCTCGGCCGCTAGTGCGGGTTCTCCGCGCAGCCGGGCGCGGTCGGCGGCGCGGTCGGCGCAGTCGGCCGACTGCGGGTCGTTGGTGTCGGCCGCCAGCGTGGTATGACGGTCGCGGCGGATGCTGTCGCGGCTGGCTTCGGCCAGGCGGGCGTGCAGGAGCCTGCGTGTGGCGACTGGCGGTCGGGCCGCGAGTTCGGCGCCGATCGCGGCGGCGGCGAACCGGATCTTCCCGTCGACCTGCCCGATGTTGATCAGTCCGGCTGCCTCGGCCTCGGCCAGGAGGTTTTCGGCGGGCGGGCCGGCGAGGCGGCTCAGCAGTTCGCGGTCGGGCCGGTCGTCGAGTGCGACGACCGTCAACAGTTCCTGAACTTCGGCCGACACAGTGCCCAGCCATCCGTTCACCAGTCGGCGGGCGGCCGGCGGTAGGACCAGGTCGTCTACGAGACCCTGAGCGGCCGGCAGGTCGGTGGTGAGGCCGCAGGCCCCGGCGAATGCGAGGGCTAGGGCCGGGTTCCCTCCACTGCGGATGTGGGCCTGCGTGACCTGGTAGGGGGTTAGCCGGTACGGCGACAGCAGGGTCGCGACCTGATCGGGTGTCAGCGCCGGGATGCGGACCGCGCACGGGTCCTCGCCGCACCAGTGGCCTTCGCTCCCCGGGCGCCAGGTTCGCTCTGCGGCTATGACGGGAAGGTCGGGAGCCAGACGCAGTGCCCAACGCAAGACGGCCGCGCTGGCCGTATCCAGCCACTGGGCGTTGTCCACCACCAGTGTCAGAGGCGGGGTGTCCAGCAGCAGGGTGGCGGTCAACCGGCGCAGCCGTAGAGCGGTCCCGGCGGGATCGGCAGAGCCCGGCACTCCAACGGCCTTGTCGATCCCGGTCGCGAGTTCCCGCGCGGCCGGCAGCGGTTGGAGGGCCAGTGCGAGTTCGAGCAGCCCGGTGTAGGGGACCCGGGCGTCCTGCGGGCTCGGAGCCAGCTTTAGGACAGGCAAGCCCAGCTGCTGCCCGAGTACACCGGCCGCAGCGGTCTTGCCGATCCCGGGCGGACCGAACAGCACCACCCGACGGGCGCCGTGGACGACGCCCGGTACCACCGGCAGCATGGTGCCGGTGGCCCCCTGATGCGCATTCACTGCCGTTGCAGAATCTGGCACCGGGTCATAGTGCGCCCGACGGGCCTTCGCGCACCAGAGCAAGGGGTTGCCCTGATTTCGGCCAGCCTCCGCCGTTCCTAGTGTCATCGCCAAAGCCGAGCTGTCACCGGTTGCCGGAGATCCCATCAACACGGGCCCTGCTGCCACACCCCTCAACCCATCTCGGCGGGAGGATTGCGATGTATCGAAGAACTGCCGTGGCGGCCGCTGTCGCGGTTGCGCTTACCCTGGGCACCGTGACTGGGGTGGCCACCCAGTCGACCGCAGCCACCCCGCCCCCTACACCGACGGTGGCGCAGAGCCCGCTGTCGCTGGCGATCTCTGCAGCCGACCGCGCCGCCGACGGCGGTCACGACGCGCTGGCGAAAGGCCCCTTCGAGCAGTACGACCGTCGCATGGTGATCCCGTGGGTGGACGGCCTGTTCTCCATTGCCTACGAGCGCACCTACCGGGGCCTGCCGGTGGTCGGCGGCGACGCCGCCGTGCTCGCCGACGCCCGGGGCGCCATCCGGGCGATCTCGGCCGCCACCAAGACGAAGATCAACGTCTCCGTCGTGCCGACGGTCGCCGCCGACCGCGCCGAGCAGACCGCCAAGGGCCTGCTCACCAAGGTCGACCGGGTCGAGTCGCGCACCCTCGTGGTGCACGTCAAGGACAGCACCGCGCGACTCGCGTGGGAGGTCGTCGTCGCCGGACGCACCGCCTCGGCGCCCAGCCACCTGCATGTCTTCGTGGACGCGCGCAACGGCCAGGTGCTGGCCAAGCAGGAGGACGCCGCGGCCGGTTCCGGCACCGGCAAGTGGAACGGGCCCAGCCCACTGTCGATCACCACGTCGCAGTCGGGCAGCACGTACTACCTGCGCGACACCACGCGCACCGGCCTGAACTGCCAGGACTACAGCACCAGCACCGTCTTCTCCGGCGCCGACGACAGCTGGGGCAACGGAGTGGGCACAAGCAAGGAGACCGGCTGCGTCGACGCACTGTACTCGGCGCAGAAGGAATGGGAGATGCTGTCGGCCTGGCTGGGCCGCAACGGGCACAACGGCAACGGCGGCAGCTGGCCGATCAAGGTCGGCCTGAACGAGCAGAACGCCTACTGGGACGGCTCGACGATCACGATCGGCAAGAACTCGGCGGGCAACTGGATCTCCTCGATGGATGTGGTGGGTCACGAGTTCGGCCACGGCATGGACCAGAACACCCCCGGCGGCACCAGCTCCGAAGCCGGCCTCGGTGAAGCCACCGGCGACATCTTCGGCGCGCTGACCGAGGCATACGCCAACCAGTCCAGCGCCTACGACGAACCCGACTACCTGGTCGGTGAGGAGATCGACCTCGTCGGCGACGGCCCGATCCGCAACATGTACGACCCGTCGCTGGTCGGCGGCCACCCGAACTGTTACTCCTCGTCGATTCCCAACACCGAGGTACACGCGGCCGCAGGTCCGCTCAACCACTGGTTCTACCTGCTCGCCGAGGGCAGCGCGCCGGGCGGCGGCAAGCCGAACAGCCCCATCTGCTCGGGCGGCCCGTCGTCGGTCACCGGCGTGGGCATCCAGTCCGCCGGAAAGATCTTCTACGGCGGCATGCTGCTGAAGACCTCCGGCATGACCCACAAGAAGTACCGCACCGCGACCCTGACCGCCGCGAAGAACCTGGACTCCTCGTGCGTCCTGTTCAACCGGACCAAGGACGCGTGGAACGCGGTCGCGGTCCCGGCCCAGACCGGCGACCCGACCTGCACCGGTTCCAGCACCGACTTCTCCGTCTCGGTCAGTCCCACCTCGGGCAGCGTCAACGCGGGCTCCTCGGTCACCGCGACGGTCAACACCGCGACCGTCTCCGGCAGCGCGCAGACCGTGTCGCTGACCTCCTCGGGTGCCCCGTCGGGGGTCACCGTGTCGTTCAGCCCGACGTCGGTGACGTCGGGCAACAGCTCCACGATGACGGTGGCGACCACCTCCAGTGCGGCTGCGGGCACGTACACCATCACCGTGACCGGCACCGGTTCGGTCACCCACACCGCGCAGTACACGCTCACGGTCAACGGCGGCACCCCCGGTGGCACCGCGCCGGATATCGACGTCGCCAACGTGCAGGCGCACCTGACACAGCTCAGCACCATCGCCACCAACAACGGCGGCACCCGCCGCTCGACCGGCCAGGGCTACCTGCAGTCGGTGGCGTACGTCAAGGGCAAGCTGCAGGCCGCCGGCTTCACTGTCACCGAGCAGCCCTGCACCTCCGGCTGCACCAGCGGTGCAGGCCCGAACCTGATCGCCGAGTGGCCGGGCGGTAACGCGAGCGACGTCTATATGTTCGGCGCCCACCTGGACGGCGTCTCGGTCGGTCCGGGCATCAACGACAACGGCTCCGGCTCGGCGGCGCTGCTCGAGGTCGCCCTCGCGCTGGCCGCGCAGAACCCGACCATGCTGAACAAGGTCCGCTTTGGCTGGTGGACCGACGAGGAACAGGGCCTCAACGGCTCCAAGTTCTACGTCAACTCGCTGACCAGTACCCAGCGAACGGCGATCAAGGCCTACTACAACTTCGACATGATTGCGTCGAAGAACGGCGGCTACTTCATCAACAACATCACCTCGACCGCGTCGCAGCCGATGAAGGCGTACTGGGACTCCCTCAGCCTGCAGCCGGAGGAGAACGTCGAGGGCCAGGGCCGTTCCGACGACTACTCGTTCCAGAACGCGGGCATCCCGACCTCCGGTTACGCGATGGGCGCCAGCGCCACCAAGACGTCGGCCCAGGCGTCGAAGTGGGGCGGCACGGCCGGTCAGTCCTACGACTCCTGCTATCACTCCTCGTGCGACACCCTCAGCAACATCGACGCCACCGCGCTGAACCGGGCTGCCGACGGCATCGCCTACACGCTGTGGAACCGGGCGGTCGGCACCTCGACGCCGACCAACGACTTCTCGATCTCGGCCAGCCCCTCGTCGGGCACCGTGAACGCGGGGTCCAGCACCACGACCACCGTCGGGACCGTCACCACCTCGGGCAGCGCCCAGACGGTGACCCTGACCGCCAGCGGCGCCCCCACGGGCGTAACGGTCTCGTTCAGCCCGTCGTCGGTGACCTCCGGCAGCTCGTCGACCGCCACCATTGCGGTCGGCTCGTCGGTGGCCGGCGGCACCTACACCATCACCATCACCGGCACGGGGTCGGTGTCGCACAGCACCACGTACACGCTGACCGTGCCCGGCGGACCGGGCGGCTGTACCGCCGCCCAGCTGATCGTCAACGGAGGGTTCGAGAGGGGCACCTCGCCGTGGACCGGCTCCACCGGCGCGATCGGCACCTCTATCGGGCAGGTGCCGCGCAGCGGCACCCGGTACGCGTGGCTCGGCGGTTACGGCTACACCGCGACCGAGGCCATCAGCCAGACCGTCACCATCCCGTCGGGCTGCACCAGTGCGGTGCTGACCTACTGGCTGCACATCGACACGAACGAGTACGGGGCGCTCGCCTACGACGTGTTCACGATCAAGGCCAACGGCACCACCGTGGCGTCGCTGTCCAACATGAACGCTGCCACGGGCTACACGCAGCGCACCGTCAACCTCGGCGCGTACGCCGGCCAGACGGTCACGCTGACCTTCACCGGCACCGAGGACGCCTACCTGCAGACCAGCTTCGTGCTGGACGACGTGACCCTGCAGATCGGCTGAGTTCAACGGCAGGGTGGGGCGCTCGCCCCACCCTGCCGCAGGTCCTACGCCTGCGACTGCCGCAGCTCGACTGGCCAGAACCGGCGAGGGCCGAGGACATCCGCGCGGTCGCGCCGGCGGCACGCCGGGAGCTGGGCCTCGACGACGGACCGGTGCCGCACATGGTGCGGCTGCTGGAGGCACACGGGGTGATCGTGTTGTCCCTGCCGGACGCCTCCGAACGGGTCGACGCGTTCTCAGAGGCCGGTCCGGAGACCTTTGTGCTGATCTATGCCTTGGATGTGGTTGAGGCTCTTTCGGTGGGTTCGCCTGGATAGCGGCCGGTCGATGCGCGGAAGATGAGTCATGGTCGTGACCGTCGGCCTGCTGCGGCGTTAGGTCGGTCATGGGTGATCGGAAGCCGTATCCCAGTGACGTCAGCGACGAGCAGTGGGCGTTGATCGGGCCGTTCCTGCAGGCGTGGAAAGTCAGGCGGGTGGCGGTGTCGGTGTCGGGTCGTGAGGGTGACTACGACCTGCGGGAGATCGTGAACGCGATCTTCTACCAGAACCGGACCGGTTGTCAGTGGGCGTACCTGCCGCACGACCTGCCGCCGAAATCGGCCACCTACTACTACTTCGCGCTGTGGCGTGACGACGGCACCGACCAGGTGATCCATGACCTGCTGCGTTGCCAGGCGCGGGAGAAGGTCGGCCGTCGGGAGGATCCGAGCGCGGTGGTGTTGGACACCCAGTCGATTCGGGCGGCGAACCACGTCCCGGCGGCCACGACCGGCAAGGACGCGGCGAAGAAGGTGTCGGGGCGTAAGCGGGGTCTGGCCGTGGACACGCTGGGGCTGATCATCGCGGTGGTGGTGACCGCGGCGTCGGTTACTGACAACGCCATCGGCATCCGGCTGCTCGACAAGGTCGTCGCGCACACCCCGACGGTGACCCGCGCCTGGGTCGACGCCGGGTTCAAACAGGACCTCGCCCTGCACGGCGCCGTCCTGGGCATCGATATCGAGGTCGTCAAACGCTCCGACACCAGGCCCGGGTTCGTACCGATCCGCAGACGGTGGATCGTCGAACAGGTCAACGGCACGCTGATGTTGCACCGCCGCCTTGCACGTGAGTACGAGAGTCGACCTGAATCCTCGGTGTCACGAACGCTGTGGGCATCGACGGCGAACATCGTGCGCCGGCTGACCGGGACCAGCACACCCTCCTGGCGGCACCGGTGAACCTTCCCACCGTCCTCGACCTCATCACCGACCGCGAAACCACCGCACGCCAGCACGCCGACCGACTCCGCGACCAGATCACCACCCTCACCGCCGAACTCGCCCGCATCGACGGCGAACTGGCCGACCTGGCAACCACCCGCGCCACCCTGCGCACCCTCGCCGCCGCCGAGTTCACCGCCGACGACCCCACCATCGCCAGCGCTCCCTACCAGCAGATCCTGCACACTCTCAGCACCGCGCCCGCCGGCATGCGCGCCAACGGCATCTGCCTCGCACTCGGCGTCGAACCTCTACCGAAACACGTCGAAGGCACCCGCGCGAAGCTGAAACGCATGGTCAACCACCGCGTCCTCACCGAAGACGAACCCGGTGTATTCACCCTCACCCCGAAACGGACGTAGTACTGCGAACCGGCCTCTGACAGGTGGGTGATTCCTTCTATCGCACCGATCCGAGGACGGCAAGTCCGGCTACTCCGGCCCATCCGCTCGGCCACCGAACGCTTCCACGCCTTCCAAGGTCGCCATCACCGCCTCCATGGCCTCCTTCGCGATCGTCGCCTCAGGCTCGCTCAGCTCCATGGTTGTTATAGGATTACGGCATGAGTGCCCATGCTGAGCATGGACGCCGTGAATTTGTGTTTGAATCCCCCCTCGGACACAAGCATGTTTCATCTGTGCAACGTATGACGTAGCGGTGGTCAAGTGTGCTTGACCACCGCCGAAATCCCTCCAAGACGGAGCCCAGCACTGCTCGTAGTGGCAGGCTGGGTGCGAGAGCTGCGACGTCGCGCGCCAGCTCATCGGTCATCCCTGCTGTTGTTGTGTCCGGTCAGCCGAGCGGCGCACGCGGTGTTCCTCGCCCACCTGCCGCGGTGATGAAGCGGCCTCCGCTACCGCTTCCGAGCCTTGCCGTCACCCGCAGTCGCGTGGCTGTTTACGGCTTGGTCACGCTCAATGCGCATGGTCGAATCGCTGGTCGGCCGGCGGGCCGTGCTGGGGGGCCGGCGACCGCGCGGACCGCCCTTGGGCATTAGCGCCGCAGCGCGCGGAAGGTCCAGTTGTCGCTACTGGGGCCGGGTGCGGCGTCGCCGTAGTCGGCGGTCACGGTGACATCGGTGAAGCCGGCATCGACCAGAAGCTGCCTGAACTCCGCGATACTCCAGAGCTGCAGCCGGAACAGCTGTAGTTCGCTGCCGACCAGAGCGCCGTCGTGCCACTTGTCATACCGCAGCCATTCGGTCCTCTGGTTGGTCGCCCGGTCGTACTCGACTCGCAGCGTCTGGAGCGTCCAGACGTAGTCATTCCTGCGCCAGTAGCGCATCGGCGCGGCGTCCGTGACCAGGTCGGGAGCCGGTACGTCGATCAGCAAGCAGCCGCCAGGCGTAAGGTTCTGATAAAAATTCGCCAGTGCGCGGGCTGTGGCCTCCCTTCCGTCCAGAAGCACGATGGAGCCCGCCGGGATGATCACAGCCGAATACGCTCCGGGGCGCAGGAAGTCTGCCATGTCGGCGTGATGCAGGAGCGGGGCAAGATCCCGGCTCGCGCACTCGGCACGGCACAGAGCGAGCATGTCAGCGGAGGTGTCACACCCTTCGACCCGTAGACCAGACTCCAGCAGCGGAACCAGCACCCGGCCGGTGCCGACCGCGGGCTCCAACACGGATCCCTCGATGCCGTCGAGCTGGCGTCGGTAGTACTCGACGTCGCCGAACGAGTGCCCGATCGGTTTGTCGAGGTTGTAGACCTCGGTGGACAGCGGGCCGTAGTTCCATCCCAACGCGCAAATCTCCTCACTGATTGTGATCGGAGTGCCACCGCCCGCACGTGTGGGCGGTGGCACTCCGACCGGCCGGTCGCATCCTAGTGCCTCGTCTTTGAACGTTGATCGTGTATTCCGTCGGTTCTGAGGATCTGTCGGCAGGCTGTCTCGCGGCACGTTGAGCTATGGGAGGTGGTGGCTGGTGGGTAGACAGCCGGCGGTGTTTGTCCGGCAGGTGTCGATGGCCGGCGGCAAGCGGTTGCAGCGGATCTCTCGGTTGGCGAAGGATCCGGGGCGCTGTTGCGTTGACGGTCGGGTGGACGCGCGCAGCCGAGTCGGCGCTACTTTGTGCGCAGCCGCGAGCAGCCGGCCAGGATCTACGGCGCGTACCGATGTCTGGTCCTTGATGTGCAGCGGCCACGGTCCGACCTGGTGGTGGACTCGTGCGCCGGCGGCGGGCCATGCCTCGTCAACGTCGCGGATATGGGCCGCACCCACTACCCAGCTGGCGTAGCTCCAACCGTCAGCGAGCACGGCAAAGATGCGATCCGGCCGAGCGTGCGTCCCCTGTGGACGGTCGGGTCGATGTCGTCGACGACGAGGGACGAGGAGGGCTCGCCGCCGCCCGGGGATCAGCGACCTCCCGGTGAACGAGACGGACAGGTTGCCGCGGGCGGTCCTCGGTTATCAGGGCCGCCCGCGGCCGGTCACTGTGCGGGCGGTGTCACGGGGTCCAGAAGTTGCCGGAGACCACGATCATCGTCTGCAGCTGCAGGCTCGCCGAGTAGTAGCCCGAGGTGTCCAGCAGCGTCGACTTGATCTTGTTCCAGAGTGCGTCGAGCCAGGCCTGGCTGCCCGGGTCGGTCATCGCGGTCACCGCGAACGGCGCGAAGAACGCCGCCTCGGAGCCCGAGCTGAGCGCGGTGCCGTCGAGGGAGTAGCCGACGGCGATGTTCGACGGGTTGCCGCCGGTCTTGGCCTTGACCCAGGTGTTCAGCTTGCGGGCCGCGGCCAGCGACTGCGCGTCGCCGCTGGTGACCGCGTCGGCCCCGATCCGCCACGGGTCGCGGCAGGCGTTCCACCAGTACTTGCCGTCGTTGGGGTCCTCCAGCACCTGCCCGGTGGCGGGCTTCGGCGTGGTGTTCGTGTTGATCACGAAGTCGGGCAGCAGACCGGTGTTGGGGGCGTAGCCGCTCTGCAGCGACGCGGTGACGGACTGGTGCTTGGCCAGGATGGTGTCCCAGGCGGTGTCGCCTGTCGCCTTCCGAAAGGCGCGGAAGTGGCCGGGCATCCAGTCCGAGGTGCGGCTGAGGTAGTAGTACGAGTCGCCGGCGCTGCTCCAGTCGCCGAGCAGGGTCAGCTTGGTGGTGGCGTTGATCTCGCTGGCCTTGATCGCGTTGATCCGGGTGACGGCGAGCGACTTGTAGTTGTAGGCGCCGGTGCTGCCCCACTGCTTGTCGGCCAGCAGCAGCCCGTACGCGATCTCCAGGTCGCCGTCGGTGGCGGAGTCGGAACCGTTGACCGAGATGCAGGAGGTGTTCTGCTCGGCGGCGTGCAGGTTCGGGTTGTTGACCGACGGATGCGCCAGCACGTACTTGAGCAGGCCGTCGAACTGCGTCTTTGCGTTGGGGTCGGCGCCGGCCATCAGCGCGGTGATGACCATGCCGTAGCCCTGCGCCTCGGCGACGTACGGGTGGTCGGCGTCGGGGGAGTAGACCTCGTACCAGCCGTTGCCGCAGTTCTGCTTGATGAACGCGTTCTTCCAGGTGTTGTAGTAGCTGATCACGGTCTGGTCGTGCGTGGACGCGGCGCCGGACAGCTTGAGAGTGCCCGCGGCGTACGGCCGCAGGTGCGAGCCGAACGGCACGGCAACTCCGCCGGGCGGGGGAGAGGAACTCGGGGAGGGGCTCGGCGTGCCCGTCGGCGCGTAGACCTCGAACTCGTACAGCGAGTACCCGTACGTGGTGCCGCGGGCGGTGCCGTACATCCGGATGTAGCGCCCGCTGGCGGTGAGTCCGGTGAGGTCGTCGGTACCGCCGTTGCCGGTGGTGGTGGAGTAGATCGTGGTCCAGGTGCTTGCGTCGGGCGAGACCTCGATGCGGTACGCCTTGCCGTAGGCGGCCTCCCAGCGCAGTGTCACCTGTCCGATCTGCTGGCTGCTGCCCAGGTCGATGCGGATCCACTGTGGGTCGGTGCCCTCGGTGCTGGCCCAGCGGGTCGAGGTCGAGCCGTCGACGGCCTTGTCGCCGCCGAGCGAGGAGGTTTCGGTGGAGGAGACGGCGGTGGTGCGGCCCAGGGCCAGGTTGGTGGCGGCCTCGGCGGACGTGGCGAGGCCGAGCCCGCCGAGAAGTGTGCCGGTGGTGGCCACGGCGGCGGCCGCGAGCATGGGGCGGGCCCGTCCGGGCCAGGCTGTTCTGCGCATCATTGCGGGACTCCCTACGGAGGGTCGCGGTGCGTGCCGCAGCTGCGGCACGCGGTGATACGAGCGGACATGTGACCGCACGGGGGGCGTCGGCGAGCGGTCGCGATGGCCCAGGGCCCCGGGCTCGGGGGGAACGTATGCCAGGAGACGCCCGTCACACAAGATGGTTAGGAAGATTGCCTAACGATTCTGTCGCACCTCTTGACCACTTTGGAGTCGTCGCCCTAGTCTCCGGCATTAGTAAATCTGATTGCCTAACGTTCCTTTGACACAAGCGAGGGCGGATGACCCGACCAGCCGGTTCGTCGAAGCTGCTGCGCGCCATGAACGAGAGTGCGATCCTGGCCCACCTGCTGGACCATGGCCCGCTCACCCGTGGCGAGTTGCGGGAGCTCACCGGGCTGAGCAAGCCGACAACCTCGGACGTGCTGCGCAGCCTCACCGATGCGGGGCTGGCGATGGTGGTCGGACGCAGTTCGGGTGGCCCGGGACCGAACGCCGAGATCTACTCGGCGAATCCGAAGGCGGGGTTCGCGGTCGCGATCTGTATCCGGGAGGTTTCCGAGATCCCGGGGCCGTCGCTCGTCGCGGCGCTGATCGATGCCGGTGGTGTGGTGCACGCCCGGATCGAGGACTCGATCGACCTGACGACACTCGACCCCGTCGACGCGATCACCGACACGGTCACCCGGGTCATCGGGCAGGCGGGGGTCGGCGCTTCCGCGGTCCGCCACGTAAAGCTCGGGGTGCCGGGTTCATATGACGCGGCGAGCGGGGTCATCCACTACATCGACGTGCCCGGGTTCGACCGGCCCGGTCTCGTCGAACGGATCGCAGCACGGCTGGGCACCGTGGTCGAGGTCGAGAACGACGCCAACCTCGCCGCGATAGCCGAACGTGCGCACGGGGTCGCCGCCGGGGGCGCCAGCTTCACACTCTTCTGGATCGGTGACGGTCTCGGCTTGGCCATCGACCTCGGCGGCACGCTGCTACGCGGGGGGCGCGGCGGCGCAGGCGAGATCGGCTACGTGCCGGTGTCGCTGCCCTCAGACTGTCCGCCTGCCGACCTGCAGAGCCTGATCGGTGGTCCCGCCGTTGTAGCGCTCGCGGCGGAGCACGGCATCGCGGCCGCCACCCCGGGCGCCGCGATCGGTGTGGCCGTCGCCTCGGCCAACCCTCGGGCCGGACGCTTCCTCGACGCGGTGGCCGCCCGCATCGCGCTCGGTCTGGCCGCCGTCGCGGGCGTGCTCGACCCGCCGCTGATCGTGCTGGCCGGCGACGTCGCGCAGGCCGGCGGGGAAGCGCTCGCGCAGCGGGTCCGTGCCGCGCTGCCCGGTACGACCCCGCTTGACATCACCATCGCCGTCACCGAGGTCACCGACGACGCCGTACTGCTCGGCGCGCTCGAAGCCGGATGGCGAGCGGTGCGCGAATCCTTGATCGACAACCAGCGCACCGCCATGCAGGCCGGCTGACCGCCGTCTGCCGCGGCGCGCTCAGCCCTGCTCCTCCGATCAGCACCACCGATCAGCACCAGCGTGTGGCCCGACCGGCGTCCTTGCCGCACCAGGCGAAGGACTCGGTCGAGCCGCGACCCCGCAACTCCGAATTTCTGATTCCGGAGAGGAACACTTCATGCAGCGCTTGCTGAACCGGCGTACGACCATGATGGCCGGCATGGTCGCAGCATTGGCAGTGGTCACGGCGTGCACCCCTACCGAGGCGCCGAAGCCGATCGCGACCTCGGGCGTCGAGCCCACCGGCGCGGTCGAACTGTGGCACTTCTTCACCGACCGTGAGGCCAAGGCCCTCGATGAGACGCTGGCCAAGTTCAAGGCGAAGTACCCGAAGGTCACGCTGACCGTCAAGGGCGGGCAGGACGACGCCAAGGTGACCACCGCGATCGGCGGGGGTACCGGTCCGGACGTGGCGATCAGCTACTCAACCGACATCGTCGGCAAGTTCTGCGCCGCGGGCGCGTGGGTCGATCTCAACCCGTACCTGCAGCGCGACGGCGTCGACCTGAATGCGATCCCGCAGGTCGCCCGTTCCTACACGGAGTTCCGGGGCAAGCGGTGCACGATGCCGTTCCTGGCCGACGCGTACGGCTTCTACTTCAACAAGGGAATGTTCGCCGAGGCGGGGCTGACCGAGGCTCCGAAGACCCTCGCTGAACTGTCCGAGATGGCCAAGAAGCTGACCAAGCGCTCGGCCGACGGAACCATCGAGCGGGCCGGCTTCCTGCCCCTGTTCGGCTTCTACGAGAACTCCCCGTCGCACTTCGCGCCGATGGTCGGCGCGAAGTGGCTCAACGACGACGGCACCTCGGCGATCGGCTCCGACCCCGCCTGGAAGGAGCTGCTCACCTGGCAGAAGGAACTCGTCGACTGGTACGGCTACGACAAGCTGGAGAAGTTCCGCGCCTCGCTGGGTGACGAGTGGTCGGCCGACAACGCCTTCCACAAGGGCAAGGTCGCGATGGCCGTCGACGGCGAGTGGCGGATGGCGTTCCTCAAGGACCAGGCGCCGAACGTCGAGTTCGGGGTGGCCACGCTGCCGGTCAACAAGGCCGAACGCGCGGGCGCGGGCTACATCTCGGGCAACGTCATCGGCGTCTCGCGGACCGCCCGTAACCCGGAGGCGGCCTGGGCGTTGATCAAGTTCCTGACCACGGAGACCGACAGCATCGTCGACCTGTCCAACGGCATCCGCAACGTGCCGACCACCACCGCGGCGCTGACCTCGCCGCGGCTCACCGCGGACCCGGCGTTCAAGGTGTTCCTCGACATCTTCGCCAACCCGAACTCGGGCACCACCCCGCCCAGCGCGATCGGCCCCGGCTACCAGGAGACCTTCTCCGAGTTCCTTCAGGGGTGGCAGTCAGGGACGCAGAAGGACCTGAGTGCCGGACTGGCCGACGTCGACGTCCGGGTCAACAAGATGATCAAGCTGGCCGGCTAGCAGCGATGCCGACCGCCGCCAGCCAGGGGGGCGCCGGCCGTGTCCGGCGCTCCCTCGTCACCCTCACCTTCATCGGGCCTGCGCTGATCGGCATCCTGATCTTCCTGGTCTACCCGCTGGTCGCTGCGGTCTACTTCTCCTTCACCCGCTTCGACATGTTCAACCCGCCGGTCTGGGTCGGGCTGGACTTCTGGGAATATGTGCTGTTCGACGACCCGACGGTGCGGATCGCGGCGAAGAACACGCTGGTGTTCGTGCTGCTGATGGTCCCCGCCCGGACGGTCGGCGCGCTGCTCACCGCCATGCTGCTCAATGCGATGAAGCGATCCCGCAGCATCTACCGCACGCTGTACTACCTGCCCGCTCTCGCGCCCCCGGTCACCGCCACCATCGCGTTCGTGCTGCTGCTCAAGCCAGGCACCGGGCCGGTCAACACGCTGCTGGCGCAGTTTGGCCTCGAAGGGCCGGGCTGGTTCAACGACCCCGACTGGGCCAAGGCGTCGCTGACACTGCTAGCCCTGTGGGGCGTCGGCGACTTGATGATCATTTTCGTCGCGGCGCTGCTCGACGTGCCGCAGGCCCTCTACGAGGCCGCGTCGCTGGACGGCGCGGGTCGCTGGCACCGGTTCCGCTACGTCACCCTGCCCACCATCTCGCCGGTGCTGCTGTTCGCGACCATCACCGGCGTCATCGGCACGTTCAACTACTTCACCCAGGCCGCGGTCGCCGGCAGCGTCGCCTCCGGCCAGGTCACCTCGGGCAGCGGCATCGCCGGCACGTTCGGCTACCCCGAGAACTCGACGCTGACCTACCCGATGCGGCTCTACTCCATCGGCTTCGGCAACAACCTGTTCGGGGCCGCGAACGTCATGGCGGTCATCCTGTTCGTGGTGTCGATGACCGCCACGATCATCCTGCTGCGGCGGTTCAAGGCGTTCAGCGGAGGCGACTCATGACCCAGCCCATACCCAGCCGCCGCGGACACCACGTGCTCGGCTTCGTCGCCCGCCACGCGATCGGCATCGCGATGGCCATCATGTTCCTCGCCCCGATCGTTTTCCTGCTGCTCACCTCGTTCATGACCAGCGACCAGACGCTGACCGCGAACATGTGGCCGCAAGGCTGGCACCCGGAGAACTACGTCGAGGTGTTCCGGAAGACGCCGCTGCTGCGGTTCATCGGCAACACGTTCCTCTACGCGATCCTGGCCACCGGGTTCATGCTGCTGGCCAGCGTGCCGGCGGCATACGCGCTGGCCAAGCTGCGGTGGCGCGGCCGCAACGCGACGATGGTCCTGATCATCTGCATGATGATGCTGCCGCCGCAGGTCACCACGGTCCCGCTCTACATGATGTGGGCCAACACCGGACTCACCGGCACGCTGTGGCCGCTCATCCTGCCGATGCTGGCCGGAGACGCGTTCTCCATCTTCCTGCTGCGCCAGTTCCTGGTCACCATCCCCGACGAGTACCTCGACGCGGCCCGCGTCGACGGCTGCGGCGAGTGGCGCACGCTGCTGCGCGTCATCCTGCCCATGGCCAGGCCCGGCATCGCCGCCGCGGCCATGTTCCAGTTCTTCTACGCCTGGAACGACTACTACGGCCCGTTCCTCTACACCAGCGAGAACCAGGACGCCTGGACCATCTCGCTGGGCCTCGCCTCGTTCCGGTCGCTGCACCACGTCGAATGGCATCTCGTCAGCGCGGCGACCCTGCTCACCATGGTCCCGGTCATCGTCCTGTTCTTCTTCGCCCAGAAGGCGTTCGTCCAGGGTGTCACGCTGACCGGCGTGAAGGGATAGCAACTCCATGAAGATCGCTGTGGTCGGCGGAGGTTCGACCTACACCCCCGAGCTGATAGACGGGTTCGCCCGCCTCGACGCGGCCGTCACCGAGATAGCGCTGATCGATCCGGCAGCCGACCGGCTACCGATCGTCGGCGGGTTCGCGCAGCGGATCTTCCGCCGCCACGGACACCCCGGGCGGATCACCTGGACCACCGACCTCGACACCGGGCTCACCGGCGCCGACGTCGTCGTCATCCAACTGCGGGTCGGCGGGCAGCGCGCGCGGATCAGCGACGAGACGTTCCCGCTCGAATGCGGCTGCGTCGGGCAGGAGACCACCGGAGCAGGCGGTCTCGCCAAGGCCCTGCGCACCGTTCCTGTCGTGCTCGACGTCGCCGAACGGGCACGCCGCCACGCCGCACCCGGAGCGTGGATCATCAACTTCACCAACCCGACCGGCATCGTCACCCGCGCCCTGCTCGACGCCGGGCACCGGGCCGTCGGCTTGTGCAACGTCGCCATCGGCTTCCAGCGGCGCTTCGCCGCGCTGCTCGGCGTGGCACCCGGGCAGGTGACCCTCGACCACGTCGGCCTAAACCACCTGACCTGGGAACGCGGCGTCCACGTCGACGGCGTCGACCGGTTGCCCGAGCTGCTGTCGGCGCACCTGGACGAGATCGCAGGGGAGGTGAACCTGCCACCGGCGATCCTGGCCACCCTCGGCGCGGTGCCGTCGTACTACCTGCGCTACTTCTACGCCCACGACCAGGTCGTCGAACAGGAACGCGGCGCACCGACCCGGGGCGAGCAGGTCGCCGAACTGGAAGGTGCCCTGCTGTCCATGTACGCCGACCCCACCCGCGACACCAAACCCGACCTGCTCGCCAAGCGCGGCGGCGCGTACTACTCCGAGGCCGCCGTCGGGCTCATCGGCTCGCTGCGCAGCGGCGACGGCGCCACACACCCGGTCAATGTGCGCAACAACGCAACCCTGCCGTTCCTGCCCGACGACGCCGTCATCGAGGTCAGCTGCCGGGTCGACGCCGACGGCGTGGCGCCGCTGCCGGTCCGGGCCGTCGGCCCCCACATCTCCGGCCTCATCTCCCACGTCAGCGGGTACGAGGAACTGGCCGTGCACGCCGCCGTGGCCGGTGGACGGCAGCGGGTCTACCAGGCGCTGCTGGCACACCCGCTGGTCGGCCAGCACGACCTCGCCGAGAGCCTCACCGACCGGCTTCTCGCCACGAACGCCGCGCACCTGAGGTGGGCCGCATGATCGGCGAAAGGACCGTGGTCGCGGTCGACGGCGGCAACTCCAAGACCGACGTCATCATCGCCACCGGCGCCGGGGCCGTGCTCGGGCGCGCCCGGGGACCGGCGTCCTCGCCGCACCTGATCGGCGTGCCCGACACCATCGGCCTGCTCGGCCGGCTCATCGCGCAGGCCAAGCAGCACGCGGGGCTCGGCACGGCCGCAGTGTTCGACCGGGCCGAGGTCTACCTCGCCGGCGCGGACCTGCCCATCGAGGTGCGGATCCTGACCGAGGCAGTGACCGCGGCCGGGTGGGCACACCAGAACCGGGTCGACAACGACACCTTCGCTCTGATCCGCGCCGGCACCGACGCCGAACGCGCGATCGCGGTCGTGTGCGGCGCCGGGATCAACTGCGTCGGCCGCGACGCCGACGGGCGAACCGCACGGTTCCCCGCCCTCGGGATGCTCACCGGAGACTGGGGCGGCGGGCACCACCTGGCCTCCCTGGCGCTGTGGCACGCGGCACGCGGTGAGGACGGCCGCGGGCCGGCCACCCGGCTGACCGAGGCGGTCATCGACCACTTCCGGGTGGCCACGGTCGAGGACCTCGGCATCGCTGTGCACCTCGGCGAGGTCGCCCCCGCCCGCGTCGACGAGCTCACCCCGGTCCTGTTCGCCGTCGCGGCCGGCGGGGACCAGGTGGCCCGTCGCATCGTGGCCAAACAGGCAACGGAGGTGCTGTCCCTGGCCCGAATCGCCGCCGAGCGGCTGGGCATGCGCGAGGAACGGCTGGCTCTCGTGCTGGGCGGGGGCGTGCTCGCCGCCCGGCATTCGCTGCTGCACCAGTCGATCGTGGAGGAAATGCCGGCCGTGCTGCCCCGCGCCGAGGTGGTGGTGTCGGCGCAGGCTCCGGTCGTCGGCGCCGCCCTGGCCGGCCTCGACGCCCTGGGTGCCACGATGGACGCGAAGTCCGCGCTAAGGACCGCCGTCTAACCGGCTGTCCACGCCTTCCCGGGGTCCGTCGAGCAGAGACGGGCCCCGGCGCGCCCACCCGCGCCTATCCGCTGCCATGCCCCTTGCGGGCTTCGGCGCGTTACAGACTGTCGATGTCGAGGCATAGCCTTCGTCCGGTCATCGTCGGCGCCATACTTCGCCCGGATCGGCCACGTGATCCTCCGAGTGTCGGGCACCCGGGCTGACGCTGCCCCGCATTACGGCACCCAAATATTGACCGTTATGCATGGTCCGCCGTAGCATCAGCGACTGTAAGTCAGTTTGACTATCTTTCACCCTCCGGGAGAGAGGCACGCGATGGTACGAACCAGAGCGGGCATGAGACTCATCGCCGCGCTCGGCACGGAACTCCTCATCGTCGGGTCGGCCCTCATGGCGACTCCCGCCCATGCCGCACCCGTCCGCTACGAGGCCGAGAGTGCCACCATCGGTCAGGGCCTCGCCGAGTCCAACCACCTCAACTTCTCCGGGACCGGCTTCGCCGACACGGACAACGTGGTCGGCAGCTACGTGCAGTGGACGATCAGCGCCGCGACCGCCGGCACGGCGACCTTCACCATCCGCTACAGCAACGGCGCTGCGGCAGACCGGCCCGCCGACATCGCCGTCAACGGCAGCGTCGCCGCCGCGGCGGCGACGTTCGGCAGCACCTCCGACTGGGACACCTGGGCCGACAAGACCGTCACCGCCCCGGTCGGCGCCGGCAGCAACACCGTCCGAGTCACCTCCACCTCGGCAGCCGGCACCGCCAACCTCGACTACCTTGAATTCGAAGTCGCCGGAGCGCCGGCCTTCACCGACTACCAGGCGGAGAACGCCGTCATCGCTCAGGGCGCGGTCGAGTCGAACCACACCGGTTACACCGGCACCGGCTTCGTCAACACGACCAACGCGGCGGGGGCGTACGTGGAGTGGACGGTGACCGCGGCCGCCGCAGGCACCGCGCAGCTGGCGTTCCGCTACGCCAACTCCGGCGGGGCGAACCGGCCGGGAGACATCGCGGTCAACGGCAACCTCGTCGGCAACCAGCCGTTCCCGGCGACCACCGCCTGGACCGACTGGGCGGACGTCACGGTCAGCACGAGGCTGGCCGCGGGAGCCAACACCGTGCGGCTGACCGCCACCGGCGCGCTCGGCCTGGGCAACATCGACCGGCTGCGCGTCACCGGGCAGAGCGACTCGCAGGCGCCCAGCACACCGGGCGCACCGAGCTGTTCCGCCGTCACCTCCAGCAGCATGACGCTGAACTGGGGCGCGTCCACCGACGACGTCGGGGTGACGGGATACGACATCTACCACGACGGCAACCTGCTGGGTCAGACGACGGGCACGGGCACCTCGCGGAGCCTGACCGGCCTCTCGCCGAACACGGAGTACCGCCTGTCGGTCTTCGCCCGGGACGCGGCCGGCAACGTCTCGCTGTCCAGCGCGCAGGCGATCTGCTCCACCCTGGCCAGTTCCGACACCCAGGCGCCGACCGCCCCGGCGAACCTGGCCTACTCGAATCTGAGCGGCAGCAGCGTCACGCTCACCTGGACGGCGTCCACGGACATCGTCGGGGTCACCGCGTACGACGTGCGCACCGGGACGACCGTCGTCAAGTCGGTCACCGGCACGCCCCCGGCGGCGACCACCTCCGTCACCGGGCTCGCCTGCAACACGGCGTACGGGCTGAACGTCGTCGCCCGAGACGGCGCAGGCAACACGTCCGGGCAGAGCAACACGGTGTCTTTCACGACCGCGACCTGCAGCGGCGGCGTGCCGTCGGGGATCACACAGATCTCCACCGGCTGGACGATCCCCTGGGGCACGTACTTCATGCCCGACGGGCAGACCGCCCTCGTCACCGAGCGGGATGACAAGGTCACCTCCGGCCAGTTCAAGGTCTTCAAGGTGACGCTGTCCGGTGTGCGTACCCAGGTCGGGACCGTCCCGAACGTCGTCACCACCGACGGTGAGGGAGGCCTGCTCGGCGTCGCTGTGGACCCCGGCTGGGCGTCCAACCACCACGTCTACTTCATGCACACCGCGTCGGAGGGCAACCGGGTCGCCCGGATGACCTACGACGGCAGCACCCTGACCGGGTACACCACGATCCTCTCCGGGATCGCCAAGAACCGCTACCACAACGGTGGCCGCCTGGCCTTCGGGCCGGACGGGTACCTCTACGTCTCCACCGGTGACGGGCAGACCAGCAGCCGGGCCCAGGACCTCAACTCGCTCAACGGCAAGATCCTGCGAATCACGACGACCGGTGCCGCGGCGCCGGGCAACCCGTTCGGTACCCGGGTCTACAGCTACGGCCACCGCAACCCGCAGGGCCTGGCGTTCGACTCGCAGGGCCGGCTCTGGGAGGCCGAGTTCGGCAACAGCATGTACGACGAACTCAACCTCATCAAGCCCGGCAAGAACTACGGCTGGCCGACCTGCGAGGGCACATGCGGAGTCGCGGGCATGGAGAACCCGAAGCGACAGTGGTCGGTGTCGACCGCCTCGCCCAGCGGTATCGCGATCGTCCGCGACGTCGTCTACATGGCGACGCTGCGCGGCGAGCAGATGTGGCGCATCCCGCTACTCAGTGGCGAGACCACGGGCACTCCGACGGCGTACTACACGGGCACGTACGGACGCCTACGCACGGTCACTAAGGTGCCCGGCTCCGACCAGCTCTGGCTCAGCACCACCAACTGCGACAACAACGGCGGGGCCGCGAACGGCGCCGACCGCATCCTGCGCATAACCATCAGCTAGCGAAGTGCCGCGCCGCACGGGTCCCGGCCCATCCAACTGCGTGGTATGAGCATGCACGGCCTTCAGTGGTACGGCCAGTGCGTCAACAGCGCACCGCTGACGGCGCTGGCCACCGACTGGACCGCACTCCCTCATCGAGCAGGTCACCGCGCGCGGCATGTACGCGATCGTCGACTGGCACGGGGGCGCGACCGAAAAGGCAGATTGTTTTCCTAATCTCTTGACATCGAAGAACGTGATTGGAAACCTTTTCCCAAGCGGCTTGGCGCGGCTCCGGAACACCTTCGGACGTGACGCGCTTCAGTGAACAACTGCCCCCGGCCGGTTGAACTCCCCTCCCCAAGGAGGCACCGTGCGCTGGAAGAGAAAGCTACCCACCCTCGCTGTAGCCAGCACCATGCTGGTGGCTACGGCACTGATCGTCATCGTCGACCGGGCCGACGCCGCCGACGTGCTCCTGTCCCACAATCGGCCCGCCACCTCCTCGTCGACCGAAAGCAGCGAATACGGTCCGGAGAACGCCGTCGACGGCAGCGCCACGAGCCGCTGGGCCAGCGTCGAAGGATCGGATTCGCAGTGGCTCCGCGTCGACCTCGGCTCGTCCGTCGCGATCAACCGGGTCAAGCTGACCTGGGAGGACGCGTACGGCTCGGCGTACCGGCTGGAGACCTCGCCGGACGGGACCGCCTGGACCACCGTCAAGACCGTGACCGGCGCGGACGGCGGGACCGACGACCACACCGGCCTCAGCGCGAACGGACGATACCTGCGCGTCTACGGCACCGCCCGCGGCACGTCCTACGGCTACTCGCTCTGGGAACTGGAGGTCTATGGCCCGGACGGCACCCCTGACCCCGGTGGCACCGACTACCAGGCCGAGAACGCCACGCTCTCCCAGGCTGCCGTCTTCAGCAACCATGCCGGATACACCGGGACCGGGTTCGTCGACTACACCAACGTCGTCGGTGGCTACATCGAATGGACCGTGACCGCGACCGCGGCCGGCAGCCGGCCGGGCACCTTCCGCTACGCCAACGGCACCACCGCGGGACGGCCGCTGAGCATCGCGGTCAACGGCGTCACCGTGACGTCCGGGCTCGCCTTCAACTCCACCGGTAGCTGGAGCACCTGGACCGACCAGACGATCAACGTGCCACTCCAGGCCGGCGCCAACACGATCCGGGCGACCGCCACCACGGCGGCCGGTGGCCCCAACATGGACAAGCTCACCCTGGGCACGGCACCGACCGCCTCGCCCACCGTCTCTCCCTCGCCCAGCCCGACCGGTGGGACCACCTTCACGGTCGCCGCCGCAGGTGACATCGCCGACCAGTGCACCGCGAGCTCCAGCTCCTGCCAGCACCCGAAGACGGCCGCGCTCGTCACGGCCATGAACCCCGAGTTCGTCATCACCATGGGCGACAACCAGTACGACGACGCCCGCCTGTCGGACTTCCAGAACTACTTCGACAAGACCTGGGGCAAGTTCAAGTCGAAGATCCGGCCCGCGCCGGGCAACCACGAGACGTACGACCCGGCCGGTGAGTACGCCGGCTACAAGTCCTACTTCGGGTCGATCGCCTACCCGCAGGGCAAGAACTACTACAGCTTCAACCACGGCAACTGGCACTTCATCGTCCTCAACTCCAACAGCCTCGACGACGACGCGCAGATCTCCTGGCTGCGGGCCGACCTCGCCGCGAACACCAAGGGCTGCATCGCCGCGTCCTGGCACCACCCGCTATACAGCTCTGGCGACCACGGCAACGACCCGGTGAGCAGGCCGATCTGGCAGATGCTCTACAACGAGGGCGCGGACCTGGTCCTCAACGGCCACGACCACCACTACGAGCGGTTCGGCCCGCAGGACCCCGACGGCGACGCCGACCCGAACGGCATCGTCGAACTGCTCGGCGGGATGGCCGGCGCGCCGCCCTACCCGATCGTCAACGTGCAGCCCAACAGCCTCAAGCGACTGTCCGGGACGTACGGCGTCATCAAGCTGACGTTCACCGACAGCACCTTCTCCTCCCAGCTGATCGGGACCGACGGCGCGGTCAAGGACACGAGCCCGACCTACACCTGCCACTGATGTACATCACCGCCAACCGTCCGCCGGGACGGGCGCTGCTGCGCTCCGTCCCGGCGAACGTCCTCGCCCTCGGCATGGTCAGCATGGTCACCGACATCTCCGCCGAGATGGTCACCGCCGTCCTGCCGCTCTACCTCGTGCTCGCGCTCGGGCTCAACCCGTTGCAGATCGGCGTGCTCGACGGCCTCCACTTCGGGGTGACCGCACTGGTCCGCCTCGCCGGCGCGCACGCCTCCGACCGCTGGCGCCACCGCAAACTCGTCGCCGCGAGCGGCTACGGCCTCTCCGCACTGGCCAAACTCGGTCTGCTGCTGGCCGGGACCTCGGTCGGCGCCCTCGGCACCGTGATCACCGCGGACCGGGCCGGCAAGGGACTGCGGACGGCCCCGCGGGACGCGATGATCTCGTTGTCCACCCCGCCGGACCGGCTGGGGCAGGCGTTCGGCGTGCACCGGGCCATGGACACGCTCGGGGCCTTCCTCGGCCCGCTCGCCGCGTTCGGGGTGCTCGCCGCCACCGGCGGGTCCTACGACGCCGTATTCATGACCTCCTTCTGCGTCGCGGCGCTCGGGCTGGTGCTGCTCGCGCTCTACGTCCGCGACCCGCGCACTACCACCCTCGCGGCCGAGCCACCGCGGATCGGGACGGCCGTGCGCGCCATCGCCGGCGACCCCGCGTTCCGGCGGATCTGTGCCGTCACCGTCCTGCTCAGCCTGGTGACGGTCAGCGACTTCTTCGTCTACCTGCTGCTGCAGAAGCAGCTCGCGATGACGCCCGGCCTGTTCCCGCTGCTGCCGCTCGGCACGGCCGCGGTGTACCTGCTGCTCGCCGTGCCGCTCGGGCGCCTGGCCGACCGGCGGGGCCGCGTCGGGGTCTTCCTCGGCGGGCACGTCGCCCTCCTCGCCGCCTACCTGCTGCTCGCGGGTGCGGCGACCGGCATCGCGCTGCTGATCGCGGTCCTCGTGCTGCACGGCACGTTCTACGCGGCCACGGACGGGGTCCTGATGTCCGCCGCCGGACCGTTGCTGCCCGAGGCCCTGCTTACCAGCGGGATGGCCGTGCTCCAGACCGCGCAGGCGCTCGCGCGGCTGGGTTCGTCGGTCGCCTTCGGCGCGCTCTGGACCGCCTGGGACGCCCGGACAGGCCTGCTCGTGATGGCGGGCGGGCTCGCGCTCCCCCTACTCGCCGCCCGGAAGGTGATCCTGTGAAACGTGCGCTGGTCCTCGCCGCGTCGATTGTGGCGCTCGCCGCGGTCGCGATCACCTATGCCGTGCTGGCCGCGGCCGATCCGTCGCCGGCCGGCGCGGCTCTCGACACCACCCGCTCGGGGCAGTTGCTGTTTCTCGACGCAGGCGGTCGGGTCGCGGCCGTGCCGTCGGACGACCCGGGCGCGACCCGCACCGTCGGGGACCTGAACTGCCGGCGCTTCCACTCCTCCGGCGGGACGGCGGTCTGCCTGGCGGCCGAGGTGCGCGGCGGCCTGCCCCGGACGAGCGCGCTGATTCTCGACAGCGAGCTGCGCGAGACGAACCGCCTCAACCTCGCAGGCGTCCCGAGCCGGGCCAGGGTCTCGCCCAGCGGCAGGATGGTGGCCTGGACGGTCTTCGTCACCGGCGAGTCCTACAACGCCACCGGCTTCTCCACCTGGACCGGGATCCTCGACACCAGGACTGGCTATCCGATCGTCAACATCGAGACGATCCCGCTCTACATCGACGGCAGGCGTCACCACGCCGCGGACGTGAACTTCTGGGGCGTCACGTTTGCCGCCGACGACAACCGCTTCTACGCGACGGTCTCGACGCAGGGCCGGACCTACCTGGTCGAAGGTGACTACGCCAAGTGGGAAGCGCGGACGCTGCGGGACAATGTGGAATGCCCGTCGCTCTCGCCGGACGGGACCCGGCTCGCGTTCAAGAAGCGGGTCTCGCCGTCGGCCGCCGATCCATGGCGGCTGCACGTGCTGGACCTGGGCACGATGCGCGAGACCCCGCTGGCGGAGACCGCCAGTGTTGACGACCAAGCGCAGTGGCTGTCCGACAGCGAGGTCGCCTACGCGAGACCCGGCGCAGCGGGCGGCTCGGACATCTGGGCCGTTCCCGCCGACGGCTCAGGAAGCGCCCGGCTGCTCATTCCCGCCGCGTCCTCACCCAGCATGCCGATCCGCGTCGACGGGCCGTAGGCCGCGCCGGCTCTGTTGCATTGGCGGACCGGTGGACACGCCGAGCCGCGTCGGGGCTGGCTCGCCAACGGCTCTGGCTCACTTTCGGTGGTGACATTCGGTAGTAGGCAGAGGTGCCCCGGGACTGCCCTCACATGCTGGCGTTTCTCTGAGCTGGCCAGCTTCGGGGAAGGAGCTGCAACTGCAGCTCGCCGAGTGGCTGGACACGCTCGCAGCCTCCTGACCTGCGATGTCGTGCCCCGAGCGGGGCGCTCAGCGGTGAGCAGCCGGCCCAGGTACTGCACGAGTTCCCTGGGAACGTCGACCATGGCACGATATGCGATCACGCGGGGTCCTCACCGCGCGGGTGATCTTGTGGTGAGAGCTACCTACCGAGGGTCCCACGCCCACTTCCAGCACCATCCGGTGTGTACGACCTGCCCGTGCCGCACCAATCGACACCTTCGCGTCGCTGAGATCAACTCGCAGGTCCTTCTCGATGCGGTGTTTTCAGGTGGGACCACATGGCCTTGGTGGACGCCAGAGCGTAGGCCACGGCTGAGGGCCCCGCTCTCACGGGAGAGCGGGGCCCTGAACTCACGCCGCGACCACAGGACCTCGACAATCGCCGCAGGATCAGTGGCTCAGAGCGTGGTTTCGCCGTTGAGGCCGAAGAAGTCGTGCCATTTGGTGCCGGCGGTGAAGGTGGTGCCGGTGGTGAGTCCGACGTAGATGTCGTTGGTGTTGCTCTTGGTGAAGGTGATGATGTCGTCTTTGCCGTCGCCGTTGACGTCGGCGAGGTAGGGGAACTCGCCTG
>NZ_JBIRTH010000021.1:0-19017 GCF_044334565.1 Micromonospora sp. NPDC020750
CGCCAGATACCGACCGCCGGTCGACGACCCGCCGCAGTTGTCGCTGACCAGGTACTTCTGGTGGTATTGCCCGGGATACGGCGCCAGTGACACCCCGTTGATCACGATCGT
Source organism: Micromonospora sp. NPDC020750 (assembly GCF_044334565.1). NCBI lineage: Bacteria > Bacillati > Actinomycetota > Actinomycetes > Micromonosporales > Micromonosporaceae > Micromonospora > Micromonospora sp. NPDC020750. Next base: position 112 of record NZ_JBIRTH010000021.1, read on the forward strand.
CTGTCCGGCGCGGTTGTAGAGCTGCTCGTAGTGGATGTGCGCCCCTGACGAGTTGCCCGTGCTGCCCGTGAGCCCGATTTGCTGGCCCTGCTGCACGTACGCCCCGTCGGGCACCGAATATGCGCTGAGGTGGAAATGGTAGGTGGTCCAACCGCCGCCGTGGTCGATGACGATGTAGTTGCCGGCGCCGCTGGGCTCCGAGTGCCGCCGGGCGACGCCGGCGGCGGTGGCCACCTGCGGTGTGCCCGCGGTAACTCCTCCGTCGGCCCGCACGAAGTCCAGGGCCTGCCGGACCTCAGCGCTGTGGTGGTCGTAGGTCCACCGCTGCCCGCACGGGAATGGAGCCTTGAAGTTCGGTGCGGCGAGCGCGGGGGACGATGTCGCCACCGCTCCGGTCAGGACGCCCACCGCCAGGGTGATTAGGACGGCCAGGACGCGCCGCACCCCGGTCCTCGAGTGCCGTGACATGTGAGGTGGCTCCCGTCAGGAAAGTGCTCGATCGGTCTGGACGTGAGTAAAGGCACCCGTCGATGTGTCAAGTGCCGCCAGGAAGGGGTGAGGCGGAGGGGTGACGATGCGCCGCCGGACCGCGACGGGTGTCTGCGGGGCGCCGCATCGTTGATGAGAGGTCAGCCGGCGCGGCGGAGGCGGCCGAGCATGCCGTTGAGGTCCTGAATGAAGAGTTCGTGGCGGAAGTAGTGGCCGCCGGGGACCTCGCGCCACTCATGCGGGATGCCGGCGCGGCCGAGCGCGGCGCGGAACTCCCGCTGGCCTGCGAGCACCTGGGTCTCGTTGACGGTGTCGAACCAGTTGATCGGATCGGGCGAAGTGCCGGCGGCGAGGAAGATCCGCTTGTTGCGGTAGCTCTCGATACGCTGGACCGGGTTGTCGGCGGTGACCCGGGCCTCGTCCCAGAGGGGAGCGCCGTAGACGGTGCCGCCGCCGAGGTCCAGCGCCGCGGAGCTGGCGTTGGCCCAGTGCACGACGAGGCCGAAGTCCCGACGCAGGCTGGCCGGGCCGGAGTGTGAGCTCACCGAACAGAAGTGGCCGTAGTACTTCGCGGTGTACTTGAGGGCGCCGAAGCCGCCCATCGAAAAGCCGGCGACGGCACGGCCGTTGTACTCGGGAAAAGTGCGGAAGTTCGACTCAATCCACGGAAGTAGCTGTGCGATGTGGAAGGTTTCCCAGTTGCGCGGACCGGTGTTGCTGTGCACGGGGTTGGAGTACCAACCGGTGGAGGCGTCCGGCATGACGACGATGATCTCCCTGCCGGCCGTCAGGTTGATGATGTTGTCCTGCATGTGGAAGGTCCGGAAGTCCGCGTTTCCGCCGTGCAGCAGGTACAGCACCGGATAGCGCTTGCCGCTGGTGTGGTAGCCGTCGGGCAGCAGCACGTTGACCGCAGGGTCCCACTCGATGGCGTCGGTGGCGAACCGGTAGTACTGCAGGCGGCCACCATTCTCGTTGCGGGCCACGATGCGCAGCCCGTGCCCGTCGCCGGCGGCGGACGCGGGCAGCGGCATGGCGAGCGCACCGCCGAACGCACCGGCGGCGGCGACGCCCGCAGCGCCGGTGAGCAGCCGTCGACGACTGACGGGCTGGCGGACGGCAGGAATGTTGTCCATGGATCCTCCATTGGGTGAGGTCGCGCCGAACGGGCGAGAACTGCGGCGCGGAGTTTGCTGTCCAGCTGGACGGGTTCAGAGGGCGGTGACGCCGTTGAGGCCGAGGTGATCGTGCGATTTTGGGCGGGGGTGAAGGCGGCGCCAGTAAAAGGTCTGACGTAGCCAAATCGACGTTGTTCTCGACGAGGACGACGATGCCACCGTTGACCTCATTGGTCGTTCGTTGCGGCCGGAGCAGCTGAGGTAGGTGACAGCCTGGAGGTCGCCACCGGCGGGTGACGGATGCGCTGTGGCACGGGCGCCTCCTCGCGAAGCCCGAGAAATCGATTGCTGAGGAGTATCGCCAGGACCCCGACGACTGTCAATGGGTTGTGGAATCTTCGCCCTGCCGGAGGGTGGCGGCGGTGCAGCGATTGCTACTCACCGTGTCCACGGCTGCCGCCTGAGTCACATTCTTCCGCCGCTCCGACGGTGATGCTGGGGGCGCCCCGTGGTGGTTGGCGGTGGTCGGCCGAGCTGGTCGAGGGCGTGCGCAACGCCTGTTCATCCGATGTGGAGCGCGCTCGGCCTCGTCGTTCGAAGGCGATGATTTCATGCATCGCCACAAAGCGAGCCGGCAAGTATTGACAAAGATCGGTGTTCGCAGTTAACTCCAGCAATCGATTTCTCCCTGCTTCGAAGGTCGCTGCGAAGGGACACCGATGAGGCTCCGTAGACCCTCCTGGCTGGGCGCCGCCGCGGCGGCGCTGGTCATGACCGTACCCACGGCGGCGGTCGCCGCCCCGCGGGCCGTGACCGACGCCGCCGCAGCCGTCGCGGATCCCGCCGTCACGGTCGCTGCGGACAAAGGACCGACTGGCTGGGACACCTACCGCCGGCTCGACCGGCTGCCGGAGCTGTCAGTCGGTACCCGGACCCGACAGTTCTCCAGCTTCGCGCGCGATGGCTCCAACGATGATGGGTTCGTTGGCACCTACTCCTGCCTGCGTCAGGCGAGCGGCTGCGTGCTCGCTGAGGACCGCGGCGCGGGGGAGGTGCAGTCAATCTGGTTCACCCGGGACGAGGGCAACGTCAGCGCCACCGGCTGGATCCGCATCGAGCTCGATGGGGTCGTCGTGGTCGACACGGGGTTGCAGAACCTCGTCGACGGCGGCCTCGGTTCCCCGTTCGTCGCGCCGCTGGTCAGCAACGCCGACCAGACCTCGGGTGGGGTCACCGTCAAAGTGCCGATGCCCTATCGGGACTCCATGCGGATCCTCACCGAGCACAATCCGCTCTTCTACCACGTCACGTTCCGGAAGTTCGACGACGCGACAGGGGTCGTCCGGTTCGACCCCGCTGATCGGGCCACCGATGTCATCGACCTGTTGCGGGCCGCCGGCACCCGGGATCCCAAGCCGTCGCAGCCAGGAGCGACCACCGCGACCGCGACGGTCGATGTCCCCGCTGGCGGCCAGGCGAACGTGGCCACGCTGACCGGGCCACGGGCCGTGACCGCGCTGCGGTTGCAGGTGCCCGACGGCGTGGCCACCGAATCGACCCTGTCCGGTCTGCGTCTGCGGATCTCCTTCGACGGCCGCACGACGGTGGACAGCCCGGTGGGTGAGTTCTTCGGCGGCGGGTTGGGTGAGCGCAGGGTCCGCTCCCTCATGTTCGGCATGGACGACGCGCCGGGTGGCTGGTACAGCGCCTGGTGGCCGATGCCGTTCCGGTCGACGGCGACCGTCGTGGTCGCCAACACCACCGGCGTGGCCGTCAGCGGCGTCCGTGCGGAGGTGACCTCAGCGCCGGGAACGCAGTGGACCGACGCGCTCGCCGCAGTCGGACCCGCTGGCTACTTCACCACCCAGTCCCGACGGGCGGAGGCGGTCGGCGGCAGGGACTGGATCGTCGCCGACCAGCCCGGCCGGGGCCGGTTCGTCGGAATCTCGCAGACGATGCGTGGGCATATCACCGGCGGCAACACCCGCAACTACCTCGAAGGCGACGAGCGAGTGCACGTCGACGGCCAACCGACGCCGCACATCTACGGCACCGGCACCGAGGACTTCTACGAGTCCGGGTGGTACTTCAACCGCGGGGAGTACAGCGGGGTCTTCACCGGGAACACGGCGCACTTGTTCCGGTCGGGCGGATGCGTCGACGAGTGCGATGCCGCCTACCGCCTGATGATCGGCGACGCCGTGTCGTACGGCACCGAGTTGCGCTTCGGCATGGAGCACGGGCCGGCCAACGACATGGCGGCGGACTACGGCTCGACGGCGTTCCTCTACACGCAGCCGACCGTCACGTCCCGGCGTACCGACACCATCGTCACCGGAGACGCGACCAGCCGGACGAGCCACGCCTACACCGACTCGGCGACCCAGCACGCGCTGACGTCGAGCTTCGAGGGCGACGACGACGACATCACCGAGACCGGCCAGGTCCGTAGCACCACCGCCGCCGTGGGATTCCGGATCTCGATCGACCCGGCCAACCAGGGCGTACGACTGCGCCGCCACGCCGACCAGTTCAGCGGCTACCAGCAGGCGGCCGTATCGGTGGACGGCGTGCCGGCCGGCGTGTGGTCGCAGCCGCTGGGCAACGCCCGGCGCCGGTGGCTGGCCGACGAGTTCGTCCTGCCGGCGGCGCTGACCGCCGGCAAGTCCACGGTCACTGTGACGCTCACCCCCGCCGCAGGCGCCCCGGCCTGGACCGCAGCCCGCTACCAGGCCGACAGCGTCGTCGTTCCCTTCACCGATACCACCGCGCCCGGGGCGGTCACCGGCCTGGCGCTGACCGGCGGTCGGGTGCACGCCCTCAGCCTGTCCTGGTTGCCGTCGTCCGACAACGTCGGCGTGACCGGCTACCGGGTCTATTCGTCCAGGACGCCGGGCGTGGCGATCACGTCCGCCAATCTGGTCGCCACCACGCGTGTCGCCTCGTTCCGGCACGGCCCGCTGCCGGCCGGGCAGACCCGCTACTACCGGGTCGTCGCCGTCGATGTCGCCGGCAACGCCGGGACGCCGTCGGCCGAGGTGTCGGCCACGACCCGGGCCCGCAACGTCAGCGACGCCAACGGCGACCGGCGTGACGACGCGATCGACTTCACCCGCGGCGCCAGCGCGGACGTGTTCACCGCGCTCTCCGCCGGCACCCGGTTCGTGCCGGACAGCCGGCCCTGGAACGACTTCTTCGCCATGGACGGGGAGATTCCGCTCACCGGCGACGTCAATGGCGACGGTCGGGCCGACCTCATCACCTTCGTCCGGGGCGTTGCCGCCGACGTCTACGTTGCGCTCTCCACCGGCTCCGGCTACTCCGCCGGCGTGAAGTGGCATGACTTCTTCGCGGTCGGCGCCGAGATCCCGGCGGTCGGCGACGTCAACGGCGACGGCCGCGCCGACATCATCACCTTCACCCGGGGCGACGCCGCCGATGTCTATGTCGCGCTTTCCACCGGCTCCGGGTTCGGCCCCGGCGTCAAGTGGCACGACCACTTCGCTGTGGGAACCGAGATGCCGGCAGTGGGCGACTTCAACGGCGACGGGCGCGACGACATCGTGACGTTCACCCAGGGCAGCACGGGTGACGCGTTCGTGTCCCTCTCCGACGGCACCCGCTTCGTCGAAGACGGGTGGAAGTGGCACGACAACTTTGCCATCGGCACCGAGCTGCCGGCGGTGGGCGACGTCAATGGCGACGGGCGCGACGACATCGTGGCGTTCACCCGCGGTGGCACGGGCGACGTGTTCGTGTCCCTCTCCGACGGCACCCGCTTCGTGCAGAACACCTGGAAATGGCACGGGTACTTCGCCGTCGGCGACGAGCTGCCCGGGCTCGGCGACTTCAACGGTGACGGAAGGATGGACGTGGTGACGTTCACCCGGGGCACGACAGCAGACGTCTACGTCGCGCTGTCCACCGGCTCCGAATTCGGCTCCCGCGTGAGGTGGCACGACCAGTTCGCGCCGGGCACCGACCTGCCTCGGCCGAGCGTTCCGTGATGCGCGCGCTGCGGACCCTCGCGGTTCTCCTGCTCGGGGCGGCCCTCGTGGCGGCCCCGGCGGACCCCGCCAGGGCCGAGGACCCGATCCGGGTGGAGGCGGAGACACTGGGGGTCGTCTCGGCGACCGCGCCGGTGCAGGCCCAGACCGACTGCTGCGGGGTGAGCTGGTCCGGGGGCCGCCAGCTCTGGCTGCGGGCCGGCCGGGCCGGCGACTCGGTGACCGTCGCCCTGCCCGCGGTGCCGCCGGGCCAGTACGACCTCGGGGGTGTGCTGACCCGGGCCCAGGACTACGGGACGCTGCGGTTCACCGTCGACGGGGTGGCGATCGGCCAGCTCTTCGACGGGTACGCGCCCACCGTGCAGCGCACCGGCGCGGTGCCACTGGGCTCGGTCTCCCTCGCGACCGGCAGCCACCGGCTGACGGTGACGGTGACCGGCCGCGCCGGCGCGTCGGCCGGCTTCTTCGCCGGCCTCGACACGATCACCCTGCGACGTGTCGGCCCGGTCGCGGCGGTGACCACCGTGCCGTACGAGACGGTGGGGGAGACGCCGACACGCGGCGCGCTGACTCGGGTCTTCGACCCGGGCGCGGGCCAGCCGACGGCGTGGTACTACAACGACCACACCATTGTGAAGAATCAGCAGACCGGGGTCTGGCACGTCTTCGCGATCACCCACGCCGAGCCCGGCGCGCCGCAGGACGAGAAGTCCTTCGGCCATGCCACGGCGCCCACGCCCACCGGGCCGTGGACGAGGCAGCCGATGGCGCTGACCGCCGATCCCGCAGCGGGCGAGCACTGGATCTGGGCGCCGCACGTGGTCTACGACAACGGTGTCTACTACATGTTCTACGCGGCCGGCGGCCCGGACTACGCCAACTACCGGATGCATCTAGCGACATCGATCGACCTGTTCACCTGGACCCGGAGCACGGCCAACCCGCTGTTCATCGACGGCTGGGAGGGCCGCGACCCGATGGTGACCCGGGTCGGCGACCGGTGGGTCATGTACTACACGGCGACCTCCACCCCGACCGGCGGCAATCACGTCGTGGCCTACCGCAGCAGCACCAACCTGCGGACGTGGAGCGCCCGGGCGATCGCCTACTCGTCGCCTCAGACCGGGCGGGCCGCGGGGCAGACGGAGTCGCCGTTCGTGGTCCGCCGGGGCGACTGGTACTACCTCTTCGTCTGCTGCGACGGCACCGACTACGGCACCGCCTACCGGCGGACGGCCGTCTACCGCAGCCGTGACCCGCTGCGTTTCGACGGCGCCGACAAGGTGGCCGTGCTGGACGCGCACGCGGCCGAGGTCGTCGTGGACGGCTCCGACTGGTACCTGAGCCACGCCGGCTGGGGCCAGGGCGGGCTGTGGCTGGCCCCGTTGACCTGGTCGACGGGAGTGGTGGCGCGGGGCTACACGATGAGCACCGGCTTCCTACGGGCCGACGTGCGCACCTGGCCACAGGCCCGGATCGCTTCGCTGGCGGTGGACCCGGCGGGCGGCGGTTCCTACCGTCCCGCGCTCGACTCGTCGCACCGCGGCACCAGTCCGTACCTTGCCGTGGGCCGCTTCGACGTCACCGACCGGGCTGGCGCCCCGGCTCGCATCGACGTGTCGGCGGACGGGTCCCGGATCAACCTGGCCGGCATTCCCTTCGGCGACGAGCCGGTCACCGCCGACTGGTTGTTGACGGTGGCGCCGCGCTGGACCGGGCCGGCACTGCAGAGCGACATCGTGTGGTCGGTCAACAACTGGCCGACCGCGGCGGTGTGGGAGGTCGCGTTCAACGTCGACGGCGCGCTGCCGGCCGTCGGCGACCCGGCGGTGGAGGCCCGGGCCACCGGGGACGTCAGCGGGATGCCGCCCTGGACGATGAATACGGGCGACGGGCTGTCGGTGGTGGCGGTGCACCGCTGGGCGTCGGCCTGGCGCGGCGACAACACCTGGTACGACGCCGGCCACGCGATGGCCGCCTGGCAGCCGTTGTGGCGCTCGGGCGGCACGTCCTGGGCACCCGGCCAGTATCCGGGTGGCACGTGGCGGATCGCCGCGAGCGGAGCTCGGCGCGATGTCGCCTTCGCCGACGGGGCCTACACCGCGATCAACGCCGTCCCGTGAGTGGGCTCCGGTCTTGACGGGGTAGCCAGAACTCCTCTTCGCTCTGGAAATCGACTTAAAGGGGGGTGTCGTGGGCAATCACGCGGTCGTCACCATGGCCGGCGTCACCAAGCGGTTCGGCGGCGTGGTCGCCCTGGACGGGGTCGACTTCGAGGTGCGGGCGGGTGAGGTGCACGCGTTGCTCGGCGAGAACGGGGCGGGCAAGTCGACCCTGATCAACGTCCTCTCCGGTGTCATCACCGACTACCAGGGCGAGGTGGCCGTCGGCGGGACACCGGTGCGGTTTGCGGGCCCGGCCGCCGCGCAGGCGGCCGGGATCGCGACTATCCACCAGGAGCTCGACCTGGTGCCCGCGCTGTCGGTGGCCGAGAACCTGGTCCTGGGACGCGAACCCCGCACCTGGCTGCGCACGCTCGACCAGCGCGCCGTTGTCCGCACCGCCCGGGAACAGCTCGGCCAGCTCGGCGCCGACATCGACCCGCGCCGCCCGGTCGGCTCGCTGCGCGTCGGCGAGCAGCAGTTGGTCGAGATCGCTCGGGCGCTCTCGCTCGACGCCCGGGTGCTGATCATGGACGAGCCGACGGCGGCGCTCGCCGACGCCGAGGTGCAGCGCCTCTTCGCCACCATCGACAGCCTGCGGGCGCGGGGCGTGGGCATCGTCTACATCTCCCACCGGATGGAGGAGATCGAGGTCGTCGCTGACCGCGTGACGGTCCTACGCAACGGAGCCGTCGCCGGCATCGCCCGGCCCGGTGAGGTCGATCGTGGGCAGGTCATCTCGATGATGGTGGGCCGGGCGGGCGAGTCGCTGTTCGACGCGGGCGCGCATCCCCACCCGGACATCGGCCCTCAGACGGTCGACGGGGGCGACACCGGCGCTGAAGCCGGCATGGACGATGCGGGCCGGGCACCGCTGCTGGCGATCGACGGTCTTACCGTACGGCCCAGGAACCGCCGGCCCGGTCGCTCGGAGCCGGCCGCCGTGTCCCTCACCGTGCGCCCGGGTGAGATCGTCGGCCTGGCCGGCCTGATGGGGGCCGGCCGCACTGAATTGTTGGAAACCCTTTTCGGCGCCGGACCGAAGGGTCGACGCGCCGGGACCGTCCTGCTGGCCGGCCGCCCCTATGCTCCGCGCAGCCCGCGGGCGGCACTGCGTGCCGGGGTCGGCTTCGTGCCCGAGGACCGGCGGGGAGCCGCGCTCGTCCTCGGACACCCCGTCAGCCGCAGCATCGTGCTGACGGCCCTTCGCACGGTGACGACGGCGGGGGTGGTGAGGCGGCGGCGGGAGCGTGCCGCGGTACGGCAGAAGATCGCCGAACTTTTGATCAAGACGCCCTCGCCGGTGGCGCCGGTCGGTGCGCTCTCCGGCGGCAACCAGCAGAAGGTCGTCTTCGCCCGGCAACTGCTCGCCGAGCCGCGGCTGCTGCTGCTGGACGAGCCGACCCGCGGGGTCGACGTCGGGGCGAAGGCCGAGATCTACCGGTTGCTGCGCCGCCTCGCCGACGACGGGATGGGCATCCTGCTCGCCTCCTCGGAACTGCCCGAACTGCTCGGTGTTTGCGACCGGGTGGTGGTGCTTCGCCGGGGGCGCTCGGTGGCCGACCTCAAGACGGACTGCTGTACCGGCGAGGACATCCTCACGGCGGCGATGGGCGGCACTCCCGCCGGAAGGGAAGCACGATGACCGGCACGGGTGTGTCAACGCCGGAGCCCACCGGGGTCAAGGGGCCGCCCGTCACCGGCGGCGTGGGCGAGAGCGTACGACGGTGGTTCCGCCGCCCGCGCAGCCGGCGGGAGCTGGTCGACCGTCTCTTCGCCGCACAGAGCATCTTCGCGTTGCTGGTCGTCTTCGCGCTGGCCATCGTCGCCTCGCCCAGCCGCGACGGTGAGGTCCTCTTCCTGTCCACCGGCAACCTCGGCAACATCGTGCGCGCGGTGTCGGAGATCGGCATCATCGCGGTCGGCATGACCTTCGTGATCCTGCTGGGCGGCATCGACCTCTCGGTCGGGGCGATCCTCGGGCTCTCGGCCGTCGGTACGGCCACCCTCATGGTCGACTCCGGTCTGGGCATTCTGCCGGCGATCGCCGTGGTGCTGGTGATCGGCGCGGTGTTCGGCGCGGTGCAGGGATACGCGACCGCGCGGCTGGGCATCCAGTCGTTCATCGTCACACTCGCCGGCCTCCAGGTGGCCCGGGGCCTGGCCCGGATCTGGTCCGGTGGGCTCGGCATTCCAATCGCCTACGGCGACGGGCCGAAGGAGGCCCCACCCGCCTTCGAGATCCTCAACGGCTCGATCAACGGGGTGATCCCGGTGCCGGCGGTGCTCTTCATCGCCGTCGGTGTCGCCGCGACCGTCGTGTTGCGCAAGACCGCGTTCGCCCGGCACGTCTACGCGATCGGCGGCAACGAGAAGGCGGCCCGGCTCTCGGGCGTCCCGGTCACCCGGGTCAAGGTCGCGGTGTTCGCTATCGCCGGACTCCTCGCGGCGGTGGCCGGCATTGTGCACGCGGGGCAGCTCAACCAGGGCAGCCCCAACGACGGGGCCGGATACGAGCTGGACGCCATCGCCGCGGTGGTGATCGGTGGCACCAGCCTGGCCGGTGGGTCCGGCTCGATGAGCGGGACCCTCGCCGGCGCACTGCTGCTCGGCATCCTCAACAACATCCTCGCACTCAACAACATCGACGCCAACGTGCAACTGCTGATCAAGGGCCTGGTGATCGTGGCCGCGGCCGCCCTGCAGAAGCTGCGGCGCAGCGTCGCCTGACCGATTCGACAACGGAGGATCCTCCCGTGCGTAAACGTTCCGCCCTTATCGCCCTGCTGGCCACCGGCGCGCTCGTCGCCGCCGTGGGGTGCAGCGTGGAGAAGAGGTCCGACCAGGCCGGCTCCGGCGACGCCGCGAACTGCGGCTCCGGCAAGGAGTTCCTGATCGGCATGTCGCAGGCCAACAACGCCGAGCCGTACCGGCAGGTGATGAACAACGACGTGGAGACGGCGGCGAAAGCCGTTCCCGGCTTCAAAGTCGTCGTCGCCGACGCGGCGCAGGACAACAGCAAGCAGGTCGCCGACGTCGAGAACTTCCTCACCCAGAAGATCAACTTGCTGATCATCTCGCCGAACGAGGCGAAGCCGCTGACCGCCGTGGTCAAGCGGGCGTACGACCAGGGGATCCCGGTGATCGTGCTGGACCGCAAGGTCGAGGGGGAGGGATACACGGCCTTCATCGGTGGCGACAACGTCGCGATCGGCCGGGCCGCCGGCGAGTACTACGCCAAGACGCTGCTGCCCCAGGGGGGCAAGGTGATCGAGATCGCGGGCCTGCCGGGTGCCACGCCCGCGGCGGAGCGCGCGAAGGGCTTCCGCGAGGGCATCGCGAGCAACCCGAAGATCGAGATCGTCGCCTCGCAGCCCGGTGATTGGCTGCGCGAAAAGGGACAGTCGGTGGCCGACGCGCTGCTCAAGGCACACCCGGATGTGGCGGCCATCTACGCGCACAACGATCCGATGGCCGAGGGCGCCTACCTCGCGGCCAAGGCTGCCGGGGTCGAGACGAAGATCAAGTTCACCGGCATCGACGCGCTTCCGGTGCCCTCCGGCGGGATCAAGGCCGTCGATCAGGGCCGGCTCGCCGCGACCTTCCAGTACGCCACGGGCGGTCGCGAGGCGGTGGACCTGGCCAAGCGGCTCCTGGTCGACTGCGCGAAGGACGTCCCGCGCTCGACGACGCTCGACACCATGCAGATCACCAAGGAGAACGCGGCCGAGGCGTACGCCAAGCTCGGCGGCGCCTGACCGACGACGGCCGCGCCCGCGTAGCCGCAGGGCACGCGGGCGCGGCGAGGCGGGCCGGCGGTGGCGCGGAGGGCGTCGGTCGGCCAGGTCGCAGCGACGGAAAGCAGCGGGAGAGGGCTTGATCCAGTATTCGACGACCGGCTCCGCCGGCATTAGGACATCGGTCGTGCTCGGTGTGGACATCGGCACCTCCAGTAGCAAGGGCGTCCTCGTCGACCTCGACGGGCGGGTGGTCCGCTCGCGCACGTTGACCCACCGGGTCGACCGTCCGCGGCCGGACTGGGTGGAGATGGACGGACGGCTCTGGTGGCAGGAGTTCGTCGACCTCGCCCGGGACCTGCTGGCCCCGGACGACGTGCGGGCCGTGGCGGTCGGGGTCAGCGGCATGGGCCCGTGCGTCCTGCTCACCGACGCCGATGGCAACCCGCTGCGGCCGGCGATCCTGTACGGCGTCGACACCCGGGCCACCCCGCAGATCGACCGGCTGAACGACCTCCTCGGCCCCGACGAGATCCTGCGGCGCTGCGGCTCGGCGTTGTCCAGCCAGGCGGTGGGACCGAAGCTCGCCTGGGTCGCCGACGCCGAACCCGAGGTGTTCGCCCGCGCCCGCCGGCTCTTCATGCCCAGCTCGTGGCTGGTGTACCAGCTCACCGGCCAGTACCTGCTCGACCACCACTCGGCCAGCCAGTGCACCCCGCTCTACGACACCGACTCGCAGCAGTGGCACCGGCCGTGGGCCGACCTGATCGCTGCTGAGCTGTCACTGCCGCCCCTGCGCTGGCCGGGAGACACCGCCGGCACGGTGACCGCCGAGGCCGCCGCCGCGACGGGTCTGCCGCGCGGCGTTCCCGTCATCACCGGGACCATCGATGCCTGGTCGGAGGCGATCAGCGTCGGCGCGCAGGACGTCGGCGATCTCATGCTGATGTACGGCACCACGATGTTCCTGGTGCACACGGTCCCGCACCGGCTGACCAGCCCGGCGTTGTGGGGCACGGTCGGCGCCCTGCCCGGCACCCGCAACCTGGCCGGGGGCATGGCGACCTCCGGCGCGATCACCGGTTGGCTGCACGACCTCTTCGAGGCTCCCGGCTATCCCGAGCTGCTCGATCGCGCCGAGCGGTCCGGGCCCGGGGCTCGGGGGCTGCTGATGCTGCCGTACTTCGCCGGCGAGCGGACGCCGATTCTCGATCCGCACGCCCGTGGCGTCATCGCGGGTCTGACCCTGTCGCACGACAGCGGCGACCTCTACCGGGCAGCCCTGGAGGCGACAGGTCTGGCAGTGCGACACAACATCGAGACGATGGAGGCGGCCGGGGGTGACGTGCGGCGTGTCGTCGCCGTCGGTGGCGGCACCCAGGGCGCGCTGTGGACCCAGATCGTCTCGGACATCACCGGCCGTGCCCAGCAGATTCCGACGCAGACCATCGGAGCCAGCTACGGCGCGGCCTTCCTGGCTGCCGGCATCGAACACGCGGTCTCCATCGAGGCCTGGAACCCGATCGTGGAGACCCGGAATCCGCGCGCCGAGTTGGCGGCCGACTACGACGAGTTGTACCAGCTGTACCACGAGCTGTATGCCGGCTCGCTGTCGGTCGCGCATGCGCTGGACGCCCGGCAGCGCCGCGTACCGGCGCCGCACCACCCCGCACCCGAAGAGCCAGCCGAGGGAGTCACCCTGTGAACACGTACGCCATGCCCGTGCTGGTGGAGCCGCCGGTCGCCGCCCCGCGCACCGTCTACACGGTGGCCAGTGGCGACCTGCGGCCCGGCGCGAACGTCACCTGCTGGCCGACCCAGCGCAAGCTTGAGGACGACCTCGCCGCCGCGGTGACAGCACTGGGATGGCGGGTCGAGCGTGGCCACGCGGCCGACCCGGCCGCCGGTCACGGGTTCATCGACAGCCAGCGCGCCGGGATCGAGGTCTTCAAGACGATCCCGCTGGACGCCCCGCTCATCGTGGTCGAGGCGGTCTGGCAGTACAGCCACCACGTGCTGGCCGGCCTGCGGCGGCACCGCGGGCCGATCCTGCTGGTGGCCAACTGGAGCGGCGAGTTCCCCGGTCTGGTCGGCCTGCTCAACCTCGCCGGCAGCCTGACCAAGGCGGGGGTGCGCTACTCGGCTTTGTGGAGCGAGGACTTCACCGACGCGTGGGCCCGTGACGGACTGAGCAGCTGGCTGGAGGCCGGCGAGCTGACGCACGACGAGAGCCACGTACGGGACCTGCCGGCGTTGTCCCCCGACCCCGAGGTCGCCCTCGGCGTCGCCCTCGCCCGGCAGCTCGTCGCCGAGCGGGCCATCATCGGTGTCTTCGACGAGGGCTGCATGGGCATGTACAACGCCATCATCGACGACGAGTTACTCAACCCGATGGGCATCTTCAAGGAGCGACTCTCGCAGAGCGCCCTGGTGGCGGAGATGGGACAGGTGCCCGACGCGGAGGCGCAGGCGGTACGGGCCTGGCTCGACGAGGCCGGCATGACCTTCCACACCGGCGATGACGAGGCCACCGAGCTGACCGAGGCGCAGTTGCTCACCCAGTTCAAGATGTATGTCGCGGCCCTGCGGATCGCCGACGACTTTGGCCTCGACGCGGTGGGCATCCAGTACCAGCAGGGCCTCAAGGACGTCGTCCCGGCCAGCGACCTCGCCGAGGGGCTGCTCAACAACGTGCAACGGCCCCCGGTGCACAGTCGTGACGGCTCCCGCGAGCTGTACGCGGGCGCGGCGCTGCCGCACTTCAACGAGGTCGACGAGGGCGTTGCCGTCGATTCCCTGGTCACGAACCGGATCTGGACGGCGATGGGGCTGGACCCGGCCACGACACTGCACGACATCCGGTGGGGGGAACGGTACGGCGACGACTTCGTGTGGGTCTTCGAGATCTCCGGCTCGGTGCCGGCGTCCCACAACGGGGGCTACGACCGGTCCTACAGCATGCGTCAGCCGCCGATGTACTTCCCTCTCGGCGGCGGCACCCTGAGCGGCGTGTCGAAGCCCGGCGAGATCGTGTGGTCCCGGGTCTTCGTCATGGACGGCGTGCTGCACGTGGATCTCGGCCGGGGAACGGTGGTCGAACTGCCCGAGGCGGAGACCCGGCGGCGGCTCGACGCCACCACCCCGCAGTGGCCCATCATGCACGCGGTGCTGCACGGAGTCGGTCGCGACCAGTTGATGGCCCGGCACAAGGCCAACCACCTCAACGTGGTCTACGCGCCGGAGGCGGCCACCGCCGACCGGGCGCTGCGGGTCAAGGCCGCGCTCTTCGCCGAGCTCGGCATGCGGGTGCACCTGTGCGGTGACGTCCGGATCTGATCAGCGGGCGCGACGCCGCTCACCCCGATGTCGCGTCATCCGCCGTACGCCGGGCCCCGGAGCATACTTGCCGGGGCCCAGGCGACCGGCTCGAACTGTCCCGTACCCGCAGCTCGGTGGGGAGGACGACGGTCGAGGGCGCCTTTGCCGGATCGGCGATGCGTTCGGTGAGCATCACGGCGGCCGCCCGGCCGAGGTCGTAGGTGGGCTGGGCCACGGTGCTCAGCGACGGGCGGACCAAGTGCGCCCACGGGATCTCGTCGAAGCCGACGATGCCGCACCGGGCGGGCACGTCGACGCCGCGGTCGACCAGGCACTCCACCGCACCGACGGTCATCAGGTTGTTGGCGACGAAGACCGCGTCCGGCGGCTCGCTCGCGTCCAGCAGCGACGACATCGCCTGGTATCCGCCGTCCCTGCGGAAGTCGGCGTGTCGGACGAGCTGCTCGGAGACGGACCGGTCGCGCAGTCTCAGCGCCCGCTGGTAGCCCCGCAGCCGCTGGATGGCGGTGGAGATCCGACGGGGGCCGGTGATGCAGGCGACGCGGCGGTATCCATTGTCGATCAGGTGCGTGGTGGCCAACTCCGCGCCGTGGGTGTTGTCGACGAGCACCGTGTCCACCGCGATGCCGCGAGGCTGCCGGTCGATGACGACGACCGGGATGCCCGCCTCGACCAGGCGGTTGATCAACGTCGGTCGGCCCGACGGCGAGATGATGACCCCCGCCATCCGTTCGGCGAGCGCCGCCGCGACGTAACTCGCCTCCTTCTCGGGGTTCTCGTCGCCGTTGCAGAGGACGACGGAGAAGCCTGCCTCCTGCGCCACGTCCTCGACGCCTCGGACCATCGAGGTGAAGAAGGGGTTGCCGATGTCGGAGATGATGGCGGCCCACAGGCTGGTCCGGCTCCGACGCAGGCTCCGGGCTACGGCGTTGGGGCGGTACTCGAGTTCCTGTGTCGCCTGCCGAACCCGGGCGGCCAGCTCCGGGTCGACGGAGGCACGGCCGTTCAGCACCCGGGAGACGGTGGCAGGTGAGACCCGAGCCCTGCGGGCCACATCGTAGATGGTTGTCATCCGGCACCCCCGAGTCAATCTTCGCGCAGGGACCGCCCGTCGCGATAAGGTTTCCCACCTGATCGAGACCGGGCGAGGTCGACTCATCATCTGGGACCGCCCGCGATCCTATACGCGGTGGAATCGATTTCCGGGCTGAGGGGTCCTCGCCGCCCGGCCTGCGACCGACGCCGCCACCGCGACGCCCCGGCCCATCGGCCACGACGGGCGGGATGGCCCGATCCGTGGCGGATTCTCCCACCGCTGTCGCCCCGAGGCGGCAACACTTTCCGCAGGTATTGACAGTCATGAAAATGCTGGCCAGACTTTCAGCAATCGATTTCTTGCCGTCCTCGCGGCCGTCAACGCAAACCCCAACCTCACATGCCGTTTTCTCATGAGGAGCATCGTGAAGACAAAACTATTGGCGGTACCTCTCGCTCTGTGCACGGCCGTGGCGGCCGTGGTCGTGGGCGCGCCAGTGCAGGCGGCCCCGATGGGGACCCTGGCCTGCTCGTCGGTCCCCGCCAACCACGACCCCGCGGTCACCCTGATCGTGTACCGGGTGGCCCGTGCCCACAACGCCAACGACAAGGTGCTGCTCTCCGCCTTCGAGGCGGGCTGGGTCGAGTCGCACATGAACAATCTGCCCTGCGGGGACAAGTCCTCGCTCGGGGTGTTCCAGCAGCGCTGGGACTACGGGTGGGGCACGCCGGAGCAGATCATGGACCCGGTCTACGCGAGCACGCAGTACGTCACCCGGGCGATCGTCTGCGACCGCAACAATCCCGGCTTCACCGCAGGACAGGTCGCCCAGTGCGTGCAACGCTCCGGCTTCCCGGACCGCTACGACCAGGTCGCGGCGAAGGCTCGGAGCCTGCTCAACGAGGCCACCCGCACGCACGCCATCGCCGGCGGATCGTCGACCGACGTCACCGGCGACGGCCGCGACGACGTGCTCGCCTTCACCCAGAACGTCCTGGCGGACGTCTACGTCGGCAGCTCCACCGGCGCCGCGTTCGCCGGCACCTCCGTGCGGTGGAACGACTTCTTCTCCATCGGCGGCGAGACCGCGTCGAGCGGCGACGTGAATGGTGACGGCAAGGACGACATCGTGACCTTCGCGCACAGCAACACCGGCGATGTCTACGTGGCGTTGTCGAACGGCTCGTCCTTCGGTGGCGGCCAGAAGTGGCACGACTGGTTCGCCCCGGGGGCGGAGATCGGCGCGGTCGGCGATGTCAACGGCGACGGCAAGGCCGACATCGTGGCGTTCACCCACAACCAGGCTGGCGACGTCTACGTGGCGCTGTCCACCGGCACCTCCTTCGGCCCGGGCCTGAAGTGGCACGAGTTCTTCAGCCCCTTCGGCGAGTACCCGGTGGTGGCGGACGTCGACGGTGACCGCAAGGCCGACATCATCACCTTCACCCAGGGTGCCGCCGCCGACGTGATCGTCGCCCGGTCGACCGGCACGTCCTTCGGCGGCGCGCAGAAGTGGCATGACCTGTTCGCCGTCGGCGCAGAGCTGCCCCGCGTCGGTGACATCAACGGCGACGGCAAGGCCGACATCGTGACCTTCACCTGTGACGCCAACGCCGACGTGTACGCCGCCGTGTCCAACGGCAGCGCCTTCGTCGGGACCACCGTGAAGTGGAACGACTTCTTCTGCCTGGGCGGCGAGTTCCCCTACCTCGGCGATTTCAACGGCGACGGCAAGGCCGACATCGTCGTCTTCACCAAGGGCAACACCAACGACGTCTACGTGGGGCTCTCGACCGGCACCGGGTTCGCCGCCGGCGTCAAGTGGCACGACTATTTCGGTCTCAACGGCGAGGCGACCCTGTGACCCGCGAACTGGAGACCCCGATGACAGGAACATGGCCCCGTTGGCGCCGAGGTGCCGTCACCCTGATCGCCGCGGCGCTCGCCGGCGCGCTCGCCGGCCCGCCCGCGCCGGCACCCGCCGCTCCGACCCGCAGCACGGCGGACACCGCCTTCGACCGCGCGGCGCGTGAGTTCGACGTGCCCCGGGACCTGCTGGTCGCTGTCGGGTACGGCGAGTCCCGGCTCGACCCGCACGACGGCAAGCCCAGCCAGGCAAACGGTTACGGCGTGATGCACCTGGTGAGCAACCCCACCAGGCACAGCCTCGAACGCGCGGCCACGTTGACCGGCGAGTCGATCGCGAACCTCAAGTCGACCACCTCGGCGAACATCCGGGGCGGTGCCGCCGTCCTGCGTGACCTCGCCGACGGGCAGGGCCTGACGGCCGCCGACCGCGACCGGGTCACCGCCTGGTACCCGGTCGTGGCCACGTACGGCGGGGCGGTCAACGACGTCACCGCGCGGCTGTACGCCGACCACGTCTACGACCTGTTGCAGCAGGGCATCGCCGGTCCGGTCGCGGTGCGGCCGAACCGGGTCGAGCCGGAGCGCGGTCGTTACACGGCGGTGGCGCCCGCAGGCACCGCGCCGTCGAACGCCCTCGCCGCCGCGGCCGTGCCGGAGTACGGCCCGGCGCGGTGGGTCGCGGCCAACGGCGCGAATTACGGCGCGGGCCGGTCCAGCCGGATCACCACCGTCATCCTGCACGTCACCCAGGGCTCGTACGCGGGCACGATCAGCTGGTTCCAGAACCCGTCGTCCGGCGTCAGCGCGCACTATGTGATCAAGTCGAGCAACGGCGAGACCACCCAGATGGTGCGCGAGGGCGACACGGCGTACCACGCCCGTGCCGGTAACGCGTACGGGGTGGGGATCGAGCACGAGGGGTACGTGGACAACCCGGCGTGGTTCACCGACGCGATGTACCGGTCGTCGGCGGCGCTGACCCGCTACCTGTGCGACAAGTACGGCCTCCCGAAGAACCGCACCGCCATCAAGGGTCACAACGAGATCCCCGGCAACGATCACACCGACCCCGGCCCCAACTGGAACTGGAACTACTACATCTCGCTGGTCAACCAGGGCGGCGTGGGAACCGGATCCAAGTACCTCGCC
>NZ_JBIRTH010000022.1:0-7984 GCF_044334565.1 Micromonospora sp. NPDC020750
GGAAACAGCTGGTCGGACGGGAAAGCCTGGACATCTCGTGCCACTTCTAGCGTCATGAGCCGCCCACACGAATACAGCAGCGACCGACGGCATTCAACGATCTCGTCCACGAAGACCACGACAGGGCGGTCGGGATCGTTGTTCCAGGTCTCGATCCAGTCGCGGATGTCGTTGGTGAGGGCACGAACCGAGCGGTGGGCGCCGCGTTGCGGTTTCAGGGTGGTCAGTGCGCCGAACCAGCGTTCGACGAGGTTGAGCCAAAAGCTGCTGGTCGGGGTGAAGTGCAGGACGGAGCGCGGGTGTGCGGCCAAACATCGTTTGATTGCCGGGGTTTGTGGGTCGAGGCGTCGCCCAGCACCACGTGCACGTCCAGGTCGGCGGGGGCCTCGCGGTCAAGGGTGATCAGGAGCTTCTTGAACTCGATCGCCCGGCACCGGCCGTGCAACGAGCCGGCCACTTCGCCGGAGGCCGGATTCAACCCTCATCTCCGCGGGCCTGACGCCGGTCGATGACCAACGAGCTTCTATCGTCATTGGTGGATGTCGAACTTGTTGGGTGCGGTGGTAGGCCGGCTGTCGCGCATCAACTGCAACGAGCCGGGAAAAGGGCGCCCCCGAGCCTGATCATGAGAGACTCATCCCTCTCACTCTCGGTGAGGTCCGCCGTCTCCTGGCGCGCACTACCAGCGAAGACTCCGACTTCATCAGCTGCGGCTGGAGTACTAGCAGCGTGTGGGATGCCAGGGCACTGCGGCCCGGAAGTACCGTGTCCGCTGAGCATCGCGGTACCCGGCCGTATGAAAGAAGTGAGCTTTCATGGGTGTGAGCCAGTCCGAACGGACATTGTCCAGTTTTCTCTCCTATCTCGACGGGTTGCGAGCGCGTGGCGACGTGCATTTCGACGAGAAGGTGCAGGCGTGGCACGTGCTTGGTTACCACGACACCCAGCAGGTGCAGACCGACCCGGTGACCTTCTCCTCCGAGGTCGCCCCGCTGGCACCGAAACAGGAAGACTTCGAGCTGTCCAACAAGGGCAACTTCCTCCGGTCGGACGATCCGGAGCACCGCCGGCTGCGCGGCATGGTCAGCAAGGCGTTCACCCCGAAGATGATCGCCGACCTGGAGCCGCGCATCGTCGAGATGACCACGCAGCTGCTCGATGCCGCCGATGCCGGCGGCGACCAGTGGGACTTCATCGAAAAGCTGGGCTACCCGTTGCCGTTCATGGTCATGGCTGAGCTGCTCGGCATCCCCGACGCCGACCGCGCGTTCCTCCGGAAGCTGTCCGACACCTTCGTCGAGGTGCAGAGCTACGAGCCGGATGGGTCGCTGGACGACCAGGGGAAAAGCGCGGTGAACAACGTCGCGCCGCTGCTGCGTGAGTTGAACCAGTACCTACTGCAGATCCTGCGCGCCCGCCACAAGAACCCCAGTGACGACCTGGCCGGGAGACTCATGTCGGTCGAGGTTGACGGGGTACGGCTGGACGAAGATGAGGCTCTCGGTTTCCTCAACCTGCTGGTCGCCGGCCACCACACCACAACCGCCGCCCTGGGCAACACGGTTCTCGCGCTGGACGAGAACCCCCACGTGTGGGACCAACTGCGGGCCGATCCGGCGCTGATCCCGGCCGCGATCGAGGAGTCGGTGCGCTTCCGGCCGCCGTTCCCGCGTTCGGCGCGGCGGGCGACGAAGGACACCGAGATCGGTGGCCAGAAGATCCCGGCCGGTGCGATCGTCCTGGTGTGGCTGACCACCGCGAACCGCGACGACCGCGTCTTCGCCGACCCGGACCGGTTCGACATCCTCCGCAAGCCCAATCCGCACCTGGCGTTCGGCAAGGGCATCCATCATTGTCTGGGCGCACCACTGGCGCGGCTGGAGACGAAGATCGCACTGCGCCTCATGCTGGAGCGCTACCGCGACATCCGCGTGCGCGATGACGTCCCGGTCAACCTGCGCAATCCCTGGACGATGATCGGCGTCAACAAGCTGCCCATCGAGGTTCGCAGGTACTGAGTGGGTCGCAGGTGATTCCTCCTCTCGGCGCATCCGTCGAGTTGACGGGTTGGTGCCGGATCTATTGTCAGGCAGGGAGAACGATGGGTACGTTTTCGACATGAAGGCGATTGTGTATTCGTCGACCGGCGGCCGTGATGTTCTGGAGTTCGTCGACCGGCCGGTGCCGGATCCGGGTCCCGGTGAGGTTCGGGTCCGTGTCGTGATATCCGGGGTAAACCATTCCGATTGGAAGGCCCGGGAGTTCGGTCACCGGGGCGGCCCCTTGATGTTCCCCGAGGTGGTGCCGCATCACGACGGTGGCGGTGTGGTCGATGCCGTGGGGGAGGGTGTCGATCCGGGAAGGGTCGGGCAGCGGGTGTGGGTCTGGGAGGCGGCGTACAAGCGTCCTCATGGCACGGCCGCGGAGTACACCATCGTTCCGTCCCGCAATGCGGTGCCGTTGCCCGCGAACGTGTCTTTCGAGGTCGGCGCGAGTTTGGGGCTGCGGGCGGTGGTCGCACACCGCTGTCTGCTCGCCGGGCAGAACGGTCCCGGCCGGCTGGCTCCGGGCGCGCTGGAGGGGTGCACCGTGCTCGTTGCCGGCGGCGCGGGAGGCGTGGGGCAGGCCGCGATCCAACTCGGAACCTGGGCCGGGGCGTCCGTGATCGCGACGGTCAGCAGTCCGGAAAAGGCGAAGCTGGCCCTGGCCGCCGGTGCGGCGCACACCGTCGACTACCGGTCGGCCACCGTGGTGGAGGACATCCGTGCGCTGGCCCCGGGCGGGGTGGACTTGATCGTCGAGGTGGCGGCGACCGCGAACATCGGCACTGCCGTGGAGGTCATCGCCACGGACGGTACCGTCGCCGCGTACGGGACCGAGGGCACCAGTGAGCTGACGTTTCCGACGCGGAAGGCGATCGGGCGGAACCTGCGCTTCCAGTTCGTGATGGTGATGACGATGCCCGCGGCCGACAAGGACCTCGCGGCGGCCGACATCACCGAGGCAGCGGCCGCGGGAGCGATCACCGCGGGAGAAGAGGCCGGGCTGCCCCTCCACCGGTTCCCACTTCACCGAACCGGCGATGCGCAGGACGCCGTGCAGGCCGGCATCGTGGGCAAGGTCCTCGTCGACGTCGGTGAGTGAGCCTCCTGTCCAGTCAGAGTGAGCGATCCCCGGTGATGTGGGTTGTTCCTGTGGCTGCTGCGGGGCCCTGGGCTCGACGCCGGCCTGATCGCCGGCACTCGATGAGTTCGCCCGCACCGTGGCCAACGTGGACTGAGCCGTAGGCGTCGTCACGGCTGCTGTGTTCGGCTCGGCGGTGTCTCTCGGGTGGTGGGATTCCCACACCGTTCGGGAGAGCTGCGCCTCTCAGCTCGGGCAAGTCGCATGGCTTGCCACCATCGAATCAGCAGACCATTGCGAAATGAATGCGAGTGTGGTGAGTTGCGGATTCTCGGCGTTTCCGGATCGCTTCGCCAGGAGTCGTTCAACACCCGGCTCCTGGCGGCCGTCCGGCCGTTGGCCCCGGCGGGGATGGAGATCGACCTCTTCGATGGGCTAGGCGAGCTGCCTCTGTACAACCAGGACCTCGACACCCGACAGGGCAGCCCGGCCCCGGTTACCCGGTGGCGCAACGCCATCCGCGAGGCGGACGGTCTGATCATCGTCACACCGGAGTACAACAGCTCGATCCCGGGCGTGGTCAAGAACGCGATCGACTGGGCCTCCCGCCCCCTCATGAACGCCGCGCTGCACGGCAAGAGCGTGCTGACCATGGTGGCCACCCCTGGGCGCGGCCTGGGCCGCAACGCGCTGACCGATCTGGGCCGGGTGCTGCACGACTGCCACGCGCACGTGATCAGTGGGCCGTGGGTGGTGCTCACCGAGGCGGAGGGCAAGCTCGTCGACGTGAAGGACGAGGAGCACGGTCGGCTCGTTCCCACCCTCGCCGACCCGGTCGCCGTGCGCATCGCCACGGTCCAGCTGAACGCGCTGGCCGCCGCAGTAGACGCGGGCGCCGGCGAGCACGGCGTGGCTCCGCTGCGCGCCTACTTCGCCGCCGGCCGAGCGCAGAACGGCTAGCCGAGCCCCGACCACGACCGTGTGCACCTGCTGTTGCGGGAGCACATGGACAGCTCCGGCGCGATGGTCGCCTTCGAGGACGACAAGCCGGCGGTCACGTACGGCGATCCGGAGGCGCGGACCCGGCAGCCGGCGCGGGGCATCTGGTGGGCCTCGGTGTGCGGCGTGGCGACCGGGTGATGATCTGCCTGCGCAGGCAGCGTGGAGACGCTCGAGATATGGCTGCCCTATCTCCCGGCCGACCACGGCCGGTGCCCGAAGAGCTCGAAGCCCTCCAGACGACCGGAACCGCGGGCAGCGTCGCTGCCGGCCGGATCTCCTACCTGCTCGGCCTGCGGGGACCGGCGATCATCGTGGACACGGTTACTACTTGGGGGGTGTGCGGCCGTCGAACCGCGCACGTCCTTTGGCCTCCGCGAGGGTGATCAGCGCCACGCACCGGCTCGACGCAGCGAGCGCGTCCCGGTCTCCGGTACGCGCGAAGACGTCCACGGCGGTGTCGGCGAACTTGATGACGTGTTCGTCCCCGTGGTCGACCGCATGGGCCATGGTGTCCTCGGCCGTCGTGACGCCCTCGGTGTGGACGGCGAGGTCCGCGCGATCGGCGGCGTGCTGGGGTGTGCACGCGGCGGTCAAGGCGGCGCTCGCCTGCCACGCGGCGTCCAGGCTCGGTACCCACAGCTCGCGCGGCAGGGCCGGCAGCACGCGGAGGACCGCGGTCGGCGTCGTCGAAGCGTGGACCAACATGACCGCGTGGCCGTGACCGTAGCTCAGGTAGCGGAAGACCGTGGCGTCGATCAGCTGGGTCAACAGCGTGGGCACCTGCTCGGGATCGTCCACGGCCCGCAGCGCGCCGAGTGCCGGTTGCCAACCCTCGGTGGTCGGGAGCTGGCTGAGCCGGTAGGGAACGCCCTTCTCCTGGTCGGCGACAGGCGGCACGGCGGCCAAGGCGTCGGCCGGCCTCAGCGACCCGGGGCGGCGGGAGGGGTCGCCGGTCACCGGCGTCCAGCACGCGGCCCAGTAGCCCAGGGCGTTGGCGAGCTCGATCACGTACGGGTTGTCGGCGCTGCCGGCGAATCGCGGCTCCGAGCGGGGATCCACTTCGGCCGCCAGCAACGAGTGGACCACGTGTCCGACCCGGATCGCGCCGTGCGCCGTGCCGCCGGCGATGCCGGGCACCAGCCGCGGCCACCACGTCGCCAGCACTTCCCGCCAGGGACGCTCGGCGACTTCGCGGTGGAACAGGGTCGTCCAGTCCGCCACCCGCTCCAAGTCGCCGAGGGCCTCCCGCCAGTCGTCCTCGGTGACCGGGACGAGCCCGCGCGGCTGTTCTTCCAGACGTTGCGTGTAGTTGTCGATCCAGCGATGCACGGAGTCGGCGTGCCCGTGCCGGACCATGGCCTCGACGGCCATCGGGCCGTGGTTGCTGAGGTGGTGGCCGCCCCACTCCGGTCCCGTCTCCTGGAACCGCTGGTAGGCATCCAACAGGACCGACTCATTGTCACTCATCCGGGTTCTCCAAGCTGGCGCAGAACTTTGTGTTCGACCCTTTTCGGATGCTAGGTCCGGCGCGCGCCGCGCACTATCCCCGACGTTGGTAGTGGCATTCGGCGCGTAAGGCGCCGCTTTACCAAGGCGGGGGATGGCCAGGGCCCGGGCAAAGCCGTTGAATATTGCAGAGCCGGTTCGGCGGGCGGTTGCCGGCGGCGATGTTGGTGATCCCGGCGGCGTTTGGTGCGCCGATGGCATTGTGGGTTGGCGGCGATTCGCCCGAACGTCGACCCGCCAACCCTTTGGAGGAGCCATGTCCGTTCTTGTCATCGGCGCTTACGGCGGTGTGGGCAGCCATGTGGTGGATGGGCTTCTGTCCACCGGAGTCTCGGCCCGGGGAACCAGCCGGACACCGGGTGCCTGCGAGTTGCCGGGCGCCGTCGAGATGGTCCGCCTCGACCTGGACGAGCCGGAGACCTTGCCGGCGGCGCTCGACGGCATCAAGAAGGTCTTCCTGTACGCCAACCCGGACGGCCTCCCCGAGTTCGTCAGCGCGGCGCAGGCGGCCGGGGTGGAACACGTCGTGTTGCTGTCGTCGGCTTCCGTGGTCGAACCCGCCACCAGGCACAGCCGGAGCGCGCAGATGCACACCGTGGTGGAGGAGGCGTTGCAGGAGTCCGGAATGGCGTGGACCTTCGTCCGCCCGACCACGTTCGCCAGCAGGCAGCTCCGCTGGGCTCCGGCGATCCGGTCCGGGGAGGTGTTGCGTATTCCGTTCCTGCAAGTGCGCACCGCGTCGATCCACGAACGGGACATCGCCGACGTGGCGGTCCGCGCCCTGACCGGCGCCGGGCACGAGGGGCAGGCGTACTGGCTGACCGGACCGCAAGCCTTGACGCAGCAGGAGTACATCGAGACGATCGGAGCGGTGATCGGGCGGCCGATCGAGGTCGTCGAGTTGGCTCCGGAGGACGTCGAGCCGAGGCTTCCGGAATCCTTCGTCCGGACCATGACCGAGCTCATGGCGGCCCCGTGCATCGTGATGTCCACCGTCGAGGAGATCACCGGGGTGCCGGCCCGCTCGTTCCGGCAGTGGGCCGAGGACCACGTCAAAGACTTCAGCTGACCGCGCGCGAACCGAAGGAAACCGCATCCCGGCCCTGGGTAACTCCACGACCGCGCGCACATCACCGCAGGTCACCGGCACGGCAACGGTGCGCTGCACTCTCGGATTCAGCCCCGGTCGCGCGCAGCGGCCCGGCACCACCCTGGTCCGCGACCGCACGGTGCGGGAGGTCGCCGGCCGAGCCGGTCGGCATCGAGTACGACCGCCTGCTCGACGAGATCCGGGAGCGCATCGCCGACCCGCTCGCGGGGGCACGGCGATCGTCGGAGCGCGGCGGGTCGTCCGTGTGATCGAGGCGGTACCGGGGGCCGGCGACGGATGCGGTGACCGCCGTGGTGCTCGACCTCGACGGCGTGCCCGTAGACAGCCACGAGGTGATGAGTCAGGCGTTCTCCGTCGCGTACGCCGAGGTGGTGGGCTCGACATCGACGGCACGAAGACGGCGCTACGCGCGGAGACCGGCGGCGGTCCGGCGCTGGAACGCGCGGCTCGCTGGACTGCCGCGGGGTACGGGAGGGTCTCGCCCGCCTCACGGCAGAGGTCGCGCGGCTGGCCACGCGGTTGCCGGCCGGGTTCCGCCCGGTCGGGGTGGCCAACGCGGGCGCCGGCGGGCGCGTCCTCTACCTCGGCGTGGGCGCCGGCGTAGTCGTCGACGCAGCGGAAGGCGCACCGACGCTGTGCGGCCCGTTCGAGATCGGCCACGTGATCATCGACCCGGGCGGCCCGCGCAGCGCACGGGCTCTGGCGTTGCGCTCGCGGGATCGTGCTGGCATGCGCGGACGCCGCTGGTGAGTCGAACAGCCAGATCGCGCATCAGCTCGGGATCGCCCGTCACCCGGTGAGAAAGTGGCGTTACCGGTTCGCCGCCGATCGGCTCGACGGGTTGCTGGACGAGCCGCGGCCGGGCTGGCCCCGCACGATGGCCGACGCCGACGCGGAACTTGTCATCACCACTACGTTGCAGACCACACGAACCTCTACCTCGACCGCCCGCCCTGCCGGCGACGGACGGCCCGGACGGGGTCGTCCCGGCCTGGCCGAACCGCCCGGGGTGGGTGAGGCTGGACGTTCCGGCGCGCCTTCGGCGAGCTGTTCGGCGGCGTGCCGATGGGGTTGGCCGCCGACGGTGAGCCGCCGCGCTGGCCGAGGCCCGAACGCCCTGTCGTGTTCTGCGTGGACGAGATCGTTCGAATGCCGTCGGTCGCTGCTGTATTCGTGTGGGCGGCTCATGACGCTAGAAGTGGCACGAGATGTCCAGGCTTTCCCGTCCGACCAGCTGTTTCC
>NZ_JBIRTH010000023.1:0-6947 GCF_044334565.1 Micromonospora sp. NPDC020750
CGATCCCGCGGCACCTGAATCCGCACCGGCCCCACCTCGGTCTGCACCGTCTTCGCCCCGTGACCGTTACGCACGTTGGCCCGCCGACCGGTCGTCTCATCAACGCCGGCCTCGTCAAGATGGGCATCCAGTTCGGCGTCGAGCGCTGATTCCAGGACGGTCCGAGTGATCCCTGCGAGGAACCCACCAGGCCCGACCAGGGACACCCGTCGGCCTTCGCCCGCTCGACCAACTGCTGAGCGAACTCCACCTCCACCGCCGTCGGCCGCGGAAGCTGAACCGCGTTCTTCTTGTCTGCCATGACATGGTCCTTCCCGGACAGGATCAACGTCCTGTCCGGGAAGGACCACACCCGGGTCTGTGGATCTAAAGGCTCTGGCTCACTTTCGGTGGCGACATTCGGTAGTAGGCAGAGATGCCCCGGGATTGCCCTCATGTGCCTGAGCTGGCCAGCTTCGGGGAAGGAGCTGCAACTGCAGTTCGCCGAGTGGCTGGAGCTCGCAGCCCCCTGACCTGCGATGTCATATTGCCGCAGCCGGAACTGCTTTCTGTCACCACCGAATGTGAGAAAGAGCCGAAAGTGAGACAGAGCCAGTTTTCAGGCGGAACCGACAGGCCGGATGCCAACCATTCCGTGGCGCACGGAGCGGGCCGCAAGATGTCGCGCGCCGACGCCCTGCGCCGGGGTCGGGCCAAGCACACGGTCGAGGAGCTGCGCCGCACGCCGGTGGGGTCGCTGGTGGTGTGCGGCGACCGCCACTGCTCTTCGAGGAGGCACCAACGGCCTACAAACGCATCGAGCAGGTGATCGCCGACCTTGTCGACCACGACCTGGCCACGCCCGTGGCCACCACGGTGCCCCTGGTCACCTACAAGACACCCGACCTCGGGTCGACACCTCGTCGGGATCGCAGGGACCACCGCCGCGAGCGAGGCCGGCCGTGAACACCCACCTGCTCCTGTCGGCCGGGCGCGGCCCGCAGGAGTGCGCCTGGGCGCTGGCCCGGTTGCTGCGCCGCCTGGAAGCCGACGCCACCCGGCAGAATCTGCGGACTGATCGGGTGCAGACCGTTCCCGGTGAGCGGCCCGGCACCTACCGATCGGTCCTGGTCCGGACCTCCGAAGCCGCCGCCGGGGCCTTCGCTGCCTCGTGGACCGGAACCCTGTGCTGGCAGGGCCCCAGCCCCTACCGGGCCAACACAGGCCGAAAGAACTGGTACGTCATCGCGCAACCGTGCCAGGTCGACACCACGCGTACGACCTTCGCGGAAGCGGATGTCGACATCGTCGCCTGCCGCACCGGAGGGCCCGGTGGTCAGCACCGGAACAAGGCCAGCACGGCGGTGCGGGCGACCCACCGCCCCTCGGGGATCGTCGTCGTGGTGGACACCGAGCGGCACTTCAGCCTCAATCGCCGCCTCGCCCTGCAACTGCTGCGACAACGCATCGAGCACGGCGACGAAGCGGCACGGCGCGCCGCCACCGCCGCCCGCCGGCAGATCCACGATGAGCTCGTACGCGGCAACCCCACCCGCGTGGAACGTCCGGGAACCGCGGAACAGGACCTGCCCGAACGGGCCGGGGTGGCGCCGGCCCGGGACTGAACGCGCGGAGCGGGCCACCCCGGACGACCAGGGTGGCCCGCTTTCACGCCGGTACGGTCAGAGGGTCAGGGTCCAGCTGTTGAGGTAGCCGGTGTCGATGCTCGCCGCGTCCTGGACCCGCAACCGCCAGGTCCCGTTCGCGGTCTCCGTGGAGAGGTTCACGGTGTAGGTCTGGTCGATGTTGTCGGTGCTGCTGCCGGAGCGGTTGTGCAGCACGTACGCGGTGCCGTCAGGTGCGACGAGGCTGACCACGAGGTCACCGATGTAGGTGTGCGCGATGTGCACCTCGACCTTGCTCGTCGTGGAGGGGGTCGCCGCGCAGCCGCTGATCACGATCGCGCTCTCCACCGTCGTGTTGTCGGGGATCGTCACGTCGGTCCCGTTCGTGCCGGAGCAGCCCGGCAGCCCGTTCACCGTCAGGTTCAGGGTGCTCGTGCGGGCCACCGAGGGGGAGGTACCGATCACGGTGATCGCGGAGGAACCGCTGCCGGCCGTGGCGGTGCTACTGACCGTGAGCGTGGTCGACCCACCGGCGGTGACCGACGGCGGGTTGAACGAGACGGTCACACCCGCCGGCAGCGGGCCGGTCGAGAAGGTCACCTGCTCGGCCGTGCCGCGGATGACCGCGGTGCTGACCGTGGTGGTGGCCGAGGCACCCGGGTCGATCGTCAGCGACGCCGGGGCGACCGAGACGGAGAAGTCGTTGGCGGCACAGGATTCGGAGCCAACCACGTTCACCGCGGTCCAGGCGGCCATCACCGCCTTGTACTCGGTGCTGCAGAGGCCGTACAGGTCGGTGGCGGCCGACAGGGTGTGTAGCCGCGCGGTGTTCGTCGGCTGGGCGGTGTTCACGTAGCGGGTGTTCGAGACGAAGTACACGTCCAGGGCGCGGAACCAGATCTTCTCCGCCTTCGCCCGGCCGATCCCGGTCATCGGGGCAGCGGTGCCGCAGAGCGGCGAGGTGCCGTACGCGGTGGCGCCGGTGCCCTCGGCCAGGTTGAAGAAGAAGTGGTTGCCCACGCCCGAGGAGTAGTGCACGTCGATGCCGTTGGTGCCGGTCGACCAGCAGCCGTGCGACGAGCCGTCCAGCGTCGGGTTGTACATGTAGCGCAGCGGGGTGTTGTTGCCGTTGATGTTGATCTTCTCGCCGACCTGGTAGTCACCCGGGTCGCTCGGCGCGTTGGCGTAGAACTCGACCATGTTGCCGAAGATGTCGCTGGTGGACTCGTTGAGGCCACCGGACTCGCCGGAGTACACCAGGCCCGCGACGGCCTCGGTGACGCCGTGGCTCATCTCGTGGCCGGCCACGTCGAGGGAGACCAGCGGGCGGGAGTTGGCGGAGCCGTCGCCGTAGGTCATCTGGGCGCCGTCCCAGAAGGCGTTGACGTAGGCGTTGCCGTAGTGCACCCGGCTCGGCACGCCGGAGCCGTTGCCGAAGATGCCGTTGCGGCCGTGCACGTTCTTGAAGTAGTCGAACGTCATCGCGGCGCCGAAGTGGGCGTCGACGCCGGCGGACTGCCGGTTGGTGTTGGCGCCGGTGCCCCAGACGTTGTCGGCGTCGGTGAACGTGGTGCAGGTCGACGTGCCGTTGTTCATGTCACAGGTACGGCCGTTGCCGCGCACCGGGTCGATCATCTGGTACGTGCTGCCGGAGAGCGTGGTGTCGACGCTGACGGCGCCGGTGTAGATGCCCGTGCCGCTGCCGGTGACGGACTCGATCTCGTCGTACGAGCCGATCAGTGTGCCGGTCAGCGCGTCGGTGATGACGTGCAGCTTCGAGGGGGTCTGCCCGTCTGGCGCACAGCCGGTCACCACGGTCTCCCAGGCGAGCCGCCCCGTCCCGCTGCTGGCGTCGACGAACAGCTCCGCCTCGCCGGTGGCGGTGACCTTGCCGGAGAACTCGGCGGTCGCCGCCTTCTGGGCCCGTCCGGCGCTGACCTTCGGGGTGGTGCCGAGGCTCAGCGGGGCAGTCAGGCCGACCGAGCTGCCGGCGAAGTCGCCGTCGGCCTCGGTGCGAATGACGAAGTCCCCGCCGTAGACGCGGAGCCCGTCGTACGTGCGGGTGTAGCGGACCACGCCGCCGCCGTTCGCGTCCCGCTTGCTGCTGTGGACGGCGTACCGGTCCTTCGCCGAGGCCTTGACGGTCCGGGCGTTCCCCTTCAGCGCCGCGTCGGCGGCGGTGACCAGCGCGGGGGCCGGCGTGGGTGGCGGGGCGGCGGACACACTCGTGGCGGTGACCACGAGACCGCTGCTGACCAGCGCGGTGATGCTGGCCAGCGCAAGGGCTGATCTCAAATCGACCTCCCAATCCGAGATGCTTACGCATCGATCGATGTCGAGATCGTCGTCCGTCGCGGGAGAGTCTGGGAAGAGGCATAGGCGCATCGGTCAATATCGAATTCCCCATGCTTTCGGTGGTATGGTCACCGAACTGCGTGAGGGTGGTGTCGACGGCCTGATGCTGGCGTGGTCCCGGTAGGTGTCCGCCCGAACGCCTGTAGCCACTCCGCTCGGCTCGCCCCGGGCGTCGGTTGTTGCTGGAGGTATCACGCGTCACTATGGCGCGGAGCTGCACAGCGTTGCAGAATCCTGGCTGTGGGTGACATCGGGCGGGTGCTGGGTGTTGTGGTGCGGGGCGAGCGGCGGGACGATCCGGTCGGGGCGGTGACCGAGGACGACGCGGCACGGCGGGCGGTGGCGTTACTGCGTGGTGACGATGGCGGTCCGATCGTCGTCGACCGAGGTCATCGCCTTCGTGGAGGGCGACCCGGGGGCGCTGACCAGCGACACCGTGATCCGGCACTTCGCGCAACGGCTGCCGGACACCATGGTGCCCAGCCGGGTGATGGTCATGCCGGCGTTCCCGTTGACCCCGAACGGCAAGCCGGACATGGCCCGGCTCGCGGACATCGCGAAGACCGCCACCAGCGCGCCAGCCTCTCCCGTCAAGGGAGCCGCCGCGCTGGTAGCCACGATCACGCAGGTCTGGAGCACGGTGCTGGCACGCGACCCGCGGGGCCGGAGGTCAACTTCTTCGACTGCGGCGGTGCGTCGGCCGATCTGCTGAAGGTGCAGACGGAGCTGTCCCGTCGGCTGTCGCGGGAGGTGGCGCTGCTGGACCTGTTCCGTTATCCGACGATCGCGGGCCTGGCGGCGGCGCTGGCCACCTGACCGGCTACTCGGTCCAGTTGGGCGCTGCCGTGACGACGGGAGCCAACGCCGTCGGAGTAGGGAAGTCGAGGATGTCGAGCAGATCGACGTCCCTCGCCAGATCCGTCCGGATGAGAGCCCGGATACGCACCGCTGTCAGTGACGTGCCACCGAAATCCACGAAATCGCTCTCCGCGCCGAGCGCGTCGTTCTTCAGCGCCGTCCGCCAGATGGTGACCAGTTGTGCAATGAATCGCCAGACATGGTTGCCTTTATCTCTTGCTTATCGTGCCAGTGGAACGGCGACGCTGGTCAGCCGCAGCAGTTCGGCGCCTCGCGCGAGCTTCGCCTCGAGGCTTCCGCGACCGAGCACCAGATGCTGCGGCGCCGGCCTCGATCGCGAGCCGTAGCGGTTCGTAGACAACCAGGTTGAAGTACGAGTACGTGCCCGCAGTCCGTTCGGTGATATAACGCCCCACATCCGCTGCGGCATGGATGTCGGCACGCCAGTAAAGCTGCAGCGATTCCTCAAATGCGCCGAGGGCGGCGTCGATCAACAACGGGGCGGCCGAATGCGTGGCCATGGCGCCGCCGCCGAACCACATGATCTCGTCGGTGGCACCACGATGGGTGGGGCCCACCGTGCCGGAGACATTGACCACCACCTCGCCGACACCGGCGCAGGCCGAATCGCCGAGGTACGCGAAGTCGTACCCATTTGGCAACATGCAGAACAGGCGCGGCGCGGAGTAGGGCGGCTCCGACCGGAGGATGCCCCCCAGTCAGCCCTGTGCAGACGACGAAGAAAGGTGGCCGGGTCCTCATCCCGAGGAATCTGTTGCTGCAGGTAGATCTGCCTGAGCCCCAGCGGGCCCACCGTTGGCGGCGCATCCGAGGACCCTCGTCCGCCGTAGAGATGGGACAGGGTGACCTCGTCGTCGCCGGTGAGGGCGGCGCAGGCGAGCACGGCGGCCCCGAACAACAGTACTGATAGATCTCGGACGCCATCGACCAGCGCGCTGGCCGAGACAGCCCTCGCTCAATGGCTTGTCGACTGGTGGACCTGGCTGCTACTCGGGAGGCTTTGTCCGGCGTTGTAGGTGCGCCGCGACCTCGGGCGGGAGGTCGTCGAGTTGGTTCATGGATTGGCCGGGGCGCAGGAAGTCGAAGAGCAGGACGGTGCGGGTCTCGCCAGCGTGGTTCCATGCTTCATGCTCGACCGTGTCGTCGAACACGAATGTTCTGCCCTCGTGCCAGCGGCGGGTTTGGCTGCCTACCCTCAGTGCACAGTCGCCCTCGGGTACGACCAGGCCCAGGTGGGCGCGGTAGACGGTGGTCACCCAGCCTTCGTGGGGCTTGATCCTGGTGCCTGTGGTCATGCGGGAGAACCCGGCGGTGGTCAGACCGGGTATGTGTTGCAGCGCGTCGGCGGTTCGTGGGCAGGCGGACAGGGCTGCTTCGATGCGGGTGCCGAACGCGATCAGTCCGTACACGCTCCAGCCTTCGCCGTACATGTGACGCTGCACCCACGGCTCGAAGGAATCCTCGGCCAACGCGAGGCACTCGGTGCGGATCTCGCGCCAGTTGCGGCGGAGGTCCTCCAAGAACGGAAACTGGTCCTGATTGACGAACACGCCGCCTCCGAAGCCGGGCCTGACAGGTGGGTGATTCCTTCTATCGCACCGATCCGATGACGGCAAGTCCGGCTACTCCGGCCCATCCGCTTGGCCACCGACCGCTTCCACGCCTTCCAAGGTCGCTATCACCGCCTCCACGGCCTGCTTCGCGATCGTCGCCTCAGGCTTTCGCTCGGGACTGCGTAGATTTCCGTGTTTGACCTGGGTGTGGTCCGTTGGACAGGACGTAGATCCTGTCCGGGAAGGACCACGTCATGGCAGACAAGAAGAACGCGGTTCAGCTTCCGCAGCCGTCGGCGGTGGAGGTGGAGTTCGCTCAGCAGTTGGTGGAGCGGGCCAAGGCCGACGGGGTGTCGTTGGTCGGGGCGGGTGGGCTCCTCGCCGGGATCACCCGTAGCGTGCTCGAGTCGGCCCTCGACGCCGAGCTGGACGCCCACCTCGACGAGGCCGGTGTGGACGACACGACCGGTCGGCGGGCCAACGTGCGTAACGGTCACGGGGCGAAGACGGTGCAGACCGAGGTGGGGCCGGTGCGGATTCAGGTGCCGCGGGATCG
>NZ_JBIRTH010000024.1:0-3429 GCF_044334565.1 Micromonospora sp. NPDC020750
ATGTCCGGCGGCGTCCTACTCTCCCACACCCTCCCGAGTGCAGTACCATCGGCGCTGGAGGGCTTAGCTTCCGGGTTCGGAATGTAACCGGGCGTTTCCCCTCCGCCATGACCGCCGTAACTCTATCGACATATCAAACAACACCAAAACAACTGGTCTGTTGTTCATTTGTCGAGAGTTGCACAGTGGACGCGTAGCAGCTTAGTAGTCAAGTCCTCGGCCTATTAGTACCGGTCAACTCAACCCGTTACCGAGCTTACATTTCCGGCCTATCAACCCAGTAGTCTAGCTGGGGGCCTTACCCCACCAAAGTGGGTGGGATACCTCATCTTGAAGCAGGCTTCCCGCTTAGATGCTTTCAGCGGTTATCCCTTCCGAACGTAGCTAACCAGCCGTGCCCTTGGCAGGACAACTGGCACACCAGAGGTTCGTCCGTCCCGGTCCTCTCGTACTAGGGACAGCCCTTCTCAAGTATCCTACGCGCACGGCGGATAGGGACCGAACTGTCTCACGACGTTCTAAACCCAGCTCGCGTACCGCTTTAATGGGCGAACAGCCCAACCCTTGGGACCTGCTACAGCCCCAGGATGCGACGAGCCGACATCGAGGTGCCAAACCATCCCGTCGATATGGACTCTTGGGGAAGATCAGCCTGTTATCCCCGGGGTACCTTTTATCCGTTGAGCGACACCGCTTCCACTCGCAAGTGCCGGATCACTAGTCCCGACTTTCGTCCCTGCTCGACCTGTCAGTCTCACAGTCAAGCTCCCTTGTGTACTTGCACTCAACACCTGATTGCCAACCAGGCTGAGGGAACCTTTGGGCGCCTCCGTTACCTTTTAGGAGGCAACCGCCCCAGTTAAACTACCCACCAGACACTGTCCCTGAACCGGATAACGGCCCGAAGTTAGAAACCCAAATCAACCAGAGTGGTATTTCAAGATTGCCTCCACCCATACTGGCGTATGGACTTCACCGGCTCCCACCTATCCTACACAAGCTAATTCGGATACCAATGTCAAGCTATAGTAAAGGTCCCGGGGTCTTTCCGTCCTGCCGCGCGTAACGAGCATCTTTACTCGTAATGCAATTTCGCCGGGCCTGTGGTTGAGACAGTGGGGAAGTCGTTACGCCATTCGTGCAGGTCGGAACTTACCCGACAAGGAATTTCGCTACCTTAGGATGGTTATAGTTACCACCGCCGTTTACTGGCGCTTAAGTTCTCCGCCTCGCCCCGAAGAGCTAACAGGTCCCCTTAACGTTCCAGCACCGGGCAGGCGTCAGTCCATATACATCGAATTACTTCTTCGCATGGACCTGTGTTTTTAGTAAACAGTCGCTTCCCCCTGCTCTCTGCGGCCATACAACGCTCCACCCGCAAGGGGCTTCACGTCTCCGGCCCCCCTTCTCCCTAAGTTACGGGGGCAATTTGCCGAGTTCCTTAACCACAGTTCGCCCGATCGCCTCGGTATTCTCTACCTGACCACCTGTGTCGGTTTGGGGTACGGGCCGCTAAGAACTCGCTAGAGGCTTTTCTCGGCAGCATAGGATCACTGACTTCACCTGAATCGGCTCGGCATCACGTCTCAGCCCATATGCACCGCGGATTTGCCTACGGTACGGCCTACACGCTTACCCCGGCACAACCACCGGCCGGGCTCAGCTACCTTCCTGCGTCACCCCATCGCTTGACTACTACCCGCCAGGTTCCCACACTCACCCGGTTAAGTCCGAAGACCGCCCCAAGATCACGCGGTTAGCACAACAAGGTTCATCATGGGCGCTCTTTCGCGGGTACGGGAATATCAACCCGTTGTCCATCGACTACGCCTCTCGGCCTCGCCTTAGGTCCCGACTCACCCAGGGCGGATTAGCCTGGCCCTGGAACCCTTGGTCATCCGGCGGAAGGGTTTCTCACCCTTCTTTCGCTACTCATGCCTGCATTCTCACTCGTGCCGCGTCCACAACTGGGTCACCCCGCTGCTTCACCCCCGGCACGACGCTCCCCTACCCATCCACACACCTGCACGCACCATCAAGGGCACGCGAGGATAAAATGTGAATGCCACAGCTTCGGCGGTGTGCTTGAGCCCCGCTACATTGTCGGCGCGGAACCACTTGACCAGTGAGCTATTACGCACTCTTTAAAGGGTGGCTGCTTCTAAGCCAACCTCCTGGTTGTCTATGCGACCCCACATCCTTTTCCACTTAGCACACGCTTAGGGGCCTTAGCTGGTGATCTGGGCTGTTTCCCTCTCGACTACGAAGCTTATCCCCCGCAGTCTCACTGCCGCGCTCTCACTTACCGGCATTCGGAGTTTGGCTGATTTCGGTAAGCTTGTGGGCCCCCTAGACCATCCAGTGCTCTACCTCCGGCAAGAAACACGCGACGCTGCACCTAAATGCATTTCGGGGAGAACCAGCTATCACGGAGTTTGATTGGCCTTTCACCCCTAACCACAGGTCATCCCCCAACTTTTCAACGTTGGTGGGTTCGGCCCTCCACGCGGTCTTACCCGCGCTTCAGCCTGCCCATGGCTAGATCACTCCGCTTCGGGTCTAGGACACGCGACTGAATCGCCCTATTCAGACTCGCTTTCGCTACGGCTCCCCCACACGGGTTAACCTCGCCACATGCCACTAACTCGCAGGCTCATTCTTCAAAAGGCACGCCGTCACCCCGCAAGGCTCCGACGGATTGTAGGCGAACGGTTTCAGGTACTATTTCACTCCCCTCCCGGGGTACTTTTCACCATTCCCTCACGGTACTTGTCCGCTATCGGTCACCAGGAAGTATTTAGGCTTACCAGGTGGTCCTGGCAGATTCACGGCAGATTACAGGGGTCCGCCGCTACTCGGGAACACCCACAGAAGACCAGCCACTTTCACCTACCGGACTCTCACCGCCTACGGTCAGCCATTCCAGACTGTTCGGCTAGCAACTGGTTTTATAACTTCTCGAACAAGTGTCAGCTCATTCAGCAAGGTCCCACAACCCCAACCACGCAACCCCTGACAGGTATCACACGCAGCCGGTTTAGCCTAGATCCGCTTTCGCTCGCCACTACTCACGGAATCACTCTTGTTTTCTCTTCCTACGGGTACTGAGATGTTTCACTTCCCCGCGTTCCCTCCACACACCCTATGTATTCAGGTGCAGGTGACATCACATGACTGATGCCAGGTTTCCCCATTCGGACACCCTGGGATCACAGCTTGGTTGACAGCTCCCCCAGGCCTATCGCGGCCTCCCACGTCCTTCATCGGCTCCTGGTGCCAAGGCATCCACCGTTCGCCCTTGACAACTTGACCACAAAGATGCTCGCGTCCACTGTGCAATTCTCAACAAACGACCAACCCACAACCCCAACAGCGCAACACCAGACCCGACAACCGCCGGCGGTATGCCACACCAGGCCATGCCTGGCA
>NZ_JBIRTH010000025.1:0-4910 GCF_044334565.1 Micromonospora sp. NPDC020750
CGGTGGAGGTGGCGACGTAGACGTCGTTGAGGGTTCCCTGGGTGAACGCGACGATGTCGTCCTTACCGTCACCGTTGAAATCCGTCGACGAACCCGGGGCGATGCCGGTGACCCGCCCGGCCTCGGCGAGCAGCGACCGGGCCTTGGCCTGTGACTGGTCGTAGCGGTCGGGGAAGCCGGATCGTTGGACGCACTGCGCGACCTGGCCTGCGGTGTAGCCGGGGTTGTCGCGGTCGCAGGTGATCGCCCTGGTGAAGAACTGCGTCGACGAGTAAACCGGGTCCGTGATCTGCTCCGGCGTGCCCCAGCCGTAGTCCCAGCGCTGCTGGAACACGCCGAGGGAGGACTTGTCCCCGCAGGGCAGGTTGTTCATGTGGGACTCGACCCAGCCGGTTTCGAAGCCGGCGAGCATCACCTTGTCGTTGACGCGAAGGTTGAGGCCCACCCGGTGCACGATCACGATGATCGACGGGTCGTGGTTCGCCGGTATCGAGGTGCAGGCCAGCGTGCCGAAGTTGGTGTTCGAGGGGGCCGCTGCGGCGGTTGCGGCCGGGGCCGTCACCGCCAGCGTGACGGTGACGGCAGCGGCCAGCCGGGCCGCGAGGTGGAACACGGCGGGTGTGCGGGTGGGAGTGTCCATGACGGCCCTCCGGGAAGCGGGGAACGGTGGTCCGGGTGGGGCGGGGCCGCTGTCCCGGAGGCGAGGGCGAGCGGCGAGGATGCGAAGACATCTGTCGATAGATGCGTGAAACTTACGGCCACTCGACGATGCAGTCAAGGAAGAAACTTTCGTGCGGCTGGAGGTCCGGAGATCGCCTCCCACCTGCGGGAATGGCGGACGACGGGGCGCCCTGCCGCACTCGGCCGCGACCTGGGGTATTGACATTAATCAAACGAGTTGGCTTCACTTCCGCCAGTGGCACCGTCCAGGAGCCCGCCCGCCGAGGTGACACATGGCCCGATCCCGCGGCTTGCGTGCCGTCGCCCTCACCGCTGTCCTCGCCATGGCTGCCGCGTCCGCGCCGTCTGCGGCGTCCGCCGCGCCGGGCCCTACCACCGCGCCGACGACCACCGTCTCGGCCCCGGCCGACCCCGGCGCCGTCGGTTGGGACGTCTACCGTCGCCTCGACCGGCTGCCCCACCTCGGCAGCGGGTCACGGACGCGACAGTTCTCCAGTTACGACCGGGCCGGCGGCAACGACGACGGGTTCAGCGGCACCCACTCCTGCCTGCGCACGATCGGCGGCTGCGTGATCGCCGAGGACCACGGCGCCGGTGAGATCGAGTCGATCTGGTTCACCCGCGACGACGGCGCGGTCGACGCCACCGGGTGGATCCGCATCGAGCTGGACGGCGCGACGGTCGTCGACACCGGGTTGCAGCACCTCGTCGACGGCGGCCTCGGCGCCCCGTTCGTCTACCCCCTGGTGAGCAACGCCGACCAGACGTCCGGCGGGGTGACCGTCAAGGTGCCGATGCCCTACCGACGGTCGATGCGCGTCACCACCCAGCACAACCCCCTGTTCCACCACGTCACCTACCGCAGCTTTGCCGATGCCCAGGGGATCCCGTCCTTCGACCCCGCGGACGCCGCCACCGACGTGGTGAACCTGCTGCGGGCCGCCGGCACCCGCGATCCCAAGCCGGCGCAGCCCGGCGCGGCCACGATCGGCGGCACCCACACCGTCCCCGCCAACGGCCAGGTCACCCTCGCCAGCCTGGCCGGTCCCCGGGCGCTCACGGCGCTGCGCCTGCGGGTGCCCGACGCGAGCGCCACCGACTCCCGCCTCGGGCGGCTGCGGCTGCGGATCACCTTCGACGGCCGGACGACAGTGGACTCGCCGGTGGCCGAGTTCTTCGGCTCCGGGCTCGGTGAGCGGTCGGTCCGGTCGCTGATGTCCGCCATGGACACCGCCCCGGGCGGCTGGTACAGCTCCTGGTGGCCGATGCCGTTCCGGACCGGCGCCGCCGTCACCCTCGTCAACACCGACGGCGTCGACCTCACCGGCGTCGGCTGGGAGATCACCTCCGCCCCCGGTGCCCAGTGGACCGACGCCCTGGCCGCCGACGGCGACGCCGGCTACTTCACCGCCCAGTCCCGGCGGGGCACGACCACGCCGGGGCAGGACTGGGCCGTCGCCGAGCAGGGCGGGCGCGGGCGCCTCGTCGGCGTGTCACAGACCATGCGCGGCCACGTCGCCGACGGCAACACCCGCAACTACCTGGAGGGCGACGAGCGAATCCACGTCGACGGTTCGGCGACGCCCCAGCTGCACGGCACCGGCACCGAGGACTTCTACGAGTCCGGCTGGTACTTCAACCGGGGCACCTACACCGGCGTCTTCACCGGCAACCCCGGACACCAGCTGCGTGCCGGCGGCTGTCCCCACGAGTGCGACGCGGCGTATCGGCTGATGATCGGCGACTCGATCGACTACGGCACCAGCCTGCGCTTCGGCATCGAGCACGGCCCGGCCAACGACATGCCCGCCGAGTACGGCTCCACGGCCTACCTCTACACCCAACCCACCGTCGGGCAGGCGCTCACCGACACGGTCACCGTCGGTGACGCGGCGAGTCGCGCGGCCCACGACTACTCCGACGGCGCCGCGACGCAGTACCCCCTCACCTCGGTCTTCGAGGGCGACGACGACGCGGCGACGGTCACCGGGCAGGTCC
This sequence comes from Micromonospora sp. NPDC020750, assembly GCF_044334565.1. Taxonomy (NCBI): domain Bacteria; kingdom Bacillati; phylum Actinomycetota; class Actinomycetes; order Micromonosporales; family Micromonosporaceae; genus Micromonospora; species Micromonospora sp. NPDC020750. The sequence continues at coordinate 2,680 of NZ_JBIRTH010000025.1, forward strand.
GCGCCGCCACGGCCCCGGTCCGCTTCCGCCTCGCCGTCGCCCCGGACAACCAGGGTGTACGGCTGCGGCGCACCGGCGAACAGGGCGCGGCGGGCCAGCAGGTGGCGGTGGCCGTCGACGGGGTCGCGGTGGGCACCTGGTCCCAGCCGCAGGGCAACGGCGCGCAGCGGTGGCGCAGCGACGAGTTCGTCCTGCCCGCCTCGGTGACCGCCGGCCGGTCCTCGGTCACCGTGACGCTGGTACCGGCCGTCGACCGGTCCGCCTGGACCGCCAGCTCCTACACCGCATCCAGCCTGGTGCGACCGTACGCCGACACCCGGCCGCCGACGACGGTCGCCGCGCCGACCGTCGCCGCCCGGACCCACGCGGTCGCCCTGAGCTGGCCGGCGGCGACCGACGACGTGGGCGTGGCCGGCTACCGGGTCTACGGCGCGCGCGCCGCCGACGTGCCGACCACCCCGGCCAACCTGCTCGGCGCCGTGCGGACCACCAGCTTCCGGCACGGACCGCTCGGCACCGGGCAACGTTGGCACTACCGGGTCGTGGCGCTGGACGAGGCGGGCAACGCCGGCCCCGCGTCGGGTGTCGCCACCGTGGTCAGCCGTGGCCGCAACACCAGCGACGTCAACGGCGACGGCCGGGACGACGTGGTCGACTTCACCCGTGGCGTCACCGCCGACGTCTTCGCCTCGATCTCCTCCGGCAGCGGGTTCGCACCGGCCGGCAGGTGGCACGACTTCTTCGCCACCGACGCCGAACTGCCCTTCACCGGCGACGTCGACGGCGACGGCCGGGCCGACGTCATCACCTTCACCCGGGGCGCGACGGCCGACGTCTACGTCGCGCTGTCCACCGGCACCGGATTCGGACCGGCCGGCAGGTGGCACGACTTCTTCGCCGTCGGCACCGAGACCCCCGCCGTCGGCGACGTCAACGGCGACGGGCGGGCCGACATCGTCACCTTCACCCGGGGCGCGACGGCCGACGTCTACGTCGCGCTGTCCACCGGCACCGGATTCGGACCGGCCGGCAGGTGGCACGACTTCTTCGCCGCCGGCACCGAGACCCCCGCCGTCGGCGACGTGGACGGCGACGGGCGCGACGACATCGTCACTTTCCTCCAGGGCGTCGGCGGCGCCGTCTACGTCTCGCTCTCCGACGGCAGCCGCTTCGTCCAGCACGCCTGGAAGTGGGGCGACGGCGTGGCCACCGGCAGCCAACTACCCGCGCTGGCCGACGTCACCGGCGACGGCCGCGACGACGTCGTCGTCTTCACCCGGGGCGCGAGCGCCGACGTCCTGGTCCGTCCCTCCACCGGCGGGGGTTTCGGTGCCGCCGCCACCTGGCACGGCAACTTCGCCATCGGCGCCGAGCTGCCCGGCGTCGGCGACTTCGACGGCGACGGGCGCGGCGACGCCGTCACCTACACCCGCGGCAGTGCCGCCGACGCCTACGTGTCGCTCTCCGACGGCAGCCGCCTCGTGCAGAACGGCTGGCGGTGGAGCGACCAGATCGCCCCCGGCTCCGACCTTCCCCGCCCCAGCCTCCCCTGACAGGAGCCGTCATGTCCCGGCACCCGAGAACTCTCCGTCGCTGCCTCGTCGCGCTGGTCACCCTGGCCGCGGCCGTCCTGACCGGCGTCGTGTCGGCGCCCACGGCCGCGCTGGCCGCGCCCAACTTCAAGGCGCCGTTCCCGTGCGGGCAGCGGTGGACCTACGACCACCACAGCGCCGAGGTGCGCCAGGCGCTGGACTTCGTGCGCGCCGACGGCGGCACCACCGGGGGCACGCCGCAGGTCGCCTCCGCCGCGGGGGTGGCCCGCCGCTACGCGCAGCCCAGCGGCGCCGGCAACTACGTGGTCATCGACCACGGCGGCGGCTGGAGCACCTACTACTTCCACCTCAGCGCCTACTCGGTGCCCGACGGGGCGTACGTCGAGCAGGGCCAGCAGATCGGCGTCACCGGCAGCACCGGTAACTCCTCCGGCCCGCACGTCCACTACGAACAGCTCTACAACGGGGTGGGGCAGTCGATCGTCATCAACGGTGTTTCGCTCGCGCCCTACCCGGGCCAGTACCACCAGAAGTACCTCGTCAGCGACAACTGTGGCGGTGGTGGGGGTGGTCGGTATCTGGGGGGTTCGTCGACGGATTTCAACGGTGACGGTAAGGACGACATCGTCGCGTTCACCCAGGGAACCCTCAACGACGTCTACGTCGCCACCTCCACCG
>NZ_JBIRTH010000026.1:0-4514 GCF_044334565.1 Micromonospora sp. NPDC020750
TTGCGCGGTGCTGTGCTGCGCTGGTATTGTCGTGGCTGACCGTGAATTCGTTGTAGGGAGGTGAGACCCGTGAATAGAATCACCCATGGGTGCTCCCTTAGTCCGTCACGGTCCGGCGGCTGACGTTCGGTGTCGCCGGGAGCGCCTGAGATCGAGGCACTCCTGGAAGGAGACTCCGATGGACATGAAGCCTTTCATATCTGGCCTGAGTGAGAACGCGGTGGTGATCACGCGTGTCGCGGACGGGCAATGGCATGCGTTGCATGACGATGTGGTGGTCGGTCGTACGTATGCGGAGCGCCGGTCTGATGGACGCTTGTTCGTCAGCATTGATGCTTGGCATGACGCTACCTTTGACCAGCTTGCCGAGGCGGTGGTGGCGGAGTTGTCGGCGCCGTTGTACACGGTGGTCGATGAAGCCGATGTCGAGTTGACGGCCTGTTGGCGGCGGGCTGGTTTCACGGTTCGGCGTCGTGAGTGGGAGTACGTGGTGCCGACTGACCCGCAGGTCACCGGGCTCGGAGGAGTTCTACCGCCTTCGGGTGTGACGATCGTGCCCGCTGGTCAGGCGGATGAGGGTCTGTTGCGGGCGGTGGACCGGGCGATCCGTGACGAAGTCGAGGCGACTGTCGGGTGGCAGTCGATGCCCGCGGAGGTGATTGCCCTGCCTGAAGGTGACACCATCGGTGATCCGTCGAAGTACGCCGTGGCTGCGGCGTCGGATCGCTATCTGGGTCTGATCCGGGTGGTGACGGTGAACCGGCCGCGTATCGGGCTGGTGGCGGTCCGGGCCGGCGAGCAACGCCGCGGTATCGCGCGGGCGCTGCTGGCCCACGCGCTGGAGTCGTTGCACGGCTGCGGGTTCGACGCGACCTGGGCGGAGGTCCAGGAGTCCAACCGAGCGGCCTCGGCGCTGTTCGAGGGTATCGGGGTCCGGCCGGTGAGCAGCAACCTGGAGCTGGTTCGATGACGAGGACCAGGAAAGGCGTCGAGGTCGAGGGCCGGGTCGTCGAGTGCCTACGCAGCGGCATGTTCACCGTGGAGCTCGAGAACGGCTACCGGGTACTCACGCACATCAGCGGTAAGATCCGCCAGAACTTCATCAAGATCTATCTGGAAGACCGGGTGCTGGTCGAGCTCACGCCGTACGACCTGACGCGCGGCCGGATCGTGTTCCGGTATCGGAACTAGCCTAGCGGCCCTCGACGCCATCCACCGCAGCTGATCCTGGATCCCCGGTCACGGCCCTCCCGTGACCGGGGGCCCGACTGTCGGCTCCGCCTGATTCTCAATACTGTTTGTCAAGCGGCGAGGACGGTCAGGGGCTGCCCTTCTTCGTAGGGTCGGTCGTCGCGCAGCATCGCCCAGAGCACGTTCACGCGGCACCGGGCGAGAGCAAGGACGGCCTGGCCGTGGCGTTTGCCCTGAGCTCGTTTGCGCTCGTAGAAGGACTTTGAAGCGGTGCTGCGCTGGATGCTGATCAGGGCTGATGGGTAGAAGACGCGTTGGGGTTGGCGGTTGTACCGCTTCGGGCGCTGGAGGTTGCCGACGCGTCGACCGCAGTCGCGTGGTGTAGGTGCCAGTCCGGCGTAGCCGGCGAGGTGGTCAGCGGACGCGAATCCATCAAGGTTGCCGCCGGTGGTGGCGAGGAACTCCGCGCCGAGGAGGTCACCGATGCCGACCATGCTGGTGATCACCTTGGTGTTGTGGTGGCGGTGGAATCGGTCAGCGACGAGCTTGTCCAGCTCGGCGAGCTGCTGGTCGAGGTCGGTGACGTTGGCCGCAACCCCGGCCGACGAGCTCCCCGGCCATCGCCTCATCGCGAACCCGGAGTGCTGAGCCTCGGCGGCGTGTATCGCTGCGGTGGCGAGCTTGTTCGCGTGGCGGACTTGCACTCGCGGAGCCGGCGCTCCAGTTCCTCTCGCCCCATTTGCGGTCAGAGCGGCGGGCCTGCGGATCGTGCGGTGACACCACTTGCCGAGCCGGCGGAACGGGCCCACGTTCGGACGGCGAAGCCGACGGCACAGTCCGGGCTGGCCCTGGGGAACCGGCCCGGACGGCCGAATTACTCGGACTTCGGTGCGAGCCGCGGCCCGCGCTGCCATTCGGCGTCGTCGTCGACCAGCCACAGACCGTCGATGTCCACCTCGAAGCGCGGAGAGAAAAGGACCCGACGATGCGGGTCGTCAATGCCTGAGCGAACCGGCACATTGAACAGATAAAGGGCCGGCACGTCACAGCAGGCGAATTGCGCCGCCGCGTACCAGGCATCCGAGTGAAGCAGTGCGGCGAGCCCGGCCCATCGGCGAAATAGGGCTCTGAGCCAGAGGCTCACTATTATTCCCTTCGCTTTCCGGAAATCACGGATGCCCGATCGCCACCGTCGAGCAGATGCAGAAGGGCGCGGACGGCCAGCCGGTAGCCGAGAGAGCCAAGGCCCACGACGACGCCTTGCGCCAGCGGAGCCAGCACAGACTTGCCAGGGCGTCCCACAGGCTCCGGCCCGCGATCATGGGGGCACCCGGCTCGACGATCGCACCGGCCGTCGAGAAACGGTGCGCGCGCACGGCTCGGATCAGATCGATCTCGCTCTCGCTCTGAACGTCGATCACCTTTGCGCCCGCTGTGGCGACCTCGTCGTTCGCGGCCGAGACGGTGTCGTCTAGCGTGTCGCTGCCGTACATCTCCGGCTCCCGGTTCCCCGAGAATTCCGATGTTCGGTCCGTTCAGCAGCAGCAGCTCGGTCATCGGGCGCCTCTCGATGTGCCGAGCGCGGATGGCGCCGGCCATGTGCACTATCGTGGCAACCCCTCGGTGGCGACGACAACTACCCAGATTGACAGTGTGTCCGACTCCCATCTCGCCGCGATCCTATCGGCGACGAAAATCACCGAGCGTCACCACCTATTTGATCACCGCGCGACGCCAACAACCGCGCCACCTGGCCAATGACTCGCAGGACCCCATCAGCCCGCCCCGTCAAACCTGATAGAAATAATTGCGGTCTATACAAATCGAAGTTCGCCTTGACACGCCACAGCCATGCGGTATCGTCGTCCATGACTGTGGGGGTGGTGATCATTATGTGGTGTCCACTCTCCCCCTTAATATTGATCTTTGAGCTGTGGAGGCAATTCGGGAATCGGGTCGCGCACGATGTCTCAGAATGTGCTTGAAGACTTCGGGGAGTTCGATTGGGCATTATGGGTCTAACTGCGTCAGGTCTCTCAACTCACAATTGCATCAATCTTGAAATCCTGCATACGGCTGGTTCGGTCTGGCTTGAGGGTGACGTCGTTTCGGCGATCTCTTTGGCTGAGGCGGCGGCGACGGCGAGGTGCCGACGGGGCAGCGAGTGCTGCACGGCGTTGGCGAGTCTGCAACTTGCGTTGTTGCTGACCAACCTGCGGCGTATCGATGAGGCGCGGCACGCGGTGCGTCAGGCCACGGCGGCGGTCGATGATCCTGCGATCAACGCGGTGACGGCGCTGGTCAAGGCCAAGATTGCGCTTTGTGACGGTCGTATCGATGAGGCCGGGGACCTGTGCGGTACGGGAATGCTCGTGGCGAGCGACCCGCGTTACGCGTCGTGGGCTCCGATCGGGAATATGGTTCGCGCGGTCACCGCGATGCGGCGTGGTGAACTCGCCACGATGATCCATCATGCCAATCAGCTGAAAGAGGATGTGCTTTTCGGCCGGGATCCTTTTCCCTGGGCTTCGCCCGCATGGCTCGTCGTTCAGATCATCGAGGCGGAGAAGGGCTGGGAGGTCGCCGTACCGCTCGCCCGAGCGCTCCTGGAATCTGAAGCGTCGACGCGGGGTTTCCTGCTGTCCGAGCCTACGGCGGCGTCGTTCGTCGTGCGTATCCTGCTACGGGCGGGCGACCGGGAAACCGCCCAGCGCGTCCGGCGTTGCGCGGCGGCGCTCGCCGCGGAGAACCCGGACATCCACGCCATCGAGGCCGCCGCCCTGCACCTCGATGCGCTGCTCGAGAAGGATGTCAACCTGCTCCAACAGGCCGTCGCCTCCGGCTGCGACACGTGGACCCGCGCCTCGGTGAGCGAGGACATCGGCGATCTCCTGTCCGAGAGCTGCGAAGAGTTCCGGCAGGTATGCACGCACTACGAGACGGCCATGCGCTCCTACGCGGACGCGGGCTCTCCGCGCGACTCGTCTCGGGTCCGCAGCAAGTTGCGGCGCCACGACACGTCCAAGGCCGCGGCGAGGTTCTGGCCCAGCAGCCGGATCCCCGCGCTGACCGACACCGAATACGCGGTGGCCGAGCTCGTGGCGGGAGGACTCACGAACGCCGAGGTCGCCGGCAAGATGTTCCTGTCTCGCCACACCGTCGCCTTCCACCTCCGCAAGATCTTCCAAAAGGTGGGCGCCAAGTCGCGCATCGAACTCGCGGTCATGTGGAAACAGCTGGTCGGACGGGAAAGCCTGGACATCTCGTGCCACTTCTAGCGTCATGAGCCGCCCACACGAATACAGCAGCGACCGACGGCATTC
>NZ_JBIRTH010000027.1:0-3130 GCF_044334565.1 Micromonospora sp. NPDC020750
GAGGAAGTTCGTCAGGTTGTCGTGTGACAGGACGACGCCTTTGGGGGTGCCGGTCGATCCTGACGTGTAGATGACGAACGCCGCCGCCGTGGCGTTCACGGCCGGCAGGTCGACCGGTTCGGTTGCTTCGATGGCGGGCCAGTCGTTGTCGAGTGCGACGACCCGTACTCCGTCGGGTGCGGGGATGCGGGGGGCGACCTCACCGACGGTCAACACCACCCGGGCGCTGTGGTCGGTCAGGAGCATCCGCATCCGTTCCGCCGGCCACGACACGTCCATCGGCGTGTATGCCGCTCCGGCTCGCAGCACTCCCAGCGTCGCTACTAGGGTCCACATGCTGCGGTCCAACGCCAGTGACACCACGTCACCGATGCCGACACCGGCTGACCGTAGGTAGTGGGCCAGGAGTTCCGATCGGCGTGCCAGTTCCCCGTACGTCAGCACCTCGCCGTCGGCGATGCCCGCGACCGCGTCCGGTGTGCGGCGTGCCCATTCCAGCACCAGTTCGTGGAGCGGCTCATGCGGCACCGGACGCACCGGACCCCGACCCCACGTCAACAACCGCTCCCGCTCGACCACACCCAACAACGGCAACCGAGACAAGGGAACATCCGGCTCCCGCACACCCGCCCCGGCCAACAACGCGACCTGATCCACCAGGCCCCGCACCCAGTCCGTGGAGAACCCTTCCACCGCGTAGTCCACCCGCAGCCCGGACCCGTCCGAGGCCGCGGTCACCACCAGGTCGACATCCACCACACCAGGGCCCACCTCGACCACCGGACCGTCCACCACACCCACCACCACCGGACCCACCACACCCGAACCCGCACCCGCCACCGGCGCGGCCCACGCCGCACCCACCCGGGACACCAACTCGGCGAACCCCGGATCACCCGCCACACCCACCCGCACCAACCCGCCACCCGGCAGACCGACCACCACCTCCTCCTGACCCGTGTACCGGGCCAGCACCCCGATCAGTCCCGCCGCCACCACCACACCAGCCGGCTCCGCACCCGCCAGGCCAGGCAGCTCCAGCGTCCGTAGCTCCGACGCCGCCCGGGCCGGCCAAACCAGTGGCCGCCGCAGGTCACCCGTCAGGTCGAGGGTCTCGAAGTCGGCACCGGGCCTGGCTACATTCGCGGCCTGGGCCTGACCACCTACGAACCCGACAGACATGAGCCAACCTCCGATCAGGACCGGCGTCACCTGCACAGGTACGGCCGGGTCAGGAAATCCAGGAACTCCGTGGGCACGCCCACGGCATGAGGGGTACGGGGTGAACGGTCAGTCGGCGATGAGGGCCGGGGTGGGCCCCGCTTCGAGGAAGCGCAGCATGTGGCCGTTCAGCTCCTCGGCGAAGCTGTACGGCAGGTAGTCGGTGCGGATGGTGACGCGCAGCAGGGCGTGGTCGGCGCGGGGCAGCACCTCGACCGTGAGCCCGTTGGGCACCTCCCGGGCGTACGGCTCGACGATCTCCTCGGTCCGGCAGCCGGGCAGCTCCAGGGGGAGCACGACGTTGTCCTGGTAGACGAAGGTGGGCAGGCTGGCGACCACCTCGCTGGAGATTCCGGCCGCGGGGTCGTTGGCGGTCTCCGCGAAGGGGACGTCCTGGGCCCGCATGAGGTCGCTGATCGTCTCGTGGACCCGGAGGACGAGGTTGCCGTCCCCCGGCCCGGCGAACCGGACCCGGACGCAGTTGAGGTTGAGCCTGGTGGTGAAGGCGGAGTCGAGGACGCGGCTGCCCCGCTTTGCGACGACCATCAGCATGGCGATGTCGTCCTGCTGGTGGATGGCGCGGAGCGCGGAGGCGTAGGCGGCGGCGAAGTAGGTGGAGCGGCTGAACCGGTGTTCGCGGGCGGCGCGGTCCCAGCGCTCCATCACGTCGGGGGCGACGGTGACGATGTGTCCGGCCTTGGGCCCCCAGGCCAGCGCCTGTTCCAGCGACGCGTCGGCCGGGGGTTCGCCCTGGCGGGGCAGGCCGCGCAACTGTTCACGCCAGTACGCTCGCTGCGTCTCCAGGTCGGCCGCGTCGCGCAGGCGGGTGAATTCGTCGTACGCCTCGCGCAGTGTGGGTGCGGGTTGGTTCCATTCTGGGGTTTTGCCTGCCAGTCGGGCGGTGTAGGCGTGGCTGAGGTCGTGGGTGAGGAGGGTGTGGGACCAGCCGTCGAAGGCGATGTGGTGGATGCCGATGCCGAGGAGGATGCGGTTGGTGGATTTTTCGCGGATGAGGGCGGCGCGCCAGTTGCGGCCTTGGGTGTAGTCGAGGGGTTGTTGTAGTGCTTCGGTGAGTTGGTCGAGTGCGTTTTGTTCGGTGGTGGCGTCGGTGAGTAGGCGGAGCTGGGGCATGCCGGGGTTCGGGGGGAGGATGGCGACCGGTGGGTCGACGCGCCGGTAGCGTGCGCGCAGGGCTTCGTGTCGCTTGTGGACGTCGGCGAGGGCGGTCATCAACGCTCGGGGGTCCAGCTCGCCCTCGATCCACCAGGTGACCGGGTTGACGACCTCCAGGGGCGACATCAGGCACTTCGCCACCTGCTGCGCGAGCGGAACCGGTCCGGGGCGCTGGCGGGCCTGACCGGCGGCCGAGCCGGCCTCGGTACGTCGGGGTGCGGTGGTGAGCCAGTGGGCTAGTTGGTGTGGTGTGGGGGTGCGGTGGATTTGGGAGGCGGGGATGACGGTGTTGGTGGCTTCGTCGATTCTTGCGGCGATGGCGGCTGATTGGAGGGAGGTGCCGCCGAGGTGGAAGAGGTTGTCGTGGGTGCCGACTCGGTCGAGGCCGAGGGTGGTGGCGAATATGCCGGTGATCAGTCGTTCTTCGTCGGTGGTTGGTGCGATGTATTCGACGTCGAGGTCGGGGCGCTGCGATCCCGGTTCGGGTAGTGCTTTGCGGTTGATTTTGCCGGTGTTGCCGGTGGGGAATCGGTCGAGGGTCATGATGACGGCGGGGATCATGTATGTGGGGAGTGTGGTGGCGGCGTGTTCGCGTAGTTCGTTGACGTTCGGGTGTCGGGTGTTGTGTCCGGTGACGTAGGCGATGAGGCGTGCGGTGTTTTGGTGTTCGTGGCGGATGACGACTGCGGTGTTGACGTGGGGGTGTTGTTCGAGGGTGGTTTCGATTTCGCCGAGT
>NZ_JBIRTH010000028.1:0-2757 GCF_044334565.1 Micromonospora sp. NPDC020750
CTCCAACGCCGCCTCACCGACCTCTGGCGCGACACCCTCGAACTCGACCACATCGACATCCACGACAACTTCTTCGACCTCGGCGGCGACTCCCGCCTGGCGATGGTTCTGGTGGGCCGGATCCGGCAGGCGTACGGCCGGGCCGTGACCGGAGGCGGCCTGCTGGCCCGGCGCACCATCGCCGAACAGGCGGCCCTGATCGAGCAGGCGGTGCCGGCCGGACCGCCGGCTCCGACCGGGCAGGGGAATCCGGGTGGGCAGGGGATTCCGGGCGGGCCGGCCGACGGCACCGGTCGGTCGGACGCCACGCCGGGCGGGACGCCGGCCGCTCCCCTCGTCGCCCCGCTCTCGTACGGCCAGGAGGGGCTGTGGACGTGGCAGTTGCTGCACCCGGGGAGCCGTGCCTTCGTCCTGCCGGTGGCGCTGCGGATCAGTGGCGGCCCGGAACCGGCGCGGCTGGCCACGCACCTGTCCCGGGCGCTCGGCACGCACGAGGCGTTCACGGTGGAGATCGGTGACGACACCGGGCGGACCGAGCTGCGCCGCACCGATCAGCCCTGCCGGGTCGACGTCCACGAGGCGGTGGTCGCCACGGACCGTGTCGAGGAGTACCTGCACCAGACCTTCCAGCTCCTGGCCGGTCGGATCGTCACCGAGGGGGGCCGGCTCTGGCGCGCGGTGGTGGCCCGCACCGACGACGCCGGCCACCTCGTCCTGATCGCGGTGCACCACCTGCTGGTCGACGGGGCGTCGGTCAGGATCATCGTCGACAGTCTGCGAAACGAGCTGGCCGGCACCCCGGCACCCGCCTCGCCCGGCATGCTGGCCTTCGCCGCCGGGCAGCGCCGGACCGCGCCCGCGACCTGGGACGCCGAACGCGCCTACTGGCAACGGGAACTCGCACCCCCACCGGAGGCGCTGGACCTGCCGCTGGACCGACCGCGCCCGGCCCGGAGCGGCGAGTCGGGACGCAGCGTCACCGTCACGCTCGAACCCACCGTCACGGCGGCGGTCGCGGCCCTCGCCAGCCGGCACCGGACCTCCCCGTTCGCCGTACTCCTCACCGCCCTGGCCGCGGTCGCCCACCGGTACAGCGGGCAGCACGACTTCGCCGTCTCCGTGCCCGCCGCGGTGGACCGCTCCAGCCCGGACCTCGCCGATACCGTCGGCTACCTGGTGAACCTCCTCCCGATCCGGTTCGCCGTCTCGGCCACGACCACGCTGGACGAACTGGTCGCGGCCACCACGGACCGGCTGTCGGGAGCCGTGGCGCATGCCGCTCTGCCGTTCGAGGAGATCCTCGCCGCCGTGGCAGGGGGCCGGTCGGACAACGCCGACCGGCTTACCCGCATGGTGGTGGCCCAGGAGATGCCGACCGGCCTGCCCGCCTCCGCCGACGGGTGCGTGCTCGACGAACTCCCGTTCGATCCGGGGGTGGCCAAGTACGAGCTGGGCGTCTTCGTGACCGAGCGATCCGGGACGATCCGGTTGCGCTGGGAGTTCGCGACCGACGTCCTGGAGGCCGCGACCGTCCGGCGGCTCAGCACGTCGCTGGGGCTGCTGCTGACGTCCTCGCTCGCGGCGCGGCAGGAGCCGATCAGCCGGATCAGCCTGCTGACCGACGACGACCGCGCCTTCCTGGAGCAGGTCAACCAGACCGCGTCCGACTACCCGGCGGACGCCGGACTGATCGAGCTCTTCGACGAGCAGGTGGCGCTGCGCCCGGACGCTCCGGCCGTGCGGGGCACGCGTACGGTCACCTACCAGGAGTTGCACGACCGGTCCGTCGGGATCGCCGCCCGGTTGATCGCTGCCGGCGTCCAACCCGGACAGCCGGTACTCGTCTTGGTCGGCCGCTCTCCGGAGTTCCTGTCCGCGCTACTCGGTGTGCTGCGCGCCGGAGGCGCCTACGTGCCCCTCGACGCTCGCAGCCCGGCGGACCGGGTGGCGGTGATCCGGGATTCGACCGGCGCGGCGCACGCGGTCGTCACCGCCGAGATGGCACACCTGGTACCCGGGGACGTGGTCCGGGTCGACCCCTACGGCGCGACTGCGGCGACGCCACCCCCGGGCTTCCCGGCGCGCGGCCCGCAGTCGACGGCGTACGTCATGTACACCTCCGGCTCCACCGGCAGCCCCAAGGGCGTGGAGATCGTCGACCGGTCGGTGGTACGGCTGGTCCGGAAGCAGAACTTCGCCACCTTCGGGCCGTCCGACGTATTCGTACTCGCCTCGAACCTGGCATTCGACGCCGCCACCCTGGAGGTCTGGGGCGCCCTGCTCAACGGGGGCAGCATCGCGGTACCCAGCGACACGACCGTCGCCGACCAGCGGGAACTGGTCGGTTTCATCGCCCGCACCGGCGTCACCGCCGGCTTCTTCAACGTCTCGGTGTTCCGGATGATGCTGGAGGCCGACCCGTACGCGCTGCGCGGCATGCACACCATCCTGGTCGGCGGCGAGGCGGTGCCGGGACCGCTGATGGCCGAGGCCGCGCGGTTCCTCGACCACCGGAACCTGCTCAACGGCTACGGCCCGACGGAGAACACCACCTTTTCCTGCTGCCACCGCCTGCTGGAGCCGCCGGCGGCGGACCGGCCGGTGCCGATCGGCCGCCCGCTGGCCAACTCCGGAGCGCTGGTGGTGGACGGGGAGCGGGAGGCGGTGCCCGTCGGCGTCGTCGGCGAGATCGTCGTCAGCGGCGCCGGACTCGCCCGCGGCTACCTCAACGACGACCACCTCACCACCCAACGCTTC
>NZ_JBIRTH010000029.1:0-2680 GCF_044334565.1 Micromonospora sp. NPDC020750
AGGCCGTGGTCTTCCGCGCTGACCGCGTACTCGACGAGCTCGCGCGGGCCGAACTGCTCGGCCGACGCCTTGTAACCGATCTTCAGAGTCATGCTTCCCCGGCCTGACGTTGGCGGTGTTCACACATCCTAGCAGCGGGTTCGGCCTCGGCGATGGCGCGGAGGCTGCGGGTGTAGCTGATCTGGCGCAGGCTGGACACGTCGGCGACCGCCCGCAGGACGACGCCCGATGGAACGAGTCAGCAGCGCCGTGATCAACAGGTCCGCCTGACCGCGTCGCGATCCGGATCGACATGGAATCGGGCCAGCGGTGCTGAGGGGGGCGGCGGAGGAAAGAGCGGCGGGAACGAGCAAATCACCCCGGTGGAAGTCGACTCGCCGTCCGCGCACCCGACCGGACGCGGTCGCTGCCGATCAGGCCTACTCCTCGCGGGCGAACGGCGCGGCAGGGACGGCGGCCGACCGGTAAGCCATGAGGCTGCCTGACCCGGGGCCGCGGTAGTGGCGCCCGATGGGCAGACCGGACGCCGCTGCCACTCTCACCTCAGGCCGGTGAGGTGAGCACCCGGCCAAGATGCCGGGCGAAGAACCGGGCCGCGCTGTCGACCTCGAACCTGGGCACTTCATGGTGTTTGCCCGCGTTGGCGTGCAACGTCTTCTCCGTCGAGGCGAAGGCGTCGAACAGTGCTAGGGCGGCCTCGCGCGGGATGTCCTCGTCGTCCCACTGCATGTCGAACTCGATCGGGACGGTGATCTGCTTCGCCTTCTCCGCCAGGTCATCGGGCCAGTGCAGGCCGAAGACCGCGGCCGTGATCCTGGGCTCGACCGCCACCAGCGGCACCCCGATCGCGGTGCCCAGGTTGATGCCGAAGTAGCCCACCGGCCCGTCCGCGCCGATCTCCGCAAGCTCCTGAAGCGCGTCCAGGGTCGCCCGCCACTCCGGCACGGCCAGCTCCGCCAGATACCCGCTGTAGCGCCGGGCACCCGGACCTTCCGGCTCACCCGCCGCCCTCGCCGCCGCCAACGCGGCGACCTCCTGCTCGTCGTGCGCCGTGCGCGGCCGGTCGCCGTGACCGGGTGCGTCGATGACGGCGACGTGAAAGCCGCAACCAGCCACGAAGCTCTGCGCCCGGCCCGCCATCGCCGGATGCCTCTTGTGGTTGCCCCCACCGTGGCCCATCAGCACCAGCGGTGCCCGATCGGCGCCGGAGGCCGGCGACCAGAGAACGCCCGGCACCTGGCCCACGATGAAGTCGCGCTCCACCACGCCCTTCGACGACGACTCGGCGGTGAACTGCAGAGAATGCATAGGTGTTGCCTTTCGAGAGATCAGCGCTCTGTCACCGGCGCGGGCCACGGCGCCGGTGTCCTCGCGGACCTGATCCCGACCGATGTGCCCGGTGTCCACCACGCTCCCGCCGAAGGCCCTCCGGCGACGACTGCCGCGCCGACGCCCTCGCGGCGGTCCGGCGAGAGCCCTGGTAGTCCGCGTGACTAGGTGAGAAGCTCGACCACCGGGGCGAACTTCTCCATGAACACGGCGTTCACGGTGAAGGAGGAGAAGCCGAGGGTCTCGCGGCGGCGCCGCAGCTCGTCGGCCATCTCCTGCGGGCCCCCGCGCAGGATGTTCAGCGAGTCGTGCTCGATGAGCGTTTTCATGTCGGTCCGCAGGAGACGCGGAACCCAAGGCGGTGCCTCGTCGCCGATGACGTAGATCGGGGAGATGAACTCGAGCTTCTCGGCCCGGTCCCCGGCCTGCTTGCGCACCTCCGCGACCCGCTCGGCCATCTCTTCCCGGGTGGTGAACGGGCTCGCGGCGAGCGTGACCAGGTCGGCCTTGGCGGCGGCCAGGGCACGGGCCTTCGGACCGCCGGCGGCGATGAGCACCGGGGTGTGCGCGTCTCCGTCGAGGGCGCGCAGTTCGTCGATCGTCTTCTCCACCTGCGCCAGGCGTTCCTTGGCCGACGGCGCCTGGAGGCCGAGCAGCTTATCCGCGTCCTCGAGGACGAAAGGCCGGCCCGTCCCGATGCCGAGGTCGAATCGCCCGCCGCTCAGCGCCGACAGCGTGTGGGACTCCCATGCCGCCATGCGCGGCAAGCGCAGCGGGCCGGCGAGCACCCACGTTCCCACCCGCAGCGTCGTGGTCGCCCCGGCCGCGAGGGCGAGGGCGGGGAACGGCGCCGGCGCAGTCAGGACGTCGGCCATGAGCAGGGTGGTGAACCCGAGGTCTTCGGCCTGCCTGGCCACGCCTAGCCACTGCTTCGCGTCCTTTGGCTCCGAAATCACGGAGAACTTGAACGGCTGGTCGGTCATGGGCGAAACCCTGTCCTTTCGTAGAGCGGGCCCCATCGGGCACCGGGACCGCCCCCCGATCGCGGGCGGGGCAGACACCGGATCCGGAGCTCGGATCAGCTCCGGTGCGTACGCGTGGGGAGAACCCGCGAAACCCTCTCGGCCCGCATTCAGCAGGTTAAAAGCGGCTGTGCCGGTCCGGCATCCCTCAGCTTGGTAGACGCCTTGACGCCCACCGCTGGACTTGGCACCGCCGGGCCGGGCAGGCATCCCGTCGGCACCGCATGTAGGAGATTGCGCGGTGCTGTGCTGCGCTGGTATTGTCGTGGCTGACCGTGAATTCGTTGTAGGGAGGTGAGACCCGTGAATAGAATCACCCATGGGTGCTC
>NZ_JBIRTH010000030.1:0-1474 GCF_044334565.1 Micromonospora sp. NPDC020750
ACGCCCGGTTACATTCCGAACCCGGAAGCTAAGCCCTCCAGCGCCGATGGTACTGCACTCGGGAGGGTGTGGGAGAGTAGGACGCCGCCGGACATCTTTCGAAAAGGGCCACCCCCTAGGGGGTGGCCCTTTTCGTGTCTACCGCTGATTGGGCGGGGCCGGATCAGCCGGCACGACGGAGGCGACCGAGCATCCCGTTGAGGTCCTGGACGAAGAGCTCGTGGCGGAAGTAGTGCCCGCCGGGCACCTCGCGCCACTCGTGCGGGATCCCCGCCCGACCGAGAGCCGCCCGGAACTCGCGCTGGCCGGCCAGCACCTGGGTCTCGTTCACCGTGTCGAACCAGTTCACCGGGTCAGGTGAGGTGCCGGCAGCAAGGAAGATCCGCTTGTTGTGGTAGCTCCCGATGCGCTGCACCGGGTTGTCGGCGTTGACCCGCGCCTCGTCCCACAGCGGTGCACCGTAGACGGTGCCGCCACCCAGCTCGACCGCGGCCGAGCTCACGTTGGCCCAGTGCACGACGAGGCCGAAGTCCCGGCGCAGGCTGGCCGGACCGGAATGGGAGCTGACCGAGCAGAAGTGGCCGTAGTACTTCGCGGCGTACTTCAGGGCGCCGAACCCGCCCATCGAGAAGCCGGCGACGGCGCGGCCGTTGTACTCGGGGAAGGTGCGGAAGTTCTGCTCGATCCACGGCAGCAGCTGCGCGATGTGGAAGGTCTCCCAGTTGCGGGGCCCGGTGTTGCTGCTGACCGGGTTGGAGTACCACCCGGTCGCGGCGTCCGGCATGACGACGATGATCTCCCGTCCGGCGGTGAGATTGATGATGTTGTCGTACATGTGGAAGGCCCGGAAGTCGGAGTTGCCGCCGTGCAGCAGGTACAGCACCGGGTAGCGCTTGTTGCTGGTGTGGTAGCCGTCGGGCAGCAGGACGTTGACCGCGGGATCCCACGCGATCGCGTCGGTGGCGAAACGGTAGTACTGGAGGCGCCCGCCGTTCTCGTTGCGGTCGACGATGCGCAGGCCGTGCCCGTCGCCGGCGGCCTGGGCGGCCAGCGGCGCGCCGAAGGCGCCGGCCAGTGCGCCGGCGGCAGCGACTCCCGCCGCTCCGGTCAGGAGCCGCCGGCGGGAGAGGGGCCGAACGCTGTCAGGGGTGTTGTCCATTGTTTCTCCTCGGGGAAGCTGCCTGTGTGTTCGGGGGCTGGTGACGCCCGTTGCGGCCACGATCCCGGCATCGACCGGTGTCGTGCCGGCTCAGGTGGGTTCAGAGGGTGGTTTCTCCGGGTAGGCCGAAGAAGTCGTGCCATTTTTGGGGTGGGCCGAAGGTGGTGCCGGTGGATTGTGCGGTGTGGACGTCGTTGGTGTTGTTTTTGGTGAAGACGATGATGTCGTCTTTTCCGTCTCCGTTGATGTCGCCGACGCGGGGTTGTTCGTTGCCGACGGCGAAGAGGTCGTGCCATTTTTGGGGTGGGCCGAAGG
>NZ_JBIRTH010000031.1:0-1033 GCF_044334565.1 Micromonospora sp. NPDC020750
GCGCCGGTGGTGCCCGGTGGGTCGGGTGAGTCGGGTGAGGGTTCGACGCCCGGGACCTACGACGAGGACGCCGACGGCGGCGCAATCCTCGTCAAGCCCGGCGGCAGCGCCTTCCTCGAAGACAGCAACCTGTTCAACAACAACGCCAGCGGCAACGGCGGCGCCATCGCCAACTTCGGCCGCGTCCACCTCGACCGCACCACCGTGGAAAACAACCACGCCAAAGGCAACGGCGGCGGCATCTTCAACGCCGGCATCCTCAGGATCAAGGAATCCCACATCACCAACAACACCGCCGGCAAAAACGGCGGCGGCATCGCCAACGGCAACACCTACGAACCCAAAATCACCATCGGCACCACCGCCACCGGCACCGTCGAAATCACCAAGAGCACCATCAACAGAAACACCGCCAACCACAACGGCGGCGGCATCTACACCGCCAACGGCTTCCTCGACATCACCTCCACCGACATCAAGGACAACACCGCCTGCCACAGCGGCGGCGGCATCTACGCCACCGACACCAACCTCCACCTCCGCCACGTCACCATCGACAACAACAAAGCCAGCGAAGACGGCGGCGGCATCTTCAACACCAGCACCACCAACAAACCCAAGACCACCACCGAACACGACAACGACGACAACAAAGACCGCGGCAGCGCCACCATCGACGACAGCGCCATCCGCGGCAACACCGCCGGCCGCCGCGGCGGCGGCATCTTCAACGGCGACCCCGACCTCAAACCCGGCCCCAACAAAGACAACCGCGCAACCCTCACCCTCCGCAACAGCGAGGTCAAGGGCAACACCGCCGGCAACGGCGGCGGCATCTTCAACAACCGCGGCCGGGTCAACATCATCAACACCAAAATCACCAAGAACACCGCCACCGACACCAACAAGCCCTACGACATCGCCGGCGGCATCGTCAACAACGACGGCACAGTCCGCCTCGACGACGAATCCATCGTCATCGACAACGACCCCACCAACTGCACCGGCCACATCCCCAACTGCTTCGCCTGAC